>NZ_AP027339.1:2195000-2582795 GCF_055394245.1 Sphingobium sp. TomTYG73
GCCGCATCATGTTTTGGATGGCAATCGGCGGCGCGCTGTGCGTCGGCGTTGCGCTTGTCTGCTTGCGGATATGGGCTGGACCGATGCCGTTGCACATGGTTCTGGCCACCATCATCGGGGTCTGGTTGACCTTCATGCTGGGGACCGGATTGATGGCGCTCGTGTTCCTGTCGAGCGGGACAGGACACGACGATCAGGTCATGGACCCGCTGAAGGACGAGGTATCGATCGATGACTGAAAAAAGGGGCGAACTGGTTCTGCGGGTGGTTCCCGGCATCACCCAGATCAATACCAACGGCCATATTTTTGGCGGGTGGATATTAAGCCAGATGGATATTGCGGGCGGCATCGTAGCGGGCCGACTGGCCGAAGGCGCGGTGGCGACCGTCGCGATCGACGGGATGAAATTCATATCGCCAATGCTGCTTGGCGATATTGTGACGGTCTATGCGCATGAGGAGCGCCGCGGGCGGACCTCGATGGGCATTCGTGTCGATGTGGTGGCAACGCGCGGGGCGGATCAGCAGCAGATCGACCTTACCAGCGGCCTCTTCACCTTCGTCGCTCTGGACGACCAGCATCGGCCCCGGGTTTTGCCCACGCGCTGAATTGCTACTGGTCGAATATGAAAAAGGGAGCGGCGCGAACGCCACTCCCCTTATTTCTATCCCGCCGCTTGTCCGAGGCAGAACGCTAGATCATTCGGCCGCTTCGGCAGCCGGGCGCGCGCGGCGAGTGCGCTTGCGCGGCGCTTCCTCTGCGGCTGGCTCGCTGTCATTGTCGGCACGCGCGATCGACGGCGGCAGGACGGAAAGATCCAGTCCTTCGCTGCCCTCCGACTTCGCTGTATCGGCCTTGCGGGGACGGCCCCGGCGGGCGCGGGGCGCTTCAGGCGCTGCCGCAGCTTCCGCTTCGGGCTGAGGCGCGGGCGAACGCTCCACCACAGGCGCGGGAGCTTCTGGCGCTTCCATTTCCTGTCGCTCGGCTGCTTCATAGGCAGGGCGGTCCCGGCGCGGCCGATCCCGACGATTCCGGTCGCGATTGTCCTGCTGGTCACGCGGCTGATCCCGGCGACGATCGCCTTCATAGCCACGCTCGAAATGCTGCTGCTGCTGCGGCTCGCCACGATTATCATCGCCCGCATATTCCGGAGCGTCAAAATCATCGCCTTCATAATCGCCATTGTCTTCCGGTCGGCGGTAGCGCTGCTGCTGCTCCTCCTGCCGGGCGCGATTGTCGGCCAGCACGCGGAAATAATGATCGGCAAACTGCAGATAATATTCCGCATTAACCCGGTCGCCCGCCATCTGGGCGTCACGAGCCATATTCTTGTATTTTTCCAGAAGCTGGACCGCGTTGCCGCGTGCGCGGTTGTCAATCCGGTTGCCGCTATCGCCACCGCCCCGGTTACCGCCGCTGGGACGTCCGTTATTGTTGTTCCGGCCGCGATTCCGGCGACCGGCCTGCCTGTTGTTGATCAAGACCTGGTCCTTGCGTTCACTTTGCCATCATTCACTGAAATCATCAGTCAGTCGCTATCCTAAAGCACGGCCTGCTTATCAGGCCGGGTAGGGCTCCGCCGGACAGGGGCTGCGCGACAGCCCTTGCCCTTACGCTGCCAGAGGCGCCTGCGCAGCAGCGCCGTCGTGACTTTGAAGGAGCGGGAAAACGGCCTTTTCTCGGCTAAGCCCACAGGGCAGATCCTCAGGATAATGCCGTCCCTGCTCCTCATGTAGTGTCTTTGGCGGGATAAACCAAGCAAATTTCACTTGCCCCCGAGCAATTCCGGCGCGTTCGGTTCGCAGGCTGATCAGCACGAGGATCAGGAGCGCTCAAAGCTGTGGAGAATGAGTAACGACCAGGCAACGGTCATGTCCCGCCATGTCCTTGCGCATGGCCACGCCAAGTCCCTGTTCCTGAAGCAGGGCGGACACGCTTTCTCTCTGGTCATGACCGATCTCGATCGCTGCCATGCCGCCTTCGGCCAGCAGCCGGGCGATCATGGGCGCGATACGTCGATAGTCGTCCAGGCCGTCGACACCGGCAAAGAGGGCGCTTGCGGGTTCATGCAACACATCGCCCGCAAGGTCGGCGTCGCTTTCAATATAGGGCGGGTTAGCCAAGATGAGGTCGAACCGTTCAGCTATCCCCTCAGCCCAGTCGCCCAGTTGAAAGGCCGCGCGCCCGGCAAGCCCGAGATGTTCGGCATTGGCCCGGGCAACGGCGAGCGCGGCGGTGGAGCTATCCACGCCGATGCCCGTCGCCTGCGGCCAGTGATCCAAGGCCGCGAGCAGCAGCGCGCCCGATCCGGTGCCAAGGTCCAGGACGCGTGCCGGTGCGCGGCCTTGGAAATGGTCAATCGCGGCCTCGATCAGCGTTTCGGTGTCTGGGCGCGGGATTAGGACATCGGGCGTCACCCGCAGGCTGATCGTCCAGAAATCGCGCACGCCGGTGATGTAGGCGATGGGTTCGCCTTCGAACCGCCGGTCAACCAGCGCGCCAAAGCCGGAAGGCACCGTGAGGTCTTGCTGGCGAAGTAGCAATTCATTGCGACTGATGCCCAGCGCATGGGCGAGGAGCAGTTCCGCGTCGAGACGCCCTGTATCACTGACATTTTGGAGCCGGGCAGCCGCATCGCGAAGCGCCTGGGCGATGCTCACCCGATGCCGTCCAGCTGAGCGAGGCGCGCGGCCTCATCCTCGGCGATCAACGCATCGATGACTTCAGCGAGCCCCGGCCCTTCCAATATTTCCGGCAACCGGTGCAAGGTCAGGTTGATGCGGTGATCCGTCACGCGGCCCTGCGGGAAATTATAGGTGCGAATGCGTTCGGACCTGTCGCCCGACCCGACCATCGCCTTGCGCGCGCCCGCCTGCTCGCTTTGCGTGCGTTCCCGCTCCGCTTCGTAAAGCCGGGCGCGGAGAACCTGCATGGCCTTGGCCTTGTTCTTGTGCTGCGATCGTTCGTCCTGCTGCGTCACCACGATGCCGCTCGGCAAGTGCGTGATACGCACGGCGCTGTCGGTCGTGTTCACATGCTGCCCGCCTGCGCCCGATGCCCGGTAGATGTCGATCTTGAGGTCGCCGTCGGCGATCTGCACATCGACCTCCTCTGGTTCAGGCAGCACCGCGACGGTCGCGGCAGAGGTGTGGATACGCCCACCGCTTTCGGTGACGGGCACGCGCTGCACGCGATGGACGCCGCTTTCGAACTTGAGCTTGGCAAAAACGCCGATGCCGTTGATGCTGGCCACGACTTCCTTGAAGCCGCCGACTTCAGCGGCATTGGCGGAGATCATCTCCATCTTCCAGCCCTGTGCATCAGCATAGCGCTGATACATGCGGAAAAGGTCACCGGCGAAGAGCGCGGCCTCATCGCCACCCGTTCCAGCGCGGATTTCCAGCATGGCCGGGCGCGCGTCGGCGGCGTCGCGGGGAAGCAGTTGAAGTGCCAGGGCGCGTTCGGCATCCGGCAGCTGACTCTTGATCAGCTGCATTTCCTCCTGCGCCATCTCGCGCATCGCGGCATCCGCCTCGGCACCATCGCCGCCCGCCATATATTCGAGGGCCTGCAACTCCTGCCGAAGCCGCCGCACCTCATGCGCGGCGCGGGCCACTGGCTCAATCTCCGCATATTCCTTGGAAAGCCGCACGAACTCCTCGGGCGCGAGGTCGGCGCGCGTCATCGACGCCTGCACCTCGTCCCGGCGCGCTTCGATCTGCGCGATGCGTTCGGCGGAAATCTGCATTAGATTTTGACAGCTTCCCGGATGCGCTCAATGGCCACCGAGAAAGGCATCGCCGCCTGTTCTCCCGAAACCATGTCTTTCAACTGCACTTCACCATGAAGCGCGCTCAAATTGCCCACTTGCGCTTCTTCGTCGCGCTCACCGAGCTCGACGGGGAACAGAACGAAGCGGCTGTTCTGCGCGCGCTGCATCCGCTTCTTGGTATTGCCCCGAAAAGCCATTTCGCTCGCGATTCCCGCGCGACGAAGCTCTGCGAGATAGCTCACCGATCGATCTTCAGTCGCACTACTGAGAGGCACCACGGTAACGATGATCTGGTCCGCAGCAGGCGCATCGATCAGCATCGCAAGCCTCTCTATCCCCGCAGCCCAGCCGACGGCCGGGGTCGAGGGACCACCGAGATTTTCGATCAGCCCGTCATAGCGGCCTCCGCCCAGCACGGTGCCCTGCGCGCCCAGCCGATCGGTGATGAATTCAAAAGCGGTGTGACGGTAATAATCGAGGCCGCGTACCAGACGCGCATCGCGTTCCCACGCCACACCCGCCGCATCAAGGCCCGCCGTCACCTTGCCGAAGAAGTCGCGCGCTTCATCGGTCAGATAAGCGTCGATATCCGGCGCGCTGTCCGCCACGGGGCGGTCGCGCGGGTCCTTGCTGTCGAGGATGCGTAGCGGATTGCGATGCAGACGGTCGAGACTGTCCTCCGACAGCTGATCGCGATGCGCCTCGAAATGGGCGACCAGCGCGGCGCGCCACGCGTCACGGCTGGCCGCGTCCCCCAGCGTATTGAGGTTCAGAGTGACGCCATCGGATACGCCAAGCTCGCGCAGCAACTGGTCGGCAAAGACCAGCAATTCGACATCCGCGCCCGGCTCGCCCGCGCCGATGATCTCGGCATCCAATTGGTGAAACTGGCGGAAACGGCCCTTTTGGGGGCGCTCATAGCGGAAGAGCGGTCCGTGGGTCGCCACTTTGAGCGGCGAATATTGCTGCCAGCCTTCGGTAATATAGGCGCGCGCGATCCCGGCGGTGAACTCGGGACGCAGGGTTATGCTGTCGCCGCCACGATCGTCGAACGTGTACATTTCCTTGGAAACGACGTCAGTGCTTTCGCCAAGCGACCGGGCGAACACCGCCGTTGCTTCGAAGACCGGCACTTCAACGCGATGAAAGCCATAGAGCCTGCGGACCCGGTCAAAGGTCGCGACCACATGGGCGAAACGTTCCTGGAACGCTTCCGCCGTGCCCCCCAGCATGTCTTGCGTGCCGCGCACCGGGCGCGGGGTTTCAATTTTCGCCATGGGGATGCGCCTTTAACGGCAAAGAAGGCTCAAGGAAACGCGCTTTTTTTGTCAGATAATTTCATAGCTGTTCTTCGCGGTGGACGCATAGATTTTGGTTCGTCATGCTGAGTTCATGAGGCAATTCCTGCCACGTCTTTCACGGAGACAGCCATGATCCGCAGCCTTGCTGCCGCTTTCCTGCTTTCCACAGCCATCATCACCCCGCTCGCCGCTCAGGATACCGTGAGGTCAAGGCCCGCCGCCCTGTCGGTGAATGACGCCAGCCCCGCGCCGCGCGACATCCCCTACCCCGGCGGCACCATCCGGCTGGAGGTGGACGCGACCGACACGACTCAACGAATCCTCCGGGTGAAGGAGCATATCCCCGTCGCGTCGAGCGGGCCAATGACCCTGCTGGTGCCCGAATGGCTGCCGGGCAACCATGCGCCGCGCGGCCAGATCGAGAAGATCAGCGGCCTGACCTTTACCGCCGATGGCAAGCCGGTCGGCTGGAAGCGCGATCCGCTCAACGTCTACGGATTCGTCATCGACGTACCGCAGGGCACGCGGGAAATCACCGCTTCCTTCCAGTTCCTGTCGGCCACGCAATCCAGTCAGGGACGCGTCGTCGTCACGCCCAAGATGCTGAATATCCAGTGGGAGTCGGTCTCGCTCTATCCCGCAGGCTATTATACTAGGCAGATTCCGGTTCAGGCCACGGTGACCTATCCCGATGGCTGGCAGGCGGCCACCGCGCTGCGCGGGCGGAAGACCGGATCGACCGTCGCTTATGAAACGATCGACTATGAAGCATTGCAGGATTCGCCAGTATTCGCCGGACGCTATTTCAAGCCGGTGGACCTGGGCCATAATGTCACGCTGAATATCGTCGCCGATGATGCCGACGAGCTGGAGGCCAAGCCAGACCAGATCGCCAGGCACAAGAAGCTGGTCGATGAAGCGGGCGCCCTCTTCGGCACCTATCATTTCGATCATTATGACTTCCTGTTCGCCATCACCGACGAGATGGGCGGCATCGGGCTTGAACATCATCGATCATCGGAGAATCAGGTCGAGCCGGGCTATTTCAAGAAGTGGGGGGATGGCGAGGCGCTACTCGACCGCAACCTTTTGCCCCATGAGTTCACCCATAGCTGGGACGGCAAATTCCGCCGCCCGGACCTGCTGTGGACGCCCGACTTCAACGTGCCGATGCAGGACAATCTGCTGTGGGTCTATGAAGGGCAGACGCAATTTTGGGGCTATGTGCTGGGCGCGCGGTCGGGCCTGTTTTCCAAACAGGAGACGCTGGACGCCTATGCTCATATCGCGGCCAAGCTCGACACGACGCGCGGGCGCGAGTGGCGGCCGATGGAGGATACCACCCACGATCCGATCATTTCCGCTCGCCGTCCCAAGGGCTGGACGAGCTGGCAGCGGTCGGAGGACTATTATAATGAAGGGCTGATGATCTGGCTGGAAGCGGACGCGATCATCCGCAGGCAGACGCGCGGGGCAAAGGGCCTCGACGATTTCGCCAAGGCTTTCTTTGGCATAAACCCCGGCGATTGGGGTCAGGTCGTCTATAATCGCGACGATGTCATCAAGACGCTGAACGGGGTTGCGCCCTATGACTGGGCCGGATTCTTCGCGCGATATGTCGATAGCACGACGCGCGAGACGCCCAAGGGCGGCTTTGCCATGGGCGGCTACAAGCTGGTCTATGGCGACACGCCAAACGCCTTCACCAAGGCCGCCGAGGGCAAGAATATCGACCAGAGCTTCGGCGTTGGCCTGATCGTCAAGGGCGACGGCGAAGTCTCCAACGTCGTCTGGGACAGCGCCGCGTTCAAGGCGGGGCTGGCGGTCGGCACGAAGATCGTCGCGATCAACGGGGACGAATATTCGGGCGAGGTGTTCAAGGCAGCGCTGAAGGCCGCCAAGCCGATGCAGATCATCGTCAAGCAGGACAGATATTACCGCACTTTGACGCTCGCTTATTCCGGCGGCCTGCGCTATCCGCGCCTCGAAAAATCAGGAGAGGGTGAAGGCAGCCTCGATCGGCTGCTCAAACCAAGGACATAATCACCCGCAACGCCAATTTGCATCAAAAGGCTTGAAGTCCATGAATATCGAACTGATCCCGGTTGGGGACGATCCGCCCAACAGCCTGAACGTCATCATCGAAGTGCCGATTGGCGGCGAGCCTGTGAAATATGAATTCGACAAGGCGTCGGGCGCGCTGTTCGTCGATCGCATCCTGCATACCCCGATGCGCTATCCGGCCAATTACGGCTTCGTGCCGCACACCCTGTCGCCCGATGGCGATCCGCTCGACGCGCTGGTCATTGCCCGTTCGCCCTTCGTGCCCGGGTCGGTCGTGCGCGCTCGTCCGATCGCCGTGCTCAATCTGGAAGATGAAGCGGGTGGCGACGAAAAGCTGGTCTGCGTTCCCGACAACAAGACCTTCCCATATTATAGCGACGTCGATGAAAAGGACGATCTGCCCGGCATCGTGATGGAGCAGATCGAACATTTCTTCACCCACTATAAGGATCTGGAAAAGCAGAAGTGGGTGCGTATCGGCACATGGGGCGGCGCGGAAGACGCGCGCCGCATCACGCTGGAAGCAATCGAGCGCTATCAGGCTGACAAGAAGGCCGCGTAAAAGCCCCTTGGGTTCAATAAGGGCCGCGCGGGAAATCCCCTGCGCGGCCCTTATTATTTGGCGTGTTCCGTCATGCCAGCGGAAGCTGGCATCTCAGGATAGGGTGCGCAAGCAGGCCCGTCATCCCAGCCTTCGCTGGGATGACGGCGCCCGGCGGAGAATGCCCCCCTAAATCAGCCGATCCGCCTCCAGCGCCGCAGCCAGCGAATCGCGCCCGCGCGGCAGACGGGCGTGGAGCCGCGCATCAGCCTCGGCCAGCCGCTCGACCCCGATCGTCAGCTGCTCCTCAGGCAGCGTGAAGGGCAGGCGCAGGAAGCGCTCGAACGCGCCGCTAACACCAAAACGCGGACCCGGCGCAACCCGCACACCATGACTTTCGGCGATCGCGGCCAAGGCAGTCGCTTCGGCGCGCGGTAGCTCGGCCCAGAGCGACAACCCTCCCGCAGGCGATTCGACACGCCATTGCGGCATATGCCTGTCGATCTCGCCGATCAGATGATCCCGACGGGACCGCAGCAGATCTGCCCGCGGCCCCAATCCCTCATCACTGTCGATCAACTGTGCGACGGCAAGTTGCTCCACCACCGGACTGGCCATGTCCATCGTCGTGCGCAGGCGGCCGAGCGCCGCAATCGTCTGCGGATCGGCGCGAATCCACCCCACGCGCAGCCCGCCCCAGAAGATCTTGCTCGCCGATCCCATGGTGATGACCTGGCGCCCCGACGGGTCATGAATCGCCACCGGTGGCGGGGCGGGAAAGTCGAGCCCCATCGCCACCATGGTTTCATCGATAATCAATGGCGTGTGCGTACGCGTGGCCGCTGCGACCAAGGCGCGCCGGGTCGCCGGGTCCATGCTGCGGCCGGTCGGGTTGTGAAAATCCGCGATGACATAGGCAAAGCGCGGGCTTGTCTGGCGGAACGCCGCCTCCATGGCGTCAATGTCCCAACCTTGCGCGGGAAGGCCAACGGGCACCGGAACGACATGCGCGCGCTGCAATGCCTGAATGACATTATGATAGGTCGGATGATCGATCACGGCCCGGTCGCCCGGCCCCGTCAGCCATTGCAGCAACAAGGCAAAGCCCTGCTGTGCGCCGTTGGTGACGATGATCTGGTCTGGACTGGTGGGGCAGCCGCGCCGTTCGAACTGCGCGGCGATCGCGCGGCGCAGGGGCGGCAAGCCGAGCGGATCATAGCCGAGGTCGCCCAGAAAGGCCGGCAAGGCTTCAACCGCCGCCTGGCAGGCGCGCCCTACCCCCGGCGCGGCGGGCAGTGCGGCATGAGTCCAGTTGAGGATGTTCCCGCCAATGGGCAGGTCCAATTCAGGCGGTTCGGGATGTATCCGGCCGGGCGGCAGGCGCGTGACGCTGCCCGAACCCTGACGGCTTTCCAGATAGCCCTCATCGCGCAACCGGTCGAACGCAGCCGCGATCGTTGTCCGGCTGAGGCCCAGCGCGGCGGCTAGTTCCCGTTCGCCAGGCAGGCGCACGTTCAGCCCGACCCGCCCATCCAGCACCAGCATGCGCAGCGCGTCGGCCAATTGGCGATAGGCAGGTTCGGCGCTCTCCGCGACCCGCCAAACGCCCAGCAATCGAAGCAGCGAGGGCGGACGAAGAGCAGAATTGGACATGGACGCGACTCTTTCCGATCAGAAACAGAAGTCCACTTAGAAACCACAGGCTATTTTGTAAAAGGCCAATATATCTTCAGCGCATCAACCGGCCACCAACCGGATCGACGCGCTCGACACCCAGCCGCTAAGGCACGGCCCGGCATAGGCTTGCTTCCGGTCAACCGGCTCGGACAGGCCGCAATCGGTCGGCGCCTGCGGCACGACGACCACCCCAAGCCACTTCTGGTCCAGACTGCGGGTGCATACGAGGGCTCTCGCCCCTTCCGCCAGACGTCCGACCTCCTGCGCCTCGGCAAAAGGCGCAGCACGGATCGCCAGGCCCTGAGCGCCGACGCGCACCGCCTGCCCCATGGCGGCACAGGCATCCAGTCGCGGGCCATCCTCGCCAATGGTGACAGGGCGTGTGATCTTCGCTCCCAACCGGGTTTCGGGCATGTCATCGCGCGGTGCTCCGGCGATGGAGCTGTTGGGCAACTGCTCCAGCACATCACTGCTATCGGAACAGGCGCCAAGCATCAGAAACAGGGGGATGATAGCGCGCATGCGCCCCTGATAGACCGGCCCATCCTCAAGCGGAAGTCGGCATGTTTCGCTTTAGTTTCTTTGGGGCTTTCCCTATATGCTCAGGCATGAGCGAGGAAAGTCAAAACAGCCCCAACACCAACGCCTATGGCGCCGACAGCATCAAGGTCCTGAAAGGCCTGGACGCCGTGCGCAAACGGCCCGGCATGTATATCGGCGATACCGATGATGGCTCGGGCTTGCACCATATGGTGTTCGAGGTCAGCGACAACGCGATCGACGAGGCGCTGGCCGGACATTGCGACCGCATCCTAATCACGCTCAATCCCGATGGGTCGGTCAGTGTCGAAGACAATGGCCGCGGTATCCCTACCGACATTCACAAGGAAGAAGGCGTTTCTGCGGCCGAGGTCATCATGACCCAGCTGCACGCGGGCGGTAAGTTCGAGAACACGTCCGACGACAATGCCTACAAGGTGTCGGGCGGCCTGCACGGCGTGGGCGTGTCGGTCGTGAACGCGCTCAGCGAATATCTGGACCTCAACATCTGGCGGGACGGCAAGGAGCATTATATGCGCTTTGCCTATGGCGATGCCGTCGCACCGCTCAAGGTCATTGGGCACGCTCCCGAAGGCAAGAAGGGCACGAAGGTCACCTTCCTTCCCTCGACCGAAAAGGCCCCCGGCGACGGCGGCACCTTCAAGAACCATACCGAGTTCGACTTTGAAAAGCTGGAGCATCGCTACCGCGAGCTGGCCTTCCTGAACTCCGGCGTGCGGCTGTTCCTGGTCGATGCCCGGCATGAGGAGAAGAAGGAAGTCGAACTATTTTATGAGGGCGGCATCGCGGCCTTCGTCAAATATCTTGATCGCAACAAAACGCCGCTGATGCCCGATCCGATCGCGATTTCGGGCAGCCGCGACGATGTGACCATCGACGTCGCGCTGGAGTGGAACGATTCTTATTATGAGAACGTCCTCTGCTTCACGAACAACATCCCGCAGAGGGATGGCGGCACGCACCTCGCCGCATTCCGCGCGGCGCTGACACGAACCCTCAACAATTATGCCGACAAATCCGGCATGTTGAAGAAGGAGAAGGTGTCGCTGACCGGCGAGGACATGCGCGAAGGCCTGACCGCGATCGTGTCGGTCAAGCTGCCCGACCCCAAATTCTCGTCGCAGACCAAGGACAAGCTGGTCAGTTCCGAAGTCCGCCAGCCGCTGGAAAGCCTGATGGCCGACAAGATGGCGGAATGGCTGGAGGAAAATCCGGGCCATGGCAAGATGATCATCCAGAAGGTGATCGACGCCGCGGCCGCCCGTGAGGCCGCGAAGAAGGCGCGCGAACTGACCCGGCGCAAGGGCGTGATGGACATCGCCTCCCTGCCCGGCAAGCTGGCCGACTGTCAGGAACGCGACCCCGCTAAGTCCGAACTCTTCCTGGTCGAGGGCGATTCGGCAGGCGGTTCGGCCAAGCAGGGACGCAACCGGCATAATCAGGCGATCCTGCCTTTGAAGGGCAAGATCCTGAACGTCGAGCGCGCGCGCTTCGACCGGATGCTGTCGTCCAAGGAAGTCGGCACGCTCATTCAGGCGATGGGCACCGGCATCCGCGACGATTTCAACCTGGAAAAGCTGCGCTACCACAAGATCGTCATCATGACCGACGCCGACGTCGATGGCGCGCATATCCGCACGCTGCTGCTGACCTTCTTCTACCGCCAGATGCCGCAGATCATCGATGCCGGGCACCTCTACATCGCCCAGCCGCCGCTCTACAAGGCGACGCGCGGGCGTTCAGAAGTCTACCTCAAGAATGAAGCGGCGCTCGAGCAGTATCTAGTCGACAATGGCGTCGATTCCATGGCGCTGGAAACGACCGGCGGCATGCGTTCGGGCGAAGACCTGCGCTCGCTGATCGAGCATGGCCGCCGGATGCGCGCAGTGATGCGCTATGTGCCGCGCCGCTACAATCCCGCCATTATCGAGGCGCTGGCCATCAACGGCGCGCTTGACCCGGAACTCGGCCATGAGCGCCAAGCGGAACGGCTGACGGCGACCGTCAAGTGGATGGACGCACAGGATGACGAGGGCCGCTGGAGTGGCCGCATCGCCGAAGAGGGCGGCTTCCATTTCGAGCGGCTCTGGCGCGGCGTGACCGATCACCACATGATCGAACATGGTTTCATCGGTTCCGCCGAAGCGCGCAAGCTGCACTCCATCGCTGCCGAGGAAGCCGACAGCTATCGCACCACCAGCCGCCTGGTTACCGCAAAGGCGGCCGCTGCCGCCGAAGAGGCGGGGGAAGACGATTTGCCGGTGGTATCCAAGGGCGCGGTCGTCGTCACCCGGCCCAGCGAATTGCTGGAAGCGGTGCTGACGGCAGGTCGCAAGGGCCTCGCCATTCAGCGTTACAAGGGTCTTGGCGAGATGAATGCCGAGCAGTTGTGGGAAACCACGCTGGACCCCGACAACCGCTCGATGCTGCGCGTCGAGGTTGAGCAGGCGGACGTCGCCGACGAGATCTTCACCCGTCTGATGGGCGATGTCGTCGAACCCCGGCGCGAGTTCATTCAGGACAATGCGCTGAACGTCGCCAATCTGGACGTCTGATCCTGGTAGAGTGAAGCGGCTCTTACAGCCGCTTCAACTTATCAGCCGGACAGCGGTCAACGACCATTTGGACGCTCCCCCCGGGGGGTCGCATGTGTTCGTGATCGTCGCGTTTCCGCTGAAGGACAGGCGCAGCGCGACCATCTGGAAGCAGGTGAGCGACATGCCCGATGTGCCGTTGAACGTCAGTGTGTCGTTCGGGAAATAGAAGGCGCCACTGAGGGTCGAATTGGAATTGCCGTTGACTTGGCAGCACTGATTGCTCGCCGCAGCCCTGCTGTCCCGATAGATTGTGATGCCGCTATAGGTGCCGCTAGTGGATTGAGAAAGATCGACCTCTGCCCCACCGTTGATGTCCATCGTCGCGAAACTGTTTGCGTTATTGGGCGTGGTGCTGGTCAACACGAAAGTGCAGCCCATGCAGGTAAGATGGCCCTGAGCGCCAACTTGCAGGCCCGCATTATTCGCCCCATTGGCCAGGTAGTAGACGCCCGGCTTCAGCGTCAGGGTGCCTTGGACATTGATCGTTCCATAGCAGCCCGGTGCATAAGGACTTCCGCTGCTGCTATCGACAGTCGCCCCCGAAGAGACATTAATGACATTCCAATTGCTGCCGCTCTTGCACTTCCCATTGGAAACGTCGTTGGTGCTGGGATCCAAGCTCATATCGGCAAAGGGATCGGTCAGCACTGCATGATTGGGCATGAGCATGGTGCCTGCGGCATAGGCGGTGGATGACGGGATGCCGCCCATAGCTACGATGGGCGAAACCTTCACGGTCGGCTGGCCGTTCACGTTCACCGCATTGCTGCTGATCGAATTAGTGCCCGCGCCGCATCCCAGATCGAGTGTCGAGTTGCCCGCAAAGGTGATCCCGGTGTTGTTGCCACTCTCCTTGGCAAGGAAACATACCTTGCCATCGGAAACGACCGCCGCCCGGGCCTCAGCGGCCACGGTGGACGTAGACATGCCAAACAGGGCCATCAAGGCCGTGGGCTGAGTGCTGGCCAAACGGACATACATTGCCGAGGTGTAAGTGGTGCCACCACTGGTAGTATAAGCCCCCGGCGTGATCGTGGACGTGGCTCCCGGGACAAGAGCATTCTGTGTCAGCGCCTTGTTCGCCTGAGCGGTCGCAGCGCTATTGCCTTGGCTCTGGTAAAGCGAATAGGCGCCTGCCATCGCCGCCGAGTCAGCCTCCCGCTGCAATTCCCGCTTCACATGCGAAAGCTGCATGGTGTGGACGCCAAGCCCCGCCGCTCCGATCATGACGGGAAGCGCCAGCGCCGTCAGCATGAGCGCATTGCCCCGCGCGTCGGACCAAAGCGTGCGAAGACGGGACAAGCAATTGAGCAATGGCATCGTCAGCTCCTCGGCTTTAGCTCGTGACATAGGCTCTGCGCGTTTCGGACAGCGCGATCGTCTTGCTTCCAAGCAGGAAGTTGATGGTGACATTGTAGCCCATCGTTATAGTGACATAGTTGGGCTTCGAACTGGTCGTGAACGTGACGGTCGGCGCAACGATGTTGGCCGAGTTCATCCCGAACTGCTTTGATGCTATTCTTGCCTGTATGTCGGCCTCACTCGGCTTTGGCCACGTCGTTGCATAACGCGCGGCATCCTCGACGGTGCTCCTGAGCCCAGCCTGCGCATAGAAGAGTATCCCCAGCGCCGGTATCCCGATCAGCATGCCCAACAGGACAGGCGCTACCAGCGCGAATTCGAGCACACCGGCGCCACGGCAATCGCGCGCAAGCTGATGGAGAAGGCGAAAAAACCGTGTCATTGGATTCTCAGAACCCCCGTCGCGGATATCGGCACAACGCCATTCGAGTTAGCCAGCATCTTCGCCAGCGACCCCAGCGCAAAGGATGGCGTGAAGGTCGTTGAAATCTGAATCTGCGTGTAGCGAGCTGTTTCGCCGGAGGCGCAGGGATTGGCATTGGTGGTCCAGGTTGTTGCCGTGCCCCCGCACTCAAGTGTCTGGGTGACTGTAACGGCACTGGTCGGCACATCCGCCTGCGCTGCCGCCTGCGCCTGAATGTCGGTTGCGACAACGTCCGTGCCGCCCATCCATGACATCTCCAGACCGCGATTGACGGCTTGTTGGATTTTCATCTTGGCCGCGCCGTAACGGGCCGCATCGACCGTGCCCATGAGGATGATGGCCAGGAACGGCGCGACCAGCGCCGTTTCAACAAGGGCGATGCCTGATGTGTCGGCCCGGAAAGCGGTCAGCAACGCCCGGACGGACGCCCGATCGGCGGCAGACGTGGGGCAACGCGGCGAACCAGCGCTCGCCTCACTGCCCAACAATCGGCCAAATATAGAAGGACGCATTGAAAATCCCCTTCGCTCGGGGATTTTCTACTCAACACATGCTGTTCATTTGCCTAAACAACATGGTTAATCATCTGCTAAGATGCTGTTTATGCTTCGGTATATATCCGAGGGTATATTAATTAACAGTAAAGAGGCGAGGGAAATATGAAGGCATGGCTGTTCGTTGCAGGCGCTCTTCTGCTCGCGGGTTGCGGCCGGAAGGAAGACATGGGTGAACATCGTGCGAAAGATACGCCAGTCGCGGAAACGCCCATTTTGAACCAGCAGGCGGATCATGACGAACCAGCAAATGTCGCTGACGCGCCAACCCCGCAACCTCCCCCGGAAAGAGTGAGCACCGCACCGCTCAGCAACGAAACGCGCTATCGCGCTCTGGGAACCGAACCCTTTTGGGCGGTAACGGTCAAAGGCTCGGTTGCCACGCTGGAGCGCCCGGACAAGGCGCCCGTTCATGTCTCCGTCAACCGGACGGATGACGGTCGCGCCGTGCGGTATCTGGCGGACGGATTTTCGATGACCGTGACGGACGGACCATGCAACGACGGCATGAGCGACGCACATTGGGCCGATCGCGTAGCACTGTCTTTTGGCGAAGGAACTTTGAAGGGCTGCGGCGGAGTGCGCGAGGACTTCTAATCCGTCCGCATCGCCTCTGCCACCAGAGCTTCGGCCTCCATTAGCAAGGCATCTTCGGCCGCCGCCTGCGCCACTTGTTCGCGGCCGATCAGGATCAGCACCGGCACCGCCAGCGGGCTTACCCGGTCCAAATCAATATGCAGCATCGTTGCCGAAGCGCGATCGATCAGGTCGCCCAGCCGCCCGACATCCGTCATGCGCGCGCGGGCGTCGGCCCAGGCAGCCTTCAACAGCAAATGATCCGGCTGATATTTGCGCAGAACGTCATAGATGAGGTCGGTCGAGAAAGTGACCTGTCGCCCGGTCTTTCGCTTGCCGGGATGCTGACGCTCGATCAGACCCGCGATGACGGCAACGTCCCGGAAGGCGCGCTTCAACAGGCTCGATTGTTCGACCCACTCGACAAATTCATGATCCAGAATGTCGGCGGAAAACAGGCTCTGCGGGTCCGTCACGGGTTTCAGCCCGTAGACGGCGAGCGCATAATCGTTGGATACGAAACCGAGCGGCATCAGCCCCTGCGCATCCATGCGGCGAGTGAGCAGCATGCCCAGCGACTGGTGCGCGTTCCATCCTTCAAAACTGTAGCAGATCAGATAATGCCGCCCTTCATGCGGGAAGGTTTCGATCAACAGCTGCCCCGGCTCCGGCAGGGCCGAGCGATATTTCTGCACCTCCAGCCACTCCCGCACATCGTCGGGAAAGCGGTGCCATTCTTCCGGCTCGGCCAGGAAGTGCCGCACCCGGTCGGCGAGCCGCGTGGACATTGCCATGCGCGTGCCACCCCAGGCGGGCACCCGCGCCTGCTTCGACGTCGCCCGCACGACCAGGTCGGTGACATCCATCCGCACCACCTCCAGCGCGAGGCCGGAGAAGAAGAAACTGTCGCCGGGCCTCAGCGTCGCGGCAAAGCCCTCCTCCACCGTGCCGAGCCTGCGGCCGTTAGCGAACCGGACGTCCAGCACCGGCTGGTCGACGATGATCCCGGCATTCATGCGGTGCTGCTGAATGAAGCGGGGATGGGACACGCGCCATATCCCGTCCGCATCGTGGGTCAGCCGCTTGAATCGGTCATAGGCGCGCAAGGCATAGCCGCCCCCTTCGATAAAATGCAGGACGTTGGCAAAGCCCTCGTCGGTGAGCGCGCTATAGGGGGTGGCTGATCGGATTTCCTCCAGCAACTCTCGTTCCGCGAACGGCGCGGCGCAGGCGAGCGCCATCACATGCTGGGCCAGAACGTCAAGGCTGCCGGTACGAAAGTCATCGGCATCCCGCTCCCCCGCCTCCACGGCGTCAAGTGCCGCACGCGCCTCCAGATATTCGAAGCGGTTGCCGGGAATGATGATGGCTTCGCTCGGTTGGTCCAGCCGGTGATTGGCGCGACCGATGCGCTGGAGCAGGCGGGACGATCCCTTGGGCGCGCCCATCTGGATCACGCAATCGACATTGCCCCAATCAACGCCCAGGTCGAGGCTCGCGGTCGCGACGAGGGCGCGAAGTCTGCCATCGGCCATCGCATTTTCCACCTTGCGCCGAGCCTCCACCGACAGGCTGCCATGATGTATGCCGATCGGCAGGTTCGCGTCGTTCGCGGTCCAAAGCTCCTGGAAGATAAGCTCGGCAAGCCCCCGCGTGTTGCAGAAGACCAGCGTCGTCTGCCGCCGCTCGATTTCGGCCATGACCTGCTTGGCGGCATATTTGCCGGAATGGCCTGACCAGGGGATGCGCCCTTCCGGGATCAGGATCGTGATCTCGGGATCAGCGCCCTGCTCCCCCATGACCGGCGTCACGCTGTTGATGTCACCGTCAGGCGCAAGCCAGGCGCGATACGCATCCACGTCAGCCACGGTCGCGGACAGCGCGACACGGCGCAGCTCAGGATTGATCCTCTGCAAACGCGCGAGCGACAGGCTGAGCAGATCGCCGCGCTTCTGGGTGGCAAAGGCGTGGACCTCATCAATGATCACCGTCCTCAACTGCGCGAACATCAGGAAGCTGTCGGGATAGCTCAAGAGCAGCGATAGCGATTCGGGCGTGGTCAGCAGGATCTGCGGCGGTCGCGCCCGCTGCCGCGCCTTGCGATCCGAAGGCGTGTCGCCGGTGCGCGTCTCGACCCGGATCGGCAGGCCCATCTCCTCGATCGGGGTAAGCAGATTGCGGCGCACATCGACCGCCAACGCCTTCAGCGGCGACACATAGAGGGTGTGGAGACCCTCGGCCGGTTCTTCGATCAGGTCGGCAAGCGTAGGCAGGAACCCCGCCAATGTCTTTCCCGCCCCTGTAGGCGCCACCAGCAGCGCGTGATCGCCGACACGTGCGGCTGCCAGCATGTCCATCTGATGACGACGCGGCGACCATCCGCGCGCGGTGAACCATTGCTCCAGCGGTTCGGGAAGGCGTTGGTTCATATCGATAGATGTAGGAACGCG
Organism: Sphingobium sp. TomTYG73; assembly: GCF_055394245.1. Classification (NCBI taxonomy): domain Bacteria; kingdom Pseudomonadati; phylum Pseudomonadota; class Alphaproteobacteria; order Sphingomonadales; family Sphingobiaceae; genus Sphingobium; species Sphingobium sp. TomTYG73. The sequence continues at coordinate 2,212,881 of NZ_AP027339.1, forward strand.
CGCAGCCCCTGTCACGATCCCCGCGCGATGTCATGGCGATAACATAATTGCCGGAATGGCTGATCTCTTTCCCCTCGAAAGGCGTTACACTCCTGGCATCATAAAGAGGCGGCAAAGGCCGCAAACGCAGGAGAAACAGCGATGACCGGCGAGACAGAGGCCGACCTTTCAGGTGCCGAGCCCCCGCGCAAGCGCCGACGCGCCAAGCCAGCGATCATGGAGATCGGTGGGCGCAAGCTGAAGCCCGCGACGCTGATGATGGGCCATGGCTACGACCCGATGCTGTCGGAAGGATCGCTGAAGCCGCCCATCTTCCTCACCTCCACCTTCGCTTTCGAAAGCGCCGCCGCAGGCAAGCGGCACTTCGAAGGCGTCACCGGAATCAGGCCCGGCGGCGCGGAAGGGTTGGTCTACTCCCGCTTCAACGGCCCCAATCAGGAAATCGCCGAAGACCGGCTGGCCGTGTGGGAAGAAGCGGAAGACGCCCTGCTCTTTTCCAGCGGCATGTCTGCAATCGCGACCACGCTGCTCGCCCTCGTCCAGCCCGGCGACGTCATCGTCCACTCCGCGCCGCTTTACGCAGCGACCGAATCGCTGATCGGCCGCATCCTCGGCAAGTTCGGGGTGCAATGGCTCGATTTCCCCGCCGGTTCGACGGAGGAGGAAATCAGCGCGGTTATCGAACGGGCAAAGTCGCTCGGCCGCGTCGCCCTTATCTATCTGGAAAGCCCGGCCAATCCCACCAATGTGCTCGTGGATGTGGAGGCGGTCGTGGCCCGCCGCGACCATCTCTTCGCCGGAGAGGCGCATTTGCCGCCGGTCGCGATCGACAACACCTTCCTCGGCCCGCTCTGGCATCACCCACTTGCCCATGGCGCGGACCTCGTCATCTACAGCCTCACCAAATATGCGGGCGGCCATAGCGACCTAGTGGCTGGAGGCGTGCTGGGGCCAAAAGACCTCATCAACACGATCCGGCTGATGCGCAATACGATCGGCACGATCCTCGACCCGCACAGCGCCTGGATGCTCCTGCGCAGTCTCGAAACGCTGGAGTTGCGGATGAGCCGGGCTGGCGAAAATGCGGCAAAGGTCTGTGCCTGGCTGAAAGACCAGCCGCAGGTGGAAAAGGTCGTCTATCTTGGCTTCCCCGAAACGGAACGTCAGGCGGACATCTACAACCGCCACTGCACAGGCGCGGGATCGACCTTCTCGCTCTATCTTAAGGGTGGCGAGGCTGAGGCTTTCGCCTTCCTCGATGCGCTGAAGATCGCCAAGCTGGCCGTCAGCCTTGGCGGCACGGAGACGCTCGCCAGCCACCCGGCGGCCATGACGCACCTGTCGGTGCCCGCCGCGCGCAAGAAGGCTCTGGCGATCACCGACAATATGGTGCGCATCTCGATCGGCTGCGAGGATGCCGATGATCTGATCGCAGACTTCGCACAGGCGCTGCAGGCCGTGGGATGATCGGCAGTCGGCCTTTAGTCCTGGTTGGACAGCCACTGCTGGCGCCGTTGCTGAAAATCCTTTCCCCCTTCTATGACGCCCGGCCGTTGTGGGAGGATGAAGGCGCCCAGCGGCGAGCCGATGCCAAGGCCATAGTCTGGGCTGGCGAATTCCCGCTTTCCGCTGCTCTGCTCGACGCCATGCCGCAGCTCGGCCTCATCGCCTGCTTCACCGTCGGCTATGACGGCATCGATCTGGAGGAAGCGGAAAGGCGCGGCATAGCCGTCACGCATGGCGCTGATGCCAATGCCGAGGACGTCGCGGACCATGCGATCGGCCTGATGCTCGCGCATCGCCGCGCGATCGTCGAAGGCGACCGGCAATTGCGCGCGGGCCTTTGGACAGCCGAATCAGACAGGCTTACCCGTTCCATGAATCAGGCCCGGCTTGGCATTGTCGGCATGGGGCATATCGGGCAGGCTGTCGCCCGGCGAGCGGAAGCGATGCGGATGCGGATCGGCTGGTGGGGTCCGCGCGACAAGCCCGGCTTGCCCTGGCCGCGATCCGAAAGCTTGAAGGCTCTGGCACAGGACAGCGACATATTGCTGGTCGCGGCTCGCGCCGACAATAGCAATCGCGGGATGATCAGTGCTGACGTCATGGATGCACTCGGCCGCGACGGGCTGCTCATCAATGTCGCGCGCGGGCAATTGGTGGATGAAGAGGCCTTGAGGAGGGCTTTGCGTCAGGGAAGACTGGGTGGAGCGGCGCTAGATGTGTTCCAGCAGGAACCTACCCCCGCCGACCTCTGGAAGGACGTGCCCAACTGCGTCCTGACGCCACATATCGGCGGGGCCACGCAGGAAGCAGTCGCGCGCATGGCCGCGATGGTGTTGGCGAATCTGGAAGCCTTCTTTGCCGGAAAAGCTCTACCCAACCGGGTCGGTTTTCACTGAGCCTGCACCTACGCCCAGTCCACCCGCGTCCACCCGCGCTTCGCCGCCAGCTTGGCCAGCGGCTTATGCGGATTGGAGGCGAAAGGCATGTCGGCGAATTCCAGCATCGGCGCATCGGACACATGGTCTGAATAGGCCCGGATCTGCGCATGGTCGCGGTCGATCGCTTCCGCCGCCATCCACGCCTTGATCATCCGCAGCTTGCCGGTGTCGTAGCAATTCTCGCCCGCAATCTTCGCGCGCACATAACGCAGATCTTGGCTCAGATGGTCGGTCGCGATCACCGCGTCGAACCCCAGCCTGCGGGCGATCGGTTCCACATACAGGCGGTAGGATGCGGTGGCGAGCACCAGCCGGTATCCATCGGCCCTGTCCCGTGCGATCTGGTCGAGGGCGCCCGCGCGGACATTGGTCGCCACCACCTTGGCCGCATAGCTTTCGACATGCGGCATCAGCCTGGCGCGCTCGACATTGAAACCGATCATCAGCGCCTGATTCAGCTCCTTCAGCCGCTGCCGACTGATGAGCCTCATCACATAGGCGAGCATCAACAGGATGACGCAGGGCAGCAGCAGCAGCCGCCATGGGGCCAGGCCTCTGGAAACATGTATCAGGAAGCCCGTATAGGTGCCCGAAAAGGTCACCGTGCGGTCCATATCGTATATTGCCAGACGGTGCGTCATGCCGTTTCCGAAACTTTTGCGCCTTGCTATCGTTCTACCGTGCGGATGGGCCGTTTCGGCTTGCCGTGCAACCGATAATGGACCACTAAACCGCCTTGATGAACAAAGCCGCCGATCTTACCGAAGAAACGCGCGATGGCGGTGCTGTCATTCGGCTTCTCGGGCATTTTTCCATTGCCTGCCTGGGCGATCTGCCCGCCCGCCTCGACGCGGTGGCGGGGCCGGTCGCTGCCATCGACCTGTCCGGCATCGACCATATGGACACGATCGGCGCCTGGACGGTCCACCGTACCGCGAAAAGGCTGAGTTGCGAGCTTACCGGCGGCAATGAAGATGCGCGACGCCTGATCGAGGCCGTGGGCAAGCTGGACGAGCCGGTCAACATCAGGCCCGACTATGTTCCCCCGTTGCAGCGCGTGGTCGGCCAGATCGGCGAAGCGGTGGTCAACTCCTTCACCACGCTTCTTGGCCTCCTCGGCTTTTTCGGCGCGACCTTGGTGGCGAGTTGGAACGTCATCCGGCACCCCAGCAAGTTCCGCGTCAACGCCGTGGTGCAGAGGTTCGAGGTCGTCGGCGTCTCCGCGCTCGGCATCATCGGCCTCATGAGCTTCCTGATCGGGATCGTCATCGCCCAGCAGGGGTCGGTGCAGTTGCGCCAGTTCGGCATGGAGATGCTGACGATCAACCTCGTCGGCCGCCTGACCTTCCGCGAACTCGGTGTACTGATGACGGCGATCATGGTCGCGGGCCGATCCGGCTCAGCCTTCGCCGCGCAGCTCGGCACGATGAAGCTGACCGAGGAAGTGGACGCGATGCGCACCATCGGCGTTTCGCCCATGGAGGCGCTGGTGCTCCCCCGGACGCTGGCGGTTGTCATCATGATGCCGCTGCTCGGCTTCTATTCCTCCATCGTCGCGGTAATCGGCGGCGGGTTCCTGTGCGCCGTCTCGCTGGACATCCCGCCGATCACCTTCATCCAGCGGTTGCGAGAGGTGGTGCCGATCACAGACCTTTGGGTTGGCCTGCTAAAGGCTCCCGTCTTCGGTATCATCATCGCGCTTTCCGGCTGCTTCCAGGGGATGCAGGTGAAGGGCAACGCTGAGGAAGTCGGGCTGCGAACCACGGCTGCCGTTGTCCAGGCGATCTTTTTGGTGATTGTGATCGATGCGTTTTTCGCTGTCTTCTTCACTTGGCTAGGGTGGAACTGATGGCCGAGGAAGAAGAAGCGGCCGCCGAAGAGGCGCGCGTCGACAATGCCGTCGCAAAAAGCGAGATCGCCATCTCCGTCAGGGGCCTTAAGAACAGCTTCGGCGATCAGGTCGTGCATGAAAATCTCGACCTCGACGTGCGCAAGGGCGAGATATTGGGCGTCGTCGGCGGCTCGGGCACCGGCAAGTCGGTATTGATGCGCTCGATCATCGGCCTCCAGACACCTGACGAAGGCGAAATCCACGTATTTGGCGAATCGATGATCGGCCGCCTGGATGACGAGGCGCTGGCCATCCGCAAGCGCTGGGGCGTGTTGTTCCAGGGCGGCGCGCTCTTCTCCACCCTTACGGTGGCTGAAAATGTCGAGGTGCCGATCCGCGAATATTATCCCAATATCGGGCCGCAACTGCGCGACGAGATCGCCGCCTACAAGATCCGGCTGACGGGTCTCCCCGCCGAAGCTGGTCCTAAATATCCAGCCGAGCTTTCAGGCGGCATGAAGAAGCGGGCGGGCCTAGCCCGCGCGCTGGCGCTCGACCCCGACCTGCTGTTTCTTGACGAACCCACTGCCGGACTCGACCCGATCGGCGCAGCGGCGTTCGACGATCAGACGCGCAAGCTTCAACAGACGCTTGGCCTCACCGTCTTCCTCATTACCCATGACCTCGACACGCTATATTCCATCTGCGACCGCGTAGCGGTGCTGGCGGACAGAAAGGTCATCGCGGTCGGCACCATTGATGAGCTATTGGCGACCGATCACCCTTGGATTCAGGAATATTTCAACGGTCCTCGCGGCCGCGCCGCAACGGCGGCCGTGACCCGCGAACGGGAAAAGACGGCGGCACAGCCATCGGACGGAAGGCGATAATATAATGGAAACCCGCTCCAACCATGTGCTGGTGGGCACGGTCACATTGCTGCTGCTGGCAGCGATCATGATCGCCGCCTTCTGGTTCTCTCGCCTCTCCGAAGGCGACAACATGGAATATGACATCTTCTTCAAACAGTCGGTGAACGGCCTCGCCAAGGGATCGAGCGTCAATTATTCCGGCGTTCCTTCCGGACAGGTCGAAAAGATCGAGCTGTGGAAACGCGACCCCAGCTTCGTAAAGGTGCGCATTTCGGTGAAGGAAGGCACGCCCGTTCTTCAAGGCACCACCGCCACCATCGCGGGCGTCGGCTTCACCGGCGTCAGCGAGATCGTGCTGGACGGCGCCGTAAAGGGTGCGCCGCCCATCGGCTGCCCTGAGGAAAATCCCCTGTCCGCCTGCCCTGACGGCATTCCGGTCATTCCGACCAAGCCAGGGGCGCTTGGCGAACTGTTGAACAACGCGCCACAACTGCTGGAGCGACTCTCGACACTGACCGAGCGTCTGACCGAACTGCTGAACGACAAGAACCAGCAATCGATCGCGGGCATCCTCGCCAATGTCGAACGTGTGTCGGGCGCCCTCGCCGATCGCAGCCCGGAAATTGCAGCCACCCTTGCCGAAGCGCGCATCGCGGTCCAGCGCACGGGCATCGCGGCGGAACAGATCGGCAAGCTCGCCGCGACCACCGACTCGATGCTGACCGACGAAGGCAAGCCGCTGATGGCCGACTTGCGCAAGAGCGTGCAGTCCGCGACCCGCAGCATCGAAACGCTCGACAAGACGATCGCCGAAGCACAACCGGGCGTGCGTGCGTTCAGCAACCAGACCATGCCTGAAGTCAATCAGCTGGTCCGCGACCTGCGGGAAATGTCGCGCGCCTTCCGCGGCGTTGCCGAAAAACTCGATCAACAGGGCGCGGGGTCGATCGTTGGATCGCCCAAACTGCCCGATTACAAGCGATGAGAGGGACCGCGATGACGTTCCACAAGAAACCTGCCGCCCTTCCCATCATGCTGGCGCTCGCCGCGACGCTGTCAGGCTGCGTTTCCTTCGGCGGGAAGCCGCCGGAACGGCTGCTGTCACTTGACGCGGCGCAGAAGGTCGCTCCGGGCACGCTCCGCAGCGCGACCGCAGGAACAACTATCACGGTTGCCGATCCGGAAGCGCCCAAGCTCCTCGACACCGTACGCGTTCCGGTGCGCACGTCACCGACATCGATCGCCTATGTCACCAAGGTGCAGTGGGCCGACACACCGCGTCACCTGTTCCAGAAGCTGCTGTCCGAAACGATCGCCGCCAGCAGCAACCGCATCGTGCTCGATCCCGGTCAATATTCGGCCGATGCGGGCCAGCGGTTGATGGGTGACTTGGTCGATTTCGGCCTGGATGAAGCAAGCAACAGCGCCGTTGTCACCTATGACGCTATCCTTGCGGGACCCGGCGGCACCGCGATCGCGCGCCAGCGGTTCACGGCGAGCGCCCCCATAGGTGGCAAGATCGATGCGACGACCATTGGCGCTCCGCTCAACAGCGCAGCTAACAAGGTGGCTGCCGACGTCGCGGCATGGCTGGCGGCCAGCGGGCGCTAAGGGACGACACGCCATGCTGAACCTGTATCGGCATGGCGCATTCCGCCTTAGTCGAGGCTCTTGCTCACCTGCTCGGTGACGTCCTTCGACAGGCCCGGTTGACCCAATATTCTCTGTAACTCGCCGCGCATCAGGGCAGCCCTTCCCTCGTCGAAACGCCGCCACCGCCCCAGCGGCGGCACCAACCGCGCGGCGGTCTGCGGATTGAGCTTGTCGAGCGCGATGATGCAGTCGGCAACAAGCCGATAGCCCTTGCCCGATCGGTGATGGAACGCCCACTGGTTACCGGCGAACGCGCCAAAAAGCGAACGGACCCGGTTGGGATTGGCCAGGGTGAAATCGGGATGCCGCCCCAATTCCTCCACCATATCGACGGTATCAGGGTGGGAAGCAAAAGCCTGCGTCTGGAACCACTTGTCGAGCGTCAGCGGATCATCCCTGTAGCGGTTATAGAAGATGTCGAGCGCCGCCTCCCGCGCGTCGCTGCGACCGTTGGCAAGGGTCGCGAGAGCCGATTGCCGCTCCGTCATGTTATCGGCTTCGTCAAATTGGGAGAAGGCCAGCGTCGCCCCATCCGCCGCGCCTGAAGCGACCAGATAGACCAGGGCGCCGTTGCGCAGCTTGCGCGCGCCCTTCGCCGCCGAGGACAGCGAAAAGCCGTTCGCCCTGTTTCGCGCGTGCACATCGCGCCAGAGGGGCTCCAGCTCCCGGCCGATCCGGCGCTGCAACGCATCGCGTGCCTCATGGATGGCATCCGGATCGACCTGCGCCATCTGATCGCCCAGATAGGCCTCGCTCGGCAGTCGAATGGCTTCCGCGATGAACGCCCCATCAAGATGCGGGTCGGTGACGGTATCCCGGATCGCCGTGATGATTGCCGCCGCGTCCAACGCCTGCCCAGCCACATGGCCAACCAAGGCATTGACCATCAACTGCTGCATCGCTTCATAGCGGGCGAAGGGATCGTCATCATGCGCGGACAGGAAAGCCAGATCGGCCTGGCTCCTGTCTGTTTCGACGATCACCGGCGCTGAGAAGCCACGATTGATCGACAGAATGGGCGCAGCAACACAGTTCTTGAAGGTGAAGCGCTGCTGCTTCTCCGTCAGCATCAACAGTGTCTCCCCCGCGCTTCCGCCACTACCGCGATCGAACAAGGCTGTCCGAAGCGGGAGCGCGAACGGAAGCTTTTCCGGCTGGCCCGGCGTCGGCGGCGTGCTTTGCTCCAACAGCAGCTCAGCGGTCTGGGTGACGGGATCATGCGTCAGGCTCGCCCGGACATGCGGCGTTCCGGCCTGCTCATACCAGCGGCGGAACTGGGTAAGGTCGACCCCGCCCCCCTCTTCCATCGCCCGGACGAAATCCTCGCACGTCGCCGCCTCGCCATCGTGCCGCTCGAAATAGAGGTCGGTCGCGGTGCGGAAGCGATCTGGCCCCAGCATCAGCGCGATCATCCTGATCAGTTCAGCGCCCTTGTTGTAGATGGTCGCGGTATAGAAGTTGCTGATTTCCATGTAGGATTCCGGCCTGACCGGATGGGCAAGCGGGCCTGCATCTTCCTGAAATTGCGCCGCGCGCAGCACCCGCACGTCCTCGATGCGCTTGACAGCCTCGCTACCCATGTCCGCCGAAAAGTTCTGATCGCGAAAGACGGTGAAACCCTCCTTCAACGACAACTGGAACCAGTCCCGGCAGGTGACGCGATTTCCTGACCAGTTGTGGAAATATTCATGCGCCACCACCCCTTCGACGCCGTCATAATCGGTATCCGTCGCGGTCTCGGGATCGGCCAGAATGTAGCGCGAATTGAATATGTTAAGGCCCTTATTCTCCATCGCGCCGAAGTTGAAGTCCGCCACGGCGACGATGTTGAAGACGTCCAGGTCATATTCGCGACCATAGACGCGCTCATCCCACGCCATGCTGTTCTTCAACGCCTGCATGGCATGGCCCGTGCGCGGTAGATCAGCTTCCTTCACCCAGATGCCCAGCTTCACCTCGCGCCCACTCATCGTCACGAAGCTGTCGCTGTTGCAGGCAAGGTCGCCCGCAACCAGCGCGAAGAGATAGCAGGGTTTGGGGTACGGATCGGTCCAGCGTGCCCAATGCCGTCCGCCGGAAAGTTCGCCCCGCCCGACCGGATCACCGTTGGAAAGCAGGATCGGATAGCGCGCTTTGTCCGCCTCCATTCGAACGGAATAGCGGGAGAGGATGTCCGGTCGATCCGGGAAGAAGGTGATCCGACGAAATCCCTCCGCCTCACATTGGGTGCAAAGCAGCCCGCCGCTGGCATAAAGGCCCATCAGCTTGCTGTTATGCTCAGGAGCAAGCTCCACCAGCGTTTCCACCTGATGAACCCCGCCCGAAAGCGGGATAATCAAGGTGCCGCCATCCATCTTCCACTCGCCCGAGCCGAGGGCGCGGCCATCCACCTTTACTTCGACGGGCGTCAGTTCATCTCCGTCCAGCCTCAGCGCGCGATCATGCGCACCATTGCGGCTGACGCTCAGCCTTGCCCTTACCGTCGTGCGCGCGGGGTCCAAAAGGAAGTCCAGCTCAATCTCGGGGACGAGCCAGTCGGGCGGCCTATAGTCCTGACGTCGAACGACAATGGGCGCGGAAGCATTTGCGGATTGTATGTCAGCCATCGCGGCAATCTAGAGCATTTTCCAGGCAGGTGGTATCACCCGCTCGCCCGGAAAATGCGGAAAACAAGAGTTAAACCGAGCATTTCCGAGGCAAGGCGGCGTGCCTGCCGACTCAGACAGCGCCGCAATAAAAATAGAGCATGATCCCATGCAGTTTTGATCGGGTCATGCTCTGGGCAAGACCCTCGTCAGATGCCAGTGGCGCGCGGCGGATCATGCCACGCTTGCCTGTTCAGATACGCTCGCCGGACAGGCGCTGGCACAGCATGTCGAGCTGGTCGAGCGTCGAATAACGCAACGACAGCGTGCCGCCCGCGCCCTCCCCATGTCCAATGTCCACTTTGACGCCAAGAATATCGGCAAGATGCTGTTCGAGCGCCGCGATATCGGGATCCTTGCTGACCAGTCCCGACGAGGCCCGGCCTCGCGGCGCCGCCCCTTCCCCCTTTTTCGAGCGGCGCACCAAGTCCTCGGTATCGCGCACCGACAGGCCCTTGGCCTCCACGGTCTTTGCGAGCGTCTCACAATCCGGCGCGCCGATCAGCGCCCGAGCGTGCCCCATCGACAGCTTCTGCTCAACGACCTGTTGCTGCACCGAATCCGGAAGATCGAGCAACCGAATAAGATTGGCGATGTGGCTGCGCGATTTGCCAACGATCCGTCCGAGCGCTTCCTGGCTGTGATTGAAGTCCGCAATCAGCTTGCGATAGGCTTCCGCCTCTTCGATCGGGTTCAGGTCTTCGCGCTGGATATTCTCGACCAGCGCGATTTCCAGCGTTTCAGCTTCGTCAAAATCTCGGACAATGGCCGGAATGCGGTGCAATTGCGCACGCTGCGCCGCCCGCCACCGTCGCTCCCCCGCAACGATCTGAAATCCGCCACCATGGGGACGCACGATGATCGGTTGAATCACGCCACGCTTGCCGATGCTATCCGCCAGCTCGGCCAAGGCACCTTCGTCAAAATGACGGCGAGGCTGCTCCGGATGCGGCTGGATCAAAGCGACTTCGATGCTCTGAATAGCCTTGGTCGAAGCGGAAACGGCCTGTGGTGCGACCGGCTCTTCTCTCGTTACGTCGCCCAGCAGCGCTGAAAGGCCCCGTCCCAGTCCATGGGGACGCTTGATAACCTTCAGCTTTTCATCATTCTCGTTGCTCAAGCCGCAACCTCCTGTGGGGGCAGACGCGAAATCAGTTCACGGGCGAGGCGCATATAGGCCTCCGAACCAGAACAGCGGAAGTCGTAGATGAGCGCCGGAACGCCATGGCTTGGCGCTTCCGAAAGCCGGACATTCCGCGGAATAACCGTCGAGAACACCAAGTCGCCCAGACAGGCGCGGACATCATCCGCGACTTGATCGGTAAGGCGATTACGCCGATCATACATGGTCAGCGCCACACCCATGATCGAAAGCCCCGGATTGAAGCGGCCGCGAATGCGCTCCACCGTTTGCAACAGCTGGGACAGGCCTTCCAGCGCGAAGAATTCACACTGAAGCGGAACGAGCAAGGATTGGGCAGCCACCATAGCATTGATGGTCAAAAGGCCGAGTGAAGGCGGACAATCGATGAGGCAGATATCCCACCTTCCCGCTTGCGCTTCGCTGAGAACCCGCTCCAGTCGATGGGTCCGTTCCTCATATTCGATCAGCTCGATCTCGGCCCCCGACAAGTCCTGCGTCGCCGCGATGATGTCGAGTTTAGGCACGCGGGTCGGCAGGATCGCATCTTCAATGGCGCAATTCCCGACGAGCAAGTCGTAGCTTGACCAGGTGCGATCGGATTGATGGACCCCCAATCCTGTTGAAGCATTCCCTTGTGGATCAAGGTCGATCAACAACACTCTCAGGCCAGTAGCGGCAAGCCCGGTTGCCAAGTTGATCGCCGTTGTGGTCTTCCCCACCCCACCCTTTTGATTCGCAATGGCGATACGGATCATTTGCGACCTTTCTTGCCCCTTGGCGCTACCGACTGCGCTATGATGATTGCGCTTTCCGGGTCAGTGATGCTGCGTTCCGCGTGAAACACACCTTGCCACGAGGATCGCGCCGCCTCCAGTTCATTCTGCGCATTACGCCCCTTTGGCAACACCCAAAGGGTTCGATTATCGGACAAATGGAGCGCCGAGGGGAAGAGGCGCTCCAACGGAGCGTAAGCGCGCGCACTGATTACCGCCGCCGCCTTTGAGGAAGCACCTTCCACCCGTCCGCCGTAAACTTGGGCATTCTTGATGCCGACACTGTCGATCACCTCATTCAGGAAATCTATTCTTTTACGCCGCGATTCTATCATCAGCACGGGCCGGTCGCTCAAGAGGGCGATCACGATTGCGGGCAAACCCGCTCCCGATCCGAGGTCGATCCAAAGACCCTCACCCGCGCTATCGGCCAATGTGAGAAGCTGAGCCGAATCCGCAATATGCCTCGCCCAGACATGATCACGCGTGGACTCTGCAATCAAATTCTGCTGATCCATCTCGGACAGCAAGATTTGCACATAGCCGTCCAGCTTCTCCCATGTTTCACGTGAAACGGGGAAATGCTGCTCCAGCCATGCTTTCGCTTCATCCTCCGTCATGCGGCTTGACGCCGAACATGTACCAGCAACGCCGCCAAGGCCGCTGGAGTAATGCCCCGAATGCGGCCCGCAGCCGCCAGCGTATCGGGGCGAGCCTTATCAAGCCTCTCGATCATCTCGCTCGACAGTCCACCGATTGCCCCGAAGTCAAAGTCGGCCGGGATCGACACCCGCTCGTCGCGACGCAAGGCAGCAATCTCTGCCGCTTGGCGTTCGAGATACGGAGCGTAATGAGCGTCCTCCAGGATTTCGTCTCGCACACTCTCGTCCACTGATGTGAGCGACGGCGCCAAAGCGAACAGTAATTCCCGCTGGACTTCCGGAAACCGCGCCCACTCAAACAACGTTCTTCGCGAGCCATCCTGCCGGACATTCGCACCCGCGCGGGCAAGCTGAGTGGCGCTCAGCTGCTGCCCCAGCTCCTCACCCACACTGGCGCGCTGCGAAGCCCGCCGATCATAATGAGCGAGCCGATCCTCGCCCAATATGCCATGCACCCGACCAACGTCTGCCAGCCTACTCACGGCATTGTCCGCTCGAAGGCGCAATCGATACTCCGCCCGCGCAGTCAGCATGCGGTACGGCTCAGTCACGCCTTGCAGCACCAGGTCATCGACCATGACGCCGATATAACTGCTCGCCCGATCGAGGATCATCGGCGCATCACCCTTGGCACGCGCCGCCGCATTCACACCGGCGACCAGCCCTTGGGCCGCCGCTTCCTCATAGCCCGTGGTGCCATTTATCTGCCCTGCGCAGAACAGGCCGGGGACCTCTCGCATCTCCAGACTGTGGTCCAATGCGCGCGGATCGATATAATCATATTCGACCGCATAGCCCGGCACCACAATCTCGGCACACTCCAGCCCCACCATCGACCTGACCATCTGCTCCTGCACATCGGCAGGCAGGGAGGTGCTGATCCCATTGGGATAAACCAAATGGCTTCCCAGCCCTTCCGGCTCCAGAAAGATCTGATGTCCGTCACGATCACCGAAGCGGATCACTTTGTCCTCGATCGAAGGGCAGTATCGAGGACCGCGCCCCTCAATCGCCCCGCTGAACAATGGCGAGCGCCCCAGCCCCCCACGGATGATCGCGTGGGTCGCCTCATTGGTACGCGTGATCGCGCAGCTCAACTGCGGAAGCTGCCGCCCTGCGGAGATGGCGGACATGGTCCAATCGCCACCGTCAGACGGCTGCTCCCCCAGCCCCCCCCAATTTATCGACCGCCCATCCAGCCTCGGCGGGGTCCCCGTCTTCAGCCGTGCGATGGGCAGGCCCAGCCCACGAAGCTGAACTCCCAATACAGTTGCCGCGCGCTCCCCGGTTCGACCGCCCGTCAGCGTCTCCTCGCCCCGGAATAATTTGCCGCCCAGAAATGTGCCCGTTGCCAACACGATGGCTGGCGCGGACAAGCGGCGTCCGTCTGCCAGCTCCAGCCCTTCGACCTCGCCATTCCTCAGCAGCAGCGCCGTAGCCTCACCCTCGATGATTTCGATCCCGCGCTGCGCATCGATCATGCGGTGAATGGCGGCCCGATAATGTGATCGATCGGCCTGCACGCGCGGCCCCTGAACGGCGGCGCCTTTGCTGCTGTTCAACATCCGATAATGTATCGCGGCGGCATCGGCGGCACGCGCTATCAAGCCATCCAGCGCATCAACCTCGCGCACCAAATGACCTTTGCCCAACCCGCCGATCGCCGGGTTGCATGACATTGCCCCCACCGTTTCCTTTTCGAAGGTGAGGAGCGCAACCCGCGCCCCCTTGCGAGCAGCCGCAGCCGCAGCCTCACACCCGGCATGGCCGCCGCCCACCACTATCACGTCAAAAGCTGTCTGCATGCCGCGCCCTTATCAGAATTGGGGCCTCGCGGTCAAAACTGTTCCACGTGGAACAGCGGTCATTTGCCGATGCAAAATCCTGCAAAGAGCCGGTCGAGCATATGCTCGGTGCTTGCCCGCCCCGTCAGCGCGTCGATGGCCGCACGCGCATGCCGAAGCTCTTCAGCGACAATGAGAAGGTCTGACTGCGGCAAGGCGTTTTCCAAATGACCGACGAGCAGCGCAACACCCTCCCGCTGCCTTTCGTGCAGAGCATATTCGCTTACCCCCGGCAGCAAGGCGGCCGCTCGCTCCAAAAGCAATGCGATGAGGGTCTCCATCCCCTCGCCCGTCACCGCCGATATGGGCAAGCCATTTGTCACCGCATGCCGGTCACATTGGGCACCGACAATAATCGCGTCGGGGCTTGGTGCCTCGGCCGCGTCGCCAAGCCAAAGGATGATGTCGGCACTGTCCAGCGCCGCGCGAGCCCGGTCCATCCCGATCGCTTCGATGACGTCCGATGTCGCCTCTCTCAAACCAGCGGTATCGGTAAATAGGAAAGCCGTGCCGCCGAGCGCTGCGGGCACTTCTATGCGGTCGCGCGTCGTGCCCGCCACATCGGACACAATCGCCGCCTCCCGCCCCACCAGCGCATTCAACAGCGTGGACTTCCCCGCATTGGGCGGCCCGGCCAGCACCACCCGAATGCCATCCCGCAAACGCTCGGCCGAAGGTGCACTCAGCACAGACCGCACCTCCCCGATGAGCCTAGCTATGCCCGAACCGATACGTTCCTCGGCCCCATGTTCAGGGACATCATCCTCATCGGAAAAATCGAGCGCCGCCTCGGCCATGGCGGAAAGATCGAGCAAGCTCCTTTGCCACCGCTCCAGCCGACGAGAAAAATGCCCCTCGGACATGAGCAGAGCCGCGCGCCGTTGCTGCTGGGTTTCGGCGGCAAGAAGATCGGCCAGCCCCTCAACCTCATTGAGATCCATGCGCCCATTCATAAAGGCCCGGCGCGTAAACTCACCCGGCTGGGCCTGCCGCACGCCTTCAAAGGACCTGAGTGCATCCTCCAGCCCCGCAACCACGGCCCGCCCGCCATGGCAATGCAACTCCGCCAGGTCTTCTCCGGTCGCAGTGCCGGGGCGAGGAAACCAGAGAATGAGCGCACGATCGAGAGGCACGCCGTTGCGGGGGTCCTTCAATAACGCCAGCCGCGCCCGCCTGGGTTCGGGAAGATGCCCCGCAAGGTCCTGCAAGGCGGCAGCAGCAGCAGGGCCACTTATCCGAATGACCCCAATCCCTGCCGGTGGCGCACCACTCGACAGGGCGAAAATCGTATCTGCCATTAACGGATCAGGACTTGTCGCCATTCTTCCCAGCAACGCCAGAAAGGCCGATGTCCATCATCTGCCGGAACAGCCGCATCCCCGCGTCCCCCAAGGGAGAGAAACTTTTGAACATCGTTTCCATCTGTTCGGCGCTGGCAATGCCGTCAAAGCTGTCCAGCATGGTTTTCACATATTTGTCGTGAATGGGTGTGACATCGGGCAGGCCCAAAAAGGCCCGCGCCTCGGTTGGGGTGCAATCTACGTCGACCGTTACTTTCATCCTGCGCACCTTCAATTGCCAGCGATCGTCGTCATGCCGCAACATGGCCCCTGAACGCAAATAATTTGGGCACAGCAGCGTTGGCGGTTCTGCAAAAGCCGCTTATCCTCAAACACAGTGCAGCGAACGAAAGGACATCCGCCATGGGATCATTTACGCCGATTTCGACCCTTGAGGGCGATGCGCAATTCGACACCTATGTCGCTCGACCCGACGGAACCCCGCGCGGGGCGATTATCGTCATTCAGGAAATCTTCGGCGTGAACGAAGGCATTCGCCGCAAATGCGACAATTGGGCCAGCCAAGGATATCTGGCGGTTTCTCCCGACCTGTTCTGGCGTGACACCGCGCATGTCGAACTGGATGCGGACGTTCCGGAACAATTTCAGGCGGCAATCGGCCACATGCAGAAGCTGGATCAGGACCTCGCCATCTATGACATTGAATCAGCGATCAAATTCGCTCGGGCCGAACTGAGTGGCACAGGCAAGGTCGGCGTGGTCGGCTATTGCCTTGGCGGGCGGCTGACCTTCATGGCGGCCTGCCGGACGGATGGCGACGCCTTTGTCGGCTATTATGGCGTGGGCATCGACAATCTTCTGGGCGAGCAGCATGCGATCGGCAAACCCGTCCTGCTGCACATCCCCACCGCTGACGGCTTCGTGCCACCGGCAGTCCAGAAGACTATGCATGACGGCCTGAAGGACAATCGCCACGTGACCCTTCACGATTATGAGGGGCTCGACCATGGCTTCGCCGCTGAAATGGGCGCGCGCCGGGTGGAGGATGCCGCGCAACTGGCCGATCAGCGCACGACCGACTTCTTCGCCACGCATCTCTGACCGACGCGCCGCCCATGACACGAGCTTGGCGCATGATCGTCCGCGCGACCGGTGGTCCGGAGGTGATCGAGCGGGAGTATTTCGATCCCGCGCCTCCGGCCGAGGGTGAGGTGCTGATCGCTCAAGATGCAATCGGCTTGAACTTCATCGACACCTATCATCGGTCGGGCCTCTACGAAGCATCGCTCCCCCTCACCCTCGGCGTCGAAGGCGCGGGCTATGTCGCGGCCTTGGGACCGGGCGTCAGCGGGCTGGCGATCGGCGACAAGGTTGGCTCGGCGGGCGGTATGGGCGCCTATGCCACCCATCGCACGGTCGCCGCCGACCGCATCATAAGGATTCCAGACGAAATCGGCACGGATGAAGCCGCCGCGATGATGCTGAAGGGCATGACCGCCTGCTTCCTTGCGGAGGATATATTGCCGCTGCGGCAGGGTCAGGTCGCTCTCGTCCATGCAGCCGCGGGTGGCGTAGGTTCCGTGCTGGTGCCTTGGCTTCGGGACAAGGGCGTCGTGGTCATCGCCCATAGCGGTTCAGCAGAAAAGGCCGCAACCGTGCAAGCCGACCACAGCCTGCATTGCCCGTTGCCGGACCTTGCCGACCGGGTGCGCGCCCTTACGGACGGACAGGGTGTAGACGTTGTCTATGATGGCGTGGGGAAGGATAGCTGGAGCGCGTCGCTTGGCTCTCTCAAACGGCGCGGCATGATGGTGAGCTATGGCAATGCGTCTGGCCCGGTACCGCCGGTCAGCCTGCTGGAACTCAGTCGCGCCGGATCACTCTATGTGACCCGCCCCACCCTGTTCGACTATATCGTGACGCAGGAGGAACTGAAGCATGTCAGTGACCGCTTGTTCGATCGCATGCTGAGGGGCGTCGTTCGCGCCCATATCGGCCAGCGTTTCGCCCTTTCGGAAGCTGCTGACGCCCACCGCGCGCTGGAAGGACGGCAGACCGTCGGCAGCACCATCCTGGTGCCATAGGCGCGCTGAAGAAGTCTGAAACGGGTTGAGCAGGTGACGGGCTCAAGCCCGCCCCTGCTCGCCTCAATCACACAAAGAGGGTCAGAATGCCGACCTGATGGTCGATAATACCCTCATAGATCATCTTGACGGCGACATAGATGATGACGGCCAGACCCAGATAAGCGATCCACCGGAAACGCTCGATATATTTAGCGATGATGTTCGCCGCGATACCCATCAGAGCGACCGACAGGATAAGCCCGATGATCAGGATGCCAGGGTGATCACGCGCCGCGCCTGCCACGGCCAGAACATTGTCCAGGCTCATCGACACGTCGGCAACGGCGACAGCCCAAGCGGCAGCCGCGAAGCTCTTCGCAGGACGCAGCCCCGATATGTCATCGTCGCTGGGATCGTCCGGCGTGTCCGCACCCCGCTTCGGGTGCAGTTCGCGCCACATCTTCCAGCTGACCCACAGCAGCAGCAGGCCACCGGCTAGGATCAGGCCGACGATCTGCATCAACTGCGTCACGACTAGGGCAAAACCGATACGCAGCACCAATGCGGCGATGATACCGATCATGATGACGCGCTGGCGCTGCTGCACCGGCAGGCCAGCGGCAAGCGCGCCGACGACGATCGCATTGTCGCCAGCCAGCAGGATGTCGATCATCAGAACCTGGCCAAAGGCCGACAAGGCGGCCGGAGAACCGATATTGCTGAAATCGTTGACGATATGCCCCCAAATATCGGCGGGCGAACCCATACCCTGCGCGGCGGCAGCGGCAGTCGTAAGAAGGTCGATCATAACGGCCTGATATAACTCCGCTTACTGGTTCATCGAATCGAAGAAATCTTCGTTGGTCTTGGAATCCTTCATCTTGTCGAGCAGGAATTCCATCGCATCGACCGTGCCCATCTGCATCAGGATACGGCGCAGCACCCACATCTTGGAAAGCTTGGCCTTGTCGACCAGCAGCTCTTCCTTGCGGGTGCCCGACTTGCCGACGTCCAGCGCCGGGAAGATGCGCTTGTCCGCGACCTTGCGGTCCAGCACGATTTCCGAGTTGCCGGTGCCCTTGAACTCTTCGAAGATGACTTCGTCCATGCGGCTGCCAGTGTCGATCAGGGCCGTCGCGATGATGGAGAGCGAACCGCCCTCTTCGATGTT
Organism: Sphingobium sp. TomTYG73; assembly: GCF_055394245.1. Classification (NCBI taxonomy): domain Bacteria; kingdom Pseudomonadati; phylum Pseudomonadota; class Alphaproteobacteria; order Sphingomonadales; family Sphingobiaceae; genus Sphingobium; species Sphingobium sp. TomTYG73. The sequence goes on from NZ_AP027339.1 coordinate 2,231,287, forward strand.
GCGCGCCGCACCGAAGAAGCGCTTGGGACGCTGGAGCGCATTGGCGTCAACGCCGCCCGTCAGCACCTTGCCCGACGAGGGCACGACGGTATTGTAGGCACGACCGAGGCGGGTGATCGAATCAAGCAGGATCACCACATCCTTCTTATGTTCCACGAGGCGCTTGGCCTTTTCGAGCACCATTTCGGCGACCTGCACGTGGCGCTGCGCGGGTTCGTCGAAGGTTGAGGACACAACCTCGCCCTTCACGCTGCGCTGCATGTCGGTCACTTCTTCCGGACGCTCGTCGATCAGAAGGACGATCAGGAAGACTTCGGGATGATTGTCGGTGATCGCCTTGGCGATGTTCTGGAGCAGGACGGTCTTACCGGTGCGCGGCGGCGCGACGATCAGGGCGCGCTGGCCCTTGCCCTGCGGCGAGACGATGTCGATGACGCGGGCCGACTTGTCCTTGACCGTCGGGTCGAGCGTATCGAGCACCAGCTTCTGGGTCGGATAGAGCGGCGTCAGGTTGTCGAAGTTGACGCGATGCCGGACGACATCCGGGTCATCGAAGTTGACGGAGATAAGCTTCGTCAGCGCGAAATAACGCTCGCCATCCTTGGGCGCGCGGATTTCGCCTTCCACCGTGTCACCGGTGCGCAGGCCGAACTTGCGGACCTGATTGGGCGACACATAGATGTCGTCGGGACCGGCAAGGAAGTTGGCTTCGGGCGAACGGAGGAAGCCGAAGCCATCGGCCAGCACTTCGATCGTGCCCTCACCCATGATCTGCTCGCCATTTTCCGCCTCAGCCTTGAGGATCGCGAACATCAGGTCCTGTTTGCGCAGGGTCGATGCGCCTTCGACGCCCAGTTCTTCCGCCGTGGTGACCAGGTCGGCGGGTGATTTCTTCTTGAGGTCTTTAAGGTGCATTCGACTTGAGTCCGATGACGAGAGATGAAGATTGGAAATACGAAAAAGGAGAGTCGCCCGGTATGGAAAACACGGGACTCCGGCGCTGGACGGCCGGGATAGACCGTCCGCGTTTAGCGATCAGCCCCCCCCAAAGTCAAGGTGTCGCTTGGCCCTGCCTTGCTGGAAATGCTGGCTCCCGCCGCCTTCATCGCCAAATGGTGCAGCAGTTGCGGCAATGGACCGGCCTTGGCGATCCATGCTATGATTTGATGCTCTAGCTGAAGAGGCGAAGGGCATGAGAAGGCCTTATCTCGTCCCTGCAATGGCCATCCTGATGATGTGCCCGCCCGCCGCGGGTCAGCCGGTCCCTGCGGCCGATCCGCCCGCCGTGGTCCGCACCCTCTCAACCAGTGACGACCGCGTCTCCATCCCCATCCACATCGATGGACGCGGCCCCTGGAACTTCATCGTCGATACCGGATCACAGCGCACCGTCATCTCCCGTGACCTTGCCGATCGGCTCGCCCTGCCCGCCCGACGCCACGTCACCATCATCAGCATGGCGGGTCGCCAGGAAACGCGCACCGTCGCCATTCCGCGGCTCGGCTATGGCGCGGAAACGGTCGATGACATCGAAGCGCCCGTGCTGGAGGGGGACCATCTCGGCGCGGCTGGGCTGCTCGGGCTCGACAGCCTGCATGCCAAGCGCCTCCTCCTGAATTTCCGCACCGGCCGAATGGAAATCGGCGCCAGCCGTCCCTCATGGCGGGACCCCAACGCCATCATCGTCGAGGCACGGCGCCGCAAGGGGCAACTCATACTGCTGCATTCCGACGCCAACGGGTTGAAGGTCAACATCATCCTCGACACCGGCACCCATCTAAGCGTTGGCAATCTCGCCCTGCGCGACAAGCTGATCCGCAAGAAACGCGCCCCGGCGATGAGCGAGATCAGCCTGATGAGCGTAACCGGCGAGACCCTGACGGGTCAGCTTGGACGCATCGGCAGGATCCGCATGGGCCCCATCGCCTTGACCGATCTGCCAGTCATGTTCGCCGATGCCCAGCCATTCAGCGAACTTGGGCTGCAGGACAAGCCGACCCTGCTACTGGGCATTCAAGCCCTCAGAATGTTCGATCGCGTCGCCATCGACTTTGGCCGGGGCAAGGTCGATTTCCTGATGCCGGATGCCAGCGCCTTTGATCCACGGCGCTTTGCCGCAGCGCCCCGTCAGGCCGGTTAGAGCATTTTAGAGCCTTGTACCCTCTATCTCCATCACTCAACTCCGTTCGGGCTGAGCTTGTCGAAGCCCTCTTCTTTCTAAAAGGAAGTAGAACCGTTGGCTTCGCCAGCCTGCGGCTCGACAGGCTCAGGGCGAACGGTAATAGGGGGAGTGCCGATTTAGGGATCGATACCTTAGCGCGGCGCAGTCCGCTGCCTGTCGCGGCCGAGCACCTGATCGATCCATTGCTGGTCCAGCTTTGGCGGCGCCGTCCGGGCAGGAGGCGCCTGATCGACCGACTGATCGTCCTGCTGGGGCTCCTGATCCTGCTGCTGCTGCTGCGGGTCCTGACTGATCGGCAATCCATTTTCATCGACCATCATGCCCCCACCCGTTCCATTATCGGGCTGGCCATAATAGGCCTCGTCGTCGGGCTCCAACTGCCATTCGGGCAGCGTCACCTGCGTCTCGAACTGCTCGACCGGGCGGCGGGCAACGGCGACCTTCATATAGTCGGCAAAGGCGTGCGCGGGCGCGCGGCCACCCTGCAAAACACTCACCGGCCGCGCATCGTCCCTACCCATCCATACGCCGGTGGTGATCCCGCTGGAAAAGCCCAGGAACCAGCCATCCTTGTTGCTGCTGGTGGTGCCCGTCTTGCCCGCTACTGGCCGACCAATCTGCGCCGCCTTGCCCGTGCCCGTGCTGACCGCCGTCTGCATCAGGTCGGTCATCCCCGCAGCTACCCAGGGCGCAACCAGTACCCGGCTGGTATCATCCTGATGCTGGTAGAGCATCCGCCCATCGGCCGTTGTCACCTTGGTGATGCCATAGGGCGTCACCGCCACGCCCTTGCGCGCGATCGAGGCAAAGGCGCGCGTCATGTCGATCAGGCGCACATCGGACGTGCCCAGCACCATTGAGGGATGCGTATTAATCGGCGTCGTCACGCCAAAGCGCCGCGCCATGTCCGCCACGGTCGGAAAGCCCACCTCAACGCCCAGCTGCGCCGCAACCGTGTTGATGGAGTAAGCGAAGGCCGTCCGAACATCGATGTCGCCGGAATAGCGACCGCTGCTGTTGCGCGGGCTCCATCCGTTGATCGTCACCGGTTTGTCCGTAACGCCGGTATCAGGCGTATAGCCCGCCTCCAGCGCCGCCATATAGACGAATATCTTCCAGGCCGAGCCCGGCTGCCGCGTGGCTGTCGTCGCCCGGTTATAGTTGGATGTCACATAGTCGAGCCCCCCGACCATCGCCCGCACCGCGCCATCCCGATCGAGCGAAACCAGCGCACCCTGCGCACCCCCCGGCACATTCGCCTGGATCGCCGCCGTCGCCGCCTTCTGCATGCCCAGATCGATGGTGGTATAGACCTCCAGCGGCTCATTGGGCTCATCCACCAGCACATCGAGTTGCGGCAGCGCCCAGTCGGTGAAGTAGCGCACACTGTTTTGCGGAGGCTCCGGCGCCATCTTGACGTCGTTCAGGTCGATGCTGGCCCGCTGCGCCGCGCTGATCGCGCCATTTTCCTGCATCAGTTCCAGCACGACGCCCGCACGGCCGATTGCCGCTTCGGCATCGGCGGTGGGCGAATAGCTCGACGGCGCCTTCACCAGCCCCGCGATGATCGCCGCTTCCGGCAGGCTGAGCGCGGCGGCGGGATGACCGAAGAATTTGCGGCTGGCGGCGTCGATGCCATAGGCGCCGCCGCCGAAATACACCTTGTTGAGGTACAGCTCCAAAATCTGCCGCTTGGAAAATTTCCGCTCCAGCGCCAGCGCCAGGATCATCTCCCGTACCTTGCGGCCCCAACTATAGCTGTTGTTGAGGAAGATGTTGCGCGTCACCTGCTGGGTGATGGTCGATGCACCCTGCCAGCGGCGGCCCTTGCCCCGATTCTCCAACGCCACCCAGGTCGCGCGCGCCATGCCGATCGGATCGACGCCGGGATGCAGGTAAAAGCGCCTGTCCTCCGTCGAAACCATCGCATCGACCATCACCGTCGGTATCTGGTCATAGGACAGCCAGCGGCCAAAGCTCGGCCCCAGCGACACGATCACGCTGCCGTCGGCGGCATGGACACGGATCATCTGTCCATTGGGCGATGATTTCAGCGATTCATAATCGGGCAGCGACTGGTAGGCGATCACCACCGCCACGACGATCGCGAACAAAGCGCCCACCGTCGCGACCAGTCCGAACTTGATGCCCCGGATCAGCCACCGCTTCGCGCCCCCGGGCGTGTCCTTGCTCTTGCCTGCTCGTGCCATCTACATCGCCCGGATACGCGCTAAGGGATCAAGCCACCAGCGCAAAACGGGCGCTGACAACCCTGTGATCTTGGTTCTCAAGAGGAGCGACGCTTTACCGGCGATGAATGATTATTCAACCTCGTTGCGCGGCTTGAAGTCCAGCGACGCACTGTTCATGCAATAGCGCAGGCCGTTGACGCCCGGACCATCGGGAAAGACATGGCCCAAATGCCCTTCGCACTTCGCGCAACGCACTTCGGTGCGGATCATGCCGTGGCTGCTGTCGCGAATCTCCTCCACCGCGTCGATGTCGACCGGTGCGGTAAAGCTGGGCCAGCCAGAGCCGCTGTCATATTTTTCCTCGGCATCGAACAGTTCGGCCCCACAGCCGGCGCAAAAATAGACGCCGTCGGCCTTGTTGCTGTTATATTTGCCGGTAAAGGCCCGCTCCGTCCCCGCCTCTCGCAATACATGAAATTGGTCGGAAGAAAGGCGCTCGCGCCATTCGGCGTCGGTCAGGTTGAGCTTGTCCATGGCCGCAATATGGCGACGCGACTTCCTGCGATCAAGCGCTTAGCGCTCCCGTGCCGCCTGCCGCGCAATGGCTAGCAGTTCATGGCGCACCATCAGGTCGCCAAGCCCCCTGCCCGACCGGCTCGCGCGCTCCGCCTGCGCCAGCCGCTGGATCACCCGCGCTATGCCATGCGCGTCCCACAGCCGCACCTGCCGGGTGACGACGCCCTTTTCCTTCCAGAATACCTGTTTGCCCGCAGCTTCGACGGCTCCCTCCAGCCGTCCGCTGTCATCGAAAGACGAGCGAATATTGGCGAGCAGCATCGCACGGGTCAGAAGCGGACGCAGCACCGCCGCCATCGCGGTCCCTGCCTCAGCCAGACGCCCCAGTTCCCGATGCATGGCGCGCAGGTCGCCCCCCAGCACGGCATTGACCAGCGGCGCCGCGTCCGAATCGGGATTGTCGGCCGACAGGGCGTCCAGCGCTTCCGCCGTCGCCTCGGCTGGCCGATCCGGCGCGGCGTCGAGATAGAGGATCAGCTTCTCGATCTCACCGCCCATCAACGCGCGGTCGCCATTGGCAAGGTCAACTATCCGCTTCGCCAACTCGGCGGGCAGGCGCAGTCCCCCTTCGCGCGCGATCGCGACGGCAATCTGCTCTGCCTCCCGCGCATCCGGCTGATAGGAGGCGAACGCCATTGCCATTGGACTGTCGAGCGCCAGTTTCAGCAGCTTGGACGTACCTTTCAGCGCCCCTGCGGTAGCGATCACCGGGTTGCCTGCCGCCAGCGCTTCGAACAATGCCGTCACCGCGGGCAGCGACTCCTCGCCCATGCCATTGACGCGTATCCAGCGCCGGTCACCGAACATGGAAAAGGACGCGGCCTCATCCGCCAGCCGGGCGGGATCGTCCCGCAATGTCTGCCCATCCAGATCGACGCGCTCCGCCTCCGGCCCCATCGCCCGTTCAAGCCGCTTGCCCAGCGCCGCGCTCCCCGCCTCATCGGGTCCGTAGAGCAGGAAGAAACGGATATCGGCCGGGGGTGCGTCGAGCGCCTTTTCAATCTGGCCGCGATTGGCCTTCAACGCTGCTGGTCCCTCGCCGCGAACAGCGCGAGCCGGGAGACGATCTGGTCCGCGATGGTCTGCGACAGCCGTTCCAGCGCGGTATCTTCCGCCGCGATGGTCGCATATTCGCTGGACGTGACGTCGATGCCCGCGTCCGATCCCGCCGTATCGTCGATCACCTGCGCGCCGGTGGCCGCATCGATCAACTGATAGCGCGCCCGCAACGTCCGCCGTTCGCGCGTAATCGCCTGGTCGGCGCGCAAGCCAAAGCCGCTGATCTGGTCATCCAGCTTCACCATCAGTCTGTAGCTCGGCCCCGCGCCGCTCATCGCCGACAGGCGATCGTTGAGCGCATTGCGCACCAGCCAGCCGCCCTTGCCCTCAATTAGCGCAACCTCGACATTGCCCAGCTTCTGCGCGACCGCGCCATGACTGCCGCCACTATAGACGGGACGCAGACCACAAGCGGAGAGGATGACGGTAGCAGCGAGCAGGGGCAAAATGCGCTTCATGGGACACTCTCTACCCGTTCGGGCTGAGCCTGTCGAAGCCCTGTTCTTCTTTTGAAGAAAAGAGAGCCCTTCGACAAGCTCAGGGCGAACGGTTCGTTGTTAAATGACTAGGTTGACCAGCCTGTCAGGCACCACGATCACCTTCTTCGGGGTCGCGCCATCCAGCGTCCGCGCCACATTGGGCGCGGCAAGGGCGAGCCGTTCCAGCTCATCCTTGCTCGTCCCCTTGGGCACGGTGATGGTGTCGCGCAGCTTGCCCATGACCTGGCAGGCGATCGTCACCTCATCCTCGACCAGTAGCGCCGGATCGACCTGGGGCCAGGCTGCGTCGGCAATCAGGCCTTCCTCACCCATGTCCGCCCAGGCTTCCTCGGCCAGATGCGGCGTCATCGGCGCGACCAGCAATGCCAGCGCCCGGATCGCCCCGCTCCGGCTCGCCGAAGGCTTGGCCTTTTCCACCGCGTTGGTCAGTTCGTAGATCTTCGCCACCGCCTTGTTGAAGGACAGCGCCTCGATATCCTTGGCGATGCCGTCGATCGTCTGGTGCAGCTTGCGGTCCAGCGCCTTGTCTTCACCCTCGGCCGCCTTGTCCGCCTCTCCAAACAGCCTCCAAAGCCGGTTGATGAAGCGCCAGCTGCCCTCGATGCCGCTTTCGGTCCAGGGCAGGTCGCGCTCGGGCGGGCTATCGGACAGCATGAACCAGCGCACCGCGTCCGCACCATATTGGGCGATGATGTCATCGGGATCGACGACATTCTTTTTGGACTTGGACATCTTGATCACACGGCCAACTTCGACCGGCGATCCGTCCGTTACCAACGTAGCGCCATCGGCCGTTCTGCGAACTTCGTTAGGCGAATAAAACTCGTCGATCGTCAGCATTTCAGCCGCGTTACCAGCCGCATTCGTGACGTCTACAAGCTTGGTGCGGTAATAGGTCTCATGCGTCACCATGCCCTGCGTGAACAGGCCAGTGAACGGCTCGGCAAAGCCCAACTGCCCCATATGCTGGAGCGCCCGCGTCCAGAACCGCGCGTAGAGCAGATGCAGGATCGCATGTTCCACGCCGCCGATATATTGCCCCACCGGCAGCCACTTCTCGACCGTCTCGCGATCGAAGGGCTTGTCCTTGGGCTGGCTGGCGAAGCGGATGAAATACCAGCTGGAGTCCGCGAACGTATCCAGCGTATCGGTCTCGCGTCGCGCGGCCTTGCCGCACTTCGGGCAATCCACATGCTTCCATGTCGGATGGCGGTCGAGCGGATTGCCCGGAATGTCGAAGCTCACATCCTCCGGCAGCACCACCGGCAGCTGATCCTTGGGCACGCCCACCACACCGCAATCGTCGCAATGGATCACCGGGATCGGCGTCCCCCAGTAGCGCTGGCGCGACACGCCCCAGTCGCGCAGGCGGAACACGGTCGTGCCGTTGCCCCAGCCTTCGCCCTCGGCACGGCGGATCACCTCAGCCTTCGCATCCTCGACGCTCATGCCGTTGAGGAAGTCCGAATTCACGAGGCGGCCCGGCCCGGCATAGGCTTCGTCGCCGATACCCTTGTCCTCATCACCCTCGGCCGCGACCACGCGGTCGACCGGCAGCATATATTTGCGCGCGAAGTCGAGGTCGCGCTGGTCATGCCCCGGCACCGCCATAACGGCGCCCGTGCCATATTCCATCAGCACGAAATTCGCGACGAACAACGGCAGCTTACGGCCAGTAAAGGGATGGATCACCGATCGCCCGGTGTCATACCCCTTCTTCTCCTGCGTCTCGATCTCCGCAGCGGCAGTACCGCTATGACGGCATTCCTCAGCGAACGCAGCCAGACCCGCATCCTTCGCCTCCAGCGCCAAAGCGATCGGATGGTCCGCCGCGATCGCCGCAAAGCTCGCACCGAAGATCGTATCGGGCCGGGTCGAAAAGACCTCCAGCTCCCCGATGCCATCCACCGCCTCATCCAGCTTGAAGCGGAACTGCAAACCGACCGACTTGCCAATCCAGTTCTCCTGCATCAGCCGCACCTTTTCAGGCCACTGATCCAGCGTCTTCAACCCACTCAGCAGATCATCGGCAAATTGCGTGATCTTGAGGAACCACTGGCTGAGCTTGCGCTTCTCGACCAGCGCACCGGATCGCCAGCCCTTGCCGTCGATCACCTGCTCATTGGCCAGCACGGTCATATCGACCGGGTCCCAATTGACCGCGCTTTCCTTCCGGTAAACCAGCCCCGCTTCCAGCATGTCGAGGAACAGCGCCTGTTCCTGCCCATAATAGTCCGGCTCACAGGTGGCGAGTTCGCGGCTCCAATCCAGCGCAAAGCCCAGCTTCTTCAGCTGCGCTCGCATCGTCGCGATATTGGACCGCGTCCAGTCGCCCGGATGCACCTTCTTTTCCATCGCGGCATTTTCGGCGGGCATGCCAAAAGCGTCCCAGCCCATCGGGTGCAGCACTTCATGCCCGGTCATCCGGCGGAACCGTGCCAACACGTCGCCCATCGAATAGTTGCGGACATGACCGATATGGATGCGCCCGGACGGATAGGGGAACATCTCCAGCACATAGGAACGCGGCTTGTCGCTCGTATCCGACGCCTTGAACGTCTGCTTCTCGTCCCATACGGCCTGCCAGCGGGCATCGGCCTCAAGCGGGTTGAAGCGCCTTTGCATCTGTTCACGTCCCCAAAATGCATGCGGGCTGAGCTCTTCCAAGCCCAGCCCCTTTGTTGTTCAAGAAATTGGATGAAAGGAAGGGCTTAGCCTGCAATCGCCATGCGGCGCAGGTCGCGCGCCTTGGTCAGGATGATCTCTTCCAGCTTCTGCACGGTCGCAGCCTGCACCGGCGCATCGACCCACTGGCCGCCCTGATTGACCTGGCGGCTGGCCGCGACGCGCAGCGCGTCGGCGCGCAGGTCCTGATCCAGGATCGACACGGTCAGCTTCATCCGTTCATTGGGCGTGTTCGGATTGGCGTACCAGTCCGTCACGATCACGCCACCGTTGGAATCTGTCTGCACCATCGGCATGAAGGACAGCGTGTCCAGCGTCGCGCGCCACAGATAGCTGTTGACGCCGATCGTCGTCACTTTGGACGCGGCCAGATCGGCCTTGGGACGTTCCTTGGCCCCGCCGCCGCAGGCAGCGAGCGGCAAAAGCGCGGCCAGCAGCAGACCGGCGGAAACAGAAGCGGGTAGGCGGCGGACCATCAGGGCATGTCCCATATTGAATAAAAACGCCCCGCTTCTATAGAGAAGCCGTCGCAATGGGCAAGGGGGCCGTGGCAGCAGTTGCAACGCTTGGCCGCCAGCCGCGTTTTGGACTCTGTGTGTTCCGTGCAACAGCCCGGACAAAAAGGTCATGACGTACTACCCATCGCGGCCCGACGGGTGTACAAGTTTTGAAAATAAGTCGGTGGGGAAGAGATTCGCGTTATGCGCATGAATAGGGGATATTTGGCATTGGCAAGCGCGGCAGTTGCCGTCGCTGGCTTTATGCTGTCTCCCGCTATTGGCGCCGCAACCGATCTTGCTCGACTACGCGCCGCCGTGCCTGTGTCGCTTGGCGCTCTGGGCAGCATTTCCTCCTTCACCCCGACGACCAAGGACCCGCGCCTGGCTGCTGCCTATGCCCGGATCGCAGCGTCCGCTGGCCGTCAGAATTTCCGCTTCACCCCCACCAGCGGCTCGCTCAGCGGGCAGCGTTCAGTGACGGTGATGGTCCGCGCCGCCGATCTCAACGATCGCGTCACGGTCAGCCGCACGATCGACCCGGTCGGCATCGCCCCCGTCGCCTTCAGCCTGAACAATGCGCATAACTGGCGCAAATTCGCTTTGCCAGAAGCTGTGGGCCGCAAGGAACTGGACCCGGTTTCGATCGAGCAAATGGCTGGCGCAAAGAATTTCTCGCTGGATCAGGGAGCCAAGAACCGTTTCAGCACCAAGGTGATGATCGAAAGCCGCCGCGATCCGGGCACGGCTGTGCGCCCCAATGCGGACAAGGATTATTCGCTGGACCTCGCCAGCTCCTACTCGCTGACGCGCAACCTGAACGTCACCGCTGGCCTACGCTACAACAACAGCGTCATCGGCCGCCTGACCCCGATGACCGACGAGCGGCAGGATAACCAGGCCGTCTATCTGGGCACCGTGTTCAAGTTCTGATCTTGGTGAACTGATACCCGGATTCTGTAAGTCGCTATCCGGGTTAAGGCCATTTTGGTGGCTCGACCGTAACTGCTTCCACAGATAGCTATTGCCGCTCCTTCGTCATCCCAGCGGACGCTGGGATCTTGTGAGGCTGGGCCGAGCGCCCGCGCCATTTGCAGGATGATCCTTTGTGCCTGATTGCGGCCTGTCCGCTTCGCTGGCACGCTTGCTCAAATGACGTGGTGATGAGAGGTACAGGTTTGAGTGATAATGATCCTTATGCTGCTGGACGCTCTCTCCTTGGTGAGATGCAACGTTTGTCTATGCCCACCGCAATCGACCTCAAGGTCGATTTCGAGTTGGGTGGCACCCGCCAGTTTGTCGCCATCCGGGGCACTGATACCGCTAACCCTCTGATTCTGTTCATTCATGGCGGCCCGGCATCAACTGAGCTTCCAATTGCCTGGACATACCAACGGCCCTGGGAGGATTTTTTCACGGTAGCCCAATGGGATCAGCGGGGCGCCGGTCTTTCCTTTCCGCTCAATGAGCCGGAGGCGGTTGGCCCGACATTGACGTTTGAACGTTATTGCGACGATGCAATTGAACTCATCGAGCTACTCTGTGCCCGCTATGAGAAGCCGAAGGTCATCATCGTTGGCCACAGTTGGGGGTCTGCCGTCGGACTTGCCGTTGCAATAAAGCGACCAGATCTCGTCCACGCTTATGTCGGCGTGGCACAGGTGATAGATTTCCTGAAAAACGAGCGGGAAGGATACGCTTGGACTTTGTCCGAAGCTGCCAGAACCAATAACGCCGACGCGTTATCAGAATTGAATGCAATTTCACCATATCCGGAAGAACACGGCCTTGATCTCGAAAAAACCAGAGTCGAGCGGAAGTGGGTCCGCAGCTTTGGTGGCTTTGCTGCCTACAGAGAGGATACGAACTTTCACGCACATTCCTTCCTGCTTTCGCCAGCGCACAGCACTGCTGACGGTCAAGCCATCGGAGCAGGCTTTTCGTTCACGATGCCTCGCGTGTGGCCGCAATTAGCGGTGATTAGCTTTTCGGGCGTGAAGCATATTAAGGTTCCCGTCCTGCTATTCCTCGGACGCCATGATCGGGTGAGTTCTCCCCACATCGCGGAACAATGGCTTGCAGACTTGGATGCCCCACTCAAGGAATTGGTGTGGTTCGAACGGTCTGCTCATCTTCCAATGTTCGAAGAACCCGGCAAATTCTTGGCCGCGCTGGTGGAGCGCGTAGGCCCGCTAACCACGTAAGTTTGCGGTAGGGCAGGCCAACTCGCGAATGCATTCAGCCGCCATCACCCCACCACCGATCCCCCCGTCAGACCATCAATCGCCGCCCACCCCAAAGCACCCAGTCCTTTCAACATCCGCCGATGCCCCGCGCGAACGCCCCCCAAGGCAATCACCGGCATCCGCGCCCTATGCGCCAACGCCGCGAATCCCACCCGTCCCAGCACTCTTCCCCCCGGATGCGACCGCGTGGCGAACAGCGGCGACAGGAAGATAAGGCCCGCCCCCGCGCGCTCGGCCCCTCGCAACTCCCGCGCATCGTGAACGGCCATGCTGCGCAACAACGGCCGTGCAGTCCATCCGGCCCCACGCCCATGCCAACCATCAGCGCCCCAGGCCGCTGCCTCCCGCGCCGATCCCGCCAACAGCAGCTTCAAGCGCCGCCGCCGTGCGACCTCCGCCACCCGGTCGAATAGCGCCCGCCGTTCACGCGGCCCCGTGCGATAGTGCCGGAACAGGATTGCCCCCCGCCCCTTCGGCAACCGCGCGGCACTTGCCAGCAGCACTGCGGACGCAACGCGCTCGTCCGTGACCAACCAGATGGAGTGCATATTTTTAGCGTAGCGACCTGTCATCGCCCTCGCCTATAGCAGCCCCCATGACGACCGACAGCATCGAAGCCGCGAACCGCCTGAACGCCGTGCGCGAAACCATGGGCCGAGCCGTTCGCCTCACTGGCCGCACCGCCGATGACATCACCCTCATCGCTGTTTCCAAAACACAGGATGCCGCCGCGATCCAGCCGCTGATCGCCGCCGGGCAGCGCGTCTTTGGCGAGAACCGGGTTCAGGAAGCGCAAGCCAAATGGCCTGCCATCCGCGAGCAAACGCCGGACATCGCCCTGCACCTCGTCGGCCAGCTTCAATCCAACAAGGCCGCCGACGCCGTCGCCCTGTTCGACGTCATACATTCGCTTGATCGCCCATCCTTGCTCACCGCCCTAGCCAAGGCCATGGACGCAGCGGGCAAGCAAGTCCCCTGCTTCATTCAGGTCAATATCGGCGCGGAAGAGCAGAAGGGCGGCTGCCCGATCGCTGAAACCCCGTCCCTGATCCGCGCCGCACGCGACGCCGATGTCCCGGTCGAAGGCCTGATGTGTGTCCCGCCCACAGACGTAGAACCCGCGCCCTATTTCGCGTTACTGGCAAAGATCGCCCGCGATGAGGGCGTCGACCAGCTTTCCATGGGCATGTCAGGCGATTTCGAAACCGCCATCATGCTGGGCGCAACCCACATTCGCGTGGGCACAGCGTTGTTTGGAGAAAGACCCTCTCCCGCCCGCCCTGTTCCGACGAGCGGGAGAGGCATGATCAGAAACTCCCGCGAAGCGTGATGCCGTAGGTGCGGGGTTCAGCCAGATAGGCCGAGATCAACTGGTTTGCCATCGGCGCGCCCAGAGCAAACTGGCCGGTCGTCGATGTTGACGGGCTGCTCGATTGCAACGGGCTGCTGAAGGCCACCTGGGTATAATCCTGGTTGAAGATATTCTGGCCCCAGAATTCCACCGCCCAGCGCTGCTGCGGCCCACGGATGCCGACACGTGCATTGAACACCGCATAACCATCCTGCCGCTTTTCGGGGAACAGGTCCGACCCGGTGTTAAAGTCGCTGGTCATGCGCCCGTCGATGTAGAACAGCGCCGACAGCCCCGTAGAGCCGATCTCCGGCGTCCAGGAAGCGCTGACCGTGGTAACCACCTCGGGCGCCTGACTGTTGATCGAGCCCGGCAGCAGGAACAGCGCCGGATCAAGTGGCACCGATCCATCGCCGCTGCCCACCAGCCGGTTGGCGAACTTCGCCCGCGCGTAGGTCAAACCACCCGCCACGCGGACGTTGCGCACTGGCGACGCCGTCAGCTCCAGCTCGACACCCTGGCTGATCAGGCCCGGCCCCACATCCCCGCTGTCGCAGGTACGGCCCGCGACAAGCGAACCGTCGCAGCCATTGATATTCTGGACCACGAAGCTGGTGCCGTTGAAGGTGTTCAGCTGGAAATTCTTGAACTCCTGGCGGAACGCCGCGATGTTCACGCTCCACTTGGGCTGGCTATATTTCAGGCCCACTTCGAACGCATCGACCTTCTCCGCAGCGAAGCGCAGGCTGGTCACATCCGCATTGCTACGTGGCGAAAAGACAGCGGGAACCGGGTTGAGCCCAGTAGATCCCAGCTGGAAGCGATCAAGATTATAACCGCCCGCCTTATAGCCCTTCGAATAGCTGCCATAAACCAGCATCTCATCCAAAGGCTTCCACGACAGCACGGCCGTCCCGGAAAACTCGCCATCGCTAATCCGATCATTCAGGTTCAGCGCGTTGAGCCCGGTCGAACTGTTGCCAAGACAACCCAGCGTCAGGATGCCGCCCGCCAGCGCCGCTGCCTGGCCAAGGGCCGGTGTGGTCGCCAGCGTGGGCAGGCTCGTCCCCTGCAATGCGGAGCAAATTGCGTTGTTATTGTCGAAATCGGCCGAAAAACGCTTGCTTTCATGCGTGTAGCGCAGACCCAGCGTCAGATCGATCTGCTTGGTGATGTGGATGATATTATGCGTGAAGAGCGCCCAATTCTCGCTCTTCTGACGATAGACCGAAGCAACATCGCCGGTCCCTGCCGGAATGGCCGCGAGCGCGCGCAGCCCATTGCCCAGCCCGGTGGAAATCGCCCCGGCCTGCCCTGCTCCGACCGCTGGTGTCAGCGCCGCATTCAGCTGCGCCTGCGTCCCGGTGATCAGCGCCTGTGTCGCCAGACCGCTGCCACACGCTGCCAACTGCTGCGCCGTCAGGTTGCTGTTGACCCCTGCGCCCGCCATCAGTCGGCACGCAGCAAAGCGGCCATAGTCGTCGCCGAAGACAATATTGTCCTCCAGCGTCAGCTTCTCATGCGCATAATAGCCGCCAACCAGCCAGTCGAGCACCTCGCCAAAGGCAGAACCCTGTGCGCGCAGCTCCTGCGTGAAGGTGCGGAACTGACGATAGGTATTGGGATCGCGATACAGCAGGTCCGCCCCGCTATAATCATAATCGCCATAATCCTGGCTCTTATAGTCGCGATAGGCGGTGATGCTGGTCAGCTTCGCGCCGCCCAGATCATAATTGACCTCACCCGACAGACCCCAATCCTTGACCTTGCTGACATATTCGCGCCCGGGCGTGATCGTCAGTTCGCGGTCATAGGGATCGACCGCGAACACGCTGCCCTGTCCGGCAAGGATCGCCGCGATGCGGTTGAACGGCGCGGTGCTGTAGCCGCCACCGGCGACCGGCCGCCGCTCGCGCGTTTCGATATAGGCCGCGCCGCAGCAGCTTTCATCGCGGTTGGTATAATCGCCGATCAAGCGGATCGACAGTGCATCATTGGGCTCGAACAGCGCCTGTCCGCGCAGGAAATAGCGATCGCGATCGTTGGTCTCGCCAACCTTGTTGCCGCTCGTGTCCACCAGGTCGTAAAAACCGTCCCGCTTCGACCACACGCCATCCAGGCTTAGCGCCAGCTTGTCGGAAACAGGCCCGGTGATACGCCCCGCGAGCCGCCAATAATCATAATTGCCGTAGGTTATCTCGGCCTTGCCGCCCAGTTTGAATTCGGGCGCCTTGCTGATGACGTTGATCATACCCGCCGAAGCGTTTCGCCCAAACAGCGTCCCTTGCGGTCCGCGTAGCACTTCGACCCGCTCGATCTCGCCAAGTTCGTTAAGCCCCGCACCCGTGCGGGAACGGTAGACGCCATCGATGAATAGCGCGACCGAGCTTTCAAGGCCCGGATTGTCACCCACCGTGCCGATGCCGCGAACACGGGCGGACGCATTGGCTTCCGACCCGGTCGATGACACCAGCAGCGATGGCGCCAGCTGGTTGAGCGCCCGGATGTCGCTCGCGCCGCTATTCTGCATTGCCTGTGCTGATACGGCCGATACCGCGATGGGCACATCAGACAAGGGGCTGGGGCGGCGCGTCGCGGTGACGATGATGATGCCTTCATCGTCCGCCACGCCGTTCTGCGGTTGTGCTTCCTGCGCCTGGGCATGGGACACCGACCCGGCCAGCGCTATCATGCCAGCGGACAACAGCCAGAGATTTTTCTTGTTCATGGGACCCTTTCCTCTCCTTCAGCGCATGATTTTCTCATGTCGACTTTAGGAGCGCGATTATGCGGACACAGCAGACTGAAGGCAAGGCAACCGAGCCTTTCCAACCCTTTGCGTCCGGCGTTTGACCTTATTACCGGCTTCTGTGTCTTAGCAGCAACAGCTTAACGCGGGGTTTCCGTAGCGTTTCTAGCCAAGCGGAAAGCGCAGCATCCTGTCCGCGACCGGCACCATCGCCATGGCGCCGGGACCCACCGCGCGGCGGATTTCTCCATGGCTTGCATCCAGTCCACCGGTGAGCGCGCCCAAGGCTGGCAGGATCAACTTGGATGATGATCCCACAAAGCAGCGCCGCGACACCCTTCGCCCCCGCACCGACAGCCGCAGCTTCGGGTGAAAATGCCCCGAAATCTCAGGCCGCGGATCGACCGGATCAGCCTCATGCCGCAGCCAGATGCCATCGACCTCGGCCTCTGCCATTCGCCGACCGCCTGGTGTCGCATCCATGCCCGCATCGTGATTACCAGTAATCCACAGCCAATCGAGCCGCGCCGTCAGCGCCTCAAGTCGTTCACGCGCCCTCACCGGCAGCCGCGCCGCCCCATCCGCATCGTGGAAGCTGTCACCCAGCGACCAGACGGCCCGTGCCCCCGTCCGCGCCACCAGCGCCTCGATCACGTCCAGCGTCGCCTGACTATCATGGGGCGGCAGGAACTGGCCGAACCGGCTGAACCAGCTCGCCTTCTCGAAATGCAGGTCCGCGACCAGCAACGCCGACCGCGCGGGCCAGAACAGCGCCGCTTCAGGCAAAGCCAGAAACTCGTGACCCGCGAACGAAAAGGGAACCATGGCCCGCCTATGCGCGCTCGCGCCCGCCCTTTCAAGAGGGCTGCGAAGTCGCTATGGCGCCCGCTATGGCTCCGCCCTTCACCATCGCCGCGCTCTACCGCTTCGCCAGCTTCGCCGATCCAGAAGCGCTGGCGGCACAGCTGCGCGACCTCTGCGGGCAGCTTGGCACATGCGGCACGCTGATCCTCGCCCGCGAGGGCATCAACGGCACGGTCGCGGGCAGCGAGCAGGCGATCGACGCCCTCCTCACCCTTCTCCGCACGCTTCCGGGCTGCGCCGATCTGGATGTCAAATTCGCCACGGCGGACGAAGCCCCCTTCGCCCGCATGAAGGTCAAGGTGAAGGCGGAGATCGTGACCCTGGGCGCAGGCGATCTCGACCCCGCCTCCCAAGCCGGGCGTTATCTCGACCCGGCCGAATGGAACGCACTGATCGCCGATCCCGACACGATCGTCATCGACACGCGCAATGCCTATGAAGTCGCCGTCGGCAGCTTCGACCGCGCGATCGATCCCGGCACCCGATCCTTCCGCGAATTTCCCGCTTGGTTCGACAGCTTCGCCGAGCAGCTTCGGGAAGAAGGCCGCGAACCCCGCATCGCCATGTTCTGCACCGGGGGCATCCGCTGCGAAAAATCGACGGCGCTGGTGCGCTCACGCGGGTTTGAGCATGTCTATCATCTGCGCGGCGGAATCCTGCGTTATCTGGAGGAAATGCCGGAAGAACAAAGCCGCTGGCAGGGCGACTGCTACGTCTTTGACGAGCGGGTGTCAGTCGGCCACGGCCTCGCCCCCGGCAATCATGTCATCTGCCGCGACTGCGGCCTCGCCCATCAACCTGATGCCGCGCATGAGTGCCCGGCGGGTGACGCCGCACTCTAAACCATATAGCGGTGCAGCCCCGCCCCATGCTCCCTTAACCAGGCACGGGCAGGCTTGGGGTCCTCCCCCAATATACGCGCATGGGCCGCATGGAATGCCGGGCTGTGATCCATGTGCAGCAAATGAGCGAGCTCATGCGCCACCGTCGCCCGCCGGACATGCGGCGGGCACAAGATCAGCCGCCAGCTATAGCGGATCGCCCCGCTCGACGCACAGCTAGCCCAACGACTACGCGGATCGCCAATGCCGACCGACGCCACGATCAAGTCATGATCGCCCGCCATCGCATGACTCTCCTCTTCCAGCACCGCCCTCGCCCGCGCCTTCAGCCAGCGTAGCACACGCGGCCCGACCGACTCGCGCACGCCCCCCAGCATCAGCCGATCGCCCTCGATCCGCACGGTGCGCGACGCATCCGCCATCCAGCAGATCCGCACCTCCCGCCCTTCGAGCGGAAAGCATATCCCATCCTCGAACCGCACCGTTGCAGGCCGCGCCGCCATCTGCGACCGGACCCAGCCCTCATGCCCCTGCGCCCATCCCAGCGCCCGGTTGAGATTGGCCCGCATCGGCAGCGACAGCCGCAACTCCCCGCGCGCATGATCCAGTGACAGGCGGTAGGCCTTCGCCCGCGCTGAACGGCGGATTCGAACCGGAACGGCAATGCCGTCGATAGTGATGCTGTTGTCAGAGTTCCCGGTCGACAAGATGATTTTCCCAATCGCCCGCGTCCGCCTCAGCGATCGTCCAGCCGCGCACCGACTCCTTCGCGCGATGCACCGCCTCGCGATCGCCGCTGATCAGATAGTGCCAGGACGGCAACGGCTTGCCCTCACCCCGTAGCCGATAGGCGCAGGTCCGCGGAAGCCAGCTGATCGTCTTCACCTTTTGCGGGGTCAGCCGAACGCAATCGGGCACGAACCGCCGCCGTTCGCTGTAATTGCTGCACTGCCCGCTATGCCGGTCGAGCAATCGGCAGGCGACGTTGGTCGGATAGACGCGCCCGGTATCCTCATCCTCCGCCTTGTGCAGGCAGCATTTGCCGCAGCCATCGCACAGCGCTTCCCACTCCGCGCGGTCCAGCTTGTCGAGGGGCTTTTCCCAGAAGTTCAAACCGTCACTTGACCCATTTTTCCAGGAAGGCGCGCACATTGTCTCGTCCTCCCTCATCTTGGTCCGGCGTCCCCGGATCGTCCACCGGCACCAGCGCCACGGGCTGGCCGTCCGGCCCAAACAAATAGGGCGTGCGAGTGTGACTGACCAGATACTCGCTGTCGCCCTTCGCTTGTTCCTTATTAGCGATGACGACGAAATCCTTTTCCACCTTGGCGATTTCCTCGGGCGTGCCGGTCAGTCCAATCAGCTTGGGGTGAAACGCCGCCACATAAGTCTTCAGCACCGCAGGCGTGTCACGCTCCGGATCGACGCTGATGAAGATCGGCTGCACCTTCGCCGCCCGCTTCGCATCCGCCTTCTCGAACTGCGAAAAGCCCTGCATGATATGCTGCAAATCCAGCGGACAGACGTCAGGGCAATAGCTGTAGCCGAAATAGACCAGCCGGTACTTGCCCTTGAAATCATCCCACCGCACCTTCTTCCCATCCTGGTCGGTCAGGGTGAAGGCGGCTCCGATCCGCGCTCCGGCCAGATCCCCCCGCGTGCCTTCCATCTCGCTTGATGCGTTGCCGCCCGCACCCATATTGCAGGCGGCCAGCAGGGCGGTGAACGGCAGGATGAGGGAACGGATCGCTTTGTTCATGGCGCCGCCAGCCATGCCCTGCTATGGGCGCTATTGCAAATGCCAACGGGGCTTAAGGACGATGATGAAGGCTTTTCCGGCTTGGATAGGCGCGGCTCGCGCAGCAGCTCTGGCGCTGACATTGCTGTCGCCAATCGCGGCGCAGGCGCAATTTTCGGACAGCTATAATTTCCTGAAGGCGGTCAAGGACGCCGACGGGCAGAAAGTCACCGACCTCATCCAGAAGCCCGGATCGACCGTCATCAACAGCCGCGACGTCACCAGCGGCGAAACCGCGCTGCACCTCGTCATCGCCCGTCGCGACAATACCTGGCTGTCCTTCCTGCTCGCCAAGGGCGCCAATCCCAACCTTGCCGACAATCGTGGCAATACCCCGCTCATGAATGCGGTGCAGGCGCGGTTCGAAGATGGCGTCCGGACCCTTCTGGCTGGTGGGGCGCAGATCGACAAAACCAACGGCAGCGGCGAAACCCCGCTGATCCGCGCCGTCCAGCTGCGCGACATCGGACTCGTCCGCCTGCTCGTCGCGCAGGGCGCGAATGCGGACAAGCGCGACACGATCGCTGGCATGTCCGCGCGCGACTATGCGGAACGGGATGCGCGCACCTCCGGAATTGTCGAGGTGTTGGCGGCATCGAAGCCAAAGGCCGCGCCTTCGGGGCCGGTGCAGGGTCCAACCTTCTAGGACGACCGGGTCAGACGCCTTCCTTGCGCCTGCTTTCGGGAATTGTGCCCCATATCGCGCTTACCTAACCCCGTTCGGGCTGTCCGAACGAGTCACTTGCCTCGTTCGAATGTCGAAGCCCTCTCCTTGTTCTGAAAAGAAAGGGAGTTCTGCGACAAGCTCAGGGCGAACGGTGAAAACGCATTTCATTGGAGGCACGACGCTCCAGCCTCACGTCAAGCATGCCACATCTTGTCTCACGCCCCCCGCCTTCCCATCTCCTCTATATCATCCCAAGCCCGGAGAGGCCGGTTATGGAGCGCAAGAACGACATCGAGAAAGCCTGGGAACAGGCCCTCGGCAATATCTTCCAGCCCTATACGCATGCACCACATGAAACGAAGAAGGCGCTGGAGTCATTCCATACCGGACTGAACAACAGCAGCTATGACATACGCCGCCACATGGCGCGGACAGCAGCGCGGCAGGGATCGACGGCGCTCCACCGATTCCTGGCCGATGAATATTGGGGTACGCGCCCCCGCTGACGCCTCATGGTGGATGTCCTTACATCACCATCCCAGTTCGGCGGCATGATCGGGATCGGCCAATGCAGTCAGCCGCCGCGCCGCCCGCCGTGCAAAGCGCAGGGTCTCCGCTTTCCGTCGTGCCGCCGCGAGCGGTTCCACGGGCGCAGGCCGCAGCAATTCGGCATCATATTGATCCGCGACGATCAGGCCCGTGCGCGCTGGCCATAAAGCCTCGCTGTCGAACAACGACAGGTCAAAGCCGGAAGGCACCGCCCAGAAGAAGCGATCGCAATAATCGAGATAGTCCGGCCATTTCATGTCACCCAGCAGGTCGGCGCGGCTGCACTTGATCTCGACGATGCTGATCCGCCCCGCGCTGTCCAGCGCCATGATGTCGGCGCGGCGCCCATTGGGCAGCGGCACTTCCAATATCCCGCTCATGTCATGGCGAAAAAACAGCCGCAGCGTGCCACGCGCCACGGCCAGCGCCGTGCCATCGGTCAGGGGAGAGCAGTCCCGATCAGGGGCGGGCATGGAAGAAACCGGACTCATGCCCATATCTTAGAACAAGAAGGGAACAAAAGAAAAGGCCGATTCAGTTTCCTGAACCGGCCCGCTGTCCTTGTGATGTGCGACCCGAGGATCAGCGATAGAAAATATGATTGTCGATCGAGGCCAGTTGGCGCTTGCCCCAGCTCGGCGACACGCGGCGGGCATGGAAAAACAGGGCGCCTTCGGCCTTGCTGTTCCAGCTGTCCTGCATTGCGATCTGCGCGATCGCGACAGCATTGCGCCAGCTTTCGCTGGCCATGGGGATTGCCGGCATACCACGGCCACGGACGAAGCTGAATTGGCCCGGCTGATAGACGACGCCGCACAGGCTGCTGGCGAAACGGCCCGACTTCACGCGATTGATGATGACGCGGGCAACGGCCAGCTGGCCTTCCAGGCTCTCGCCCTTCGATTCGAAATATACCGCACCAGCCAGGCATTTCATGTCGCTGTCCAGGTCTTCGGCTGCACCCTGTGCATCGACCAGAGCGGACAGATTGTCGGCACGCACATCGGCGCTATTGGAAAGATCGGCCAGCGGCTGGGCGACTTCGCGCGGCGCGGCAAAAATAACAGCGGGCTTGGAAGCCGCCGGAGCTGCATTCAGCTCTTGATTCCCGGCAAGGGATACGACCGAAGGAGCGACTTCGCTAGCGCTCGACATGTCGGCCGCCGTAACCGCGACGGTGGCGGTCAGGGCAAATGCCGCGGCAGTCGCGGCCTTCAAACGAAAACTCATTACAACTCAGAAACATGCGGTTCTTGGCCAGGGACGTCGGGAAAAACCCCATCACATAATCGACGTCAGGCCGCCCCCCGTCTGCGTGTTTACCTCGCCCGCCCCCCACGGGCGAATTTGGCAACCTGCGCGTTAAGCGTTGGGTGGGGCCAGTGCCTTTCCATCTGTTCAGAGTCAACGATCAACAGATCGTTTCAGCGGCGAACCGTTCCGCATCCGCGATATCGAGTTCCACGACCCACAGATCGGGGTCTGATCTGCGACGCCTCGCTATATATTGATTGAGGGACTCGGTTCCCTCATCCGGCGCGGGTCCGCAACGCTCCAACCTATATCCACCGGCAAAGTCGGAAACCCGTTCGAACAGGCCCATAGCCTGCCCTCTTTCAGCGGTTTCGATAAGGATTGCGCCGCTAATCTCGTCACCCTTGACCAGTACCGTGGCGAATCCGCCTGCCCCGGCCGCGCGTCTTACCAGCACGCCGACCAGCATCGCGCTGGTCAGCCGGTCAGCCGGCATAGCCCGGCAGCGAAGACAGCGGGAATTGCGACCGCATGAAGGTGCCCGTTCCCCGGCCTACCTCTTCGCCGTCCATGTCGATCAGGCTCGCTTCGGCGACGAACACCCGCCGCTTGCCGCTGATCCACCGCCCTTCGGCCCGGATGCGGCCCGGCCCGATCGGGCGAGTGAACAGCAGGTTGAAGGCGGTCGTCAGCAGAAAACGATCGCTGACAAGGCTGTTCGCCGCATAAAAGGCGGCATCGTCCATCATCTTGAAATAGACGGTGCCATGAACCGCGCCCGCCGCGTGAAACTGTTCTTCATCGACATCGAATTCGATGATCGACCGGCCCGCCTCGGGAATCGTCAGCTCCGACCGGAACATCCGGTTGATCGGCGCGGAACGGTAGAGATTCTCCAGCGCGCGGAAATGCGCCGCCTCGCCGCTCGGCGCGCCATCCATTTCAGGCGGCGTCACGCGCTTCGCCACCGGCCAGCAGCGCGTGCAGCGCCTCCGCCGACTTCGCCCCGCGCAGCCGGGCGACATGCCCCTCATCGCGCAGATAGCGCGACACGCGGGCCAGCGTTTTCAGATGTTCCGCGCCGCTATCGACCGGCGACAGCAGGGCAAAGACGATATCGACCGGCGAATCATCAACCGCGTCGAAGGCAATCGGGGGATTGAGCAGCACGACGACGCCCCTCATCCTGTCCAGACCGGGAATCTTCGCATGGGGGATGGCGACTCCGCCCCCAAAGCCGGTCGATCCCAGCCGCTCACGCTCGAACAGCGCTTCCGATACCGCGTTCGCGTTCAGACCATAGGCGGACGCCGCCAGTTGCGCGATTTTCTGGAACAGCGGCTTCTTACCGTTTGTCGAGACCTCTGTGGCAAGTGCCTGCGGCGCGACGATGTCGTTGAAATGAACCATGACCAACCTGGAACAGCCGGCATGCGCGCTGCCCCTTAAAAACCGCGCTTGTCCGGGGATATAAAGCCCGGCCCCATAGGCTGCCTGCCGCTCTGGGTCAATGGCAGCCGGGGCCGGACCCCAGTGTCAGGCACCTGTCAGGCGCGCGCTTCCAACCGCGGTTCCACCCAGCCAATCGTCCCGTCGTGGCGGCGATAGACCATGTTATAGGCGGCCGTTCCGGCATTCAGGAACAGCAGCGCATTGGTGTTGCGCAGGTCCAGCATCATCACCGCATCGGACACGCTGGCTTCAGGAATATCGACCCGCGTTTCCGCCACGATCAGCGGCGCGTCGGCCGGTTCCTCCTCCTCCGGCGACGAAGCAAAGATGGTATAGCCCGCGCCGTCCATGCCGTTCAGCTCATATCCATTAGCCCGCTGAGCCTCCGCCGCAATGGCTTGGGGGTGGCGGTCCTTCAGGCGGCGCATGTACCGCCGCAGCTGCCGTTCGATCTTTTCCGCGGCCTGGTCGAAAGCCGGATGCGCTTCCTGCGCTTCACCGGACCCTTTCAGGATCAGGCCGGTCATCACATGGCAGACGATATCGCAATGGAAGGCGCCGTGCGGCGCGGGCCGGAACGTGACATGAGCGGAAATCGTGCGCGAAAAATATTTCTCGGCCATGGCCTCCAGCCGGGTCGCGACATGCTCCTTTAGAGCGTCGCCCGTATCGACCTGATGCCCAGAAACACGAATATCCATATGCCTTCTCCTTGTTCTTGCCGGGCTGCAGGAGGCAGTCCGGGTGGGCGAAGCGTGAAGGGCAGTATGTCAGCCAGCCTTCAAGCCTCCTCCAGCCAGAGCGGCTTTTCCAGCGTCGCGACAAACGCTGCATGCCTCTCCAGCTCCATCGCGCTGGCCATGAAAACCCGCGCGGGACGAACAGGGCGAACCGCGATACCGCTCGCAAGTTCCACCCGAATGGCGTCTTTATCCTCCTCCTGTGCAAGACCAAGGCCGATCTGACGGCCGCCGGTCAGTTCGATATAAAGCTGCGCCAGCAATTCAGCGTCCAGCAAAGCGCCGTGCTTGATGCGATGGCTGCGATCGATGCCATAGCGTGTGCACAGCGCATCCAGGCTATGCTTCGCCCCCGGATGCATCTGCCGCGCGATCGCAACCGTATCGATCATCCGGTGCATGCCGACTTCCGGCAGGCCGCACAGTTTCAGCTCATGGTTGAGGAAGCCGAAATCGAACCGCGCGTTGTGCGCGACAAGCTGGCTGTCCTCCAGGAACGCCAACAACTCCTCGACTCCATGAGCGAAAAGCGGCTTGTCCTTCAGGAATATGTCCGAAAGCCCATGAATCGCCTCAGCGGCGGCGGGCATCGCCCGCTGGGGATTATAATAAGCATGGAAGGTGCGGCCCGAAGGCACCCGGTTCACGAGTTCGATACAACCGATTTCCACGAGCCGGTCGCCCGATACAGGGTCAAATCCAGTCGTTTCGGTGTCGAAAATAATCTCGCGCATGGACCTCTTCACACCGACTCTGCCGGGTTTTTCCTTATCGACCTGTCTTTGATCCAAGGCAAGCCGCCAAGCGCCTCACCTGTGCCCGCGTGGCGGCAAATGTGGTGCCTGTATAGATGATATAGTCCGCCCGCCGCCGTTTTTCAGCATCGGGCGTCTGCAAGTGCAGGATTCTGCGAAATTTCGCCGCCGTCATACCTTTGCGCGCCAGCACGCGCTTGCGCTGCTTCCAGGCGGGCGCCGTCACGACGATGACTCCCGACAGCGTCCGCTCCATATGGCCTTCGAACAGCAAGGGGATATCCAGCACGACGAAGGCGCGCGAGCGGTGGCGGCGCAGGAAAGCCTTCCGCTCTTCCTTGACCGCCGGATGGACGATCGCCTCCAGCGCCTTCAATTCCTGGGGATGCCCAAACACCGCCGCGCCGAGCTTTGCCCGGTCCACGCCCAGTGGCCCGGTCGTTCCGGGAAAGCGCGCCTCGATCGCGGGCAGCAGCCTGCCGCCGGGTCCCTGCAACCGATGCACCTCGGCGTCCGCGTCGAACAAGGGCACGCCTTCTTGGCCAAACATGGCGGCGACGGCCGACTTCCCCATGCCGATAGATCCGGTCAGCCCATAGACTTTCATGGCCTTCAGGCCGCCAGCAGCAGCGCGCGCAATTCATCGTCCCGGTCGCGCGGCGCCTGAGCATCGAAGAAAATATCGAACGCCAGCGCGGCCTGCCCGATCAGCATCTCCAACCCATCCAACGCCTTCAAATCCCGCGCTTTAGCCGCCTTGAGCAGCTCGGTCTCCAGCGGCGCATAAACGATGTCATAAACCGTAGCGTCTCGGGCCAGCGGCGACAGATCGAGATCAAGCACCGGCTGCCCCACCATGCCGAGCGAACTGGTGTTGACCAGCAGATCGGCCGCCGGAAGCGGATCACCCATGCCGATCACCCGCCCTTTTGCCTTCGCCCGGTCGAGCAAGGCCTGCCCCTTGGCCGCATCGCGCACCATGACGGTAATGTCCTCCACCCCCAGGCTCGTCAGCGCAAACAGGATCGCTCGCGCCGCACCGCCCGCGCCGACCAGTACGGCGCTTGTCCCCGTCCACTTGTCGCGCAGCAGCGGCTGGAGGAATCCGCCCGCATCGGTATTGGTGCCGATCAAAGGTCCGCCGGTCTCGCTGGCGATCGTGTTCATCGCCCCGATCCGCTCCCGAACGCCGCCCGGATCGTCGGTATAGTCCATCACCGCGATCTTGTGCGGAATGGTGACATTGCATCCCAGCCAATCCGGATCCGCCCGCCGCTCCAGAAAATAGGCGGCCAGACCCTCGGCCGTCACATGCGTCTTGCGATATTCCGCCTCGATCCCCAGGCAATCGAGCCAGAAATTATGAATAAGCGGCGATTTGCTGTGCGCGATCGGATCGCCGATCACTTCGGCGTAGGGGAGCTTGTCGGTCATGCTGGCAGAACGCCCCGGACGCGTAGAAAGTCAAGCAGCGGCAGCAACGGCAGTCCCTGAATCGCAAACTGGCTACCCTCAACCTTGCTGAACAATTGCACGCCCGGACCCTCGATCCGGTAATTGCCGACGCACCAGCGGCAATGCTCCCATTCTTCGTCCAGATACTTAGCTATGAAACTATCTGACAACGTCCTTACCGTCATCCGCACCCGCTCGACATACCGCCAGATCGGCTCGCCGTTCAGCGCAATCACCGCTGCGCTGTGCAAATGATGCACCCGCCCCGACAACGACCGCAAGATTTGCTCGGCATCAGCGCGATCCACCGCCTTGTCGATCATGCTGCCATCATCCAGACTCAACGTCTGGTCGCAGCCCAATATCAACCCGCCCGGCACGCGGCGCGACACCCGCAACGCCTTCAATTCCGCCAGCGCATCGGCCAGAGCGCGCGCATCCAGCCCATCACCGCGCAACGCTTCTTTCGCCGCTTCTTCATCGACACCGGGCGACATAGCCTCGAACGGCACCCCCGCCGCCTGCAACAACGCCCTGCGGCTCGCGCTTTGCGACGCCAGCACGATCATAGGTCACTCCCCTCCGCCAATACGCGGTCGTTGAACAGATTGATGATAGCCGCCGCCGCTTCCTCGATCGATCGCCGCGTCATGTCGATCACCGGCCAGCCATTGTCGGCGAACATCCGCCGGGCAAAGGCCAATTCCTCCTGCACCTTATCCAGATCGACATAACTGGTTTCCGGCGCCTGATTCAAAGACAGCAGCCGGTTACGACGTATCTGCACCAGCCGCTCGGGACTGACGGTCAGGCCCACAACCATCGGATGCTTCAACCCGTAAAGGCTACGCGGTGGCGGCGACTGCACCACCAGCGGAATGTTCGCCGTCTTGTATCCACGATTGGCCAGATAGATGGAGGTCGGCGTTTTGGAAGCGCGTGACACGCCCGCCAGAACGATATCGGCCTCTTCCCAATTTTCATGCCCCACGCCATCGTCATGGGCGATGGTGAACTGAATCGCCTCGATCCGCGCGAAATAGGCTTCGTCCAATATATGTTTGCGCCCGGGCCGGTTGCGCGTTTCCTGCCCCAATATGTTGGACAAGGCGTCGGTCACGCTGTCCAGCGCCGCAACATGCGGCAGGCCGAGCGCCCGGCAGCGCGTTTCCAGCCGCCGTCGCAACTGATGATTGGACAATGTGAACAGCACCAGCCCCGGATTAGCCGCAATCTCTTCCATGATCCGGTCGAGATGGACATCGGACCGCACCATCGGCCAGAAATGGCGCACCGCTTCCACATTTTCGAACGCGCCGATCGCCGCCTTGGCGATATTTTCCAGTGTCTCGCCTGTGGAGTCAGACAGCAAATGCAGATGGATACGCGACATGACGCATATCTCTGTGGGGAGCCTGTGGATAAAGCAAGGGATAGGTTGCGGGCAAAACTACCCCTTTTGGATAGTACCCATTGGCCGGAATCTTATCCACATGCCCCCAACAGGCCCTCATTTTCATCCACAACCTGTGGATAGCGTGGATGACCTGCACTGACTCGGTCCCGAATCCGTAGGCTTTGAGAGTCAAGCTGTTGGCAAATCGGGGCGCTGCGCATAAACCCCGCTACCAACTGCCCTACTATCTCCATCATCCTTTTAAGAATCTAAATAAGAGAGTTTATGACGGGACCAGATATCGGCCTTTCCGCCGGGCCTTCCAAGCCGCTGCTTTCCGTCCTAAAGGGGGAATGCCTCTCCCCGCCGCCCATGTGGCTGATGCGCCAGGCGGGCCGTTACCTGCCGGAATATCGCGCCTTGCGGGCTGAAAAGGGCGGATTCCTCGAACTCGTCTATGACAGCGCCACCGCCGCCGAAGTCACGCTTCAGCCGCTGCGCCGTTTCGGTTTTGACGGCGCGATCCTCTTTTCCGACATTCTGATCGTGCCCTATGCCATGGGCCAGGACCTCTGGTTCGAGACGGGGGAGGGGCCACGTCTCGCCCCGATCCTTAGCGAAACCGACCTGTCCACCCTCAAGCCTGATCTCAGCCGCTATGAGGCCGTCTATGAGACCGTCCGTCAGGTGAAGGCAGCGCTCGACCCCTCCGTCACTTTCCTGGGCTTTGCAGGCAGTCCCTGGACCATCTCGACCTATATGGTGGCCGGGCAGGGCAGCAAGGATCAGGGCGCGGCCCGCCGCCTCGCCTATCAGGACCCTGAACGCTTCGGCGCGATCATCGACGTGATCATTGAATCTACCGTCACCTATCTTTCAGGCCAGATCGAGGCAGGGGTAGAGGCGGTGCAACTGTTCGACAGCTGGGCAGGCAGCCTCGCGCCGCTCCAGTTCGAACGCTGGGTAATCGAACCCAATCGCCGGATCGTGGAAAAGCTCAAAAGCCTGCATCCCAATATCCCCGTCATCGGCTTTCCCAAGGGCGCGGGCGCCAAACTCGCCGATTATGCGGCGGGCACGGGCGTCGATGCGATCGGCGTTGATGAAACCATCGATCCGCATTGGGCCAACCGCGTCCTGCCGCAGGGCTTGCCGGTACAGGGCAATCTGGATCCACTGGCACTGATCGCCGGGGGCAGGGCGGTGGAAGAGTCCATCGACAATATCCGCGCGGCTTTTGCAGACCGTCCGCATATCCTCAACCTTGGCCATGGCATCCTGCCCGACACGCCCATCGCCCATGTCGAAGCGTTGATCGCCTATGTCCGGCAAGGAAAGCAGAGCTGATGCCCTATCTCGGTGCCGCCTATCTGTGGGTGAAGGCCGCCCATGTGATCTTCGTCATCTTCCTGATGGCGGGATTGTTCATGATGCCCCGCTTCTTCGTCTATCACCACCAATGTGCCGTGGGATCAGACGAGGACCGCAAATGGATCGACCGCGAACGACGCCTGCTCAAGATCATCCTCAACCCCTCGCTGATCCTCGTCTGGGTCTTCGGGCTCATGCTGATGGTCGAAATCGGCGCCTGGCATTTCGGCTGGTTCCACCTGAAACTGCTCTTCGTCCTTGGCCTCTCCGCCTATCATGGCTGGATCGCAGGCTATGCGAAGAAGCTCGCCAGGGGTGAGCGCCCCTTGCCGGAGGGGAAGCTCCGTCTCATCAACGAAGTCCCCGGCATCGCCGCAGCGGTGATCGTCGTCGCGGTGATCGTCAAACCCTTCTGAAGAAAACCGTCACTCCCCAAAAAGTCCGTCATCCCAGCGAAAGCTGGGATCTCATGAGGCCGGACGGAACACCGGGATAGAAAGCTCAACCACAATATCCCTGACCAGCCCGGTCTGCCACCACCCCTAACTTAATTCACATGTCCACCGACATATTGCAGCAATGAAAGCCGACGCTAATTTCCTCGCCAAATAATAAGGGGAGAAGGGTCGTGAGCAGCTTCGTCCTGCGCGCATTGCGTGCATTCAGTCACCGTCGCCATGTTCGCCAGCGCCTTGAACAGATCAGGCGTGAAAATGCGGGCTCAGGCGCCAGCAGATTCAATCTGATTATGTAGTTGGGGTAAGCTCAGGCGGATCGACCGCGATATTGTCGATCAGCCGCGTCCGCCCCAGCTTCGCCGCGCCCAATAGCCGGGCCGGACGATCCAGCACATTCATCGGCTCCAGCGTCACCGCATCGCACAGCGTCACATAATCAATGGGATCAAAGCCATGCGCGGCCAGCATCGCGATCGCCTTGGCAAGCGCGGACTCAACCGTCGCGCCCTTCTCCATCTGCCGCGCCGCTTCACCCAGCGCGCGGGGCAGGGCGAGCGCGTCCTTGCGTTCATCCTCGGTCAGATAGGCGTTGCGCGATGACAGGGCGAGGCCATCCTCGGCCCGCTGCGTCGGCACGCCGATGATCTCGACGCGCATGTCGAGGTCACGCACCATCTGCCGGATAGTCGCGAGCTGCTGATAATCCTTCTCCCCGAACAGCGCGACATCGGGCTGCACCTGGTTGAACAGCTTGGTGACCACCGTCGCCACCCCGTCGAAATGCCCGGGCCGCGCTGCGCCATCGAGGCCTTCAGTCACTCCCGAGACAGAAATATTGGTGGCATAGCCCGCCGGATACATGACCTCGGCCGTCGGCGCCCACAACGCATCGACTCCCGCTGCCTGCAACATCTGCGCATCCTTGGCTTCCCGGCGCGGATAAGCGTCCAGATCCTCATTGACCCCGAACTGTCGCGGATTGACGAAGATCGACACGATCACATGTCCCGCATGCCGCCGCGCTTCCTCGACCAGCGCCATATGCCCTTCATGCAGAGCGCCCATGGTCGGCACCAGCGCGACGGGCCGCCCATCGCTTTTCATCGCATCGATGGCGGATCGCAGGGAAGGAAGGTCACGCAGGGTTTGCACGGGACGAGGGGCTCCGATATGGCAGGGGCACGGGGACTATCCTGCTAAAGGCACGACCCGGCAAGTGGGTCAAGAATCGTTGCGGCAATAAACGGGGTTATCAATGGGTCCGAACACCCAAACGCATCATATCGTCTTCGCCAATGAAAAGGGCGGGACCGGCAAGTCGACCACCGCCGTGCACACCGCGATCGCCTTGACCGCGCTCGGCTACAAGGTCGGCATGATCGACCTTGACCCGCGTCAGCGCACCGTCACGCGCTACATGGAAAACCGTGCGGAGACGGCCCGCCGCCGCAACATCGATCTACCCGCACCCGACTTCGCCGTGCTGAAGGGCGACACGGTCGAGGCGCTGGAGGAAGAATCCGCCGCCGTTGCCGAGGGCAAGGATTTCCTCGTCGTCGACACCCCCGGCCGCGATGACCTGTTCGCCCGCCACATGGCGGCCCGCGCCAACACGCTGGTGACGCCGATGAACGACAGCTTCGTCGATTTCGACCTCATCGGCCAGGTGGACGCGGAAACCTTCAAGGTCCGCCGCCTATCCTTCTATTCCGAACTCATCTTCGAAGCGCGCAAGACCCGCGCGAAGGCCGATGGCGTTTCGATCGACTGGGTGGTGCTGCGCAACCGCGTCCAGCATCATGACGCCCGCAACAAGAAGCGCGTCGGCGACGCCCTCATGGAACTGTCCCGCCGCGTCGGCTTCCGCGTGATCCCCGGCCTGTCAGAACGAGTCATCTTCCGCGAACTCTTCCCGTCCGGCTTGACCCTGCTCGACAAGGGCCACCTGGGCGACCTTGGCGTCAGCCACATCGCCGCCCGCCAGGAACTGCGTGAGATGGTGTCCGGCCTCGCCCTTCCCGCCCGTGAGGAAAATTCGCCGGTCGATCTCCTCGGCGCGGCCTGATGGGCCTTTTCGCCTTTCTTCTTCTCGGGCTTGCCGCCTGGCTCATCTGGACGGGACGATTGCAACGCATGAGTGTGAAGGATGGCATGGTGCTCGGCGGCGCGCTGGTCGGCGCAATCATGGCGGCCAAGGGCAAACCGCTAGCCGGAGCGCCCCTGCTCCTCGGCGCGGCACTCTTCTTCCTGTCCCAATCGCAGCAGAAGAAAAGGCGATCCGCCACTCCGCCCAAGGCGCCCCCCGAAGCCCCCAGCATAGCAAGAGCGCGCGCCCTGCTCGGCGTACCCGAAGATGCCGATGAGACCATGATCCGTTCAGCCCACCGGCGACTCATCGCCTCGGTCCATCCCGATCGCGGCGGCACCGAAGCCTTGGCGGCGGAAATCAACGCAGCCCGCGACCTGCTACTCGCCGAGCCCGAGAAAAAAGAAGCCGCCCGCCGCCGCTAGGGCTGTAGAATAGGACCCATGGCCCACCACTTCCATCCCTCGCTGCTGCGCGAATATGACATGCGCGGCATCGTCGGCAAAACCTTGGGAGAGGAAGACGCCTACGCGCTGGGCCGCAGCTTCGGCACGATCGTCAGGCGCAAAGGCGGATCATCGGTCGCGGTCGGCTATGACGGTCGCCTCAGTTCACCGATGCTCGAAGCGGCCGTGGTCGATGGCCTTGCCGACAGCGGCACCAACGCCCTGCGCATCGGCATCGGCCCCACGCCAATGCTCTATTATGCCGAAGCGACGCTCGATGTTGATGGCGGCATCCAGATAACCGGCAGCCATAATCCCGCCGATCACAATGGCTTCAAGCTGGTACTTGCGCATGAAGCCTTTTTTGGCGCCGACATCGCCGGTCTGGGCGCCATGGCTGCTGCGGGCGATTGGGAACAAGGAAGCGGCAGCTGCTCCACCATCGACATCATGGACCGCTATGTCGCCCGCCTGTTGGAAGGGTTCGACGGCGTTGCCTGCCGCATCGGCTGGGACGCGGGCAATGGTGCCGCAGGCCCCGTCGTGGACAAGCTCGTCCAGCTGCTGCCGGGTGAGCATCACACGCTTTTCACCGAAATAGACGGCAATTTCCCCCATCATCACCCCGACCCGACAATCGAGGCGAATCTGCACGACCTGCGCGCCCTTGTCCTTGCCAACAACCTCCATTTCGGACTGGCCTTTGACGGGGATGGTGACCGCATCGGCGTGGTCGATGGGCAGGGGCGCACCATCTGGGGCGACCAGCTGCTCTCCCTGTTCGTGGAACCCGTGCTGATCGACCGGCCTGGCGCCACCATCGTCGCCGACGTGAAATCCAGTCAGGTGCTGTTCGATCGCGTGGCGGCGCTGGGCGGCACGCCGCTGATGTGGAAAACCGGCCACAGCCTCATCAAATCGAAGATGAAGGAAATCGGCAGCCCATTAGGCGGCGAAATGACCGGCCATATCTTCTTCGCCGATGATTATTACGGCTTTGACGATGGCCTTTACGCCGCCGTGCGCCTGATCCGGCTGGTCAGCCGCCTCGGCCAGAGCGTGACCGCCCTTCACGACGCGCTGCCGCTGCTGATGAACACGCCCGAATTACGATTCCCGGTCGATGAAGACCAAAAATTCGCGATCGTCGCAGAGATAGTTTCGCACTTGCGGGCAGAAGGTGCGAGCGTCAATGCGATCGACGGCGCCCGGGTCACCACCGGAGACGGATGGTGGCTGCTGCGCGCATCCAATACGCAAGCGGAACTGGTGGCCAGAATCGAATCGACGAATCAGCAGGGCCTCGATCGCCTGCGGGCCGATCTTTTCCGCCATTTGTCCGAATCGGTGCTCGATTTCTACGCTTGAGTCGGAGCGCCACAGCCGATCCCTCCCAAATCTTCACCGACCGCCTTCTCCATTTCCGCTACGGAAATCGCCCCAAATGTTGACAGTTGCAATAAACGCAACCGTATACTTGTCTTTCGCAGTTGCGAAAGAAAGCGTCGGCCCGCAAAGAGGACGGGCCTTTCAGGCATCCTCTCCTAAAACTTTCCAAGCCGTCCTTCGGGGCGGCTTTTTTTTCGCCTGGCGCACAGGCTGCCCGAACCGGAAATTAACCATATCGCTGCCATAGCGCGGGATGATATTGCGTGCCCGACGCCGCAACGGGATTTCAAAGGGGAATTGCATGTTTTCAAGCCGCCGCATTGCCACCACTTTCCTGTCTGCGGGCTTTCTGGCGCTTCCCATGCCCGCGCTCGCCGGCGGCTTCTATCTTCAGGAACAATCGCCCAAGGAAACGGGCAGGGCCTTGTCCGGTGCCGGTGCGGCGGCGGATGACCCGTCGGCCATCTATTTCAATCCTGCCGCGATCACCGAACTTCCCGGCGTGCAATTGTCCGCTGGCGCCGTAGCGCTTTTCGCCACCGCTCAGCAATCGAACCAGGGCAGCAATCGCACCGTGCCGGGTTTTCCGGGTGTCACCGTGCCGATCACCGGCAATTCGGGCGGCAATCCGTTTGACAAGGTCATTCCCGTGCCCAGCTTCTATGTCACTGGTCAGGTCACCGACCGGCTGTGGCTCGGGGCGGGCGTCAACGCCCCCTTCGGCCTGAAGCTGGATTATGACCCAGGCTTCTTTGGCCGTTATGAATCGCTCCACACCGACCTCAAGGCTTATAATGTCCAGGCGTCCGCCGCCTATAAGCTCGACGATCATTTCTCCATCGGCGGCGGCGTGGACGTCCAATATGTGAAGGTTACGCTGACCAACGCCCTGCCGCAGCTTTCGCCGCTGATCACGACCGATGGCCTCGCCCGGGTGACAGGCAAGGATTGGACGCTGGGCTGGAATGCGGGCCTTTTCTATACCGACGGCGACACGAATGTCGGCATCTCCTATCGCTCCGGCATGGGCCATCATCTGACGGGCACGCAGACGATTTCGGGCCTCCAAAGCCTGCTGGCCCCGCAAAATGGCAGCAGCGACGCCACCGCGCCGCTCGAACTGCCCGACATCGTGACCGTCGGATTCATGCATCGGCTGACGCCCAGCCTTCGCGCCATGATCAGCGCGCGCTGGTATAATTGGTCGGTCTTCAAATCGATCGCGATCACGGCGGCTGGCCGCACCTCGGTCAAGGAACTGGATTACAAGGACAGCTACAGCGTCAGCCTGGGCGGCGAATATGACGTCAGCCCCGCGCTCACCCTGCGCGCGGGCACGATGTTCGATCGCTCGCCCACCAATCCTCAACATCTGACGACGCGGGTGCCCGACGGCGATCGCGCCTGGCTGTCGGCCGGGGCGACCTACAATATCTCGCCCGCCATCGGCCTCAACCTCAGCTACGCGCATAATTTCGTGGAAAAGGCGAATATCATCCGCCCCGAAACCTATTATGCCGGGACTGCGGCGGCGACCACCGTCACCACCCTGTCCCGGACCAGCGGCAATGCGGACCAGATCGCCGCATCAGTGACGGCGCGCTTCTAACTTGGCTCGTGAATCACTATAGGGGCTCCATCAGCACGGAGCCCCTAGTTCATGTCCGACCATAATCCCGGCCTGCGTCCCTGGCGCGACATCGCCCGTCGCCCATGCCGCCAGATCATGGTGGGCAATGTGCCCGTCGGCGGCGGCGCGCCCGTCACCGTGCAGACGATGACCAACACGCTGACGCATGACGTCAAGGCTACGATCGACCAGATTCGCCGTTGCGAGGATGCGGGCGTGGACATCATCCGCGTGTCCTGCCCGGATGAGGAATCGACCGCCGCCCTGAAGCAGATCGTCCGCGCCGCCCGCGTGCCGATCGTCGCCGACATCCATTTCCACTATAAGCGCGCGCTCGAAGCCGCCGACGCGGGCGCCGCTTGCCTGCGCATCAACCCCGGCAACATCGGCTCGGAAGCGCGCGTCAAGGAAGTGGTCGACGCCGCCAAGTCCAATGGCTGCGCCATCCGCATCGGCGTTAATGCAGGCTCCCTTGAAAAGGACCTGCTCGAAAAATATGGCGAACCCTGCCCCGAAGCGCTGGTCGAAAGCGCGCTCGACCATATCAAGCTGCTCCAGGATCAGGATTTCCACGAATATAAGGTCGCGGTGAAGGCCAGCGACGTCTTCCTCGCCGTCGCCGCCTATATGCAGCTGGCCGAAGCCGTGGATTGCCCGCTCCACCTTGGCATCACCGAAGCGGGCGGCCTGATCGGCGGCACGGTCAAAAGCGCGATCGGCATCGGCAACCTCCTCTGGGCCGGGGTCGGCGACACGATCCGCGTCTCCCTTTCCGCCGAACCGGAAGAGGAAGTCCGCGTCGGCTATGAAATCCTCAAATCCCTCGGCATCCGCACGCGCGGGGTAAAGGTCATCTCCTGCCCCAGCTGCGCGCGTCAGGGTTTCGACGTCATCCGTACGGTGCAGGCGCTGGAGGAACGGCTTCAGCATATCCACACGCCCTTGTCGCTCTCCGTCCTCGGCTGCGTCGTCAACGGCCCCGGCGAAGCGCGGGAGACCGACATCGGCCTCACCGGCGGCGGTGCTGGCAAGCATATGGTCTATCTCTCCGGCCTCACCGACCACACCATCCAGGACGAAGGCATGATCGACCATATCGTCAACCTGGTCGAAGCCAAGGCGGCGGAGATCGAAGCCGCCAAGCTCGAAGCGGAAACAACCGACGCAGGCCGGGCGGAAGCGGCGGAGTAGGGGGAGGGAGGGCGTTCCGCCACACCCCGCACACTCGCTGCCGTCCCCTCCACGGGTGAATCAGGGCTCTTCCCATACCCCACCCCGTTCGGGCGGTCCGAACGAGTCACTTGCCTCATTCGGATGTCGAAGCCCTTTCCTTCTTCTTCCTCCACGCTCAAAAACACCGAGCACCCCCCCGCCGCCCCCATGCCATGAACCGATGACCCAACCCCGCTCCCTCGCCATCCCCTTCGCGGTCTGCTGCGCCGCCGTCCTGCTCTTCGCCATCATGGACGCGGCGATGAAGGGGTTGAGCCTTTCCATCGGCCTCTTCAACGCCTTGTTCTGGCGCGCCCTCGCGGGAACGCTGCTCGGCCTGGCGATCATGCTGCCGGGCCGCCATCGCTGGCCGGGCAGGGCGGCCCTGCGCCTGCATGTCCTGCGCGGCTGTGTCGTGACTCTGATGGCCAGCCTCTTCTTCTTCGCGCTGATGCGCATGCCGCTCGCCGAAGCCATCGCCCTGTCCTTCATCGCGCCGCTCATCGCGCTTTATCTTGCCGCGCTGCTGCTGGGCGAACGGATCGGCAAGCGCGCCATCAGCGCCTCTCTCCTCGGACTCGTCGGCGTCGCGGTGATCCTGTCGAGCCGGATGCAGGACAGCTATAATTGGGACGCGCTGCTGGGTGCCGCCGCCGTGCTGATTTCGGCGGTCCTCTTCGCCTGGAACCTCATTATCCAGCGCCAGCAGGCGCAGCTTGCCTCGCCGGTCGAGGTCGCCTTCTTTCAGCACTGCGTCATGCTCATCCTTTTTGGCCTGTGCGCGGCCGCCGCATGGGTCGCGCCTGATCTGGTGCCGCTGCGCCTTGACCTGCCCCGGCCGGATTCCGCGCTCCTCATCGTCGCCTGCGCGGCCTTCGCCTTCACCTCGCTCGCCGCCTTCGCCTGGGCCTATGCGCGGGCAGAGGCGCAGCATCTCATCCCGGTCGAATATACCGCCTTCATCTGGGCAGCGATCATCGGCTGGCTCGCCTTCGGGGAACGGCTGACCCTCACCACCCTCGCGGGCGCGGCGCTGATCGTCGCCGGATGCCTCATCGCCATGCGCGCCGCTCCCCCCGCGCAAATGCATGAAGGAATCGCATAGCGTGCCGATTCACCTGCAAAATCCGTTCTTCTCGCCACTTTCTTCATGACTTTCCCACGACCAGCCGAACCGCCGGACTCTTGACGCGGACTCCCCGCTCGGCGCATTGTGCCGGAACGGAACATTTGGGGGACATTCAAAAGCCATGGCTGTCAGCCGCGGAGCCAAGCGCACGCCGGAATGGCGCGAGATGCTGAAACGCAGCCTCATCCGCAGCGGCGCGCTCATCAGCGCGATCGCGCTGATGCTGGCGACCCTGTTCCTTGCGCTCGCGCTGCTCAGCTTCCGCCTGAGCGACCCGTCAATGATGACCGTCGCCGACAATCAGGTCCAGAATATCATGGGCTGGCCCGGCGCATGGATCTCCGCCTTCCTCTTCACCCTGCTCGGCGTGCCCGTCGCGCTCGTCCTTCCGCTGCTTGCAATCACCGCCCGCCGCCTTTGGGGTGATCAGGACATGACCGGGTGGAAAGGGCAGTTTGGCAAATGCTTCCTCGGCATCATCCTCATCGGCATCGCGCTGGCGATGTTCCAGCCTGACTCGCTGATCGATCTGCCTTCGGGCTGGGGCGGCCTCATCGGCCTCGCGACCGCCAACGGCGTACGCAGCCTCACCTCCGCCGCACCCGCCGCGCAAGGATGGATTACCGGCATTCTCGTGGTGCTGATGCTACTCGCCGGATTCTTCACTTGGTATCGCAGCCTTGCGCTGGAAAAGCCGATCCTCGCCCTGCGCCGTCCCACCTTGCCGCGTCTCAGCCTTCCCAAACCGGCCCTCGCTTTCGCGGGCGGCGGGAGCGTTACTGCCGACGCGCAAGATGACGATGACGAAGCGGCAGAACGCGTCATCGCTCCCCGCCGCGCTGTGTCGAACGAGCCCAAGCCGCCGATCACCATCCAGACTCCGAAACCCGCGCCCGCCCAGCGGCAAATGGCGCCGGTGTCGCAGGATGACCTGTTCGGCCATAGCTCGCTGCCCTCGCCCGACCTGCTCAATCCGATCCCCGCGAGCCAGTCCCAGAAGATCGACAAGGCCGCGTTGGAACGTAACGCCCGCCTGCTCGAATCCGTGCTCGACGACTTCCATGTGAAGGGCAACATCGTCGAAGTGCGTCCCGGCCCGGTCGTCACGATGTACGAACTGGAGCCCGCCCCCGGCATCAAGGCGAGCCGCGTCATTGCTCTGGCCGACGACATCGCCCGCAACATGTCGGCTCTATCCGCCCGCGTCGCGACCATTCCCGGCCGGACGGTCATCGGCATCGAACTGCCCAACGCCAACCGGGAGGGCGTGTCGTTCCGCGAGCTTATCACCTCCGAACAGTTCGTGCAGGACGCCACGCTGCCAATCATCCTGGGCAAGAATATCTCCGGCGAACCGATCATCGCCGATTTGGCTCCCATGCCCCATCTGCTCATCGCTGGCACCACCGGATCGGGTAAGTCGGTGGGTCTCAATGCCATGATCCTGTCGCTGCTCTACCGCATGACGCCGGATCAGCTGCGTCTCATCATGATCGATCCCAAGATGCTGGAACTGTCGACTTATGACGACATCCCGCATCTGCTGTCGCCGGTCGTGACCGAGCCTGCCAAGGCGATCCGCGCCCTCAAATGGGCGGTGGAGCAGATGGAGGACCGCTATCGCATGATGGCGTCCATCTCCGTCCGGAACCTTGCCAACTATAATGAGAAGGTTCGCGCAGCAAAGGCCAAGGGCAAGCCGCTCGGCCGCCGGGTGCAGACGGGCTATGACCCGGAAACCGGCAAGCCGATCTATGAGGAAGAACAGCTCGATTTCCAGCCGCTGCCGCAGATCGTGGTGGTGGTGGACGAACTCGCCGACCTCATGATGACGGCAGGCAAGGAAGTCGAGTTCCTGATCCAGCGCCTGGCGCAAAAGGCTCGCGCGGCAGGTATTCACCTGATCCTCGCGACGCAGCGCCCATCCGTGGATGTCATCACCGGCGTCATCAAGGCGAACCTTCCGACCCGGATCAGCTTCTTCGTCACTTCCAAGATCGACAGCCGAACGATCCTGGGTGAGCAGGGCGCCGAACAGCTGCTGGGCAAGGGCGACATGCTCTACATGCACGGCGGCAAGGGCCTGATGCGCGTCCATGGTCCCTTCGTTTCCGATGACGAGGTGCGCGTGGTCGCCGACCATTGGCGAGCACAAGGACAGCCGGATTATATCTCGGCCGTGACCGAGGAGCCGGAGGAGGGCAGCTTCGCGCTCGACGGTGTGGATTTGGGCGACGACAGCCCCGATGCGCAGCTGTTCCGCAAGGCATGCCAGCTGGTGTTTGAAAACCAGAAGGCTTCCACCAGTTGGCTGCAGCGTCAGCTCCGCGTCGGCTATAATTCGGCTGCGCGCCTCATTGAGCGGATGGAAGAAGAAGGGCTGGTCGGCCCTCCGAACCATGTCGGCCGACGTGAGGTATTGCGCGACGAAAATGGCAATCCGCTATGACGGTTGCGTCAAACGCAATCGAGCTGGCCCTCTATGCATTTGCGAAAAGGATCAGCGCCGTTCAATAAGAGCGGGCCTTTCAGGCATCCTCTCCTAAAACTTTCCGGCTGGTCTTCGGACCAGCCTTTTTTTTGTTCGCCGGGCGAGCTACCCCACGGCTGCAAAGCGCCCATGCAGGGTTCGGAGATCAGGAACGCATCAGTTCACAATGGGTTCAACGCCTGATCGCTACTCCTTGACCTCTCAACAAAGCGGAGAAGAATGCATGAAGCGCTTGTTTGCGCCACTCGCCCTGGCCCTGGCCGCCGCACCGTTGTTCGTTCCAGCCGCGCCCGTTGCCGCGCAGCAGTCGCCGGACGGCATGGACCGGGTAAATGCCTATATTCGCGGTGTCACCACGATGACGGCCGATTTCGTGCAGACCGACCGCGCCGGTCAAACCCTGACGGGCAAACTGACGATCAAGCAGCCCGGCAAGGTGCGGTTTCAATATCAAAAGGGTGTACCGCTGCTGATCGTCGGCGACGGCAAGGCCTTAACCATGATCGACTATGAAGTCCGGCAGGTACAGCGCTGGCCCATCGGCAGCTCGCCCTTGGGCGCCTTGCTCGATCCGAAAAAGGACCTGTCCCGCTTTGGCAAGTTGATCCAGACCGGGGATCCGAAGGTGATCAGCGTTCAGGCACGCGATCCCAAACGGCCGGAATTCGGGACCATCACGATGATCTTTGAACGGGATCCTGCCGGGCCGGCAGGTCTTCAGCTTTACGGATGGGTAGCGCTCGATTCTCAGAATAACCGCACTAGCGTGCGCTTGTCGAACCAGCGTTATGGCGTCCCGGTTGCGAATTCCGCCTTTCGTTGGACAGACCCGCGCCCGAAGGGTCGCGTAGCCGGGGGGTGAAACGGGCCTGGCATGAGATGGATGGCGATCTTCGGAATCTTGTTCATCTTCGGCTCATATCCGGAACCCTAATAAGAACTCCACGGCGCGAGACGAAGTCCGGGATTTCCCCCCTGTTACTCGGAACGCAGCTCCCGCCGCAAAGCGCTTCAAGGGCGCGATCGAGACCCCCGTTCCATGCCCCCGGAGCGGGGGTCTTACTTTGCCAGCGGCATGTCGGCGCAGAGCCAAGCTTGCGAAGCCGTTCGCAGGCCCTTAGGGGATCAGCATGCCGAAAACACTGAGCATCGCATCCTGGAACATCAACAGCGTCCGCGCCCGGATAGACATCGTCGAACGTTTCCTGACCGAAGAGGCGCCTGACCTTCTTTGCCTTCAGGAGACGAAGGTGGTGAATGACATATTCCCCACCGACATGTTCAGGCGTCTGGGCTATGTTCATCAGGTGCTGAATGGCCAGCGCATGCATCATGGCGTGGCGATCATGAGTAAAGTGCCCATTCATGAGGATGACCGGCTCGATTGGCAGGCCAATGGCGAAGCGCGTCATGTCGGCGTCCGTTTGGACAACGGCG
This sequence comes from Sphingobium sp. TomTYG73, assembly GCF_055394245.1. Taxonomy (NCBI): domain Bacteria; kingdom Pseudomonadati; phylum Pseudomonadota; class Alphaproteobacteria; order Sphingomonadales; family Sphingobiaceae; genus Sphingobium; species Sphingobium sp. TomTYG73. Next base: position 2,272,745 of record NZ_AP027339.1, read on the forward strand.
TGCGGATAGAAAATGTCTATGTCCCTGCCGGAGGCGATATTCCCGACCGGACAGTCAATCCGAAGTTCGGTCAGAAGCTCGATTTCATTGAGCGCATGATCGAATGGTCCTCCCAGCTTGAAGACAAGCCGACGATCCTCACTGGCGACTTCAATATCGCGCCTATGGAATGCGATGTGTGGAGCCATAAGCAGCTGCTCAATGTCGTCAGCCATACGGCAACCGAATGCGAACTGCTGGCTCGGTTGCAGGAATCGAACAATTGGATCGATATCGGCCGCCAATTCTTTCCTGCTCCGGAGCGGCTTTATACCTGGTGGAGCTATCGCGCGCGGGATTGGGCGGAATCGGATCGTGGGCGGCGGCTGGACCATATGTGGATGACGCAGGATGTCGCGGCAAAGGCGATCGGGCACCGTGTTGTCGAACCGGCGCGCAGCTGGACCAAGCCATCGGATCATGTCCCGATCATCACCGAGTTCGCCTTCTGATGGACCATCTCCCATGAACGGGCGCGCCGCCGCCCGCGCGATTGACGCTCTGCGCCGTGGTTGGGCGGTTACCGTTCGTGCGACTGACGGCGCCATACGCGTCATGGCGGTTGAGGGCGCGGATGCGGTGACGCTGAAGACTTTCGATCCTGCGGGCAAAGCGGACATATTGATAGCAGCAGCCCGGGGCGAGACATTGAAGCTCGCCAACCAACTGGCAGCGGCTGATCCCGACATGCCCGTGCTGATCGCCCGCGCGCCGTGGATCGACGGCGATGTTGCTACCGCGATTGCTGACCCGGTACTCGACCTCTCATCACCTTTGAAGGGACCGTTTGCGGCCAAACCCCTTGCCGCGCCGCTGGCGGCCAAGGCGACGCTCAAGCTCGCCCGGCTGGCGGGTATCCTGCCTGCTTTCTTTTTGGGATCGGAGGGAGAGAGCGAGGCCGAGGTCAGTGCCGATGACATCGACGCTTATGATGACGCCGCTCATCTTGCCATAGCGACGCGCGCGCGGCTGCCGGTGTCAGCCTGCGAGACCGCCGAGATCATTGCCTTTCGCAGTCCGGATGAGCCACGGGAGCATGTCGCCCTGATCGTCGGGACGCGGGATTCCTCGCCGCCGGTCATCAGGCTGCACAGCGAATGCCTGACGGGGGACGTGCTGGGCAGCCTCAAATGCGATTGCGGGCCTCAACTGCATGAGGCGCTGCACCGGATCGCCGACTCCCGCTGGGGCGTGTTGCTTTATCTTCGGCAGGAAGGCCGGGGGATTGGCCTCATCAACAAATTGCGCGCCTATGCCTTGCAGGATCAGGGTTTCGACACCGTCGATGCCAATGTCCGCCTTGGCTTTGCCATTGACGCGCGTGATTTCTCGGTCGCCGCGCGCATGCTCAAGCTGTTGGGCATTGAAGAGGTGCGGCTGCTCACCAACAATCCCAAGAAGGTGGAGGGGCTTGAAGGCGCGGGTATCAAGGTGGCTGAACGCCTGCCCATCATACTGCCCGCCAACCCGCACAATGAACAATATCTGGCGACCAAGCGCGATCGTACCGGGCACCAGCTGTGACCACAATTCGCGTGGACAGCGCCGCCGGGCGGTTGCGGTTAGGCACGCTGGACATCCCATGCACGCTGGGCCGGGGCGGCGTGTGCGCGGCGACCGCTAAACGGGAGGGAGACGGCTGCACACCACTAGGCGCCTGGCCGCTGCGGGGCGTTCTGCTGCGGCCGGGAAGGGTGGAGCCTGCCGCAATCCGGCTTCCATGGCGGTGGGTGAGGGAAGGTGATGGCTGGTCCGACGACCCTGCCGATCCCGCCTACAACCGGCCGGTCCATCTGCCACGGCGCTTTTCGGCGGAATCGCTCCTGCGCGGCGATGATGCCTATGATGTGATCGTCGTGCTGGGACATAATGACGCGCCGCCTGTGCCAGGGCAGGGCAGTGCGATCTTCCTCCACCTGTCCGAAGGGCGTCCTACGGCGGGCTGTATTGCTATCGACCGTGGCGACATGTTGAAACTGCTGCCGCTGCTGGCTGCCGGCGACGTTGTGGAGATAGTTTAGGCTCAGGCCTGCTCAAGAGCCTCATCGACCTGATCGCCAGCAGCTTCAAGCAGCCGCCGCTCCAGCGTCTGGATGCGTACCTTGCTCTCAATCTTGCCGCCCAAAAGGTCGGTCACGTAAAATGTATCGACCGCGCGTTCGCCATAGGTGGCGACATGGGCGCTGTGCACAGTGACCTTCGACTGGAACAACGCGTTGGCAAGGCTGAAGAGCAGGGCGGGGCGGTCTCGAGCATTGACCTCGATCACCGTGAACCGATTGGACGCCTTGTTGTCGATCAGCACATTGGGTTCGATCCGGAACGCTTCGGCGCGGGTGCGGGGCAGGGGGCGCGCTTCCAGCTTCGTGATCATGCGATGGCGATTCGCCAGCGAATCCTCGATCGCATTGCGGATACGGGTCAGCTGTTCCGGGCTATGGAAAGCGCCACCCAAAGGGTCCTGCACCAGGAAGTTGTCGATGGCGACGCCGTCGCGCGTGGTGTGGATACGCGCATCGATGATATTGCCGCCTGCCAGATGGATCGCTCCGGCAATCCGGTAGAAAAGGCCCGGATGGTCAGCGGCATAGACGGTGACAAGCGTGGCGCCGCGCTGCGGATAATATTGCGCGGCAATCGACAGCGGCGAATCGGCTGATGCCAGGATATGCTGCGCGTTGTGGATCAGGATGTCCTCAGGCTCGGCGATCCAGTAGGATTCGGGCAGGCGCTTGCTGAGCTTCTGGAAGTCGGCCTTGGACATGCCGAGCGCCTTGCGCAGTGATTCCTGCTTGGCGGTGACGCGTTCGCCACGCCCCTTTTGCTTGTGGCCAAGCCGCAGCACTTCCTCGGCAGCCTCATAGAGGTCTCCCAGTAGTTGCCGTTTCCAGCTGTTCCACACGCCGGGACCCACGGCGCGGATGTCCACGACGGTGAGGCAGAGCAGCAGGCGAAGCCGCTCGGGGCTCTGCACCACCTCGACGAAATCCAGGATCGTCTTGTAATCGGCCAGATCACGCTTGAACGCCGTGGCCGACATCAGCAGATGATGGCGCACCAGCCAGGCGACGGTTTCCGTTTCGGCCGGCGTCAGGCCAAGGCGCGGGCAGAGATGGTCGGCTACCTCGGCGCCAAGTACGCTATGGTCGCCGCCACGGCCCTTTGCGATGTCGTGCAGCAGAACCGCGACATAGAGCACCCGGCGCGACAGCAATTTGCCCATGATCTCGGTGGACAACGGGTGGTCTTCTACCAGAGCGCCCTTTTCCACGCGGGCCAGAAGCCCGACTGCGCGGATGGTATGCTCGTCCACCGTATAATGGTGATACATATCGAACTGCATCTGCGCCACAACGCGGCGGAAATCGGGAATAAACCGGCCAAACACCGTCGATTCGTTCATCCAGCGCAGCACCGTTTCCGGATCGCGGGTCGATGTCAGCACATCCATGAAAGCGGCGTTGGCGCGAGCATCGCGGCGGATTTTTGCCGTGATGAGGCCTGCGTCCCGGCTGGCGGTGCGCATGGCGCTTGGGTGGATGCCCAATTCATGGCGATCGGCTACCGCGAAGATTTCGAGCAACCGCACCGGGTCCTGCTGGAAAAAGTCGTCGCTTGGCAGCGCGAGCCGACCACGGTCGAGCACGAACCCGTCCAGCTTCTTTGGCCGACGGAATATGGACGGAATATAGCGCCGCCCCTTCGCCGCCATCTGGTCGTCCAGATGCGCCAGGAACACCGCGGTCAGGTCGCCCACGATTTTCGCGTTCAGGAAATAATAGCGCATGAAGCGCTCCACGCCAGAGCGGCCCTGCCGCCCTGTGAAGTGCATCCGCGTGGCGGTTTCCAGCTGTAGATCGAACGTCAGGCGATCTTCCGCTCGCCCCGTGATCATGTGCAGGTGGCATCGGACGGCCCAAAGAAAATCCTCAGCCTTCTGGAATTGCCGCAGTTCCAGATCGGTCAGCAAGCCCACGTCCACCAGCTCGGCGACGGACTTCACCCGATTCACATATTTGCCGATCCAGAACAGCGTGTGGAGGTCACGCAGCCCTCCCTTGCCTTCCTTGACATTGGGTTCAACGACATAGCGGCTATCGCCCATGCGCTTGTGCCGCTCGTCGCGCTCCTCCAGCTTTTCCGTGACAAAGGCGCGCGCCGTCCCCTGCATCACCTCAGCGTCGAAGCGCTTGGCGGTGTCCTCGTATAACGCTCGGTCGCCCCAGACATAACGCGCTTCGAGCAATGCCGTGCGCACGGTCAGATCCGCCTTGGCCATGCGCATGGTTTCATCGATCGAGCGGCTCGAATGCCCGACCTTCAATCCAAGGTCCCAGAGCGAGTAAAGCATGGATTCGATGACCTGCTCGGTCCACCCGGTGGGCTTCCATGGCGTGATGAAGGCGATATCCACGTCGCTGTGCGGCGCCATCTCGCCACGGCCATAGCCGCCTACGGCCATCAGGGTAATGCGCTCACCCGTGCTGCGATTGCTGGCAGGGTATAGATGATGCGTCGTTGCATCGTAGAGCAGGCGCAGAATCTGGTCGATCAGGAACGCAAAGGCGGTCACGGCCTCGCGCCCGCGCGTAGGCTTGGCCTCCAACCGCTTTGCGACGTCGACCCGTCCGGCATCCAGCGCGGTCTTCAGCTCGCGGACCACCAAGGCCCGCAGCTTCGCCGGATCGCCCCGATGCTCCTGCGCCAACGCGTTGATGCTGTCCGAAATCGCGCGCCGGTCGATGATGGAGCGGCGAGAGCCAAGGGAGGGAAACTGCATGACCATGGGCGCAGTCTAGTGTCAGCTGCTGGCCGCGGCCAGTTGTTTCAAGCGATAAAGCTGTTCCAGCGCCTCCCGGGGAGAAAGCGCATCGGCATCGATCATGTCGAGCGCGGCGCGCAGGGCATCGACCGCTTCCTCTTCCTGCGCCGCAGCGGCGGCGAAGAGGGGAAGGTCGTCCAGGCCCGCCGCGATGCCGCCGGTCTTTGCCCGGCCCGCTTCCAGTCTGGTCAGAACATCCTTGGCACGCTTGAGAACGGCCGGGGGCAGCCCGGCAAGGCGCGCAACGGCGAGGCCATAGCTACGGTCGGCTGGCCCTTCCGCGACCTCATGAAGCAAGATGAGATCGCCTTTCCACTCGCGGGCACGCACATGATGCAGGGATAGCGACGACAGAGTCTCCGCCAGCCGTGTCAGTTCATGATAGTGCGTCGCGAACAGGCACCGGCAGCGGTTGACCTCATGCGCCGCTTCGACGACCGCCCAGGCGAGGGCCAACCCGTCATAGGTGGATGTGCCGCGTCCGACTTCATCCAGGATGACGAAGCTGCGTTCCGTCGCCTGCGAAAGGATCGCGGCGGTCTCCACCATTTCGACCATGAAGGTCGATCGCCCGCGTGCAAGATTGTCCGATGCCCCCACGCGACTGAACAACCGATCGACCAATGTCAGGGTCGCCGACTGAGCAGGGACATAGCTGCCCGCCTGCGCAAGAATCACGATCAGCGCATTCTGTCGCAGGAAGGTGGATTTGCCGCCCATATTGGGGCCGGTGACCAGCCAGAGCCGGTCTTCGGCACCCAGACAGCAATCGTTGGCGACAAAGGGCTGCCCTTCCTTCCGCAGCGCGTCCTCGACCACCGGATGTCGGCCGCCGATGATCTCAAGGCACGGCTCGCCGCCCTCCTGAGGTAGAAAATGCGGCCGCTGCCAGCCTCCTTCGGCTGCGCGTTCCGCCAGCGCTGCTGCAACGTCCAGCCGGGCCAGCGCATCAGCGGCCAGCGCGATCTCTGCCTTGCGAGCCAGGGCGGCTTCGACAAGATCCTCCAGATGCGCGGCCTCGGCTACCAGCGCATGGGCACCTGCCTGCGCGACCCGCCCAGCCTGTTCATGCAGGTCGACCGAATTGAATCGCACCACGCCCGCCAGCGTCTGGCGATGCGTGAAGCCGCTGTCTGGCTGCATCAACGGATCGGCGGCGCGTGCGGGCACTTCGACATGATAGCCAAGCACGCCGTTATGCCGGATTTTCAGCGACGCGATGCCGGTGCGCTCGCGATAACTAGCCTCCAGAGCAGCGATCGCCCGCCGTCCGTCGCCTGCCATCCGCCGCAGCTCGTCCAGAGCCGGATCGTAGCCGTCGGCAATATATCCGCCATTGGCCGTCTCGGTCGGCGGACTGGGGACCAGCGCCCGCGAAAGGCTGTCCACCAACGCTCCGTGGCCATCGAGGGCTGGCAGCAGTTGCTGGAGCAGCGGCGGCTGGTCAGCCAATCGCCCAAGTCTTTCGCGGAGCATTCGCGCTTCGTTGAGCCCGTCGCGCAGCTGCCCCAAATCGCGTGGACTGCCTCGGCCCACGGCGATGCGTCCGAGTGCTCGCCCTACGTCGGGCAGAGCCCTCAACGCGGCACGCAACTGGTCGCGCAGCAGCGGGTCATCATGGAGGAGCTGGACCAGACCCAGCCGGGCCTCGATCAGCCCTTGATCCATCAACGGCGCCGACAGGTCCTGCGCCAGCAGCCGGGCGCCTGCGCCCGTGACCGTCCGATCCACCGCGCCCAACAGGCTGCCCGCCCGCGCGCCGCTCATCGTCGCGCTGATCTCCAAACTTTCCCGGGTGGCCGCGTCGATCGCCACATGGGCACCGCTCGCCTTGCGAACGGGGGGCGCCAGAAAGGGCAGGGTGCCCTTGCCCGCATGATCGAGATAGGAGACCAGTCCGCCCATCGCGGCCAGCTCCGCCCGGCTGAACTGGCCGAATCCGTCGAGGGTAGCGACGCCGAACAGCCTCTTGAGCGCTGACTCGGCCCGGTTGCTGGAAAATGCCGCACGATCGAACGGGTGAGCTTCGGGTAGATCGAGGGCGAGGCCGTCGGGCACGACGATTTCGCTCGGCCGAAGCCGCGCCAGTTCGGCGGGCAGGTCGCTTGTCCGCAGCGTCAGCGTTTCGAACCGTCCGGTGGAAATGTCGGCTGCGGCTATTCCGATCTCGCCTGCGCCGTCGCCGCCCGTCTGGGCCAGCGCCACCAACATGTTGTCGCGCCTGGAATCGAGCAGCGTCTCCTCGGTCAGCGTGCCCGCCGTGACATAGCGTACGATGGCGCGGGCCACGAGCGCCTTGCTGCCGCGCGCCTTGGCTTCCGCGGGGGTTTCGGTTTGTTCGGCGATGGCGACCCGGTGTCCGGCCTTGATCAGCCGGGCCAGATAATTTTCTGCGCTATGTACAGGCACGCCACACATGGGGATCGGCGCGCCGCCATGTTCGCCCCGGCTGGTGAGCGCGATGTCCAGCGTCGCCGCGGCAGCCTTTGCGTCGTCGAAGAATAGCTCGAAGAAGTCGCCCATGCGGTAGAATAGCAAGCAATCCTGCGCCTCAGCCTTCAACGCCAGATATTGCGCCATCATCGGCGTCGGCTGGGTCGCGGCGTTTTCCTTAGGGCTGTGCATGACCGTCAGGCGATAGCGGCAAGCGGCAGTTCAGGAAAGGGCGTGAAAAAACGTGCGGCTCGCGCTTGCCGACAGGTCGGGCTTGCCGCTAGGGCCTGTTTACTAGGTAAAGAGGGGCGGATGCGTCATGGCTGATAAGTCGAGTGTGGAATTTTCCGAGCGCGAGGCGCTGTTCTTCCATTCGACTGGCAGGCCGGGCAAGATCGAAATCATCGCGTCGAAGCCGATGGCGACGCAGCGTGACCTCAGCCTTGCCTATTCGCCGGGCGTCGCCGTGCCGGTGCGCGCCATCGCCGCCGATCCGCAGGCCGCCTACGACTATACGGCCAAAGGCAATCTGGTCGCGGTCATTTCCAACGGCACGGCTATCCTTGGCCTTGGCAATCTGGGCGCGCTTGCATCGAAGCCGGTGATGGAAGGCAAGGCAGTGCTCTTCAAGCGCTTCGCCGACGTGGACTCGATCGATATCGAGCTTAAGACCGAGGACGTCGATAAGTTCATCGATGCGGTGGAACTGATGGAGCCGAGCTTTGGCGGCATCAACCTTGAAGACATCAAGGCGCCGGAATGCTTCATCATCGAACAGACGCTGAAAGAGCGGATGAACATCCCGGTTTTCCACGACGACCAGCATGGGACGGCGATCATCGCCGCCGCTGGCGTCATCAATGCGGCGATGCTGACCGGGCGCGACCTTAAGGACATGAAGGTCGTGGTGAATGGCGCAGGCGCGGCCTCCATTTCCTGCACCGAACTGATCAAGGCGATCGGCGTCTCGCACGACAATGTCATCATGTGCGACAGCAAGGGCGTGATCTACCAGGGCCGTACCGAAGGCATGAACCAGTGGAAGTCGGCGCATGCGGTGAAGACCGACGCCCGCACGCTGGGCGAAGCGATCAAGGGCGCTGACGTGTTCCTCGGCTTGTCCGTTGCCGGAGCGGTATCGCAGGACATGGTGAAGGCGATGGCGGAAAAGCCGATCATCTTCGCCATGGCCAATCCCGACCCGGAAATCACGCCTCCCGAAGTTCTGGAAGTTCGCCCGGATGCGATCGTCGCTACCGGGCGGTCGGATTATCCCAACCAGGTCAACAATGTGCTGGGCTTCCCTTTCATTTTCCGGGGCGCTCTGGATGTGCGCGCAACGGGCATCAACGAACCGATGAAAGTGGCGGCGGCGCACGCCATCGCTGAACTGGCGCGCGAACAGGTGCCGGAGGAAGTCGCCAAGGCTTACGGCCGTTCGCACAGCTTCGGTCCCGATTATATCATCCCGGCGCCGTTCGACCCGCGTCTGATGGAGGTCGTTCCGGTAGCGGTCGCGCAGGCGGCGATGGAAAGCGGAGTCGCGCAAAAACCGATTGCCGACATGGCGGCCTATCGCCAGTCGCTCAAAGGCCGGTTGAACCCGACGACGTCGGTCCTCACCATGGCCTATGAGGTCGCCAAGGCCAATCCCAAGCGCGTCGTGTTCGCCGAAGCGGAGGAGGAAGTGGTGCTGCGCGCCGCCATCCAGTTCCGTGATCTTGGCTACGGCATTCCCGTTCTCGTCGGCCGAAACGAAGTCTATGACAAGCTGAAGGCGCTTGGCGTCCGCGATCCTGAAAGTTTCGAACTGCATAACAGCGTCAATTCGCCTCTGGTCCCCGAGATGGTGGATACGCTCTACAGCCGCTTGCAGCGACGCGGTCATCTGCGGCGCGACTGCGAACGCATGGTCAATCGCGATCGCAATATCTTTGGTACCTTGCTTGTCAGCATGGGCCATGCCGATGCGATGATCACAGGCGTGACGCGGCCCTTCGCCCAGACTCTGCGCGAGGTGAAGCGCGTCATGGACCCGGTGGTGGGGCGCACTGCCTTTGGCATCCATATCATGGTGTCGAAGGACAAGACGGTGTTCCTGGCCGACACCACCGTCAATGAACGGCCCTCCGCCAGCGAGCTGGCCGACATCGCCGAGGGCACTGTCGCGGTCGCACGGCGCATGGGTCATGACCCGCGCGTCGCCTTCCTGTCCTATTCCAACTTCGGCAACCCGCCAGGCGGCCATCTGGAAAATGTCCGCGATGCGCTGAAGGTTCTCGATGGCCGTGACGTCGATTTCGAATATGAAGGCGAAATGACCGCGGATGCGGCGCTTAATCCCGCCGTCATGAAAAATTATCCCTTCAGCCGCCTGTCCGGCCCGGCCAACATCCTGGTCATGCCCGGCCTGCAATCAGCCAACATCTCGGCGAAACTGTTGCGCGAACTGGGCGGCACGACGATGATCGGCCCGATGCTCGTGGGCATGGAGAAGTCCGTGCAGATCGCGACCATGTCTTCAAATGCGTCCGAACTGCTCACACTGGCGGTACTCGCTTCGGCAGGGGTGGCCCTCTAAGGCAGGGACGGGCTAGCCCCGCCGCCAGAGCGCGAGCTCTTCCGGCCGATCGATATCGAGTTCCAGTCCGGGTCGTTGCACGCTGCGAAAAAGCAGGCCGAGCCTGTCCGCTTCGGCCTCATGCGCGGCAAAACTGCCCTCTCCATAATGGAAGCGGAACTCGGCCGCGCCGGGGAGGGGTAGTAAGAGCGCGTTGGTGCCCGTGCCCGCATGATCGGGCGCGACCGCGATGCTATCCCTCGGCAGGTTCAGCAGTGCCGTCACATCATCAGGCCCGATCAAAGGAAGGTCCGCCGACAATATCAACAGCCGGTCGACCCCTTCCCCGATCGCCGCGTCTCGCGCACTCATCAGGGCTGCGTTCAAGCCGCGTCCCGGGTCAGCAAGTAGCGGAATATCCTCTGCCAGACCATGGCGCGACGGCCCCAGCAATAAAACCTGCTCCCGCCCTGCAACCGCTTGAGCAGCAGAAACGGTTTGGCGCAGCATCGTCGCCACCAGCTTTTGCCTCTCATCCTCGCCAAGTACAGGGGACAGCCGCGTCTTGCATAGTTGCGGCGCCTTGACCGGGATGACGATCCAGCAGCGCACGGTTCAGCTGGCGATCCGGTCCGCCAGCGCCAGGGCGGCGCGCGCAACTCTTTCCCGGTCCTCCAGCGTCTTCATCAGCGTGTCGCAAACGTCGTGTGGGATCGAAATGTCAGAGGCGTCGTCGCGTTCGTCGATCAGAAGCCCGTCGATCACATCGGCATAATGGGCCGCGATGCTTTTATTGGTCACGGTCAGGCCCAACTCCTGCATCAACTTGGCGGTGGGTCCCTTGACCGCCTGGCCCCCGACGATCGGCGACACCGCAACAACCGGCGCGCGAGCGGAGACCAATGCTTCCCGGATGCCAGGCACCGCAAGGATCGGATCGACGCTCAGCCAGGGGTTGGAAGGCGCTATCACAATGGCCCGTGTGTCAGGGGCGGTGATCGCTTCGATCACGCCTGCCGCCGGTATAGCGCGCTCTGCGCCTTCGAAACGAATGGTCCGCACCTCTGGCGCGCAGCGGCGTCCGACGAAATAGCGCTGGAACGGCATGTCGCCTTCGCTGGTGTTGAGATGCGTCGCAACCGGGTCATCACTCATCGGCAGGATGGTAAGGTCCAGCCCCCATGCAGAAGCGAAGCGGGCCGTAATCGCGCTCAGCGTCTCTCCGCGCGCCAGCAGATGAGATCGCAGCACATGCAGCGCCAGGTCGCCATCGCCCAGCAGGAACCAATCTTCGCCGCCCAGGGATTTGAGGGCGTCCATGAAGCTCCAGCTCTCGCCTTCCCGGCCCCAGCCCTGGGCCGCATTGGCCTTCCCGGACAGGGTGTAGAGAAGGGTGTCGATGTCAGGAGAGATGGTGAGTCCGAAGTGCCGGAAATCGTCGCCCGTATTCACAATGGCGGTAATCTGTTCCGGCGGGTAAATGCGCATGAGACCCAGCACCAGCTTGGCGCCGCCCACGCCGCCAGTCAGCGTCACGATACGGCTCATCGAAACAGATCCTCCTCCAGCGGCCGGACAAGCGCCGTTGCAGGCGCGTCGCCCTGTGGCCAGCGCAATCCCCGCATCAGCACGGCCGGAATGCCTTCGGCCCCTTCGCCCGTGACCAATGCGGCGGCGGTCGCAATCTGGTCAGCCAAGGCGATCTGCGTCACTTCCAGGCGGCGGCCATCCCTGTCCCTGTCTCCCCTTCGGTCGATCAGCGCAGGCAAGCGTGCCGCGCCTATGGCAACGCCGACCACCCCGTAGCGCCACGGCCGCCCGAAGCTGTCGGATATCACCACCGCAGGCGCGATCCCGCCGTCGGTAAGGGCATGGCTGATCGCGGCAGCTGAGCGATCAGGATCGAGGGGCAACAGCAACGCCCGTTCCGGGCCGCCCGGGCCGATATTCGACCGGTCTATGCCGCTATTGGCCATGACATGGCCCAGCCTGTGACGAGTGATCAATATGTGGGGCACGGCACGGACGACGGCGACGCTTTCCCGCAGCACAAGCTCGACAAGGCGCGGGTCCTTTTTGGTGATTGTCGCCAGTTCCAGAGCCTCCGGTCCCGGCTCGACCTGGGCAAGATCGACCATGCGACCTTCCGCCTTGGACAATATCTTCTGCGTGACGACCAGCACGTCGCCGTCCAGCAACGGCCAGAGCCCTGCCATTTTCAAAGCGTCTTGCAGCAGGACGGCCAAATCATCACCGGCACAAATTTCAGCCATGCCGGTCAGCGGGTGAATTGAAATCATAAGGCGATGTAGCGCGCGACTGGTCCAGTGGGTAGCCGCCCTGTCGCCATAGTTAGGGCGGCGTTACGGCTCCTTAACATGGATGGGGTAGGGACATCGGCAATGACTGCCCTGCTGATCACCGTGGACACAGAATTATCGTCACTGCTTCACGAGCGGGGAATAAGTCTGGAGGATAATATCCGCCTGTCCATCTGGGCAGAGTCTCGGGGCCAAGCCTATGGCGTCGGCTGGCAGATGGCGGAGCTGGAAAGGCATGGCCTCAAAGGCGTGTTCTTCGTCGATCCGATGCCCGCGCTGGTTTATGGAACCGAGTTTTTGAAGCCCATCGTCGCCTCGATCGTGGACCGGGGGCACGAGGTGCAACTGCACGTTCACAGCGAATGGCTCCGCTGGGCGCGCCACTCCCCTGTCGAAGGGAGGCTGGGCCGCAATATCGGTGACTTTTCGATGAATGATCAGATCACCCTGCTGCGCTTGGGCAGGCAATGGCTGGAGGAAGCCGGAGCGCCTGCGCCCATGGCCTTTCGAGCAGGCAATTTCGGTGCCAATGACGATACGCTGCGCGCCCTCGCTCATGTCGGCATGACGTGGGACAGCAGCGTAAACCCCGCCTATCACCGCTATGGCTGCCGCATCAACGGTGCGCGCGATCAGGTCGCACCAACGCGCAGCTTCGGTGTCTGTGAGCTTCCAGTTTCGGGCATCACCGACCGGCCCGGCAGCTTTCGCCCTGCGCAAATTTGCGCGATGTCGGCGAAGGAGATGCGCACCGGGCTGTGCCACGCGGTGGGCGAGCGGCATGCCGCGTTCGTCGTCGTCACGCATAGCTTCGAAATGCTGACCCGCGACCGCCAACGTCCCAATCATGCAGTAATGCGCCGGTTCACCGCTCTCTGCCGGGAGGCTGTGAAGCTGACGGGCCTTCGTGTCGGTGGTTTTCATGACCTGCCGCCCAGCTTGGCGACAGAGGCGAACCCCTCGCACAGCCGCGTCCCGCCCGACCGTTTTCGCACCACCAGCCGGATGGTTCAGCAGCTATGGGCCAGCTGGCGCTACGAACGCCGCTTCATACCGTTCTGAACAGCGGCGGCGGACGGGATTTTACGGAAAGGTGGCGGAGACGGAGGGATTCGAACCCTCGGTGCCGAATTCTCAGCACGACGGTTTAGCAAACCGTTGGTTTCAGCCACTCACCCACGTCTCCAAACATGGCCTGAATACCCGCTTGGGGCGGGACAGCGGCTAGGCGAGAAGCGCTATAACGGTGGCTTTCGCGCAAGGCAACGGGTGTATGCCATGAAATTCTTACAAACTTGTCCGCAGGATTCGTTCCAGCCCAGAATCGACTCGGGTCGCCGTTCGTTCATTGTCGTTTCAGCTTGCTTTCCGATAATCTGATAGTTGGTCGAAGAGCGGAAAATTCGGGGAGTAGCGGGCATGATCGGGATTTTAAGGCGTGCGGCGGCTCGCAATGTGCGGCGGGGTGCGATGGCATTTGCCGCCGCGGGCATGGCGTTCAGTCCAATTGTTGCGACTGCGCAGGTGCGCACGGTCGATCCCAACACCGCGATCGACGCGGACCTCGCGCCCGTTCCGCCCGCGAACAGTACCCCGACCGACCCCGGCGTCGACCACAGCGTTCCGCCCCCCAGCAATACGGCGCCGGATTATGCCCCGCCCGCGGCGAACAGCACCGCCACCGGCGCGCCGGTAACGTCCAACTCGCCCCCCGCCGCCTTGAGCCCGAGCGAATCCTATCAGGAAGATGACCTGATCGGGGCGGCCGAGGGCGTCTTTGGCAAGGGGGCCGAGGGGCTTGCCGGCATGATCGAGAAGATCCTGAAGGATCAGGGGCGTCCCAACGCCTATATTGCCGGTCGGGAAGCATCCGGCGCCTTTGTCGTTGGCTTGCGCTATGGATCCGGCACGCTCAACCATAAGGTGGAAGGCAAGCGGGAGGTGTATTGGACCGGGCCATCCATCGGCTTCGATGTGGGCGGCAATGCGTCCAACACCTTCGTCCTGGTCTATAATCTCTACGACACGCAGGACCTTTATCACCGCTTCCCCGCTGCCGAAGGCACGGCCTATCTCGTCGGTGGCTTCACAGCCAGCTACCTGCGTTGGGGCAGCGTAGTGCTGATCCCGATCCGCCTGGGCGTGGGTTATCGGCTGGGCATCAACGCTGGCTACATGAAGTTCACGGAAAAGCGGAACTGGCTGCCCTTCTGATCCGGTTCAAAGGACAAAGCTAAGCTGCTGGCCTCCCTCGACCGGCTCTTCGGTGTCGAGATTATGAACGCCAAGACCCAGCAGCCGAGCCCCCATGGGTAGCGGCAACTGGGCGAGCAGCAGGGAACGCGCCGTTTTCGCCAGTAGGTCAGACGAACGAACCGGGGCGCTTATGCTTTTCGACCGGGTGATGATTCGGAAATCGGCAAATTTGATTTTCAGGACGATGGTGCGGCCATAGGCGCCGCTCTTCTCGATCCTTCGCCAGAGGCTTTGCGAGATACGGTCTATTTCTGTGACCAGCGCGTCCTGCGTTATCAGGTCGTCGAAAAATGTGTCCTCAACGCTGACGGACTTCCTTTCCCGCCGCTCGTGGACGGGTCGGTCGTCCTCCCCGCGCGCGGCACGATAATAGAAGGGGGCGGCGCTGCCGAAATGCTGCTGGAGGAAAGGCAGGTCCCGCGCGCGAAGGTCGGCGCCGGTTTCAATCCCCAACGCCTGCATCCGCCGTGCCGTCACCGGGCCCACGCCATGGATGCGTCGCACAGGCATCTCCGCCATGAAGCCTGCTCCTTCGCCGGGTCGCACGACGCAAATGCCGTCCGGCTTGTTCTGATCTGAAGCGAGTTTGGCTATCAGCTTGTTGTAGGATACGCCGGCCGAGGCGGTGAGGCCCGTTTCTTCGTGGATCATGCGCCGGATTTCCTGGGCGATGACCGTTGCGGAGGCCAGGCCCGGCTTGTTCACCGTGACATCGAGATAAGCCTCATCAAGCGACAGCGGCTGAATGATGTCGGTGAAGCGGGCGAAAATCTCCCGCACATGAGCCGAAACGGCGCGATATACTTCGAACCGAGGCTTCACGAACAGAAGGTCCGGACAGAGCCGCCGCGCCCGCGCGCCGGGCATGGCCGATTTCACGCCAAATGTGCGAGCCTCATAGCTGGCGGTGGCAACGACCCCTCGCGGGCCGCCTCCGCCCACGGCGATCGGCTTGCCCCGCAAGGTTGGGTCGTCGCGCTGTTCGACCGACGCATAAAAGGCATCCATGTCGATATGGATGATCTTGCGCGGCCCGGAATCCATGGCAGGGGTTTATGCCACAGCAGGAACGAAAGCAAAACGCGGAAGGCGTCGTCAGGTCAGGACTTCTTGTCCTTCAAAGACTGGAGGACAGCGAAAGGACTGGCCTGTTCTTCCGAAAGGACGCCCGCTTCCCGCAAATAGGAGTCTGCGTCGGCAGAACGGGGATAGGGCGCCATGGCCAAGGCCATAGTTTCGGCGACCGCTTCCCCCATGTCGATTGTCTGCCCATCAAAGCCGATGATGTCGCAATCCTCCGAATCGATCTCCATCTCTTCGTCATCGCCTTCATCGCCGCGCTCCGCGACGAAGCGCAGCAGGAATTCGGTGTCGATCTTCTCGGGCACGGCCACGCCGGTAGCGACGCAGGGCTGGGCCAGTTCCGCCCGCACGCGCCCGCGTGCCTCGATGCCGCTATCATTTTCGCTCAGCGTATAATTGGCTTCAAGGCGGCTGAGCGAAAGCAGATGGAAACGCTTCGCCAGTGCTTCCCGCTCGTTGGCGTCGGCGGTGATCGTCACTCCTTGCGCATGCCGCACGATCTGATCAGCGCGCACCGGGCGAGAGAATTCGGGTGCAGGGTTGCTCATCCAATATCTCCGGTCAGCAATGCGTCCAGCGGCAACGCGGAAAGCCGAACCCAGCGCGATCGCAAGCGAGATTCGACATGATTGATCGCACCATCACCCGGCGTCGCGCCACGATACAGGTTGCGCTCCAGCGCTTCCCGCAGCTCCGCCTCGCCCAGTAGTGCAGCTTTATAGGCCGACAGTCTGCCGCCCAGCGCGCTCACCATCCGGCCGATATGCTTGCCCACCACGACGTCGCCCACGCCTTCCTGACGCAGCTGGCCGTCCATGTCATCGACGAATAATTCCGTCAGCCAAACGCTCTCCTGCGCGGCGCCGATCGCTTCCATCCGCATCAGCACCTGCGCGAGGATGGCGACGATCATGTCGAACCGGCCGTCCATGGTGTCGGGGACCTGGCCTTCCATATACCAGTGCGGTTGACGCCCTTCATGGACGATGGCTTGATAGAGCGGCTGCATCGCGTCCTTGGGATCGGTTCGCGCGAACAGGCGCTGAAAGAGGTTTGGCATGTCGAAGCAGTTTCCTGGCTGAGCTGAGCGGAGGCCCCCTTGCCGGGGGTCGCGCATTTCCATATTGATCGGCGGGCCGCGCGATGCAATGGCGGCTTTGGTTTTCGCGTTTTCCCGGGGCCTGTCCCGGCAGGAGAAGTTCATGCGTCAGTTCAGCCGACATCTGTTGCTCGCCGTCGGCCTTGGCGCGCTGGTCCTCGGTACATCCGCCTGCACCCGCATCCGGACGCATCAGGGCTATCAGGTGGACAAGCTGCTGGTCGATTCGATCCAGCCGGGCATCGACAACCGTGCCTCCGTTGAAGGCACGCTGGGCCGACCCAGCTTCACCGCGCAATTCGGTGATCAGGACTGGTATTATGTGTCGCGCGACATGCGGGCGCTTGCCTTCTCCAATCCCAAGCCCGTGGCCCAGACCGTGTTGCATGTCCGTTTCGACCCGGCGGGCAATGTGACTGCCGTGGATCGCATGGGGCTTGAGCAGGTCGCCAAGATATCGCCCGCGGGCGACAAGACGCCGACCCTTGGCCGTCATCGCAGCCTGTTCGACGAGATTTTCGGGAACATCGGCACGGTGGGAGCCGGTGGCATGGGCGGCGGCGGTGGCGGCAGCAATACCGGCGGTGGCGGTCCTAACGGTTCCTAAGGACAGGATAGCAAGACTGTCCGGGGTCAACGCTCCCTTTTAGCGGAAGCCTTATTACCGGATTCCCCCTGGCGGCTGTGGCAAGAAAGCCCCGCCTTCGCGAGTCTCGAGCAGGCTTGCGCGCCAGCAGCGGCGACATCAAAAAATTCCGGCGATCCAAGTCATTGGACTCGTTTGGAAACATGGTTAATTTTTCGCGTTAACAAATAGAGACTCGCAACGGCGACGGCTCAGGCATATGCTTGATCAGTGTCGTCGGCCGTAAGACTAAAGTAGTATATCTCGCTCTGCACGTACGGCATACTACATAAGGTTAAAGTCAGAATATAACGCATTAACAGTTCGTTAGCGAATTCTGACACTAACCCCAAATTTCCGCGAGCAGTTCAGGACTCTTGTCGCGCAAATATGCTAGTCATAACTTATTGAAACGAAAAGAAAGGGTCGCACCGCAGGCATTTGGAAACTGGTCTTTCACGCTTCGTTTGGGGCCTGCTAACGAAGGTGGAAGGGATCATGAGGGGAATACCCAATGGCTTACCCAGTCAATGTGCGTCTGTTGTGCGGTAATGCAATTGTTAGAGAAGGGCTGAGCCGGATTCTCACTGAACGAGATTTCCGGGTTAACCAATATCCCAATATTGCCGCTGCACTCCAGAAGGCGGAGGTGCCGGAAGAAGATACCGGACCGTCGCTGCTCCTGGTCGATAATGGAACCGAAGAACTTGATGCGGACAGCGTCGCCGTCCTTCAACGGCGATTTCCCTGTTCCTATCTGGTGGTTCTGTCCGACCGGTTCGATTTCCAGACGATGCTGAAGGCCTTCCGGCTTGGTGCAATGGGTTATATCATCAAGGAAATCAGCTGCGACCGCCTGGTGGCGACGCTGCATCTGGTGGCGATGGGCGAACGGGTGCTCCCACCGCAACTCGCCGATGAATTGCAGTCTCGACCGACACTCACGGACGCGCTGGAGGTTGAACGGCCAGTCGATGCCGCCAGCCTGTCGGACCGCGAGCTGGAAATTCTGCGCTGGTTAATCATGGGGTGCCCCAACAAGGTGATCTCCAAGAGAATGGAAATCAGCGAGGCGACGGTGAAGGTCCATGTGAAGGCGGTGCTGCGCAAGCTGCGCGTCAAGAACCGCACCCAGGCTGCGATCTGGGCAGCCAATCATGGAATGCGTGGACGGGTGCCGGAGGTAGAGCCGGTAGTGCCAGTGGAGGTGACGATCCCCCATCCCGCGCAGCTGCCGCCGCTTGAAATGGCTGCCATGCCGCTTAGCCGTGCCTGAACTGGATCGTCGCCCGAAAAGGGCTGCGGTCACCCCCTCATAAATTCTGAATGATGCTCCTGCGCGCAAACGCAGGAGCCTCAGAAGCCCAAGGCAGAGCAGGCTCGGCCTGTTGAACAACAGCAAAAGCTGCTATGCTGACCCCGTCCAAGACTCAAGGCGGGAGAGGTCCCATGGCCACGCGCTGGACCATCAAGGGCAAGGAATTTGTCCACTGCAATTGCGCCTATGGTTGTCCCTGCCAATTCAATGCGTTGCCGACGCATGGACATTGTCAGGCCGTTGCCGCGATCGACATCGAACAGGGTCATCATGATGGCACCGACCTTTCGGGCTTGCGCATCGGCCTGATCGTTGCCTGGCCGGGGCCGATCCATGAAGGCAGGGGCGAAGCCGTTCCGATCGTCGATGAACGGGCGGACGCGGTGCAAAGAGAAGCGTTGCTGCGCATCATGAGCGGGCTGGACACTGTGCCCGGCGCCACCTTTTTCCAGGTTTTTGCCACGACCTACACCAAGGTGCACGATCCCGTATTTGCGCCCATCGACCTACGGGTGGACATTGACGGCCGATCCGCCCGGCTGAACGTTCCCGGCTGGATCGACGCGCGTGGCGAACCGATCGTCAACCCGGTGACGGGAGAAGCGCATCGCGCGCGCATCAACCTGCCCCAGGGTTTTGAATATGATGTGTGCGAGGTCGGTCGCGGTTGGGCGAAAACCCAGGGGCCGGTCGATGTGCAGCTCAGCGATTCCCATGCGCAGTTCGCCGAGCTTCACCTGACCGAGAGTGGCGTTGTCCATTAGGCCGGTGCCACCACCAGACGGCACCCCTTCTGTTGTCCATCAGCTATTGTCGCGAAACAACCTGATCGTCGGAGCGGCGCTGCTGCTGCTGGTGATGATGGCCTGGATGTGGCTCATTTCCACGCCGGACGCCTCAATGGGGGACATGGCGGGGGAAGGAATGGCAGACATGCCGATGGGCGCGATGCCCATGGCCATCCAGCCCTTGTCGCCCAGCTATTTTCTCGCCGCCTTCGCCATGTGGTCGATCATGATGGTCGCCATGATGCTTCCTTCCGCCGCGCCCATGATATTGCTGCATGCGCGGATTGATCGAGCGACCAGTGACTATGCGCGTTTGCTGCACAGCCTTACGGTCATGGGCTCTTATCTGCTCATATGGATAAGTTTTTCAGCGATCGCGGCTGGTGCACAGGCCTTGCTGCTGCATGGTGGCTATTTGTCCGCCGCGACCTTGTCTCTGGGTGGTCGCCTGGGCGCTGCTGGCCTGTTGCTGGTGGCGGCTTTCTATGAATTGACGCCCGCCAAGCATCGCTGCCTGGAAAACTGCCAGTCGCCGCTCATCTTCATTCATCGCTACTGGCGCCCCGGTGCAGGCGGCGCGTTCCAGATCGGCATGCGGCATGGACTTTATTGTCTGGGCTGCTGCTGGGCGCTGATGCTGCTGCTGTTTGTGGGCGGCGTCATGAATCTCGCCTGGATAGCATTTTTCACATGCCTGGTCGCAGCCCAAAAGATGGCGCCGCCGCGCTGGCGGTTGGACCGATGGACCGCTGCATTCCTGTTTTTCGCGGCACTGTCTGTCGCGCTTCGCTGACGCTAGGTGAGCCGCGCGGCAACCGGGGCCGGACCGGAGCAACCGCTGCGTCGCGCAGCCGTTACTCCGATGCCGGACTGTCAGCCGATGGTTTCTTCGAAGATAGCCATCGTACGTTCGAACCGAGCGAACAGATCATCAAGCTCTTCGGCGGTGATGATCAGCGGCGGGCAGAAGACGATCGTATCGCCCAGCGCCCGCACGATCAGGCCCTGCGTCAGCCCGATTTCGACCAATCGCGCCCCGGCCTTTGCTGCGGGGTCGAAGCTGGTCCGGTTTTCAGGATCGGCATAAAGCTCGATGGCGCCGACCAGGCCGACCCCACGTACTTCGCCCACATATTTGCGGCCTTCATAGCTCCGTAACGCCTTCTGGAATTGCGGCATCAACGACTGCACGTGGCCGACGACATTATCTTCTTCGTAGATTTTGAGTGTTTCCAGCGCGATGGCGCAGCTGACCGGATGGCCCGAATAGGTGAAGCCGTGGCCGAAGGTGCCGATGGTGCCGCTGTTCCGGGCGATCGGCGCATAGACCTTCTCATTCACCATCACGGCGGAGATCGGTGCATAGCCAGATGACAGCCCCTTCGCCGTGGTGAGGATATCGGGCTTCATGCCGAAAGTGGTCGAACCGAACATCTCACCTGTCCGGCCATAGCCGCACACCACTTCGTCCGCGACGAGCAGCACGTCATATTTCGCCAGTACCTTCTGGACCTTTTCGAAATAGGTAGTCGGCGGCGTAAGCACCCCGCCCGCACCCATGACCGGTTCGGCGAAGAAGGCAGCGACCGTCTCCGGCCCTTCTTCCAGAATGAGCTTTTCAAGATTGTCGGCGAGTCGGGTCGCGAAATCCTCTTCGCTTTCGCCCGGTTCGGCGTAGCGGAAGTAATGCGGGCAATCGGTATGCAGAATATTATGGATGGGCAGGTCGAAATCGCGATGATTGGTGACAAGCCCGCTCAGGCTGGCCGACGCCACGGTAACGCCGTGATAGGCATTGCGTCGGGCGATGATCTTCTTCTTCTCCGGCTTGCCGATGGCATTATGATAATACCAGATCAGCTTCACAGCAGAGTCGTTTGCTTCAGATCCGCTGTTGGCGAAGAACACCTTCGACATCGGCACGGGCGCGATCGACAGCAGCTTGTTGGCCAGCGCGATCACGGCTGGATTGGAACGGCCGGTGAAGGTGTGATAATAGGGTAATCCACGCAGCGCTTCGCTGCCCGCCTTGGCCAGACGCTCGTTGCTGAAGCCCAGAGAGGCGCACCACAGCGCTGATACAGCTTCAAGATAGCGGTTCCCCCGATCATCTTCCACGAAGACGCCGTCCCCCTTTGTTATAACGAGGGGACCGACCTCAGGATGGGTCGCCAAATTCGTGAAGGAGTGGAGGTGAGCTGCAATATCAGCTGCAGCATTTTCTCTGGGATCGTACATTATCTTCGTGCTTCCGATCTTTTAGAAACTGACATTTCGGCCGTCCCGGAGATGGATATGCGCCCGACGACCATTACGCGCAGAATGTGGGGATCGACTTACCCTCATCCATGCAGGGAAGTAGCGTGCCCGCCGGATGCATAAGAATTTTGTGGACACTTATCAACACATGATCATGGGACGGGGCGGTTTGTCTGAGATTTCCGTCGATTGAAGGCGGCGAACAAGTCCAGATAGAGTGATTTTCCAGCTTTTCCCCGACCGGGATGCTGAATTGGGTCAATCCATCCATATATGCGATTCTCAGGCCCAATGATGGAGGGTAGTTGGAGCTGCCATGACCCGACGCGTGCCCTTCCAAGGCTTTGCGCCGCCCATACGTCCCCAGTCACCTCTTCGGCGAGCGATCACCGCCGCCTACCGGCGGGAAGAGCCCGCGTGCATCGCGCCGCTGCTGGAAGCCGCGACTCTTGAGCCATCGGATCGCGAAGCGATCAGAAAACTCGCCCGCCTGCTCGTGACCACGCTCCGCGCCAACCACAGGGGCAACGGCGTGGAAGGGCTGATCCAGGAATATTCACTTTCCAGTGAAGAGGGCGTGGCGCTGATGTGCCTCGCCGAAGCATTGCTGCGTATCCCCGATCAGACGACACGCGACGCATTGATCCGCGACAAGCTTTCTGGTGGCGACTGGGGATCGCATCTGGGCGGCGGCAAATCACTGTTCGTCAACGCAGCGACATGGGGCCTGGTCGTGACCGGCAAGCTGGTCGGCAGCGTCGATGATTATGGGCTGGGCGCCGCGCTTACCCGGCTGGTGGCGCGCGCGGGGGAGCCAGTGATCCGTCGCGGCGTGGATCTCGCCATGCGGATGATGGGCGAACAGTTCGTGACGGGCGAGACGATCGAGCAGGCATTGAAGCGAGCTCGCAGGCTGGAAGCGAAGGGCTTCCGCTACAGCTACGACATGCTGGGTGAGGCGGCGACGACCGGGGCCGATGCCGACCGCTATCATGCCGATTATGAGCGTGCCATTCACGCGATCGGAAAGGAGGCGCGCGGACGCGGCGTGTATGAAGGCCCCGGCATCTCGATCAAGCTTTCGGCGCTGCATCCCCGCTATGCCCGCTCTCAGGCGGATCGGGTGATGGGGGAATTGCTGCCCCGCGTGCGGCAACTGGCTCTGCTCGCCAAAAGCTATGATATCGGCCTCAACATCGATGCCGAGGAAATGGACCGGCTCGAACTCTCCCTCGACCTTCTCGAAAGTCTGGCGACAGATGCGGAATTGGCCGGATGGGAGGGCCTGGGGTTCGTCATTCAAGCCTATGGCAAGCGCTGCCCCTTCGTGATCGACTGGATCATCGATCTTGCCCGGCGTTCAGGACGCCGCATGATGGTCCGTCTGGTGAAGGGCGCCTATTGGGACGCGGAGATCAAGCGTGCGCAGGTGGACAGCCTTGCCAACTTCCCGGTCTACACGCGCAAGGCGCACACCGATGTCGCCTATATCGCTTGCGCAAAAAAGCTGCTTGCGGCCCCCGATGCGATCTTTCCGCAATTTGCGACCCATAATGCGCAGACCCTCGCGACCATTTACCGCATTGCCGGGCCGGATTTCAGCGTCGGCCAATATGAATTTCAGTGCCTGCACGGCATGGGAGAGCCGCTATACGAACAGGTCGTGGGTAAGGAAAATCTCGACCGCCCGTGCCGCATCTATGCGCCGGTTGGCACGCATGAGACGCTGCTAGCCTATCTGGTCCGCCGCTTGCTTGAGAATGGCGCCAACTCCTCCTTCGTCCATCGTATCGCGGACCCGGCCATATCGGTCGATGACCTGATCGCTGATCCGGCCGAGGTGGTCCGTGCCATGCCCCATCCCGGCGCGAAGCATGACCTGATCGTCCTGCCTGCCGATCTGTATCCCGATCGGCGCAATTCAACCGGCTTTGACCTTAGCGATGAAAGCACGCTCGCCGCCCTGTCGCAGGCCCTTCGCGAAAGCGCGGCGATCGAATGGATGGCGGCCCCGACCTTCGGTTCAGGCGAGGAGCGCGCCATACGCAATCCGGCCGATCATCGGGACAGGGTCGGCACGGTGGTGGAATTGGCGGCCGGGGACGCCGCAGCCCTCATGTCCCGTGCCGCGACATCCGATTGGGGTAGCGGGCCGGTGGAGGAGCGCGCAGCCATTCTCGAACGCGCCGCCGACGCGATGCAGGCGCGCATGCCCATCCTGCTCGGCCTGTTGATCCGCGAAGCCGGAAAATCTCTTTCCAACGCGATCGCGGAGGTTCGCGAGGCGGTCGATTTCCTCCGCTATTATGCCGCGCAGGCACGGGCCAATCTCGGCGCCGGGCAGGAGCCTCTGGGACCGATCCTGTGCATCAGTCCGTGGAATTTTCCCCTCGCGATCTTCACTGGGCAGGTCGCTGCCGCTCTGGTTGCAGGCAATCCGGTGCTGGCAAAACCCGCAGTCCAAACGCCACTGATAGCGGCGGAGGCCGTGCGCTTGCTGCATGAGGCGGGCGTGCCCCGGCATGCTCTGCAACTGGCGCCGGGCGATGGCGCGTTGGGCAGCGCTCTGGTGGCGGCACCGGAAACCGCGGGCGTCATGTTCACGGGATCGACCGCCGTCGCGCGACTGATCCAGGGCCAGCTTGCCAAGAGGCTTTCACCTGCAGGCCGCTCTATTCCGTTTATCGCCGAAACGGGCGGACAGAACGCGATGATCGCCGACTCGTCTGCTCTCGCCGAACAGGTGGTTGCGGACGTGCTGGTCTCCGCATTCGACAGCGCGGGTCAGCGCTGTTCCGCGCTGCGCATACTCTGCCTGCAGGAAGAGGTGGCGGATCGCATTCTCCTGATGCTCAAGGGCGCGTTGGGGGAAATGCGCGTTGGCAGCACCGATGCGCTGAGGATGGACATCGGCCCGGTGATCACGCAGGCAGCAAAGAGGACGATCGATCAGCACATCGCCAGAATGCGCGAGCGCGGAAAACGGGTTGATCAACTCACCCTGCCTGCCGAGGCGGCACACGGCACCTTCGTTGCGCCAACGATTATCGAGATCGATGATATAGGCGAACTGGAGCAGGAGGTTTTCGGCCCGGTCCTGCATGTCGTGCGTTTCCGCCGGGAGCGGTTGGGCGCGCTGATCGATTCGATCAACGCCACTGGCTATGGGCTGACCTTCGGCCTTCACACCCGGCTCGATGAGACCATCTCTTATGTCACATCGCGGGTGAGGGCGGGCAACCTTTACGTGAACCGCAACATGATCGGCGCAGTTGTCGGCGTCCAGCCGTTCGGGGGCTGTGGGCTCTCTGGAACGGGACCCAAGGCTGGTGGGCCGCTTTATCTTAATCGGCTGGTGACGCGCCCATCCGCTTTCGGACGGAAGTCGCGGCATCCGGCTTCACCCATCCATGATTTCGCGAACTGGCTGGAAGCAAAGGGCGAAATGGGCAGCGCAGCGAAAGCGCGCAACTATGCCGCCGCCTCTGCTTTGGGAGCGGAACGCGCGCTCGCCGGACCAGTCGGGGAACGTAATCTTTACACCCTGCATCCCCGTGGTCAGGTGTTGATGATACCGCAGAGCCGGGATGGCTTGTTCGAACAGATGGCCGCCATCCTTGCGACCGGGAACCGGGGCGTGGTTGCGGAGGCGCTTCCCGACGATCTGCCCCCAAATGTTGCTGCTGCATTTGCTGGCCTGCCTGACGGGCCTTGCGCAGTTGCCTTGGTGGAAGGAGACGGATCAGTGGTGGCCCGAGCCGTGGCGGAAGTCGCGGCGATGCCCGGGCCGGTCATATCCGTTCACGCAGCCGAGCAGGACCAGCCCCTTGCCTATCATTGCGATTGGTTGCTTGAAGAAGTGTCGATCTCCATCAACACGACCGCTGCCGGAGGTAATGCCAGCCTGATGATGATCGGATAAGCGCTTACGCCGACGCTTCCATAGCCGATCCCTTCACGGATTGCGCTACAGCAGCTTCAGCCGGATGTTGCGGAATTCCACCTTCATCGGCGGACCTACATGCGCCTGCATCCCGATTTCGCCCTTGCGCCGACGATCCGCCGACTCATCGATCGCGGCCGCCATCAATTGGCCGTTCAACAGATGGTAGATGGCCGGACCCTTGGCGATGATATGGGCTTCGTTCCATTCCGCTTTGATCGCTGCTTTCAGAGGGCCGGGCTCACCAATGGAACCAATTATTTGCGACGGCGGTGACGTTGTTCGCGCAAACTGACCACGGCGGGCGATAAAGCCGCGCCCCCGCTCCTCATAGACCATGGCGGTGAAGAGATTCCGGCCGTCGATATCGAACTGTAATCCTGACATGGCGAAGCGGTTGGTGGGGGTGATCTCGTCTTTGACAACGGTGCTGCGATAGTTGACCCCGCTATTGCCTTCAGGGGTGATCCGATACTCCGCCTTCAATTCGAAATCCTCGGGCTTCCCGCCTTCCCAGATCAGGAAAGTGTTGCTCCGAAGCAGGGTGTCCGGCGTCACTTCGCCAACTATGCAGCCGTCTTCCACGCGCCAGTATCGCGGATCACCGCGCCAGCCCGCCAGGGTGCGACCGTCAAACAAGGATCTGAACCCCGGCCCATCACCGTCAACCGGCCGGGGCATCAGGGGCATGGCTTTTGGTGCAGGTGCCTCTGGCCGTTGCGTCGCCACGGCCAAGCGCGGGAACAGCGTCAACGTGGTCGCTCCGGCGATGAACGTCCGACGTCCGGTCCTTTGATCCATGCTGCTCTCCAATGTCGATACGCTGGTTCGACGATTAACAGCATGGTCGCGAAAAGTCCTGCTTGGTCAAGCCGGGTACCGCCCGCACCGCCGGAAGGATCATCAAAAGCGATATATTACTGGAGATTATAATTGGATTTCGCAGGACAGCGTCCGGCAATTTTCTGTCGAAAGCGCTGTAAAATCAGTCGCTCGCTTGGCGCCTTTAGCGTCCAAAAATGGTGCCCAGAAGAGGACTCGAACCTCCACGACCTTGCGATCGCCAGCACCTGAAGCTGGTGCGTCTACCAATTCCGCCATCTGGGCACGGGGTAGGACGGCGCGATTAGCCGTTGGTCCTCACACTGTCAATTCCGTGGCGGGCATTATTTTTCTTCCTTTCTGGTTTTCTGCGCGTCAGCGTCTATTGCATCAGGCAGGACGCATTGATCGCCAGTGGAGACAGCCGATAGCCCCCTTCCAAGCCGCGCCGCTGGCGCTGTTCGCCCGTCCCGATGGGGTCCGGCTCGCATATCGGTATCGTGCGGGCGCGGGGCCGACCATCGTCTTTCTGCCGGGCTACATGTCCGACATGGAGGGCGGCAAGGCGGTGGCCATCGACGCCTGGGCGGCGGAGACCGGAAGGGCGATGCTGCGGCTCGACTATGGCGGCAACGGCGTCAGCGAAGGCCGCTTTGAGGATGGCACGCTCGCCAGCTGGCGCGACGATGCGCTGCTGTTGATCGACGCCCTGACGGACGGGCCGTTGCTGCTGGTGGGGTCGTCCATGGGCGGCTGGATTGCCCTGCTCATCGCGCTGGCTCGCCCTGACCGCGTTGTCGGGCTGGTCGGCATCGCGGCCGCGCCGGATTTCACCGAATGGGGCTTTAGCGACGCAGACAAGGCTTTGCTGGCCACCCAGGGGCGGCTGACCGAACCCACGCCCTATGGCGATCAGCCGCTGGTGACGACGCTTGCCTTCTGGCAGTCGGGGCAGGCGCTTCGCTTGCTGAACGGTCCTGTCGCCATCGATTGCCCTGTGCGGCTGATTCAAGGGCAGGAGGACCGCGACGTCCCTTGGCAGACCGCGCTGCGGCTGGCCCAGCGCCTGCATTCATATGATGTGCAGACGCTGCTGATTAAGGATGGCGACCACCGTCTGTCGCGCGATGGCGACATTGCATTGCTGATCCACACTCTCGGCAGTCTTTTGGACAATCTTCGATGAGCTTTATCCTTCCGTTGCTGCTTTTGACGCCGCAAGCCTATGATCCGGAAATTGAGGCGGTGATGAACCGGCCCAAGAAGGAGGCGCAGGCGCCCGCACCAAGCCCCGCTGCTGACGGTCGCATTCCCGTTCCGGAAAAATATGCGAAGCCTTTCCAGGCCTGTCTCGACGAGGCGCTTCAATCGCCTGAGCAGGGCGTCGCGTTCGCGCAGAAATGGCGGCTGGAAGGGGGCAGCTTCTACGCGCGCCATTGCATGGGTTTCGCCTATGCCCGGGCGGAGCGGTGGGCGCCCGCCATCGTGTCTTTCGAGCAGGCTGCTGATGAGGCTGAGCGCAGCGGTGAAATGGCGCAGAGCGCGCGCTTATGGGCGCAGGCTGGTAATGCAGCGCTAGCGGCGGGCGATCCCGCCAAGGCGCGCACCAGTTTCGACGCGGCACTGGCGCGCGGCCTGCCCGATGGCGTGGAAAAAGGCGAAACGCATCTCGATCGTGCCCGCGCCCTCGTCGCGCTGGGTGAGGTCAAGGAAGCGCGCGATTCGCTCGATGTGGCTCTGGCGCAGGTGCCGCAGGACCCGCTGGCGTGGCTGCTCTCGGCCACGCTCGCCCGCCGCGCGGGGGAGTTGAAGCTGGCGCAGGCGCATATCGCGCGGGCGGTGCAGCTCTCTCCCGATGATGCGTCGGTGGCTTTGGAGGAGGGCAATATCGCTGTCCTGACTGATCATGCCGACATCGCCCGATCGGCCTGGCAAAGAGCAGTCAAGCTCGCGCCGCAATCGCCCGCAGGCAAGGCGGCCGCCGATAATCTCACCCGGCTGCCGCCCGCCTGAGCCCGTCTATTTAAGGTAGAAGTCGACGGTCGTGACGACGCGGACCTTCTTGTAGGGGGTGTCGCTCGATCCGTCCGCCTCTCCATCGCGTGGATCGATGGAAAAATAGCCCTGGGTGGCGCTCTTGATGCCGCCGACGCTTGCGCCGCTGTCGCGCGCGAATTGCTCGGCCGCGGCGCGGGCATCGCGGGTCGCGGCGGCCACCATGGGCGGCTTGACGTCGTTGAGCTTTGTGAAGCTATAGCGCATGCCGGAACCCTCCTGCAGCGTGACGCCCCGACGGACCAGATCGAACTGCTGCGCGACTGCTCGCTGAGCGCGGGCGATGTCGGTCGTGCGCAACAACATGCGCTGTGTGATGGTGATCGTGTTGACGCCGTTATTGATATATTGATTGACGCCCGCGCCCGTGGGGGTCAGCGCCTCCGGCTTGAAGCCGAGGCTTGCGAAATAGGCCTTCAGCTCTCGCGTATTATTGTCGATCTCCGCACGCACCGCAGGCAGGTCGAAGCCGGTTGCGGCATAGCTGATCGACCAGGTCGCAAGGTCGGCCGTGACATTGCGCTCCGCCAGACCCCTCACTGTGACTGACCGGTCCGCAGCTTTCGCGCGCTTCAGCCCGTCACCCAGCAGATAGCCGCCGCTGACCAGCCCCAGCGCCAGCAACCCGGCACAGCCCAGCAGCACCTTGTCGCGATACTCGATTGCCATTCGCGTCTCCTCTTCCATCCACGCCTGCGCCGCCCTATCTTGAGATCATTCCTGCCATTGCCGAGATGAACCGTTGCTTGATAGCGACGAACGGAGCGACTGCTTGACCAAATATCTGCATACGATGATTCGCGTGACTGACGTTGACCGCACGGTCGCCTTCTTCAAGCTGTTGGGGCTGGAGGAGCAGAAACGCTTCGACAATGAAAATGGACGCTACACCCTCGTGTTCCTCGCCGCGCCGGGGGATGAGGATGCTCAGGTGGAGCTGACCTACAACTGGCCACCGGAAGATGGCAGGCCAGCGGAAAGCTATGGCGAAGGTCGGAATTTCGGCCATCTCGCCTATCGCGTCGATAATATATATGACGTGTGCCAGCGGCTGATGGATGCGGGCGTGACCATCAACCGCCCCCCGCGCGACGGCCACATGGCCTTTGTCCGCACGCCCGACAATATCTCGATAGAATTGTTGCAGGACGGATATCTTGATCCTGCCGAACCTTGGGCGTCGATGCCCAATACCGGCGTCTGGTAAGCCCATGTTGAGCGTTGTCCGAATCCCGGTGCTGTCCGATAATTATGTCTGGCTGCTGCACGATGATGCCAGTGGCGAGACCGTGGTGGTCGACCCGGCGGTGGCGGACCCTGTGCTGGCGGCGGCGGCCGAGCGGGGCTGGACCATCAGCCAGATCTGGAACACGCATTGGCATGGCGATCATGTGGGCGGCAACGCGGCGATAAAGGCGGCAACCGGCTGCCGGATCACCGGGCCGACCGCAGAGGCGGCCAAGATCGGCACGCTCGACCGCCCAGTGGGGGAAGGGGATGAGGTTCGCATCGGCGATCATGTCGCCACCGTGATGGAGGTGCCCGCCCATACGGCGGGGCATATCGCCTATCATCTGGCTGGCGATCACATCATCTTTGTCGGCGATACGTTGTTCGCCATGGGTTGTGGGCGGCTGTTCGAAGGGACGGCGGATCAGATGTTCGCCAACATGGTTCGGCTCGCAGCGTTGCCGGATGACACGATGGTCTATTGCGCTCATGAATATACGCAGGGCAATGGCCGTTTTGGCCTGACGATCGAGCCGGACAATGAAGCACTCGCCGACCGCATGGTGCAGGTCGATGCTGCCCGTGCACGCGGCGAGGCCACGGTGCCCACGACCATCGGACTGGAGCGCGCGACCAACATCTTCATGCGCGCGAGCGACGCGGATGAGCTGGCTCGCCGCCGCAAGGCCAAGGATACCGCCTGACGGTTCGGGCGTTACGCCGACGTCTCAATTTATGGAGAGATGTGCAGGAGGATTGCCATGCGTGCATCGATATGTCTGGTGCCACTGATGCTGGCAGCGTGCGCAGGCGGTAGCGAGCCCCCGCGCCTTACGGAGAAGCAAGCGGCCCGGCTTGAGGCTGCACTGGAAGGCAAGGTCGCGGGCGAGCCAGTCAACTGCGTGAGCCGCTATCCGGGCTCCAGCCTCACCGCTGTCAGCGAAAGCGTGTTGCTGTACCGGGTGAGTGGGCGGCTGATCTATCGCAACGACCTGATCGGCAGTTGCACCGGGTTGGGGAGGGGCGACACCCTCATCATCAAGCCGACAGGTTCGCAATATTGCCGGGGCGATCTCGCGCGGAGCGCCGATCTGGTCACCGGGTCGATCACCGGCGGTTGCGCGCTGGGGTCTTTCACGCCCTATCGCACCCCCGGCCGCTGAAGGTCAGCCCTTGTAGAGCGCGTCCAGCCGTTCCTGATAGCGGGCCCTGATGACGTGGCGGCGGATCTTCATCGATGGCGTCATCTCGCCATTTTCGATGGTGAAGGGTTCGTCGGCCAGGATGATGCGTCGGACCCGCTCTGTCACGGACAATTCTTCATTCACCCGATCGACTGCCGCCCTTAATGCTGCCTGATAGGCGGCGTTGGATGCGGTGTCGTCCGCGTCAAGGCCGTGCGCCGCCGCCCATTCGCGCGTCCACTCGGCATCGGGCACCAGCAGCCCGACCAGATGCGGACGCCGGTCGCCATAGACCATGGCCTGACCGATCTCCGGCTGTAGCGTCAACATGCCCTCGACCTTCTGCGGCGACACATTGTCGCCCTTGTCATTGACGATCAGGTCCTTCTTGCGATCGGTAATGCGGATGCGGCCCTTGGCGTCGATCTGGCCAATGTCGCCGGTGTGCAGCCATCCGTCCTTCAGCGCCTTTTCGGTTTCGGCCGCATTGCGCCAATAACCCTGCATCACCAGTTCGCCGCGCACCAATATCTCGCCATCTTCGGCAATCCTGACCTCGACCCCATCGAGCGGCGGGCCGACCGTGTCCATGGCGATGCCCGCGCTCGGCCTGTTGCAGCTGACGACTGGTCCCGCCTCCGTCTGGCCATAGCCCTGCAGCAGCGTCAGCCCCATGGCGTCGAAGAACAGGCCGACATCCGGATTGAGCGGCGCGCCGCCCGATACCAGTGCCTTCATCCGCCCGCCAAAGCGCTTGGCGATCTTGGGCTTCAGCGTCCGGTTCAGCAGCAGCTTCATCGGCAGGTCGGCGATCGATATGTTACCGTTCTGCTCCTTCGCGGCGATCCGCAGCGCTTGCGCCAGCAGCCAGGCGGGGAACTTGCCCTGCTTCTCGATCGACTTGATGATCCGGGCGCGCAGCACCTCGAACAGGCGGGGCACGACGACCATGATCGTCGGGCGCGCTTCCTCTATGTTGCTGGCGAGCTTTTCCAGCCCTTCCGCATAATAGATTTGCCCGCCCAGCATGATCGGCAGGAATTGTCCGCCGCTATGCTCATAGGCGTGGCTGAGCGGCAGGAAGGACAGGAAAACTTCATCCCCCCAGCCGAAATCCTCCGCGACCAGCCTGCCCGCGCCTTCGATATTGCACAGTATCGCGCCGTGATGCTGCATGACGCCGCGTGGCGCACCACCTGTGCCGCTGGTATAGATGATGCAGGCGAGGTCATCCCGTCCGGCCGTCTGTTCGGCGGCGCAGGCGTCGGGATCGGCGATGCGGGACGCGACCATGTCGGCCCACAGATGGCAGGACAGATCGCCCTGCGCGCCCCGGAGCGGTTCCATGCCGATGATGAAGCTCGCCTGCGATCGCAACACGGCGGGCATCAGCGTCTGCGCCAGCTTGGCCGTCGACACGATCACCGCGCGGGCGCCGCTGTCCGTCAGGATATGCTGATGATCGCGCGTGGTGTTGGTGGTGTAGGTCGGCACCGTCACGCATCCCGCCGCCATGATGGCGAGGTCGGCAATGCAGAATTCGGGGCGGTTCTCGCTCACCAGCATGACGGGGTCGCCCGGCTTAAGCCCCTGCGCCTTGAGCGCGGCGGCAAGTCCCGCCACCTGCAACGCCACCTCGGTCCAGCTGAGCGATTGCCAGCCGCCAGCCGTCTTGCGCCAAAGGAAGGGGAGGTCGCCCATTTCCTTCGCCCGGGCGAAGAACATGGTCACCAGATTGGGATACTGTTCGATCGCCCGCAAAGCAGCGCAACTCCTTGATTCAAGAGCGCGTCCGATGCGCGCATCCGCTCCTTGCCGACGCTATAGCCGCGCCTTGCCGTAGCGGTCACGCATTTTTCAGTCGAACAGCCCGTCCTGCAACCCGGCGGGCGGATTGAGCCCCAGATGCTTCCAGCCCGGCCCATTCAGGCAGCGGCCTCGCGCCGTGCGGGCGATCAGGCCAAGCTGGATCAGATAGGGTTCGATCACCTCTTCGATCGTATCGCGCGGTTCCGACAGACCGGCCGCCAGTGTTTCCACGCCCACC
This sequence comes from Sphingobium sp. TomTYG73, assembly GCF_055394245.1. Lineage (NCBI taxonomy): Bacteria > Pseudomonadati > Pseudomonadota > Alphaproteobacteria > Sphingomonadales > Sphingobiaceae > Sphingobium > Sphingobium sp. TomTYG73. The sequence goes on from NZ_AP027339.1 coordinate 2,305,629, forward strand.
GGCCCCCCGCGATAGATGTCGGCGATCATCATCAAATAGCGCCGGTCCATCAGGTCGAGGCCCAACTGGTCGACCTCCAGCCGCCTTAGTGCCGAGTCCGCCGCCTTGGCGTCCACCGCTTCGACGCCCGCGACATTCGCAAAGTCGCGTACCCGCCGCAGCAGGCGCCCAGCGATGCGGGGCGTTCCGCGGGATCGCCGGGCAATCTCGATCGCCCCGTCGGAAGTGATGCCAAGGTCCAGCAGCCGCGCCGCGCGTCGCACCACTAGTTCCAGTTCCTCGACGGTATAGAATTGCAGCCGCACCGGAATGCCGAAGCGATCTCGCAGCGGTGTTGTCAGCAGTCCTTGCCGTGTCGTCGCGCCGACCAGGGTGAAGCGGGGCAGGTCTATCCGCACCGACCGGGCCGACGGACCCTCGCCGATCATCAGGTCAAGTGCCCGGTCCTCCATCGCCGGATAAAGCACCTCTTCCACCGCCGGGTTGAGCCTGTGAATCTCATCCACGAACAGCACGTCGCCCTCATCCAGATTGGTCAGCAGTGCCGCCAGATCGCCCGATTTGGCGATCACCGGCCCCGACGTTGCGCGAAATCCGACCCCCATTTCCTTCGCCACGATCTGCGCTAGCGTTGTTTTGCCCAGCCCCGGTGGGCCAAAGAACAGTACATGGTCCAGCGCATCGCCACGCTGCTTTGCCGCTTCGATAAAGACCCGCAAATTGCCGCGCGCAGCCTCTTGCCCGATGAACTCGGTCAGGGATTTGGGCCGCAGGGCAGCATCCACATCCTCCGCCCGGCGCGTGGAGGCGATCAGCCGTTCCTCGCTCACTTGGCCGCCTTCCGCAGCGCCAGCCGCACCAGCGCATCCAGCGTCGCGCTATCGCCCAGCTCTTCCTCCGCAGCAGCAACCGCGCTGCTCGCCTCGGCAGGCTTGAAGCCGAGATTCTGCAGGGCGGAAATCGCATCCGCGCCCAATCCTCCGGCCATGACGGGCGCGATGCCCGCGCCCAACACGCCGCCAGCGCCGGGCGCCGCGCCGATCTTGTCCTTCAACTCATTGACGATCCGCAGCGCCAGCTTCGGCCCCACGCCATTGGCGCGCGCCACCATCGCCTTGTCCCCGGTCGCCACTGCGCGATGCAGTTCGGCCGGTTCGAGCGCCGACAATATCGCCAGCGCCACGCGCGATCCCACGCCCTGCACGCCGATCAGCAGGCGGAACCAGTCGCGTTCCTCGCCGCGTGCAAAGCCGACCAGCCGGATCGAATCCTCCGACACCAGCATTTCGGTATGCACCGTCACCGCTTCGCCTACCGGCCCCAGCGCCGACAAGGTGCGCGATGATGCGCCGACGAGATAGCCCACGCCCCCCACGTCGATGATCGCATGGTCGGTGCCCGTGCTATCCAGCCGCCCTTTGAGTTTCGCGATCATGCCCCGCACCCTTTGGTCATGATCTGTTCTTTACAGCCTCTAAAGGATAGCGCCAGTCAAAAGCGCGCCTGCCTTGGCACCAATTCCTCCGCCGGACGTAGTGCAGCCCGATCCCTAGTCTATCAGGAACCCATTGATGTCGACGCAAGCGCCCTTGCTCTCACCCCAGGACTTCGCCTGTCCCGCTATCCGCCTCTCCGGTCCCGTCGACCAGTCCATGTATCTGTACTTCAAGGACGCGCTGGCGGGGGCGCCCTCCGAGGGGCTGGTGGTGACAGAAATTTCGACGCTTGGCGGCGATCCCGAAATCGCCCGGATGATGGGCGAGGATATCCGATTCCATTCGGAACTCAGCGCCGCGCGGCGGCTGGTGTTCCTCGGGAAAACCGCTGTTTATTCGGCGGGCGCGACCTTCATGGGCTTTTTCGCCAAGGAGAACCGCTACCTCACGCGGGGCACGCGAGTGATGATCCATGAACGGCTCATCACCAAGGAGATCAACCTTCAAGGCCCGCTGTCCACCTGCATTGCACCGCTAAGGGCTGCCCTGAACGAGATTGAGGCGTCGATCGCCATCCAGAATGAAGGCTTTTCCAACCTGATCCTGGGCTCCAGCATCTCGCTTGACGAAGTGCTGAAGCGGGCACCGGAAAATTGGTATCTCGAAGCGAATGAAGCCGCGACGCTTGGTCTGGTGGCGGCGGTGCTCTGAGCCGCTTGCCAGCCTCGTCATTTTGCGGCTTTCTGCGCGGATGAAGTCTTCTTCCTCCCACTCTTCGGTTTTTCCCTTGCGTTACGGCATGTTCCTGGTGCTGCTGGCGACCGGCTTGCCATTCGGCTGGTTGATGCCTTGGCATCAGGCGCTGATGGCCGGGTTCGATTGCGCCTCTCTCGCCTTCATTGCTGTGGCCGCGCCGCTTCTGAAAGCCGACGCCAAACGCATGCGCCGCGCCGCGCAGGAAAATGATGCCAATCGCCGCCTGATGCTGCTCCTGACGGGTATCGTGTCACTGGTGGTGCTGGTCGCGGTGGGGGCGGCCGTCAGCCAGCATGACGGCCCCAACGCAGCGACCATTGCGCTGTTGCTGGTGACGCTGGCGCTTGCCTGGCTCTTTTCCAACCTCGTCTATGCGATGCATTATGCGCATCTCTTCTACTTGGCCGATCCGCGCGGGAAGGATCAGCAGGGCATCGACTTCCCGGGTACGAAGGAGCCCGGTTACAGCGATTTTCTCTATTTCGCCTTTACCCTCGGCATGACCTTCCAGACGTCCGATGTCACGGTGACTGGCACATCCATGCGTCAGGTGGTGACCGCGCATTGCCTCGCGGCGTTCCTGTTCAACCTTGGTATTCTGGCCTTCACGATCAATGTACTGGGCGGCGTCTGAGGCGGCTTCACGGCTTGCTTACCATTTCCCGTCATAAGCCGGGCATGTCTTCCGCTACCGATCCTTGTCCGCCCTCTGCCGTCAGCCATGGCGTAGGCTTCGCCGGGCTGGCCGGTCTTGCCCTTTGGGCGGTGGTGGCGCGACATTATGGGATGAATGGCCCCAATGCGGGCTTCGCGGCGGCGATCGCCTGCGGGCTGCCGATGATCTTGTGGTCGCTGCTGGTGGACAAGGTTCATCGCAATGCATCGACAGGTATCGACTGGCAGGCACCTCCCCGACCATGGCGCGCCGTCCTCGAGATCAGCCTCGTCAAGATCGCTGGCCTTTGGGCGACATGGATGGCGATCGCGATCTTCTACTGTTTGGCCCGCTGGTACTGGAGCGGAACCTATCATTATTCCATGAACCTGTTCATGGGCGCGGCCCCTTGGCTTGTGCTGTTCTCTGTCCCTTATGTCGTCTGGCTGGATCGGCGGCTGGTCGAACCCCGCGATGCCACCCATGCCTTTGGACAATGGATCATCGGGGGAGCAGCGGGCGCGCCGGACATGGCGCAGGTCGCCAATCATGCCCGCGCATGGGCGGTCAAAGGCTTCTTCCTTGCCTTCATGCTCTCCATCGTGCCTGGCAATTTTGCCAGCGTGGTGGACTGGCGGTTGGATCATGCCTTCGCCAATCCAGTGAACCTTGCCGCCTTCCTGATCGCGGTCATGTTCATGATCGATGTCTGTATGGCGACGGTCGGCTACCTGCTGACATGCAAGCCGCTCGATTCCCACATACGCTCGGCCAATCCGTTGCTGACCGGTTGGGTTGCGGCGCTGATCTGCTACCCGCCCTTCGTGCTGATGGGGTCGGGGGGGCCGCTCGACTATCATGCAGGCGGCGCGGAATGGGACGTTTGGACGCAGGGACATACGACCTTGCAATGGATATTGGGCAGCTGGCTCGTCCTGCTAACCGCCATCTATGCCTGGGCGACGGTGGTGTTCGGCATCCGCTTTTCCAACCTCACCCATCGCGGCATCCTGACCCATGGGCCGTATCGCTGGACCCGTCACCCCGCTTACCTGTCGAAGAATCTCTTCTGGTGGTTTTCGGCGCTGCCCTTCCTCACGGTCTCGGGAAGCCTCACCGACATGGTGCGCAATTGCGCGATGCTGGCGGCGACCAACGCCGTCTATTATTGGCGCGCCCGGACGGAAGAAGCCCACCTCTCCACTGATCCCGCCTATCGCGACTACAGCGAATGGATGGAGCGCAACGCGCCTGTGCCACGTCTGTTCGCGTGGGCAACGGGCCGCCGCCGCAAGACTCAAACAGCCCTGACGCCAGCGGAATAGGTTAGAAGCTTTCCTCGGCGTAGACGCGCGAAAGATCGCCCGCCCATTCGCCATGATAGCGCGCGAGCAGACCTTCGGCATGCGTCCGCCCAGCCGCGACGATCTCGTCCAGCGGTGCCAGATAGGCGGTTTCATTGTCGCCGATATCGTTCAGCCGCGCCCGCGCCCTCAGCCCGCTGCGGCTGATATCCAGTACTTCGGCCGCGATGTCGCGCAGCTTGCGCCCGCCCGGCAACGGCGCATCCAGCGCCAGCTTCGGCGCGGCGTCGCGCAACGTCTGGCGGTCCTCCATGGTCCAGTCCTTCACCAGATCCCAGGCTGCGTCCAACGCGCCCTGATCATAGAGCAGGCCAACCCAGAAAGCGGGGAGGGCAGTGATGCGATCGGCGCGTCCGCCATCGGCCCCGCGCATTTCAAGGAAGCTCTTTAGCCGCACTTCGGGGAAGGCGGTCGACAGATGATCTTCCCAATCCTTCTCGGTCGGCTTCTCGCCGGGCAGAATGGAAAGCTTGCCCTCCAGGAAGTCGCGGAAGCTGAGGCCCGCCGCATCGATATAGCGGCCGTCGCGATAGACGAAGTACATCGGCACATCGAGTGCATAGTCCGCGTACCGCTCATAGCCAAAGCCGTCCTCGAACACGAAGGGCAGCATGCCCGTGCGGTGCGGGTCGGTGTCCGACCAGATATGGCTGCGATAGGACAGGAAGCCGTTGGGCTTGCCTTCGGTAAAGGGCGAATTGGCGAACAGCGCAGTTGCCAGCGGTTGCAGGGCCAGGCCGACGCGGAACTTCTGCACCATGTCCGCCTCGCTGCCATAGTCGAGGTTCGTCTGAATGGTGCAGGTTCGCAGCATCATGTCGAGGCCCATCGTGCCTACGCGCGGCATGTGCCGCAGCATGATGTCATAACGCCCCTTGGGCATCACCGGCAGTTCGTCGCGTGTCTTGTCGGGCCACATGCCCAGGCTCAGGAACCCCAGGCCCAGCATGTCGCCGACATATTTGACCTGTTCCAGATGCCGTTGCGTCTCCGCGCAGGTCTGGTGAAGATTTTCCAGCGGCGCACCGGACAGTTCCAGCTGACCCGCCGGTTCCAGGCTGACCGTTCCATCGGCTCCGGACAGGGCGATGATGTTATCGCCCTCAAACACCGGGCTCCAGCCATAGCGGGTGAGGCCGATCAGCAGCGTGTGGATGCCGCCCTGCTCGCTGTAGGACGGCGCATGATGATCCGTCCTGGAATAGACGAACTTCTCATGCTCGGTGCCGATGCGCCAGCGATCCTTGGGCTTTGCGCCCTTGGAAAAGGCCACGATCAGCTGTTCGCGGCTTTCGATGACGGGATCGTTGCCCCCTGAGTCGGTTCTCGTGCTCATGCCCCGCCTTAGCCTGTCCCCCTTGCGCGTCAATCGACAGCGCGCGGGGGACAAATAGGTTGCGTCCACCGGGGCTGCAATCCCATTTCGGATTGCAACTGGAACAGCTATCCTATCGCCAGTCGCCGTTCAGCGTCATCCACGCCGACGTCGCGGCGATCGCCGCCGTCTCCGCGCGCAGGATGCGAGGGCCAAGGGACACGGGCACGGCCCTAGCCCCAGCGCGGATCGCCTCCCGTTCTGCCGGGTCGAAGCCGCCCTCCGGCCCGATCAGGAACGCCGCAGGGCCTTGATGCGCGCGCAGCGTCTCGTGCAGCGGCTCACCCCCGCTTTCATCGGCGAAAAACAGCCAGCGATCCTCCGGCCAATCGCGCAGCAACGCGTCCAGCTTCACCATGCCGCCGAGATCAGGAAGCGCGGTGCGCCCGCACTGCTCGGCTGCCTCGACCAGATGCGCGTGCAGCCGGTCGAGGTTGAGCTTGTCCACCACCGCCCGGCGGGTCAACACTGGCTGCAACTTGGCGACACCTAGTTCGCAGGCTTTTTCCGCGATCAGGTCGATGCGGCCTTTCTTGATCGGGGCGCAGCATAGCCAGAAATCGGGCACATCCTCCGGTGCCTTGGTCTGGCTGACGCATTCCAGCACCAGATCGCGCTTGCGCATGTCCCGCACCCGCGCGGCCCATTCGCCGGACCTGCCATCGAACAGCAGGACGATGTCGTCCGGCTTCACCCGCATCACGCTGATCAGATAATGGGCCGGGTTGCCATCGATCGGCACGGCCACGCCGTCGCCCAACTGCGTTTCGACATGCAGACGCGGCGCGCTCTGCGGCGGCCAGGCAGGGGTTGCGGTCATATAGCAATGCTCCGTTCGGGCTGAGCTTGTCGAAGCCCTCCACTTCTCTAAAGAGGAAGAACGGCCCTTCGACAAGCGAGCGTGACGTTGAGCGACACCATAGTCCCCGATACCGAGGCCCGCGGCCTGCTCGCGCGCTTGCCCGCGATCCCCCGCGCGCTTGCGCTGCTGGCTCGGCTCGATCGTCCGATCGGCTGGTGGCTGCTCTTCTGGCCGGGCGCCTGGGCGGTGGTTCTGGCGGGCGGGGCAGGGGAGCGCTGGCCTCTGATCCTTTGGCTGTTGCTCGGCAGCATCGCGATGCGGGGCGCCGGTTGCGTGTTCAACGACATCGTCGATCGCGATCTTGACCGGAAAGTCGCCCGCACCGCCGCCCGGCCGCTCGCGAGCGGTGCTCTTTCCCTGCGTACCGCCTGGGCATGGCTCATCCTGCTTTGCCTCGTCGGCCTCGCGGTTCTGCTGCAACTGCGCCCTTATGCGCAGATCGTGTCGCTCGGCAGTCTCGCGCTGGTCGCCGCCTATCCCTTCATGAAGCGGATCACCGGCTGGCCGCAGCTTTGGCTAGGCATCGTTTTCTCCTGGGCGGCGCTGGTCGGCTGGAGCGAGGTCGCAGGAGCGCTTAGCCTGCCGGGGCTACTCCTTTACGCAGGCACCATCTTCTGGGTCGTGGGTTATGACACCATCTATGCTCTGCAGGACCGGGAGGATGATGCGTTGATCGGTATCGGGTCGAGCGCCTTGTCGATGGGCCGCCATGTGCGCGGCGGCGTGACGCTCTGCTACCTGCTTGCGCTTTCCCTCTGGGCTGCCGCCCTTTGGCAGGTGCGGCCGCAATGGCTTGCTCTCGCCGCCCTGCTGCCGATGGCGGCTCATCTTTTCTGGCAGGTGGGCACGCTCAAGGAGGATGGAGCCGATCCCCTAACCAAGTTCCGCTCCAACCGCTTTGCCGGGCTGCTGATGTTCCTCGGCTGCCTCGTCGTGGGGAGTGCATGAGCATGCCGCAAGAGGGTGAGGATTGCTGGCGCATCGCCCGCGCCGCAAAAGCCAGCGTCATTATCGACGCGGATTGCTATTTTCGCCACGCGCGCGCCGCCATGCTCAAGGCGAAGCGTCGGATCATGCTCATCGGCTGGGACTTCGACGCGGCGATCAGTCTGATCCGCGAGGATGAGGTCAAGGACGGAGCCCCGGTCATCATCGGCGACTTCATCAGCTGGCTTGTCGCGCAAAAGCCTGACCTCGAAATCTTCCTCCTGCGTTGGGACATCGGCGCGATGAAGTCGATGGTGCAGCCTGCCAACCTCTTCACCACCGTCAAATGGATGGCGCACAAGCGCATACAGGTGAAGCTGGACAGCCATCACCCGCCAGCGGCTTCGCACCATCAGAAGATCGTCGTGATCGACGATTGTTTCGCCTTTTGCGGCGGCATCGACATGACCAGCGACCGTTGGGACACGCGCCATCATCGGGACGAGGATCCCGGCCGCCGCCATCCGGACGGTTCCGCCTATGGGCCATGGCATGACGCGACCACGGCCTTACAGGGCGATGTCGCGATGGTGCTGGGCGACCATGCCCGCGCCCGTTGGAAGGGGGCTGGCGGCGGCGATCTGGAGCCGATCTTCGGCGAGCATGATTGCTGGCCCGACGCGCTGCCGGTGCAGTTCGAAAATGTCGATATTGCCATTTCCCGTTCCGCGCCGGAAATGGACGACCAGCAGCCGTTGCGAGAGATTGAGCGACTCTATCTGAACCAGATCGCGTCGGCGAAGCGGACCATCTATGCCGAAAGCCAGTATTTCGCCTCCCGCCGCATTGCGGAGGCAATCGCCGCGCGGCTGGGTGATCCCGATGGGCCGGATATCGTCATCATCAATCCGGAACAGGCCGATGGCTGGCTGGAACAGCAGGCGATGGATACCGCCCGCGCGCGCCTGTTTGAGGCCCTGCGCGCCCGCGACACATACGGTAAGCTGCGCATCTACCATCCCTTTACCGTGCGTGGTGAGCCCATCTACGTCCATGCCAAGATCATGATCGTGGATGATCGAACCGTGCGCGTGGGCTCGTCCAACATGAACAACCGCTCGATGCGGCTCGATACCGAGTGCGACGTGACGATCGACGGGGCACTGCCCGTCAATGCGGGGCACGAAACGACCATCCTAGGCATCCGTGATGACCTGATCGCCGAACATCTGGACCTGCCCGTCGAGCGGGTGGCGGCCGTCATCGCCGAGCGCGGGCTGATTGCCGCGATTGAGCAACTGCGCGACAAGCCCGGCCGCACCCTGCGTCCCTATGTGACGCCGAATCTCAACGACGTGCAGGCGTGGCTGGCCGACAATGAAGTGCTGGACCCCGAAGGGCCTGAGGAGATGTTCGAGCCGGTTGCCGACCGCAGCCTGTTCCGCCGCATGCGCAAGAAGCGCTGAAGCGCCGCCGCTTTCCTATTCTGCCGCCAGCAACGCTTCCGCGCCGCCAAGATTGACGGAAACGAGGCGGCTCACCCCGCGCTCCACCATCGTGACACCGAACAGCCGGTGCATGCGCGCCATCGTCACCGCATTATGGCTGACGATCAGATATCGCGTGTCGGTCTGCCCGACCATGACATCGAGGAGGTCGCAGAAACGCTCGACATTGGCATCGTCCAGCGGCGCGTCGACCTCATCCAGCACGCAGATCGGCGCCGGGTTGGTCAGGAACAGGCCAAAAATCAGCGCGACGGCGGTTAGCGCCTGCTCGCCCCCCGAAAGCAGCGTCAGCGCAGCCAGCTTCTTGCCCGGCGGCTGCGCCATGATCTCCAGCCCCGCCTCCAGCGGATCGTCGCTGTCGATCAGTTCCAGATGCGCCTGTCCGCCATTGAACAACGTCGTGAACAGCCGCCGGAAATGCCCATCGACCGCCTCGAACGCCGCCAATAGCCGCTGCCGCCCTTCACGATTGAGGCTGCCGATCGACCCACGCAGCCGGTTGATCGCCTGGCTCAGCTCCTCGCTTTCGGCCCGGCTCGTCGCCTGCGTCGTTTCCAGCTCCTCCAGCTCCTGCGCCGCCACCAGATTGACCGGCCCGATCCGCTCGCGCTCGGCGGCAAGGCGGTCATGTTCACCCTGCTCGCTCTGCGCGATCCTTATGTCGGCACTGGCAAAGCCGAGCTTCTCGGGCAGCACGGGGGGCGGACACTCAAAGCGTTCGCCCGACAAGCGGTTGGTCTCGACCCGCTTCTCCTCGGCTGCCTCGGCTCGCGCGGCGGCAGTCGCACGCCGTTCGCGCGCCTGCGCCAGCGCCTCGCCTGTTTGCGCGGCCCGTTCCTCGGCGACGCGCAGCGCTGCCTCGGCCTCGCTCTCCGCCCGCCGTGCCGCTTCCGCTGCGTCGGCCAGCCCAGCGCCCTGTTCGGACAAGGCAGCGATTGCCGTCGCCAGCGTGTCGGGCTGTTGCGCCAGTCCATCGCGCTCGGATGCGATCGCCTCGCCGCGCTCCACCATGGCGGCTATCCGCTTCGCCGCTTCGCCCGCCCGTGCACGCCAGCCCTTGGCTTCCGCGTCAGCCGCAGCCATGCGTTCACGATCGCTCGCCAAAGCGCGGTCGGCCAGGGCCTGATCCGCCTGCAATTGGCTCACAGCCATGCGCGCCTTTTCGCTCGCCTGCGACAACGATGCCACCAGCGTCCGCGTCCCGGCCCCGTCCGGCACCGCCGCGCGGGCTACGTCCACCTTGTCATGCTCGGCCCGGGCAGTGCCCAGATCAGCGCGTGCTTCGGCAAGTCTTTCCTCGATCGCCTCACGCCGCCCGGAAAGCCGCTCCAGCGCCGTAGCCGCTTCGTCGGCAGCACGAAGCGCGGTGCGCAACCGCTGGTCGGCCGCGCCAAGCTGCGTCCTCGCAGCCCCCAGTGCCTCGGCCGCCGCCCGTTCTTCACCAGCCGCGCTATCCTGCGCGGCGCGTGCCGCCTCGACCTCCGCTTCGGCCGCCGGTCGTGCCGCCGCGATCGCTTCCAGCCGATTGAGCCGGATCAGCCGTTCGGCCGCCGCCGCGCCGCCCTCGGCCGCGACATAGCCGTCCCAGCGCCGCAGCTGACCATCCTTGGTCACCAGCCGCTGCCCCACCGCCAGCGTCTGTCCATCATCCGTTTCGGCGACGGCGACCTGCGCAAGCCGCCGCGCCAGTTCCGCAGGCGCGCGCACATGATCTGCCAGCGAAGCGCATCCAGCGGGCAGGGCTGGATCGCTCTCCAGCGCCGCCGCCCCAGTCCAACGCCGCGTGCCCTGCGTGCCGACCGGCGCCTCCAAGTCATCGCCCAGCGCGGCGGCCAGCGCCCGCTCAAATCCCGGCGCGGCCTTCAACTGGTCCAGTGCCCGTTCGCGCCCGCTTCCGCTCTCGACCGCCCGCTTGAGCGCCGCCGCCTCGCTATCCAGCGCCGCCAGTCCCGCCCGTGCGGAGGATAGCGCCGCTTCGGCCGTCGCGCGCGCTTCGGCTGCCGCCTGCCGCGCCGTTTCAGCTTGCCCGATCGCCGCCTCGGCCGCATCGCGCTCCGATCCAGCCGTCGCCTGTGCCGCCAGCGCCTCGCTTCGTTTCGCCTCCAGCGGCGCCGCATCGGGCAGGGCGCCCGCTTCCGCTTCCAGCCGCGTGGCTTCCCGCTCCGCCCGTTCCAAACGGCTCCGCGCCGCCGCCAACGCCGCTTCGGCTACGCGCAATTCGGCCTGCTCGCCCGCCTGCCGCGCCATCGCCTTGGCGAGGTCCAGCTCGGCATCGCGCGCAGCATCCTCTGCCCGCGCGATCCGCCCGGCAAAGTCAGGCCGCATTGCCTCAGTCTCGGTAGTCCGTTCCTTCAGAACAGAAATCTCGGCCGAAAGCCGCGCAATCGCCTCGGCCGCATCGTTGGCTAGCGTGCCCTCACGCGCCCGGTCCTCTTCCAGCCGCTCGGCCTGTTGCGCCAGATCATGCAGCCGCCGCACCACCCCATCGCGCTCAGTCCTCAGCGCCGCGAGCCGATGCCCCGCCTCGTTCGCCTCGTCTCGCGCGGCCTGCGCCGCCGTCCGTCTGGACGCCAGCGCATCCACTGCCGCATTGGCATGAACCGCCGCCGCCGCCTGCGCCTCCTGCGCCGCGCCAACGGCGCCCTCCGCCTCCGCCGCTTCCTTACGAGCGGCATCCGCACTCGCCGCAGCCTCGCGCCAGCGGGCGAAGATCACGCGCCCTTCGGCGACCCTGATCTGCTCGGACAGCTTGATATAGCGCTCGGCCGCCTTGGCCTGCCGCCGCAGGCTGCTGGCCCGCGCTTCCATGTCGGTCAGTATCTCGTCCAGCCGCACCAGATTGGCCTCGGCCGCGCGTAGCTTCTGCTCGGCATCCTTGCGCCGGACGTGCAGCCCGGAAATCCCCGCCGCTTCCTCCAGCATCGCGCGCCGTTCCTGCGGCCGCGCGGCGATGACGGCGGCGATCCGCCCCTGGCTCACCAGCGCCGGGCTATGCGGCCCCGTCGCGGCGTCGGCAAATACCAGCGCGATATCCTTCGCCCGCACGTCGCGGCCATTGGCCCTGTAGGCGCTCCCCGCACCGCGTTCGATCCGGCGGATAACTTCCAGTTCGCCGTCCGCGCCCACTTCGACCGCGTTGAACAGCTCACCCTGCTCCTGCACCGTTTGCAGCGACACTTCGGCAAAGTCGCGTTGCGGCCGGGTGGATGTGCCTGCGAAGATCACATCTTCCATGCCGCCGCCGCGCATCGACTTGGCGCTGGATTCTCCCATCACCCAGCGGATCGCTTCCAGCAGGTTGGACTTGCCGCAGCCATTAGGCCCGACAATCCCGGTCAGGCCGGGCTCGATGCGCAGCTCCGTCGGATCGACGAAGCTTTTGAAACCCGAAAGCTTGAGGCGCTTTATCTGCATGGCCAGCCGCCGGGCCAATTGCCGGGGCAGCGTGATGCTGCCCCGCCTTCAGCGGGCAAACTCATCGCAAATGTCCGCCCCCCTTGAGCCAATCAGATACCCGCTTCCTTGAGCTTGGGCTGCAATGTCGCCCAGGTTGCGACATTGTCGATCTTCACATCATTCAGGATGAAGGTCGGCGTGCCCTCGATCTTATATTGATTGTTCGCCGCCTCGACGCCCTTGGCCAGCTTTTCGGCGGCGGCGGTATCGGCCAGGCACTGCTTGGCCTTATCCTCGGCAATCCCACGCTGCTTGGCGAAGTCGACCAGCCCCACGGCGGCGGCCAGATTGCCGAAACGCTGCGCAGGCGGTGCGCTCATCAACGCCTGATATTTGGCGTCGCCCAGCGACTGCGCCTTTTCGAACATCGCATTCTGGTTGGCGAAGAACTGCTCGCTCAGCGGATAGAAGACGTCCTTGCCGCCGCAACGGGCCAGCAGCGACGTGGAAATGTCGATCGGGTCGCGCACGAAGTTGCGGAACTCGAAGCTCATCTTTCCGGTGTCCACGATCTTGCGGATCTCCTCCGAAGCCTCCGCCGAAAAATCGCGGCAATGGCTGCAGGTATAGGACCCATATTCGATCAGCTTCACCTTTGCCTGCGGGTTGCCCATGACGAATCCGCCTTCGGGGGTCTGCGTCACTGTGGCGGACCAGCTGGTCCCGGCAGGGGCAGCAACAGCAGCGACCGGTTCTGCGGACGAGTTGCTGGCCGCGTCCTTTTTCCCGCAGGCGGAAAGAGACAGCGAGAGGGCGATAAGGGCAAGTCCGGTAATGGCTTTCACTGTGTGCAGGCTCCGTTGCTCGGGCATCAGGATCAGGGGTTTAGTTTACTGCGCGGCGGCGGGCAATGCATCGCGCAAGCTGGCCCAGCTCGACCCGTCCACGCGCGTCCCGTTGATAGTGAAGCTAGGCGTGCCGCCAATCTTCACCTTGTTCCATGCTTCGTCGGTCATCGCCAATATTTGCTTCATCGCCGCTGGATTGGCGATGCAGGCGTCAAGCTGCGCAGGCGTGAACCCGCGCTTGCCCATCAATGTGTAAAGGCCCGTGTTGCGCCCAATGTCGCGCAACAGGGCGATCTGTTCGGATGGTTTGGCCGCGCCACGGTCATAGGCCTGCAGCTGCTCCATCCAGGCGTCCTGATTTGCAAACAGCGCCTCATGATTGCCAAAAAAGCGTTTAGGGCCGCCGCATCGCGCCAGCAACGCGGCTGTCAGGTCATATTTGTCGCGCACCGCATTACGCGCTTCCACGCTCACCTGGCCGCCCTTCACATAGTCTGCTTTCAGCGGCGCGCTCGCCTCGCCCACGAAATGGGCGCAGTGCGAACAAGTATAGCTCACATATTCGACCAGCTTGGTCGGAGCGGCCGGGTTGCCCATCACATGTCCCCCAATGGGCGACAGCGCGACCCGTGTCGTCCAGTTGACGGCGGGCGCGGCGATCAGCGTGCCGGGGAGGGTGATCAACGCGAAGAGGCCAAGGATTAGCAAGCGCGATTTCGTCATGCGTTCTTCCAGTGAAGGGCCGCCCCTGTACGGCAATTGAATGATTCAGCTGATTTTCGGCAAACCATTGGAATTGACAAGCCCTTGGGCCAGCGATTCCAGAACGGCGCGCAATTCCGGGTCGCCAATATCGCGCAGCGAATCGCCAAGTTCCACCGGCACCGGCCGCAAATTACGCGGCGGCGGGCGGCGTTCGGGCGTGGAACCGCGCACCTCGCCCTGCTTCATCGCGACCTTCGCCACGGCGGCATAGCCAAAGAAGCGGTTCACCCGATCGATGATGTCGGGCAGCACATGCTGGATCATCGGCGCATGGCCGCTCATCACCGTCAGTTGCAGCGTCCCGCCTGCTTTCTTGCCTACCGGAAAGCGGATCGATTCGGGGGCGGAAATCTCCGCATAATGTTGCCCAACAATCTCGGCCCAGCGCGTGACGATGCTCGACTGCACAAAGCCGAACTTGCGGAAAGCGGCAGCGCCGATCTGCGGCATCAGGTCAGCAATCTGGCGCGGGCCGCCGACGCGAGGCCGTTCGGCCGCTGCCTGGGCACGGCTTTTCAATTTGGGTGTCGCGGGCCGTTCCGTCATGCTCCGCTTAATGGCATAGGGCGGCCATGGACGTCGAGCGGAACCTCATGAAAATCGCAGCAGATCTGCTCGGACATTATGACGTCCATGCCCGTCGCCTGCCCTGGCGCGCCCCGCCGGGCGCCAATGCGGCGGACCCCTATCGCGTGTGGCTGTCCGAAGTCATGCTTCAGCAAACCACGGTCGCCGCCGTCGGCCCCTATTTCACGAAGTTCACCGATCGCTGGCCGACAGTAGAAGCACTCGCCGCAGCCCAGGACGCAGACGTCATGGCAGCGTGGGCGGGCCTTGGCTATTATGCCCGCGCCCGCAATCTGCTTGCCTGCGCCCGCGCCGTGGCGAGCCAGCACGGCGGTGAGTTCCCCGATACAGAAGCGGGACTGCGCGCCCTCTCCGGCGTCGGTGCCTATACTGCTGCCGCCGTCGCCGCCATCGCGTTCGGCCGCCGCGCCGTGGTGGTCGACGCCAATGTCGAGCGCGTGGTCTCCCGCCTGTTCGCCATCGACACGCCGCTGCCCGCTGCCCGCCCCGCCATCCGCGTTGCTGCGGACAGCATCACCCCCGATGCCCGCGCTGGCGATTTCGCGCAGGCGATGATGGACCTTGGCGCGACCATCTGCACATCTCGCAACCCCGCCTGCGGCATCTGCCCGCTGCGGCAGGACTGCGCGGCCTTTCGCACGGCCGATCCCGCCGCCTTTCCGGTCAAGGCCGCGAAGAAGGCGAAACCGCACCGCCTCGGCCACAGCTGGTGGATCGAGCGGGCGGACGGCCATGTCTGGTTAATCCGCCGCCCGGCCAAGGGCCTGCTCGGCGGCATGCGCGCGCTTCCTTCCTCCCATTGGAGCGCCACGCCCGACGCCACTCCGCCGCTTGCGGCAATCTGGAAGGCGCTGCCGGAACCCGTTGTCCATGTCTTCACCCATTTCTCGCTGGCCTTGACGGTTCATGTCGCCCATGTGGCAGAGGAAAGCATGCCAACGGGTGAGGGCGAATGGTGGCCGCTCCCCCGCATCGGGGAGGCGGGCCTGCCCACCCTGTTCCGCCGCGCCGCCGAGGCAGCAATGAAGGCCAAGCAGCAATGAAGGAGAGCGAATCTCATGTCCCCTGACCAGCTTGGCTATGCTGGCGGCCGCCTCGATCGCGCCGATCATATCCGGATGAAGCCGGACCTTGTGGCGCAGGCGCTTGCCTCGCCCGATGCCCGCTGTCTCGTCCTCGATGGCCTCGACCCGGTCACGCAGGACGGCCATCTGCTCATGGAGCCGCTGCCTGCCGATGCTAAGGTGGAGGAGCATCTGCTACTTGGCATAGACGAAGCGCAGCGCCCGATCTTCGCCCGCCTTACCGAGGAAAGCGGCACGAACTTCGTCCCCAGCGCCCGCAGCCGCGCCATCGTTACCGAAGTGCCCGCCGACGAAGTCGCGCTCTATGGCGCGGCGCGCAGCCTCGTCCACTGGCATGGCCGCCATCCCTTTTGCTCCGTCTGCGGATCGCGCACCCGTCCGGAAAAGGCAGGCTGGGCGCGCCGCTGCTGCTCTTGCGATGCGGAACATTTTCCCCGCGTCGATCCGGTCGTCATCATGCTCGCCGAACATGACGGCCGGGTGCTGGTCGGACGGCAGCATAGCTGGCCGCAGGGATTCTATTCCGCCCTCGCCGGTTTCGTGGAGCCGGGTGAAACCCTCGAGGAAGCCGTCGCGCGGGAAATCAAGGAGGAAGCGGGCGTTACCGTCTATTCCGTCCGCTATGTGATGAGCCAGCCATGGCCCTTCCCCTCCTCGCTGATGATCGCCTGCATCGCGCAGGCTGACGACGATGCGCTGACGCTGGACGAGACCGAAATTCAGCATGCCCTCTGGTGTGACGCAGCCGGGGTCCGAGCGGCGCTGGCAGGGGATGCAGACGCGCTCTTCACCTCGCCTCCTCCAATGGCCGTTGCCCACCATCTCCTCAAACACTGGGCCGATGCGCAGGTTGCCCAGCCGGGTTCAAGCGCGTAAGGCCCATGGCCTCACCCCTCAGCAGGAACGCCCCGCACCCATGCTCAGCCTCGAAGAAGCCCAGTCGCGCGCGCAGGATCTGGTGACGGCGGCTCGCAGGGCCGGGGCGGACGCGGCCGACGCCATCTATGCCTGCAATGCCTCGACCACGGTCGCGGTGCGCCTTGGCGCGCTGGAGGATGTGGAGCGATCGGAAGGCGAGGAAATCGGTCTGCGCGTCTTCGTTGGCCAGCGCTCCGCCAGCATCGCCGCGTCGGACATGAATCCCGCGACCTTGAGCACGCTGGTCGATCGTTCGATCGCCATGGCGCGGGAGGCGCCGGAAGATCCCTATGCGGGTCTTGCGCCCGAAGACCGGCTGCTGCGGGGCGCTTTGCCTGCACTGGACCTTGCCGATCCGAGTGAGCCTGAACCCGCGAAGCTGCGCGAGCGCGCCCTGGCTGTCGAGGAAACCGCCCGAGCCATCGCAGGCGTTACCAACAGCGAAGGCGGCGGCGCATCCAACGGCCGCAGCCAGGTCGCGCTCGCCACCAGCCACGGCTTTGCCGGTGCCTATGCGGGCACCAGCCATTCGACCTGGGCCAGCGTCCTTGCGGGCACCGGCGCGGACATGCAGCGGGACCATGCCAGCCACAGCGTCCGCCATCTGGTAGATCTCGATGATGCCGCGACGATCGGCGCCCGCGCGGGGGAGCGCGCCGTTGCCCGCCTCAACCCCGCCAAACTCGAAAGCGGCGTCCTTCCCATCCTGTTCGATCCGCGCATCGGTTCCAGCCTGCTCGGCCATCTGATCGGCGGCATGGTCGGCCCGGCCATCGCCCGGCGATCGAGCTTCTTGCTCGATTCCCTCGGGGAGAAGCTGTTCGACAGCGCCATCACCATCATCGACGATCCGCTCCGTCCACGCGGGATGCGCTCGCGCCCCTTCGACGGAGAGGGGCTGCCGGTCGCCCGTCGTGCCCTGATCGATGCGGGCGTGCTGACCGGCTGGCTGATGGAAAGCGCTTCCGCCCGCCAGCTTGGCCTCCAGCCCACCGGCCATGCCAGCCGGGGCGGCAGCGGTGCGCCCGGCGCAGGCGTCACCAATGTGCATATGGAACCGGGTGACATCTCTCCCGCCGCCCTGATGGCGGACATAAAGCGCGGCCTCTACGTCACCGAACTGATCGGCATGGGCGTGAACGGCGTTACCGGCGATTATAGCCGGGGAGCCGCCGGTTTCCTGATCGAGGATGGTGTGATCACCCGCCCGGTCTCGGAAATCACCATCGCCAGCCATTTGAAGGACATGTTCCGCGCCCTCGTTCCCGCGAACGACCTTGTATTCCGCTATGGCATGAACGTGCCCACGATCCGCATTGACGGGATGACCGTTGCCGGGGGCTGAGATCGATCTGCGCGCGCTCGTCGGCGCGGTATCGGACGCGGCCGACCGAGCGCTTACCCTCTGGGCGGGCGGCCAGACGCAGGTGCGCCAATGGGAAAAGGTCCCCGGCCATCCTGTGTGCGAGGCGGACCTCGAAATTGACGAGATGCTCCGCCAGAGCCTCAGCGTCATCGACCCCACCGCCGGATGGCTGTCGGAGGAAACCGCCGACACCGTCCATCGCCTGGACCTCGATCGCGTCTGGGTGGTCGATCCGATCGACGGCACCCGCGACTATCTGCGCGGCCGCCCCGGCTGGTCCGTGTCGGTCGCGCTGGTCGAACATGGCGCGGTGCGCATAGGCATTCTCGCCGCCCCTGCGCGCAACGAGTTGTGGATTGCAAGGGCAGGGGAGGGCGCGACCCGCAACGGTCGCACGCTTTCCGCAGGCACCCGCGCCGTCCTGCCCGGTGCCCGCGTCCCCGCCGACCAGCTCCCTCGCTACGACCGCGACCTCGTCACCGTCCACAAGCCCAACAGCATCGCGCTCCGCATGGCGATGGTCGCCGCCGACGAGGCGGACATCGTCGCCACCGTCCGCTGGGGCAATGAATGGGACGTCGCCGCCGCCGCCCTGATCGCGCAGGAAGCCGGAGCAACCGTCACCGACGCGCTCGGCGTTCCCCTGTCCTTCAACCGCCCGGATCCCACCGCCTTCGGCCTGCTATGCACAGCCCCCGGCATCCACGAAGCCGCGACGCAGCGTCTCGCCCCCCGCGCCCGCGAACTGCTGCGCGATCAGAGCATCGTCCGTTAAACTGCCTCCGTTCGGGCTCAGGGAGAACCGGTTTAAAACGGCGTTCCCGGATCGCAGCGTTTCACCACTCCCGCAGGCAACGCTTCACGCAGCCGTTGGCGCACCACCCGTGCCCAGATATGATAGCCCGCCGGGTTCATATGGACGCCATCGGGCCGGTAATTATCGCCCGTCCTGCCATTGGTAAGCAGCGGCGAGGTAATATCGACATAATAGGCCTGCCGCATCCAAGGCAGGAGCCGCTGGGCCGCTGCATTATACAATTGCTGCGCCGGGAAGTGAGTCCAGCGGCCAGGGCTCGGCTTCATCGACAGCACCAGCACGGGCACATCGCCCAATATCTGGCGGCGCAGTTCCAGAAAGGCGGCCAGGTTGCGCACCACCATCCGGACCGGCACGTCGCGCGCAATGTCATTTTCGCCAGCGTAGAGGATGATCGCGGCGGGCCTTGCCTCACCTCGCACATTGGCGAAGCGCGGTACGATTTCGCCAAAGCCCGTATCGTCAATGCCGCGATTATAGGTGACCCACGGCGCCATGTCCCGTTCCAGGCTGGTCCAACGATGGATTGAGGAACTGCCGATGAACCAGAGCGCGCAGCGTTCCGCCCGGGGCGGCGCGTCGGGCAGACCGGCGCGCGCCTCGCGATAATGCTGAAAAGCAGCCCAGCCGCCGAAGATCAGGCAGAAGACAGCCACCGCCATCACCGCCTTTGCAGCCCGCGACTTTTCCAGCCGCTCAAGAGCGCCCATCCCCATCGAAAGTTATAGGTAGAGTATTTTTTGTGCCTGGAAAGCAGGAAAATAATCTGTGTTAACTAAGCGGCAAGGCTTGTGGCGGCATCGTTCCGACTGGGGCGTGCGGGAAATGTCGTGACGAAGAATCCATCGATCGACCTGGCCAAGGGCGTGCTTATGCTGCTCGTCATGGCTGGTCACGTCATGGAACTGGTCGGCGCTCATGGCCTTATTCTGTGGGTAGGATCGGGCTTTCGTATGCCGTTGATGCTTGGCATTTCCGGCTACCTCCTGAACGTCGCCCGCATTCGCGGCGGTGGTTTTACCGAACTCCTATCCCGTTATGGACGGCGCATGCTGCTGCCATGGTTCGTCGCGACCATTATCTATCTGATTTCCAGCCAATGGCTCATGTCATGGACCACGCCTTTCGACGTGCTGCTCCGTCCGCCTTTCCATCTCTGGTACGTCCCGGTCCTCTTCTTCCTCATCCTTATGACCTGGATGTTGCCCTTCTCGCCACTGATATTGCTCGCCCTCAGCGCGCCTTGCAGTCTGGCTGTCATGTATGCGTTCGGGCTGGGTCATGGCCCGATCTTCGATGGTCTCCTCGCGCCCGATAGCCGCTTTCTGCGCTACTCAGTCTATTTCTTCTTCGGGATGACGCTTGCGCAGACTGCTTTGCCGCGCCGTTTCCTTGCTCCCGCCCTGCTATTGTGCGGCCTGGGCCTAGCCTGGTGGTCCGGACTTTATCGCAGCGGTTGGGAATTGGCCTATGTGCCGGCACGCCTGCTGATGTGCCTCGGTCTCATCGCGCTGTTGCCGCTCACGACGGCGATCAGACTTGAAGTGCTTCCTTTAAACGCGATCGGCCGCAACAGCCTCTTTTTCTACCTTTGGCACCCACTGCTGATGGGATCGATGATCCTTACCGGGATTGGTCCCTTCGCAACGCTGGCGCTTTCCATCCTGCTGCTGGCGATCGGCAGCCGCTTTGCCGCACGCAACAGGCTTGCCGCGCTGTTGTTGGGAGCGAACCCAGTGAAGCAGCGCACCCAACAGGCTGCTCCCACACCAGCGCTCGCTTCGCCCTAAAGCTTGCCGTATTTCGCTTCGAACCCGGCAGTATCGCCAGCCGCCAGATATTTCGCCTGATCAACCCATTGGTCGCGCACCGGCCGACCCTTGAAAGTACCGAGCTTGGTATCGATCGCCGCGATGTCGGCTTCGCTCCAATTGGCGATTTGCGCATAGCGGGTCACGCCCAGCTCGATCAGCAGTTGATTGAGCTTGGGGCCGACCCCCTTCATCCTCAGCAGATTGTCATGCGCGTCCGATGTGGGCGCTACTGTCGAAACAGCTGCTACCGGCGATACCGGCGCGACTACCGGCTGAGGCTCCGCCGCGATCGTCGTGGGTGCAACGGTCACCGGCTCTGCGGCGGGTGCTACCGGCGGCTCTTGCCGTTCCACCACGGGGGCACGCTCGGCCGGGGCGTTGTCGATGGGCGTCTTGCGCCCCGACAGCAGGAACACGACGCCGATCAGGACCAGCAGCCCGATCAACAACCACAGGCCATAGTCCATGAAAAATTCCTGCATCACGCTCCCTCCCGTTTTTTTCAGGCTCTTATCTAAGGGCGCTGGCGCACGATCGGCAAGAGCCTGCGTTGGATGCCTTCAGCGCCCCTCGCGCTCCACTTCGCGCCAGCCAATATCGCCACGGCAAAATCCGGTCGGAAAGTCGATGGCATCCACCGCGCGATAGGCCGCCGCCTGCGCCTCGCCCACGCTGCTGCCGCTGGCCGTGACATTCAGCACCCGCCCACCATTGGCGACGAGCATGCCATCCTTGTCCGCTGTTCCTGCGTGGAAAACCCGCGCGCCACCAGCTTCCGCCGCTTCGATGCCGCCGATCGCGCCGCCCTTTTCCGGCGTGCCCGGATAGCCGTTCGCCGCCATCACTACCGTCAATGCGGTGCGGTCGGCCAGCTTTACCGGCCCCTGCTCCGCCAGCCGTTCCTGCGCCACCGCCAGCAGCAGTTCGACCAGATCGCCGTCGAAGCGCATCATCAGTACCTGGCATTCCGGATCGCCGAAACGCGCGTTATATTCGATCAGCTTCGGCCCCTCATCGGTCAGCATCAGTCCCGCATAAAGCACGCCCGAATAAGGCGTCCCCTCGGCGGCCAACGTTTCAACGGTCGGCCGGATGATCTTCTCGATCACTTCAGCTTCCAGCTCGGGCGTCAGCACCCGCGCCGGGCTATAAGCGCCCATCCCGCCGGTATTGGGGCCGGTATCGCCGTCACCCACCCGCTTATGGTCCTGCGCAGAGCCGAAGGGCAGGATGGCGCTGCCGTCGGTCAGAGCGAAGAAGCTCGCCTCCTCGCCCGTCATAAACTCTTCCAAGACTACTTCCGCGCCCGCCGCGCCAAATGCGCCGGAGAACATGTCCTCGATCGCTTCGACGGCCTGATCGCGCGTCTCCGCAATAATCACGCCCTTGCCCGCCGCGAGGCCATCGGCCTTGATCACCACCGGCAGGCCGAAATCGCCAAGCGCCGCGATCGCACCATCCTTGCTGTGGGTGCGCTCATAGGCGGCGGTCGGAATGTGCGCGCGCTTGCACAGATCCTTGGTAAATCCCTTGGACCCTTCCAGCTGGGCTGCCTTCTTGCCCGGCCCGAACACCGGATAGCCCTTGACCCGCAGATTGTCGGCCAGCCCATCGACCAGCGGCGCTTCCGGCCCGATCACCACCAGCCCGATCGCATGGCGCAGGCAGAAATCGACCACCGCGCGATGATCCGTGGCATCCAGGTCGACCAACGTCGCATGCTGGGCTATGCCGGGGTTGCCGGGCGCTGCATAAAGGGTCGTGAGGCTGGGCGATTGCGCCAGCTTCCAGGCCAAAGCATGTTCGCGGCCGCCGCTGCCCAACAAAAGGATGTTCATTTCGCCCATGTCCCCGGAATATGAAGCTGGTTTGGATGCATCGGGCCGCCTGTTAGCCGAGGAACGGGCGGGGGACAACGCGCCGCCGCTTTCGGTGAGCGAATTGTCGGCCATATTGAAGCGCACGGTCGAGGATCGCTTCGGCCATGTGCGCTTGCGCGGCGAGATTTCCGGGTTCAAGCGGGCGGCGTCAGGCCATCTCTATCTTTGCCTGAAGGATGATAATGCGGTCATCGACGGGGTGATGTGGAAGGGCGGGGCGCAGCGCCTGCCCTTCGCGCCGCAGGACGGGGTGGAGGTGATCGCCACCGGGAAGCTCACCACCTATCCCGGCCGCTCCAAATATCAGATCGTGATCGAGCGGATGGAGTTGGCGGGCGAGGGCGCGCTGATGGCGCTGCTCGAAAAGCTTAAAGCAAAGCTTGCTGCCGAAGGATTGTTCGACCGCGACCGGAAGCGTGCGCTGCCCTTCATGCCGCGTACCATCGGTGTCGTGACCTCTCCGACCGGCGCGGTGATCCGCGACATCCTCCACCGTCTGGAGGACCGCTGTCCCACCAATGTCCTGCTCTGGCCGGTGCTGGTGCAAGGGCAGGGGGCGGCAGAGCAAGTCGCCCGCGCCGTGCGCGGCTTTTCGGCCATGCAGCCTGGCGGCCCGCTGCCTCGTCCCGACCTCGTCATCGTCGCGCGCGGCGGTGGATCGGTTGAGGATCTATGGAGCTTCAACGAGGAAATCGTCGTCCGGGCCGTGGCGGAATGTTCGATCCCGATTATCTCAGCCGTTGGCCATGAAACCGACACGACGCTTTGCGACTATGCCGCCGACATGCGCGCGCCTACGCCGACCGCCGCTGCCGAAATGGCGGTGCCGGTGCGCGCCGATCTCATGGCGATGCTGACCGAACAGGGCCTGCGCATGAATCGCGCGGTGCGTCGCGGTGCCGCGCAGGCGCGCGAGCGGCTGGAGGTGCAGGCCCGGCTCATGCCCACCCCCGACATGCTGCTTGCGCCCCAGCGGCAGCGGCTCGACCAGTTGTCGGGTGATCTTGGCAATGGTCTGCGCCACCGTGTCGCGGACGCGCGCGCGCATCTGGGGCAAGCCAGCGGCGCGCTCCGTCCCGCGCTCCTGCACCAGCATCTGAGCCGCGCGAAGGAACGGCTGGACCGTCAGCGTCTGCGTCCCGATTATCTGACCCGCGTCTTTCACGACCGCGCCACCGCCTTCGACCGCCTGTCGCGCCTTTTTGTCTCGGTCAATCCCGACCTGCCACTCAAGCGCGGCTTCGCCCGCGTCATGGCGGGGGACCGCCTCGTCAGGACGGTCGATGAAGCCCGTGCGGCAGGCACGGTCTCGCTTCATTTCGACGATGGCGCGGTCGCGGCGACGGTGGAAGGCGGCCCGTCATCGCCAGCCCTTGAGAAGGCGCCGCCGCAAGCTATATCCCCTTCATCCCGCCCCTCCCGCAAACCGCAGGAGGGCGGCGAAACCCGCCAGCAGGACCTGTTCTCCTGATGTGCATGAATGTGAAAAAGGCCGCCTGATCCCATGCTGATGTCCAACCGCGATCGTCCGGCCCGCCTCCATTATATGGCCTACAGCTTCCGCGTGCTTCAGGCAGGCGACCATGTCGTTTGCGCCGTCACGGGCCAGCAGATTCCGCTCGACGACCTTCGCTATTGGAGCATCGCCCGCCAGGAACCCTATGCCAGCGCCGAAGCCTCGGCCCAGGCGGAGCTGAAGGCGCGCGGCCTGCGATGAAATGCTGGGCAGCCGCGCTTCTGCTGATAACCGGCAGCGTGGGCGCGGCGAGCAATCCGGCTCCCGTTCCCGCCGCCAGCATCACCCTTCACGGCGCCGCGCAGCAGGGCGGCACGCTCACCGGGACAGCGCCACCCGCGACGACGGAATTACGCCTCGACAATCAACTCGTCCGCGTCGATCCCGATGGCCGCTTCCTCATCGCCTTCGACCGTGACGCCGGGCCGCAGGCGCAGCTCACCGCCCGCCTCTCCGACGGTCGCATCATCAACCAGCCCATCAGCATCGCCTCACGCGCCTGGCGGATAGAGCGCGTCAACACGCCCCTCCGCCCGGTGCGCGACAATGAAGCCTTCCTCGCGTTGCGCCGCCCGGAACTGGCACAGATCGCCGCCGCCCGCGCGCAGGAAACCGGCGCCCAAGGCTGGCGCCAGCACTTCCTCTGGCCGCGCGTCGGTCGCATTTCCGGCCTGTTCGGATCGCAGCGCGTCTATCAGGGCGTACCCGGCGCCTATCATGGCGGCATCGATATCGCCGGGGCGACCGGCGATCCCGTTCTGGCGCCTGCTGACGGCGTGGTGACGCTGGCGGCCGATCACCCGTTCACGCTCGAGGGAAATCTGCTGATGATCGACCATGGCCATGGCCTCACCAGCGCCTTCCTTCACCTCTCCCGCATCGACGTGAAGCTCGGCCAGTCCATTCGTCAGGGTCAGAATATCGGCGCGATCGGCGCCACCGGCCGCGCCACTGGCCCGCACCTTCACTGGGGCTTGCGCTGGAACGAAGCGCGGATCGACCCGCTTCTGCTCACCGGACCAATGCCAGCAAACTGAACTGAGATGCATTTGCGCAACTTAGTGTAACCTGTGGCAATGACAGAGCATCAAAGTTCCGCCTGCCATAAATGACTGCAAATAAAGTTGTTAAACGAACGTAAAACCGCGCTTATCGCCTATGTGGCAAATTTACGACAGTGAAACAGCAAAGTGCGCTCCGCTCCCTAGCATTGCTTTACACGCATAAAACGACTGCGCAGACTATCGCACAGCACGGATGAAGAGGGGTTTGCTGTCGGGCTCCTAGGCCCCTCTCCATGCGTCGGTAACTAGGCGCAGGTTCGCTTGCGCCGCTCCAGAGCAAGGGACTGGACTGTGAAGAAAATCTCGAACAATGCGTGGCTGCGCAATAGCGCAGCGCTGCAGGCGCTCGCATGCGCGGGCGCCGGTTTCGCGGCGCTCGCCGCTCCTGCCTTTGCGCAGGACACTCCGGCTGGCACCGTGGCCGAAGAACCTCAAGCGACCATCGTGGTCACCGGCTCCATCCTACGGCAGGACGTGAACAACACGCCTTCGCCGATCTCAGTCCTGACGTCCGAGTCGCTTGAACAGCGCGGCATCCAGACCACGCAGGAAGCGCTTCAGCGCATATCGTCCAACAATGGCGCCGCGCTCACCAACAGCTTTTCGGCGAACGGAGCCTTTGCGGCTGGCGCGTCCGCAGTCTCTCTGCGCGGCCTGTCCACCAGCTCCACGCTTGTCCTTTTCGATGGCCAGCGCGCCGCCTATTATCCGCTGGCGGATGACGCGACGCGCAACTTTGTCGATCTTAACACCATCCCTGACGATATCGTCGATCGCGTTGAAGTGCTGCGAGACGGCGCATCGTCCACCTATGGCGCCGACGCCATCGCGGGCGTCATTAACGTCATCACCAAAAAGCAGTTCAAGGGTATCGGCGGTCGCATCGAAGGCGGCATCACCGAACGTGGCGATGGCGAAAACTACCGCGCCACCTTGACCGTAGGAACCGGCGACCTCAACCGCGACGGCTATAACATTTATGCCAGCGGCTTCTGGTATCGCCAGAACGCGCTCTACAATCGCGACCGGCCTTACCCCTATAATTCGCAGGATCAGTCGGGCATCTGCCGTGATGGCGTCTGCGGGCCGCAGGTCGGCCCCAATGGCGGCTCGATCAACCCGTCCAGCACGGGTTATGTCGGTTGGGCAGACGCCACCGGCACGAGCGACCGCCGCTCCTTCGCGACCACTTTCTTTGTTGCGCCAACCGATTCAACCAGCGCGCTTGACGATCCGCTCGGCCGCTATCAGATCCTCAACCCCGCCGCAGGCTGTATCGCTGGCGAGACTCCCTACACCCTGACCGCAGCCGAATTGGCCGATACCGATCAGAACGCCTTTGCGCCCAACACCGTCTGCCAAGGCGATCTGGTGCGTCAATATGGCGTTATCTCGCCCCGGATCGAACGTTTCGGCGGCGCATTGAAGGCGACAGTCGCCGTCACTGACGATATCGAAGCGTCCTTCACCGCCAACTATCTTCAGAGCAAGGTGAGCTACACCGGCGAACCGGCGACCATTCGCGCCAATGGCCCGGCGGGCATCGCGTTCCCCCGCTTCAGCACCTATAATAGCGGCCTGCCCAACGCTCCGGGCTCCTTCGCACTGGCGCTGCCGGTCTATGTCTGCCCGCTAGTCAACGGCCTGCCGCAGCCCAATTGCGACATCACCAACGGTACGCTGAACCCGAACAACCCCTTCGCAGCGCAGGGCCTGCAGGCCCGGATCATGGGCCGTATTCCCAACCTGACGGAATATAATGAAACGCTCAGCCGCACCTATCGTGGAGCCTTCTCGATCGCTGGGCCGATCACGGATAACTGGAACTTCGCGGCGGACATCGTCGGCATGGTGACCGACCTCACCCGCACGTCGAAGGGCTATGTCTACATCCAGAACCTGCTGAACGTGGTCGCCGACGGCAGCTATAATTTCGTCAATCCGCTGTCGAACAGCCAGTCGGTCCTGGATTATCTGTCGCCCGACAACATCACCAAGTCCAAGTCCGAACTTTATGCCGCCCAAGTCAGCTTCAACGGCACGCTGTTCGATCTACCCGCTGGCCCCGTCCAGCTTGGCTTTGGTGGTCAAATCCGTCTGGAATCGATCAACGCTCCCAGCGCCAACGACGACTTTGCAGGTCCGACCCAGCGCTATTTCATCCTCAATGCCTTCGGCACCAAGGGTGAGCGCGTCGTTCGGTCGGGCTTTGTCGAGTTGAGCGTCCCCGCTTTCGAAGGCTTCGAAGTCAACGCATCGGGCCGCTATGACAATTATAACAGCGGCCAGGACGCCTTCTCGCCCAAGGTCGGCTTCCGCTACAAGCCGTTCGACGCGCTGACGCTACGCGGCACCTGGTCGCGGGGCTTCCGCATCCCGAGCTTCGCAGAAGCTAACGCGCTGCCGACGACCGGCTTCGTCAACAATACGTCCGGCACATTCCCCGACTCTTATCTGGCGCAGTTCGGATGCAGCAAGGCCACCTTCGCCAGCTGCCCGACCTATCTCAATGCCAGCAGCTATGGCCAAACCCAGTTGGCCAGTCCCGACCTTGAACCGGAAAAATCGACCAGCTGGACGGCGGGCGTGATCTTCGAGCCCAGCCGCAACATCCGGCTGAGCGTCGACTATTATAATATCAAGAAGAAGGGAGCGATCATCCCCGCGCCTTATGGCCCGGCGCTGGCCGCCTATTATTCGGGTGCGGCGATCCCGGCGGGCTATAACATCATCGCGGATTCGCCAGATCCGCTGCATCCGGGCGCTCTGCCGCGCGTCGCCTATGTTCAGGCGCCGTTAATCAACGCCAACACGATCCGGTCGGAAGGTCTTGATTTCGCGGCGACCGGCCGGTTCGACTTCGGCGATGTGCGTCTCACCAGTTCGCTGGAGGCGACCTACATCATCAATCTCGACACCACATTCGCCGACGGCAGTGTCGAAAGCTATGAAGGTACGCTTGGCAACAACAGCCTGACCGCCGGATCTGGCACGCCCGAATGGCATGGCAGCTGGACCAACACGCTGGAATGGAAGCGCTGGACCCTTTCGGCGACGGCAGAATATTTCGGCGGCTACAATCTGTCGGCCGAAGACATCGAAGGTCCCGGCACGTCGGGTGATTGCGGCCTGCTCTCGCCGCAGTTCGTCAAGTGCGACGTAAAGCCCTATATCACCGTCGATCTCACCACCAGCTACAAGCTCAACGACAATTTCACGGTCTATCTGAACGTGCTCAATGTCTTTGACGATCTGCCGCCGATCGATCCGGTTACCTATGGCGCCAACAACTACAACCCGGTTCAGGGTGGCACCGGCATCTACGGCCGCGCCTACCGGCTGGGCGTGAAGGCCAACTTCTGATCTGAAGTCGTAACGCCAGGAAAAGGAAGAGGGCGCGTCCAAAAGGATGCGCCCCTTTTTTCGATATATGCCCCTTCCCTTCAGGGGAGGGGTGATGAACATTACCCCACCCGCAACTGCAAGGCCCCATCCCCCTCATCCACACGCACTGTCGCGCCATCCGGCACCTCGCCGCGCAGGATCAGGTCCGCGAGCGGGTCCTGCAAATAGCGCTGCACCGCCCGCTTCAACGGCCTTGCGCCATAGACCGGGTCATAACCGACCCGTCCCAGCCAAGCCCGCGCACCATCTGTCAGGTCCAGCACCACCTTGCGGTCCTTCAGCAGCTTGCCGATGCGCGCGACCTGAATGTCCACGATCGGCGCCATGTGGCTCGCACCGAGGCGATGGAACAGGATCACCTCATCAAGGCGGTTCAAGAATTCCGGCCTGAAATGGCCTCGCACGATGTCCATCACCTGATCCTCGACCTTCTCGACAGGCTCATCATCGGCCAGCGAAGCGATGAACTGGCTGCCCAGGTTCGACGTCAGCACGATGATCGTGTTGGTGAAGTCCACTGTCCGGCCCTGCCCATCGGTCAGGCGGCCATCGTCCAGCACCTGCAACAGCACGTTAAACACGTCGCTGTGCGCCTTCTCGACTTCATCGAACAGCACGACCTGATAGGGCCGCCGCCGCACCGCTTCGGTCAAGACGCCACCTTCCTCATAGCCGACATAGCCCGGAGGCGCGCCGATCAGCCGGGCGACCGAATGCTTCTCCATGAACTCGCTCATGTCGATCCGCACCATCGCGCTGTCGTCGTCGAACAGGAATCCGGCGAGCGCCTTGGTCAGCTCCGTCTTGCCGACGCCCGTGGGGCCAAGAAACAGGAACGACCCGAGCGGCCGGTTCGGGTCCTGCAATCCGGCACGCGAACGGCGCACGGCGGTCGCTACGGCCTTCACCGCGTCGGCCTGTCCGATCACCCGCTTGCCAAGCTCTTCCTCCATGGCGAGCAGCTTCTCGCGCTCACCTTCCATCATCTTGTCGACAGGAATGCCCGTCCAGCGCGACACGACCGAGGCGATGTCCTCCGGCGTCACTTCCTCGCGCAGCATCGCGCCTTCGGTCGCGCCCTCTGCCTCGGCGATCTTGCGCTCCAGATCGGGAATGCGCCCATAGGCCAGCTCGCCAGCCTTGGCGAGATCGCCCGCCCGCTGCGCCTGTTCCAGTTCCACGCGAGCTGCCTCCAGCTGTTCCTTCAGCTTGCTGTCGCCCGCGATCTTGTCCTTCTCCGCCTGCCAGCGCTGCGTCAACGCCGCGGACTGCTCCTCAAGGTTCGCGAGGTCCTCCTCCAGCGCGTCCAGGCGATCCTTGGACGCCTTGTCCGTCTCCTTCTTCAGCGCCTCGCGCTCGATCTTCAGCTGGATGATCCGCCGGTCGAGATTTTCGATCTCCTCTGGCTTACTCTCCACCTCCATCCGCAGACGGCTGGCGGCTTCGTCCATCAGGTCTATGGCCTTGTCCGGCAGGAAGCGATCGGTGATGTAGCGGTTGGAGAGCGTCGCCGCCGACACCAGCGCGCCGTCCGTGATCCGCACGCCATGGTGCAGCTCATATTTTTCCTTCAGGCCGCGCAGGATGGAGATGGTGTCCTCCACCGTCGGCTCGCCCACGAAGACCGGCTGGAAGCGCCGCTGGAGCGCGGGGTCCTTCTCGACATATTTGCGATATTCATCGAGCGTCGTCGCGCCGATGCAGTGCAACTCGCCGCGAGCGAGGGCTGGCTTCAACAGATTGCCCGCGTCCATCGCGCCCTCAGACTTGCCCGCGCCGATCAGCGTGTGCATCTCGTCGATGAACAGGACGACCTGCCCTTCGGCGCCCTTCACTTCGTCCAGAACGCCCTTCAGACGCTCCTCGAACTCCCCGCGATATTTCGCGCCCGCGATCAGCGATCCCATGTCAAGCGCCATCAGCGTGCGGTCTTTCAGCGTATCGGGCACGTCGCCATTGGCAATGCGCAGCGCGAGGCCCTCCGCAATCGCGGTCTTGCCCACGCCGGGATCGCCGATCAGCACGGGATTATTCTTGGTTCGCCGCGCCAGAATCTGGATCGTCCGTCGAATTTCCTCGTCGCGCCCGATCACCGGGTCCAGCTTGCCCTCGCGTGCCGCCTCGGTCAGGTCGCGCGCGAACTTCTTCAGCGCATCATAGCGATCCTCCGCGCCTGCCGTGTCGGCCGTGCGCCCGCCACGCAGATCGTTGATCGCGCTATTCAGCGCCTCCGCCTTCAGTCCCGCCGCCGCCAGAGCCTTGCCCGCCGCGCTCGTGGTCGCCAGGCAAAGCGCCAGCAGCAGCCGCTCAACCGTGACAAAGCTGTCCCCGGCCTTCGCCGCCACCTGCTCGGCGCTGTCCAGCACCCGCACCGCGTCATTGTCGAGGCCCGGCGTCTGCTGCGCCCCGCTGCCCGACACCGCAGGCACCTTGGCCAGCGCTGCATCGGTTTCCCGCAGCGCGACAGCGGGATCGCCGCCCGCCGCCTTGATCAGGCCGGAAGCCATGCCCTGATTGTCTTCCAGCAGCGCCTTCAGCAGATGCTCCGGACTGATCCGCTGATGGCTCATGCGGATCGCGACGGTTTGCGCCGATTGCAGGAAGCCCTTGGCGCGGTCAGTGAATTTTTCGAGGTTCATAGGAAGCCCTTCGTGAAACTAGCCACGATGTAATGTTGCATAAAAGCCACACAAGAGGCGCTACGCAATTATCCTTAGCATTGCTCGACCGCTCGGCGCAAACCTGCCCATATTAGAGGGAGATAAGCCTCCGATCCCGACGCGCCGTCCATCCAATGCATATTGCGCCGTCCCCATGCGCCGCTATGCTGCGGCCAGCCATTGCCGCCTCCCCGGCGATGATCTCCAGCTTCGATGAGGGCGCCCATGATTTTTTCCTCCACCTCGCGTCGCCTGGCTCTGTCGCTTGGCCTGTCTTCAATAAGCCTGTCGATCATCGCCCTTCCAGTCCCCGTCGCGCTTGCTGCCCCAGCGGCTCAGACGGCTTCAGCCCCGCTTTCCAGCCTCGTTTCCGCCGTCGATATTCCCTATGAGCAGTTCACACTGAAAAACGGCCTGCGCGTCATCGTCCATACCGATCGCAAGGCTCCCGTGGTGGCGGTGTCGGTCTGGTATCATGTCGGCTCTCGCTTCGAGCCTGCGGGCAAGACGGGCTTTGCTCATCTGTTCGAACATCTGATGTTCTATGGTTCGGAAAATGCCGATGGGCCATTCTTTGGACGGCTGGAGGATATCGGCGCGACCGACTGGAACGGCACGACCTGGTTCGATCGCACCAATTATTTCGAAACGGTGCCGACCGGCGCGCTCGACCGGGCATTGTTCCTCGAATCCGACCGCATGGGTCACCTGCTCGGCGCGGTGACGCAAACCAAGCTCGATGCGCAGCGCAGCGTCGTGCAGAATGAAAAGCGGATGGGCGAGAATGAGCCATACGGTCTGGTCGAATATGCCCAGCTTGCCGCCATGCTGCCCGAAGGCCATCCCTATCGCCACTCGACCATCGGATCGATGGCGGACCTGAATGCAGCCAGCCTTGCCGACGTGCAGAACTGGTTCAAGACCCACTACGGCCCGAACAATGCCGTGCTGGTGCTGGCCGGGGATATCGACGTGCCCACCGCCAAAGCGAAGGTCGAAAAATGGTTCGGCAACATCCCGGCCGGTCCTGCGCCAAAGGATGTGGACGCCACCGTGCCGACGCTCGACAGGCAAGTCGACAAGCTGATGCACGACAATGTCGCGGCGACCCGGCTCTACCGCAACTGGATCGTGCCGGGCGCCGATTCGGCCGACCTGCCCCAACTCGATCTGGCGATGTCGGTGTTCGGCGGCCTTAAATCCTCCCGCCTCGACAATATATTGGTGCGCGACGAGAAAGTGGCCGTCGGCGTCAAGGCCAGCATCCAACCGTTCGAAAAGCTGTCGATCGCGGAAATTACCGTTGACGTGAAGCCGGGGCAGGACGCCACCGCCGTCGGCAGGCGGCTCGACCAATTGCTGGCCGACTATCTTGCCAAGGGGCCTACCGCCGACGAGGTTCAACGCGCCGCGACCCAGCAGCTGTCGGGTACGATCGGCGGTCTGGAAAAGGTCGGCGGCTTCAGCGGCAAGGCGGTGACCCTGGCAGAGGGGGCGGTCTATTCCGACGATCCGGGCAAATATAAGAAGGACCTCGCCCTCTACGCCGCCGCTACGCCGCAATCGGTGGGCGACACCGCCCGCAAATGGCTCGGGCGTCCGGTATTCCGGCTGACGGTGGCGCCCGGTGAACGGACGGCGGAGGATAATGCGCTCGCGGGCAACGCCACGCACCACCCCGCCTATTTCCGCGATCCCAAAAAGCCCGCGCCGGTAGCCGCCACGCCTCCGCCACCCACGCGGGTCGCCGAACCGCCGATCGAGCCGGTCAAGGATCTGGATTTCCCCGCTGTCGAGGAAGCGCGGCTCAAGAACGGCATTCCGGTCGTTTTTGCCCGGCGCGCGACCGTCCCGGTGGTGCGGGTGTCGGTATCCTTCGACGCGGGCAATGCCGCCGACGACAAGGCAAAACTGGGCACGGCCGCGCTGACCACGGCGCTGCTGGATGAGGGCACGAAAACGCGCAGTTCGGTGCAGATTGCGGAAGAACAGGAACGGCTGGGCGCGTCGATCGGCGCGAGCAACGGCATGGATAGCACCAATGTCGGCCTCTATGCGCTCAAGCCCAATCTCGATGCGTCGCTCGGCCTGCTCGCCGACGTCATTCGCAACCCCGCCTTCGCTCCGACCGAGGTGGAGCGCATCCGGGGTCAGCTACTGACCCGCATCGCCGCTGAGAAAACCGAACCGATGCCGATCGCCCAGCGCCTGCTGCCGCCGTTGCTCTATGGCGCCGCGCATCCCTACGGCATCCCCTTCACCGGATCGGGCACAGCCAGCGGCGTCAAGGCGGCGACCCGCGCTGATCTTGCCGCCTTTCACGACAAGTGGATGCGGCCTGACAATGCCACCATCTTCGTGACCGGCGACGCCAGCCTGGCCGAAATCATGCCGCTGCTCGAAAAGCGCTTCGGCGATTGGAAGACGCCTGCCGTGGCCAAGGGCAAGAAGCTGTTCCGCATGGACAGGATGGCGCGCCCCGCGCGGATCATCCTGGTCGACAAGCCGCAAAGCCCGCAATCGATGATCCTGGCGGGCCTGTTGACGGGCAAGCAGGGCACCGACAACCCATTGACGCTGCAGACCGCCAACGAAGTGCTGGGCGGCAGCTCCACCTCGCGCCTGATCATGGACCTTCGTGAAACGAAAGGCTGGGCCTATTCCGCTGGCACCGCGTTGCCCGGCGTCAAGGAAACCATCCCCCTGCTCGTCTATGCTCCCGTCCAGACCGACAAGACCGGCGCGTCCATCGCCGCCGCGCGCGACGACATTGCCGATTTCCTGACCGCCAAGGGCACGACAGAGGCCGAACGCAACCAGACCATCAACAGCCAGATCCTGTCGCTGCCGGGCAGCTTCGAAACATCGTCGGACCTGATGGGGGCGATGATGCGCAACCGGCTGCTCGGCCGCCCGGACGATTTTTATGAAACGCTGCCGGGCCTCTACCGCGCGATGACCGCCGCCGACCTCGACAAGGCTGCGCGAGAGGCGATCGATCCCGTGCGGCTGATCTGGGTCGTCGTGGGCGATGCAAAACTGGTCCGGCCGCAGCTTGACGCGCTGGGCCTGCCCGTCGAAATGGGAACCCTTGCCGATTGATGGCAGCTTGAGGAGATGAAGTGATGGCGAATGTCGATGGCGCTTATGACTGCGTGGCAAAGACGCCGTTGGGCGATCAGAAGGGCGTGTTCACCGTCATCAGCAACGGCGCCAGCTTTCACGGCACCTTCGCGGGCATGATGGGGTCGCTGGACGTCGCCGAGGGCAAGGTCGACGGAGACAAGCTCAACTGGAAGATGAACATGACCATGCCCATGCCCATCACGATGGAATGCGAAGCGGTCGTGGAAGGTGATGCGATCAACGGCACCATGCAATTGGGCGCGTTTGGCGCGGCGGGCTTTTCCGGCACGCGTCGCGTTTAAGCGGACGTTTCCGCCAATGACCGGCCGCGCCACCCTGGGATTATCCTGATGTCTAGTTCCGGCCTGACGCAGGGGCTGGTGCAGCAGTTCCCGCTGGTCGCGCGCGGCTGGCGGCAACTGGCGGACGAAGCGCTGGCGGAATTGCGGGTGTCCTCTAGCGCGGGCTGGTGCCTGGTGCACCTCGCGCGGCTGGGACCCGACGTGCGGCAGGCTGACCTTGCCGATCAGCTGGGCATTACCCAGCCCTCGCTGGTGCGGACGCTGGACGGGCTGGCGGCGATGGGATTGATCGAGCGCCTGCCGCATCCGGAAGACAAGCGATCGAACCGGGTGGAGTTCACCGATGCAGGTCGCGACCTTGCAGCACGGATCGAAGCACGGCTCGATGACCTGTCGCAGCAGCTGTTCGACGGCGTCCCCGAAGCTGCCGTCGAGATCACCGTCAACATGATGCAACTCCTCACTCGCCGCATCGCTGAACGGCGCAAACAGGCTTAGGACGCGCCGTCATTTGTGAGTGCTCCCAAAGCGGAGTTGCTACCCCAAGCGCCTGTCGTAAGTAGCGGGAGGAGCGGAGCGCCCGTTGCCATATCCTGACACAGAAAAGCCCGCCGGTCCGAAAACCGCGGGCTTCCTAAAGCCTGGTGCGACCCGAAGGCTTTTTAATATTGAACAGTCACCGTCACAGCGCGGCGGTTCTGTGCCCAGGCGGCCTCATCCGAACCCAGCGCAGCCGGACGTTCCTTGCCATAGCTGACCGTGTTGATCCGGCTGGGGTCGATGCCGAGTGAGGCGAGATAGTTTTTCGCGGCATTGGCGCGGCGATCACCCAGCGCGATATTATAGTCGCGGGTGCCGCGCTCGTCGGCATGGCCTTCGATCGTGACGCGAACATTGGGGTTCTGCTGCAACCATGCCGCCTGGCTCTGCAAAGTCTGCTGGTCCTGCGCATCGACATCATATTGGTCGGTGTCGAAGAAGATGCGGTCGGATGAGACCGACGCGACGAAATCCTCCTGGCTGCCCTTGACCGGACCAGTGGTCGTGCCGGTCCCGGTGCCGGTCTGCGCACTGGTATCGGTTGCGGGCGGGGGTGGCAGGTCCTTGGGCGCCTTCTTGCCGCAGGCGGCGAGCGCGAGGACGGACACGGCGATCAAAAGGGGGCGGTTGAGTTTCATGGGAGGCTCCTCAAAAAGTCCATGCGGTCGTTACGCTTGCGCGATGATGTGGTTCCCTATCAGGGCAGCAGCGGACCCCATGCAGGGTCGGAGCCGCTCAAGGGCGTGGGGATGCGGCGCTCGTTGACGCCGGTCAGGTCGACTTGCCAGACCTGGCTGGTGCCTTCGCGCCCGGCGGAGGTGCGGAAAAATTGCAGGACGCGGCCGTTGGGCGACCAGGTCGGCTGCTCATCCTGCCAGCCATTGGTGAGGATGCGTTCATTGCCGCCGTCCGGCGTCATGACGGCGATCTTGAAGTCGCCGCTGATCTTGGTGAAGGCGATGAGGTCGCCGCGCGGGCTCCATTCGGGCGTCGCATAGCGGCCGCCGCCGTGGCTGATGCGGCGCTGGGCGGAGCCGTCGGCGTTCATGACATAGACTTGCTGGCTACCCGAACGGTCGCTTTCAAAGACGATGCGGGTGCCATCGGGGGAATAGCTGCCCCCGACATCGATGCCCGGAGCGGTGGTGAGGCGGACGGGCTGCCCGCCCTGCGCCGACACGCGATAGATGTCGGTATTGCCCGCGACCGCCATCGAAAAGAGGATGTTGCGGCCATCGGGCGACCAGCGCGGAGCAAAAGTGGCATTGTTGCTTTCGGTGACGAGCCGCTGACGGCCGGTGCCGATGTCATAGACATAGATGCGCACCCGGCTGCCCAGATAGCTCACATAGACGATCGACTTATAGTCGGGCGAAAAGCGCGGGGTCAGCGCGATGGACTGGCCATTGGTGATGAAGCGGTGGTTGGCGCCATCGCTATCCATGATGGCAAGGCGCTTGGTGCGGTTCCCTTTGGGGCCGCTTTCCGCGATATAGGCGATGCGGCTGTCGAAGAAGGGGCTTTCGCCCGACAGGCGCGCATAGATGGCGTCTGCGCATTTATGCGCGGCGCGGCGCCAGTCGCGGGGGGCGACGACATAACCCTGGCGGGTGAGCTCCTGCTTGAGCGCCACGTCATAGAGATAGCAGCCGACGGTGATGTCCGCTTCCCCGCCCGTGGTGCGGACGAAGCCCTGCACCAGCGCCTGATAGGCGCCCCATTTGTCATAGGCGGGGTTGGTGACTTCGGGGAAGGCGATGGCGGGGATGCCGCCGGGGCCGGAAGGGTCGAACAGGCCCGAACCCTTGAGGTCGGAGGCGATCACCTCGGCGATCTTGCGGCCCAATTCGCTGGACGAACCGGCCGGGGTAGACACCTCCGCCTGCGGGGGCAGGGCGGGCACGACGATCTTGAGGTTGCTGTCGATGTCGCCGGTCACATCGACCGACAACTGGGCCATCGCAGGGCTGGCAAAGGCTGCGCAAAGGGCGAGCAGTGCGGTTATTCCAAAGCTTCTCATCGCGCTTTCCTTGCGTAGACTCTCAACGGCTTGAGCCATTTCCACTGTTCATAATATTCGTCCGGCAGCCCCTGGAAAGGGGACGCCTGCATGACCGCCTGTACGGCGCGTTCCTTGTAGATGGAGACCTGCGGCTTGTTGCTGGCCGTCTGGCCCTGCACGTCGATCACTTCGGGCTTGCCGATCACCCGGCCATTGCGGTCGATCTTCACCTCCAGAAATGCCACCAACTGTTCCACGTCCGCGCCGGAAGGGAGCTTCAAATGCCGATAGATTTGATCGCCGATGAGGCGGTCAAGCGCAGCCTTCTGGACGGGACCCATGGTCGCAGCGGGCGGCGGCGCGGCCTTGCGCGGGGCGTCGGCTTCAGTGTCGATGCCTTTCAGGAAATCCTTGCCGAGCAGCGACCCCTTGGGCTTTTCCGCCTTGCCCTGACCGGACGCGCGGGCAGGGGCATTGGGCTTGGCCTTTGCGGCAGGCTTTTGCGCGGCCTTGGCCGGGGCCGGCGCGGCGGCGGGCTTCGCTTTGGCGGGCGTCGGCTTGGCCGCTGGCCGTGTAGGCGCGGGCCTTGGCTTCGGCTTTGGCTGGGGCTTTGCCACGTCCTTCTTTGCCGGTGCCGGGGCCGGTTCGGGCTTGGCGGGTGTCGGCTCCGGCTCCGGCACAGGCGCGGGTTCAGGAACGGGCGCCGGTGCCGCATCCTCGGTCGGGCCTGCTTCCGGCGCGATGCTGGGCGGCGGCGGCTGGGTCGAGATTTGCGGCGCGGCGGATTGCAGCGCGGCCTCGTCCACCAAACTGACGTCCATCGGCGGCGAATTTAGTTTGAGCGGATTGGGGGTGGCGAGAAAGCCAACCGACAGCAAGCCGAACAGCAGGACATGTCCCGCCGTCGCCACGCCAAGGCCGATTTTCTCCGCACGTTCCATCCCCGAGTCCTATGGTCCCTATTCTGAACCGCCGCTGACGGCGCCTGAGGAGATTGGGGCATCGTCACCGCCGGTGCTGACCAACGCGACCTTGTTAAGCCCGGCGCGGTTGAGTTCGCCCATGACGCGCATCACCCGGCCATAGTCGAGGCCCGTGTCCGCGCGCAGGAAAATTTGCGGCGGTTCGGCTTTGCCTGCGTTGGCGGACATGATCTCGGCGAGGCGATCCGGCAGGTCAGCATCGCTGATCTGTGTCTCGTCGATGTAGAGGCCGCCGTCGCGGTCGATGGAGACGACGGTCGGCTTCTGATCCTGATCGAGCCCCTTGGCGCGGGTTTCCGGAAGATTCACCGGAACGCCGGTGACGAGCAACGGGGCAGTCACCATGAAGATGATGAGCAGCACCAGCATAACGTCGACCAGAGGGGTGACGTTGATGTCCGCCATCGGCGCGCGGCCCCGGCCACGGCGGTGAGAGGGTGGGCCGGACATGGCCATTTACACGACCTCCGTCATGCCAGCGAAAGCTGGCATCTCAGGCCGGATAGGGCCGGGCGCGAGGCACGAGATCCCAGCTTTCGCTGGGATGACGAAATGGGGTGGGATGATGGTGAGAGGTGCCATCACCGCTGCGCCTCCAACTCCCGGCTGAGTGTCGAATAAAAGCCGTCCGCGAAGCGGGTGAGCTTGGATTCCATGCGGTTGATGCCATGGCTGAAGCGGTTGTAAGCGATGACCGCCGGGATGGCGGCGAACAAGCCGATCGCCGTGGCGAAGAGCGCTTCGGCAATGCCCGGCGCGACAACGGCGAGCGAGCTGTTCTGCTCCTTTGCGATCGCGGTGAAGGCACGCATGATGCCCCAGACGGTCCCGAACAAGCCGACGAAGGGCGCGACCGAGCCGATGGTGGCGAGGATGTTCAGGCGGTCGGACAGGCGATCGACCTCTGCCGCGATCATGCTGGACATAGCCGTCGACAGCCGGTCGCGGGTGCCGTCGCGGTCGATCACCTTCTGCGCGGTCGATCGGCGCCATTCGGTGACGCCTGCGGCCATCACCTTGGCAGCGGGGAAATCGGACGACTTGCCCCGCGCCTCATAGAAGCGGTCGATATCTTCCGCTTTCCAGAAATCATCCTCGAACGCGCTGCTGTGGCGGCTGGCCTTGCGCAGGGTGAAGGTGAAGCCGATGATCATCGCCCAGGTCCAGATGCTGGCGAGCACGAGGCCCAGCATCACCACCTTCACGACAATGTCGGCCTGCAAAAACAGGGCGAGCGGCGAAATGGTCGCAGCTTGGGTGGCGGCGCCGACAGCGGCGCCAACGTCGGGCATCGAAAGGCTCATGGGTTGATGTCTTCCCCTCTCATCAAACGGCTGAAAATGTCGATCCAGGATTTGGGCTGCCGTGTGGGACGGCCCTGGCTGGTCAGGAAGGCGACAGAGACTTCGCCGTCCGTCAGTATTTCATCGCCGCACCTGACTCTTTGCTGAATGGTGCAGGCGACGGGGCGAATGGCCGTCACGCGGCTTTCGACCAGTAAATCATCGTCAAGCCGGGCCGGGCGCTTATAGGCGATTTGGAGGCTGGTGACGGCATAGACGCCGGTGCCATCTTCCTGCGCGGCGCGCTGATCGATCCCGGCCACGCGCAGCATGTCGGATCGCGCGCGCTCCATATAACGTAGATAATTGGCGTGATAGACGAGCCCGGACAGGTCCGTATCCTCAAAATAGACACGCAAGGGAAAGTGATGCACGGCGGCAATGAACCTTCCGGTTGCCGGCTCGGGCATGGACGCTGAAACGGACATGCGCGGCCTTTTAACCATCAAGCAGGCGGCAGGCAAAGCCGGAAATGAACAGGGCCGAAGCGGCCTGCCGGGCAGCCAGGGCTATCCGTCCCACAAACGCGGCGCGCTAGCCCTGATTAACACAGCAGCCGTTGTGATGGATGCTCGAAAGCGCTGGCCCCCTGCTTCCCATGGCGCTAGTGGGCGACAAATTATTTTTGCGAGGACATTAGCATGACCGACATTCAGACCGTGGGCGTCATCGGCGCTGGTCAGATGGGCGCGGGGATCGCGCAGGTCAGCGCGCAGGCTGGCTATGATGTGATCCTGTGCGACGTCGATCTGGCGCGCGCGCAAAAGGGGCTTCAGGGCATTTCAAAGCAGCTTGCCCGTGCGGTCGAAAAGGGCAAGTTGAGCCAGGAAGATTCCGAAGCCGCCTTCGCCCGCATCCGGCCGAGCGGTGACCTGGCTCCGCTGGCCGAGGCTCAACTGGTGATCGAAGCCGCGACCGAGCGGGAAGAGATCAAGCGCAGCATCTTCGCCAATGTCGCTGCGGTGATCACGCCGGGCACGATCCTGGCGACCAACACATCGTCCATCCCCATCACCCGGCTGGCGCAGGTGGTTCCCGATCCGACGCTGTTCGTGGGCATCCACTTCTTCAACCCCGTGCAGGTCATGGCGCTGATCGAGTTGATCCGTGGGCTGGCGACATCCGATGAAACGGTCGCGACGATCGAAGCCTATACCAAGCGGCTGGGCAAGCATGTCGTGCAGGCGTTCGATTCCCCCGGTTTCGTCGTCAATCGCATCCTGCTGCCGATGATCAACGAATCCATCTTTGCGTTGGGCGAAGGGGTTTCCAACATTCGCGACATCGACACGGGCGTGCGGCTGGGGCTGAACCATCCCATGGGTCCGCTGACGCTGGCGGATTTTGTTGGGCTCGATACCTGCCTTGAGATTCTGAACGTGCTGCGGTCGACGACTGGTGATTCCAAATATCGCCCCGCGCCGTTGCTGGTGAAGTATGTCGAGGCTGGCTGGCTGGGGCGCAAGACCGGCAAGGGCTTTTATGACTATTCGGGGCCAGAGCCTGTCCCGACCCGCTAACTTATCACCCGTCCGTTCGGGCTGAGCCTGTCGAAGCCCTTCACTTCCCTTGAGCGCGGCGCAAGAAGAAGCAAAAGGGCTTCAAAGGCTCAGCCCGAACGGTAGTAGCTAGAGCGGGCGCTCAGCACCCAAGCCATGTTTCCTCAAACAATGGCGCAGCTGGTCATAACTTAGGCCAAGAGCCTTGGCGGTCGCGCGTTGATTGTAGCGGTGGCGTTCCAGCACTGCCTGCACGATCGCGGCTTCATGCGCGTCCACGGCGGCCCGCAGGTCGCTTACGTCGGTGAAGCCGGTTGCGGGGGCGGGCTTGGGTTCCTCTGCACTGGCGTTGGGCGGCGGCGCCTGCGGCTTCCATGGCGAGGCAAAGGGGTCGAAGATGATCCGGCCGACGGGAGCCGAGGGCTCTTCCCAGCGATAGACGGCCCGCTCCACGACATTGCGCAGTTCGCGGACATTACCGGGCCAGCCATGCCCTTCCAGCGCGGCGAGGCAGTCGTGCGTGAAGCCACGCCATTCGGGCCATCCCAGTTCGGCGGCCATGCGGCGGCCGAAATGGTCCGCGAGCACGGCTACGTCTCCCTCCCGCGCCCGAAGCGGTGGCAGGGTGATGACTTCGAAACTGAGCCGGTCGAGCAGGTCCGCGCGGAAGCGGCCTGTTTCGGCGAGCAGGGGCAGGTCTTCGTTGGTGGCGGCGATGATGCGGACGTCCACGGTCATTGGCCGCGATGCGCCGATGCGGGTGACTTCGCCATATTCGATGACGCGCAGCAGCCGTTCCTGCGCGGCCATGGAGAGGGTCGCCAGTTCATCGAGAAAGAGCGTGCCGCCATCAGCTTCCTCGAACCGGCCGGCGCGGGCGCGGGTGGCGCCGGTGAAGGCGCCCTGTTCATGACCGAACAGCTCAGCCTCGATCAACGTTTCGGGAAGCGCGGCGCAGTTCATGACGATGAGCGGCTCCCCCCAGCGCGGCGAAAGACGATGGAGTCGCTCGGCGACCAGTTCCTTGCCCGTGCCACGCTCGCCAACAACCAGGATCGGGCGATCGAGTTCGGCGGCGCGCCCCGCCTGCTCGACTGCGTCAAGGAAAGGCAGCGACTGGCCGATGAACTGGCTGTTTCGTTCCATGACCATATTATGGTGAAAATCACCACTTATTGGCAAGATTAATTGGAGCTGGAGGGAGTCAACGCAGGAAATTCCGGCTTTTCACGAATTGGCACGGCTCCTGCAAAGAAGGCGGGCAAAGCCGCTGAACGAAGGATTGCAGTTCCGATGGGTATCTTTTCTCGCACGCGCGACATCATTGCCGCCAATGTCACCGACCTGCTCGACCGGGCCGAAGACCCCGCGAAGATGATCCGCATGATCATCCTGGAAATGGAGGAAACGCTGGTCGAAGTGCGTGCGTCCGCCGCGCGGACCATCGCTGATCAGAAGGAGATGCGCCGCCATATCGGCAAGCTGCAGGGCTTGCAGGACAGCTGGACCGAGAAGGCGCAGCTGGCGCTGAGCAAGGATCGCGAGGACCTGGCCAAGGCGGCGTTGGTCGAAAAGCAGAAGGCGGCCGACATGGCGGAGAAGCTTTCCCATGAAATCGAGGTGCTGGACGAGGCGCTGAAGGCTTCGGAAGAGGATATCGCCAAGCTGCAAGGGAAGCTGCGCGAGGCGCGGACCCGGCAGAACAGTCTGGTCACGCGGATGGAAAGCGCGCAAAATCGTGTCCGCATGCGCGAAGCCTATGCTGGGGAGAAGGTGAATGAGGCCTTCGCCCGCTTCGACATATTGGAGCGCCGCGTCGATATGGCCGAAGGGCGCGCGGATGCGCTGAATCTGGGCCAGGGTCAGAAGACGCTGGAAGAGGAAATTGCCGAGTTGCAGTCGACTGAGAAGGTCGATGCCGAACTCGCCGCGATGAAAGCCAGCATGAACAGGACAGCTTGAACAGGGGAGCGTGACGCATGGAGGATGTGTTTTTACCGATCATGATCTGCGGCATGCTGTTCATCGGCATGCCCTGGTTGATCCTGCACTATACGACCAAGTGGAAGCAGGCGCCCAAGATCACCGATGAGGATGAGCGGTTGCTGGACGAAATGCACCTGCTTGCGCGGCGGCTGGAAGACCGGCTGCAAACGGTCGAGCGGATCGTTGCCGCCGATAATCCCGATTTCCGTCCGTCGCGCTCCGCGCTCGACGACGCTTATGATCTCGACCGCCAGGATATTGGCAGGAGGAACTGACATGGCCGCGCGCCGTACGAAATTCTACCTCGACAAGCAGAATGGCAAATGGATGGGCGTGTGCGCAGGCATCGCCGACTATGCCGGCATCGACGTGACGTGGGTTCGCGTCGGCGCGGTGCTGGTGACGCTGATGGGCGCCTTTCCCTGGTCGCTGATCGCCTATTTCGCCGCTGCCTATTTTGCCGAGAACAAGCCGCTGGGCCTTTATGCCGACCGGGATGACGAGAAATTTTGGCAAGGCGTG
Source organism: Sphingobium sp. TomTYG73 (assembly GCF_055394245.1). Lineage (NCBI taxonomy): Bacteria > Pseudomonadati > Pseudomonadota > Alphaproteobacteria > Sphingomonadales > Sphingobiaceae > Sphingobium > Sphingobium sp. TomTYG73. The sequence continues at coordinate 2,348,937 of NZ_AP027339.1, forward strand.
CGGACCAATCCGGCGCGGTCGGCACGGGACGTGCGATCGAAGTTTCGCGACATCGACCGGCGTCTGGCGGATATCGAGACATTCTACACCAGCCGCAACACGAGGCTGGCGGACGAGATCGACAGCCTGCGTTGAGCAAGGCGTTCGGAGGACGGCATGCAGGAGCTGGCTTTTACGCTGACCATCGCGGCGAGCTGCATTATCGCACTGTTGATCGTCGCGGCGGCCACTTTGCGCGGCTGGAACGGCTGGCTGGCACTGAAGCGTGCGGAGCTGGCGCGGCCGGACGTTGACGCTGTGCCGCCTTCGGCCAGCGCGCGCATCGAGGTCGCCGACCTCAAGGAACGTATCCGCAAGCTGGAAGCGATCGCGGCGGGCGTCGATCTGTAAGGAAAGCGGCTTTCGCGGGCCGCTTTTCTGCCTATATGCGGGATATGACCGATGTGCCTGCCCTTGCCGATCTTCAGGAAGAATATGAATTTCTGGACGCGGATGACCGTTACCGACTGCTGATCGACCTTGGGCGCGCGCTGGAGGCGATGCCCGACGCGCTCAAGACCGATGCGACGCTGGTGCGAGGCTGTTCGGCGGCGGTGTGGGTCTACCCGACGGTGCGCGACGATGGGCGGCTGCATTTCCTGGCGGACAGCAATGCTGCGATCACCAAGGGGATCATCGCGCTGGTCCTGCTGACCGTGCAGGATCAGGCGCCCGCCGAGATTGGCGCTGCGGACATCGAAGGCGCGCTGGCGCCGTTCGACCTCAAGAATCAGCTCAGCTCCAACCGGACACAGGGCATCCCCAACATGATTGCACTCATTCGGCAGACTGCGGAGCGATACAGCTAAGTAGGAAACCTGCGGGCGCCTGGGCGTTCTCCTTGCGTGATCGAAACGGAAGTTGAGGAGATGCGCGATGCGGAGCCTATTGGCGCTGGCGGCGATCAGCCTGCTGGCGGGCTGTTCTGGCAGCGATAAGGAGGGGCCGACCCAGCGCGAGCAGATCGGTCAGACGTGGAAATATGAGGGAGGCGAGGGCGGCAAGCCCAAGGTCGCTTATATCGGCAGCGCGAATAGCGTGCAGACGATGACGGCCGAAGACACATTTTCCGTGCTGCTGGTACAACCGATGCCGGAAGGTGGCGCGGACGTGACCGTGAAGCTGGTGGGCGCGCCTTTCAGCTGCGACTTGTCCGACTGCCGCGTCACGGCGGTGACCGATGATGGTAAGAGCCATGACTGGCGTGGGCGGATGACGGAAAACAAGGACGGGATAGAGGTGCTGCCCGCAGCCAACGCCGATGAGGCGATCAAGAGGACGAAGGTGCTGAAGGTCAATCTGGTGGTTGGCTCGAAGGACAAGACCTTCCCGTTTGAGTTTAAAGTCGCGGGGCTGGATTTGAAGAAGTGAGGGCCGGCGTCGCGAACAGCCGTCATCCCAGCTAAAGCTGGGATCTCGTGCGGGTGCGCAGTGAGGCCTGAGATCCCAGCTTTCGCTGGGATGACGGGTTTTGGACGGTTATTCCTGAAGCGAAACCCCGGGGCTTCTAGGATCGGCCGCGCCCCGCCAGTGGCCGTCGGGCGCGCGCTCCGCCGCATTTGCTTTCAATCCCATCGGAGCGATCGTGACCTTGTGGCCCCAGGCTTCGAGCGGCGCCTTCATCGCTTCGAGCGGCGTCCCCTGCTCCAGCACAAGGCCGTTGGCGTCGAAGAACTCCAAGCCCAGCGCGATGGCATCCTGCGCGGACAAGCCCCAGTCGAAATGGGCGATCAGGGCCTTCGCCACCTGCATGATAATCGTTCGCCCCCCCGCAGCGCCGACGGTGAAGACCGGCGTTCCTTTCCCGTCATAGACGATCGTCGGCGACATGGAGGACAGCGGCCGCTTGCCCGGTTCTACCCGGTTGGCGACAGGCGCGCCGTTCTTTTCGGGCGTGAAGCTGAAATCGGTCAGTTCATTGTTTAAGATGACGCCATCGGCGATCAGCTGACTGCCGAAGAAGCTTTCGATGGTGGAGGTCCAGGCCGCGATATCGCCATCCCGGTCGATCGCCACGAAATGGCTGGTGCCGCTTTCCGGCTGTGGCAGGGCCGCAGTCCGTGCCTCGGCGCCCGGCGGGCTGCCCGGGCGATAGTCGTTGAGGGTGCGGCCAAGCGCGATGAGCGCCGATCGCTTCTTGAGATAGGCCGGGTCGATCAGCCCCGCGATCGGCACGGACACGAATGCGGGATCGCCCAGCCAGGTGTCGCGGTCGGCATAGGCGAGGCGCATGGCTTCGCCGATGACATGCCAGGAGCGGGGATCATCCTTCCCCCATTGCGCCAGTGGGAAGCGTTCGACCATCCCCAGGATTTGCAGGACGGTGATCCCGCCGGACGAAACCGGACCCATGCCGCAGATGCTGTAGCCGCGATACGGTCCGCAGACCGGCTTGCGCGCCCTCACCTGATAGGAGGCGATATCGGCCTCCGTCATGGGCACGGGATTTTTGGGCGCGTTGGTGACTGTGCTGGCGATCGCCCGTGCGGTCTCGCCCTTGTAAAAAGCGTCTGGCCCTTCCGCGGCGATGCGCCGAAACAGGGCAGCGAGCGGAGGGTTTTTGAGCATCGTGCCAACAGGCGCGGGCGCGCCATCTATCCAGAAGAACTTCTGAATCTCGGGAAAGTCGGCCCAGATGGGGGCGACCGCCTTCATCGCGGTGTCGAGCCTCTGACGGACCTCAAAGCCATCTTCGGCCAGGCGGATCGCAGGCGCAAACAACGCCGCCCACGGAAGCTTACCCCATTTGAGATGGGCTTCCCAGGCGAGCCGGAGGTTGCCGGGCACGCCTACGGAATAGCCGCCGGGCCAGGCCGACCTGAAGGCGAGTGGCTGACCGTCCGCACCGATGAAACGGTCGGGCCGGGCCGCTGCCGGTGCGGTTTCGCGCCCGTCGATCGACTCCAGCACCCCCGTTTCGCCATCATGATGCATCAGGAAGCCGCCGCCGCCGATGCCGCTATTATGCGGTTCGACTACGTTAAGGGCGAGCATCATGGCGATCGCGGCGTCGGTCGCGCTGCCGCCCTGGCGAAGCATCTCCTGCCCCGCCGCCGCCGCGCGCGGATCGGCGGCGGAAACCGTGGCATTGAGTGAGACAGGCTCGCGCGCCGTGACAGGGGCGGCATATAGGAAGGCGAGGGTTACAGGGGCCAGCAGGCCAGTGAGGCGAGGCGTCATGCCCCGCACCCTATCGTCCGGCCGGGCCGCCGCAAGTCCCCGAGATCAACCATCGAGATCAGCTGTCGATGCCGATGACCTCACTGATATGCGTGAAGCCATCCCGCGCCATCAGCTTTTTCAACCCCGCATTGATGCGCCGGGCGAGATACGGCCCTTCATAAACAAGCGCGCTGTACAGCTGAATCAGGCTCGCCCCCGCGCGGAGCCGGGCATAGGCCTGTTCCGCATTGCCGATGCCGCCAACGCCGATCAAGGGCAGGCGCGCGCCCAATATCCGGCGGAAGTCACACAGCCGCTGAAGCGACAGATCGGTGAGCGGCGCGCCTGACAATCCCCCGCTTTCATTGGCATGGACCGACCGGAGCGGGGGCCGCGAAATCGTGGTGTTGGACACGATCAATGCGTCCACCCCATGGTCCAGGCAAGCGGCGGCGATATCCTCGACATCGGCAGGCTCCAGATCGGGCGCGACCTTCAGGAAGACGGGCGGCAGGTGACCTCCGTCCCGGCCCCCGTTCATGCCACGCGCGGCCATGACGGCGCCCAGCAACTGGTCCAGCGCTGCCCTGTCCTGCAAGGCGCGCAGTCCCGGCGTGTTGGGGGATGAGATGTTGACCGTCAGATAATCGGCAAGCGGCGCCATGCAGGTCACGCCGGTGACATAATCGGCGATGCGGTCGGTAGCGTCCTTGTTCGCGCCGATATTGATGCCGACGATCGGTGCAGGCCCATCGCCAGCAGGACGGCGGCGCTTGGCGACGCGCTCGGCCGCCGCCGCCAGGCCGCCATTGTTGAAACCCATGCGGTTGATGACGGCGCGATCCTCGACCAGGCGGAACAGTCTAGGCTTGGGATTACCCGCCTGCGGCATCGGGGTGAGCGTTCCGAGTTCGGTGAACCCAAAGCCCAGCGCATGCATCTTGTGCGCGACCAGCCCTTCCTTGTCATAGCCGGCAGCCAGTCCGACTGGATTAGGAAAGCGGATGCCCGCCACCGTCTGGGCCAGCGCGGCGTCCGGTGCGGGTGGAGGGGAAACGGGCATCAAGCGGAGCAGCATGACCGAAAAATGATGCGCGCGTTCTGCATCGAGCGCGAAGAAAAGCGGGCTGACAAGGCGATAGGACATGGGGCGCCTATGCCATTGCGGCAGGCCGGCGTCGAGTCGCTGTGGCAAAGGGGCAACAGGTGGCCCGCAACGATAAATTCTGCTGCGAAATCATTCATTTTAGTCCTGATTCAACCCACGAGATGTCCGATCCATCCAATCAACCGAGTCCGATTCGGACTTATGAAAGTGCTGCGACCCGAAGGCTCTTGGCCATCTTTGGCTGACGAGACCTTTTACTGGCCCGGCGGGTAAAACCGCCGGGCCATTTTTTTTCGAAGCCGTTCGGAAAAATCGGTGGTTTCCTCAGTATCGCTCTTGCGCGGGCGCGAAGAAGCATCATAGTGCGCTGGTGGGGTGAATATGGGGCCGCATCGCGACAGTGCATCCGGGGGGGTGCCAAATGGCAGGGAAAAGGACGGAGACCCGTCGCTTTCCTATATGGTGGAAGCGGCTCAAGGTCCGGTTCGATTAAGCTATTTCGCGCCGCCCGAACATCTGCGGGCCTATTTCGGCTCGGTTTACCTCTTCACCGAAAGCGCTGACCGCTATCTGGATGTGACACGTGCCGACGTTCCCCAGTTGCGGTTCATGGTGCAAGGGACAGGAAGCTACCATTTCCATGATGGAACGGTGGAGGCCACACCGGATATATGCCTGCTAGGCCCGACCCTCGGCGCGACCCGGTTTGAACTGGATGGACCCGCCTGCGTCGTGGGCGTGTCGTTGCTCCCGGCCGGGTGGGTCAGCCTGGACGGCGGCGACGCCAACGCGCTTGCCGATCGTGTACGGGACATGGCCCCTGAGAAAAAGGGAGCGATGGCCGCGCTTCGGGCCAGCCTGGCGACCATGCGTGACCCGGAGGCCATAGCTGCCCATTGCTGGTCTGTTCTGGGACAATTGGTGAAACCCTTGCCCATTTCGACCTGGCAATTGCTGGAATCCATAGATGCATGGCTGATGGGGGAAGGATCGCCCCGAATTGAAGCGCTGGTGGAGCGAACGGGGTTGTCACCGCGCCAACTCGCCCGGCTGACCAATCGCTATTATGGCTGCCCGCCCAAGCTGCTGGCGCGGAAATATCGGGCGCTGCGATGCAGTGCGCGCATCGCGCTGGACCAGCATAGCTGGCAGGAATTATGCGAGGATGGCCGCTTCTACGACCAGTCGCACTTCATCCGCGAGATCAAGCATTTCATCGGCTTGACCCCGCACCAGTTGCAGACCGAACCGACGGCCGTGGCACAGCTTACCCTGCTGCGGCGCTCGCTGGGTGCGGACGTGGCGGTGCTGAACCGTTTCAGCTGAGACGAGCGGACTCATAGAAATGGCTTGATTCCACGCGCCCGCGCGACCACATGCGCAATCGGATTGATTCGATCCGATTTGAGAATGGTTCGCAACCGGGACGCTTGCCAACGATGAGACTTTCGAGTTTCGCAGATTATGCCGTGGTGCTGATGTCCGCCGCTGCGCGCCATTGCGGAGCGGCAAAGATGAATGCGACCACGCTTGCCAGCGAAACCGGCATCCCGCTGCCCACCGCGCAAAAGCTGGTGAGCCGTCTCTCGGCTGCGGGGCTGCTGGAATCAAGTCGCGGAACGGGCGGCGGCGTGCGGCTCGCCCGACCTGCGGCGGCGATCACCTTGGTGGATGTCGTGGAAGCGGTGGAAGGGCCGATCGCCATGACCGCCTGCGCCGAACAGGGCGCCCATGATTGCACGCTGGAACATGGCTGCCGCGTACGCCCGCACATGAATGTCGCGAACAATGCGATACGATCCGCCTTGGCCGGGGTGACGATCGCCAGTTTGACCCGAGAATTGGCCTGACACGAGAAATGGCATGACCGAAGAGACGATCACTGTTCGCAATCTGGAAGCGCATGAGGCCGCCGAGCGTGCCTCTGCCTATGAACATGGCTGGTCATCGGCCATCGAGCAGGACTTCGCGCCCAAGGGCCTGAATGAGGATACCGTCCGCTTCATCTCCGCCAAGAAGAAGGAGCCGGAATGGCTGCTGGACTGGCGGCTGAAAGCCTTCGCCATGTGGCAGAAGATGGAGTCGCCGGACTGGGCCAAGCTCAACATTCCGCCGATCGACTATCAGGACGCCTATTATTACGCCGAGCCGAAAAAGAAGGCAGAGCTGGACTCGCTGGATCAGGTCGATCCCGAAATCCTCGCCACCTATCAGAAGCTGGGCATCCCCATCGCCGAGCAGGAGATGCTGGCGGGGGTGAAGGGTAGCCGGAAGGTCGCTGTCGATGCCGTATTCGACTCCGTGTCCGTCGCCACCACCTTCCGCAAGGAGCTGGAGGAAGCGGGCGTCATCTTCCGTTCGATCAGCGAAGCGGTGCGCGAATATCCCGACCTCGTGAAGAAGTGGCTGGGGAAGGTCGTGCCGATGCACGACAATTATTTCGCCACGCTCAACTGCGCGGTCTTTTCGGATGGGACGTTCGTCTACATCCCCAAGGGCGTGCGCTGCCCGATGGAGCTTTCCACCTATTTCCGCATCAATGCGGAGAATACGGGGCAGTTCGAGCGCACGCTGATCGTCGCGGACGAGGGGAGCTATGTCTCCTATCTCGAAGGCTGCACGGCACCGATGCGGGACGAGAATCAGCTGCACGCCGCCGTGGTCGAACTGGTCGCGCTGGACGATGCGGAGATCAAATATTCGACCGTGCAGAACTGGTATCCGGGCGACGAGAATGGCAAGGGTGGCATCTATAATTTCGTGACCAAGCGGGCGCTCTGTCAGGGGCGCAATTCGAAGGTCAGCTGGACCCAGGTGGAAACCGGCTCCGCCATCACCTGGAAATATCCCAGCTGCGTGCTGAACGGCGAGAATAGCGTCGGCGAGTTCTACTCCGTGGCGCTGACCAATAATATGCAGCAGGCCGACACCGGCACCAAGATGATCCACAATGGCAAGGGCTCGCGCTCCACCATCGTGTCGAAGGGCATCAGCGCGGGCCGCTCGAACAACACCTATCGCGGCCTCGTCCGCGTGGCTCCCGGCGCGGAGGGCGTGCGTAACTTCACCCAGTGCGACAGCCTGCTGCTGGGCGACCAGTGCGGCGCGCACACCGTGCCCTATATCGAGGTGCGCAACCCCTCGGCGCAGATCGAGCATGAGGCGACGACCAGCAAGATCAGCGACGACCAGCTCTTCTACGCAATGCAGCGCGGACTGGATCAGGAAAGCGCCGTGTCGTTGATCGTGAACGGGTTCGCCAAGGAAGTGCTGCAACAGTTGCCGATGGAGTTCGCCGTCGAGGCGCAGAAGCTGCTGGGCATTTCGCTGGAGGGTTCGGTCGGTTGAGGCATAACCCCACCCCAACCCCTCCCCTGAAGGGGAGCGGCTTGAGCGTCAGCGATGAAGCACGCCGCCTGAACTCCCCTCCCCTTCAGGGGAGGGGCCGGGGGTGGGGGCTGTCGGCTGGGCACCTCGCTCAGTGGGACGGCTTCGCCCGCGAGCTGCGTCGTGAGCCGACAGAGCCTGAAAAGCGCCGTTGGGCGAAACTCTCTCGGTCTCAACTCGGCGATCAAAAATTCCGCCGGCAGTCTGTGATCGGCGCAAGCATCGCCGACTTCCTGTGCCCACAGAAGGCGCTGACAGTCGAAATCGATGGCGACACCCACTCAGAGGGGTCGGATACAGCACGTGACCAGCGGCTGGCGCAACTCGGCTATCAAGTCGTGCGCTTCTCAAACCATGACGTGATGACAAATATTGAAGGCGTGTGCGAACGGTTGCTGGCCATCTTGGACGGCGCGCCGGATCGCTGGCACAGCCCCCACCCCAACCCCTCCCCTGAAGGGAAGGGGCTTTCAGAGGAAGCCCACTCTTGAGCGACGAAGACGATATCCAGGATGCCCTCGCCGATTTCGCGGAGGACGTGAGCAATGGCCAGTCATGGACCGCCGCGATCCGCATCCTGACGGAGGATTATGAGCTGGAAGAGGGCGAGCTTCAGGCCCGCGCCGCCAAGGATTTCGGCGACCTCGACGCCTATCAGGCCGAATGCCGCGCCGCGCTGGAGAAGGGCGACGTAGCCTTCACCGAGAAGCTGAGGACCGATAAGGCCTTCCACAAGGCGAAAGCGCCCAACCTCGCCCGCATGGGGCCGGTGACGGAGTTCGTGACCGGGCTGCTGGAAAAGGGTTCGCCCGAGCCTGGCGCCGACTGGTGGCCCTATATGCCGATCAAGCGCCACATCGACACGCTGTTCCCCGCGCCGGGCGATGTGCGCGACATGGCCTTCTGGACCGCGCGGACGCTTCAGCGCGCGCATAAGGGATAACCAATGCTGACGATTGAGAACCTGACCAACGAAATCGACGGCAAGGCGATCCTGAAGGGCCTGTCGCTCTCCATCAAGGCGGGCGAGATCCACGCGATCATGGGGCCGAACGGCGCGGGGAAATCCACGCTGGCCTACACGCTCGGCGGCCGTCCAAACTATGAAGTGACCGGCGGCACGGCGTCTCTGGACGGTGTGAACTTGTTCAGCATGGACCCCCATGAGCGCGCCGCTGCTGGGCTGTTCCTGGGCTTCCAGTATCCCGTCGAAATCCCCGGCGTGTCCAACCTCCAATTCCTGCGCGAGAGCCTCAATTCGCAGCGCCGCGCGCGCGGCGAGAAGGAACTGAACGGCGGCGAGTTCATCAAGCTCGCCAAGGAAAAGGCAGCGCTGCTGGGCCTCGACATGGAGATGCTGAAGCGTCCGGTGAATGTCGGCTTTTCGGGCGGCGAGAAGAAGCGCGCGGAAATGGTGCAGATGGGCATCCTCGATCCCAAGCTGGCGATCCTCGACGAAACGGACTCCGGCCTCGACATCGACGCACTGAAGATCGTGGGCGCGGGCATCAACGCCATCATGCGCAAGCCCGACAAGGCGGTGCTGCTGATAACCCACTATCAGCGCCTGCTCGATTATGTGAAGCCGGACTATGTCCATGTGCTGGCTGGCGGCCGGATCGTGAAGTTGGGCGGCCCCGAACTCGCGCTGGAACTGGAGCGCGAAGGCTATGCGGAGGTGGTTGCGGCGTGACGACGCTCACCCTTCCCACGCGCAAGGCGGAAGAATGGCGCTACAGCGATCTGGAAGCTGTGGCCACCATCTGGCCGACGCCCGCGCCGACGCGGATCGATGTCGCGACCGGACAAACGTCGCGCCACCATCTGTTGCAGGATGCGAGCGAGGGCGCGGTGGCGGTGCATGATTATGTCATCACCATCGCGGACGGCGCGCGCTGCGATTTTCATGTGCTCAACATCGGCGGCAAGTTGGGCCGCGTTACCTTCGCGGTGACGCTGGGCAAGGGGAGCCATTTCGAACTGAACGGCGCGATCATCGGCGGCGGGGATCAGGTGCTGGAGATCATCACCAAAGTCACCCATGCCGAGCCGGACGCGACCAGCGGGCAGACGATCCGCTCGATCCTCGGCCAACGCGCAACAGGCAGCTATCTCGGCTCCATCAACGTCGCGCGCGATGCGCAGCGGACGGACGCTTTCCAGTCGATAAAGGCGATGCTGCTCGACCGCACCGCCACGGCCAATGCCAAGCCCGAACTGGAAATCTACGCCGACGACGTGAAATGCGCCCATGGCGCGACCGTGGGTGAACTGGATCGTCAGGCGCTGTTCTACATGGCGAGCCGGGGCATGGACCCGGCCACCGCCAAGACGCTGCTGCTGAAGGCTTTCGTCGCTGGCGTGTTCGACGACGTGGCCGATGAGGCGGTTAAGGACAGCCTCGAAGCCGCAGCGATCGCCAAGCTGGAGACGCTGGTATGACCGACCAGACACAACAACCGAACGGCGTTTTGCGGTTGCGCGATGACTTCCCCGGTGTCGGCAGCTGGCACTATCTGGACAGCGCCGCCACCGCGCAGAAGCCCAACGCCGTCATCGACGTCATCGCCCGCGCTTATGGCCCCGACTATGCGACCGTCCATCGCGGCGTCTATGAGCGCTCTGCCAACATGACGCTGGCCTATGAAGCCGCCCGCCGCAAGGTTGCCCAGTTCATCGGCGCGGCATCCGATAGCGAGATCGTCTACGTCCGTGGCGCGACTGAGGGCATCAACCTCGTCGCGCACAGCTGGGCCGGAACGCAGCTAAAGGCAGGCAACCGCATCCTGCTGTCGATGCTGGAGCATCATAGCAATATCGTGCCCTGGCAGATCGTCGCCGAACGGGTTGGCGCAGCGATTGACGTCGTGCCGCTCACCGCCGACGGCCAGATCGACCTGGACGCCATGCAGGCGATGATCACGCCCGCGCACAAGATGGTCGCGCTGGCCCATGTGTCGAACGTGCTGGGCAGCGTCCTTGACGTCCGCCGTGCGGTTGACATCGCGCACAGCGTTGGCGCCAAAATCCTGATCGACGGTTGCCAGGCCGTGCCCCGCCTTGCCGTGGATGTGCAGGCGCTCGATTGCGATTTCTACGTCTTTTCCGCGCACAAGCTTTACGGCCCGACCGGCATTGGCGTGCTGTGGGGCCGCAAGGAACTGCTCGACGCCATCCCGCCCTATCAGGGTGGCGGGTCGATGATCGACAAGGTGACCTTCGAAAAGACCACCTACGCCCCTGCACCGACCCGGTTCGAGGCGGGGACGCCGCATATCACCGGTGTCGTCGGCCTGTCCGCCGCTATCGACTATGTGCAGGCGATCGGGCTCGACGCGATCCATGCCCATGAATGCATGCTGGTGGCCAAGGCGCGGGTGGCGCTGGAGAGCCTGAACAGCGTGCGCGTTTTTGGCCCGGAGGACAGCGCGGGCATCCTCTCCTTCGAAGTCGAGGGGGTGCATCCGCACGATGTCGGCACCATATTGGACGAAACGGGTGTTGCGATCCGCGCCGGGCATCATTGCGCCCAGCCGCTGATGCGCCATCTGGGCGTCGAAGCGACGGCCCGGGCAAGTTTCGGCATTTATAGCGATGAGGGCGATGTCTATGCCCTCGTCAAGGGCATAGAGCGAGTGAGGAAGATCTTCGCCAATGACTGAGGCAAATTCCGGGGAACGGCAGATTCTGGTGGAAGAGGTGGACGCCGTGAACGCACCGCCCAAAGCGCGCGTGGAGGAGGCGGCAGCGGATGCCGCGCCGCGCCAGCGCGACTATCTGGACGGCTTCCTTGCACAGAAGCCCGCGCAAACGCCTGTGGGTGAGCCGGGCGGCAGCCTTTATGACGGCGTCATCGATGCGCTGAAGGAAATTTACGACCCGGAAATCCCGGTGAACATCTATGACCTCGGCCTGATCTACGGCGTCGACGTCACCGAGGACGGCCATGTCGTCGTCACGATGACGCTCACCACACCGCATTGCCCGGTGGCCGAATCCATGCCGGGTGAAGTCGAACTGCGCGTCGGCGCGGTGCCGGGCGTGGGCGATGCGCAGGTCAATCTGGTCTGGGACCCGCCATGGGACCCGCAGAAGATGAGCGACGAAGCCAAGCTCGAACTGGGGATGCTATAACCATCTCCCCTCCCGCAGGTGGGAGGGGACCAAGGGGTGGGCGCGAGCGCAGCGAGCTTCGCGCGGAACCCTGACCCTCCCGCCAGCGGGAGGGGAGGAGAACGAAGAATGACCGAGACGACCACCAAGACCCGTGCCCGGCCCGCCGCTGTCATCCTGACGCCCAACGCGGAAGCGCGCATCGCCGACCTGATGCGCCAGGCTCCCGAAGGGGCGATCGGCGTCAAGCTGTCCACGCCACGCCGCGGCTGCTCGGGCCTTGCATATTCGGTGGACTATGTGACCGAGGAAGCGAAGTTCGATGAAAAGATCAAAACGCCCGGGGGCACCTTCTACATTGACGGCGCGTCGGTCCTCTATCTGGTGGGATCGACGATGGACTGGGTGGAGGATGACTTCACCGCAGGGTTCGTCTTCAACAATCCCAATGCCAAGGGCAGCTGCGGCTGCGGCGAAAGCTTCACGGTCTAGTTCGGGAGGGACCCCGCGATCCCCCACATGCTGATCCTTGGCATGGGCTACACCGCCTCCCGCCTTGCCGCCCGACTGCGCGGCGAGGGGTGGGAGGTGACAGGCGTGCGCCGGATCTCCGATTGCGAGGCAATAGCCTTCGATGACGACGATGCCGTGCGCGCCAGCATCGCCAAAGCGACCCACATCCTCTCTTCCGTCCCTCCGGAAGGCGAGGCCGACCCTGTGCTCACCCGCTATGGCGCGTCGATCGCTGCCGCCCCGGCCCTCTGGAGCGGCTATCTGTCCTCGACCAGCGTTTACGGCGATGCTGCGGGCGCCTGGGTGGACGAAGCGAGCCCCATCGGCTCGGGCCGCCGCGCGGCGCGAGTGCAAGCGGACAGCGACTGGCGCGGGCTTCGCGAGGACATGAGCTGTTTCCGCCTGCCAGGCATCTATGGTCCGGGCCGGTCGGCGATCGAGCGTGTACGCGAAGGCAAGGCGCACCGGATCGACCTGCCCGATCAGATTTTCAGCCGCGCCCATGTCGATGACATCGTGAGCGGCATCATCGCCTCCTTCGACGGGCCGCCGGGCACCTATAATCTGGCCGACGACCTGCCCTGCGCGCAGAACCGCTTGATCGAGGCGGCCTGCGCCATGCTGGGCGCACCGCTGCCACCGCTGTTGACGCTGGAGGAGGCGCAACTGTCGCCCATGGCGCTATCCTTCTATGCGGAAAATCGGCGCGTCGCGAACGGCCGGACCAAGCGGTTGCTGGGCTGGGCGCCGCGCTACCCCACCTATCGCGAAGGCCTTGCCGCCTGCCTTGCCGGGGCGGAATGACTCGGGTCACCGCATCGCTTACGCGGCGTTAACCAAAGCGCCCCATGGATGGTCCCACAGCTTACGCCAAGGACTTCTCGCCATGGAACGGATCGACCGCAACTTCGCCGCGCTCAGCCAGCGCATGAGCCGCCTGGCGGTGCCCGAAACCGCCAATCCCGCGCCGCAATCGCTCGCCAGCCTGATCGACCGGGTAAATGCGGCGAAGCGTCATTATGAGCCGCGGGTTCGCCGTTAAGTAGTCGATCGGGAAGCAAGCATCGCTTCCTCCCGTTCCCGTCCCACCTGAGCCTGTCGAAGGGTTCTACTTGTTCTTGGAGAAGGGAAGGGCTTCGACAGGCTCAGCCCGAACGGTTGGGGTGATAGAAACAGCCTTACGCCGTCTTCGCCCGCAGCGCGATCACCATGCCAGCCACCGCGAGCACCGCGCCTACCGCGCTCAGCGTGGACCAGCGATAATCCTCGAACAGCGTGGAAATCAGCATGGCGATAACGGGAATAAGTACGCTGCTATAAGCGGCCCGCCCCGGTCCAACTCGCTGAATAAGCTGGAAATAGAGCGGGAAGGTCACCACCGACCCCGCAATGCCTAGCCAAGCGATGCCGAACAGATAACCCGCGCGCCACTCGATGACCGGCGGCCCCACGGTTGCCCACGCATAAGCCGCATCGAGCGCGCTGCCGATCAGCATGCCCCAGGTGAGCACCGCCGCCATCGGCAGGCGGCGGGCGATCTGCATTCCCTGCATGACATTCGCCGTGGACGCGCTGAGCAATCCCGCGACGCTGAGCGCGATGCCGATCAGCACGGCTTCAGCAGACATCGGGGCAGCGCGATATTCGCGGAGCAGCAATAGCATGATCCCCGCAATCGCCACCAGCGACCCCAGCACGAAGACGCGGCTGACCGGCTGGCGAAAGGCGATCCAAGCAAGGACGCTGTTGGGGATCAGCAGCAGCGCATAGACCGTCGCGACGACGCCGGAGGTCAGATAATGTTCTGCCCGATAGACGAAGTTGAAGTTGAGCACGAATTGCGCCACGCCTAATGCGCCCGCAAAGGCGATCCCCGCTGGCGGCAACCGCAAGGGTACCCGGCGGATCATCGCGAATAGCGCCATGCCCGCCGCGCCCAGCAGGAAGCGGTAGCAGACCGACCAGCTCGGCGGCACCGCGCCCAGCTGATCGCGAATGACGATCCAGGTCGAACTCCAGATCAGCGTGACGAGCAGGAAGGGCAGGATGACGCCGCCCCGCGCCTCGGACGATCCGCTCATGCCAGAGCCTTAAGAGCATCGGCGAGTGGCTGGACCGCCGCAGCATCCTGTGCCCAGTTGGTAACGAGACGCGCAGCCCCTTCGCCCCAGTCGTAAAAATCGAAGCCTTGCGCGCGCAGGCTGGCAGCTTCGGCAGGAGAGAGGCGGATGAACAACTCATTGGCTTCCACGGCGTGGAGCAGTCGATCCGGCACAGCCCCCGCCAGCGCGGCAGCGGCGGCATTGGCGGCGCGGGCGTTGGTCAGCCACAGGTCATCCTCCAGCATCGCCAATATCTGCGCGGCAAGATAGCGGCCTTTGGAAAGCAAATGCCCGCCGCGCTTGCGCCATCGTGCCGCTTCGGCCGCACGCGCATCCGCTTGTGGCCCGAACAAGAGCAGCGCTTCGCCCACCATGCCGCCATTCTTGACGCAGCCGAAGGTCAGCACATCGACACCAGCCCTCCAAGACACATCACCCGGATGGCAACCCAGATGCGCCACGGCATTGGCAAAGCGGGCGCCGTCCATGTGCAGGCCAAGGCCGTGGCCCCGCGCCACATCCCCGATCGCGGCGACCTCCTCCGGCGTATAGACGCGGCCATATTCGCTGGCCTGGGTGATGCTGATCGCACGGGCCGGAATTTGATGCACATCCGGCCGTATCCCCTGCAGTCGTTCGGTCAGCGTGTCAGGCGAGAGCTTCGCGCCATTTCCCGGCAAGCTCATCAGGCTCGCACCATGGGTGTAAAAGCCCGGGGCGCCACATTCATCGACCATGATGTGCGATTCTTCATGACACAGGATGCCGCCATAGGGCGGGCAGAGGCAGGCAAGCGCGATGCTGTTCGCCGCCGTGCCGGTCGCCACCCACAGCGCGCGAACCGGGGCGCCGAACAGATCCGAAAAGGCGCCATCCATCCGCGCGCTCCACGCGTCGCCATCATAGCCGTGGTCAGCCAGATCAGCCGCCGCCATCGCCGCCATTACTTGCGGGCAGACCGGGGTCGCATTGTCCGAAAAGAAGTGCATGGTTGAGGGCATAAGCGCGCCGCCGCCCGCCGCCAAGATGCCAGCAGGTGGCGAGCGGCCCTTTCGAAACCGGAACAAATTGGACAGTAATCATGACCCATTGTTTCGGCCAGCCGTTTGTGACATAGGCGGCCGGTCCTACTAGAGGAGCATTGATCATGGACGTCCAGCAGAAGTCGCGCTTTACCGTCAACCCGAGCAGCAAGGCTGTGGCGGCTGACCAGCGCGCGGTAATGCTGGAGGACCCTGGCTTTGGCCGCCTGTTCACCGATCATATGGTGACGATCCGCTATACCGAGGGGCAGGGGTGGCACAGCCATGCCGTCGGCCCGCGTGAGCCGTTCCAACTCGATCCCGCCTGCGCCGTGCTGCATTACGCCCAGGAAATCTTCGAAGGCATGAAGGCCTACCGGCTTGAGGATGGCAGCATCGCCATGTTCCGCCCGGAAGAAAATGCCCGCCGCTTCGCCGAATCGGCGGAACGCATGGCGATGCCTGTCCTGCCCGAAGACATTTTCCTGGAGGCTGTCGAGGAACTGGTGAAGATCGACGCCGCGTGGATACCCACCGGCGAAGGCAGCCTCTATCTGCGCCCCTTCATGTTCGCGAGCGAGAGCTTTCTGGGCGTCCGCCCGGCGGCCGAATATATCTTCTGCGTCATCGCCTCGCCCGCTGGCGCCTATTTCAAGGGCGGCAAGAAGGCCGTCACGCTCTGGGTGTCAGAACATTTTACCCGCGCGGCAAAGGGCGGCACGGGCGCTGCCAAGTGCGGCGGCAATTATGCCGCCAGCTTGGTCGCGCAGTCCGAAGCGACCAGACATGGCTGCGATCAGGTCGTCTTCCTCGACGCCGCGGAGCATAAGTGGGTCGAGGAACTGGGCGGCATGAACGTCTTCTTCGTGATGGATGACGGGTCGATCGTCACCCCGCCGCTATCGGGCACGATCCTGCCCGGCATTACCCGCAACAGCATCATCACCCTCGCCCGCGCCAAGGGGCATGATGTGCGCGAAGAACCCTATAGCTTTGCGCAGTGGCGCGACGATGCGGCCAGCGGCAAGCTGCGCGAAGCGTTCGCCTGCGGCACGGCGGCGGTCGTGACGGCGATCGGCACGGTGAAGAGCGTCGATGGCGACTTCACCATCGGCAATGGCGACGGCGGCATCGTGACCGAAGCCCTGCGCGCCGAGCTGACCGGTATCCAGCGCGGGACGGTGGCGGACCCCGCTGGTTGGGTGCGCAAGATTTAAGGCAGCGAACCGCTCACTCCCGAACGGGGGATGTGGATAGATTATTCGCGCAGAGGCGCAGAGATCGCAGAGAGGGAAAAAACCTCTGCGTCCTCTGCGCCTCTGCGCGAACCAATGTGACTCAGCACTCTTTGATCGGGGTTTGTCACGCTTCCCAATCGGCCGCCAAGCGCCTAGATAGCTTGCATGCAACGTTTTGATGTCGTCATCTTGGGCGGGGGCCTTGTCGGGCTGACCCTGGGCATCGCGCTTTCCGGTCATGGGGTGCGCTGCGCCGTCATCGATCCTGCTGATCCGGTCGAAACCAGCGCAGTCGGTTTCGACGGGCGCGTCTCGGCCATTTCCTCGACCAGCCATGCGATGCTGTCCGCGATCGGTGTTGCCGCATTGCTGGAAGGGAAGGGCTGCCCCATCGACCGCATCTGGGTCAGCGACGGGCTGGAGCCCGGTGCGCTCGACTTCGCACCCGATGCCGACGATGGGGTCATGGGGATCATGTTCCCTAATCGCGACCTGCGCGTCGCCCTGGCTCAGGCAGCGGAGAAAGCGGAAAATCTCACCCGCTTCCAGCCAGACCGCGCCATCCATGTCGATCGCAATGCCGATGGCGTCAGCCTGACGCTCGCCAGTGGGCAGGTCCTGCACGGCGCGCTTCTGGTGGCCGCCGAGGGCCGGAACAGCCCGACGCGCGAAGCTGCGGGCATCCGCACAACCCGCTGGCAATATAAGCATACCGCCATGGTGACGGCGATCGATCATGAGGTGCCGCATGCCAACACGGCCTACGAGATTTTCTATCCCGGTGGCCCTTTCGCGCTGCTGCCGATGCTGCCGGGCACGCGATCGGCGATCGTGTGGACCGTGCCGACCGAGCAGGCGCCGGTGATGCTGAAATTGTCCGAGCGGGCATGGCTCGCCGAAGCACAGAAGCGCATGGGCGGTTTCCTGGGCGAAATATCGCTGGCCGGGCCGCGTTCCAGCTACCCGCTCGGCTTCCACCATGCCGCGCGGATCACCGACACTCGGCTGGCGCTGGTCGGTGACAGTGCGCACGCGATCCATCCGATTGCCGGGCAGGGCCTGAACCTCGGCTTCCGCGACGTCGCCGCGTTGGTGGAGGTCCTTGTCGATGGCATGCGCCTCGGCCTTGATCCGGGCGACGCGCAGTTGATGGCACGCTACCAGCGCTGGCGCGGGCTGGACGCGATGTCCGTCAGCGTCGCCATGGACGGTCTCGTCCGGCTGTTCGATGTACCCGGCCGCATTCCTTCAGCCGTCCGCCGCTTCGGCCTCGCCGCCGTACAGCGCACACCGATGCTCAAGAACCGCTTCATGGCGGAGGCACGCGGCGAATCCGGCGCGCTGCCCAAGCTGCTGATCGGGGAACTCGTCTAAGTTTTTCCGTCATGCCAGTGAAAACTGGCATCTCGCTTGGACCCCAGCTTTCGCTGGGTGACGACGAAGAGCTTACCCCCACATCCGCCGCATCACGTCATCCTTCAGGATGAAGTGATGGCGCAGCGCCGCCGCGACATGCAGGACGAGGAGCGCGATCCAGGCAAAGGCGAATATCTCGTGCGCCTCGGCGGAAAAGCCAACGATCGCGTCATCCTTCGTCACCGCAAATTTCGGCACATCGAACAGGAAGAACCAGTTGAGCGGCCATTTCCCCGCCGAACTCATGATCCAGCCGGTCAGCGGCACCAGCAGCATGAACGCATAGAATGTGTAGTGCGTAACCTTCGCGGCCAGCCTTTCCCAGGCGGGCAAACCCTCAGGCAAAGGCGTTTGCCGATGGGTCAGACGCCAGACCAGCCGAAGGATCGCCAGCGCCAACACGGTGAGGCCAACCGATTTATGCACCGGCATTACCTGCCAATCGCGCGGCAGGGAGTCATGCGCCAGTCCCAGCCACAGGTTGAATAGGATCAGGATCGCCATGACCCAATGCAACGTGCGGGCAACCAGGCTGTATCGTTCCACCGGCGTCTCCTGATCCTTGGCGCTTTATCCGTGACGGTTGGCGACCAGATTATCCACCACCGAAGGATCGGCAAGGGTGCTTGTGTCGCCCAGAGCCTGCGCCGACACCTCGCCTTCCGCGATCTTGCGCAGGATGCGGCGCATGATCTTGCCGGAGCGGGTCTTGGGCAGGCCGGGGGCGAACTGGATGACGTCGGGCGTGGCGATCGGGCCGATCTCGGTGCGGACCCAGGCGATCAGCGTCTTGCGCAATTCCTCGCTCGGCTCCTCGCCGCTGTTCAGCGTGACATAGGCGTAGATGCCCTGACCCTTGATGTCATGGGGCATGCCAACCACCGCCGCTTCGGCGACCGCTTCGTGCAGCACCAGCGCGCTCTCCACCTCGGCCGTGCCCATGCGGTGGCCCGACACGTTGATGACGTCATCAACGCGGCCGGTGATCCAATAATAGCCGTCCGCATCGCGGCGCGCGCCGTCGCCGGTCGTATATTTGCCGGGGAATGTGGTGAAATAGGTCTGGAAAAAGCGCTCATGATCGCCCCAGACGGTGCGCATCTGACCCGGCCAGCTTCCGGCGATGACCAGATTGCCCTCCGCCGCTCCTTCCTGCACCTTCCCCTCGCTATCTACGATCTGCGGGATCACGCCCGGCATCGGCAGCGTTGCCGAACCCGGCTTCAGGTCAGTGGCCCCCGGCATCGGCGCGATCATCGCCGCGCCCGTTTCCGTCTGCCACCAGGTATCGATGATCGGGCAGCGATCCTCACCCACGACATGATGATACCAGCGCCACGCCTCGGGGTTGATCGGCTCGCCCACGGTGCCCAGCAGGCGCAGCGACTTGCGGCTGGTCGAGTGGACGAAGGCATCGCCCTCCTTCATCAGCGCGCGCAGGGCCGTGGGCGCGGTGAAGATCGTCTGAACCCGATGCCGGTCCACGACTTCCCAGATGCGGCTGGGCGTCGGATAGTTGGGAACGCCCTCATACATCAGCGTCGTCGCGCCGTTCGCCAGCGGGCCATAAACGATATAGCTGTGTCCCGTGACCCAGCCGATGTCCGCCGCGCACCAGTAGATGTCACCTGGGCGATAATCGAAGCAAAGCTCATGGGTAAGGCTGGCCCACAACAGATAGCCGCCGGTCGTGTGCAGCACGCCCTTGGGCTTGCCGGTCGAACCCGAGGTATAGAGGATGAACAGCGGGTCTTCCGCGTTCATCGGCTCGGGCGCGCAGTCGGCTGAGACCTTCGCGGCTTCCTCATGCAGCCACAGGTCGCGGCCTTCCTGCATGGCGATGGCGCTGCCGGTCGCCTGCACCACCACGACCTTTTTGACGCTTGGGCAATCCTTAAGCGCGGCATCGACATTGGCCTTGAGCGGCACTTGTCTGCCCGCGCGGCGGCCTTCGTCGGCGGTGATGACGATGTTGGAATCGCAATCGATGATCCGTCCCGCCAGCGCCTCGGGCGAGAAGCCGCCAAAGACGACCGAATGGATCGCGCCGATCCGCGCACAGGCGAGCAGGGCGAACGCCGCCTCCGGGATCATCGGCAGATAGACGGTGACGCGGTCGCCCTTCTTCGCGCCCGCAGCTTTCAGCACATTGGCGAAGCGGCAGACTTCCTCATGCACCTTAGCATAGGTGTAGCGGCGCGGCTCGGCATCCGGCGAGTCAGGTTCCCAGATGATCGCGGTCTGGTTGCCCCGCTCGGCAAGATGCCGGTCGATGCAGTTCGCGCTGACGTTAATCACGCCATCGGCAAACCATTTCACGCCGAAATCCGCTTCGTTGAAGCTGCTCTCGTCGGTTTTGCTGGGGAATGTCAGCCAATCCAGGCGCTTTGCGCGCTCCAGCCAGTAGGATGCCGGCTCGTTGATCGACCTCTGATAATCTGCCTCACGCCCATCCCGGTCGAGCAGCGCCGAAGCGGCCCATTCCTTGGATACCGGGAAAAAATCGTCAGACATCGAGTATCCTTTCCTGCGCGTTGCCTGCCCCTCTAGAGGGTAGAGGCGATCATCGGAAGCCCGGATCGTTCCGCTGCCGCCAAAGTTTCCACCATTTTGCCGCGCATTAAAGGAGTGACCACCCAATTTGCCGCTTTTCGCAGGCGCCGCCTCCGCTTAACAGGAAGCCATGTGGCAGCTCTTCCAATTCCCGCTTTGTCCCTTCTCCCGCAAGGTGCGCCTGCTGCTCGGCGAAAAGGGGATAGGCTATGACCTTGTGCGCGAATCGCCTTGGGAAGCGCGCGACGAGTTTCTGGATCTCAACCCCGCCGGGACGACGCCCGTCATGGTCGATCAGGAAAAGGGATCGACGCTGATCGACAGCCAGGCGATCTGCGAATATTTCGAGGAGACTGTGGAAAAGTTTCCGCTGATCTCCGGCACGGCTGCGGGCCGGGCGGAGGTGCGGCGGCTCGTCGCCTTTTTCGACCAGAATTTCTACGGCGACGTCGTCGGCCCGCTGCTGCATGAGCGGATGAAGAAACGGCTGATCGAACGCGCGCCACCCGATGCGCGGGTGCTGCGCGAGGCGATGAAGCGCGCCAATGTCCATATGGATTATATGGATTATCTGCTCGATCACCGCAGCTGGATGGCGGGTGGCACGATGAGCCTTGCCGACATCGCGGCGGCCGCGCACCTTTCAGTCGCGGACTATCTGGGCGGCATAGACTGGGCTGGACATGAGACGGTGAAGCGCTGGTATGCAGGCTTCAAGTCGCGCCCGTCCTTCCGGCCCCTGCTGTCGGAGCGCATGGAGGTCATTACCCCGCCGCCCCATTATGAAAAGCCGGATTTTTAGGGAGTCATTCGCCCTCAACCGCGAGATAGACGCGGTTCCGGCCATGCTCCTTGGCCAGATACAACGCCCGGTCGGCCGCCTTCAGCGCCGCGCGTGGGTCGTCATGGGCCAGCACATTGGCAACGCCCGCCGAAAAGCTCACCCGCTCCATGCGCTCGCCATTGGTGCGGTTGACCAGGCTGCGCGTGGCGAGGTCCCGCCGGACATCGTCCACCGCCTCGCACGCTTCCGCCGCCGTCTTGCCGCGAAACAGCATGACGAATTCCTCGCCGCCATGTCGCGCGACATGGCACTGGTCGTTGCTTGCCTTGGCCAGCAGCCCCGCGACGAACTTCAGCACGCGGTCGCCCGTGTCATGGCCGTGCGTATCGTTGATCACCTTGAAATGATCGATATCGCAGAAGGCGACGGCCAGCGGCTGGCCTTCCTTCCGGGCCATCGCCACCTCCTCGCGCAATGTGCTTTCAAACGCGCGCCGGTTGGGCAGGCCCGTCAGATGGTCATGCTCGGCCGCCCGCCGCGCATTGGCGAGGCTGGAGCGCAGCGCATGATTCTGCTTCTGGTTCTGGCGTAGTTGGCCTTCGACCTGACGGGTCTTTTCGACCATGGACCGCGTAAGGGCTACCAGCCGCGCAAGGACAGGTTCATTCTTCGCGCCAGCGGTAAGGCCCTTCACCTCTTCCTGTAGCGCCGCGCCATAGTCCTTCGCGGAATTGCGCGATTCGGTCATCAGACCGGTAAATTCGGACAGATTCTCCTCGACCTTCGCCAGCATCGTGGACAGCGCCTCGGGCGTCACCTCGTCCCCGCGCTGCTCCGCCACGATCTCTTCGACCCAGCTGTTGCTGATCTTGCCACGCTCGGCCAGCACCGCCCTGATCGCCTTTTCCACGCCGATCTGCGACCCGGTCAGATAATCATGCGCAACGCCGAAATTCAGCGGCGTCAGGTCAAGATCGTGCGCGAACAGGAAATTGCCGATCTCGTCGTACAGCTTGCGCCGCCGATTGATCTCGCGATGCGCGGTGCTGCCAGAACGGGCGCGCTGGGGTTCAGCTTCGTCCGTCTCTTCCTCTGTGTCCGGTTTGCCCGACAGGCCGCGAGC
Organism: Sphingobium sp. TomTYG73; assembly: GCF_055394245.1. Taxonomy (NCBI): domain Bacteria; kingdom Pseudomonadati; phylum Pseudomonadota; class Alphaproteobacteria; order Sphingomonadales; family Sphingobiaceae; genus Sphingobium; species Sphingobium sp. TomTYG73. The sequence continues at coordinate 2,371,497 of NZ_AP027339.1, forward strand.
CCATCGAGTCAGACGATCGGCCAGGCCGTGCTGCGGGTTTGCGGATGATGATGCCCCAGTCATGCCGGTAATAACGGATCGAACTGACTAAGGTTAAGAGCGCGGGAGGCAAAAAAACGCCAAGGCGCTGATAGGCCATCGATATTGGCGACGGTCAGATGTCCGCCGCGATCAGCCAATCGCGGAAAATGCGCACCGCGCGCGTCTGCAAGGCGCGTGGCCGACAGACGAAATAATAGCGGTAGGGGCTTTCCACCCGCGTTTCGGGGAACAGGCGAACGAGCCGTGCGTCGTCCGCTTCCTTGAAGTGGCTCGCATGCATCACCGCGACGCCCAGACCCTGCGCCGCCGCCTCCAGCATCAACTGGCCCGAATCATAATTGTCGATCGCCAGCGGCTGCAGGTCCGGCAACCCCACCGCTTCCTTCCACGCCTCGAACGAAAGGTTCATGTCGCGATGAAGCAGGATGGTGTGCTCCGCCAGGTCCGCGGGAGTCGCGATCTTCTGCGGCGATTCGAGCAGCGCCTTGCGGCCGATTAGATAAACTTCGTCATGATCCAGCTCATGGGCATAGAGCGCCGGATCGATATCCTTCGCAAGCACGATCGCGGCGTCCAGCCCTTCGCCCAGCCGCGCGACCGCATGCGGCGTCGTTTCGATGTCGATGTGCAATTGCGGATGCTTCTGCCGCAACGCGCCCAGATGGGGGAACAGCCGCTGCGTCGCGAACAGCGGCATCACCGCGAGGCGCAGGCGAAGCTGGTTGCCGCCGCTCTGAATATTCTCCAGCGCCTGGCTCAGCGAATCAAGCGCGGGCGCGATGTCGTCGAGCAGCTTCTGCCCATCGGCATTGATTTCCAGCGCCTGATGCTTGCGGTCGAACAACGGGCGGCCAATAAATCGTTCCAGCGCCTGAACGCGGCGGCTGAGCGCGGGCGTGGACAGCGCCAGTTCTTCAGCCGCAGCCTTGACCGAGCCAAGACGGGCTACCTGAACAAAGGCCTCAAGGGCGGTAAGGGGCGGCAGTCTGCGCATAATCGATCTGTAGCTAAGCCATAACTCTGTTGCGACGCGTCATCGGTACGCTTCGAAGGTTGAGCGGCCTATCCCAAGTCATCCTCTTTTCACCAGCATGAAAAAGCGTCAACCGGTAAGATGCAAATTTTGCAACTGTCTCGTTCTTTTCGCAATTGCAAAATATCATGCTGCACCGCACATAGGAAAGGCCTTTCAGGCATCCTCTCCTAAAACTTTTCGGGCTGGCCTTCGGGTCGGCCCTTTTTTTGTCCCGGCCGGTCATGATCGCTGGCCCCTTTCCTTGGCGACTGGCGTTTCCTATCTCGTTACGCAGTGACAAGAATGGGGATGGCAATGGCCGAACAGGAAAGCGCGGAACGCCGAATTCAGGTAGCAAATGCGCGACCCGAAGACGCAGGACGCGGGCTTGCGCGCATTCCGCTGGCGGTGATGGCGGAACTTCATCTGTCCGAGGGCGACGTGATCGAGATTGCGGGGAAGCGGTCGACGCCTGCCCGCGTGGTCCGCCCTTACAAGGAAGATGAGGGGCTCGATGTCCTTCGTCTCGACGGGTTGCAGCGCGCCAATGCGGGGGTCGGATCGGGCGATTTCGTGCATATAACCAAGATCGAGCCTCGCCCCGCGCAACGGGTTGTGTTCGCGCCTGCACAAAATAATCTCCGGCTTCAGGGCAATCCCGAAGCGCTGAAGCGTGTTTTCTTCCAGCGTCCGCTCGCGGCTGGCGACATCGTTGCAACGGCAGGCCAACAGCAGGTCCCGCCGAACGACATGCCCCCGCAGCTACGTCAGATGCTCGCCGCGCCCGCCTATGCGCTTCAGGAAATCAGGCTGGTGGTGGTGTCCACGACGCCCAAGGGGTACGTGCAGATCGACGCCGATACCGAGATCGACCTGCGCGCCGAATATGAGGAGCCCAAGGAGTCCCGGCGCGCCGATGTCACCTATGACGATGTTGGCGGCATGGCTGAAGCGATCGACCAACTGCGCGAAATGGTGGAGCTGCCGCTCCGCTACCCTGAATTGTTCGAACGGCTGGGCGTCGACCCGCCCAAGGGCGTGTTGCTCCATGGCCCGCCGGGTACGGGCAAGACGCGCCTCGCCCGCGCCGTCGCCAATGAATCGGAGGCTGAGTTCTTCCTGATCAATGGGCCGGAGATCATGGGTTCGGCCTATGGCGAATCGGAAAAGCAGCTGCGCGAGATATTCGAGGCGGCGGCCAAGTCCTCCCCCTCGATCCTGTTCATAGACGAGATCGATTCGATCGCGCCCAAGCGCGGCAGCGTGACTGGCGAGACCGAAAAGCGGCTTGTTGCGCAGTTGCTGACGCTGATGGACGGGCTGGAGCCGCGCACCAATCTGGTCGTCATCGCGGCCACCAACCGGCCCGAGGCGATTGATGAAGCACTGCGCCGCCCCGGCCGCTTCGACCGTGAGATCATCGTCGGCGTTCCCGACGAGCGCGGGCGTCGTGAGATCATGGGCATACACACGCGCGGTATGCCGCTGGCCGAAGGCGTCGATCTCGGCGAACTGGCGCGCATGACCTATGGCTTTGTCGGCGCTGACCTCGCCGCCCTGACCCGCGAGGCGGCGATCGAGGCGGTACGACGCTTCATGCCGCGCCTCAACCTTGAGGAAGGCACCATCCCGCAGGACGTTCTGGAGGAACTGTCTGTCACCCGCGATGACTTCATGGCGGCGATCAAGCGCGTCCAGCCATCAGCCATGCGCGAGGTGATGGTGCAGGCGCCCAATATCGGCTGGTCCGACATTGGCGGTCTGGACGAGGCACAGATGCGCCTCAAGGAGGGGGTCGAGCTGCCGCTCAAGGACCCCGACGCTTTCCGCCGCATCGGCATCCGTCCAGCAAAGGGCTTCCTCCTCTATGGCCCGCCCGGCACCGGCAAGACGCTGCTGGCCAAGGCGGTCGCGCGGGAGGCGCAGGCGAACTTCATCGCGACCAAGTCCAGCGACCTGCTGTCCAAATGGTATGGCGAAAGCGAACAGCAGATCGCACGCCTGTTCGCCCGAGCGCGGCAGGTGGCGCCCACGGTCATCTTCATCGATGAGCTGGACAGCCTTGTCCCCGCGCGTGGCGGGGGGCTTGGCGAACCGGCGGTGACGGAGCGGGTGGTGAACACTATCCTTGCCGAAATGGACGGGCTGGAGGAACTGCAATCGGTCATCGTTATCGGCGCGACCAACCGGCCGACGCTGATCGACCCCGCGCTGCTGCGGCCGGGCCGCTTCGACGAGCTCATCTATGTCCCGGTGCCCGACAAGGCAGGGCGCAGGCGCATCCTGACAATCCATACCGGCAAGATGCCGCTGGGTGAGGATGTCGACCTTGACGATCTGGCGGAGCGGACGGAGCGGTTCACGGGCGCGGACCTGGAAGATCTGGTCCGCCGCGCCGGTCTGATCGCGCTGCGCAAATCCCTGTCGGTGGAGCGGGTCGAGCAGGCGCATTTCAATGAGGCGCTGGAGGAAACCCGCGCGTCGGTGACGCCGGAAATGGAGCATGAATATGAAAAGATTCAATCCCAGCTGAAGCAGAGCGCCATGCGGGTAGACCCCATCGGCTTTGTGGCGCCGGGGATGCTCCGATCCCGCGAATCGCAATCTTAACAAGGGCTAGCGGATTGCGGATTGAACCCATCCGCAGTCCGCGCGTTCGCTTACCCATGGCCGGGCAATATGCCCGCCAGCATGCAAAGCGGCTTGCCAGGCTTGCCGATATTTGCAAGGCCCAGACGTGAAGGCAAACAGGCGAGTATTGATGGCCTCCATTCCCTTGAAGAAAAAAGCAGATCCGGCGTCATTCCTGGGTCAGTGGAGCATGTTTTTCCGCCAGTTCGTGAAGCATCCCGGGATGATCGGTTCCGTGATCCCCTCTTCGGCTGCACTGGTGAACAGCATGCTGGACCGGGTGGATTGGCAGCATACGCGCCTGTTGGTGGAATATGGGCCGGGCGTCGGCACCTTCACCCGCCCGATCCTGGAGCGCATGCACCCGGACGCGAAACTGGTGGCGATCGATCTTAACCTCGACTTCGTCGCATGGCTCGAAGCGCAGATCGACGATCCCCGCCTGCGGGTCGTACATGGGTCGGCGGCGGATGTGCGCCGCTTCATTGTTGAGGCCGGACACCGGCAGGCTGATTATATCCTCTCGGGGATCCCCTTCTCCACCCTGCCGGATGGCGTCGGCGAACTCATCTGCGCGGAAACGCAGCGGGCGTTGCGACCCGGCGGCGAGTTTCTGGTCTATCAATATTCTGCCTTCGTACGTCGGCTGCTCACCGGGCAGTTCAACCAGATCGCCGAGCGGGTCGAATGGCGCAACATTCCGCCCTGCCGCACCTTCCGCGCGCTGAAGGCGGAAAGCTTGGCGCAGGCCGCTTAGGGACATAATAGATCATCCCAACACCCGTTCGCCCTGAGCCTGTCGAAGGGCTTTTCTTCTTTTGAAGAGAAGAAAGCGGCTTCGACAGACTCAGCCCGAACGGAGTAGAGTTTTCGAGCAAAACACTCTGGCCAATGTAGGCCGAGGCTACCATTGGTAGCTGTCAGCGCCTTTCGCCCCGTCGCGCTTTCATGCTAAGGGCGCGGGCGAAAGGCTCGACCAGATGAATGACCTGACCCAGACTCCCGAAATGCTGATTGCCTCAATGGGCGCGCGCGCCCGCGCCGCTGCCGCAACGCTGGCCAGCGCAAGCGACGCGCAGAAGATCGAGGCCCTGCGCCGCGCCGCGCAGGCGCTTCGGGATCAGGCGCCGCAAATCCTTGCAGCAAACGCGCGCGATATGGAAAACGCCGCCGCCAACGGTCTCTCGCCAGCCATGCTCGACCGTCTGCGTCTCGATGAAAGTCGCGTGGCGGCAACGGCCGCTGGCGTCGATCAGGTCGCGAGCCTCGACAATCCGCTCGGCAGTGTCATCGACAAGCAGGTCCGGCCCAACGGCATGGAACTGTCCCGCGTCCGCGTGCCCTTGGGCGTGATCGGCATCATCTATGAAAGCCGCCCCAATGTGACCGCCGACGCCGCCGCGCTGTGCCTGCGCGCGGGCAACGCGGTCATTCTGCGTGGTGGCAGCGAGGCGAAGGAAAGCAACCGCGCCATCCATGCCGCCATGGCGGAGGGCATTGCGGCTGCGGGCCTCCCTGCCGACGCAGTGCAGTTGGTGCCGACGACGGATCGCGCCGCCGTGGGCGCATTGCTCAAGGCGTCTGACTTCATCGACCTGATCGTCCCGCGCGGGGGCAAGAGTCTGGTTGCGCGCGTGCAGGAGGAAGCGCGCGTGCCCGTGCTCGCGCATCTCGACGGCATCAACCACAGCTATGTCGATGGTGCGGCGGATCCGGACATGGCAGCCAAGCTGATCGTCAACGCCAAGATGCGCCGGACGGGCATCTGCGGCGCGACCGAAACGGTGCTGATCGACAAGGCATTCAGCGCAGCACCCACCATCGTGAAGGCCCTGCTCGACGCTAAGTGCGAAGTGCGCGGCGACGCGGCGGTGCAGGCGATGGACGCGCGCGTGATTGCTGCGTCGGACGAGGATTGGGATACCGAATATCTCGACGCCATCGTTTCCGTGCGGCTGGTCGATGGGCTGGACGAAGCGCTCGCTCATATTGCCGCTCACGCCAGCCATCACACGGACGCGATCATTACCGAAGACGCGGCGAAAGCCGAGCGCTTCCTCAACGCCGTAGACAGCGCGATCGTCATGTGGAACGCCTCCACTCAATTCGCCGACGGCGGCGAGTTCGGCCTTGGCGCGGAGATCGGCATCTCAACCGGCCGCCTCCACGCGCGCGGCCCGGTAGCGTTGGAAGGTCTAACCACCTACAAATGGCTGGTGCGCGGGACGGGCCAGACGCGGCCTTGATATAGGGGACGACCTTTCACCGTTCGGGCTGAGCCTGTCGAAGCCCTTCACTTTTCTCAAAAGAAGTGGAGCCGTTGGCTTCGGCGGCCTTCGGCTCGACAAGCTCAGGGCGAACGGGGATGAGAGAGGCGTACTCAGCCCTTCACCACCTCATCGATAGCCTTCAACTTCCCAAGCAGCGGCCCCATCCACTCCAGCGGCAGCATGACAGGCCCATCCGAAGGCGCCCGATCCGGATCATCATGCGCCTCGGCAAACACCGCCGCGACGCCCGCCGCAACCGCACTGCGCGCCAGCACCGGTGCAAACTCCCGCTGCCCGCCCGAAGCTGACCCCAACCCGCCCGGCTGCTGCACGGAATGGGTCGCGTCGAACACCACCGGATAGCCGGTCTGCGCCATCACCGGCAGCGACCGCATATCGCTGACCAATGTATTGTAGCCAAAGCTCGCGCCGCGCTCGGTCAGCAATATCCGCTCATTGCCGGTGGAAGCGACCTTCTGCGCCACCGCCGCCATGTCCCAGGGCGCAAGGAACTGCCCCTTCTTCACATTCACCACAGCGCCCGTCCGCCCCGCCGCCAGCAGCAGGTCCGTCTGGCGACACAGGAATGCCGGGATTTGCAAAATATCCACCGCCTGCGCCGCCGCCTCCACTTGCCCCGCCTCATGCACATCGGTCAGTACCGGACAGCCCAACTGCGCCTTCACCTCAGCCAGGATCGCAAGCCCCGCATCGATTCCCACGCCACGCTGGCCCGACACCGAAGTCCGGTTCGCCTTGTCAAAGGAGGATTTGAAGATGAACGGCACGCCTGCCTTGTCCGCTACCCCCGCCAGCTTTTCCGCCATCATCATCGCATGATCGCGGCTCTCAATCTGGCAAGGGCCGGAAATCAGGACGAAGGGCAGGTCATTGCCGATCGTCACCGACCCGATCGAAACATGGCGTTGCTGTGTCATGCCGCTCACTTCGGCGCTTTCGCAAAACGGCGCAAGAGCTGTCCCCGCCACAGCCCCTTGCCCGGATGATAGTTCCAGCAGAACCAACCAAAGACGAGGCAGGCGAGAAGCGCAGGCAGCGCCATCGGATCGCCATTTCCTCGCATATGCCGGTAAAAGGCCAGATCCGCCCGCCAACGGTCCCGCTCGCTGCCGCCGCCATTGATGCCATAGGCATTGTCATGTTTCCGGCAGCCGATGTTTCGGTTGTATTTGCGGTGATCTATGAAATAGCAGTAATCGCGTTCGGGTGTCGTCATGGCCCGATGTGGAACAGGGCCGTGCAAAAGTTCAAGCGTAAAGTCTTCTACCTTGGCGGTTTCGATCCGCGCGGGGTGCGTTTTTATCACCAACTCTATCGCGAGCAGGCGGAGCGTTATGCGCGCCTCTCCGGTGAACAGGTGGAGGTAAGCGCGCGTCGGTCAGGCCCGGCCTCGTCCGCCATCTGGACCGTCACCAACCATAGCGCAGGGGTCGAAACCGACTATGAATTCCTCCGCTGGGAGGATTTGGTCGGCAAGGTTTGGATCCGCAACCCGCTGCTCCTCGCTTGGCGATCGATCGCCACCTACGCCGCCCACGCCCGCCACATGCAGTTCCTGCGGATGAGGAAGCTGCGCCCCGGCCCGGTCATCACCATCCTCTACCCGCCGCTGCTCGCCATCCTGATCCCGCTCGCGGTGGCGCTAATCCCCGCCTCGCTGCTGTCGCTGCTCATGCCCTTCTGGGCGGCAGCGCTGATCGGCACCGGCATCAGCGCGCTGCTGTCCGGTAGATTGCTTAACAAACTAATTGTCCCTTGGCTGCTGCGGTTCATGTATTACAACCACAGCGTCGCCGCGCGCGGTCCCGGCGAGGAAATGGACGCTCGCCTCGATCAGTTCGCCGCCCGCATCGCGCAGGAGATGGACGGCCCGTGGGACGAAGTCATCTTCGCCTCTCACAGCAACGGCACCATATACGCCATGAGCGTCCTTCGCCGCATCCTGGAATTGCGCAAGGGCAGGCCGTTGCCCGATCATTTCACCGCCCTGACGCTGGGGCAAGTCGTCCCCGTCATCGCCCTGCGCAAGGACGCGCGCTGGTATCATGCCGACTTGAAGGCGTTGAACGAGGGGCAGTTCCGCCTCGTCGATTTCTCCGCGCCCCCCGATGGCGCAGCCTATCACGACGTGAACCCCATTCGCCTCGTATCGGATCGCTGCGCCGCCCGCGTCGATCTACTCTCGCCGCGCTTCCACCTCTTCTACGACCCGGAAAATTATAACAGCGGTTGGTCGAACAAATATGAAGCGCATTTCGACTATCTGCGCGTCGGCGATCGCCTATCTCCCGTCGACTATGTCAGCCTGACCGCAGGCCGCCGCACCATTGACGAAGCCATCGCCGCATTCAGGGCTATCCCGTGACCGAACCCTTCACGCCTCCCTATCCACAGCCGCCCCGGACCAAGCGCGGCCTGATGAAGCGTTTCCTGCGCGGCTGGCATAGCTGGATCCATGTGCTGTTCGAAAAAAGCTACACGATGAAGCTGGGCGAAATCCGCATGCCCGGCCAGATCATGTATATCGCGAACGAACTGCCGCTGGTGGACAAGATACTGCGCGGCGGCACCGCCTTCCCCAAGCATCGCGAACTGGTCCGCAACCTGTCGCCCCTGATCGGCGACAGCGTTTTTTCCGCCAATGGCGAGGATTGGGAAAGCCAGCGCGCGATGGTGAACCCGGCCTTCGCCCACACCGCGCTGCACCGGTCTATGCCGCTAATGGTCGCGGCCGCCGACGATCTGCTCGCCCGCATCGATGCCGCCGATCGCACACAGCCTGTCGATATTGACCCGATGATGACTCATGTCGCGGCCGACATCATCTTCCGCACGCTCTTTTCGGAGGCGCTGGACGAGCACCGCTCCAACATCATCCACAATGCGTTCGGCAAGTTCCAGCGCTACGCCCACAGCGCCTCGATGCTGCGCCTTTATGGCTTCCCCGCGCGCTGGTTCGAGCAGCGGTCGCTGAAGCCCGCCAAGGCAATCCACGACGTATTCCGCCCGATCGTCGAGGCCCGCTACCAGGGTTTTCATGAGCGCGGCGAGGCCCCGCACAAGGACATTCTCCAGTCGCTGATCGAGGCTAAGCATCCCGAAACCGGCGATCCCTTCACCCTGCAACAGGTGATGGATCAGGTCTCCACCGTGTTCCTCGCGGGCCATGAAACTTCGGCCAGCACCATGACCTGGGCGCTCTACATGCTGGCCGAATGCGCGCATATCCAGAATGCCGCGCGCGCCGAAGTGGTGGCGCTGGCGGGCGAGGAGGCGCTCACCGCCGCCATGCTCAAGGACATGGGGCACGTCCGCAACATCTTCCGCGAAACGCTGCGCCTCTATCCGCCCGTCGCCTTCTTGCCCAGAGAAGTGCCTTGCCCCATGCCGATGCGCGACAAGCAGTTGGAGGAAGGCGCGATGCTGGTCGTCGCGCCCTGGCTCACCCAGCGGAACAAGGATAATTGGGGCTGCCCGCACAGCTTCGATCCCGATCGCTTCGACGATCCCGCCAATGCGGAGATGGTGAAACAGGCATGGTTCCCCTTCGGTCGAGGCCCCCGCGTCTGCGTCGGCGCAGGCTTCGCCCAGCAGGAGGTGATGACGGTGATCGCCAGCGTCCTGCGCCGCTACCGCCTGTCCGTGCCGGAAGGATTCAAGCCGGAGCCGATCAGCCGCCTGACGATAAGGCCGAGGACGGGCATGAAGCTGATGTTCGAGGTGACTCCCTGAATGGCCGAGATACGATGTTCCCCCTCCCGCAGGCGGGAGGGGGCTAGGGGGTGGGCCAGCGCGACGTTAGTGGGGTATTCAAAGGCGAGCCCAGCAGCTCGCTCCGCTCGCGCCCACCCCTAACCCCTCCCGCCTGCGGGAGGGGAATAAGAAACTAGCTTCAACCCTTAACCCGCCCCACCATCACCTGTCCCGCCGCGCGCTCCCGCACATAACGCCGCTTCAGCACCACGCTCGCCACCAGCAACGGCACGCCAACAATCACGCAAATCGCCCCCAACATCGGCGGCCACAGCCCGAACAGGCTATGCACGTCCAGCGCGGACGGCGTCAGCACCAGCAGGAACCCCGCCGTCAGCAGCCACAGTCCCCAGCGCCTCGGTCGCACAGCCACCATGCGCATTTCATGCCGGTGCGCCTTGCGGCCTTCCTTGGTGGACAGATCATGGTGCTTCATCGCCTGCCATAAAAGCGGCAAAGCGCCCCTTATGTCCAGCGCAATGGGCTGGCGTCGCCTGCACATTTCCGCTATCGCCACCCAATCCCCGGGGGACCGCTCACAAGCGGTTGAGAGGCGGCTGATGTGGCTGCGACCCGTTGAACCTGATCCGGATGAGACCGGCGTAGGGAGGGAGGGCTTGTCACAGGCATGTCCGCGTCCTCCTTCCGCCCAGCGAAGAAGAAGAGGAGGACGGAGCTGCCATGGACACCATCTCCATCCTCACCCTGCGCCTGTCCGAAGCCATCGGCCTGTACATGATCGTCGTCGGCATCGGCGGGCTGATCGCACCGTCCCGCTGGCGCGCGATGATGGACGATCTGGAACGCTCGCCCGGCCTCGTCATGACGCTCGGCTTCCCCATCTTCGTCGTCGGCACAGCTCTCGTCCTCGTCCACAGCATCTGGACCGATCCGCTGGCCGTCATCGTCAGCCTGATCGGCTATGTTGCACTGATAGAGGGCGCCCTGCTGCTCGCCATCCCTGCGCCGCTCATCAGGATCGGCCGCTGGTCCCTCAACTTCACCCGCGCCTGGGCCGCTGTCAGCATCGTCCTGGGCATCCTCCTCTTCCTCGCGGGCCTCACCGGCCGCGCAACCGTCATCGCCTGAAAGGAACCACCACCATGGCCGACATTCCCGCCCGCACCGAAATGCGAGTCACCACCGGCCCCATTCGGGGTAGCCGTAAAATCCATGTCGGCCCGCTCAAGGTCGCCATGCGCGAGATTGACCTGGAACCCGGCAGCGGCGAGCCGCCCGTTCGCGTCTACGATACCTCCGGCCCCTACACCGATCCCAATGCGCGCATCGACATCATGGCGGGCCTGCCCACGCTGCGCCGCGACTGGATCGTTGGTCGGGGCGATGTGGAAGAATATGACGCCCGCGCCATCCAGCCCGAGGATAACGGCCTCAAAGGCCCCGACCGCAGCGGCGGCGTCCAGCCTTTCCCCCATGTCGTGAAGCGCCCCTTGCGCGCCAAGCCGGGCATGAATGTCTCCCAGATGCACTATGCCCGTCGCGGCATCATCACGCCGGAGATGGAATATGTCGCCGAGCGGGAGAATCTGGGCCGTGCACGTCTCGCCGAATATGTCCGCGACGGGCAGGACTGGGGCGCGGAAATCCCCGATTATGTGACGCCGGAGTTCGTCCGCGACGAGGTCGCCCGTGGCCGCGCCATCATCCCCAACAACATCAACCACCCTGAAACCGAGCCGATGGCGATCGGCCGCAACTTCCTGGTGAAGATCAACGCCAATATCGGCAATTCGGCGGTCGCCTCCGACGTGGCGAGCGAAGTCGACAAGCTGGTCTGGTCGATCCGCTGGGGCGCGGACACGGTGATGGACCTCTCGACCGGCCGCAACATCCACGACACCCGCGAATGGATTATGCGCAATTCGCCGGTGCCGATCGGCACAGTGCCCATCTATCAGGCGCTGGAAAAGGTCGGCGGCATTGCCGAGGAACTGACCTGGGAGATCTTCCGCGACACGCTGATCGAGCAGGCCGAGCAGGGCGTCGACTATTTCACCATCCATGCGGGCGTGCGCCTCGCCTACATCCCGATGACCGCCAAGCGCGTCACCGGCATCGTCTCGCGCGGCGGGTCGATCATGGCGAAATGGTGCCTCAGCCATCATAAGGAAAGCTTCCTCTACGAGCATTTCGATGAGATCACCGAAATCTGCAAAGCCTATGACATCGCCTATTCGCTGGGCGACGGCCTGCGCCCCGGATCGATCGCCGATGCCAATGACGAAGCGCAGTTCAGCGAACTCTACACGCTGGGCGAACTCACCAAGCGCGCCTGGGAACAGGATGTGCAGGTGATGATCGAAGGGCCGGGCCATGTGCCCATGCACAAGATCAAGCAGAATATGGACAAGCAGCTTGAGGCGTGCGGCGAAGCCCCCTTCTACACGCTTGGGCCGCTAACCACTGACATCGCGCCGGGCTACGACCATATCACCTCGGGCATCGGCGCAGCGATGATCGGCTGGTACGGCACGGCCATGCTCTGCTACGTCACGCCCAAGGAGCATCTGGGCCTGCCCGACCGCGACGATGTGAAGGTCGGTGTCGTCACCTACAAGCTAGCCGCCCACGCTGCCGATCTGGCGAAGGGCCACCCCGCCGCCAAGGTCCGCGACGACGCGCTCTCCCGTGCCCGCTTCGAGTTCCGCTGGCGCGACCAGTTCAACTTGTCGCTCGATCCCGACACGGCGGAGAAATATCACGACCAGACGCTCCCGGCAGAAGGCGCGAAGACTGCGCACTTCTGCTCGATGTGCGGCCCCAAATTCTGCTCGATGAAAATCACGCAGGAGGTCCGGGACTTCGCAGCGAAGCAGAACCAACCCGCCGACTCATTCATCGCGGCCGAAGATGCGGAAAAAGGCATGGCCGAAATGAGCGAGACTTTTAAGAACAAGGGGGGTGAGATTTACCTGCCAGCTTCGGACTAATCCAACCAAGCCTATGAAATATCATAGGCTGTAGAGGGCGGGCGGGGTTATACCTTCTGATATACCCCGCCATAGCAGTGCGGTCGGCCCGGCCCAGGTGGTAGCTTGCCTCAACCCTGAAAAAGAGGAGGCTATCTTGGCTGAGGAACCCACCATTCTGGCTGCGGCCGAAGATCGCCGCCGCTTTCTGAAAACCTGCGGTCGCTTCGCGGCGACCGTTCCCCCGGCGATGACGATCATGTTGTCGACCTCCCTGTCGTCACAGGCAATCGCGGCATCGGGCGGCGGCGGCGGCGGCGGTCCCAAGGGTAATAATGGCGTCGGCAACGGCCCCGATCCCCAGCCCCCGGGCAACCCGCCGATCAATGACGGCCCCGGCACCAGCCCCGGCAATCCGGGCAACAAGGGCGGCAAACACTGAACGCCAAGGTTCAGCTGATTGATGGCGAATGGGCGGAGCGCCCTGATGGGGCGGAATTGATGCTGCGCCTTACACCCGGGACTTCGATGACCTTCATCGGCGATCAGCCGGTGATCGTTTCGCAGTACCGGCACGCCATTTATGAACTGAACCAGATAGCAGGCTATATCGGATGCCGCCTTGAGGATGGCGTGTCCCTGTCGCAACTCGCGCAGGAAGTCGTCGACCGGGGCGTCGATCAGGCCGCGTCTATGCTCGACAGGGTGCTGGCGGAATGGTCCCACTCCGGGCTGGTCCACGCCACTGCCTGCCCGCCCGAATCCGCGCCCATCCTGACGCAATCCATATCGCTCGGCGGTCGCGCCCTCACGCTGCGCTATCATGATGAGGCGCTGGTGCGGCACGTGGCGCCGCTTTTCGCCCATCTTCAATTGGGCGCGGCCTCAACGCCGCCCTCCACCCTCTATCATCTCTGGCAAAGCAACGGGCTTTGCCTCTTCAGCCGTGATGCGGGCGATGCCTCCGTCCTGCAACTCCATCAGGCCGCCACCCTGGTCAAGGCTCAGATCATCCAGGACATCATCGATGATCCCCGCTGGAACCTGGCGCTGCATGCGGGCTGCGTCAGCCGCAATGGAAAGGCGCTGCTCCTGACCGGGCCTCCGGGGGCGGGGAAGACGACCCTGACCTCCTGGCTGATCGGCAGCGGCTTTGCCTATCACGGCGATGACATCAGCATGCTGGGACCAGACGGCCAAGTGCTGGGCCTCCCCTTTTTGCCAACCGTAAAATCGGGCGCCTGGCCGATGATGGCCGCGCGCTACCCGGGGCAGCTCCAGCCGCTGATCCATTGGCGGCCCGATGGGCGGCGGGTGCGCTACCTTGCCTTGCCGCTGCCATCCGGGCAAGCGCCCCTGCCGGTTGGCTGGATCTTGAAGCTGCGGCGGACGAAGGGCGCGCCCGCGCGCCTGATCCCGCAACATCCCACGGCACTGGTCAAACATCTGCTCTCCGAAGCCGCCTCGTGCAGCGGAGAGGCCAGCCGTCCCGCGATCGACAGCCTAATCCGCGCCGTCGGCGGCGCCCGGACCTGCGAACTGGAATATGACGATCTGGATGAAGCGGCCGCGCTGCTGGGGGTATTTTGTGATCCGGCTTGATCATCTCAATGGCCTGCTGTCCTGCCTGCGGGGCCAAATACCCTCGCATGCCGATTGGCCCCGCATCATTGCACTCGCCAACAAAACCTTGTGCAGCCCTGCCGTGGCCGCGCGGCTTAGAAAAGCCGGACGCTTTCCCGCACTGCCATCGGATGTCGCGACATTTTTCGCCGAGATGGAAAGACGCAATGGCGACCGTAACGCTCGTATCATGGCGCAACTGGACGAAGCCGCCGCGACCATGAACGCGGCCGGTGTGTCGCCGATCCTGCTGAAGGGCACGGCATGGCTGGCCCATGCGCCACCGGACGAGCGTGCCGCCCGTATGCTGGCGGACATCGACCTGATGGTGCCCGCCGATCGTTTCCTGCCCATGATCGATCAACTGCGCGGCATCGGTTACTGCCTCGACACGCCCGATCCCCAACCCGGCGTGCCCGCTGTCCTCTCGCGCCCGCAGGATACGGCGACGATTGATCTTCACTCCGATTATGGCAGCATCAACACGCTCTGCTATAGCTTTGACGATCTCGCGCAAAATGCCGCCCTGCTGGAATTGGCGGGCGGGATCGTCCTGCTGCCATCTCCGGTCGCGTGCACCGCGATATTGCTGCTGCATGACCAGTTGAAGGGCAGGGACTATCTGCGCGGCCGGATCGACCTGCGCCATCTGCTGGACATGCAATCCTTTGCCAGCCGTTTCCAGCAGGATGATTGGGATGAGCTGAACCGGCATTTCCAGTCCGGCTATGCGCGCAACGCGATGCGCACCCAATTGCTCACGGCGCGCAAGTTGCTTGGCATGGAAGTGCCACGCGCCCTGACGCGGGGAATCCGCGCGCGGCTCCAATATATACGGCGCCTGGCCCAGTTGCGTTGGCCCGGTCTGGCGCCCTTTCTGACCTTCCTGTCCCTCCTTGATCCCAGTTATATCCTCGCCCGCCGCGCCGCCCGAAGGACCCTGCTCGACGGAGAGCCGATCGCGGCCTCCGGACTGCCCAGGCGTGAAAGCCTGGAACGGCTGTTCATCCGCAACGAACTGGGGAAAATATAGGAAAGGCCCTGCTGTCCTTTCACCATTTGGACGTACTCCCTCCGCCACAGCCCCCAGGACCGTCAATTGGACTAAGAGGGGGGCACCCTGATCAGAAGGGAGGAGGGCTGCCAATGGGACAAGCCATTTCACGCAGGACATTTTCCTTCGGATCGGCGGCAGCCCTGCTTTCGGCGCCAACCATAAGCCAAGGCCAGGCAACATCCCTATCCAGCATAACCCTTATTAAGGGCGGCATCCCCCGCCCGCTGGTCATACCGGATCAGCCGCAAGATTGCGTCGTCTATGCCGCGCGGGAACTCGCCGCGCATCTCGCGAAGGCCACCGGCACGCTGCCCCAGATCATCCCGGAACACGTAGCGTCGGGGCAAAGCACGTCAGGAGGTTTCTTCTTTCTGGGTGATACCGCCATTGCACGCGCATCGATCGATCTCAGCAGCCTCGCCCCTGAAGCCTGCGTCCTTCGCACGATTGGAGGAAATTTCTGTATCGCGGGGCGCGATGGCCCCGGCGACCCGCTGGACCCCGATGTCACCGCAGGCACGCTGTTTGGCGTTTATCATTTTCTGCAAAACTACCTGAAGGTCCGCTGGCTTTGGCCCGGAGATCTGGGGACCATGGTGCCGAAAACGGCATCCCTCGTCGTGCCGAGCCTTGACGAGGTCGTCACTCCCCATTTGATGCAGCGTCATGTTCGCCTGTTCAAGGCGGGCAAGATCGATCGTCCGGAACTCGGCTTTTCCACTGCGGCGGGGGCGGACTACCGTGCGGAGGAGCGCATATTCATCAGGCGCCACCGGATGGGCCGCCGCCAGCACATTGGCTATGGCCATGCCTTTGGCGACTGGTGGGCCAAATATGGCGATCAGCACCCCGAATGGTTCCAGCTCGTCGATGGACGGCGCGGGCCGGTAAAGCCGGGCGCCCGCTTTTCGATGTCGATCGCCGACCCCGGTCTACACCAACAGATTGTCACCCTCTGGCGCGAGAAGGGCGGCGCCAGACCAGGGGCAAGCTTCATCAACGCGGTCGAAAATGACATGCCCGGGCTCTGCGAATGCGCGCTTTGTCGCGCTCTCGATAGCCCTCCACCGCTCGACTATCTGACATTCATTCCACCCCAATCGAAAATGGCCCGCCATCCTTTCGTGACGGATCGGTATGCGCGCTCCTGGCTCGAAATCCAGCGCCTCGCGGCGCGGGATGATCCGGACGTCACGGTCGTGGGCTACGCCTATTTTAACTATTTCGCGCCGCCGACCTCTGGCGTGCGGCTCAACAAGAACATCCTCGTCGGCTTCTGTCCTTCGTCATGGTTCTACCCGCGCACGGCGGCGGTGCAGGAGTGGATGAAAAAGCAATGGCGCGGCTGGGCAAACACTGGCGCGCGCATCTTTCTGCGCACGAACCATTTTCTCGATGGCTATTGCATGCCGTTCGTCTTCGCCCACCAGTTTGCGGACGAATTCCGGAACGCGGCCACGAACGGCCTGGTGGGCACCGACTTCGATTCCCTCACCGGGCAATGGGCGACCCAAGGCCCGACGCTCTACCTGCTGATGCGTCTTCAGTCTCGGCCGGACGCAGATGCCAATGCGTTGCTGGAGGAATATTATGCCTGCTTCGGCCCCGCCGCTGCGGACGTGAGGGCCTATTTCGAGCATTGGGAAAACTACACGATGAACCTCAGCGGAAGGCTGGAGCCGACCTTCGCCCAATTGAAGGCGTCGCGCTGGAAAAGCTGGGCCAGGGCAGCGGCCATCGTCTATCCGGAAGGAAGCTTTGCAGCCGGGCAAAAACTTCTGTCCAGAGCCGCGCAATCTGCGGCGCATGATCCGCAAGCGGCTGAGCGGGTGAACTTCCTGCAACTCGGGCTGGAACATGCGCGGCTCTGCTGCCGGGCGGCTAGTGAGCGCAGTGCGGGCGGGGTGCAGAAGTCCGAAGCGGCCGGGCAGGCGGCCGATGCCCTTATCCAGTTCCGGCGAAAGCACGAACGCCTGTGGATCGCAAATTTCGATCATTGCGCCTGGGTCGAGGGTGAGAGCTGGAATTGACCTGTGCGAATGTGCGTGAAGGCGCTGCTTTACAATGCATGCGGCGGCAATTAGCGCAGAGCCGTGATGAAGCTCTTCGTGCCCGTCGCTGCCCTTTTGACGGTTCTGGCGAATGGGGCGGCGGCGCGGGACTATTGTCCCGATCGCCCCGGCTTGGACACGCCGCCCTGCACCCTTGAACCGGGCGCGTTATCGGTGGAAACATCGGCCGTCGACTGGACGCATGACACATCGCCGGACTCGGTAAGCGATACCATTTTGCTGGGCGATGTCGCACTGCGCTATGGCATCGCGGAGCATGCCGAGCTGCGCCTGGGCTGGACCGCCGTCGGCATCGCCCGCACCCGCGATCGCCGAACCGGCGACGTCCAACGGCAATCAGGCTCAGGCGACGTCAGCATCGGGATCAAGCGCAACCTGATCGACCCCGATGGACACGATCTGTCGGTCGCTCTTCTGCCCTGGATCAGCGTGCCGACGGGCGGCAGTGCGATTGGCGTGGGTGATTGGGGCGGCGGTGTGCAACTTCCCATCAACGTGCCCGTGGCGGAGAAGCTTTCCCTGCTGCTCACGCCAGAGATAGACGCAGCCGTGGACAGCGATCGAAAGGGGCGGCATCTGGCCTATGGTTCGGCGGGCGGTATCAACTTCTCCGCAAGTCCGGTGTTCAACCTTGCTATCGAGGGCGCCGTGATGCGCGACGATGATGCAGGGAGAATGAGCACGCAGGCCGTCGCGGGCCTTTCCGCCGCACTGATGGTTGGCAAGGCTGCTCAGGTCGATATCGGCTCCGAATTCGGCCTCAACCACGACACGCCTGAAAGGCGCATCTATGTCGGTCTCGCCCGGCGCTTTTGATAGAGGACGCCATGGAAGTCGAACTGAATGCAGAGTCGAAGGACAAGCGGCTTAATCGCATGGTCGCGATCACGGTCGTCATCCTCTCCATCTTCACGGGCCTGTGCAACATCAAGGATGGCAACATAGTCCAGGCGATGCAGCAGGCGCAGTCCAACGCGGTAGACAGCTGGAATGAATATCAGGCGGCCAAGACCAAATTGCATATCAGCCAGACCAGCCGCAGTCAGATTGTCCTTCTGGCCGACACGCCTCATCGGCAGGCGCTGTCGAAACGCACCGTCGATGCGCTTGATGCCAGCATCGCGAAATATATCCGGGAAGTGCCTGCTCTGGCTCGGCAAGCAAAGGCCGATTCCGCCCTTTATGATGCCCTCAACGTCCATGACGACCAATTCGACGCGAGCGAGGCAATGATTTCCACCGCCATATCACTCGCCGCCGTCGCTGCGCTGGTGGAAAGCGCCTGGCTGCTCGGCGTCGGCTGGATGTTCGGCGCGTTCGGAATGTTCCTGGGCCTATGCGGCTTTGCCGGTTGGGCGTTTCACCCGGACATCCTCAGCCATTTCCTTGGCTGACCCCGCGCCGATCCGGCTCTCAGTTCATCAGGCTGGCATAGCGCGCGGGTGGGGTCGGCAAGGTGAAGCGGGAGACAGTCCCCGACAGAATAACCAGCGCAATCACCAGCGCGGCCCACCTTTTCCCGCGAACGGCTTCGTCGCGTCGCCACAGGATGATCCAGCCTAGCGCCGTCGCCAACATCGCCCAGAGATGATAGCGAAGGTCGGATGATATGCTGAGCAGGAAGAAGCTCGCTTCCTGAAAGAGCGTCGAAACGAAGAGGGCCGTTGCGAGTTCGCGCTGCGCTCCCTCGGGCCGACACCAGCAGTTCCACAACCCCCACGACGCCGCAACGACCCAGAAGATCGGCCACGCGACAGGCGCTTCGGTCAGCAATCCAGCCACCCCCTGCCACCGTGTCGCCATGAACGAGGGATTGGGGAAACCCAGGTCATTGGGCTCTGATCGGGCGGGCGGTGCGGCCAGCGGCCAATGCAGGGGCACCAGCCAGCGCTCGGTCGAATTCAGATGGCCAAGCCGGTGCGCGATATAGGCGTAGGGATGTGCAATGACAGCCTTGGCAAACTGCCCATAAAGCTGACCGAGGGGCATCTTGTCCCATGGCCGGATTGCGGACGCGCAAAAGGCGTTTTCACCCAGCGGATCCCAGAACAGCGGCTTGACGCAATGATGCGCCGCGAGCGTCCGGATTGCTTGAGCAGAGATGCCTGTCGCCGGGTCGCCCGTCCGAACGGCAATAGCTGCAAGATCATATATGGGCTGGCTGCTGCGTACCCCACTGTCCCGCGCACCCAGCAGGCTGTGGTTGATCGGTTGGGAAAGGAGCAGGACCACGGGAATGGTGGCGATCATCGCGGCGAGGCGGAAAAATTCGTTCCGGGGACGCGCCACCAGCAGAAACGCCAGCGGGACGGTCGAGAATGCCCCGTTCGCGCGAACCAGCGTTGCATAGATCAGGCACAGGATGACGATGACGAAGGCAAATGGCGGAATGGGCCGTTCGCGCAGGCGGAACGTGGCAATCAGGCCAATGGCAAGGGTGAGCGCGCCCACGAGCTGACTGTCCTTGACCACAATGGCGAGCCAGCCCAGCAGAAGCGGTGTCGCGCCCAGGGCGAGCAGGACGACGGTCTTTCGCTGGCCAAGTGCCCGGCCGAGCAGCCCGATCCCGATCCAGTAACCGGCCATTTGAACTATGAACATCGGCGCGGTGCTTGGTCGGGCGAAGGACAGCACGGCCCAGAGGCGAGCCATGATGGGAGGATGCCAGTCGTCGTAACTCTGGCTCAAAACCTGCCGATATTGAACGATCGAGTCATATTCGGCGATCCCCGGCCAGAAAAGCAGCAGGGACGCGAGGAGTAGGGCGCAGGCGGCGAGAACCGGCCAATGGGATGAGGCCGAAGTCACCTGCTGCGACCCTGCGGTGGTGGGCATGTCCTGTGCTTCCATCATCTGGGCATGTGCCGGAGGATTTGGGCCACCAGAAATGGCGCGTTGCGTTCGAAATGATGCCCGCCGGGCACCGTGACGACCGTTGCTATGCCCCGTGGGATGTCAGGACAGGCGCTGTCGGTTTCCAGATTGCCCCGGATGCACAGCATGGGCACGCCGCGCAGCCGCGCTATGGCGGGAATGGTCGGGTAGGCGCCTGGCGAACCTATGTTCAGCCAGTTGCTCAGATGGAACTGGAAATTCGCCGTTCCGCTGAGGCCGAGCAACGCCATTCCCTTCACTTGCGATCGCACGGGCCGGGCCAGATGCCCCGCAATATAGGGCAATACATCCGCACCAAAGCTGTAGCCGACCAAAAAGACCTTGGGGCGACCCCAATGTTGCGAATAACTCCGGATGATGGAGGCAAGATCGGCGGCGGCACCGGCCGGGGTGCGTTCGCTCCAGAAATAGGACAGGCTATCCACTCCCACGACCCGTACCCCTGCCTTTGCGAGTTCCGCGGCGACCCCTTTGTCCAGGCCGACCCATCCGCCGTCCCCGGAATAGATCACCGCCATCCTGTCGGTGCGCCGCGCGGCCGGATCGTCAACGATGGTGAGGGGCAGGTTCGCAGGCATCGGCACAAGATTTTGCGAAGATCCTGGCGCGGCATACCGGGCTGCAAGGAATGGCTTCACTTGCGCCGCGAGCTGCGCGTCGGGACTGAAATGCGGATCAAGCCCTACTGCCGTGGCGCCACGATATCGTGCGAAGTCAGCGGCCTGCGTATCTGCACCTTCCCTATTCAAACTGATCCAGGGGGAAGCCAGACGGGCCACGGGGGCGATCGTCCGGCCAACGTGAGAATATGTGCGGGCCGTTAGCGAGAGCATGGCCGACTTGCACCAATGGGTCCGGCCCGGCAGAAATGGACGAAACCCAGCCGTGACCACCGCGCGATAGGCCCCATCCGGTCCCGTGACGAGCGTGGCATAGGCGAACGTGGCTCCCAGCCCTCGCCCCACCAGCACTGGTTTCATATACATAGGCACGCCGAGCCGGTGCTGAATTTCGCGCGCCAGCGGAACGATGGCATAGTTCGGATTGATGCATGTCTTCTGCGAACCGAGCGCGTGCAGGAAGACCGGGGTCGAAATGCCGGTGACCAGCGCGCCCTCGGCCGTCAGCCGATCGGCGAGCGCGCGGTCATCCTTCGTCCAACCCCGCGCATCAGATAGCAGGATGACCAGCCCTCGCGGCGAGGTCTTGCTCCGGAACATTGCCACCCTGCCCAACAGGGCCGAGAAATGAGCCATGCCCGATCGAACTGGCGTCGTCGGCGAAGGCCGATGGATCACGGCCGCCGCTCGTCCGAAATCCGTCAGGATCAGGAGTGAAGCGACCCGAAACAACAAGAGTCGGCCAGCGCCCGATCGGCTAATTTTTTCTGACCGCGTCTCCATCTTATCGCCATCCAGCCGCCCGCCACCATCGGTAGCGCTTCGCCGCAGCCTGAGCAATGTGGCGACTGTCCCATCCATAGCCCTTGCTACGCCCACTGCCAAAGCCCGCCTGAAGCCCAGGCTGTGACCCAAGGAATCTCAGCGCGGGGAATCGGCCGGAAAGAAGGGCGCGGATCTGCTGTTCAATCCTACCTCAAGCCTCGCGGGGGGGGCATCCATCCGCAAACGGCGCAGAGCAGCACGGCATCATGCGGGGCGCCCCCAAGGGGGTGAATTCTGCCTGCTGTGAAGACTGTTGGTGCAGTGGGCAGTCTGGAACGAACGCGTCTCTTCCCTGCTTTTCCCTGATGTCGCCCCAAATTCCGGTTCTGCTTCTGGAAGGAATGAGCGAGGCCGACCGCAAGGCCTATGTCATTGCCGTCAACAGGCTGGCGGAGGTCGCTGGCTGGGACCGCGAGCTGCTGGCCTGGAGCTGGGCGATCTGTCAGCGCTGGTGCCAGACTTCGACTTTGACGCCATCGGCTTTGAAATCGCGGAGGTTGAAGCGCTGCTGAACGAGGCGAATCCGAAGGAGGTAACCGAAGACGCCGTTGAGGAGCCGGAGCGGAAGGCTCCGCCTGTCACGCGCAAGGGGGGATATCCACCTGCCGAAGCCGAAGAGCAATATTATGCCGTGCTGGACGACGTATTCATGGCTGCGTAACTTAAACCAAATAGCCTCCGGCAAACCCGCATCAGTTCAATCACCCTTTCCCATCGGTTCCGATCGCGGCGCCTGTGGCGTGCGAGCCAATCGTTATAGGGCGCCCAGTGATTTGGCTCAGATGGCAAAGATCTTCATCAGCGCCTTGTCGTCGCGCACCAGGGGATGATTGAGCAGGATTTCCACCTGGCGGAAGCCGCGCTGTTCGGTGAGCGAAATAACGCGACACAGTTTTTCGAACTCGTCGTCGCTGTCGATCACCTTCTGCGTGTCGAGGTCATCAATGCTGGTGCGGAATATGATTTCCACGAAGCGATCGATGTGGAGCGGCATCGTGCCCCCGTAGTTCGAACCAACGACGAAACATGAGATAATGCGTGCGTTCGTCGGCACGATGCTTTCGACCGCAGAGATACACCGCCGCGAACGAATGCGGCGGGTGGCTGACGTTACCTTGCATGTTGCAACGCCGCACCTACCCGCTGCACCCCAGGCATCGTCGGCCACTTCGAATTCAGATACTCGACCTGACCAGTTCTTAATCTATATCAATATTAATGGGAATTTTGAAGACAGGTTGTGTGGAAGTACAATATTAAAATCGTAATAACTCAGCAATGGAATGTTAATCTATAATAAAATGTTATTGAAGAAAGGGGGGAACTTTCATTTATCATCATCGTTTCCCGATATAGCTCCCTGCCAGGGAGGAAAAAAGGGATCAATATATGGATTTGAAAAAATTTGGGCATTCCGCTCGTCGGAATGCTACGTCTTCGCGCGCACTTTTGGGTGCGACTGGCCTTGCAGGTTCGCTCGGAATTTTGATGTTGGCCTTGCCTAATACCGCGCTGGCTCAGAATGAATGCGGCGCGCTGCCTGGGGCCGGCGGTCTGGTTTCCTGTCCTGCATCCGGCAATCCCTATCCGGCCGGCATCACCTACCTTCCCACGGCCGGCCTGACGGTTGTTCTCCCGGCCGACGTTTCCATTCAGACGGCTACGCCTGCAACCCCCGGTGTTCAGATGATCGGCGCGGGTGATCTGGCAGTCGACGGCAGCGGCGCGTCAATCGCAACCAGTGGCGCGCTTTCCAATGGCGTGACGGTTTCCAGCCTGGGCGGTTCGGCAGACGTGGGACTTGCATCGGTCTCCACGACCGGTGCGGGATCGACGGCGGTCTCGGCCCTATCAGACACCGGGACTGCCAGCGTGATAACGACGGGCAACGTCTCCTCCACCGGCCGCGGTGGAGCAGGCATTTCGGCAGTGTCGGCAACGGGCGATGCATTCGTAACCGCAAACAATGTCAGCACCGTCGCTGCGCTGCCTGCGGACACGGCGACTAGCCGCAGCGCCATTTTCGCGCAGGGCGCCAACGCAGCGGTAATTTCCACCGGCACGGTGACGACGGCGGGTCGTGCTTCCTTGGGTGGAGTCGCCGATGCCATCTCCGTCACGGGGACGGCGGGTAATGCCAGCGCAGTCGTGAATAATGTCGCGGCCAGCGGCGACACGTCGCGCGCGATCGCGGTGACGGCCAGCAACAATGCCAGTGCTACGGTGAATGGGCTGGTTTCGGCTTCAGGCCTCGGCGCAGATGCGTTGGCGGTCACGGGCGGAAATCTCGCGCTGGTCACTGTGGGGCCGAATGGTCGCTTATCAGCGGCTGACGGCAACCTCATCACGCTAACGTCGGTCAATGGCAGCACCCTGTCCAACTCCGGCACGATCGGTTCCAATCCCAATGGTTTGGCGGTCCAGGCGCTTGGCGGTCCGGCAACGATCAACAACAGCGGTTCCTTGTCCAGCGACATTGTCCTGACTGCCGGCAACGATACGGTGAACAACAGCGGCACATTCGTCGTTGGCCCCAACCCCGATTTCGGAGCGGGAACCGACGCCTTCGTCAACACTGGCGTGGTCAGCCTTGGCGCGGGCGCAACGGTGGCGGGTGCATCGACATTCACGGGTCTGGAGAGCTTTTCAAACGCCGGCCTGATCGATCTGCGCAACGGTGTAGTGGGCGATAGCCTCACGCTTCCGGGCACCTTTTCGGGCACGGGCGCAAGCCAGTTGGGCGTCGATGTGCGGGCTGGCGGCAGCGATCGTCTGATCCTGGGTGGCGCTGCCACGGGGACAACGACCGTGCTGCTTGATACGCCGTCCCTTACCGCACCCATCTTCACCTCGGGCGCCGTCATCGTTCAGGCGGGTGCCCCGTCCGCGGCGTCGGCTTTTCAGTTCAACGGGGGCTTCCAGAATGCAGGCCTCGTTCGATATGAAGTCGCTTATGACCCAGCTACCCTGTCCTACAGCGTCACGGGCGGACCAAGCGACGCGGCGTTCCGCACGCTCAATTATGTGGATGGCGCCCGCAGCCTGTGGATGAAGTCCGCAGACGTGGTCACCGCGCAACTGCGGTCGCGCCGCGACTCACTCTGGGCCCATGGCGATGCTGCGAACTCCGGCAAGTTCTGGCTACAGATGCACGGATCGGTTGAGGATCGCGGTGGAAGGCGGACGGTGTCCAACTTTGGGCAGAGCCGTGTCATCAACACAGGCTATAAGCAGGATTATTACGGGGGACAGGCCGGCTTCGACTTCGGTGGTGGCGTTGGTGAAAAGGGTGGCTTCGCCCTCGGTGTGACCGGCGGCTATATAAACTCCTCGCAAAACTTCGCTGCTTCGCCGGACAGGATCACCTTCAACGCGGTTAATGCCGGTGTCTATGGCAGCTTCACCTCGGGCAACATATTTGCAAACGTCCTCGGCAAATATGATCATTATTGGGCCAACGCCAACAGCCCGACCGGCGGCTTCAAACAGAAATTCAATGGCTCCGTCTATGGCGTCCGTGGCGAGGTCGGTCTGCGGTTCGGCAGCGACGCCTTCTTCATCGAGCCTGCCGCAAGCCTGTCCTACACGCGCTCGGACATCGACAACTTCTCGGTCCTTGGCACCACTGCGGACTTTAACGAGGACGATGGCCTGCGGGGCCGCATCGGTGGGCGTGTCGGCGGACAGGTGCACATTGGGGACACGGCCGTGCTGGCACCCTATATAGGAGCCAACTATGTCCACGAGTTCAAGGGACGGGACGAGGTAAGCTTTAGTAACGGCGTGCAGACGGTCGCCTTCACCAATGACCGCATGAGGGATTATGGTGAAGCGGTTCTGGGCGTCACCATTGGCCAGACGAGCGGCATTTCCGGCTTCTTGGAGGCCAACTATGTGCGCACTTTCAGCAACGGCGGTGGCTCCAACAGCCTTGAAGGCGCTGGCGGAAGGGCGGGCTTGCGCATCCGCTTCTGAATGCACGGGTGCCGCGGTCGATCAGGCCGCGGCACCTGATAGCGAACAGGATCGGAAGACGCCTTTGGCCGGATTTTCATTCTAAGGGGCCGGTCGGGGACGCGACGCTGGCCAGACCATGGGCCTCTAAGGTGTGGCTCCTGGGCAGACTGGGCAGACTGGGCAGCTGAAAGCTGCCCTATGTGTTTTGCCCAACGAGGCGCCCACTCGTTTCGGTCACTTAGCCATCAACTTTGCATTCTCTTAAGCAGATACTCGACGTCGCCAGAACAACGCTCACAGGGAAGATGGCAATGAACAGCCGATAAAAAAATGCGGAGCATGTCACACGGCCATCCTCTGCCTCGTCATGACGGTATCCAACAGCGATGAAAGGATCCGACACATGAATGACCGCGCTGATGTCTACGCCGCTGGCGGGCCTCTTTTCAAAGCCTGGTACGATCTGTCGATGCAGGTGGAGAAATCCGGTCTCGAAAAAAGCCTGCTGGAACTGGTCAAGATCCGTGTCTCCCAGATCAACGGCTGCGCCAACTGCCTCAACATGCACACGTCCGATGCACGCAAAGCGGGCGAGACGGAGCAGCGCATCTATTTGCTCGGTGCGTGGGCGGAGGCGCCATGCTACAGCGCCCGCGAACGGGCAGCTCTCGGCTGGACCGACTGTCTAACGGAAGTTGCCACGAAGCGGGCACCTGACCATGTTTATGCTGAGCTGGCGTCGGAGTTCAGTGCGGAGGAGCAAGTGCAACTGACGCTGGCGATAAATGTCATAAATGGCTGGAACCGTCTGGCTGTCGGCTTCCGTCTCTACGATCCCGCGCTCGGCTGGCCGTCGTGACCGACGATAGCGTGACCAGCTTCGACGCGCAACGAGCCGCCTTGCTGCGCGTCGCCTATCGCATGCTCGGCTCGATGGCCGATGCGGAGGACATGCTGCAGGAAGCATTCATCCGCTGGGCCAGAACCGACAGGCAAGCTGTGCGCGTCCCCGCCGCTTTTCTCCGCCGCATGGTGACACGCCTCTGCCTCGATCACCTCAAGTCCGCGCGGGTGCGGCGGGAAGACTATATCGGGCCCTGGCTCCCCGACCCGATCGTGGAGGCGGAACCGCTGGAGGATGTCACCCTCCCCCTCATGCTTGCCCTTGAGCGCCTTTCCCCACTCGAACGAGCGGCATTCCTGCTTCACGACCTGTTCGGTGAGAGCTTCGATGATATAGCCCGGTCCGTCGGTCGAGACGCTGCCGCCTGCCGCCAGCTTGCAGCCCGTGCGCGGGAGCATGTACGCAGCGAACGAACGCGATTTCCTGTCGAACGCGATCATGGACTGGCGATCGTTGCAGCCTTTTACGAAGCATCCCGGGCTGGTGACGCCGCAAAGCTCGGCTCACTGCTCGCCGACGATGTGCGCTTCCATTCCGACGGCGGCGGCAAACGTCCAGCGGCAAGCCGTATTCTCGATGGCGCCGTTGAGGTTTTGCGCGGACTATCCGCGATTTTTCGCCTGCGGCGCGGTCATCCTGAGTTGGTCAAGCAGGCCTTCGTGAATGGTCTGCCCGGCTTTGTCACGCGAGAGGCAGATGGCATATTGCAGACGACAGCTCTGCTCATTGAAAACGACCATGTGAAAGCGATCTATGTCATGCGGAACCCCGACAAGCTCCGGCACGTGGAAAAACTGATCCACTAATTGCTGCAGACATATCATGTACCGAACGGCGATCGACTACAGACGTTGGCGCGATGGAATCAATCCACGGAAAGGTCGTTATTCAGCAGATAGATCACACGAGATTTGCCCTGCGCTGCGGTGCCAGCAAGCCCCTTTTACCAGAATTAATTCGTCGCCGAAGGAGCTGAGGAGCGCCTCAGGCTTTGTGCGGCGAAGCACACTTAAAGCAAAGACTTCCCATGAAGATCGCGATCTCGACCGAGCTCAACTACTACGTGCCTGAAAAGGCCGATCTGCTGCTGCAGCTGGAGGCGGCGATCATCCCTGAACAGCGGGTGCTCGACGCGTACATCCAGCTGCCGCCAACGGAACACTTTGCACGTATCGCGGGGCACGACACCATCGGCGACCGAATCTGGCTGCGCACCCAGGGTCAGCTGACTGTGCGATACGACGCCATGGTCGAGATCAACCGGCTGACGGCCGACATCGCCCAGTTCGACGCGGTGCCCCCGCACCGTTTGCCGGGTGAGGTAATCGAGTACATCCTGCCCTCTCGCTACTGCGCCTCGGACGAGTTTCAGCCCATCGTTTCTGACCTGTTCGGTGACACCATCGGCGGGCAGCGCGTGGCTGCGATCCGTGATTGGATCGCGGCGAATCTGAGTTACGAGGCGGGCAGCTCGACCGCAGCAACCGGTGCCATGGACACCTACCATTCGCGTGATGGTGTCTGCCGCGACTTCGCGCACCTGATGATCAGCATGACAAGGGCGAGCGCCATCCCTGCGCGCTTCTGCAGCGTTTACGGCATCGGCGTGGAACCGCAAGACTTCCATGCTGTGGCCGAAGTCTTCCTCGACAACACCTGGTACATGGTAGATCCGACGGGCATGTCTACGCCCGACACGATGGCGAAGATCGGCGTCGGCCGCGATGCTGCCGACGTGTCATTTCTTACCAGCTACGGGAGTGTCGAGATGCAAAGCCAATCGCTACAGGTAACCCAGGTGACCTAAAGACCGTCCGGGTCAATTCTGCGAGGATGGTTGGTCCCGGCCCCCACCGGAATTGATACGCGTTCTTCCATCTATTCGCGCTTCAGGCCGGCCGCACGACGACGCGGACGTCTGCGCATCAAATGGGAGCGACGGTCTACCCCATGAGCTCGCAGGGGCTTCCGACCCATCCCGGTTGTTCAGCCGCTAATTTTCCGTTCTCAACTGCGGTCGGTCTGCTTCTTCATTCTGCATGCCCAAGACTGGCCGATTTCGGACTGACGCGTTCGGAGCGGAGATGTAGGGATCGCGGCCGTTCATATGGCTTTGACTATCGCCCCTAGTCGCCGTTGGCATCGACTGTGAAAATCATCGTTTTACCTCGTGACGCAGGATCCCATCCTGCCAATAACGCCGCCCGCACGCCCCGTGCGGCAATCGTGTCGTTGATGTGGGAACGCCCTTTCGGCAATCCTTTCATCAGGCGCTTGGGCGTAGGAAATTCCAGTATGGCCTCGCGCGGCATGTCTTGCTGACGCAACGAGACAGTCATGCCCTTCCAGCCATCACCAGAGGATAGCTGGGGCTCGCTCAGCAGTTCCCAGTCATATTTGAATCCGTCGATTTCGACTGTGCCGCCATGGCTGCGGATATTGGACATGGTTCGCCCCTAGCATGCAGATGTCGGTACTTCACCCCCTTCACTGATAGTGCAGCGTCTTCCCGAACCCCTCATTCGCCTTG
Source organism: Sphingobium sp. TomTYG73 (assembly GCF_055394245.1). Taxonomy (NCBI): domain Bacteria; kingdom Pseudomonadati; phylum Pseudomonadota; class Alphaproteobacteria; order Sphingomonadales; family Sphingobiaceae; genus Sphingobium; species Sphingobium sp. TomTYG73. Next base: position 2,400,642 of record NZ_AP027339.1, read on the forward strand.
GTCATCTTGGCCAGCTTCCTGAGGTGACTGCGAACATGCCGCTCGAACCGTATATCGTCATGGATGCTCGTCGCCGGATATTCGTCCTGGCCGATCAGTTCCTTAAGGCGACTGGCGAACGCGGCCTGCTTTTGGGGGCAATCGCCATGCCTGAGCGCGCGACAAACCCACTCCTCGGCAGCGGCCTTGTCATAGTCGTCGCGCGCCTCATAACCGCGCCGGTCCGCCGCCGCCTGATCCAGCCTTGACGCCTCTATCCGGCGTTCCAGCCACATGCGGACCTGTTCTCCGTCCCATGGTTTCAATGAATCCGTCATCGCTGTTTCCCATTCCAGTTCTCGGCAAGGCGTGGATTGATGTACTTGCCCGTATAATGCAGCAGTGCGCATCGCTATAGCCGACAGACAATCAGGCGGTTAAATCGACCCATGGCCCGCAAGCGTTCGAAATACGATCCCTATGACCATCTCCCACAGGAAGATGAGGCTCCTGAAGCCCCCGTGCCCTGTTGGCTGTGCGGCCGACCAACCGGCAAGACCATCGTCTGGCATCACCCCATACCCAAGAGCCGCGGCGGGCGCGATGTCGTGCCGATGCACTCCATTTGCCAGCAGACGCTGATTGCCAACTTCACCAATTCCGAACTTCAACGCCACGGGATGGAGGTGGCGGGCCTGTTGGAAAATCACAACGTGCGCAAATTCGTCGACTGGGTGGCGAAGAAGGATCCGGACTTCACGGCGACCATCGCGAAGAAGCAACGCTGATCGGGCGGACTGTCGGCGCTACAGTCCCTCGTTCGATAACAGGAGTCATGACCTCCTGGATCCAGGGAATGGAAGAGCGGTGGTCAGAAAGCGGCAGTGCGGATCAGACCGAAGGGATCGCATTCGCATCGCGCAATCTCGCGACCTTGAGATCAAGAAGGTTTTTTGCTAGCGGCTCTGGCTTCAACGGCAAATACGACGTGCCTTTGCAACACGCGGTGCGTCATCTAAATCGAATGTTCAAGGATAAACATTGCCTTCCTATAAAGCTCCCTCGTTCCAAGACCGTATTGCCGCAGCAGGATCGGCCAAGCAAAAGGCCTTGGATGCACTGAAAGCCAAGCCGCCCATCGACGAGGCAGTTATGGCGGAACGGCGCCGAGCGCGCGAAGCGCAGGATCAAGCAATTGCAATCGAGCGGGCGGCCAAGGCTGAAGCCGCTGCTTTAGCCAAAGCTCAAAAGGCGGAACGCAGAGCGGCCGAGCAGGCGGCGGAAGCTGAAAAACAAGCCGCGGCTGAGGCTGCGGCAGCACTCAAGGCCGCCAGGCTGACGCCCCCCAGCGCTGCTGAAATGAAAGCCGCTCGGGATGCTCGCTACGCTGCGCGCAAAGCTCGAAATAAATAGCTGATGCCGCCCTCCTACAGGAGGGCTGCGAGGATGCCCGACGCGCACCGTCCAGGGCGAGTTGCTCAGGGCAACGTGCCGACACGCAGCATCCACGCTAATTCTGGAGAACAGTATGGCCGATTTGTATCAGAAGGCATTGGAGTCGGAACGCCGAAGCCTGTGGGCCGAATGCAGGCTGAAAGGCCTTGCAAAGGATACTCCGGAGCGCATCCGTATAGCGGAACTGGACGAATTGCTTGCGAAGCATAAAGCCAAGAAAGGCGGCGGATCTGCTCCGTCCGGCCCTGAGGCGGAAATTCCATGAACGGTTACATCAAATTCGAGACGCCCGATGGCGATGTCCTCGCCATTAATGCAGACCGTGTCAGCTTTGTTCGACGTTACAGAGGAACTGATCAAGCCAGCGCCATTAATTTCGAAAAGGGGCATTACATCGTCGTCAGGGGCGACCTCGATGCAGTAATGGAAGCGCTCGCCGAGGCGTAATTCGCTGAGTTCGACCCTTTGTAGCCGTTCGGCCGCCAAATTTCCGGCCCTAGCTGCGGACCAGCCGCTTTTTCAACTCCTGCATTCTGGGATGGCCGTTTGCTGACTGGCGACTTTCCGGGCAGCGGGAGCCGGAAGCTGCCGCTTCGCCGCGACCATCGTACGGTGCAACAAAATCGGCAATAGGGTTGCGGAGATAAATTCTAGATCAGGTTGAAAACTACGCAGCCTGAGCAGATGCGAGGATGGCATCTCTGACCCACGTGCCCAAAAACCACGCCGGCAAACCCTGCAGAACTGCACCATTCCTCAGGCGCAGCATGCCCGAAGGCGAAAATTAGTTACCTTGTCAAACTGAATGGTGCGGTCGAGAAGACTCGAACTTCCACGGCCTTTCGGCCACAACGACCTCAACGTTGCGCGTCTACCAATTCCGCCACGACCGCACATCTGAAGGGAAACCGGCGGGGCCGGTGCCTTGGTAGGAGGCGGCCCTTAGCAAAGGCCTTGGACCCATGCAACAACCGATCTTCATGTGCGTTTCTTTTGCCGGGTGTTGGTGATGATTCAGGCGAGCGCGGAAGAGGAGAAGGTCGCATGTCCCCCCGTTTCTGGTTGTTCAGCCTGGCGAGCGCGGGGGCCGCGTTGGTCAGTGGGCTAGGCCTTGGCCTCTACGCGACGACGCCGCCACGGCTGTCCTTCACCGATGTGCAATCCTCCTCCTATCCCGCGTCACCCATCTCGATCGCGCAACCGGAAAGCAGTCCCGACCTGACCGGGCCGGATGAGATCAACTGCAAGGGCTGCGGCCCGACCCTCGCGGATCGGCAAATGGCAAGCATGATGGCGGGCTGGAGCGGCTATGACGATCCGGTTGTGCAGCGTTATGAGGCGCAGGATGAGCGAACCGAAGATTGGCAACCGCTTGAAGACGCCCCGCCATCGCCGATGCACAGACTACCAGCCAACATAGACCGGTTCGCGAACGGCGATGATGCACAGCCGCAGCCGCAGCCGACGCAACTGGCGCAAGGCAATGGCGCGAAATTCGATTCTGCGCCTGCCGTTTCACCCGTTCCCTATTAGGCAAGGCAGCGCAGCGGCCCGACGCACTGGCTGACCCAAGCAAAAGGGGAGGAAAGCGCTCTGCCTTTCCTCCCCCTCATCCTATTCCGCAGCCACTACCTCGGCGCTTGCATCGCTCAAAGGATGGGTCAGCCGGTGCACCATCTCCTTGGGGCAAACCTGCCAGAAATGACGCCGCCAGCGATCCCAATCATCCAGGATCGTGTTCGACCATTTGCTGTCGGTCGTGACCGCATGCTCGGCGATCAGCGCCTTTAGCTGCGCTTCCCAATGGGCGCTTTCCAGCCGCTGCCAGATGATGTTTTCCGGGTTGGCGCGTCGTTCGAAGCTGCCGTCCTCGTCCAGGATGAAGGCCATGCCGCCGGTCATACCCGCGCCGAAGTTCGCGCCGGTCTTGCCCAGGATCACCGCCGTGCCGCCGGTCATATATTCGCAGCCATTGGCGCCACAGCCCTCGACAACCACCTGCGCGCCCGAGTTGCGGACGGCAAAGCGCTCGCCTGCCTGTCCCGCCGCGAACAGCTTGCCCGCGGTCGCGCCGTAGAGGACGGTGTTGCCGATGATCGTGTTGTCCTTGCTCGTCAGCGGCGAGGAAACCGTCGTGCGCACGACGATGGTGCCGCCCGACAGGCCTTTGCCCACATAATCATTAGCATCGCCAAAGACTTCCAGCGTGATGCCCTTGCACAGGAACGCGCCCAGCGACTGACCGGCCGACCCCCGCAGCCGCACGGTCAGATGTCCGTCCGCCAGGGCAGACATGCCGAACCGCTCGGTCACCGCCGCCGACAGACGGGTGCCAACCGCACGATGCGTGTTGCGCACCGTATAGGTCAGCTGCATCTTCTCGCCCCGCTCGAACACGGCCTTGGCATCGCGCATCATCTGCGCGTCCAGGCTGTCGGGCACCTCGTTGCGCCATGCGGTGAGGCTGAAGCGCCGCTGGTCATCAGGCGCGTCCACCTTGGCCAGGATGGGGTTCAAATCGAGGTCGTCGAGATGCTCGGCACCGCGATTAACCTGCTTCAGCAGTTCCGTGCGCCCGATCACTTCGTCCAGGCTGCGATAGCCCAGCCGCGCCAGCACTTCGCGCACTTCCTCGGCGATGAAGGTCATGAGGTTGATGACCTTCTCCGGCGTACCGGTGAACTTCTCGCGCAGCTTCTCATCCTGCACGCACACGCCCACGGGGCAGGTGTTGCTGTGGCACTGGCGCACCATGATGCAGCCCATCGCCACTAGCGACAGCGTACCGATGCCGAACTCCTCCGCGCCCAGGATCGCCGCGATCACGATGTCGCGCCCGGTCTTTAGGCCCCCGTCCGTGCGCAGCTTCACCCGATGGCGCAGGCCATTGAGCGTCAGCACCTGATTGGCTTCGGAAAGCCCCATTTCCCACGGCGTGCCGGCATATTTGATCGATGTCTGCGGCGAAGCGCCGGTGCCGCCGACATGGCCCGCGATCAGAATGACGTCGGCATGCGCCTTCGCCACGCCCGCCGCGACCGTGCCGATACCCGCCTGGCTGACCAGCTTCACACACACCCGCGCACGCGGGTTGATCTGCTTGCAGTCGTAAATGAGCTGCGCCAGATCCTCGATCGAGTAGATGTCATGGTGCGGCGGCGGCGAGATCAGCGTCACGCCGGGCGTCGAGTGGCGCAGCTTCGCAATGAACTCGGTCACCTTGAAACCGGGCAGCTGGCCGCCTTCGCCGGGCTTGGCGCCCTGTGCGACCTTGATTTCGATCTCTTCGGCAGACCCCAGATATTCGGCATGAACGCCAAAGCGGCCGGACGCGATCTGCTTGATCACGCTGTTCGCGTTATCGCCATTCTCATAGGGCTTGAAGCGGGTCGCATCCTCGCCGCCTTCGCCCGACACGGCCTTGGCGCCGATGCGATTCATCGCGATCGCCAGCGTCTCATGCGCTTCCGGCGACAGCGCGCCCAGCGACATGCCCGGCGTCACGAAGCGCTTGCGGATTTCCGTCGTCGCTTCGACCTCGTCGATCGGCACTGCCTCCCGCGCGAAGTTGAACTCCAGCAGGTCGCGCAGATAGACCGGCGGCAAATCCCGCACGCCGCGCGAGAATTGCAGATAGGTCGAATAGCTGTCCGTCCCGACCGCCGTCTGCAACAGGTGCATCAGCTGCGCCGAATAAGCGTGGCTCTCGCCGCCGTTGCGCTGACGGTAGAAGCCGCCGACCGGCAGGCGCACCACCGCGCTGTCATAGGCCGCCTCGTGCCGCAGCACGGCATTATGATGCAGCGATGCATAGCCTTCGCCCGAAATCTTCGCGGGCATGCCGGGGAACAGGTCGTTGACCAGCGCGCGGGACAGGCCGACCGCTTCGAAATTATAGCCGCCCCGATAGCTGCTGATGACGGCAATGCCCATCTTGGACATGATCTTCAGCAGGCCTTCGTTGATGGCGACGCGGAACCGTTCGAAGCAATCTTCCAGCGTCAAATCGCCGAACAGGCCGCGCGCATGGCGATCGGCAATGCTGGCCTCGGCGAGGTAAGCGTTCACCGTGGTCGCACCGACGCCGATCAGCACCGCGAAATAATGGGTGTCGAGGGCTTCGGCGCACCGCACGTTGATCGACGCGTAGCTGCGCAGCCCCTTGCGGACCAGATGCGTGTGCACTGCCGCCGCCGCCAGCACGCCCGCTATCGCCACCTTGTCTGCATTGACATGCTCGTCGGTCAGGAAGATTTCGGTGCAGCCTTCGCGCACAGCCTGCTCCGCTTCCTCCCTGATGCGGGTGATCGCGGAGCGCAACTGTTCCTGCCCGCCTTCCGCCGGGAAGGTGCAGTCGATTTCGGCCACAGCCGGGCCGAAATGCGCCTTTAGCCGTGCCCATTCGGACGAGACCAGAACGGGCGATTCCAGCACCAGCACATGGCTGTTCTGCGTATCCTGCTCCAGGATATTGTGCAGGTTGGAAAAGCGCGTGCGCAGGCTCATCACATGCCGTTCGCGCAGGGAATCGATCGGCGGATTGGTGACCTGGCTGAAATTCTGGCGGAAGAAATGACTGACGGTACGCGGCTTGTCGGAAATGACCGCTAGCGGCGTGTCATCACCCATCGATCCGACGGCTTCCTTCGCATCCTCGACCATCGGAGCGAGGATCAGCTCCATATCCTCCAGCGTAAGGTTGGCGGCAACCTGCCGCCGCGTCAGCTCCGCCTTGTCCCAGGCGGGCAGGGCGCTGGCGGTCTGTGGCAGATCGCCGACCTTCATGAAGTCCTTGATCAGCTCGGCATAGGGCCTCTCGCCCGCAATCTGGTCCTTGATCGCGCGGTCGTCGTAGATTGCGCCTTCCTGCAGATCGACGGCGATCATCTGCCCCGGCCCCATGCGGCCCTTCTTGACGATGGTGGTTTCGGGCACGACGACCATGCCGGTCTCCGAACCCACGATCAGCAGATTGTCGCCGGTCAGTGTGTAGCGCAGCGGCCGCAGCGCATTGCGATCGACGCCCGCCACGACCCAGCGGCCATCCGTCATCGCCAGCGCGGCGGGGCCGTCCCACGGTTCCATCACGGAAGCGAGATATTCATACATATCGACATGCGCCTGCGGCGTTTCGCCAGCAGCGGCCTGCCAAGCTTCCGGCACCAGCATCAGCTTCGCCGTCGGCGCATCGCGGCCCGAACGGCAGATCGCCTCGAACACGGCGTCGAGCGCGGCGGTGTCCGACGCACCCGCCGGGATCACCGGCTTGATGTCCTCCGAATGATCCCCGAAGGCCAGCGAAGCCATCTTGATCTCGTGGCTCTTCATCCAATTCTTGTTGCCGCGAATGGTGTTGATCTCACCATTATGGGCGAGCGTGCGGAACGGCTGAGCCAGCCACCATTGCGGGAAGGTGTTGGTCGAATAGCGCTGGTGGAAGATCGCGACCCGGCTCTCGAACCGTTCATCGCGCAGGTCTGGATAAAAGACCGACAGCGATTCCGCGAGGAACAGGCCCTTATAGATGATCGACCGGCACGACAGGCTACAGATGTAGAAATCCTGTATCTGCGCGGCGATGACCTTCTTCTCGATCCGGCGGCGGATGAGGTAAAGGTCCTTCTCAAACTCGACCTGATCGCGCTCTTCGGGCATCGGCCCGGCGATCATGATCTGCTCGATCTCGGGCCGCGTGCGCTGCGCCTTCTCGCCGATGACGGACACATCGACCGGCACCTGACGCCAGCCATAGATGGTGTAGCCCGCTTCGATGATCTCGGATTCAACGATCGTGCGGCAGGTCTCCTGCGCGCTCAAATCCGTGCGCGGCAGGAAGATCATGCCGACGGCCAGCCGGTTGGGCAGGGGCTTATGCCCCGAATCTGCGATCGCATCGTCAAAGAAGCGCACCGGCAGATCGACATGAATGCCCGCGCCGTCGCCGGTCTTACCATCCGCATCGACCGCGCCACGGTGCCACACGGCCTTCAGTGCATCGATCGCCGAAGCAACCACGCGGCGGCTCGCTCGGCCATCCGTCGCGGCGACAAGGCCGACGCCGCAGGCATCGCCTTCAAATTCTGGGCGGTACATGCCTTCACGCGCGAGGCGGATGCGTTCGCTTTCCGTGGTCATGATGAACTTCCCTTGATCTTCTGTGACGCGGCCCACTCTTCGACCGCTTGTTTGATTTTGGCCTCCAGAGCAGGCTGATGCTCGCTGGATGCCTTAAGGCCGATCTGCGCCAGTCGCGGCATCATCTGTGGCATGACACTTTGCGCCTTGCGCATCACAGGATCAGTTTGGAGGACGGCTAAGCGTTGTAACTCTGCTGCACTGAAATAATCCGCATAGATCTGCGCCGCGTCATCGAGCGCCGTCCGCTTCATATCAGCAAGCATCGCTACCAGTTCCTCGTTCACGACACGGCGTAATGTCTGTTTCAGATCGGCGGGCATGGTGATTCCCAACTTCGATTCTTGCTGGACGACATTATGTTCGAAAGCAGTAGTAGCCATCGCCAGACCCGTCTGTTCCATCTGCCGCTCAAAGTCGGTGGCCACCAGCAGGTCGCGCGCAGCCGCGAGGGCGGCCAGCCGGTCGCCGGTTTGGGCGCTCGCTGGTGCGACTGCAAAGGCCAGGGCCAGGGGGATAGCAATCAGCCTCATGCCGCTTGTCTCTCGCCGACCGCAGCCTTGGCCTTCGCCTTTAGATAACGGTGCATATGCTCGGTCACATCACGGCCGTCGCGGATCGCCCATACGACCAGCGAAGCGCCCCGCACGATGTCGCCAGCGGCGAACACGCCGTCCATCGACGTCATCATCGTCTTGTGATCGACACGCAGCGTGCCCCAGCGGGTGACCGACAGATCCTCCGCGCCGAACAGCTTGGGCAGCTCTTCGGGATCATAGCCTAGCGCCTTGATGACGAGATCAGCGTCCAGCGTGTGTTCGGTGCCCGGATCGGCCTCCGGCGCGCGGCGGCCCGAAGCGTCGGGCTGGCCGAGGCGCATCTTCGTCACCTTGACGCCGGTCACATGTTCCGTGCCCTCGAACGCGATCGGGGCGGATAGCCAGACGAACTCGACGCCTTCCTCCTCCGCATTCTGAACCTCGCGTTGCGAGCCCGGCATATTCTCCCGGTCGCGGCGGTAGAGGCACTTCACCGAAGTCGCACCCTGACGCACGGCCGTGCGGACGCAGTCCATCGCCGTGTCACCGCCGCCGATGACGACCACCTTCTTGCCATTGGCATGCAGGGAGCCGTCCTCATGCTCCGGCACTGCGTCACCGAACCCGGCCTTGTTGGAAGCGATGAGGAAGTCGAGCGCCTTGACCACGCCCGGCGCGCCGACCCCCGGCGCCTTGATGTCGCGCGGTTTGTAGACGCCGGTGGCGATCAGGATGGCGTCATGGCGGCTGCGCAACTCTTCCATCGACGCATCGCGGCCGACCTCGAAACCTTCATGGAAGATGATACCGCCATCCTTCAGGCGCTGGACCCGGCGCATGACGACGTCCTTCTCCAGCTTGAAGCCGGGGATGCCATAGGTCAGCAGCCCGCCCGCGCGGTCGTGCCGGTCATAGACATGCACCTCATAGCCCGCGACGCGCAGATATTCGGCGGTGGTAAGGCCCGCCGGACCCGCCCCGATCACGCCCACCGACTGACCCAGCGGCTTGCCAGGAACCAGCGGCTCAACCCAGCCTTCTTTCCAGGCGGTGTCGGTGATGAACTTTTCGACAGAGCCGATCGTGACCGCGCCATGGCCTGAAAATTCGATGACGCAATTGCCTTCGCACAGCCGGTCCTGCGGGCAGATGCGGCCGCAAATCTCCGGCATCGTGCTGGTCAGGTTCGACAGCTCATAGGCTTCGCGCAGCCGTCCCTCGGCCGTCAGGCGCAGCCAGTCGGGGATATGATTGTGCAACGGGCAATGCGTCGCGCAATAAGGCACGCCACATTGCGAGCAACGCGCCGCCTGCTCTTCGGCTCTTTCCAGCAGGAAGCTGCTGCTAATTTCCAGGAAATCGTCGGCGCGATCGTCGGCCGAACGCTTCTCGGGATAGGCTTGGCCCGTTCCCACGAATTTCAGCATCGGATTGTCAGCCATGATGAGTCCCTAAAATCTATTCAGGGCTCACATAGCAGAAAAACCGCCAAAGTCACGCGGATTCGAGCATAAAGGTCATGCTGGCTGACCTAAACTGAGACTATTTCCAACACGCTTGATCGAACGGGCGATCGGTAAGGCTAAATCTATGACCGATTCGGCCCTACCTTAACCACAACCATATGAGCGCGCCCGTCCCAGCGATGATCCGATACCAGGCAAAGGGGACAAAACCCTGGCGAGAAACCAAGCCGACGAACCACCGGATAACCAGCAGCGCGACGATGAAAGACACGACAAGACCCAAGGCGATGCTGCCCCAGCCCACCGTGGCGGAGGTCACGTCGCTACCCTTTTTCAGCAGCTCCAGCGTCGATGCGCCCAGCATCGTCGGGATAGCCAGAAAGAAGCTGAACTCCGCCGCCGTGCGCCGCTCAACCCCCAGCGCCAGCGCGCCCATGATCGTCGCGCCCGACCGGCTGACCCCCGGGATCATGGAGATGCACTGGATGAACCCGATGCCGATAACCCGCGCCAACGGGATGTCGGCTATGCCGTGAAAGCGGTTATCCTTCGCTATCCGCTCGATCGCCAAAATGGCGATGCCGCCGATGATCAGCGCCCAGGCGACGACCTGCGGCGCGCCCAGCAGCACCTCGATATAATCATGCATCGCCAGCCCGATGACCACGGACGGCAAGAAAGCGACTAGCAAATTGCGCAAGAACCGCCAGCTCGTCGGTTCCTTGCGCAGCAGCCCCATCGCCACCGCCCAGAACGTCCGCCAGTACAGCACCACCACCGCCAGGATCGCACCCAGCTGGATGATGACGTTGAACATCGCCCAGGTCGCCGCGTCATAACCCAGCAGTTCGCTCGCCAATATCAGGTGCCCGGTGGAGGACACGGGCAGGAATTCGGTCAGCCCCTCGACGATGCCAAGCAGGATGACCGTCAGAAAATGGAGGTCCATGGGCGGCTCTGGTCCTTGAACTGGAAAGGGAAATCCGCGCGGAACCCGGCGGAGGAAAGATCGCGCTTATTGTGCAGATGCGGGACGCGCGTGCAATGCACGGCAACGCTCATCGCCGCGCCATCCCGTCATTCCATCGACAGCTGGCAGGCGGCGATGGCTCGCGCGCTCAGGTCAGGCCTTTACGCGCCCGGCGAAGCGGCCATGGCGGCGGTAGCGGACCAGCCAGCTATCGGCGATCGCCTCCATCGGCGTGGGTGACACGCCCAACTCAGCAAGACCCGGCTTGCCCGCCGACACGATATTGTCCTTCTGCAACATCGCATATTGGTCCCGCGTGATCGGCGCGCCCGGCAGCCAGCCAAAGCTCGCGATGGTCGATGCGATCGGCGCAGGCACCGCGATCAGGCTGCGATTGCGACCAATGGCCTTGGCGATCCAGCTGTTCAGCTCCATCATGCTGAGCTGTCGCGGGCCGCCCAGTTCGAATGTCTTGCCGCCATGAAGGCCGGGGTCCGCCGCCGCATTGACGATCGCCTGCGCGACGTCGGCGACATAGACCGGCTGGAATTTCGTATCGGCGCCGATCACCGGAACCACCGGCAGGCGGCTGATCAGCTCGGCGAAGCGGTTGAGGAACTGATCTTCCGGCCCAAAAATGATGGACGGACGAATGATGGTCGCGGCAGGGAAAGCTGCCCGAACCGCCACCTCGCCCGCAGCCTTGGACCGTCCATAGGCCGAAGGGCTCTCCGCATCCGCGCCGATGGCCGACACATGGACCAGCGCCTTGACCCCGGCTTCCGCCGCGGCCTTCGCTACATTGGCCGCGCCGTCATGATGCGATCCTTCCAGGTCGCCGCTCAGCACGCCGACCAGATTGATGACGATATCGCTCCCTGCGATCGCCCGAGCGACGCTCTGCGCATTCCGAATATCGGCCGCAATAAGTTGCTTTTGCCCCAACGCGCCCAGAGGCTGGATGCGAAAGGCGCTCGCCAGGTCGCGCTGCGCTATGCGCACCCGCGCGCCGCGTTCCATCAGGGCCTGGGCGACCTGTCGGCCAAGGAAGCCGCCGCCGCCGAACACCGTAACCAGATTGTCCTTCATCACGCGTTCCATGCCTGTCCTGCTTGGGGAAAATGACTTAGCTCCCCTTGCAACAGCCGCCGCCCGCTGACAACAGCCGGGCGGCGGTCCCTGTTCCTTTTTTAACCGATCCAGCCTTGCAGGTCCGCGATCATCCACAGCCCAAGGCCGAGGAACAGCAGCGCCGCGCCCATCTGCAACGCGCGCATCGGCACCTTCTTCGCCAGCGCTTCGCCAAACAGCACCGCAGGCACATTGGCGATCATCATGCCCAGCGTCGTGCCCGCCGTCACCGCCAGCACATTGTCGAACTGTGCGCCCAGCGCCACGGTGGCGACCTGCGTCTTGTCGCCCATCTCCACCAGGAAGAAGGCGATCAACGTCGTCACGAACACGCCCGCCTTCGAAGGAGCCTTTAGCGGCTCGTCCTCATCGATCTTGTCGGGGATCAGCGTCCATCCCGCCATCGCGATGAAGCTCGCCGCCACGGCATAGCGGAACCATGGCTGCGTCAGCACGCCCGCGATCGAATGACCGACCAGCGCCGCCAGGAAATGATTGGCCATCGTGGCGAACAGGATGCCGAGTATGATCGGCACCGGCTTTCGAAAGCGGGTGGCGAGCAGCATGGCCAGCAACTGCGTCTTGTCGCCCATCTCGGCGAGCGCGACCAATGCGGTAGAGGTGAAGAGAGCGTCCATCGATATTATATCCGGGGCCGGGCGTAGGGTTGAAGACGCAATGCCACCGCCTCTTCCCGCCCGGCCGGACAGGGAAGAGCCGATGCCATTGGTCTCGCCCGATACGGCCCGCTCAAGGCGTTCGCCTTGGCCTCCCATATCCCGCATGCCACGGCCTCTCGGCCAAATATGTTGACATACGGCCCGTTCGACCAAGCGAACGGCTGGCTACTCCCCAGATGACGGCCTGCCTTTAGGAGAGATTGGTGGTGTATGCAATGGCGGGAAGGGCGGGGGAGGGCTTCACATCATCGCCGCTCTCAAAAGGCCGCCCAGCCCAGCGAGCGCGGCGACGGTCAGAGCGACCACCCACGCCGTAACAGTCCGGGGTTTGTCTTGATCTTCCTGTCTTTCCGCGAGGCTGGAGCCCGCCAGCGCCTGGCGATGCGCATAATCCAGAAATTCGTCGAGATTGCTCCACCCGTCGCGGTTCGCATCTTCCCAGGCGTCGTTTCTGGTCGCGTCGGTGCCGTTCGCCTTTTCCCATTGGTCGGACATGCCGTCTCCGTCGGAATCCGCATAAGGCGTTCCATCGGCTATCTCGGGAAGGATGCCGGGCTCATGGCGGATCTTGCCAGTGCCCTGCCTCACCTCCTTCACGATCCGTGTGTCCACCGTATCGCGGGGAAAGGCCCCGGCTGTCGTCAGCGCGCGATGATAGGCCTGCCTGGCGTCGATGACCGGGGCGCCAATGGGACAGGACGGCGTCTGCACCATCGCTTCGCGCACATAGGGCGGCGGCTCCCGGACGATCCTGCCATCAATATAATTGCCCGCCTCATATATCTGCGCGCGGCCGGTCGAATTCACCGACTGGCGCGCGATGATGTATCGCCCGGGCACCATATTGGGTCCCGACTTGAAGTAGTTTCCCACGATATTGACCGGGCTTCCGCCATGCTGTTCCCAAACTTCGACGAAATCGGAACGCGCATTGTAGATCAGGTTGTTGACCACATCGACGCAGGAACCGGGGAAGAAGTTGACGTCGGGATTCCTGTCGCCGTTATGGGCGCAGATATTGCCGAGAAACGTCAATTTCTGGCTGCCTGTGGCATCGCTGCTCAGAAGCGCGCATTTGTCATGCCTGCGCAATCCCTCGGCAAGGATGGAATTGGATATCGTTATATTGTCGTTCTGCCCCTGACCGCCGACGGTTTCATCCTCCGACCACGACACGCTGACATGGTCGATGATGACGTTGCTGCTTTTTTCGAAGATGATCCCGCTGTCGGAAGCGCGCGTGTCCCCCCGGTTGTCCAGCCGCACCCTGATGTGGCGAATGATGACATCATGCGTATTTTTGGCGACAAGGGGCGTCAGACCGTATCGGCCGCCCGCATGCGTGATCAATATGCCGCCACCGGGCGCCGTCTGCCCCGCGATCGTGATATAGGGATTGCGGATCACCGGCCGCTCGGTCGTCCAGCGGATGACCCCGCCGACCCGGAAAACGCATGTGCGCGGCCCCCGCGAATCGATGCAGGCGCGCAACGTTCCCGGCCCGCTATCGGCCAGGCTCGTCACCGCTATGATCGCGCCGCCGCGACCGCCTTGGGTGAACCGGCCATAGCCCACCGCTCCGGGAAAGGCTTCCAGGGTCCGTGCCTCTGCGACAACGGGCATGATCGCCAGCAATAGGGCGACCGCTTTCGGCACGGCCCAGGCGCGCATCGACGGCTCACCACCCGCGGGCAAGGGATGTCGCCCCATGTGCCTGTCGGGCACCATTTCCCCGGCCATGCCTGTTTCTCGCGCCGATTTCATGCCCCGATGATCACCAAAGTGCCGCAAATCGAAACAACTATTCCGGACCTATCCGGGGAGGAAAAGCGATCCCCCCAAGGAGTGGCCCTTCTCCGAAATCGCAAGTGTGGACCCAGTGGGGCTCCTGTAGAAAATCGGGATGGATCAAAGCCATGGGAAAGTTTCGTGACCGTCCGCCGTGCCCAGCGCGCCATCACGATCAACCTGTCCCGGCCGATGATCTCCACGGCGGCGCTGAACTGAGGATGGTGGGGGATGGCCTTGGAAATGCACTCTAAGGAACTGCGCGGCGGAACCTACCTCGCGCCGATATTCATGGCCACCATGCTCGTGGCGCTTGTCCTGCCCATGTTCTTCGAGGTCTACCGAACCGTCTATTATGGCACCATGTCCTATGATGACTATTCGCGCTATCTGCTGTGGGTGCTGGGCGAACCGGGCGGGAAGATCCCACCCAGCCCGCACGTCTATCGCATCGGTTCGGTAATCCTCGCCGCACCCTTCTACCAGCTGCCGGTCATCCTGTTTTCGGGTCAGGGCATCCACCACGCACCCGTCGTGATGCAGCCGGAATATGTGAGAGCCTTGCAGGCAATGTGCGCGGCCAACGCGGCCTATGCGGCAATATCCGCGTGCATTGTCGGCCTCTATCTCGCCTTCTGGCGCAATGTTTCGGTGGGCTGGGCCTTTTCCGCCACCCTCATCTTCCTGTTGCTGACGCGCTATCTCGGCATGGGCTCCGCCGACGGCGTAGCGACGCTGCCGCTCGTAATCGCGGCCATTGCGATGATAGAGCGCAGGATCGCCATCTTCGCCGCCGCCGTCATCCTCGGGACAATCGTCAATGAAAAGGTGGCCCTGATCGCCTTCTTTGGCGCGAGCCTCCGCATGCTGTTCGTGGTGGAGCATCGCAAGGTCTATTTCGTCATGGCATGCGTTGCCGCCGTCGCGCTGGCAGCCTATGCGGCGACGGTCCTTACCCTCGCCATGCCGGGCCTCGACAATCAACGGGACCCCGGCACCTATGTTTCGGGGATGATCGGTTCGATCCGCCATCTTTTCGGCATGAAGGGTGCCTATCAGAATCTTTGGCCCCCGATCGTCGTGATCATCCTGTGGTGGACCGCGATTCGGCAGAGCCGTGACCCCATGGTCTATCTTTGCGACATCGGCGGCGTCATCGCCTTGTTCCTGTTCGCCCTGGCGCTGGACGTCCAATATAATGTCGGCCGGATAGTGATGTTCTCGATGCCGTTGTTCCTGCTCGGCGCTGTGGAGAGCATGGCACGGTCGCGACTGGGCGCGGCATCAGATACCCCGAACCGTCCGGTGGGTGGTGCGGCAAAATCCTCCGCCCCGATCGCGGCATTTCCCGAACATTCGTAAGGCATCAGCGGTGGCGAAAAGGAAAGGCGATTTATGGCAAAGGCAATGCTCCTCGGACTGGTTCTGGCAAGCGTCTTCCTGTCTGCGGCGGCGCAGTTGATCCTGAAGCTCGGCATGTCGAGCGCGGCGGTGCAGAGCGCTCTGGCCCAGCCGGACCAATCGCTGTTCCGCACGGCGATGGTGATCGCGACCTCGCGTCTGGTCATCCTCGGCCTGAGCTGCTTTGTGCTGAGCGCGCTCATATGGCTGCTGGTTCTGGCGCGCGTCGATCTCTCTACCGCCTATCCCTTCATCGGGCTGGGCCTCGTGATCACCGTGGCGTCGAGCTATTTCATCCTTGGTGAATCCATATCGACCACCAAGCTTGTCGGCGTTGCGTCCATTGTCTTCGGCGTGGTGCTGATCGGCCTCTCCCTCTCCCCGACGGACAAACCGGAACAGCTTTCCGGGACCCTCGAACAGGCGTCCCGTCTCTGACTCCCGGTCCCCGCGAGGGGACCATCAGCACGCCATTTTCATGAGCAGCGGCTGGAACAGCGCGTCGCCGAAGGAACGGAACCGCTCGACCTCGCCCGAGGCGCCCCGCGACAGGATCAGCGCGCGCATGTTCAACCGCGCGGCCACCGCCCAATCCCGTTCGACCCGATCGCCGATCAGCACCGCGCGATCGGCTGCGACACCCGACAGGCGCAACAGCTTCTCAAGACCTGCCGGATCGGGCTTGGGACGGCCAACGTCGGGATCAGTGGCCGCGACGATATAGTCGGCGGTCAGGTCCAGCGCCGCAAGTTTCGCGACCGCGGGATAATCCGAAAAGATCGCGATCCGCTTACCCTCGCGCGCTATCGCCTGGAACAGCTGCTGGATACCCGGACGGCGGCAGGCGGCAAGCATGGACAGCGGCCGCTCTTCCATCCATTCACCGACCAGCCCGCGCACCTCTTCGGGGGTGCAGCCCCTCTCGGCCGCCGGAATGCTGTATTGATCGGCCAGGAAATCCTGCGACCCTTCGGCCAGCGCCTCGCGACAACGGCGGAAGGAACGCAGCGTCAGCAGCGTGTCCAGACTTCGTTGAGCGATCGCGTCCCGCAGCAGGGCGGCCAGCATCCGCGCGCGCAGCCGCCTTTGATCATAGAGCGTGCCATCCATGTCGAAGATGACGAGGTCGATCGTGCTCCAATCGATCGGGATGGACTGCGCCGCCATGCCGGACCCGATCAACCGACCTTGATGAGATAGGGCTGCGACAGCGAACTCAGCCATGGCAGGTCGACAAAGGTGGCGACCACCACCGCCAACACGGCAAGGCCGGTCGCGGCGAGCAGGCGGCGCGAACGGAACAGCCGTTCCGGCCGCTGCGCCACCGATCCCTGCCGCAATGCCAGCCACATATAGATGGCGAACAGGCCCGCGATGAAGGGAAAGGCGATGATATATTCAAGACGATATTTGATCAGGAACACCGCAATGAAAAAGGCCGACAGCATGGCATAGAGAAAGCAGGATACGGTCAGGTTCTCGCTCGTATAGCTGCGGAACGACTTGCGATAGCGGTGCAGCATCTCGACGCCCTGATCCGCCACGACATCGCGATATTCGCTCAGCCGCTTGGCGCCCATCAGGAACGCGCCCCCTGCCCAATAGGCGATGAACAGGCTGGCCGGGGGCAGGGCGGTCGGGTCCACCATGGCCCAGCCCAGCACCAGACGGATCGGATTGTTCACCGACTCGCTGATGACATCCAGGTAGACCTTGTCCTTCGTCCGGATCGGCTCGACATTATAGGTGATGCCCGACAGCCCGAACGCCACCGAAGCGACGAAGAACAACTGCCCCAACTGGTAGCCGAGCAACAGCCCGAGCAGCAGCAAGGCGAGATATTCGGCATAGACCAGCGTCGGGGAAAGCGCCTGATGGACCGCCGTGCGCTGCGACTTGACCGGATGAAAGGCATCAAATTCCCGATCCAGCCACTCGTTGATCACATAATTGGCCGATGCGATCAGGATGGCGCTCGCAAACCCCAATAGCAGCCGGTCGATCGAAAGATGTGCCGCGTTGTGGTGGACAGCATAGGCCAACACGATACCCGGAATGATGAAGACATGCTTCGTCATATGGTCGAAGCGCGCGATCGAAAGATAATCGCGCAGCGACGCCTGGGATGCAATGGCGCCACGGGCGGTGGCGTCAGACTGGTTGATCATCACTTACTGCTCCTTCGGGGCATGCAGATAAGCTCATCCCGTTCGCGGCATTGGGCGGCGAAACGGGCGTTACTTGCTGTCCATTATCGTCCACGATGTTGCCGATATTATTGCCATAGGGACCTGGGTCAGGCCAGTGGCGCCCCCGGTTCAAAGGGGGCAGAAGCGCGACGCATTTGGATACGGATCAGAGGCATTCTGTCCCGAAAGAGCCTTGACCAACATGGCAATTCCGGGCGGTGGGATGACCGACCCCCCGTCTCCGAGAGCGGGCAATGGCGGCGCAGCCCGGATGTCCGGCGAGCCGTCAGCGGCATTGACCGCGAGACGCATCCCCATGGTTTACCAACCCATCAGGAACGATAGCAAAGGCGTCTAAAGCTTTTTCAAAGCGGATGGCATCATCCGCTGGCCCGGAAAATGCGGGAAAGAAGACAAATGGAGCATGATCCGATTCAGCCTGATTGGATCATGCTCCAATCGCGCTGGGAAAGCCTGCCGCACCCTTGTCAGCCGGTGTCGGCCACTTGTTCACGATAACCGGAACCAACAGGCCCCGGCCGACAAAGTCTCACTCCGCCGCGTCGGCCACGGCCTCGGGCAAAGCCCGCACCGCCTCGGGCGAAGCAGGCTCGCGCACCAGCGCCTCGACCGGCTCAAGCTCCTCCAGCTCGCGCCCGCCCGTCTCGATATTGAGGTCACGCAGCTTTCGCCCGGTCACCAGCACGCGTCCCTCGAAGCTGCCGACGAAGCTGTTATAATCGCTCACCGCCCCGGTCAGCCGGTTGCCCAGCTTCTTGAGCGACCCCGCCGCAGCCGCCAGCCGTTCATACAGCTCCTTGCCCAGCGCGCCGATCCGCTTGGCTTCGTCGGCCATCTTCTCCTGCCGCCACACCGCCGCGACCGTGCGGGCGATGGCGATGAGGTTGGTCGGCGTCGCCAGCAGCACCCGCTTGCCGAAGGCGTGATCCCAAAGCTGCGGATCATGCTCCAGCGCCGCCGACAGGAAATGCTCGCCCGGCACGAACATGATGACATAATCCGGCGCTTCATCGAACTGGTCGGCATAGCTTTTGCGCCCCAGCGTCTCGACATGCGCGCGCATCGCGGCGGCATGGGCGGACAGCAGCCGCTTGCGCTCCTCCTCGCCCTCCGCGCTATAAGCATCCTGATAGGCGTTCAAAGACACCTTGGCGTCGATCACCAGAGCGCGGCCGCCCGGAATCCGTACGATCGCGTCAGGCCGCAACCGCCTATCCTCACCCTCGACGCTCACCTCGGTGCGGAAATCGACATGTTCGGACAGCCCGCACGTCTCCAGCACGTTGCGCAACTGCTGCTCGCCCCAGCGGCCGCGCGCCTTGGGCGCATGGCGCAGCGAATCGACCAGCCGCTGCGCTTCCGCGCGCACGGCTTCCTGCCCCGATTTCATCGATTCAATCTCACCGCGCAAGATGCCGTAAGCCTCGGTGCGCTGCTGTTCGATCTGGCTGATCTTCTGGTCGTACCGCTGGATCGTCTCGTTGACCGGATGCAGCAATTGCTTGAGCTGCGCCTCGCTCTTCTCATGCGCCTGCGCCAGCCGCTGGTCCGCCCGCTCCAGGAAATGGCTCTGCGCCTGATGCAGCAATTTGCCGCCAATCTCGCTGAACTGCGCCGACAACTGCTCCTTCGCATCCTTCAGCGCCACGATCTGCGCCTCGAAAGCCTCGGCCCGTGCCTGCGTGTCGGATTGCAGCGCCGCCAATTCCCGCTCGGCAAGGCCCCGCGCCGCCCGCTCATCCTCCAGCCGCTGCGCGAGGACGCCCGCCTGCGCCGCCCGCTCCTGCGCCACCACAAGTTCCTGCAACGCGCCGTTGCGCTGCGCTTCCGCCTGCGCCAGCTTCGCAACAAGCTCGGCCTTTTCCGCCGCCAGCGGCGCCACTGCCTTCCCACGCAACAGCCAGCCCAGCGCCAACCCTGCTATCAGGGCGGCCAGACTGAGGATGATGGCAAGGCTGTCCATTAATGATCCCCCGTGGAACGAAAGGTGAACCTAGCGGCCGCTGCACGGTGCCGCAAGCGCTAGTTGCGCCTCACCCGAGCATAAGGCGAAAACGGCCAAGCCGCGCGACCGCCTCATCGATCACCGCATCGCTTTTGGAAAAGCAAAGCCGCACCAGATGCGTGACCGCCGCGTCCGGATAAAATGCCGATATCGGGATGGCCGCCACGCCCGCTTCGTCGATGATCCGTTCGCAAAAGCCGACATCGTCGAGCGCGATCCCGGAGGTGGCCAGATCGACCGTCACGAACCAGGTGCCCGCACTCGCCTGCACGTCATAGCCCGCCCGCCGCAAGCCCTCGACCAGCCGGTCACGCGAAGCCTGATAACCCGCCCGCATGTCCGCAAACCACGCATCCGGCTTGGCCAGCCCCTCCGCCACGGCCCATTGCAGATTAGGCGCGGTTGTAAAGGTCAGAAACTGGTGCGCTCGCCCCAACAGCCTCGCCACCGGCGGCGCCGCGCACATCCAGCCAATCTTCCAGCCGGTGACCGAAAAGATCTTGCCCGCCGATCCGATCTTCACCGTGCGTTCGGCCATGCCGGGAAACCCCATCAACGGTTGATGCATCCGGCCATCGAACGTCACATGCTCCCACACCTCGTCGCAAATGGCGATCAGGTCATGCTCCACGCAAAAGGCCGCCAGCATGGCCAACGCCGCCTCGTCCATCACGCTGCCGCTGGGATTGAGCGGGTTGTTGAGGATGAGCAGGCGCGTGCGCGGCCCCACCGCCGCTTCCAGTACCTCGCGCGTCACGCGCCAGTCTGGCGGCGTCAGCCTGATCACCCGCGCCACCCCGCCCGCGCGCTCCACCAAAGGCAGATAGGCATCGTAAAGCGGCGCCAGCAACAGCACCTCGTCCCCCGGCTGCACCAGCGCAAACAGGCTGGCCGCAATCGCCTCGGTCGCGCCGGAGGTGATGATGATCTCTTCCGGGGTTAACGCCAGCCCCTGATGCCGCCCATAATGCGCCGCCACTGCCGATCGCAATTCCGGCAGACCACCGCTTGGCGGATATTGGTTGGACCGGGTCATCAGGGCGTCGGCGGCGGCGCGCAATATGTCCTCCGGCCCCTGCGCATCGGGAAAGCCCTGGCCGAGGTTGATCGCCCCCGTATCCCGCGCGCGGGCCGACATTTTCTCGAAGATCGTGGCGGGCATGTCCCGATAGACGGGATGGCCAAGGAGCGCGCTGGTCATCGCGTCAGCCTAAAGCCTGCAACCGCCCGAGTATAGCGCGCGCTCTAGCGCGGGATTCAGCATTTCCCTCGTTCGGGCTGAGCCTGTCGAAGCCCTTCCCTTCTCCACGCCCAACGAGCGGAGGGAAGAAGCGATATCGCTGAACCGTCAGCCTGTAACGCACGGCACCTTACGGTGCCGAATAAACCGGATGACCGTCCCCCGGACGGTCATTCAATCCGGTCTATTCCCACTCGATCGTCCCCGGCGGCTTGGACGTAAAGTCATAGCATACCCGGTTGATGCCCTTGACTTCATTGATGATCCGCGTCGCCACCCGGCTCAGGAACGCGGCATCGAACGGATAGATATCCGCCGTCATGCCGTCGGTCGATGTCACCGCCCGAAGCGCGCAGACGCTGTCATAAGTGCGATGGTCGCCCATTACGCCCACCGTCCGCACTGGCAGCAGCACGGCGAAGGCCTGCCAGATCGCGTCATAGAGACCCGCGTTACGGATCTCCTCCAGATATACCGCGTCAGCCTTGCGCAGGATGTCGCACCGTTCCTTGTTCACCTCGCCGGGAATGCGAATGGCAAGGCCCGGACCAGGGAAGGGGTGGCGGCCGACGAAAATCTCCGGCAGCCCCAATTCACGACCCAGCGCGCGCACCTCGTCCTTGAACAGTTCGCGCAGCGGCTCGACCAGCTTCATGTTCATACGATCGGGCAGGCCGCCGACATTATGGTGGCTCTTGATCGTCACCGAAGGCCCGCCGGTAAAGCTCACGCTCTCGATGACGTCCGGATAGAGCGTTCCCTGCGCCAGGAAAGCCGCGCCGCCGATCTTCTTCGCCTCATCCTCGAACACGTCGATGAAGGTCTTGCCGATGAACTTGCGCTTGGCTTCGGGGTCAGTGACGCCTTCCAGCCCCTTCATGAACAGCGTCTCCGCGTTCACATGGACCAGCGGAATATTATAGCTGCCCCGGAACAGCGACACGACCTGCTCGGCCTCGCCACTGCGCATCAGGCCATGATCGACGAACACGCAGGTCAGCTGGTCGCCGATCGCTTCGTGGATCAGCACGGCGGCCACCGCGCTGTCGACACCGCCGGACAGGCCGCAGATCACCTTGCCGTCGCCGACCTGTTCGCGGATTTCGGCGATCTTGGTCGCGCGGAATTCCGCCATGGTCCAGTCGCCCTTCAGGCCGCAGACATGGCGCGCGAAATTGGCGATCAGCTTGCCGCCGTCGGGCGTGTGCACCACCTCGGGATGGAATTGCGTGGCGTAGAAGCGCTTTTCCTCGTTCGCCGTCATGGCAAAGGGCGCACCCTCGCTCACCGCCACCACTTCAAAGCCCGGAGCCAGCTGCGTCACCTTGTCGCCATGGCTCATCCACACCTGATGCCGCTCGCCCTCGGCCCACAGGCCATCGAACAGGGCGCAACGCTTCTTGATTTCGATGAAGGCCCGACCGAACTCGCCGCTTTCGCCGCCTTCGACATTGCCGCCCATCTGCTGCATCATCGTCTGCTGGCCATAGCAGATGCCCAGGATCGGTATGCCCGCGTCAAAGAAGCTCTGCGGCGCGCGCGGACTGTCCTCCCACATCACCGACGAAGGACCGCCCGACAGGATGATGCCCTTGGGCTGCATCCGCTTGAACGCGGCGTCGGCGCTGTTGAAGGGGGCGATCTCGGAATAGACGCCCGCCTCGCGCACGCGGCGCGCGATCAGCTGCGTCACCTGGCTGCCGAAGTCCACGATAAGGATGGAATCCTGAAGGGGCAGCGTCATCGAATCGCCTTTATGAGCCGAGAGAAATGGGATGGGGCGCGGTTAGTGCGCTTGGCCTCGCTTGTCCAGCGAAGGGACGTGCTGCGCCCGCCCCGCCGCCCAGCCGAGCAGCGCCGCGCCCGCCAGAACCGCTGCGGCGATCAGGAACGGGCTACCGATGAAGGGCAACACCGGCCGCTCGCCCACCGACAAGCTGTATACAGCGCCAAAGAAGATCGGTGACAGAACCCCGGCGATCGATCCGACGCTGTTGTTCGCGCCCTGCAACTGCCCTTGCTCGGACTCCGAAACGCGTTGCGTCATCAGCGACTGGATCGTTGGCATGGCAAGCCCCCACAGCGCATTGGGGAACACGGCCGCGATGAACAATGCCTCCGTGGACGCCAGGCCCATGGCCGCCAACCCCAGCGCGCCAAAGGAAAGTCCGATGATCATCGTCCGCCGATCGCCCAGTCGCTTGGCCATTGGCCCGACAAGCAGTCCCTGCACGCTCATGTCCAGTACCCCGACCAGCGCGAACAATGTGCCGACCTGCCAAGGCCCCCAGCCATAACGATCGCCCGCATAAAGAACGAACACCGCCGAAAACAGGTGATGCGCGAAATGGAGCAGGAAGTTGACGGTGGCGAGGCTCGATAATTCGGGATGCGACCTGAGCAGTTTCAGCGCGCCGAACGGATTGGCCCGCTTCCACGAAAAGGCCATCCGCTTTTCCGGCGCCAGCGACTCAGGCAATATGACGAGGCCATAGAGGAAGGCGAGGGCGGAAAAACCCGCCGCCGCCCAGAAAGGCGCCCGCACGGAAATCTCCCCCAGCATGCCGCCCAGCAGCGGCCCGGCGACGAACCCACCGCTGAACGCCGCGCCGATCAGCCCATAGCCTCGCGCGCGCTTCTCGGGCGGCATGATGTCGGCCATATAGGCGAAGGTCGACGTGAAGCTCGACGACGTAACCCCCGCCAATATCCGCCCCAGCGCCAGCCACCACAGATTGGGCGCGAGCGCCATCAGCAGGAAATCCAGCGCCAGCCCGGCAACGGAAATCAGGATCACCGGCCGCCGCCCGAAGCGATCGGACAGCGATCCAATGATCGGCGAACACAGGAACTGCATCACCGCCCACAGCGCGACGAGCAGACCGTTCCACAAGCCCGTGCCCGTGGTCGATCCGGTCAGCTCCTCGATCAGTTGCGGCACGACCGGGATGACGATGCCCATCGACATGACGTCGAGCATCGCCGTCAGGAGGATGAACGCGATGGCGGCGGTACGGGGCGGGACGGGCGGCGGGGACATGATGGCTCCTCGCGCTGCGACGGCCTTAAGCCTTCAAAAGCAGAAGACGCCACCAGCTCAGCGCATGCATTGGATCGGGGACTCTCCTGACGCTCTCGGTTCAATCACGCCATGACGAAGCCCGACCTCCTAGCGGCTTCGCTGACCGAAAAAAAGGGGTTTGCTCCGGCCCCGGCTATCGCGCCGCCGGGTTCCGGGGAAACTGAAGATTGGCGATCCGGCCATTCTGCACAGAACAGGTGAAATGCAGCGTCCGGCCGTCCTCCGACCGCCAGCTGGAACGGGCGTCGATGTCGCCCTCGACCTGATAGCGCCCGCGCGTCTCCACCGGCTCCTGCACCTGCCGTACCTCGGCAAAGCCGCCGTCCCGCTCTGCCTCGTCACGGGCCGCGACCGCGCATTCGGTGATCGCCTCCTCGCGCTCCCGGTCGACCCGCGCGTCTTCAGCCCGCTCGCCCGGACGGGCATAAGCTTGACCGCGCGAAGGGGAACCGGCCTGCTCATCCATCCCGCCCGTTACATCGGAAAAATCATCGTCAGCCCGCTGCTGCGCCTGCGCCTGGCTGCCCCGCTCCTCGCCGCCGGTCACATCGTCATCCGCATAAGGATCATCCTGCGCCTGCCGGTCGTTCGCGCCAGGATAGCCATAATCCGGCTGCGTCTGTGCGTGGACCACGCTGCCGGGCACCAGTGCCGCCACGCCCAGCATCGCTCCCCTCATCCAACCCGCCTTGCCGGTCATCCCATCACTCCTTGTCAGCTGCGGGACGTGTCTAGGCTCGATCGGCTGTCGCACGGCTGAACGTGGCCGGGGCATCGTCGAGGCAGAGGTAGACAGCGCAAAAACAAATCAGGCCGCAGCTCCATCGAGCCGCAGCCTGTTTCGATTTATCCGGCGGCCCCTAAAAGGAGCGCCTTGCCTTGATCAGGCCGCTTCCAGCTCGTCCGCGTCGGCGTTCTGGACCGGACCTGAATCCTTGCCCTTCGCATCGACGTCGCGGTCGACCAGCTCGATGATCGAGATCGGCGCAGCGTCCGAAGCGCGGATGCCAGCCTTGATCACGCGGGTGTAGCCGCCGTTGCGATCCTTGTAACGCTCGGCCAGAACTTCGAACAGCTTGATCAGCTGCGTGTCGTCCTGCAGGCGGGCGTGGGCCAGACGGCGGTTCGACAGGCCACCCTTCTTGGCGAGGGTGATCAGCTTTTCGACGTAGGGACGCAGTTCCTTCGCCTTGGGCGTGGTCGTCAGGATCTGCTCATGCTTGATGAGCGAAGCCGCGAGGTTGCGGAGCAGCGAGTTACGATGCCCGGCGCTGCGCTGCAGCTTACGATGACCAACCTTATGACGCATATCTCTTTCCTTCCGTTCGTTAAGGGGCCGTTTCAGGTACCCCAGACCAGGCGACCGTTAGAGGTCGTCGCCCATTCCACCTAGATTGGACCGTCACCCCAGCGAAAGCTGGGGTCTCAGGCCCGATGTTTTGCCATGAGGCACGAGATCCCAGCTTTCGCTGGGATGACGCTTACCCAAGCAGCTCTTGTTCGAGCTTCTTGGCCATTTCCTCGATATTTTCCGGCGGCCAGCCGGGGATGTCCATGCCCAGACGCAGGCCCATGGACGACAGCACTTCCTTGATTTCGTTCAGCGACTTGCGGCCGAAATTGGGGGTGCGCAGCATCTCGGCTTCGGTCTTCTGGACCAGATCGCCGATGTAGATGATGTTGTCGTTCTTGAGGCAGTTTGCGCTGCGAACCGACAGTTCCAGTTCGTCCACCTTCTTGAGCAGGTAGCGGTTGATCTGGTTGGTGTCGCTCTCGCCCTCGGCGGCAGCAGCCGCAGCGGTGCCAGCAGCCGGAGCGGCCACGGGCAGCGCGTCTTCGAAGTGAACGAACAGCTGCAACTGGTCCTGCAGGATGCGGGCAGCATAGGCCACCGCGTCTTCCGGCGTGACGGTGCCGTCGGTCTCGACGGTCAGCGACAGCTTGTCATAGTCCAGTTCCTGGCCGACGCGGGTATTGTCGACCTTGTAGGCAACCTGACGCACCGGCGAATAGAGCGCGTCGATCGGGATCAGGCCGATCGGGGCGTCCGCCGGACGGTTGGCGACGGCGGGGACATAGCCCTTGCCGACGTCAGCGGTCAGTTCCATGTTCAGCGTCGCACCCTGGTCCAGGTGGCAGATCACCAGGTCGGGGTTCATCACTTCGATGTCGCCCACGGTGGTGATGTCACCGGCGCGCACTTCGCCCGGGCCAGTCGCGGACAGCTGCAGGCGGCGGGGACCGTCGCCTTCCATGCGGAGCGCAACCTGCTTGATGTTGAGGACAATGTCCGTCACATCTTCACGCACGCCGGCCAGCGACGAGAATTCGTGGAGCACGTTCTCGATCTTGATCGAGGTGACCGCCGCGCCCTGGAGCGAGGACAGAAGAACCCGGCGCAGCGCGTTGCCAAGCGTCAGGCCGAAACCACGCTCCAACGGTTCGGCAACGAAAGTCGCCTTCCGCTTGCCGTCGCCCGTCGCCTTGATCTCAAGGCTGTTGGGCTTCTTCAATTCCTGCCAGTTCTTCATGTTGACAGTCATGTATTTCCCCTGGGGATAGGCCGGAACGTTTGAAATCCTGAACCCGACAGGACCGCTCGGCGATGTAGATGGGTTAGCGGGCGGCGCGTCCGCCGCCCGGAAAACTCAAGCGCAGCGGTTAGACGCGGCGGCGCTTGGAAGGACGCACGCCATTGTGCGGGATCGGCGTCACGTCGCGGATCGAGGTGATGTGGAAACCGACGGCCTGCAAGGCGCGCAGAGCCGATTCACGGCCTGAACCGGGACCCTTTACTTCGACTTCCAGGGTGCGCACGCCATGTTCCGCAGCCTTGCGGCCCGCGTCTTCGGCGCAAACCTGCGCGGCGTACGGGGTCGACTTGCGGCTGCCCTTGAAGCCCATCATGCCGGCCGAGGACCAGCTGATCGCATTGCCCTGGGCATCGGTGATGGTGACCATCGTGTTGTTGAAGCTGGCGTTGACGTGCGCGACGCCGGCCGAGATGTTCTTGCGCTCGCGCCGCTTAATGCGCTGGGGTTCGCGTGCCATGTTGCTCTATCCTACTGAAATCGTTGAAAGCGGAAGTCACCGGAGGGCCATGCCGAAAGGTTGACCCTCAACGATTACTTCTTCTTGCCGGCGATCGGCTTAGCCTTGCCCTTGCGAGTGCGCGCATTGGTGTGCGTGCGCTGGCCGCGAACCGGCAGACCCTTGCGGTGACGCAGGCCGCGATAGCAGGCCAGATCCATCAGGCGCTTGATGTTCATCGCGGTTTCACGACGCAGGTCACCTTCAACGGTGAGGTCGGCGTCGATGGCTTCGCGGATCTGCAGGACTTCGGCGTCCGACAGGTCCTGAACGCGGCGGCTGTGATCGATGCCCAGCTTGTCGGCGAGGTCGACGGCGGTCTTGCGGCCGATGCCGTGGATGTAGGTGAGCGCGATGATCACGCGCTTGTTGGTCGGGATGTTAACACCCGCAATACGTGCCATGGTAATCTGTACTCCTGCTCCACGGGGCGGTTGGCGCCACCCCATCTCAAAGCGTCCGGGCCGAGCCCTAGAAGGACTTCGGCCGATTCGATAGCCCCCGAGACGCAAAAAAGACGGCCAGTGCCATGCACTGCCGCTCACCAGCGTGTCCGGGATGCGTCCGCCCCTAGCGATTCGGCGGGAAACTGTCAATTGGCAAGGGTGTTTAGGGCTGCGTTCTAGGGATAGCACACTCCTGCTCCCCCTCCCGCATGCGGGAGGGGGCCGGGGGGTGGGCCAGCGCAACGCCGATACAAAATCGCAATCCACCAGCCCAAAAAATGCATTTCCGGTTGAACCCGTTCCACCCCCTCGGGCATTGAGGGGCACATGCGCATATTCCCCGCCTCCGCCATCCTCGCGTCCCTGCTCCTCCTCCCCGCCTGCGTCGGCGCCCCAGAAGCGCCCCCGCCGCCAGCTCCGCGCCCTGCGCCCGCCCCCTCGGCAAGGCCACCTCTACCCGCTCCCGGACCGGTCGAATGGCAATATCGTCCCGCGACGCCCGGCAACTGGAGCTATCGCGCGGAAGGATCGGGATCCGTCGCCTCCTTCGCCAGCCCCGCATCCGGCACGCTGCTTTCCTTGCGATGCGATCCCGCCGCAGGCCGGATCAGTCTTCTGCGCGCCGGGACAGGGAAGGGGAACGTCACCCTCCGCACCAGCTATGGCGCGGTCAGCTGGCCCGCCACGCCGAACGGTTCGGGAACCCTCGCAGTCCGCGCCGCCAGCGACACAGTGCTGGATCAGATTGCCTACAGCCGGGGCCATTTCGCCGTCGAGGTGCAGGGGCTCGAAACCCTGATCCTGCCCGCCTGGGCAGAGGTCGGCCGGGTCATAGAGGACTGCCGTCGCTAAAGGGTCGGTTTCCGACCGCTTGCCGTACATCTTGTGGGGGGATCGACTGAAAAGCACCAGATCAGCTTTTCAAGCGGACGCGCCATTATGATTCGAAAAAAGAATTTTACAAGTCTTGATCATGCTTCCCGTCTGATTCACAGTCCATGTCGTGGCCAGGTCAAAAAGGGTTTTCCAGGGCGGGCTGCGCGGGCTTTAACAAGCGAAAGGAGGTGATCCGATGTCTCATGGTTCAGCAGTGAGGTCGGTCAAGTCCATTCGGGAAACGCGCCGCTGAGCGACGTCATAACGTCGGTTTTACAGACATTGGAACAGCCTCTGCCGCGACCAGTCGCGAACGGGCCTTCCTTGCCTGCAAAGATAGCGCGATCAACGTTTCCGTGTGGCGGCACTTCCGGCCGCTGTGACCATGTCAATGATGGGCCGCTGGGACTTATCTACCCAGCGGCCCCTCTCATTTTTGTGGGTTTGAGCGCGACCTAGTTCCCTCGCCCCTTTAGGGGAGAGGGTTAGGGAGAGGGGCTGCGCAACGCCCGATCCGAAGCGCAACTCTCCCCTACCGCTCCACCCCTCGCACCTGCCCCCACGTCCGCGCCGCCGTATATCCAAGATACCCCGTGCCAAACAGCGCATAGAGCGGCTCCGGCAACGCCTCGAAATAGCCCCGCATCGCCCGGACGATCGCCGCCGCCCCCTCCGGCCACATACCCCCGATCAGCCCCACCGGCACCGACCACAGCAGCAGGGCGTACATGACGTATAGAAAGGCTGGCCGCGCCCGCAGCGTCCAGCGATCGGCGCGCCGCCTCCGATTGCCCGCAGCCGTCCCGCCTCTAACCAAGTCGGTTCGCCAACCAGCCATAGAGGAAGGCTTCGTTGGCAGGCCTGCTCTCCGCCAGCGCCAGATAACGTTCCCCTTGCAGTGCCTCGATCGCCTTCAGCAGCACCTTCTCCCCTGCCTTGCCCCGCAGCGCCATGAATGCGCGCAGCGCCGCCAACGTCTTGGCGCCGATCGTGCGGTCGACCTTCAGGTCGGGATAGTCCTTCTGATTGCGATTAAGCGCGTTGAGCGCCCGTTGCAGGAAGCCGGTCGCCGTGCCCGGCCCCATATTCACCGCGTTGTCGAACAATTCGGCGGCGATGTCCGGCGCGACCTCCGCGACAAAGGCATAGCCCGGCCGTTCCCAGTAAAGCCTTCGGTAGATCGTCTCGGCCAGCGTCCGCGGCAATTTCCGCATGTCGCCCGCATAGCCATTGGCCCGCGCGACGGCCTGGGTGATTCCGAAATTCGTAGGCCCGCCCCGATCCGCCGGATGATGGGAATAGCCCCCTTCGCGCGCGATCACCTCGTCAATCAGTGCCGAAATATCCATGAACCCGCCTCCCTCGTCGAATGAGGCAGGGTATTTATCCCATTTGGTTAGCTGTAGGACAGCAATATTTCGCGTCTGGCGCAAAAATAGGAAAAATAGGATTTGCCCGGGGGAGGAAAGGCGAACCCGCAAAAGCGCGTTCTTTTCGCCATTTCCTTCATGAATTTTGGTCGGGACGAGAGGATTCGAACCTCCGACCCCCACACCCCCAGTGTGATGCGCTACCAGGCTGCGCTACGTCCCGACCGGAGCGGCGGCACATAGAAGCATGTTTCAGAACATGCAAGCGTTTCGGCGCGCGCTTTTTGCCGCTTTCTTCCTTCCCTAATCATGTTGCCTCCCTATCCCGATCTGTGTTAGCCGCGCGCCTTTGATCCGCAGGCATTTGCCTGTCTGCGGCTGGACAAGAGATAAGGCGAAAGTCCCACCATGTTCATTACCCCAGCCTTTGCCCAGACCGCGGGCGAACAGTCGTCCGGTGCCTCCATGCTGGTGCAGATGGCGCCGCTCGTTCTCATCTTCGTCGTCTTCTACTTCCTTCTGATCCGTCCCCAGCAGAAGCGGATGAAAGACCATAAGGCGAAGATTGGCGCGGTTAAAAAGGGCGATCAGGTCGTGACCGGTGGGGGCCTTGTCGGCAAGGTAGCCCGCGTCGATGAATTCTACGTCGATGTCGAACTCGCGCCGGGGATGAAGGTGAAGGCGGTCAAATCGACGCTTACCGATGTCATCGACCCGGCGACCGCCAAGCCTGCGAACGACTGATCGGCCGATGCTGAACTTCTCGCGCTGGACTATCGCAGCGATCCTGCTGCCCCTGTTGATCGGCATCACCTGCGCCGTCCCCAGCTTCCTGCCGGACTCTGCGGTTCAACGGCTGCCCGGGTTCATGCAGACCCGGGTGAACCTTGGCCTCGACCTTTCCGGTGGTAGTCATCTTCTGCTCGAAGCATCGACGCAGGACGTGGCTAAGCAGCGTCTCACCAACATGGAGGAGCAGGTCCGCACCGAGCTTCGGCGCGGCAGCCCGCGTATCTCGGTCGGCGACATTTCCAGCCGCGACGGGAAGCTCAGCTTCATGGTCCGCGATCCCTCGCAGGTCGATGCTGCGGTCGAGCGCATCCGCCCGCTGACGCAGGGCGCGGGCCTCACAGGGCAGCGCGACTTCAATGTCGAGGTGGTCAACAGTTCGACGATCGTGATCACGCCGACCGAGGCGGGGGTCGACAATGCGGTCAAAAGCGCGATGGAGGTGGCGACAGAGGTCATCCGCAAGCGCATCGACGAAATGGGCACGCGCGAGCCGACCATTCAGCAGCAGGGCGGCAATCGCATTGTCGTGCAGGTGCCAGGCCTTCAAAATCCGAAGGCATTGAAGGACCTGCTTGGCCAGACCGCCAAGCTGGAGTTCAAGCTGGTCGATACCAGCGCCAATCCATCCGAAGTCGCTCAGGGCCGCGCGCCGGTCGGCAGCGAAGTGTTGCCTTATCCGGGCAACCCATCCGGCGTTCCGGCGATCGCGGTCAAGCGCCAGGTCATGGTGTCCGGCGAAGACCTGACCGACGCGACGCAGGGCTACGACCAGAACAACCAGGCGATCGTCAACATCCGTTTCAATGGGTCAGGCGGGCGCAAGTTCGGCCAAGTGACGTCCCAGAATGTCAATCGGCCCTTCGCTATCATCCTGGACGGCGAGGTCCTGTCGGCGCCGAACATCAATGAACCGATCCTTGGCGGCTCCGCTCAGATCAGCGGCAATTTCACCGTTGAAAGCGCCAATCAACTCGCCATCGCCCTACGATCGGGCAAGCTGCCCGTCGCCCTGACCGTAGTGGAAGAACGCACGGTTGGCCCACAACTCGGGGCCGATTCAATCCGCGCCGGATTGCTGGCTTCGGTGATCGCGGTAGCGGCGGTCGCCGTCTTCATGTTCGCCAGCTATGGCCGCTTTGGCATGTATGCGAACCTCGCGGTCGCCATCAACGTGCTTGTTATCCTTGGTGTCATGGGGATGCTGGGGGCGACGCTGACGCTTCCGGGGATCGCCGGCTTCGTCCTGACCATCGGCACGGCCGTCGATGCGAACGTCCTTATTTATGAGCGCATCCGTGAAGAACGGCGGCGAGGGCGCGGCGTGGTCCAGGCAATCGAGTTCGGCTACAAAGAAGCAAGCCGGACTATCTTCGAGGCGAATGTGACCCATGCGATCGCCGGCGGCATCATGCTCGCGCTCGGCTCCGGCCCGGTCAAGGGCTTCGCGATCGTGCTATTGATCGGCATAGCGACCAGCGTGTTCACCGCCGTCACCTTCACCCGCCTGCTCGCGTCTCGCTGGCTTCGTGCCAAGCGTCCGACCGAGATCCACATTTAAGGGGCCGGGAGAAAACCCATGAAACTTCTTAAGCTCGTCCCCGACAATACCAACATCGGCTTCGTGAAGCTGCGCCATTGGGCGTTCGCCCTTACCGCGCTGCTGACCGTGCTCGCCGTGGGTGCGACGATCCATCGTGGCCTCAACCTTGGCGTCGATTTCGTCGGCGGCCTGATGATTGAGGCCCGGTTCCAGCAACCAGCGCAGCTCGATCGGGTTCGCACGACGATTGACCGGCTCGGCGTAGGCGATGGATCGC
Organism: Sphingobium sp. TomTYG73; assembly: GCF_055394245.1. Taxonomy (NCBI): domain Bacteria; kingdom Pseudomonadati; phylum Pseudomonadota; class Alphaproteobacteria; order Sphingomonadales; family Sphingobiaceae; genus Sphingobium; species Sphingobium sp. TomTYG73. The sequence continues at coordinate 2,433,114 of NZ_AP027339.1, forward strand.
TGCAACAGTTCGGCGATCCCAAGACCGTACAGATCCGTCTGCCGCTACCGGAGCAGGGCGGGGCAGGCGCAGCCAATGCGATCGTCGAAAAGGCGCGCAAGGCGCTGACCTCTGAATTTCCCGGTGTTACTTTCTCCCGCTACGACACAGTGTCGGGTAAGGTGTCCGGCGAGTTGATCCAGAATGGCGTGCTGGCGGTGATGCTGGCGGTGATCGGTATCGCGATCTTTTCCTGGTTCCGCTATGAATGGCAGTTCGGCGTGTCCACCTTCGTGGCGATCATGCACGACGTTCTTATGACTCTCGGCTTCTTCGCGATCACCCAGCTGGAATTCGACCTGAATATCGTCGCTGCGGTTCTCACGATCGTGGGCTACTCTATCAATGACAAGATGGTGATCGACGACCGTATCCGCGAAAATATGCGGAAATATCGTAAGATGGATATGAAGGCGCTGATCGACCTTTCCGTCAACGAAACGCTGCCTCGAACCGTGATGACGTCGCTCACGATCATGCTCGCCCTGGGCGCGCTGTTGCTGTTCGGCGGTCATGTGTTGCGTGGCTTCACCGCTGCCATGATGCTGGGCATCGTCGTAGGCACCTATTCATCGGTATATGTTTCGTCGTCGCTGCTGATCACGCTGGGGCTCTCGCCGCAGCTGACGGAACGGAAAGCGGGCAAGCCGAACATCGCCGCGCAGGCAGAGCGCATGGGTCCGCGTGATGACGGGGCGCGGCCCTGACCGACAAGCGCACTGGTATCGAGGTCCGCCGAGATGAGACGGGGCAGGGGCCGATCGTAACCGGTTTTTCGGGCAGAGGCTTTCGCGTCAGGGATGACGTCTTTCCCGAAGGGCTGTTGCTCACCCCGGTCCGCGCATCGAAGTGGAGCGAGGCGCCCTCTTCGGAGAAGCTAACGCTTGCCTCCCTGGGTGACCTGCTGAGGATCGATCCCCTGCCGGAATTTCTCTTGCTCGGCACCGGGGGAGGTTTGCGCCAGCCGCCTCGGGTTTTCGTTCGCGAACTCGAAAATATGGGCATCGGCGTGGAAGTGATGGACAGCCGTGCCGCAGCCCGCGCCTGGGGCGTGTTGCGGGCCGAAGAGCGCTGGATCGTGGCGGCCTTGCTCCCGCTTTGACGGGTGCGGCGCTCGGCAGCGCGCTATGTCATTGGCTTTTCTGGCGCCGTCTTGCGCTTTGCGCGGCATCCGCATAGTTTGGCATCAAGTTCCGCCACCTGTCGGTGTCGGCGAAGAAGAAAAGTGATCCGGCCATGGTGCAGCAAAGCCGCCCATCGCCGCAGAGTTCCGGTCCCGCCGGGGGTGTTTCGGGCAAAGCTGCCCGCTCCGGCCAGGGTAATGGGAGCACGGCTGCGGCCATACCTCCCCCGTCGAAGCAGCGGGGCTCATTGCCTCATCCACCGCGTGGCAGGCGGTCTTATGCTGCGATAGATTTGGGCACCAACAATTGCCGACTGCTGATCGCCAAGCCATCGGCTGACGGTTTCATCGTCGTCGATGCCTTTTCCCGTATCGTGCGATTGGGTGAAGGCCTGGCTGCGACCGGACGGATCAGCGATGCCGCGATTGACCGAGCGATCGCCGCGCTTTCCGTATGCGCTGACAAGCTGCGGCGAAGGCATGTGACGTTGGCGCGATCCGTCGCCACGGAGGCATGCCGCCGTGCTGTTAACGGCGCGGAATTCATCCAGCGCGTCTATCGGGAGACGGGGATCGCTCTCGACATCATCAGTGCGCAAGAAGAGGCGCGGCTTGCCGTCATGGGCTGTCACGCACTGCTGGAGCCTGGCGACGGTCCTGCATTGATCTTCGACATAGGCGGCGGATCGACCGAACTGGTGCTCGTCGATGCAAACCGGGCGGGCGCGCCGCACATCGTGGATTGGGTCAGCGCGCCATGGGGCGTGGTGTCGCTCACCGAAAGCGAGTTGTTCGATCATGCCGATCAGAATGAGCGTCTGGCTGCCTACGGCCGAATGCGATCGCGTGTGGCGGATGCTTTTGCGCCACTCGCCCGCCGCTTACCGCGACAAACTTCCTCGATACGTTTGCTGGGTACATCGGGCACGGTGACGACACTGGCCAGCGTGCATCTCAATCTGCCGCGCTACGATCGGCAGGCGATCGATGGGCTAATTGTACCTTCGACATCGATGCGGTCGATTTCTGGCAGGCTGTCCACCATGTCGTTGGCCGAACGGCAAAAATTACCCTGTATTGGTTCTGAGCGAGCCGATCTGGTAGTGGCCGGATGCGCCATCCTGGAATCCATCCTGGACATCTGGCCCGCCGAGCGGTTGGGCGTAGCTGATCGCGGCATTCGCGAGGGTATATTGCGCGGCCTTATGGATCGCGATGGAGCAATGATGTGAGAGGCGCGGGCGCCGGCAAGGTTCGGGTCAAATCGGCAAAAGGGCGGACGGCGCAATCCACCCGCTGGCTGGAGCGGCAGCTGAACGACCCCTATGTTCGCAAGGCAAAGGCTGAGGGGTGGAGAAGTCGGGCCGCCTTCAAGCTGATCGAACTGGATGAGAAGTTCCATTTCGTGAAGGGTTCACGCGCCGTCGTCGATCTGGGCGTCGCGCCCGGTGGCTGGGCTCAGGTGGTACGCAAGCTGTCGCCCAAGGCGAAGGTCGTGGGGATAGATTTGCTCCCGACCGACCCCATCCCCGGCGTCACGCTGTTCCAGATGGATTTCATGGATGACAAGGCGCCCGCTGCTCTCGCCGAAGCTCTGGGCGATGCGCCTGATCTTGTGATTTCCGACATGGCCGCGAACACAGTTGGCCATCCGCAGACCGATCATTTGCGCACCATGGCATTGGTCGAGGCAGCGGCCTGGTTTGCAGTGGAAAATCTGCGCAAAGGTGGAACGTTCGTGGCCAAGGTGTTCGCGGGCGGTACTGACGCCGATCTGCTTGCGGTGTTGAAAAAGCATTTTACGACGATCAAGCACGCGAAGCCGCCCGCCAGTCGCAAAGGCAGCGTGGAATGGTATGTCGTGGCGCAGGGTTTCAAGGGACGGCCTGACGAACAGGGCTGACGCAGCTAAGCGCGGCGTTTTCAAAAAAATGGGGGCACATTGGTTTCGACGGTATCGACGGTCGCCTATCTCGGGCTGGACGCGCGCAGCGTGGAGGTGCAGTGTCAGCTCGTTCCGGGCCTCCCCAACTTCATTCTTGTCGGCTTGCCGGACAAGGCCGTGGCGGAAAGCCGCGAGCGGGTGCGCAATGCCATCGCCGCGATCGGCCTGTCCCTTCCGCCCAAGCGGATCACGGTAAATCTTTCACCTGCGGACCTCCCCAAGGAAGGATCGCATTTCGACCTCCCCATTGCACTTGCGCTGCTCGGCGCCATGGGGGTGATCGATGCCGAGACGCTGTCGGGCTATGTGGTCGTGGGAGAATTGGGGCTTGATGGCCGCATCGCTTCTACCCCCGGCGTGCTGCTCGCCGCATTGCATGCTGGCGAAAAGGAGTTGGGCCTCATCTGCCCTGTCGCTCAGGGGCCGGAAGCAGCCTGGGCTGGTCAGGTGGAGGTCATCGCGGCCCCCGATCTGCTGAGTCTGCTCAACCACTTCAAAGGTAATGCCGCGCTTTCCCCGCCACAGCCGGGCGTCGTGGAGGTTCCACATCGTACGGCAGATCTGCGCCAGGTGAAGGGCCAGGAGACGGCAAAGCGCGCGCTGGAGATCGCCGCAGCCGGGGGGCATAACCTGTTGATGGTGGGGCCACCGGGCGCAGGTAAGTCGTTGATGGCAAGTTGCCTGCCCGGCATCCTGCCACAACTCACCCCGGCCGAAGCGCTGGAAACGTCCATGGTGGCAAGCGTCGCAGGGTCACTGGAAGGCGGCCGCATCAGCCGCGCACGGCCGTTTCGCACTCCACACCATAGCGCATCGATGGCGGCGTTGGTCGGCGGCGGGCACAAGGCGCGGCCGGGTGAGGTCAGCATGGCGCACCTTGGCGTCCTCTTCCTCGATGAGCTGCCCGAGTTCCAGCGCACTGTACTCGACTCGCTGCGTCAGCCGCTGGAAACAGGCGAGGTTACGGTTGCTCGCGCCAACGCCCATGTCACTTTCCCGGCGCGGGTTCAGCTTGTTGCAGCGATGAACCCTTGTCGCTGCGGCCATCTTGCTGATCCAGCTCTCGCCTGCTCACGCGCGCCGCGCTGTGCCGCGGATTATCAGGCCAAGGTTTCGGGGCCACTGCTTGACCGTATCGATCTGCATGTCGAGGTTCAGGCCGTGACGGCGGCAGATCTCGTCCTGCCTCCTCCAACTGAAGGTTCGGTGGAAGTGGCGGGCAGGGTGGCGGCCGCGCGAGACCGGCAGACGCAGCGCTATGCCGGAACCCGCGTCCGAACCAATGCGGAAGTCGACGGAGAGCGGCTTGAGGAAGTTGCCGGTCCTGATGCCGCTGGGCGGGAACTACTGGCGCAGGCGGCAGCGGCGATGAAGCTCTCTGCCCGGGGCTATACCCGGGTATTGCGTGTGGCCCGGACAATCGCCGACCTTGCGGGCGCGGAACAGGTCGGCCGCGTACATGTGGCCGAAGCGCTCAGCTACAGGCGGCGGGCGCCAGTCAACTGACCCGAACCGGTTCGGCTAGTCTGACGCTTGTGGGTGAAACTGCCGAAGCATCAACCGTTGAAGTCGCGGAGATTCAGCCGCGGCTTCGGATATCAGCGTTCCGGGCAGCGGCGACTTGCTGGACGTTTCGGGCGGCTTCCAGGAAAGGTCGCGGATTGACGGGCTCCCCCTTCAAGCGCACTTCGAAATGAAGGTGGTCACCCGTTGAGCGGCCGGTTGAACCCATGCGCGCGATCTGATGTCCACGGAGCACCTCTTGCCCAATACGGGCATTGAAACCGGACAGATGGGCATATCGCGTCATCAAGCCGTTACCATGGGTGATCTCCACCACATTGCCATAGCCGCTCCGCTGACCAACGAAGCTGACCCTGCCTGTCGCGGCGGCCAATATGGGTTCGCCGTGACGGCCGGGAAAGTCGATACCCGCATGGAATGCGGCATGGCCATTGAACGGATCGCGGCGATAGCCATAGGAACTGGATTGCATCGGGGCCATCGTCGGGAGGCCAGATGGAATGGTCTTCAGACTGGTCTCCAGAGATTCCATCCGGGCAAGAGCATCAGAAAGACGTTCGAATTCCTGGGGCATCGGCCTCTGCCCATCAGGCCAGGGCACGAAGGGACCGCCTTGCGCCCGGGGAGCGGCACGCGCCAATAGGTCGGGATTAAGACCCAGGCGGCGAATTGCATGCGCCGTTTCGTCCGCCCGGCGCTTGACCGCATGAGTAAGAAGCGCCGCGAACTGGCGCTGTCTCGCGTCAATCGCTCTCAGAGGATGAATGTCTTGCGCGGCACTGATGCGCACCTTTGATGAATCGGCCCCGCCTTGCGTGGAAGCTTGTCCGGACAGGTTTTTCAGTGCCACGCCAGCTTGGGAAGCGTCCTCGCCAAAATGAGCGTGATAAAGATCGTCCATGAAGTCTTGCCGCGCTTCCAGGTCGCGCGCACGTTGTTCAATGGATTTCTTGTACTCAGCTATAGCCCTGGTTTTCGCATTGATCGCGGCGCTTTCCCTCTCCATTTCAGACCGGTTCCAAGAAAGCGACAGAGCCAGCGTGGCCGCGCCGATAATCAGCGCTGCGGATAGGAGAAGCGTCGATACCTGGGTGCGGCTCGAGATGCGGACACGCTGCAGCTTTCCGCCAGACTGGAAGAGAAATTGCCGCTCCGGGCACAAAGCGGCAATCCTCTCCCATAGGCTGAAAATGCCCAATCTACACCGCTGCAACAATGACGACCCCGTGCTCAATTCTTAGAGAATCGGCCCGTTAGCAAGGGAAAGAGCAGCACGCGAATCCGCCAAGGCAGACTCGTGACGAGTCGAAATCAGATCGGGGCGAAACGTGCTTCGGCCGTTCCGGTTCCTGACGAAAAGTAAAATTATGCCTCGGTGGGACGAGCTGCGACATGCAACCCCAGTAGCGCGGGAACTTCGCTAGCCGGGACAGCTGCCCCGAAATGAAAGCCCTGCGCATAATGGCATCCACCAGCACGCAGATAATCAATCTGATGAACATTCTCGACGCCCTCGGCGACCGTTCGAATGCCAAGGCTGTAGGCAAGGTTCAGCAATGTTCGCACAATGGCGGCGTCATCCGGATCGGTTTCCAGGTCCCGGACGAAACGCTGATCTATCTTGATGATATCTATTGGAAACTGCTTCAGATGCGAGAGTGACGCATAGCCGGTGCCGAAATCATCCAGCGCGATGGACAGGCCCGCTGTACTCAATTGATGAAGACTGCGTTCCACGACCTCCGCATTCCGGCCAAGAAAAACCGACTCCGTCACCTCCAATTCGATCCTTGCAATGGATACCCCCGTCGCGGCGAGTCGGGAGAGCAAACGATCAGGGAAGCTGCCATCGTGAAGCTCAACCCCTGGCACATTGATGGCGACATGACCGAAATCCAGTCCCTGATCCTGCCAGCGTCGACAATCGGCCAGAATCCGATCCAGCATCCGCTCGTTGATTGTCCGGCCTAGCTCGGAATGTTCGAACGCAGCGGCAATCTCGGACGGCATGATGATTGAGCCGTCAGTACGAACGCATCTAAGCAGCGCCTCGAAGCCGATGATGGCGCCCGTCGATAGATCGATCTTGGGCTGATACCAGGGGACGGGTGGGGCATGGACCAAGGCGTGGCGTGCGCGATCCAGCATTCGGGCTTCCTGCTGCCAGCGTTCGAGCAGCGAGGGCTCGAACAGACACGCGCGACCTCGTCCGCCATTTTTCGCTTCATACAGGGCGATGTCTGCGAATTTTATAAGGTCCGCAATGTCCCCGGCATGTTCTGGAAAAAGTGCAACGCCCATGCTGACGCGGCAATCGACGTCACGATGGCCGTAGGCGAGTGGCTGATGAAGTTGAGCCATCATGCGCGCCAGGATCGCTTCCAGATCCGGTCCATTGCGCAGACGCGTCAACAGAACGGCAAATTCGTCCCCGCCCATGCGCGCGACCAGATCTCCCGGCCGAACCGCGCGCCGCAGGCGCTCGGCTACAGCGCAAAGGAGCGCATCGCCGACCGCATGCCCGGCGCTGTCGTTGATTCGTTTGAACTCATCGACGTCGATCAGCACAACGGCCATCTGTCCGCCCGCATGCCCTGTCGCACTTGCCGCCTGCGCCAGCGTCGCCATGAAATGCGAGCGGTTTGCCAAGCCTGTCAGCGCGTCGGTCATGGCGAGATGGGCAAGATGCCGCTCGGCATCCTTGCGGTCTGTGATATCGACGATACTGGAAAGGATGCAGTCTTCGTCGTCTATCTGAATCGGGCGCGTCGCGAGCAACACATCGTGGACCACCGCATCCTTTCCGACGATCCGGCATTCCTGATTGTTGAGCGCATCTCCGCTTGCGATCTGGTCCCGCAGGCTCGCCTGCGCGGCGGAGCCCTCGCCAAGCAGGTGAGCGCGCGAAATGTCGCTGTCTGATCCAAATGCCTGAGCAGCAGCATCGTTGAAGCGGATTACTGTGCCGTCCTGACGCGTGACCAGCAGCGGGATGGGGACGCTCATGAACATGCGCTCTAGCGTTTCGCTGTTGCGCGCCAACGCGGCTCGAGCCGTACCGGCGGCTTGGCTCGCCACCCACTCGAGGCGCTGGAGGCGGTTTGTCCGCATGATCGTGATCCACATGCCGCAGTGAAGGATCAGCACGGCCATGATCATGCCGGGGGCGGTGGGGGATAAGGGCGCAGGCGCCAGATAGCCGATGAGTAGCGCAACTCCACATCCCAGCCCGCCGCCGAAATTGCCCCGGAAGCTGGTAGGCACGCCCAAGTAAAAGATCAGCGGCAGCATGACGAGCACGAAAATCGCGATATCACTGCGGGAACTGACCAGGAATGCCACACCGATTGCGGTTACGATCTGCCAGGCCAAGCAGAGCCGCTCGACCTTCTGGAAGGACTCCAGCTTCCGGCTGAAATACAGGCATCCAAGTGACCATAGCACCACAATGAGGCGCGCCGGTACTGCGACCCAGAAATGGGGCGTGCCGAAAAAGCGCCAATCACTCAGCAGGAAAAGCGCATTCAGGGCGGCCGAGCAGAGGAAGAGTATACGGGCGTGCCGACGCGACTCGGTGAGGCGCTTCGCTTGAAAAGCGGCTTCCTGTGGTCGGCTGAGAAACTCACCCGTGAAGAGAGAAAGATGGGTCACGGCCAATCCACGTCGGCGCACCCGGTGGCGCCACTGGAAATCAATAGAATAATGTCGGTTATCAATCTGCTAATGAAGGCTTCGCCATCTTGGAACGAAACCGAAACGAGGTGGCGGGCCGCCGTTCTTGACCGGATTACCGTGCCTCGCTATAGGCGCGCCTGCCCAGCGGCGATCCACCTGCGAAGATTCGGTCTTTCTGGTCGGTGACATGCCAGGCGATATAGAGCTGAACATTGCCGGTGCTCTTGCGGCTCCAGGCGGGTTAATGCCCGTCGGGGCCTTTGCTGTTTGAAAGGTCATCCTTTTCAGGCCGTGAAGAACGCGGGAATGCTTGCGGTAAAGTAACTGAAAAGGTGAAGGGCTTCATGCCAACAATCAACCAGCTGGTCCGCAAGGGCCGCGAACTGCAGAAGACCAAGTCGAAGGTCCCTGCAATGGAAGCGAACCCGCAAAAGCGCGGCGTTTGCACCCGTGTTTACACGACGACCCCGAAGAAGCCGAACTCGGCTCTCCGTAAGGTGGCGAAGGTGCGTCTGGTCAACCAGCGCGAAGTCATCACCTACATTCCGGGTGAAGGCCACAATCTTCAGGAGCACAGCGTTGTGCTGATCCGTGGCGGCCGCGTACGCGACCTTCCCGGTGTGCGCTATCACGTGCTGCGCGGCGTTCTGGATACCCAGGGCGTCAAGGACCGTAAGCAGAGCCGTTCGAAGTACGGCGCGAAGCGTCCGAAGTAAGGGAGACTAGAATATGTCACGTCGTCGTCGCCCCGAAAAGCGCGTTATCCTGCCCGATCCCAAGTTCGGTGATATCGTGCTGTCGAAGTTCATGAACAGCATCATGCAGGATGGTAAGAAGGCCGTCGCTGAGTCCATCGTGTACGGTGCGCTCGAAACTGTCGAGACTAAGTCCAAGAAGGACCCCATCGGCATGTTCCATGACGCGCTGAACAATGTGAAGCCCGGCATCGAAGTCCGCAGCCGCCGCGTCGGCGGTGCGACCTACCAGGTCCCCGTCGAAGTGCGCCCCGAGCGCGCCCAGGCGCTGGCGATCCGCTGGTTGATCACTGCGTCGCGCAACCGCAGCGAAACCACCATGGCCGCGCGCCTGTCGGGTGAGCTGCTGGACGCTGCCAACAACCGTGGTAACGCGGTCAAGAAGCGCGAAGATACGCACCGCATGGCGGAAGCGAACCGCGCCTTCTCGCACTACCGCTGGTAAAGAAAGGCGGGCGCTTTGGTGCCCGCTTTTTCTATCTGGTTTTGAATGTCGGTCCGTTCGCCGTGGGGCTACCCATGGCGGACGGATTGGTTTAGGGGCCAGCCGCAAGACTCACTCACTCATCGCCGGTGCGCCGGCAACGGAGAAGCATCATGGCCCGCAGCCATCCGCTCGAACGCTATCGCAATTTCGGTATCATGGCGCATATTGACGCCGGCAAGACCACCACGACCGAGCGTATCCTTTATTACACCGGCAAGTCCTACAAGATCGGCGAAGTCCATGACGGCGCCGCCACCATGGACTGGATGGAGCAGGAGCAGGAGCGTGGTATCACCATCACGTCTGCGGCCACCACTTGTGTGTGGAAGGCCGAAGAGGGCAAGGGTCCTGAGCATCGCCTGAACATCATCGACACCCCCGGCCACGTCGACTTCACCATCGAAGTTGAACGTTCGCTGCGCGTGCTCGACGGTGCGGTCGCCGCGTTCGACGGCGTTGCTGGCGTTGAGCCGCAGTCGGAAACCGTGTGGCGCCAGGCTGACAAGTATCGCGTGCCGCGCATGTGCTTCATCAACAAGCTCGACCGTACCGGCGCGAACTTCTATTATTGCGTGCAGACGATCATTGATCGTCTGGGCGCTACCCCAGCCGTCCTCTATCTGCCCATCGGCGCTGAGTCGGATTTCAAGGGCCTGGTCGATCTGGTCGAAAACCGCGCGATCATCTGGAAGGATGAGAATCTGGGCGCGGAGTTCACCTACGAAGAAATTCCGGCAGACATGGCTGACAAGGCTGCCGAATATCGTGAAAAGCTGATCGAACTTGCCGTCGAGCAGGACGACGAAGCGATGGAAGCCTATCTTGAAGGCAACCTGCCCGACACCGCAACCCTCAAGAAGCTGATCCGCAAGGGTACGCTGGGCCAGGCGTTCGTGCCGGTGCTGTGTGGCTCGGCGTTCAAGAACAAGGGCGTTCAGCCGTTGCTCGACGCCGTCGTCGACTATCTGCCTTCGCCGCTCGACATCGAGGACGTTCAGGGTATCAACCCCGACAACGACCAGCCCGACAGCCGCGCGACCGCCGACGACGCGCCCTTCTCGGGTCTGGCGTTCAAGATCATGAACGATCCGTTCGTCGGCTCGCTGACCTTCCTGCGCGTGTATTCGGGCACCCTGACCAAGGGCACCTATCTGAACTCGGTCAAGGACAAGAAGGAAAAGATCGGCCGCATGCTGCTGATGCATGCGAACAGCCGTGAAGATATCGACGCGGCATATGCCGGCGACATCGTCGCGCTGGCCGGCATGAAGGAAACCACCACCGGTGATACGCTGTGCGCCGAGCGCCAGCCGATCATCTTGGAGCGAATGGAATTCCCCGAGCCGGTGATCGAGCTGTCGGTTGAACCCAAGACCAAGGCGGACCAGGAAAAGATGGGCGTCGCGCTCAACCGCCTGGCCGCTGAAGACCCGTCCTTCCGCGTCACGACCGACCACGAATCGGGCCAGACCATCATCAAGGGCATGGGCGAACTTCACCTCGAAATCCTGGTCGACCGCATGAAGCGCGAATTCAAGGTCGAGGCGAATGTTGGCGCGCCGCAGGTGGCCTATCGCGAATATCTCAAGAAGCCGGTCGACATCGACTACACACACAAGAAGCAGTCGGGTGGTACCGGTCAGTTCGGCCGCGTGAAGGTGAAGCTGACCCCGGGCGAGCGCGGTGCGGGGATCCAGTTCAAGGATGAGATCAAGGGCGGTAACATTCCCAAGGAATATATTCCCGCTATTGAAAAGGGCTTCCGTGAGACGGCGGCAACCGGCTCGCTGATCGGCTTCCCGATTATCGATTTCGACATCGTGCTTTATGATGGCGCGTACCATGACGTCGACTCGTCGGCACTGGCGTTCGAAATCTGTGCTCGCGGAGCAATGCGCGAAGCGGCGCAGAAGTCGGGCATCACGCTGCTCGAACCGGTCATGAAGGTCGAAGTCGTCACCCCGGAGGAATATCTGGGCGACGTCATTGGCGACATGAACAGCCGTCGTGGTCAGATTCAAGGCACCGACACGCGCGGCAATGCCCAGGTGGTCGAAGCCATGGTGCCGCTGGCCAACATGTTCGGCTATGTGAACTCGCTGCGTTCCTTCACCCAAGGCCGCGCGAACTACTCGATGATCTTCTCCCACTATGACGAAGTGCCGCAGAATGTGGCGGACGAAGTCAAGGCGAAGATGGCCTGATGATTTTCCTTAATCGAGCCGTGCACACGGCTCGGTTAGGGGCTGGTAATCTGTGAATTTGCTGCTATGGACGCGCCTTCGCGAGGCGCGGCCGAGCGGTCAGACCAAAGCTGATTTGATTAGAAGGTAGGATAAAATGGCTAAGGCTAAGTTTGAGCGGAACAAGCCGCACTGCAACATCGGCACCATCGGTCACGTTGACCATGGCAAGACCTCGCTGACCGCGGCGATCACCAAGGTGCTGGCCGAAACCGGCGGCGCGACCTTCGTTGACTACGCGAACATCGACAAGGCTCCCGAAGAGCGCGAGCGCGGCATCACCATTTCGACGGCGCACGTTGAATATGAGACCGAAGCCCGTCACTACGCGCACGTCGACTGCCCGGGTCACGCTGACTACGTCAAGAACATGATCACTGGTGCGGCCCAGATGGACGGCGCGATTCTCGTCGTTTCGGCCACCGACGGCCCGATGCCGCAGACCCGTGAGCACATCCTGCTCGCCAAGCAGGTTGGCGTTCCCCAGCTCGTCGTGTTCATGAACAAGGTCGATCTGGTTGACGATCCGGAGATCCTCGAGCTGGTCGAGCTGGAAATCCGCGAACTGCTGTCGTCCTACGACTTCGACGGCGACAACATCCCTGTCATCCCCGGCTCGGCCGTGAAGGCGCTGGATGGCTCGAACGATGAAATCGGCAAGGAAGCCGTCCTGAAGCTGATGGCTGCTGTTGACAGCTTCATTCCGCAGCCGGAGCGCCCGATCGACAAGCCTTTCCTTATGCCAATCGAAGACGTGTTCTCGATCTCAGGTCGTGGTACCGTTGTGACTGGGCGCGTCGAAACCGGTATCGTCAAGGTTGGCGAAGAAGTCGAGATCGTCGGCATCAAGGACACCCGCAAGACCACCGTCACGGGCGTGGAAATGTTCCGCAAGCTGCTCGACGAAGGTCGTGCGGGCGACAACATCGGTGCTCTGGTTCGTGGCGTTGGCCGTGAAGACGTTGAGCGTGGTCAGGTTCTGGCCAAGCCCGGTTCGGTTACGCCGCACACCGAGTTTGACGCGGAAGTCTATGTTCTGTCGAAGGAAGAAGGCGGCCGTCACACCCCGTTCTTCGCGAACTATCGTCCGCAGTTCTACTTCCGCACCACGGACGTCACCGGCGAAGTTATCCTGCCCGAAGGCACCGAGATGGTCATGCCCGGCGACAATGTGAAGCTGAACATCAAGCTCATCGCGCCGATCGCGATGGACTCGGGTCTGCGCTTCGCCATCCGCGAAGGCGGTCGTACCGTCGGCGCCGGGGTTGTCGGCACGATCTCGAAGTAATATAGGACCGCAGCGGCGCGAATCGCCTGATTCGCGCCGCTCGGAATTTCTACCGCCCCGGATCGCCTTTCTCCGGCTCGACTGAGCTAGAAGGGCCGGAAACGGGGCGGATATTTTTTGGTGGTGCATTCTCACAAGTCATCGGCTGCTCCAGCTGATTTCTGAAAATGCTCCAGGTTTTTGGCTCTTTCGCATCGGTACAGGAACAATGGACAGCAACATCCGCATTCGCCTCAAGGCGTTCGATCATCGCGTGCTTGATCAGGCGACCGGCGACATCGCCGAAACCGCCCGCCGCACCGGCGCCCTTATTCGCGGTCCGATTCCCCTTCCGACGCGCATCGAAAAGTTCACGGTCAACCGTGGTCCGCACATCGACAAGAAGTCACGCGAGCAGTTTGAGGTCCGCACCTACAAGCGTATGCTTGACATTGTGCAGCCGACGCCGCAGACGGTCGACGCGCTGATGAAGCTGGACTTGGCTGCCGGCGTGAACGTGGAAATCAAGCTGGCTTAAGCTGGCAAGTCCCTGCTTTTCCGCAAGGATGGCAGGGTATCGGGCATTCCGGGAGACCGGAAGCTCAAACGACACAAGGGATACCGCACGGCCTCTCCGGTAAACTGGAAATGGCTCGTGGTCCTGGTCCCCCGTCGCTGTTCCCGAGTAGGGAGTGGCAACCAACCCGGACGGGGTGATTTGTTATTTGGGTTGGCCGCGAAGGAGGGATCCTGAGCGGTTTTTTCGTTGGATACGCCCGCTGCTAAGGCGGGCCTCTATGGGAGTAATCAGTGATGCGCACAGGCGTGATCGCTAAGAAAGTCGGGATGACCCGTCTGTTCCAGGAGGACGGACGGCATGTACCGGTTACGGTTCTGGCCCTTGAGGGCAATCAGGTCGTGGCTCGCAAGGAAGTTGATCGTGACGGTTATGTCGCGGTTCAGCTTGGTGCGGGCGTCGCGAAGGTCAAGAATGTCGCCAAGCCGCAGCGCGGTCACTTCGCCAAGGCGGAAGTGGAGCCGAAGGCGCGTCTGGTCGAATTCCGTGTCGCCGAGGACGCGCTCCTCGATGTCGGCGCCGAGATCGCGGCCGATCATTTCATCGCTGGCCAGTTGGTCGATGTTGCCGGTCACACCCAAGGTAAGGGTTTCGCCGGCGCCATGAAGCGCTGGGGCTTCGGAGGTATGCGCGCCACCCACGGCGTGTCGATCAGTCACCGTGCCCATGGTTCGACCGGTAACCGTCAGGATCCGGGCCGCGTCTTCAAGAACAAGAAGATGGCAGGTCATATGGGCGACCGTGAGCGGACCCAGCAGAACCTCGAAATCGTGCGCACCGATGTCGAGCGCGGCCTTCTCTTCGTGAAGGGCAGCGTTCCGGGCGCGAAGGGGACCTGGCTCACCGTCAGCGACGCCGTCAAGGTCGCTCGCCCGGCGGACGCACCCTATCCCGCCAGCCTGAAGCAGGCTGCGAACAGCAATAGCGCTCCGGCGAACACCCCGGCTGAAGAAGCTGCGGCTCCCGAAGTCACCGAAGGCCAGGAGGGCTAAACCATGAAGGTCAATGTACAGACCCTCGACGCGCAGACTGCTGGCGAACTGGAGCTCAACGATGCCGTGTTCGGCCTCGAGCCTCGCGCCGACATCCTGCACCGCGTCGTCACCTGGCAGCTCGAAAAGCGTCGCGGCACTGCCCGCGGCACGCGCGAGCGTAGCGACGTTGCCCGCACCGGCAAGAAGTTCGGCCGCCAGAAGGGTGGCGGCACCGCCCGTCACGGCGATCGCCGCGCGCCGGTATTCATCGGCGGTGGTAAGGCTCACGGTGCCCGCGTCCGCGACTTCAATCCCTCGCTGAACAAGAAGGTTCGTGCGCTGGGCCTGAAGATGGCGCTGTCGTCTAAGATCAAGAGCGGATCGCTCACCATCATCGACAGCCTCGACGTCAAGGACGGCAAGACCCGCGAGTTGGTCGCCAGCCTCGCCAAGCTGAACCTCACCAAGGCGCTGTTCATCGACGGTGACGCCGTGAACATCAGCTTCGCCAAGGCTTCGGCTAACATCATCGGCGTGAACCTGCTGCCCGCTGTGGGCGCCAACGTTTACGACATCCTGAAGGCCGATTCGCTGGTGCTGACGCGTGCCGCGGTCGAAAAGCTGGAGGCGCGTTTCAATGGCTAAGAAAGAAGCCGCGAAGGTCGACAATCATCATTATGATGTCGTTGTCGCCCCGGTCATCACCGAGAAGTCGACGCTTCTCTCCGAGAATAACGCCGTGGTCTTCAAGGTCGCCAATGATGCGACCAAGCCGGAGATCAAGGCGGCCGTCGAGGCGCTCTGGGGCGTGACCGTCAAGAGCGTGAACACGCTGGTCGCCAAGGGCAAGACGAAGAAGTGGAAGGGCAAGCCCTACACTCGTTCGGACGTGAAGAAGGCGATCGTTCGTCTGGCTGACGGCCAGTCGATCGACATCACCGAAGGAGTGCGCTGATCATGGCGCTTAAGAGCTACAACCCGACCAGCCCCGCGCAGCGTGGCCTGATCCTGGTCGACAAGTCCAGCCTGCACAAGGGCAAGCCCGTCAAGGCGCTGACCGAAGGCAAGCGCAAGACTGGTGGCCGTAACAACAAGGGCCATGTGACCTCGCGCGGTATCGGCGGCGGTCACAAGCAGCGCTATCGCATCATCGACTTCAAGCGCCGCTTGTGGGATGTCGAAGGTACGGTCGAGCGTCTGGAATATGACCCCAACCGCACAGCCTTCATCGCTCTGGTGAACTATCCCGATGGCACCCAGGCCTACATCCTGGCACCGCAGCGGCTTGCGCCGGGTGACAAGGTCATCGCGGGCAAGAAGACCGACGTGAAGCCGGGCAATGCGATGGAACTGGGTCAGATGCCGGTTGGCACGATCATCCACAACATCGAGATGAAGCCGGGCAAGGGCGGTCAGCTTTGCCGGTCGGCGGGCACCTACGCCCAGCTGGTCGGCCGCGATCGCGGCATGGTGATGGTCCGCCTGTCTTCGGGCGAGCAGCGCTACATCCGTTCCGATTGCATGGGCACCATCGGTGCCGTGTCCAACCCGGACAATGGCAACACCAATCTCGCCAAGGCAGGCCGCAACCGTTG
This sequence comes from Sphingobium sp. TomTYG73, assembly GCF_055394245.1. Classification (NCBI taxonomy): domain Bacteria; kingdom Pseudomonadati; phylum Pseudomonadota; class Alphaproteobacteria; order Sphingomonadales; family Sphingobiaceae; genus Sphingobium; species Sphingobium sp. TomTYG73. The sequence continues at coordinate 2,449,318 of NZ_AP027339.1, forward strand.
GAACGGCATCCGTCCGCTGACGCGCGGTGTGGCGAAGAACCCGGTCGATCACCCCCATGGCGGTGGTGAAGGCCGGACCTCGGGCGGCCGTCATCCGGTTACTCCCTGGGGCAAGCCGACCAAGGGTGCGCGCACCCGCCACAACAAGGCGACGGACAAGTTCATCATCCGTAGCCGCCACGCGAAGAAGAAGAGGTAAGCGAGATGGCTCGTTCCGTCTGGAAAGGTCCTTTCGTGGACCTCAGCCTTCTGAAGAAGGCGGAAGTGGCGCAGGACGCCGGTGGCCGTTCGGGTCCGATCAAGACCTGGTCGCGCCGTTCCACCATCCTGCCGCAGTTCGTTGGCCTGACGTTCAACGTCTATAACGGCCGCAAGCATGTGCCGGTTTCGGTGAACGAGGATATGGTGGGTCACAAGCTGGGCGAATTCGCCCCGACCCGCTACTTTCCCGGCCACGCTGCCGACAAGAAGGGCAAGCGCTAATGAGCAAGGAAAAGGCTCCCCGTCGCGTCGCCGACAATGAGGCGCTGGCCGTTGGCACGCAGATCCGTGGTTCGGCCCAGAAGCTGAACCTGGTCGCCACGCTCATCCGCGGCCGTAAGGTCGAAGAGGCGCTGAACATCCTTGCCTTCTCGAAGAAGGCGATGGCTGTCGACGTGCGCAAGGTGTTGGCTTCGGCCATTGCCAATGCGGAAAACAATCACAATCTGGACGTCGACTCGCTGGTCGTCGCGGAAGCATCGGTGGGCAAGAGCTTCACCCTGAAGCGCTTCCACGCCCGCGGCCGCGGCAAGTCGACCCGGATCCTGAAGCCCTTCAGCCGCGTGCGCATCGTCGTTCGCGAAGCAGCTGAAGAAGCGGAGGCGTAAGACTATGGGTCACAAGAGCAATCCGATCGGTCTGCGCCTGCAGATCAACCGCACCTGGGATAGCCGCTGGTACGCGGAAGGCGCCGACTATGGTCGCCTGCTGCTGGAGGATCTGAAGATCCGCCAGTATATCATGAAGAACCTGCCGCAGGCCGCGATCTCCAAGGTCGTGATCGAGCGTCCGGCTAAGCTGTGCCGCGTGTCGGTATATGCTGCTCGTCCCGGTGTGATCATCGGTAAGAAGGGTGCGGACATTGAGAAGCTGCGCAAGAAGCTGGGCAGCCTGACTTCTTCGGATGTCAGCCTGAACATAGTCGAGATCCGCAAGCCGGAAGTAGACTCCAAGCTCGTGGCACAGGGCATTGCCGACCAGCTGGAGCGTCGCGTGGCGTTCCGCCGTGCGATGAAGCGCGCGGTGCAGTCCGCCCTGCGTCTCGGCGCGGAAGGGATCAAGATCACTTGCGGCGGCCGTCTGGGCGGCGCGGAGATCGCACGTGTGGAATGGTATCGCGAAGGCCGCGTTCCGCTGCACACGCTCCGTGCGAACGTCGACTATGCTGAAGCCACGGCGCACACCGCCTATGGCGTTTGCGGCATCAAGGTCTGGATCTTCAAGGGCGAAATCCTTGGTCATGATCCGATGGCTACCGACCGGCTGATGCTGGAGGCTCAGACCTCCGGCGTACGCCCGGCGCGCTGAGAATAAGGTAGGTATAGCGTCATGCTGCAACCGAAAAAAATGAAGTTCCGCAAGACCTTCAAGGGCCGGATCAAGGGCGACGCCAAGGGCGGTTCGGACCTGAACTTCGGCTCCTATGGCCTGAAGGCTCTGGAACCCGAGCGCGTTACCGCGCGTCAGATCGAAGCGGCCCGCCGCGCGATCACCCGGCACATCCGCCGCCAGGGTCGTCTGTGGATCCGCGTGTTCCCCGACGTTCCGGTGTCGAAGAAGCCTGCCGAAGTCCGTCAGGGTAAGGGCAAGGGCTCGGTCGAATATTGGGCGGCTCGCGTCAAGCCAGGCCGTATCCTTTTCGAACTCGACGGCGTTCCTGGCCCGCTCGCAGCAGAGGCATTCTCGCGCGCCGCGATGAAGCTGCCCATCAAGACCAAGGTCGTTGCCCGCCTCGGCGACACCTCGCACCTGGAGGGCTAAGCCGTGGCCAACGTTGCCGACCTCAAGACCAAGACGGACGACGAACTGTCGACCGAACTCAACAACCTGAAGCGCGAGCAGTTCAACCTGCGTTTCCAGGCGGCCACCAACCAGCTGGAAAAGCCCAGCCGCGTGAAGGAAGTCCGCCGTTCGATCGCGCAGATCAAGACCCTGCAGACGGAGCGTAACAGCTCCGCCGCGAAGTAAAGGAAACACACGATGCCCAAGCGCGTGCTGACGGGAACGGTGGTTTCCGACAAGACCGACAAGACGGTGGTGGTTCGCGTAGAGCGCAAGGTTAAGCATGCGCTCTACGGCAAGATCATCCGCCGCTCCAAGAAGTACCATGCCCATGACGAGGGCAATGTTTACAAGGAAGGCGAAACGGTCCGCATCGAAGAGACCGCTCCGATTTCCAAGCTCAAGACCTGGAAGGTCATCGAGCGCGTGGACACCCACAAGTCGCCTGAAACGGCGGCCTGAGGTTAGTCACCGGCCTTGAGGGTCGAAATTTCGGACGCGGGGCTGGCCTTTTCTTGTCGGAGAGGTTACAGGCCCGCGCTTCGTGTTTCGAATCTTCCGGTCGAAACCCGAATTCGGAACCGCCGGGACAGTCTCGGTAGGCCAGACAAGAAGGAACCGGATCAATGATCCAGATGCAATCCAATCTTGACGTTGCTGACAACAGCGGCGCCAAGCGCGTCCAGTGCATCAAAGTGCTGGGCGGCTCGAAGCGTCGCTTCGCGAGCGTGGGCGACATCATCGTCGTCTCGATCAAGGAGGCTGCGCCTCGTGGCAAGGTGAAGAAGGGTGACGTGCATCGCGCTGTCATCGTGCGCACCGCCAAGGACGTGCGTCGCGCTGATGGCAGCGTGATTCGCTTTGACGGCAACGCCGCCGTGCTGATCAACAAGAACGAGGAGCCGATCGGCACCCGTATCTTTGGCCCGGTCGTTCGCGAACTGCGCGCCAAGAAGCACATGAAGATCATCAGCCTTGCTCCTGAGGTGCTGTAATGAGCGCTGCTAGAATCAAGAAGGGCGACAAGGTCGTCGTGCTCGCTGGCAAGGACAAGGGCCGTACCGGCGCTGTCTTGGCTGTGCTGCCCAAGGACGACAAGGTCCTGGTGGAAGGCATCAACGTGCATGCGCGTCACCGCAAGCCCGACCAGGCGAACCCGCAGGGTGGCATCGAGCGCAAGCCCGCGCCGCTCCACATTTCGAATGTCGCTGTCGCCGACAAGGATGGCAAGCCGACCCGCGTCCGTTTCGAGGACCGCGACGGCAAGAAGGTCCGCGTCGCCGTCAAGTCCGGTGAGGTGCTGTAATGAGCGACAAGTACACTCCGCGCTCCAAGGCGCAGTATGACGCTGAAATCGCCAAGGCGATGACCGAGAAGTTCGGTTACGAAAACGTCATGCAGGTCCCGAAGATCGAGAAGATCACGCTCAACATGGGCGTGGGCGAAGCGACCCAGGACAAGAAGAAGGTCACGTCGGCCGCCGAGGAAATGGAACTGATCGCTGGCCAGAAGCCGGTGATCACCAAGGCTCGCAAGTCGATCGCGCAGTTCAAGCTGCGTGAAGGCATGCCGATCGGCGCCAAGGTCACGCTGCGTCGTGAGCGCATGTACGAGTTTCTTGATCGCCTGATCAACGTTGCTCTGCCCCGCGTGCGCGACTTCCGTGGTCTCAACCCGAAGAGCTTCGACGGCCGTGGCAACTATGCCTTTGGCATCAAGGAGCAGATCATCTTCCCGGAGATCAACTATGACCGCATCGACAAGGTGCGCGGCATGGACATCATCGTGACCACCACGGCGAAGACGGACGAGGAAGCGCGCGAACTGCTGCGTCTCTTTGGCTTCCCCTTCCCGATCGAAGAGAAGCAGGCGGCCTGAACCAGGTCCCGCTTCTCTTTCCAAAGACACCCAAGGAAAGAGAACTTAAGTCATGGCGAAACTGAGTTCGATCAACAAAAATGAGCGCCGCAAGAAGCTGGTCAAGAAATATGCCGGCCGCTATGCGAAGCTCAAGGCGATCGCGAATGATACCGCGGCCGACGACAGCGATCGTCTGATCGCGCGTCTGAAGATGGCGGAGATCCCCCGCAACGGCAACCCGACGCGCGTTCGGAACCGTTGCGAACTGACGGGGCGTCCCCGCGCTTACTACCGCAAATTCCGCCTCTGCCGCGTGCAGCTGCGTGATCTGGCCAACAAGGGCCTGATCCCCGGCGTCACCAAGTCGAGCTGGTAAGGATCATTTGAGATGGCATTGACCGATCCCCTGGGTGATATGCTCACCCGCATCCGCAACGGGCAGCAGGCGAAGAAGGACAGCGTTATGTCCCCCGCTTCGAAGCTGCGTGCCCGCGTGCTCGACGTGCTGCAGCGCGAAGGCTACATCCGTGGTTATTCCGAGGAAGCTCTCGGCAAGCACCCGGGCCTGCGCATCGAGCTGAAATATTTCGAGGGCCAGCCCGCGATCAAGCATGTCGCCCGCGTGTCCAAGCCTGGCCGCCGCGTCTATTCGGGTTCCAAGGAACTGCCGGTGGTCCGTAACGGCCTGGGCATCACCATTGTCTCGACGCCTCGCGGCGTTCTGTCCGACGCTGAAGCGCGTGAGCAGAATGTCGGCGGCGAAGTGCTGGCGGAGGTGTTCTGATGAGCCGCACTGGTAAGAAACCGGTTGCCGTCCCTGCGGGCGTCACCGCCGCCATCGAAGGCGGTCAGTTGTCGGTGAAGGGGCCCAAGGGTACCCTCGCCATTCCGCTGGCCGACGAAGTCACCTACAGCATCGAAGACGGATCGATCGCCGTGAAGCCTGCCAATGATAGCAAGCGCGCCCGCGCTTTCTGGGGCATGCAGCGCACGCTGATCGCGAACCTGATCACCGGTGTGACCGAGGGCTTTTCCAAGAAGCTGCTCATCACCGGTGTCGGCTACCGCGCCAACTCGCAGGGCAAGACCCTGAAGCTGCAGCTCGGCTATTCGCACGACGTCGATTTCGCGATCCCGGAAGGTATCGAAATCAAGACCCCGGATAACACGACGGTCGAGATCAGCGGCATTGACAAGCAAAAGGTGGGTCAGGTTGCGGCCGAGATCCGCCGCTGGCGCAAGCCCGAACCCTATAAGGGCAAGGGTATCAAGTACGCCGGCGAGTTCATCTTCCGCAAGGAAGGGAAGAAGAAGTAAGATGGCAAAGCTTTCCCTCTTCGCGCGGCGTCGTCGCCGCGTTCGCACCGCGCTCAAGGCAGTATCGGGCCACAAACCTCGCCTCAGCGTCCACCGTTCGGGCCGTCACATCTACGCCCAGGTCATTGACGATGCGCAGGGCAAGACCCTGGCCGCCGCGTCGACCCTGGACAAGGACGTCGGGTCGAAGGCTCTGGGTAAGACTGGCGCCTCTTCGGAAGCCGCTGCCGAAGTCGGCAAGCGCGTTGCCGCTGCGGCGACCGCTGCCGGCGTCACCAAGGTCGTGTTCGATCGTGGTGGCTTCCTGTTCCATGGCCGCGTCAAGGCGCTGGCCGATGCCGCCCGCGAAGGCGGGCTGGAGTTCTGATCATGGCTGACGAAAACGAAATCCAGGCCCAGGCGGGCGCACCTGCTGCTGTCGAAGGCGGCGAGAATGCACCGACCGAGGGCCGTGGTCCTGGTCGTGGCCGTGGTCGCGGCGGTGACCGCAACCGTGGTGAGCGTGGCGGCCGTGGCCGTCGTGACGATCGTCGCGGTGGTAACCGTGACGAGGAACAGGGCGAAGAGCTGATCGAGAAGCTGGTTCACATCAACCGCGTCTCGAAGACCGTCAAGGGCGGTAAGCGCTTCGGCTTTGCTGCTTTGGTGGTTGTCGGCGACGGCAAGGGTCGTGCGGGCTTCGGCCATGGCAAGGCGCGTGAAGTGCCTGAAGCCATCAGCAAGGCGACCGCTTCGGCCAAGAAGGCGATGGTTCGCGTGCCGCTGAAGGAAGGCCGCACGCTGCACCATGATGGCCTCGGCCATTTCGGCGCGGGCAAGGTGACGGTTCGTTCGGCCCCGGCCGGTACGGGTATCATCGCCGGTGGTCCGATGCGCGCGGTGTTCGAAAGCCTCGGCGTTGCAGACGTCGTGACGAAGTCGAACGGCACGTCGAACCCGTACAACATGATTCGTGCGACCTTCTCGGCGCTGGGCGAACAGACCAGTCCGAAGTCGGTGGCGCAGCGTCGTGGCAAGAAGGTTGCTGACCTGCTTCGTCGTGGTGGCGCCTCGGCCGAAGTCGCGCAGGCTGATGCCGAAGCGATCGTGGAGTAACGGATATGGCGAAGATCAAGATCAAGCAGATCGGCTCACCGATCCGCCGTCCCGCCGACCAGAAGAAGATTCTGATCGGCCTCGGCCTTGGCAAGATGCACCGCGTGGTTGAACTGGAAGACACAGCGGAAGTTCGCGGTGCCATTGCCAAGCTTCCCCACATGGTCGCAGTGGTCGAGGGCTGAGCCTTCCGATCACAATGGAATGAAGCGGGAGAGGGGGAAACCCCTCTTTCGTTTTTTTGGAAGACGCGCTAAAGGCGCGACTTCCAAAATCCCAGCATAGGCTGGGATATCATGCCGGATGGCGAGTTCTCTTGTGAGGAGACCCCCGGTTTCATTTGGCTAGGCGCGACCCGAGAAGTCGCGTTCAGCCGCCAGCGGTCCCAGCCTTCGCTGGGACTTCGGCATGACTGCTCAAAGAGCAATCATGCCTCGCGCGAACATAGCGAAAGCGAGTGCACAATGACGAAGCTTAACGAACTCAATGACAATGCCGGTGCCCGTAAGGGTCGGATGCGCGTCGGCCGTGGTATCGGCTCGGGCAAGGGCAAGACCGCTGGTCGCGGCCAGAAGGGTGCGAAGGCGCGTTCGGGCGTTGCGATCAACGGCTTCGAAGGCGGCCAGATGCCTCTGCACATGCGGCTGCCGAAGCGCGGCTTCAACAACATTTTCGCCAAGGATTACGCGATCGTGAACCTGGGCGCGGTGCAGAAGGCGATCGACGCCGGCAAGCTCGACGCCAATGCGACCATCGACCATGCGGCGCTGAAGGCTGCTGCGCTGGCTCGCGGCGGCAAGGACGGCGTCCGTTTGCTCGCCAAGGGCGAACTGACCGCCAAGGTCAACCTGCTGGTCGCCGGTGCCTCGAAGGGCGCTGTCGAGGCGGTCGAGAAGGCTGGCGGCAAGGTCCAGGTGATCGAAGTCGTTCCCGCTGCCGATAAGGCGAAGGCCAAGAAGGGCACGGCCCTGGCTGCCAAGAAGGCCGCGGCCAAGGCCTAATCAAGCCGCCAAGGCTTGCAAGCATGGCCCCGCTGCCCGATATGGGTGAGCGGGGCTATGTGTTTCGGGCAATGTTCCGGCAGCCTTCCTTTCGTCAGATCGTGTCGCGCACTGTCTCGGTACCGTCAGGACATCACCCGTTTCTCGACTCCGCTCGAAAGGAAATGGGGAACGCAAGGAAGGGCGGGACGCTGAAGGCGCACTTTGTCGCATCATCCGCAAATCCCGGTTCGACAGCGCCCCATGACCCCGCTAAGGGATTAGCGATTCAGGCTGGGGCGTGACCTTGGCCAAGATGTTTTGAAGGGCAGCCAAGATGGCATCGAGAGCCGACCAGCTCGCATCCAATCTCAGCCTGGCAAAGTTCAGCCAGGCGACCGACCTCAAGAAACGCCTATGGTTCACACTGGGCGCCTTGATCGTGTTTCGCTTCCTGAGTTTCGTGCCGCTACCGGGCGTCGACCCGACCGCGCTGTCTCAGCTTTACAAGCAGACGAACGGTGGTGTCCTGGACATCTTCAACACCTTTTCGGGTGGTTCTCTGTCACGCATGAGCCTGATCGCGCTCGGGGTGATGCCATATATCACTGCCTCGATCGTCGTACAGCTCGCGGCCAGCCTTTCGCCGCAGCTCGCCGCGATCAAGAAGGAAGGCGAGAGCGGTCGCAAAAAGCTCAACCAGTATACGCGTTACGGCACGGTTGGCCTGACTGCGGTGCAGGGGTATTTCATCGCGGTCGGCCTCGAAAGCTTCGGCGCGCAATCGGGTGTGCAAGCAGTGGTTGATCCCGGTTTTCTGTTCCGGATCGCAGCGGTCGTTTCGTTGATCGGGGGCACGATGTTCCTGATGTGGCTGGGTGAACAGATCACGTCGCGCGGTATCGGCAACGGCGTCAGCCTAATAATCATGGCTGGTATCGTTGCTCAGCTTCCGGTCACCCTAAGCAATCTTTTCAAATCGGGCAGCGAGGGATCGATCTCGGGTCTGCTGATCGTGATGGTCATCGCATTGGCGGTCGGCTTGATCTTGCTGATCTGTTTCATGGAGCGCGCGCAGCGCCGCGTGCTGATCCAGTATCCCAAGCGCCAGACTCGTCAGGGATTGATGCAGGCGGATCGCAGCCATCTGCCGCTCAAGGTAAATACCGCCGGCGTTATCCCGCCGATCTTCGCCAGTTCGCTTCTGCTGATGCCACTCACCATTTCCCAGTTCGCGGGTAGAACCATTGCCGGTGAGAGCAGGCTTGGGGATTTCGTACTGACGCTGAACCAATATCTGTCGCACGGCAGCCCGGTTTACATGGGCCTTTATGGCCTGGGTATCGTGTTCTTCTGCTTCTTCTACACCGCGGTTGTGTTCAATCCTGAGGAGACGGCAGATAATCTCAAGCGGAATGGCGGGTTTATACCGGGCATCCGTCCCGGCAAGAACACCGAAAATTATCTGGACTATGTGCTGACCCGGATCACGGTGATTGGTGCTGCCTATCTGGCCATCATATGCCTGGTGCCGGAATTTGCCATCGCCCGGGCGGGTATTCCCTTCTATCTGGGCGGGACGAGTCTGCTGATCGTGGTCAATGTCACGGTGGATACCGTGACGCAGATCCAGAGCCATTTGCTGGCTCACCAATATGGGGATCTGATCAAGAAGGCGAAGCTGAAGGGACGCCTTCGCTAAAAGCGCATCGAGGCGCGGCGCAAGAACAGGGGAGTATGCGCAAAATGAATATCATTCTGCTGGGTCCTCCAGGAGCAGGGAAGGGCACGCAGGCGAGCCGCCTGGTCGAAACCCGTGGCATGGTTCAGCTGTCGACGGGTGACATGCTCCGGGCGGCGGTAAAGGCGCAGACGCCGATTGGCCTCAAGGCCAAGGCGGTGATGGAGGCGGGTGAACTGGTTTCGGATGAAATCGTTTCCGGCATCATCGGCGAAGCATTGGATGGGTTGGCCGACAGCACTGGCGTGATCTTCGACGGCTATCCGCGCACCGAAGCTCAGGCCCATTCGCTCGACGCCATTCTTGCCGATCGCGGCCGTACATTGGACCATGTCATCGAACTCGACGTCGATGAGGACGCTCTGGTTGAGCGTATCACGGGCCGCTTCACCTGCGCGACCTGTGGTGAGGGCTATCACGACAGCTTCAAGCAGCCCAAGGTCGCTGATGAGTGCGACAAATGTCATGGGCATGAGTTCAAGCGCCGTCCCGACGATAATGAAGAAACGGTTCGCACCCGGATGGCGGAATATCGCGCTAAGACCGCCCCCATCCTTCCAATCTATGAGGCGCGAGGGATTGTGTCTCGTGTGGACGGCATGGCTGACATGGACGATGTGACTGCGGCAATCGCGGGCATATTGGATCACGCTAAAGGCTGAGATAATTTCTCCCGTCTTTCAGAGGCGGGAGGAAGGCATGCGGAACTCTATTCGGGCCATCCTGGTCACTGCGCTCGCTGGCGGAACGGCCGTCCAAGCGGAAGTTAAGTCTGCGAACGATTCGGCTTCGAGGTAGTCAGCAGCGTCGAAATCCCGGGCGACGTGCAAACAATATATCCTTGATTGCTTCATCGGCGCGCTGGTGGAGCAGCGAACACACCTGCAGGGGCGATGCCGCCAACCTTAGCCGGGATACAAAAGCGGGAGGCTGTTTCTAAGCAACTTGCACGGCTGAAGCGCACAGCGGAGCAGGGCGGCTGACCTTCCAAGCTGGACTCCGCATGGAGGTGCCAGCAACAATATATATCCGACCCTAATATCTTAACCGATTGATTGCTGTTTCATTGCTAATGAATTCGAGTGACTGCATTGCCTACTCGAAACCGCTTGGCGGAATTGGATGCCTTAAGAGGCATCGGTGCACTGTGTGTGCTGGTTTTTCATTATTCCACGCGTTTCCACGAGCTTTTTCCTCAAGCGGCGCACGTGCCATTCAGCTTTCCCGGAGGCAATTATCGCGTCCTGCTGTTTTTCACGATCTCGGGCTTCGCCATATTCTTCACGCTGGATCGGATCGGTAGCGTCGCCGACTTCGCGGTAAACCGGATCGCCCGGCTTTATCCGGCTTATATCGTCGCGATGTTGCTGACCTTGTCGATCGAATATGCGGCAAAGGAGTCCCAATTGCTGGTGGGTCCCAGCGCGATCCTGGCTAACTTCACGATGTTGCAGGGGTTCGCGTTTCTCCCTGAAGTAGACGGCGCTTATTGGACATTGACCGTCGAAATCGCCTTTTACTTCTGCATGATATCCATCTGGAAATGGGCTGGATTGAAACGGCTCGAACCGATGCTGGCATTGTGGCTCGCGGTTCGCGCGATTTATGGGTTATGGCCCGACATACCAGAACGCATCGTCATGCTCTTGGTATTACGCTATCTCCCCTTCTTCATCATCGGGATGCTGTCGTACCGTGTCTGGTCCGGTCAGCGAAGCTGGCGCCAGCAATCTCCCTACGCCGCCCTTGCACTGCTGTCGGTCGCCTTCATGGAAAGCTGGGACGTCACGCTGATGGCCTGTATTCTGCTTGCAGGCTTTGCGGCGCTGATCCGAGGGCATTTGCAGTGGATCGCGTCACGTCCACTGCTCTGGATGGGTGGGATCAGCTATTCCTTCTACCTCATCCATCAGCATGTGGGTTTTGTCGTGATGCTGAAAATGGCGGAGCAGGGCTACAGCCCGTGGCTCGCCTTCTTCTCCGCGTTTCTTGTCGCACTAACTTTGGGCACGGGCATTAACAGGCTGGTGGAGCGTCCCGCAGGCGAGGCGATAATATCGTGGTGGCGACGGCGGCGTGGGAAGAGGTTTGTGCACGCTGAAGCCTCGTCCCGGCCTATTTAATGACGATGTCTATTCCGTCGCACCGACAGTGGTGGTGAGCGGAAGGAGAAGGACAGGGGCTCGGCATTGGAGCCAAGCCCCTACATTAAGATTTTACTGCGCGCGGGGGGCTGCTGCTGCCGCGTTGGCCGGCAACCCGCCCATCTGCGTGACCAGCTTGGTATAGGCATCCAGATAGGCCAGCACGATCACCTGGCCGATCTCGGTATTCTGGTAGCCGCTCGCACCGGCAGCAGCAAAGCCACCCCACCATCCGGCACCGCCGCCGCCGCCAAAGCCGATGTCGGTCTTGCGCGCATAGCCTTCGGTCAGCGCCTCTTCTTCAGTCGTGCGGGCGTTGACGATGGAAAGCGTGACGTTCGCTTCTTTCTTCTTGATGTTCAGGCCGCCAGCAAGTGCGCCGAACGTGCCGCCCATCAGGCCGCCAAGTGCAGCGCCAAAGCCCCCCCCGCCAGAGTTGCGGTTGGACGAGACAATGTCAGGCTCCAGATAATAGTCGGCTGCCTTGACCTGGCCCCGGCCCAGGTTCGATCCAGCCTGCAATTCGCCCGAGTCCGCCATGGCGCGTTCCATCGCCCGGCTCTGCATGGCGCGGCCGCGGTTGACGATGCCGAAGCAGCCAGACTGCTGGATGAACACCTTGAGGATCGCTTCCGGGCTGCCCAGGTTCAACTCGCGCCACCACTGGTTGTCGGGTTCGACGATCGCGACAGTGCCAAGGCGGCGGGTACAGCGGGGAATCTCCTGCTGAGCGCGCTCCTGCGACCTGCGGCCCGAGGAGGCGCCTTTGGTGGTGCCATCCTTATAGGTCTTGCCAGAAGAACTCATATTCGTCTGCGCCATCGCAGACATCGGCGTCGCAAGCATCGATGCTGTCGCGACGAGCGCGGAAACCGTCTTGAACATTGCCCCAAATCCCTTTCGAGCGGTTAATTATGGAATTTTTATTATGGTACGACCCGTTTAAGGCTTGCGTCAATTACCATAGCTCGCGGGCTTTTCCTACTGATGGTCAGGCTGTTTGTAAGCTCTGCTGACAGGCCGGCAAATGGCTGCTATCGGCGCGGTCCATGACCAACCTTTCGCACATCCGTAATTTCTCGATCATCGCGCATATCGACCATGGCAAGTCGACGCTGGCCGACCGGCTGATCCAACGCACCGGGGGGCTGACCGATCGCGAGATGTCGGCGCAGGTCCTCGACAATATGGATATCGAGAAGGAGCGCGGCATCACGATCAAGGCGCAGACCGTGCGCCTCGACTATGTCGCGAAAAATGGTGAGACGTATGAGCTCAACCTCATGGACACGCCAGGCCATGTCGACTTCGCCTATGAAGTGAGCCGGAGCCTCGCCGCCTGCGAGGGCGCGTTGCTGGTGGTCGATGCGGCGCAGGGCGTGGAGGCGCAGACGCTGGCCAATGTCTATCAGTCGATCGAGCATGACCATGAGATCGTGCCGGTGCTAAACAAGATCGATCTGCCCGCCGCCGAACCGGAAAAGGTACGCGCGGAAATCGAGGAAGTCATCGGCCTGGACGCTTCGGAAGCGGTGCTGGCCAGCGCCAAGTCTGGCATTGGCATCGATGACATCCTTGAGGCTATCGTCGCGAAGATCCCGCCGCCCAAGGGTGATCGCAACGCGCCGCTGGAAGCGATGCTGGTTGACAGCTGGTACGACCCTTATCTCGGCGTTGTTATCCTGGTTCGCGTCGTCAACGGTGTCATCAAGAAGGGGCAGCAGATCAAGTTCATGATCGGCGAGACCGAGCATCTGATCGACCGAGTGGGCTGCATGCGACCCAAGATCGAGCAACTGCCTGAACTCGGGCCGGGCGAGATCGGCTTCATCACGGCGCAGATCAAGGACATCAGCCAGACCCGCGTGGGCGACACCATCACCACGGTCAAGAACCCTGCCGCCAATCCGCTGCCGGGCTTCAAGGAAGTGCAGCCGGTGGTCTTCTGTGGGCTGTTTCCGGTCGACGCCAATGATTTCGAGAAGCTGCGCGATTCGATTTCCAAGCTGCGGCTGAACGATGCGTCATTCTCCTTCGAAATGGAGACGTCTGCGGCGCTCGGCTTCGGCTTCCGTTGCGGCTTCCTGGGGCTGCTCCATCTGGAAATCATCCAGGAGCGGCTGACGCGCGAATATGATCTCGACCTCATCACCACCGCGCCTTCGGTGGTCTATGAGATGCACATGAAGGACGGGGAGGTGCGCCATCTGCACAACCCGGCCGACATGCCCGATCCGAACCATATCGAGATGATCGAGGAACCATGGATCGAGGCAGTGATCTACTGCCCTGACGAATATCTCGGCTCGATCCTGAAGCTCTGCCAGGACCGGCGCGGCATCCAGAAGAACCTGACCTATGTCGGCGGGCGCGCGCAGGTGACTTATGAGCTGCCGCTCAACGAAGTGGTGTTTGACTTTTACGATCGCTTGAAGTCGATTTCGCGCGGTTATGCGAGCTTCGACTATCATCAGATCGGGACGCGCGAAGGCGACTTGGTCAAGATGAGCATCCTCGTCAACAATGAGCCGGTCGATGCGCTGTCGATGATTGTTCACCGCAGCGCGGCCGAAGCGCGCGGGCGGCATATGTGCGAGCGGCTGAAGGACCTGATCCCTCGTCACCTGTTCAAGATTCCGATCCAGGCGGCGATCGGCGGTAAGGTGATCGCGCGGGAGACGATCGCGGCGATGCGCAAGGACGTCACGGCGAAATGCTATGGCGGCGACATCACGCGTAAGAAGAAGCTGCTGGAGAAGCAGAAAGAGGGCAAGAAGCGGATGCGGGAATATGGGTCTGTACAGATCCCGCAGGAGGCATTCATTGCGGCGCTGCGGATGGGGGATGAGAGCTAAACACTCCTTCGTTCGGGGTGACCTCCTCCAAGCCCCCTCCTTTCGTGGAGGGCCGCGTTAGCCAAGGATTGACGCGGGCGGCGCATCCATGATCATGTCCGTGCGCACTTCTTGATGGGACGAATGATGAGCGACGCCTGGTTGTATGACGAGCATCCTGCGATGTTTCGCGCGCATCCATTTCTGTTCATCCTGCTGCTGATTTCTGTCGTGGGGCTGCTGGCGATCGGGGTCTGGTGGCTGCGGACGAAGGGGGAGCGGTTGGCATTGTCCGACCGGGAGGTTCTGATGGAGCGCGGGCTGCTGGCCAAGCAGCGGACCGAGATCGCGCTGTCGAGCATTCGCAGCGTGCGCATCACGCAGACGTTCGGCCAGCGCATCTTCGATGTCGGCAATGTCGAACTGTTCAGCGCGGGCGACATCGCGGAAATCGCGGTCAAGTCCATGCCCCGGCCGGGGCGCATCCGGAACATCGCGGCGTCGCGCAATCTGGATTTGCTGCCACAGCGTTGACGGGCGTTCGCGCCCCCTTGACCTGACGCCAATTTATTTCGACCATATGCCCTGACTGAAGGGACAATGAAAAGCCTGTATCCGGGGAAGGATGCCGCTGGGTGACGCTGCTTCGCAATGGCGCGGGGCGCGGTTGCAAAGGGTGTCCTTCATGGCCTTGCCGGTGATGCTTTCGCTGCCTGAATTAACTGAGCCGCAGCGTGAGGCCGTTCGTGAGGCCTGTGGCTTTGCCTGCGTCCGATGCGGCGTCACCATCTATCGCTATCTTCGCCTGCCCGATTCGCCCCAAGCGACATTGCTCTGCCCGACTTGCCACGTGCTGGTGGAGGAGGGGCGGCTGACCACGGCGCAGGTGCAGGGATTTCATACCAATCCGGTGGTTCGGCAGCGGCACTTCGCCCGGGACCGCATGCCATTTTCCTCGGAGTTGCCGACTTTGATCGTCGGAGGCTCACGGCCGCTGCGCGATACGCCGATTCCGCTGGTGCTGGATGGGGAGCCGATCCTGATGTTCGCGCCGCCACGCCGCAGCCGGGGCGCGACGCGGATTAGCCTGCGGCTCGGTGATCCGGACGGCAATCCGGTGCAGGTGATTCAAGGCAATGAATGGCTGGCCGCCAATGGTAGCTGGCGGTTCCTGCTGCGTGGTGATCGCTACAGCGTCATGGCGGCGCGGGGCGAGGGCCTAGCCATTTTGCGGATCGTGGCGCGTAACCGGATCGCCGTGGAGCATCTGCGCACGACCATCCGGGGGCGGCGGCTGGAGGTGACGCCGGATTGGCTGGAGATCGACGGTAAGCGCCATGTGAACCGGATCGGTAGCGGCGCGCTTGTAGGACTGGAATGTTGAGGTGATGCGCCAGAAATGGCGGATTTCCGTCGAAGTTCACAGTGTATGCGCGCGCGAGGGCAGGCGCGCGTGGGCGCGAGGGGGTGATGTGGGACGTTTCAAAGAGAGGGGCCGGATAGGGTTGTTGTGGGGGAATAGGACAGGCGAATTTTGGGCTGGTGTTGGGAATAGGATGGTTTTTGAAGGGGGTGTGGTGTTTGGGTGACTGTGGTCGTCTGCGTTGTTCCCCTCCCGCATGCGTTCAAACGAGGCACGTGACTCGTTTGAAGGGTTAGGGGTGGGGCGAGCTTAGCGAGCTTCTTCATTAGAGACTGGCGTTGCGCTGGCCCACCCCCCGGCCCCCTCCCGCTTGCGGGAGGGGGAGCAGTGTGCCTAACCGCACCTGGCGGAGGTGATTGCCATCTTTTCGTCGTAGCTGACGGTCAGGCGATCGGGGCGGAAGTCCATGGTCATGGCCATGCCGGGGGCGCCCCAGCGGAGGGTGCGGGCGCCGGATGCTTCCAGCAGTTGTGCGCCGATGTCGGCGCTGGCGGTCTGGCCGGCGAAGCGGTCAAGGCCGTGGTTGCGGCAAGGCCCCTCGGCTGTCGCTGGCGTGGTGCCGGGGCCTTGTCCGTCAGCGGCGGTACAGGCCGCCAACAGAAGGGGAATCATCAGCGCCGCTGCCCGCATTATAATTGCTCCTATTCGGTGCGTGTCATCTTGAGGCGGCCGCCCTTCACCGCGAAGGCGAGGCGTCCTTCCACAAGGTCAACGGCATCGCGGCCGAATTGTTCATAGCGCCAGCCTTCCAGGATCGACAGGTCATCGCGAACACCTGCGGCCAGCGCGTCCAGATCGTCGCTGCGGGCCAAGAGGCGGGCGGCGACGTTGATGTCGCGCGAGCGAATCTTGAGGAGGAGCTTTAGCAAATCCGCGACTAGCGCGCCGTCCTTGCCAAGGCCGGGACGCTTGGGATCGCGTTCGGGCATCTCATCCTTGTCGAGCGGCGTGTGGCCGCCGAGCGCCGCCATCAGGCGTGCGCCGATGTCGTTGGTCTTCCAGGTGGCGGACAGGCCGCGTACCTTGCCAAGGTCTTCCTGAGAGCGGGGCGGGTGGCTGGCAATGTCGGCCAGTGTCTCATCCTTGACGATGCGGCCACGGGGAAGATTCTTGTCCTGCGCCTCGATCTCGCGCCACGCGGCGAGCGCCTTCAGACGGCCGAGCACATCAGCCTTGCGGCTGGCGATGCGGACGCGCTTCCAGGCCTCATGCGGCTCGTTCACATAGTTGGAAGGGTCGCAGACGCGCTCCATTTCCTGGTCGAGCCAGTCGCCCCGTCCGGTCTTGCGCAGTTCTTCCAGCATCATCGGGAAAATCTGGATGAGGTAGGTGACATCGCCGATGGCATAATCGATCTGCCGCTTGTCGAGCGGGCGGCGTCCCCAGTCGGTGAAACGCGCGCCCTTGTCGAGTTGTACGCCGAGCCACGCGTCGATAAGGTTGCCGTAGCCGATCTGCTCGCCAAGGCCCAAGGCCATCGCCGCGATCTGCGTGTCGAACATCGGATGCGGGGTGCGGCCGGTCAGGTTGTAGATAATCTCCAGGTCCTGCCCGCCGGCATGAAAGACCTTCAGCACATCCTCATTATCGACCATCAGGTCGAGCAGGGGGCTAAGGTCAAGGCCCGGCGCCTTGGGGTCGATCGCGGCGGCTTCGTTGCTGTCGGCCACCTGGACGAGGCAGAGGTCGGGCCAGTAGCTGTTTTCGCGCATGAACTCCGTATCGACCGCGATGTAGGGTGATTTGGCGATACGGGCGCAGAATTGGGCGAGTGTCTTGCTGTCGGTGATCAGCGGATGGATTTGCATATGGTCTTCGATCTTATTATGGGCTGGCCCGTCGCTCACGGGCTCGTCAATGCTTGACAAGACCGCCCATAGCGGGGCCGCGGCACTTTGTCATTTCCGTAAAACGAAGCTGAAAGATACAATCGCCATGCACGCCTATCGCACTCATACTTGCGGCGCCCTCACTTCGGCCGAAGTTGGCAATGAAGTGCGCGTGTCCGGATGGGTGCATCGCAAGCGCGATCATGGTGACCTGGTCTTCATCGACCTGCGCGATCATTATGGCATGGTGCAGATCGTCACCGAGGTCGACGGTCCCGTCTTCAAGGTGATCGAATCGCTGCGCGCCGAGAGCGTGGTGACGGTGACGGGCAAGGTGGTGGCGCGCGCGCCCGAGGCGGTGAACCCCAACCTGCCGACGGGCGAGATCGAAATCCGGGCGCTTGACGCGGTGCTGCTGTCGGCCGCCGCTGACCTGCCGCTGCCGGTCGCGGGGGAGCAGGAATATCCCGAGGATATCCGCCTGCGCTACCGCTTCCTCGACCTGCGGCGCGAAACGCTGCATGCGAACATCGTCAAGCGGACCAAGGTCATCTCCGACATGCGCCGCCGCATGGAAGGGGCTGGCTTCACCGAATATTCGACGCCGATCCTAACCGCGTCGAGCCCGGAAGGCGCGCGGGACTTTCTGGTGCCGAGCCGCATCCATCCGGGGAAATTCTACGCCCTGCCGCAGGCGCCGCAGCAATATAAGCAGCTGCTGATGGTGGCGGGCTTCGATCGCTATTTCCAGATCGCGCCCTGCTTCCGCGACGAAGACCCGCGCGCCGACCGCCTGCCGGGCGAGTTCTACCAGCTTGACCTGGAAATGAGCTTCGTCACGCAGGAGGATGTGTGGAACACGATGGAGCCGGTGATTGCTGAGGTGTTCGAGCAGTTCGCCGACGGCAAGCCGGTGACGCCAGCGGGCAGCTTCCCGCGCATTCCTCATGACGAGGCGATCCTGAAATATGGATCGGACAAGCCGGATTTGCGTAACCCGATCCTGATCCAGGACGTGACCGAGCATTTCCATGACTCGGGCTTCGGCATCTTTGCGTCGCTGGTGGAAAGCGGCAGCGTCATTCGCGCTATCCCGGCTCCCGGCGCTGGCGCGGGCAGCCGGAAGTTCTTCGACGACATGAACAATTGGGCGCGGGGCGAGGGCTATTCGGGCCTTGGCTATATCAACATCAAGGATGGCGTGCCCGGTGGCCCGATCGCCAAGAATCATGGTGAGGAGCGGACGGCAAAGCTGATCGAGGCGCTGGGTCTTGGCCCCAATGACGGCGTGTTCTTTGCGGCTGGCAAGGAATCGCAGGCCGCCAAGCTGGCCGGTCTGGCGCGTATCCGCGTGGGTGAGCAGCTGGACTTGATCGACAAGGATCGGTTCGAACTGTGCTGGATCGTCGACTTCCCCTTCTACGAATATGACGAGGAATCGAAATCGGTCGACTTTGCGCACAACCCATTCTCCATGCCGCAGGGCGGGATGGATGCGCTGGAGCATCAGGACCCGCTGACGATCAAGGCGTTCCAGTACGACATGGTCTGCAACGGCTATGAGATTGCTTCGGGGTCGATCCGTAACCAATCGCCTGAGCTGATGGTGAAGGCTTTCGAGAAGGTCGGCTTGTCGCAGCAGGATGTGGAGGAGCGTTTCGGCGGCCTCTATCGCGCGTTTCAATATGGCGCGCCGCCGCATGGTGGGATGGCGGCTGGCGTGGATCGCATCGTCATGCTGCTGTGCGGGGCGCAGAATTTGCGCGAAGTGACGCTGTTCCCGATGAACCAGCGCGCCGAGGACCTGCTGATGGGCGCGCCGAGTGCGGCCGAGTTCAAGCAGCTGCGTGAACTGCATGTCCGGGTCGTGGAGCCGCAGGCCAAGGCTTGATCACCCTATCGTCATCCCAGCGGAAGCTGGGATCTCGGTCGAGATTGCACTTCGCCTCCTGAGATCCCAGCGTTCGCTGGGATGACGGGGCAGGGGCAAGGCAGATTTGACTTTTCGCCGCTTCGGGCGTTGCTTTCCTGAGCTGGACAGGAAGGATGACGCGCATGGCGATTGACCTTGCCGATTATGAGAAGGGCGAGCCTCTCAAAGGCGACTATGAGGCGGAGCTGGAAAAGCTGCAGGAGCGGCTGGCGAAGATTCAGGTTGCCCATGTGATCCATGACCGGCGGTCGGTCATCCTGTTCGAAGGTTGGGACGCGGCGGGGAAGGGCGGCATCATCAAGCGGATGACGGCGCAATGGGACCCACGCTATTATCGCGTCTGGCCCATCGCCGCGCCGTCCGCCGAAGAATGCGACCATCATTTCCTCTGGCGTTTCTGGACCCGGCTGCCCGCGGGCCGCAATATCGCGGTGTTCGACCGCAGCTGGTACGGACGCGTGCTGGTCGAGCGGGTGGAGGGGCTCTGCTCCAAGGGCGAATGGAAGCGCGCCTATGACGAGATAAACGCCTTTGAAAAGCAGCAGGAGGACGCGGGTACCAACATCATCAAGCTGTTCGTCCACATTACCCAGGAAACGCAGGACAAGCAGCTGGCGCAGCGGCTCGATACGCCGTGGAAGCGGTGGAAGACGGGCGCGGAGGATTATCGCAACCGGGCGCGGCGTGACGATTATCTCGACGCTATGCACGACATGTTCAAGAAGACGGACAGCAAATATGCGCCTTGGCAGGTGATCGACAATAATCACCGTGCGGCCGGGCGTATCGCCGCGCTGAAATATGTCGCCAAGTCATTGGAAAAGTTGGTGCCGATGGATTTTCCTGAGGCCGACCCGGAGGTGGTCAAGCTCGCCAAGGAAGCATTCAACTATCAAATGCCGTAAAAAACCAAGACAAAACAGTGCGTTGTCATAAATCTGTCATCAAAATCTAACTGCTCATTTACCATTCGGGCGCTACCAGCAACTCATGTACGCGCCCATGATGCTCGATCCTTCGCCGTCGCTGCCTCGCTGGCAGGGCTTGCCCTTCGTCTCCACCAGTCCGGCGATCCGGATCGGACGGCCGTTGAGCGAAGCGGTGGAGCATTTTCAGCAAAATCCTTCGCTGCGGCTCCTGCCCGTTCTGGACGAAGCGGATCGGCCCAAGGGCGCGATCTACGAGCGGGACATGCGACGGATTCTGTTCAATCCCTTTGGCCATGCGCTGCTGCGTAACCCGAGCTTTGGCGGGCGGTTGGATGACCATATCCGGCCCTGCGCCTCGGTCGAGCGGAGCGCCACGATCGAGATGCTGATCGACCTTTACGCAGCGCAGGGGCAGAAATGCGAAGGGCTGATCGTCATAGAAGGTGGCCGTTATGCCGGGATGGTCGGCGGGCAGTTGCTGCTGAAGCTGGCGGCGGAGCGGGATGCACGCGTGGCGATCGCGCGGGCGGAGCGATTGGAGCGCGTGACGCGGGAGAGCGGCAGCTTTCGCGACGATATCGCGACGCTGATCGCCGATCTGGTGGGGATGGCGGACATGCTGTCCCGGCTGGCGAGCGACGCCGCGGAACGCGCGGCCCATAATGGGCAGGCGGCTGCGGGCATGGCGGTGGCCGCCGCGCAAACCGCTGACAATCTGTCCGGCATCGCTGGGTCGGCTAACGACCTTGGCCTGCTGTTCCAGTCGATCGAGGATGAGGTGCGTCAGGCTGGTGCCGCGATCAAGGCGGCGGTCGAACAGACGCGGCTGGGGTCAGCACAGACCCAACAATTGCGCATTCAGGCAGATGGCATCGGACAGGTGACGGCGCTGATCGACGCGGTGGCGCGGGCGACGGCCACGCTGGCCCTGAATGCGGGCATAGAGGCCGCGCGAGCGGGGGAGGCGGGGCAAGGCTTTGCCGTTGTCGCGCGCGAGGTGAAGCTGCTTGCGGGGCAGACCCGCGAAGCCGCAGCGGAAATTGCCGATCGGATAGACCATATCCGCGCGACTGTCGGTCATGTGGCGCAGGGCCATGAGCTGATGGGGTCCGCGATTGAGACGGCGGATCGGCTGTCGGCTTCCGTGTTCGATGCGGTGGCCCGCCATGGCGCCTTCAGCCGGGGCATCGCCGCCAGCCTGTCCGAAGCGGGCGAGTCCAGCGATCATGTCCGGTCGAGCGCCAGCCAGATCAGCGGGAATGCCGACGCGGCAGTCGATGGCGCGCGCAACATCCGTCATGCGGCCGGCCAACTGGCGGGCGAAGCGCAGCGGTTGGACGCGCGGGCCAGCCTCTTTATCGAGGCTATTCGATTGGATTGACGTCGGCTTCAGGAAAAATGGCTGGCGCCATGCGCAAATGCGGCTAACCTTTCCATCCAACAAGAAGGAGAGGAAAGCCATGCTCGTGATGTTCGTGGGCGCCGACCGGACCGAAACCGCCATCAATGCCGCGCAGGTCACCTTCGTATCGTCCGTCACGGACGGCACCCGCATCCGCTTTGGTGAAGGCCGTAGCGTCACCGTGGTCGAACCGATCGCCCAGGTGATGGAGGATCTCAATCAGGCATTGCGGCCGCACGAATAGCGCCGCTGCGGGCGCTACGCCGTAACCGATGCTTTGCGTATGCCTGAGAAGCATCCTATACTGATGGCTTGATGCCAGGACTCAGGACAGCAATGAAATCCAATTTCTTCCGGGGCGCCGTTGCCCTTGGCGCACTCGCGCTCATCCCCGCCACCACGGCCGCGCTCGCGGACGGGGAAGCGAGTAGCTACAAGGCGCTCGACGAGTTCATGGACGTCTTCCAGAAAGTCCGCAGCGACTATGTCGAGAAGGTGGATGACGAAAAGCTGATCAAGGGCGCGATCGACGGCATGCTTGCCAGCCTCGATCCGCATTCGAGCTTCCTCGACGCGCGCGATTTCCAGAATCTGCGCACCCAGACGGAGGGCAGCTATGGCGGCCTGGGCCTGTCCGTCACGCAGGAGGATGGCGCGGTCAAGGTGATCGCGCCGACGCAGGACACTCCCGCCTGGCGCGCGGGGATCAAGGCGGGCGATTATATCACCCATCTGGACGGGCAGCTGATCTATGGCGGCACGCTGGATGAAGCGGTCGACAAGATGCGCGGCGCGCCGGGCACGTCGATCAAGCTGACCATTGTGCGCGCAGGCCGCGACAAGCCGATCGAAGTGACGCTGACGCGCGAGATCATCCAGCTGAAGCCGGTGAAGTGGGAAGTGAAGAACGGCGTTGGCGTGATCAATATCGTTAGCTTCTCCGCCAATACCGGCGCTGACCTGCGGCAGGCGATCCGCAGCATCGACAAGAGCCTTGGACATAAGCCGACGGGCTATATCCTAGACCTCCGGTCCAATCCGGGCGGGTTGCTGGATGAAGCTGTATCGGTGAGTGACGCGTTCCTGGAGCGTGGCGAGATCGTTTCGCAGCGCGGCCGCAACAAGGGCGATGTCGAGCGCTATTATGCCAAGCCCGGCGACGACGCGAAGGGCCTGCCGGTCGTTGTTTTGGTCGATGCGGGGTCTGCTTCAGCGTCCGAAATCGTCGCGGGCGCGCTTCAGGACCAGCATCGCGCACTCGTGATGGGTGAGCGCAGCTTTGGCAAGGGCAGCGTGCAGACGATGCTGCCGCTGACCAATACGACCGCGCTCAAGCTGACGACGGCGCGCTATTACACCCCGTCCGGGCGGTCGGTGCAGGAAGGCGGGATCGAGCCTGACGTGCGCGTGCCGCAGTTGTCGGACCCCGATTACAAGAACCGGCCGAAGTTCCGCGAAAGCGACCTGCGCCGTCACCTGATCAACGAGATCAAGACGGACAATGCAGCGCTGGAAGAGGACACCAAGGAAGATCCCCGCTTCGCCATGTCGGCTGACGAGCTGAAGAAGAAGGGGATTGAGGATTTCCAGCTGGATTATGCGCTGAAGACGATCGCGCGGCTGGCGGCGAAGCCCGGTGCGGTGATCGCGCAGGCGCAGCCGATGGGGAAGAACGCGGCGCGGTGAGCGGGCCGGTTGGTTTCGCCTTTCGAGGGGCCAGTCATTTCCCTTTCGGCGAGCGGGCGAGGAATGCGTTGGACGAGTAGCGGACTTCCTCCCTCTCCCCTTCAGGGGAGAGGGCCGGGGAGAGGGGAATGAGTAAACGGCGTCCTAACAGTCCCCTCTCCCGCCTTCGCTAAGCTCGGCACCCTCTCCCCTGAAGGGGAGAGGGAATGGTTCGAACCCTTAACGAGCTTCGCGTCACTCCGGATAACCGATCTCCATCACCTCATATTCCTTTTCCCCGGCGGGCAGCACGACGCGGCGTAGATCACCCACCGCGGCATTGCGCAGGGCGCGCGCGATGGGGGAGCTCCAGCCAATCCGGCCCGCGCTGGCGTCGGTTTCGTCATTGCCGACGATAGTGACGGTGCGGTGATTGTCGTCTTCGTCGGCGATCGTCACGGTCGCGCCGAAGAAGACGCGGCTCTTGTCGGGGTGCTGACGAGGATCGACAACCTTCGCGTCCTTCATCTTCTTGGATAGGCGGCGGAGTTGGCCGTCGATCTCACGCATGCGCTTGCGGCCGTAGAGATAGTCGCCATTCTCACTGCGGTCGCCATTGCCCGCTGCCCAGCTGACGATCTCTACGATGCGGGGCCGCTCCTGCCCAAGCAACTGGTCATATTCGGCGCGCAGCTTCGCGAAGCCTTCAGGGCTGATGTAATTAGGGTGAGGGGTCATGACCAGACGTTCCTATCCCTTCGAATGCAGCTTGTCGAAGTCCTCATCTCAACGAAGAGAAGTGGGGGGCTTCGACAGGCTCAGCCCGAACGGAGAATAAGGGCGGTCAGCCCGGGGTTTGCTTGCCCAGATATTTGGAGAGTGGGGTATTGGAACCCCGGAAGCGGGCGCGTTCGGGGTTCATCGCTTCATAGACAACCGCATTTTCCAGCACGCGCTGTACATAGTTGCGCGTTTCGAAAAGCGGGATCTGCTCGATCCAGCGCAACATGTCGGCGCCCGGCAGGCGCGGGTCGCCATTGGCCGAAATCCAGCGGTTCACATTGCCGGGGCCGGCATTATAGGCCGCGACGGCCAGCGGGTAGCTGCCGCCATAATAGTTGAGCATGCGCTGGAAATAGGATGAACCGAGCATGATGTTGTAGCTCGGGTCGTTGAGCGAGCCGGGATCATAGCCGAGGCCGAGCTTGCCCGCCTGTTCCCGCGCGGTGCCGGGCATGAGCTGCATCAGGCCGCGCGCGCCCGCATGGCTGACGATCTGGCGGTCGAACTGGCTTTCCTGCCGCGCGATGGCATGCACCATCGTCCAGTTGGATTGCGCGGTCGGCGGCACGGGCACGCGGGGGAAGGCGCTTTCGCCATAGCCGGTGAGGCCGCTGGACACGGCGCGGCGGCCGACCATTACGCCCATGTCGGGCCTGCCGATGCTCTTGGCGAGTTCGGCGGCGAGATAATGATCGCTGTCGCTGTCGGCATTATTGGCGATGGCGCGGGCGAATTTGCTCTGATCTTCCCAATAGCCCATCTGCCCCAGCGCCTTCACGGCGCGGACGACCGAGCGATTGTTGAAGGACGTGCGATCGGCGGCGGAAATCTCCACGGCCCGTTCCACGAGGGCAGGCGCGGGCACCGGCTTTCCGACGCGTTCCAGGGCAAGTTGGCCGTAGAACTGATCCGGGAACACCGAAGCCTGGGCGAAATAGCTGGTCGCGGTGGCCGTATCACCGGCTGCCAGTGCTGCGCGGCCTGCCCAATAATAGCCCTTTGACTGGGTCTGGGGGGATTTGGCAGCCGTTGCGTAGCGCCGGAACATCGCCGCCGCGTCCGATGGGCGGTTTAGATTGTAGAAGGCGGTCGTTCCCGCCAGCCAGGCGAGACTGGTATAGTCATCGCGCTCCCCGATCGGGCGGCTGGAAACGTCGGTGCCGGGCGCATAGGCGTCGTCGAGCTTGCTGGCGATGCCATAGGCGAAGCTCCACTGGCTGTCATTGGCGGCGGCGCGCGCCTGGCCGAGCAATGTCTCATACCATTTTTCCGCGTTGCCCGGGCGGAAGGTCAGCTGGGGACGGTTGGCGAGATATTGCCGCGCGGCGATCCAATTGCCCGTGTTCAACAGCCAGGTCGCCTTGTCCGCGACGAAGCCAGCGTCGGATATGCCGACCGGCTCCGCGACTTGCATCCGGGCGGCGGCGTCCGGAGCCTTCTGGCGGAAGGCGATGCGCGCTTCGTAGACCGGCCGTCGCGTGGGCGTCACATAAGCGAGCATCCGTTGCGCCCCGGCGATGTCACCGCCCCACAGTAGCACGTCGGCGCGCTGATCATGGTCCGCACTCGTCCAGCTGCTGCCGAAGAGCGATAGCAGCCGAGCCTCGTCATCGGGCGAAAGCGTGCCGCCGACCCAGGCGCTGCGTGCGGCGACGC
This sequence comes from Sphingobium sp. TomTYG73, assembly GCF_055394245.1. Lineage (NCBI taxonomy): Bacteria > Pseudomonadati > Pseudomonadota > Alphaproteobacteria > Sphingomonadales > Sphingobiaceae > Sphingobium > Sphingobium sp. TomTYG73. The sequence continues at coordinate 2,474,952 of NZ_AP027339.1, forward strand.
GCGCTTCGGGCATGCGACCCATCTGCATCAGCGCCAGCGCATTGCGCGCATGGCCGGTGGCGGTGCGCGCGGGGAAGCGGGCAAAGAAGGCCGTCACCTGACGCGGATCATAGCTGTTGGGATTGATGCCGGTTTCCGCCAGCCGCCGCATCCGGTCTTCCCCCGGCCAACCGGGATTGGCGAGGATGAAACTGGCATAGGAGGAGAAGCCCAGGCCGTCGCTCTGCTGCAAGGCGCGCCACTGGCTGATCGTCGCGGAGATGGACGGATCGGACGCGACGCCGATTCGGCTGCTTACCTGATTCCAGGGCGATGGCTGAGGCGATGACTGAGTCGTGGCGGGCAGTTGCTGGACCACCGCGCCAGCCGGATAGGGCGTCGCGACGGGGGCTTCTGTCTGGGCGCTGGCGCCGGCGGTAAAAAGAAGAAGAGCGATCAAGGGCATACGGACCAATGCTGTTTCGGGGCGGCGAGCTGACAGCCTACTGGACATCATCGCAATTCCATCCTTATCAGGCCCTGAATGACGCGCTATAGCGCGCCGACGCCTACACTCGACAGTGTGCCCCGGAATGCCGGTGAATTGAAGGAGTTTGTTGATGTTTTCCGGGTCGATTCCGGCACTGGTCACCCCATTTCGCGACGGAAGCGTGGACGAGGCCGCGTTTCGCGCCCTTGTGGACTGGCAGATCGAGGAAGGAAGCAGCGCTTTGGTGCCATGCGGCACCACCGGCGAAAGCGCGACCATGACGGTCGAGGAGCATAATCGCGTCGTCGCTATCTGTGTGGATCAAGCCGCGGGCCGGGTGCCGGTGATCGCGGGCTGCGGGTCCAACGACACGCGAATCGCTCTGGAGCATATGTTCGCGGCGCAGGCCTCTGGCGCGGACGCGGCGCTGGTGGTCGCGCCTTATTATAACAAGCCGAACCAGGACGGCGTGTATCAGCATTTCGCCTATCTGGCCGAACGCTGCCAGCTGCCGATCGTCCTCTATAATGTGCCGAGCCGCACGATCACCGACATTGGGGTGCCGGTCATCCATCGCCTGACAGAAGAATATCAGACGATCGTCGGCATAAAGGACGCCACCGGGAATCTGGGGCGGGTCACCGCGCAGCGGCTCGCCTGCCGGGATGATTTCTGCCAGCTGTCCGGCAATGACGAAACCGCGCTGGGATTTAACGCCATGGGGGGTAGGGGTTGTATCTCCGTCACGGCCAATGTCGCGCCGCGTCTCTGCGCGGAATTCCAGGCAGCTTGCGCGTCGGGTGACTGGGCTGGTGCACTGGCGCTACAGGACCGGCTCTACCCGCTGCATGACGCATTGTTCAGCGATTCTTCACCCGGGCCAGTTAAATATGCGCTCAGCCGCGTGCGGTCCGACATGCCCGGTGAGTTGCGCCTGCCGATCACCTGGCCTTCGGAATCCAGCCGCGCCGCTGTCGATCGGGCTTTGGAAATTGCGGGTCTCGTCTAAATGGGCTGCGGCCTTATATGGTGAAGTGAGTTAGTTAAGAGTCCCATGGCCCGCCCCCGTCCCGAATTGTTCGACAAGAAGAAGATCGTCGCCGAGAACCGGCGCGCGCGCTTTGAATATTTCCTTGAGGATGTGTTCGAAGCGGGCATCGCGCTGCAAGGCACGGAGGTGAAATCGCTCCGTTTCGGCGAGGGCAACATCGCCGAGAGCTATGCCGAGGTGAAGGGCGATCAGGTGTGGCTGGTCAACAGCAACATCCCCGAATTCAGCCACGGTAATCGCTATAATCATGAGCCCAAGCGGCCCCGCAAGCTGCTGCTGCACGAGCGGGAGATCGCGCGCATGCATGGTGCGGTCGAGCGCAAGGGCATGACGCTCGTCCCCTTGAGCGTCTATTTCAACAGCCGTGGCAAGGCGAAGGTCGAGCTGGCGCTGGCCAAGGGCAAGAAGACGCACGACAAGCGTGAAACGATCAAGGAACGCGACTGGAAACGTGATCAGCAGCGCATCATGAAGGACCATCGCTGATGGGTCCGAAGGCGAGCATGGGCCGTCTTGCCCGCTGGTGGCACGCCAACGCGCCGACCCGTGAATCGCTGGAGGACAACCGCTTCATTGCCCCCGTGGCGCATCGCGTGCTGGAACCCTCGCTGTGGCGCTTCACCCGCCGTTCCGTGCCGCGAGGCGTGGCATTAGGGCTGCTGGTGGGGATATTCCTGCTGATCCCCGGCGTGCAGATTGCGGGCGCGGCGCTGCTGGCGCTGCCTTTCCGGGCCAATATTCCGCTGGCGGCAGCCATGACGTTCCTGTCCAACCCGGCGACTACACCGCTGTTCCTTATGGCTTCGGTCTATATCGGCAACTGGTTCCTGGGCCGCAGCGCTGACGCGTCCGGTTTCATGGCGCTGGTCGATAAGCATGCGTCGATCCGCGAATGGTGCGGCTGGCTCTTTTCCGAAGCGGCGCCCGCCATGCTGTTTGGGCTGGCGTTGATTTCGATCGCGTTCGCGGTGGTCGGATATTTCCTTGCCGACTGGATCTGGCGCCATCGGATGGGCCGGAAATGGCATGCGCGTAAATTGAGGATTGGCAAGGCACCCGAAAGCAGCGCATTGGAAGAAGTCGCCCGCGTCTGACGCAGGGCGAATAGTCCAGGCGTTTTCAGGGGGAAGGCCGGCCGATGGCCTCGCGCGTCAAAAGGGATGAGGAAGCGTGGACGGGCGAGCGCCCTTCCCGGCTGTCCCTGCCGCTGCTGATACTGGCGGCGCTGCTTTCGGCGGTTCTCGTCATCTATGCGACCGGCAACCCCGCTATGGCCACAGGGTTCGGCGCGATGATCCTTGCCATCGCCGCGCTGCTCAGCTGGTATCGGCGTATTTTCCCGGAAGAAGCCGCCGATGGCGAGGCGGTGCCGGACTGGACGGTAGCGCGCGCCGCAGCGGATGCGTCCAACATGGCGATTGCCGTGACCGACCGGGCCGGGCGGCTTGTCTGCGCCAGCGACCTGTTCGGCGAATGGTTTCCCGGATTTCCGACGCCCCCCAATCTCACCGCTGAGCCTGGCCTGACGGAAAGCCTGAGCGCTGCCGCCCGCGCGGCCTGGCGCGATGGTGAGGCGCGGGTCGAAGGCGTGGCGCAGGGCGCTCTCCGGCTGGATGTCGATTTGTGCCGCACCGGCCGGTCGGAAGATTATCTGCTGTGGCGTTTTACCCCGGTTCGCCAGCCCAACGCGCTGGATGATGTGCACCGCCTGCTGACCGGGGACGCGGGGCGGCAGATGGGCGAGGCCGGGATCATGGCGGTGATGATCGGCGGTGAAGGGCGTATCCGCGCGGCGAACGGGGCTTTCCTGCTGCGTGCCGCTGGCCGGATCGACGCCAACATCACCGGCCGCGACTTTGCCGCCCATATGCGCGTCGATGACAAGGGGCGGCTATTTCTGGCGCGCGAGGAATCGGGCGGGCTGCCGCTGCGGTTGCTGCAGGTGCCCTTGCGTCGGACGGCTCAGCCTGCTGGTAATCAGGTGTCCGGTCAGGATGGTCCTATGCTGCTGCTGCTGATCGATGAGCCAGCGGGCAGCGCGGGCGGCACATCGGCGCTTTCCTATATCGAAACGCTGCTGTCCCTGCTGCCCTTCGGCCTCGCCATGGCGGATCGCGATGGTCGGGTGCTGTTCCTCAACAATGCCTTCTCCCGCGCGGCGGGACTCAAGCGTAGCGAACGGCCGAGCTATCCCGGTGATCTGGTCGTGCGCGAGGATCAGGCGGCGGTCGCCGACGCCGTGCGCCGCTTTGCCGTTGGCCCGCAAATGTCGGGCGATATCGCCATCAGGCTGCGCAACGAACCGGAGGAGCCGACGGCGCTGAGCCTGGCGGGCGTTCGGGGCCTTGGCGAGGCGGCGGTGCTGCTCAGCCTCAAGGACAATAGCGAGGAAAGCAAGCTCAAGCGGCAGGTCGCGCAGGCGACCAAGATGCAGGCGATCGGCCAGCTGGCCGGGGGCGTCGCGCATGACTTCAACAATATCCTGACCGCGATCATCGGCCATTGCGACCTGATGCTGATGCGCCATACGCCGGGCGACAGCGACTATGACGATATTCAGCAGATCAAGTCGAACAGTAATCGCGCGGCGGGACTGACGCGCCAGCTGCTCGCTTTTTCGCGGCAACAGACACTGCGTCCGCAGGTGCTGCAACTGCCCGACATCGTTGCCGACGTCTCCAACCTCTTGAAGCGCCTGCTGGGTGAGAGCGTGAAGCTGGAGGTGAGCCACGGCCGCAACCTGGGCGCGGTGCGTGCTGATCCGGGCCAGCTGGAGCAGGTGATCGTCAACCTGGCGGTCAATGCGCGCGACGCTATGCCGGAAGGCGGCATCCTCAATATCCAGACCTATGCGGTTCCGGCCGGCAAGGTGCGCGAGATGCGGCAGGAGATATTGCCTGCCGCCGATTATACCGCGCTGCGGGTGTCGGACATGGGGCTTGGCATCCCGCCCGACATTCTTTCCAAGATATTCGAGCCCTTCTTCACTACCAAGGAATTGGGCAAGGGCACGGGGCTCGGCCTCTCGACCGTCTATGGCATCGTCAAGCAGTCGGGCGGCTATATCTTCGCAGAGTCTGAAATTGGCCGGGGAGCGAGCTTCGTTATATATCTGCCCGTCTATCAGGGCGCGGACATGGAGCAGGCGGTTCCCGCCAAGCTGCCGATCAAACGCAGCGAGACATGGGGCACGGGCACGGTATTGGTGGTCGAGGACGAGGATATGGTCCGCGCCGTCGCCGAACGCGCCCTTTCGCGTCAGGGCTACAAGGTGCTGACCGCCAATGATGGCGAGCAGGGGCTGGAGGTGCTGGCGAGCGGTGAGAAGATCGACCTGCTGATTTCCGACGTGGTCATGCCCAATATGGATGGCCCGTCCATGGTCGCGCGGGCACGGGATACGCATCCCGACCTTCCCGTGCTGTTCATGTCGGGCTATGCCGAGGAGCAACTGCGCAAGTCGATCGACCTTGCCAATGTCGCCTTCCTGCCAAAACCCTTTTCCGTCAGTCAGTTGGCGGAGGCCGCACGTGACGCGCTGGCCATGGGCGCAGGGGTGGAATGAACTTCTTGAACGATCAGGCGTTTATGCTGGTCCGCGCGCCGATGATAAGATAGCGAGCGTAACGAAATAGGGGATCGCACATGTCGGACGGCAAGACCATCCTAGTGGTCGAGGATGAAGCGATGATCGGCATGATGCTGGAAGATTATCTCGAAACATTGGGATATCGCCTGTATGCCATCGCCGTCTCGGTGGATGAGGCGTGTGAGCATGCGCGTCAGGGCGGCTTCGACGCCGCATTGGTGGACTGCAATTTGCAAGGTGAGAAAAGCTGGCCGGTCGCGGACCTGCTGGCGCAAAGCGGCATCCCCTTTATTTTCGCGACGGGCGGCATGGCTGACGATGTGCCGTCAGGGCATTCGGATCGGCCGACTTTGGCAAAACCTTATACGATTGGCGCTGTTGAGCGGGCGTTGACGAAGGTTCTTTCCGCCTAAATAGGAAATTTCCGTTCCCCTCTTGTTCTTTGAGAACAAAGGGGATACATGGTGGCCCAGGCGCCACTTAATCGGCGCTTCCGCTTGACAGGGGATAGGCCGATGACAGCAATGCTCTCACTCATCGATTCCAAGAAGACAGGGACAATGGACAGACAGAAAGCATTGGAAGCGGCCCTTTCCCAGATTGACCGCGCCTTCGGTAAAGGTTCGGCCATGAAGCTGGGCAGCCGCGAGAAGATCGAGATCGAAGCGATTTCGACGGGATCGCTGGGGCTCGACATCGCGCTTGGCATTGGCGGCCTGCCACGCGGCCGCATCATCGAAATCTATGGCCCGGAAAGCTCAGGCAAGACCACGCTGGCGCTGCATGCTATTGCAGAGGCGCAGAAGACCGGCGGCGTTGCGGCTTTCGTCGACGCCGAGCATGCCCTCGACCCCGCTTATGCCAAGAAGCTGGGCGTCGATATTGACGAGCTGATCGTGTCCCAGCCCGATACCGGTGAACAGGCTCTGGAAATCGTCGATACGCTGGTGCGGTCGAACGCCATCGACGTGCTGGTGATCGACTCCGTCGCGGCGCTGGTGCCCCGTGCGGAAATCGAAGGTGAGATGGGCGATAGCCATGTCGGCCTGCAGGCGCGCCTGATGAGCCAGGCGCTGCGCAAGCTTACCGGCTCGATCTCGCGTTCTAAGTGTCTGGTGATCTTCATCAACCAGGTGCGCATGAAGATTGGCGTCATGTACGGCAATCCGGAAACGACGACGGGCGGCAACGCGCTCAAATTCTATGCGTCGGTTCGCCTCGACATCCGCCGTACTGGCCAGATCAAGGATCGCGACGATATCGTCGGCAACGCGACCCGCGTGAAGGTGGTGAAGAACAAGGTGGCGCCGCCGTTCAAGCAGGTGGAATTCGACATAATGTATGGCGAGGGGATTTCGAAGATCGGCGAGATACTCGATCTGGGCGTCAAAGCTGGCGTGGTCGAAAAGTCGGGCGCCTGGTTCTCCTACGACTCCGTCCGCATTGGCCAGGGTCGTGAGAATGCCAAGACCTTCCTCAAGGAAAATCCCGAAATGGCGGAGCGCCTGGAAAAGGTGATCCGGGGCAAGACCGAAGAGGTTGCCGAAGGGATGATGACCGGACCCGAAGCGGAGGATGATGGCGAATAAGCACGGTTAACGCCTGCGGCCGGATCAGCCGCAGGATAGCCGCGCGGCTCTGCTCGCCTTTCGTTTCACGCACTGAAAAGGCCCGCCCGCGCATTTTCGCGGGGCGGGCCTTTTACCGTTATAAGGCGCGACTGGGCGTGGCTTTCCCAGCAGGGCAAATGAACATTGATCAGCGGCTGGGGCTTATCATTCCTGTCGGCTTAAGGTCAGAGGCCGGAATTTTGGCGTGGCTCCGCTGGCGCCTTTTGCTCTGCTCGACGGCGAGCTTTTTCTTGAGCCGTACGCCCTGAAGACCCCAGTCTCCGAAATGTACGGCAGCCAGGAATATGAGGAGGCCGTTCATGAACAAGGCGATGGTGAGGGGCAGCGCGAGAAAGACGTCGAGTATTTGTTCGGTCGGCGTTTCCACAGGCCCCACCCGGTCGATCCCGAACAGGGCGAGGCCGTCTTCAAGGGAATGACCATCCCATTCTCGCCGGAAAAGCCATTCGCCTACTTCTATCGCCAGAATGGTCGGGGCGATGAGCATGGCGGCGAGGCCGATCATGACCATCGCTTCGCTCAAGAGCTGTACGCCAAGAGAGAGGAGGCGGTGCTTGGTTGCAGGATCATGCACCTGCCTTTCGGGCGCTGCGGATTGCGATATCCCGATCGGTCTCACGGTGGATGACGAAGGCGGGGCCGAAAAGCCGTATCGATCCAGCTTGGCCAGCATCCGGGGGTTCAACTGAGACTTGCAGCTATCCTCGATGAATTTTTGCTGCTCGATCGTCAGTTCCTGACGGAAGCTGTCGGATTGTCCCTTTCTCATCCGCAGAGCATCTGAATCCGATCGGTCATATTCATGGCCGGGAATGCCCTGGGCGAGTTCCAATGCCTTGAGTTTTTCGAAGGATGAGTTTTCCACCGCATATCCAAGAGCACGGCTATTGACCGGCTCATCCATAAAACTGAGCATCTTTTCGACTTCTGCCTCCGTTTGAAGCAGTAGATCCTCATAATATATGATGTGATGGTCATGCCGTTCGAGGCCATTGGCCCAGCTGTTCATATATTTGATATAATGTGGCAGGCCTCTATTGTCATCCATGAGAAAATCATCAACGCTGCCTTGAAACGACATCTTGTGCCGGGTCACATGGTGATAGTCGGAAATGAGTACGGCCCGCGGATCCCGGATCAGGAATATGATGGGAAGGCGGCCGGGCAGGGTTGGTTTGAAGCGCAGATGAGTGGAAGGGATCAGGGGGAAAGAGGCCTCCTCTGATCTCCGGACAAAGGCCGGTATGCCGCGCACCGGATCCAAGTCGAAATTGGGAGCAAAGGTGAACATGCTCTGGGTCGTAATGGGCGGATATGCACGCGACGCGAGGAAATATTGCGCCAGGATAAACCTGAGCCAGGTCCTGCCCGACTTCGGGTAGGAGGCGAGGAGCGCAGTCGCAGCGCTGGAAACAAGACGCAGGCTGCGAGCCGAAGCGATACGGCGCGCCAGAATGAAGGGCGCATGAGCCAGCGAAGCGATGTGGGGCGTGTCCATCAACACAGATTAGCTTGGCAGAAAGCCGGGTGTGAAACTTTTCCGGATGATGGCCAATGTGTGTAAGAAGCTGAAACCATCCTCCCTTTTTTCTGATGGCAGCCAAGTTGATTGACAGGGGGTGCGCTATCGCTGAAAAGAACATATAGAGAACATTCTATGGTGGATTCGGTGAACAGGCTTGCAGCCCTCAGGCGGCACATTGCATCACTGGAAGGGATTCCGGCCGTCAAAGCAGATGCGCGTATCACGACGGGACATGCGGCTTTTGATCAGGCATTGCAGGGTGGCCTTGCCAGGGGGCGGGTGCATGAATTGTTCGGGAATGCTGAAGATGAGGGCGCCACTGCCGGTCTTTCCCTGATCCTTGCCCATCTTGCGGCGCGTGAGGCTCCTCTGTTCTGGTTGCGCCTTCCAAATGGAACGGCGGGACAACCTTATGGCCCGGGGCTTGCCGCGCTTGGAATAGATCCAGCCCATTTGCTGATCGGCGTCATGAAAGATGAGGCGCTGCTGCTGCGCGCGGCGGTCGATGCGTTGCGGTGTCCGGCGCTGGGGGCGCTGGTCATCGAACTGCGCGGGCGCGCGCCGCTGCTGGACTTGACCGCGAGCCGCCGTCTGGCGCTGGCGGCGGAGGCGTCGGGGGTCACGGCCTTCGTGCTGCGGATTGGTGGCGATCCGGTGCCGAGCGCGGCGGAGACGCGGTGGCGGGTGGAGGCTGCGCCATCCGTGCCGTTGCCGGGCAATGCGCCGGGCATGAGCGCCTTTTCACTCCACCTGTTGCGCCGCCGTTCGGGGGCAGACGGCATGACATGGCGGATGGTGTGGAATGCCGAGCGGGGAGATTTTGGAGAAGAGTGCGATGAACGCCATGAGCATGGATGGGCAAGCGGAGGACGCGCTGAGGGGGCGGCGCTACCTGGCGCTGTGGTTCCCCTTCCTGCCGGTCGATCGGCTGCGCATCGCGCGGCCTGACCTGTGGCAAGCGCAGGCCGGTGCCGGGCCGGTCGTCATCGTGGAGGCTGTGCGCGGGGCCATGCGTCTTGTGACACCGGATGCCGATGCACTGGCTCTGGGCCTGAACGCGGGCATGACGCTGGCCGATGCACGGGCGCAAGAGCCCGATCTTGTCAGCTTCGAAGCGGATCATCATACTGATCAGGATTGGCTGGAGCGGCTGTGCGATGGGTGCGCGCGCTATACGCCTGCGGCTGCGATCGATCCGCCGCATGGGCTGATGCTGGACATCACCGGCTGTGCACATCTGTGGGGCGGGGAGGAAGCCCTGGCGCGCGAGGCGGTGGACCGGTTCGAGCGGCACGGCATGGAGGTGCGCCATGCGATAGCGGGCACGCCGGAGGGCGCGCATGCATTGTGCCGCTTTTCCGCAGGGCCAGCGCCCGATGAAGAGGCTGCCTTGCGCCGCCTGCCGGTCGAGGCGCTGGAACTGGAGCAGGAGAGCGGGGTGGCGTTGCGGCGCGCGGGGCTGCGCACCATCGGCGATCTTGCTGCGCGTCCGGCAGCGGCGCTGGCCGCGCGCTTTGGCGAGGCGGCGGTGGATGCGCTGCACCGTCTGCTGGGTCTGGGCCATCGCCCGCTTAGCCCCCGCCGCCCGCGCCCTGTCCTGCGGATCGAGCGCCGTTTCGCCGAGCCTGTAGGCAGCACCGCCTATGCGCTGCAACGGGTTGAGGAGATGGCGGCCGAAGCGGGCGAGCGGCTGACCGAGCGGGGCGAGGGCGGGCGGCGGTTCGAACTGTTGTTCTTCCGCACCGATGGTCTCGCCTTTCCGCTGCGGGTGGAAACCGGCCTGCCGGTGCGCGATGCGCCCGCGATCATGCGGCTGGTGCGGGAGCGGATCGGCAGCCTGTCCGATCCGCTCGATCCCGGCTTCGGCTTCGACATGCTGCGCCTTACCGTGCCGCAGACCGAGCCGATGGCCGCGACCCAGTTGGCGCTGGAAGGGGGAGAGGCGCGTCGCGAGGAAGCGGTCGCGGCGCTGGTCGACCGGCTGTCCGTCCGCGCTGGCCGCAACCGCATCCAGCGATTGGAGCCGCGCGACAGCCATATTCCCGAGCAGGCGCAGCTTGCGCTGCCCGCGATCGAAAGCCGCACACCGTCCAGTTGGCCGCGTCAAGGAGAACCAGGCGATCCGCCGATGCGCCCCATCCATCTGTTCGACCCGCCCCAGCCGATCGAGGTAGTGGCGGAGGTGCCAGACGGTCCGCCGCATCATTTCCGCTGGCGGCGCAGCGCGCATGAAGTGACCCGCTATGAGGGGCCAGAGCGGATCGCGCCCGAATGGTGGAAGGCGAAGGACGGTGCGCTGGCGGGCGAAAGCGCAGGCATGACGCGCGACTATTACCGGATCGAGGATGCGCGCGGCCGCCGCTACTGGATCTTCCGCCATGGCCTTTACGGCAGGGAGGCGCGGCATCCCGGCTGGTACATCCACGGCCTGTTCGCATGAAGCGCGGCAAGGGGCCTGATCCGTCCAAGCCCAAGTCGATGGATCGGCGGGAATTGGATGCGGTGGAAGCGGTGCGGGAAAGCGCGCGGATAAAGGAAGCACGACCTCCTCCGCCGCGCAGGGCTGGGTCCGCTTTTGCAGAGTTGGTGGCCGCCACCAACTTTTCCTTCCTGCGAGGCGCATCCCATGCCTCGGACATGGTGGGGCAGGCGATCGACCTCGGCCTAAAAGGACTGGGAATCGCCGACCGCAACACGGTCGCGGGCGTGGTGCGGGCTTGGTCTGCGCTCAAGCGCGCGCCTGAAAAGGCGCGGGCCGACTTGCTGGAGGCAAAAAAGGAGGCTGGGCAGCCGCTGGCATTGAGTGAGGAAGAGGAGCAATCCTGCCAAACCGACCTCAAGCTCGTTGTCGGCGCGCGCCTGGTCTTTGCCGATGGCACCCCTGACATAGTCGCCTATCCGTCGACACGGCGCGGGTGGGGCGAACTGACCAAGCTGCTGACAGTGGGCAATTTGCGATCGGTGAAGGGGAACTGCATCCTCACCTATGAGGATCTGACGGCATATCTTGATGACCTGCTGCTGATCGTCCTGCCGTCCTCCACCGCCACAAAGCAGGCCGCTCATCGAAAGCCGGTGGAGTATGAGTATGACGACAGGCCCTCCAAGGAGGCGATCCGGCAAGGGCATTTGAGCCTGGTGCCGCCGCCGCGTCCTGCCGATCTTAAATCCTATCTTCGGCGGCTGGCCCGATTGGCGCCAGGCCGGATCTGGCTGGGTGCGGCGCTATGCCGGGATGGCCGGGACGCGCGCCGGATCGCGGGCTTCAAGTGGCTTAGCGCCCGCACCGGCGTGCCGCTGATCGCGACCATGGACGTGCTGTATGCCAAGCCTGACGAGCGGCCCTTGCAGGATGTGCTAAGCTGCATTCGCGAAGGCGTGACGATCGGCAAGGCTGGACGCTTGCTGGAGGCCAATGCCGAACGGCACATTCATGCACCCGATGAGATGGCGCGGTTGTTTCGCGACTGCCCTGAAGCTCTGGCCGAAAGCATGCGCTTGCTTGGCAAAGTGCGTTTCAGGCTGGATCAGCTATCCTATGAATACCCCCATGAGCCTGTGCCCGAAGGTTGGACGGCGCAGCAATGGCTGGAGGAACTGACCGTATCGGCCGCCCATGCGCGCTATGGCCCGCATATTCCGGCCAAGGTGCGCAAGTTGCTGGATGACGAGTTCGAGCTTATTCGCGAGCGCAATTATGCTTATTATTTCTTGACGGTTTACGACATCGTCGCCTTTGCCAGAATGAAGGGCATATTATGCCAAGGGCGTGGATCGGCAGCCAATTCCATGGTCTGTTTTTTGCTGGGAGTCACTTCGGTCGATCCGGAACGGCATGAACTGCTCTTTTCCCGCTTCGTGTCGGAAGAGCGGGACGAGCCACCGGATATCGACGTCGATTTCGAGCATGAGCGGCGCGAAGAGGTGATGCAATATATCTACGATCGCTATGGCCGCCATCGTGCCGGGATCGCCGCGACCGTTATCCATTACCGATCACGCAGCGCTGTAAGGGAGGCGGCCAAGGTATTGGGGCTTAGCGAAGATGTGGTGGCGCGCCTGTCGAGTACGGTATGGGGCAGCTATTCGGGCGATTTTCCTGAAGCGCGGATAACCGAGGCGGGCTTTGACCTTCACAATCCGCAGATCGTGCGGTTGCGGGCAGTGGTAGATCAATTGCTTGACGCACCTTTTCCCCGGCATCTGTCGCAGCATGTCGGCGGTTTCGTGCTGACCCAGAACCGGCTCGATGAAACCGTGCCGCTTCATCATGCGGCGATGGCGGATCGCAGTTTCATCGAATGGGACAAGGATGACATCGATGCGCTGGGATTGATGAAGGTCGACATTCTGGCGCTGGGCATGTTGAGTTGCATCCGCAAGGCTTATGATCTGATGAGGCTCCATAGGCTGGGCGATCATGATCTGAATATTGACCTTAAATCAGATGACCCGGCCGTTTATGACATGCTGGAAAAGGGCGACAGCATCGGCGTGTTCCAAGTGGAAAGCCGGGCGCAGATCAACATGCTGCCGCGTTTGCGCCCCCGATCCATTTATGACCTGACGGTGCAAGTAGCGATCGTGCGGCCTGGGCCGATCGAAGGCGACATGGTGCATCCCTATCTGCGGCGGAGATGTGGGGAAGAGGCGGTGGAATTTCCCGCGCCCGATCCTGCATATGGGTCCTACGACGAACTTAAGTTGCTGCTAGGCAAAACCTACGGCGTCCCCCTGTTCCAGGAACAGGCGATGAAGCTCGCCATCGTCGCTGCTGAATTTACGCCATCGGAGGCTAACCAGCTGCGGCGGTCGATGGCGACGTTCCGCCATGTGGGTGGCATGGACAAGTTCAAGGAGAAGATGATCGGCGGCATGGTGCGGCGGGGGTATGAACGCGATTTCGCCGAGCGTTGCTATAGCCAGATCGAGGGGTTCGGCAGTTATGGCTTTCCTGAAAGCCATGCTCTGTCCTTTGCCCGGCTGGTCTATGTGTCGGCCTGGATCAAGTGCCACCAGCCTGCCGTCTTTGCCTGTGCGCTGCTGAATTCTCAGCCGATGGGCTTTTATGCCCCGGCGCAGATCGTGCGTGATGCGCGGGAGCATGGCGTTGCCGTGCACGATGTGGATGTGAATATGAGCGGGTGGGACAATGCGCTCGAACCGCTGCTGCGGTCGCGCAATAGGAGGCGTGGCGAAGGCGAGGGACGGGCGTTGGCACTGCGGCTGGGCTTTCGCCAGATTGATGGTTTTCGCGAGATTTGGGCTGCGCAGATGGTGGAGGCGCGGGAGGGGGGCCTATTTACCAGCCTGGAGGATCTGGCGCGGCGGGCTGGGTTGCCTGCGCGGGCGCTGCGCTTGTTGGCGGATGCGGACGCTTGCCGGTCGCTCGGGCAGGACCGGCGGGCGGCGCTGTGGGAAGCGCGGCGCACGCCTTCCAATGAACTGCCGCTGTTCGCTGCTGCCCGGAGGCGGGGCCAGAAGGCGGCGGGAGAATTGGGGCAGGAACCGGATGCGATGTTGCCCGCCATGCCGCTCGCTGAACAGGTCGCGGCCGATTATCAGATGACGCGCCTGTCGCTCAAAGGGCATCCGATGCAGTTCCTGCGGCCGGTCTTTGCCGCCGAGGGGGTACTGAGTTGCGCGCAGACATCGGCTGCGAAGAACGGGACGAAGGTGCGGACGGCGGGCGTGGTGCTGGTGCGGCAGCGGCCGGGCAAGGGCAATGCCGTCTTCATCACGATCGAGGATGAGACGGGGATCACCAACATTTTGCTGTGGGCGCGGCTGTTCGAAATGCAGCGGCGGCCTGTCATGGCGTCGCGGCTGATGCTGGTCGAGGGCGAAGTGCAGCGGAGCAAGGAGGGCGTCGTGCATCTGATGGCGAGCCGGGTGCATGATCGCACCGCCGAGATGTCGCGTCTGTCGGATACGCATAGGCCACAGATCACCTTGTCCCGGGCGGATGAGTTTGTGCATCCTCAGCATCCCCGGACGGCCAGTCATCCGCGCAATGTGCGGATATTGCCGAGGTCTCGGGACTTTCATTGAGGGTGAGGATAAGAGCAAAATCCTCCCTGCGCGGAGCGTGGGGAGGGGGGCCGCCGCGTAGCGGTGGTGGAGGGCAACTGGCATGACCTGCGGCGCCTACGGGCGCTCCCCTCCACCAGCCTGCGGCTGGTCCCCCTCCCCATCTGTCGATGGGGAGGATAAACTTTCATCCCGAAGCCAAGGAGAATCCCATGTCCATTCCCGATCTCCCCATCGAAGGCGGTTGTCGGTGCGGGCGTGTGCGTTTCCGGTTGAGCGAAGCGCCTTGGGGTGAGGCGGCTTGTCATTGTACCGGGTGCCAGAAGATGACCGGCAGCGCCTTTTCCACCACGATCATCATGCCTTCGGGCGGCTTTGAACTGATTGCGGGAGAGACTGTGATCGGTGGGCTGCATGGCGAAGACGTGCACCATCATCATTGCGACTGGTGCAAGAGCTGGGTCTTTACCAAGCCCGCCGCCGACATGGGCTTCGTCAATGTGCGGGCAACCATGCTGGACGATGCCAGCTGGTTCGCGCCGTGGATGGAGACGCAGACGGCGGAGAAGTTGCCTTGGGCGCAGACCGGGGCGGTGTCAGCTTTGAACGCTTCCCCGGAATGGGCGAATATGAAGGGCTGATCGCCCGCTACCGCGCCGAGCGGCTTCAATAATCCTTCGAATAGCGCAGGTTCGCTGATGATCCGGCGTTGGTGCCGGTCTTCGACAGCAGGCTGAGCGTCTTTGACAGGGAGATTTCCAGCTGAGTGGCGGTGAAGCCCTTGGGATCGGTGATCACCTCCACATAGATATTGTTGGAAATGTGCTGACCCACAGCCAGCGATGCGCCGCGCCCCGTATCCTTGTCGCCGCCGACGATGCCTATGCGATCGACGCCGGACGCGTTCTGTAGCTTGCCCATGGGGTTGAGGCCACCACCACCACCGCGCAGGCCGTTGAGCGCGGCGGCGAGCTGGATCGCCTGCGTGGCGGACAGGTTCGCGACATTGTCGCCGAACAGGATGCGTGCCAATATCTCGTCCTGAGGCAGGGTAGGTGTCGAAATGAAGCTGATGTCCGGCTTCTGCGCCGTGCCGCCGACGGCGATGCCTGCCGCCACCGTGTTTATCCGGGTTTCGGCGCGGATCGCCAGCACCGGGTTCATCATCGGCCCGTTGAAGGTGATGATCCCCTGTTCAAGGTCGAACTGATGGCCTGAGAAGCTGTAGCGGCCGCGTATCACCTCGATCTTGCCGACTACGCTTGGGGCCTTGGTGGTGCCGGTCACCCGCATGTTGGTCTTCCATTCGGAATCGAGACCCATGCCGGTCAGGTAGATTTCATTGTCCGCGCGGACGCGGATGTCGAGCTTCCAGTCGGCGGGCTTGGCAGCCGCCTGCCGGGACGCGACGCGCTGGTCGAGCAGGTCGGTGCCCTCGCCCTTACGCCGAACGCCCTGAAGCTGGCGGATGTCGGCGCCGCCCTGCCAGGCGATTCGGTAGCGGGTTTCGGGAAGCGACAGGTTGCCCTTGATCAGTCCGCCGTCTGCCACGCTGTTCGTTACGTTGATCGTGCCGGTGACGACGCTGGTGATCGCTTCGCTGCGCGCGATGCGGGCGCGGTCCAGCTTGACGGCGATGTTCATGGGGTAGCCGCTTTCGGCCGCGAGACCGACCGAGCCGCTCGCCTGCACGGTGCCGTCGCCAGCGCGGCCGGAAAAGTCGCGTATTTCCAGCCGGTCGTTGGTGAAGCGGCCATCGAGACGCATCTGCGTCAGGCGCGTGCCGAAGGTTTCATTCTCGTATGTCAGCGCGTTGGCGCGGACGAGGCCGTTGAGGCGCGGCGCGGCGAGGCGGCCGCTGAAGTCTGCGGCTACGGCGATGGGGCCGGTGAGTTGCTGGTCAGCGAGACCAGAGAAGGAAAAGAGCACGTCGGCAGGCCCGGCATAGCGGATGCCGCCGCCGAGGGGTGCGGATTGGAGCTGCTCTGTCCAGCTTGATCCGGGGCCGGGAGACGCGAGGGTGGCGATGAAGCGCCCTAATGGCGCGTTGCCGCGCCGGATGAGTCCGCGCAGGTCTCCGCCGCGCCCCGAAAGACGGCCTTCGATCGCCATGGAGACGGGATCGGAGACAGCGGACAGGCTGGAGCGGCGGAAATCATTGATCGCGATGCGGGTCGTGGCGTTGGGGAAGGCGTTGCCGCTCTGGTTGAAGTCGATCGCGCCGGTCGCCTTGCCACTGATGCCGAGGCCGGGGCTGGCGATGTTCATAATGGCGAGATCGAAATCCTTGAAGCGCGCCTGAAGAGCGGTCTGGTTGCCGAAGCGTCCGGCGAGATCGACCCGTCCTTGAGGCAGAACGAGCGTTGCTGGCTCGAGCCGATAGCCCTGCGGTTCGATGCGGATGATTGCGGGTTGGGCGAAGCGGAAGGGGATGTTGCTTGCCTTGCCTTCCAGCGCGACGGCGTAAAGGTTGGGGCGGAGCGCCGCATTGACGGCGATCGAGAAGGGCACGCCGGTCGATCCGTCGGCAACCAGCTGCGCGCGGCCCCGGCCGCCTTGATAATTGATCCGGGCGCGGCTTTTTCGCACGACATAGTCGCCATAGGCGGCGTTCGCCATCTGGATATCGGCGGCAATGCGGGGCTGGTCGGTGAGTAAGATGTCCGCCGTCGCGATCGCTCGGCCGATCACTACATCAGCCTCACCGGGCAGGCGGGCGTTGCTCGCCCTGGCGTTCACTGTGATGCCTTGCGCCTTGCCTACTGCGGCAAGCCGCGCGGCGCCGGTGATGCCGGACCCGTTCATGGCGAGCTGTCCGGCGAAAGGTCCGGCTGCGGTCTGCTGGAGACGGCCGTTCATGTCCACGCCCGCGAAACGTGCCCGTGTGATATCTATGGTGAGCGGGCCGCGCGCCGTGCGGATCAGCATATTGGCGAAGAAGGGGCCATAAGCGGAGCCGCCGGTTGCCTCCAGCCGGTAGCCGCCAGCCTCGCCATTCAGTTTTGCGACGACATTGGAGAGCTGCACGCCGACATTGGGCCGGGCGGCGCGCAGGACCGCTTGAGGCCTCTCCATTGTTCCGCGCACGCTGAGCGCCAGCGGGCCATATTGGTTCGACGTGGCGGAGGCGTCGAAGGTGATGGCGCCATTGGTGTCGTAGCTGCCCGATCCGGAATGGATGCGGAAATTGGGTGCCGCGCCCTTCAGGTCCGCAAGGGTGAATTTGCCTTCCGGCGTCATGCCGATGCGGCCCGATGCGACGGCATCGCCGCCCAGGAAATCGCGCACGGAGGCGCTTTCCCAGCGCGCCGTGCGGACGCCGAACTTGCCCGCAAGGCCCCAGCCGCCCTTCGGTCCGGGCACTAGCTTCACATCGGTGTTGAGGTTGACGATGCCTACGCCGTCGATCTTGTAGTCGTTTACTCGCCCCTTGAGCGCCCCCCGGTAGATGGCGTTGTCCAGGTCGGCGAGCACGATGGCGGTGGCGTCCACCCGGTCGCTGTCGATCTTGAGGTTGTCGCTGATCAGCTTGCCAGAAGCATAGGCGAAGTCGCCCTTGACCCGCAGGTTCTGAAGGAGCCCGCCCGCTGCGGCGTTAAGGCCGGTGACCCGCCGCGCGGCCGCGTTGACGGGGATGCGGATGCGATCGGCGTCAATCACCGCCCGGCCGCTGGCTTTCAGCCCCTCAATGCCGGTCTGGTCGAAGGCGAGCATTGCGGCGCTCAGATCATAATCGATGAACGGCGTCGCCATCGGGCCGTCAAGGATGATCGAGGCGCGTACATCCTTGCCCCGCACCTTTTCCATGATCGCGCCGGGGGTCAGTAGCGCGGCGTCGATCTTGAGGCCGCTGAACTGGCTCTTGCTGAGGTCGATGAGGCCCTGCGCTGTGGCGGCGAGTGCGGGGGAGCGCAACGTGCCCTTCAGGTTCACGCGCCGCTCGTTAAGCCCGGCGAAGAGATCGATATCAAGGGCGGGTGTGGTCAGTCGGTCTACGGTTCCGGCAAAGACGAGGCCCGGGCGCACCGGGCCCTTGGCCGTGAAGTTACCGTCGCGCGCGGCGAGCGCGATGTTCGCAAGCTGCCCCTTGGGCGAGGTCGCAACGATGCGGCCGTTCCACGCCTGCCATGTGCCGCGACCATCGAGCGTTGCGGTCAGGCCATCCGTGAGCCCGCTCATCTTTGCGATGACGCCACCCTTTGGAGCGGTCAGCGTGCCCTTCATGGCGAGGCGGTTCTGTGCGGGTACGGCGTCAATCGAGGCCTGGAGCCGGTCGCCGCTGTCCACGACGGCATTGGCGCTAAGCTGCGCGCGGCCATCGGCGATGTGGGTCACGCCGTCGATGGCGATCTCGCGCTTCTGGCCGATAACCGGCTTTGCCAGCACGAACTTGGCGATCTTCAGCCGATCGACATCGATGTCGAGGTCGGGAAGGATTGGCGCGTTGGGGTCGCTTTCCGTGACGTTGAACTGCGGGCTGCGGGCTAGCACGACCAGCGGGCTTTCCAGCAGCCGCACGGAAATATGGTTGTTGAGGTATCGGAAGGGACTCCACACGACATGGACGCGCGGGGATGCGGCGAACGGGCCTTTGGGGTCGCGCAGGACAAGGTCATGGATGACCATGTCGCTATAGACTGACCCCTCGATACGGCCGACCTCGATCGCCATGCCGGATTCCAACTTCAGCGCCGCGATCTGGCGGATGAGGAATTTCTTGCCGGGCTGCGTGTTCAGGGAAAGCAGCAATCCGGCGGCAAGCACGACCAAGCCGAGGATCAAGGCCGCAACGCCCAGCACGATCTTCTGCCAGAGCGGCCGTCCTTCGCGGACAATGATCGTCTGGCTTTTGGGAGCGGGTGGAGGCGGGTCTTCGGCCATCAGAATGCCTGTCCAATGCCGATATAGAGGGTGAATTTGGACTCGCCGGGCTGCCGGTTGATCGGCATCGCGATGTCCGCCCGGAAGGGGCCGAAGTCGGTATAGAAGCGGCCGCCCAAGCCTACTCCATAGCGAATGTCGGAGAATTTCGGGATGGCGCTTTCATAGACCTGTCCCGCATCGACGAAGGCGACCACGCCATAATTGCCGAAGCGGTAGCGACCTTCGACGGCGAACTCGTTGACGGATCGGCCGCCGATCGGGTCGTCATTGACGTCCTTTGGTCCCAATTCCTGATAGCCAAAGCCGCGCACCGATCCGCCGCCGCCTGCATAGATCCGGCGCGAGGGCGCGATCTGGTCGCGTGATGCACCGCTGATCGTGCCAAGCCGCGTCCGAGCCGCGATCACCAGCGCATCGGAAACCGGATAATAGCCGCTAAGGTCGAAGGTCCCGCGGACATAGGGTGACAGATTGCCCTGCAACGATGCTTCGGGCGACAGGCGCAGATTGGCGCGGAAACCCCTGGTCGGATTGAGCAGATCGTTCGACCGGTCATAGCCAAGCTGGACCGGCAGCGAGCCGATGAAATAGGTCAGCCGCCGCTTTTCCGCCGTGGCGGGATCGACCGTCGTCTGCTCGTTCGACAGCAGGATTTCGGCGCCATAAGTGTAGGTCCAGCGTTTCTGGAAGATCGGCGTCGACTGGCGCGACCAGCTGATGTTGAGGCCCGCCGTAAAGGCTTCATAGGCATCATAATTTTGGTGGTTAAGCAGCGCGCCAGCCTGGAAGGTCTTGTCCCGCTTCCCCGCGTTGGAGCGGCGGAAGGTGCCGGAGACGCCCTGTTCCTGCGTGCCGGCGATCACCTTCGCGATCAGCGCGCCTTCTGGCGGGAAGAGGTTGCGGTGCGTCCATGTGCCTTCGGCGCGGAAGCCTTGCCCCGTGCCATAGCCAAGCTCGCCCGCCAGCGTGCGGGGCGGACCCGCCTCCTGATCGACATGCAGGTCGACATACTCGGTGCCGTCGGGGCCGGGCTCGTTCGTGCGCACCGGGTCGACCGCGACGCTGGAGAAGAGGCCGGTCGCGACGAGGGCGCGGCGCAGGTCATCCACCTTGCGGCTGTCATATAGCTCGCCGGGTTTGAAGCGGCTGATGACCTTCAGATGGTCAGCGCCAAAGGCCTGCTTGCGGCCCGAGGTTGTGATCCCACGGAACGATCCGCGCGGGCCGACCTCGACCGGCAAGGTATAGTCGCCGGTGATCGTCGCGGGGTCGAGCAATATGTCCCGTTCCCCGACCTTGGCGAAGGGAAAGCCATTTTCGGGCAGCTTCACCCCGACATTGGCCTCCGCGCTTTCGACATCGGCGGCCACGATATAGTCGCCGGTCTTGAGCGGCAGGCTGTCGCGGACCAGCCCCGGCGGCACCGTCGGCCCGGCGTTGATGACGATGTCGCCGATCTTGTACCGTTTGCCCGGCGTGACCGACAGCACCGCCTTCAGCGTCCCGTCGCCCGTCTGGTCGAGCGAGGCGAGCGCGGTCGCGTCATAATAACCCTCCGAATACAGCAGCCGCACGGCGAGCGCTTCATCCTCATGCGCGCGGGCCTGCACCATGGCGGCAGTGTCGGCGCGTCCCTTGCCATCAACTAGCGCTGACTCACCCCGGAACTCATCTTCAAGGCCGGTCTTGCCGAAGCCTTCGATTTCGACCGCATAGCGGATTTCCGGCGTCTTCTCGTGAGGGCTATCGTTTGCCACTTGCGCAGGCACGGTCACGCTGTCGAGCGGGGCCAGGGGCTGTGCCAACTCCGCTTCCGCCGCTGGTTCGGTGGCGGGCGGCAGTTCGACGGGCGCGCTGGCCTGCGGCATTTGCTGATCATCGATCCAGCTGTCT
This sequence comes from Sphingobium sp. TomTYG73, assembly GCF_055394245.1. Classification (NCBI taxonomy): domain Bacteria; kingdom Pseudomonadati; phylum Pseudomonadota; class Alphaproteobacteria; order Sphingomonadales; family Sphingobiaceae; genus Sphingobium; species Sphingobium sp. TomTYG73. Next base: position 2,496,024 of record NZ_AP027339.1, read on the forward strand.
ATCGACGGCAGCGGAGCGGAAGGGTTGGCGGGGTCACTTTCGCCAGCTTTGGGCAACCGCGCTTCAAATTCCTCGTCGGGCAGGATCGGCGGCTCCTGCCCGGCAGCAACCGTACCAGCAGATGTCTGGGCTTGCAGCGACAGGGGTGACGCAGCGATCATCAGAACGCCCAAGGCACGCCGGGCGCGTTTCGCCTGCCTGAAACCCATGTAAATTCAGCTGCCCCTTTCCGTCCGCCGTGCACGCGGGGAAGACGAATACGCGCAAGGCCTTGTTTCGGTTCCGCCGTCGGCCGTGAACCGCTTCCCTCGGGCGTCGGCCCGGTTTAGGGATCAGAAATGACCATAGCGCTGAATGTATCCCGCTCTATCCTTGGACAACCGTGGCGCTGGCGGGGCGCAGGCGCGGATGCGCGCGAGCCGGGCTATCTGCCCGACGACCTGGTTACGCAGTTGCTGCTGGCCCGCGGCTGTCCGCGCGAAGCCGTGGAAGCGCATCGTAATCCGACCATCCGACACTTCATGCCCGATCCCAGCTTGTTCCGCGACATGGACAGCGCTGCCGAACGGCTGGCGGATGCGGTGCAGAGCGGCGAGCATGTCCGTATCTTCGGCGACTATGACGTGGACGGCGCAACCAGCGCGGCCTTGCTGATCCGCCTGCTGCGTGATCTTGGCCTGTCCGCCCGGCCCTACATCCCGGATCGGCTGATGGAAGGCTATGGGCCGTCTGGCGAAGCGCTGGTGCGGCTGGCCGGGGAGGGGGCAACGCTGATCGTCACCGTCGATTGCGGCGCCCAGGCGTTCGAGGCGCTTGCCATGGCGAAGGCTGTGGGCGTCGATGTCGTGGTGGTCGATCATCATAAATGCGCCGCCGCGCTTCCCGAGGCGTTCGCGCTGGTCAATCCCAATCGGCTAGACGAAGCGGAAGAGGCGGCCGCTCATGGCCATCTGGCGGCGGTGGGGGTTGCCTTCCTGTTGGGCGCCGCGCTTATCCGCGTGTTGCGCAAGCGGGGATGGTTCGCGCAGCGTGCCGAGCCTGCCCTGATGGAATTGCTCGACATCGTGGCGCTGGGCACCGTGGCAGACGTGGCGCAACTCAAGGGGCTTAACCGCGCCTTTGTCGCACAGGGCCTCAAGGTCATGGCCAAGCGCCGCAACATCGGCATCGCCGCGCTGATCGACGCCAGCCGCCTTAGCCGCGCGCCGCTTTGCCACGACCTGGGATTTGCGCTCGGTCCCCGCATCAACGCGGGCGGGCGGGTAGGCAAGGCTGATCTGGGCGTGCGCCTGCTGACTACGGAAGACCCGATCGAGGCCGCGAGCATCGCTGCCGAGTTGGACCAGTTCAACGAGGAACGTCGCGTGATCGAGGCGGCGGTACAGGCCGAGGCGGAGGAACTGCTGGCGGCGCAGGGCAACCGGGCCGTGGCGCTGATCGCTGGAGCGGGCTGGCATCCGGGCGTGATCGGCATCGTTGCCGGACGCATCAAGGAAAAGGCGGGGCGTCCCGCGATCGTCGTGGCGATTGACGATGCAGGTACGGGCAAGGGCTCCGGCCGTTCGATCTCCGGCGTTGATCTTGGCGCGGCCGTGCTGGCGGCCAAGGATAGCGGCTTGCTGGTTGCTGGTGGCGGCCACGCCATGGCGGCAGGGCTGACCGTCGCGGCTGATAAGCTGGACGCGCTGGCTGATTTTCTGGACGAAAGGCTTGCCCCCGCCGTCGCCCGCGCCCGCGATGATCGAGCATTGCTGATCGACGCCGTGCTTGCCCCCGCGGGCGTCAATCCGGACTTCGTGGCCGCGATCGAGGCAGGCGGCCCCTATGGCGCTGGCTGGCCATCCCCGCTCATCGCGGCTGGACCGATGCGCGTCATCAAGGCCGATGTCGTCGGCAATGGTCATCTGCGCGCCGTCATGGCGGGGGACGATGGCCGCTCCATCAAGACCATCGCCTTCCGCCAGGCGGAGAGCGAGTTGGGGCAAGCTATCCTTGGCGCACCGCGCGACCGCCGCCTGTGGGTCGCGGGCCGTGCAAAGATAGACGATTGGGGCAGCCGGCCCGCCGCTGAACTGCATCTGGAAGATGCCGCCTGGGTCGATTGAAAGAAGTGGTCGTTTTCCTGCCCCAAAGGGGTTGACCGCCGCAAGCTCCCCCCCTAAAGCCGCCCTCGCTTCGCAGCGCCGCCCAAGCGGTTCTGCATGTGGCCCCTTCGTCTAGCGGTTAGGACGCGGCCCTTTCACGGCTGAAACACGGGTTCGATTCCCGTAGGGGTCACCATTTTCCAAGCGCAGCCTTCATCATAAGCCGCGTTCCGCCGGGATCAAAGCGGCGACGCGGCCGTTCTTCATGCCTTAGCAACCGGCATGGAAGGCAGCAGGACTCGTGGCGTCACTTCATTGGCCGAGCCAGCTCATCATCGTACGTCATGGCCAGAGCGCCGGAAATGTGGCGCGCGACGCCGCCACCGAAGCACAGTCCGATCGCATAGCCTTGTCCGTGCGGGATGCGGACGTTCCGTTAAGTGGATTGGGCCGTGAGCAGGCGCAGGCGCTAGGCCATTGGTTCGGCAGCGAGGAGGAAGATCAAAGGCCGGAGGTTCTGTTGTCGTCCCCCTATCTGCGGGCGTTTCAGACCGCGCAGATTTTCCGCGAGGTTGGCGGAGCCGCCGCCGAGGAACCGATCTGCTTCGATGAACGGCTGCGCGAAAAGGAATTCGGCATTTTGGACGGGCTGACGACGACGGGCATCCGCAATCTGGAGGCCGACCAGTATGAATTCCGCCAGATGCTCGGAAAATTCTATCACCGGCCGCCGGGCGGAGAGAGCTGGTGCGACGTCATCCTGCGGCTCCGATCGGTGATGGACACCATATCATTGCACTATGCCGGACGGCGCGTGATGATCTTCACGCATCAGGTCGTGGTTCTGTGCCTTCGCTATATCATCGAAGGGTTGAATGAAGCGGAAATACTGGCGATCGACCGGGCTGGCGATGTCGCGAACTGCGCGATCAGCGACTATGTTTATGACCCTTCCCACGGGCGCAATGGCGGGCTGGTACTGCGCCGTTACAATGTGACCGCGCCGATGGAGGAAGAGGAAACCCCTGTCACACGCGAACCCGATGCCATCGCCGGAGCACGGGGATGACGCCAGAGACTCTCGATAGCGCATGGTTGCGGACGCACCCCCTCCCGATTCCCGACCATGACTCCGACAAGGATGGGCGGGGTCGTGTGTTGGTCGTCGGTGGCGCGGAATTCGTGCCCGGTGCGCTGCGCCTGACGGGCGAGGCGGCACTGCGGGCAGGTGCTGGCAAGTTGCAGATGGCGACTGTCCGTTCTGCCGCCATGTCGCTGGGCGTGCTGGTTCCCGAAGCCGCGATGACGGCGCTGCCTGCGGAGGAGAATGGCGAGATCGCCGCCGGAGCAGCTGAGCGTCTGGCGCCGCAGCTCGCCCGCTGTGACGCGCTGGTTCTGGGGCCGGGCATGAGCGTGAGTTCCCAGACGGATGAACTGGTCGCGGCCATATTGGCCGCCACCGATCCGCCGGTTACCATCGTCCTCGACGCGGCGGCGCTGACATCCGCACGCGAGTTGCGATCCACCGTCGCCGGGCATGAGGGACATATCATCCTGACGCCTCATCATGGCGAGATGGCTATCCTGACCGGGCAAAGCGTCGAGGCCGTTTCGGCCGATCCCCTGAAGATTGCGCTGCAAGTGGCGGCGGAATTTCAGGCGGTGGTCATCCTGAAGGGCGACCGCAGCGTGGTCGCGGCTCCGGACGGCGCCTGCCTGTTGCATGAGGGCGGTTGCGTCGGCCTGGCCACCGGCGGTTCGGGCGATGTGCTGGCTGGGATCGTCGGCGGTTTGGCGGCGCGCGGCGCGGACCCTTTGCGGGCGGCTGCCTGGGGCAGCTGGTTGCACGGCCAGGCAGGGCGCGAACTCGCCCGCACCATGGGGCCTGTCGGATTTCTGGCGCGCGAATTGCTGCCGCTGATTCCCGGCCTGCTGGAAGCGCCCGGCAACAGCTAACTGCATCGTTGCGCATCCGAATTCATCTTTGTGCGTTTCGGGTGGATGAGCGACAATTTTTCGGTGCTGCCGCATCTGGTCCCTATCGTCATCGCCTATTGCCTGGCTTTGCCTATCGGCTGGAACCGGGAGCGAGCGGAACGCAGCGCTGGCCTGCGCACCTTTCCGCTGGTCGCCGTCGCGAGCTGTGGCTTTGTCCAGACGGTGGAAGGAATGATGGCGCAGGACCCGGCGGCGCTTGCCCGGGTGCTGGAAGGCGTGATCGCGGGCATCGGATTTCTGGGCGGTGGTGCGATCCTGCAGCAGAGACATGCTGTCAAGGGCACCGCGACCGCCGCAAGCCTGTGGATCACGGGGGCGATTGGCGTTGCGGCGGGGCTTGGCGCCTATGATGTGGCGGTGGTTCTCACCGGCTTCACGCTACTGACTTTCTGGGTCATGGCGCCGCTCAAGCCCGAGGAGAATGAACGGAACGCGGAAGAAAAGATCAGCGAGCCCGGCGCGCCGCGCTGAGACGCGGGGTTACCCCAGTGCCGCCTGCTTTTCCGCCGCCAGCCGGTCCAGTTCCGCCCGACTCTTCTTCTCGCTCGCCGACTTGAGTTGCCCGCAGGCGGCCATGATGTCCCGTCCGCGCGGCGTGCGTACCGGGGCGGAGATGCCGCCTTCGAACACGATCTCGGAAAAGCGCTTGATCCGCTCGGGCGTCGAACATTCATAGTCGGTGCCCGGCCATGGGTTGAAGGGGATCAGGTTGACCTTGGCAGGCAGCTTATAGTGACGCAGCAGGCGAACCAGTTCGCGCGCATCTTCATCGCTGTCATTCTTGTCCTTGATCATCACATATTCGAACGTGATGCGGCGCGCATTATTCGCGTTCGGATAGTCGGCGCAGGCTTGCAGCAGCTGTTCGATCCCGAATTTCTTGTTGAGCGGCACCAGTTCGTCGCGCACATCCTTGGTCACGCCATGGAGCGACACGGCGAGGTTGACGCCAATCTCTTCCCCCGCGCGCGCCATCATCGGCACTACGCCGGACGTGGAGAGGGTGATCCGCCGCTTCGACAGAGCGAGGCCGTCGCCGTCCATGACGACCTTCAGCGCGTCGCGTACATGATCGAAATTATAGAGCGGCTCGCCCATGCCCATCATCACGATGTTGGTCAGCATGCGTCCATCGGGGCTATATTGCGAACTATCGTCCGCTTCGTCATCGTTGGCGGACGCCATGCTGCCCTTGGGCCATTCGCCCAGCGCATCGCGGGCCAGCATGACCTGCCCGACAATTTCGCCCGGCGTCAGGTTGCGCACGAGGCGCATCGTGCCCGTATGGCAGAAACGGCAGTTGAGCGTGCAGCCCACCTGGCTCGATACGCAGAGGGTTCCGCGATCGGCGTCCGGGATGAACACCATCTCATAATCCTGCCCGTCGTCCGACCGGAGCAGCCATTTGCGGGTGCCGTCGCTCGACACCTGCGCTTCGACGACCTCGGGACGTCCCACGATGAAGCGTTCCGCCATCCAGCCGCGCATCGGCTTGGCAAGGTCGGTCATCGCATCGAAATCGGTTTCGCCGCGATGGTAGAGCCAGTGGAACAGCTGCTTCGACCGCAGCTTTGCCTGCTTGGCATCCAGCCCTGCTTCCTCCAGCGCGCTTTTGATTTGCGGGCGCGACAGGCCCATCAGGTCGGTGCGCCCATCTTCGCGAGGCGTCACCGCGCGCGGGACGGGCACAGGGTCGATAGCGCCGGGAATCGGCATCAAGGGGCTGGCGGATGAATGCATGGCAGCGCCCATAGCGGATTTTTCGAAAATTATAAAGGGAGCGTCGAGCGCCCGCCTGTCACCGCAGCCGTGCGCAGCCCAGAGCCGCCGCGTCGATCGCTGTTGCGGCGCCGCGCAGCGTATAGGTGTCCGCGAAACCGCGCCCATTTGCGCCCTGCGTCTGTACGCTCATGCTGCCTGCTGATCGCATGGCCGCAATGATGGCCGCGTCCGCGCGAGGGTCGGGCGCCCACGCATCAGCCTGTCCCGCGACCAACGGGAAGCGTCTCTCCCCAACATTCAGGATAACGGGAGAACCATCCGCCCGCACCCGGCTCAGCCGGAAATGCACCTGTCCGCGTACGCGCTGGCGCGGCCAGTTCCCAACGGCGGCGAAACCATTGCCAGCGCGGCTCACGGGTTTGGAGATGGCATAGCAACGCGGTGCCGCCGGGTCACGGAACGCCCCCCAAGCTTCGAACATGCCGAGCGAATCCTTGGCGAATGCCGGCGTCGCGATCAGCAGGAGCAGGAACCAGGAGCGCTTCATGACGCTGGCAAAGCCCATCATGTCCTCTTTTGCAACCCTTGCCGTCACGAAACGATCAGCAGGTGCTTGCCGCCGCCGCAACAGTGGTTATGAAGGATCATCCATCATTGTCGCCCGGATTCGACCGCATCCGGGCTTTGCGCAGAAAAGAAACGGACAAACAGGGACATGAAGGCCACCATCGAACGCGCCACGCTCCTCAAGAGCCTCAGCCACGTCCAGTCGGTGGTCGAGCGGCGCAATACGATTCCGATCCTGTCCAACGTGCTGATCGAAGCGTCTGCCGATGGCGCGATCAAGCTGATGGCGACCGACCTCGACCTCCAGATCGTCGAAAGCGTGTCCGCGCAGGTGGAACAGCCCGGCGCGACGACCATTTCGGCCCACACCCTGTTCGACATCGCCCGCAAGCTGCCCGAAGGGTCGCAGGTGTCGCTGCAAGCGGCGGAAGGCAAGATGCTGATCCAGGCGGGCCGCGCTCGCTTCAACCTGTCGACCCTGCCGCGCGACGACTTCCCGGTGATCGCGGAAGGCGACCTGCCGACCAGCTTCGAACTGCCCGCAGAGACGCTGAAGCAAATCATCGACAAGACGCGCTTCGCCATCTCGACCGAAGAGACGCGCTATTATCTGAACGGCATTTATTTCCACGTGTCGGATGATGGTCAGCCGGTCCTGAAGGCCGCGGCCACCGACGGCCACCGCCTCGCTCGCGTCACCGTGCCGCGTCCGGATGGCGCCGATGGCATGCCGGGCATCATCATTCCGCGCAAGTGCATCGGCGAACTGCGCAAGCTGCTCGATGAGGTCGAAGGATCGGTGCAGATCACCCTGTCGGCGAGCAAGATCCGCTTCGGGCTTGGCAGCGCGATCCTCACCAGCAAGCTGATCGACGGCACTTTCCCCGATTACAGCCGCGTCATTCCCACCGCGAACGACAAGCTGCTCAAGATCGACCCGCGCAGCTTCGAGGAAGGCGTGGACCGCGTCGCCACGATCGCTACGGAAAAGACTCGGGCGGTCAAGATGACGCTCGATCGCGACAAGATCACCCTGTCGGTCACCAGCCCCGAAAACGGCACGGCGGCCGAAGAAGTGCCGGGTGCGTTTCAGGGCGAGGGCTTCGATATCGGCTTCAACGCGCGCTACCTGCTCGACATTCTGGGCCAGATCGACAGCGAAACGGTCGAACTGCACCTTGCCGACGCGGCAGCGCCGACGCTGATCCGGGAAAATGATCGCAGCCCTGCGCTCTATGTCCTGATGCCGATGCGCGTCTAGTTGAGAGAAGGGTGAGCGGTTTTGCGGGGCCGCTCCTTTCCTGCTCAATCTGTCTAAGCGTCTGTGGACGGACGCCGGGGCCGTTTGGCGTCGCGAGCGGGGCGTTCCAATCCCGTTATGCTTTGCCAGCCGGTCGGGTAAGTTTCTTTCAACATCTGTGCGTTACGCACGTCATATGGCCCCGTCGCGCACCAAGCTGAACGATACATCGTATCGACCCGCCGATCTTGCGGTCGCGCTGGGTCTGGCTGAGGGCGGGACGCAGGCGTCGGCCTTCTGGATATCCGGAGCCTTCGCCCATATCGCCCGCCTCTGGCCGCTGGTGCTGCTGGGCAAGCTGTGCACCATCACGCTGCTCCATGTGCCTCTGTTTACCTTTGGCCACATTCTCCACTTCCTCACATTCCTAACGATGTTGCTGACAGATGGCATGCTGATCGCCGCTCCGCGCGCGGAACGATTCCAGAATCTACGGCCGCATGTGCAGAAATGGCTGATGCTGCCGATGGTATTGCTGTCGAGCATGAGCTTCAGCATGCTGCTGGGTCCGGCGCAATTTGCAGGACCATTGTCGATTTCTCTCGCGGCAGAAGTCGCGATGGCGTTGATCGCCGTGTCTATATTCGGCGACCGGCGGTTGCTGGGCGTCAGTTATTTTCTGGGCACATTGATCGTTTCAGCGTTTCAGGAAGCGGGCTTTGCGCAGCTGGGTTTGTTGGTAAGTTGCATCGCGGTCATGATGATCGCTGCGGTGCGCCAAGCAACGTCTGACTTCGAACGGGCAATCGCGCAACATCAGCAGGATTTGCGTGCTCAACGATCCGACCGCCTGCTGCAGGAATATGAGCAGTCGGGGCAGGGCTGGTTCTGGGAAACCGACCGGCAAGGCTGCTTAACCTACCTATCAGAAACGCTCGCGCGAACACTGGATATTGCGGAGGATGAACTTGTCGGTCGACTGATTACCGACATTGTCTCTGCGGGTGATCATAAAAATGGCGGGGGTGAGCGCACGCTCGGCTTCCATTTATCGACGCGCACCGGCTTTTCGGACATCCATGTTCGAGCCGCGGCTACCCGCGACGAGCGCTGGTGGTCGATATCCGGCCAGCCGGTTTTCAACGAATTTGGCCAGTTCCACGGCTTCCGCGGGAGCGGCGCCGACCTTACCGAAATCCGCCGGAGCCAGGCGGAGGTGAAGCGGCTTGCCCAGTTCGATTCGCTGACTGGCCTTGCCAATCGCGTACAGATGCTGCGGGCGCTGGAAGATGCCCTGGCTGGCTCCCCCGGCAAGTCGGGCGATTGCGCGCTGCTGATGCTGGACCTGGATCGCTTCAAGACCGTCAACGATACGCTCGGCCACCCCGCCGGGGACGCGCTGCTGCGGCAGGTGAGCCAGCGTCTTCAACGTGTCGCGGGCGATCGCGGGCTTGTAGGGCGGCAGGGCGGTGACGAATTCAAGGTGCTGCTGCCCGGCAGACATGATCGTGCGTTGCTGTCCCAACTATCTACGATGATCATCAACACGCTGTCGCAACCTTATATGATTGAGGGGAAGGCGGTCGTCATCGGCGTGTCCATCGGGATTTCCTGTTGCCCGCATGATGGCGACACGGCCGATGCGCTGATCCGCAACGCTGATCTCGCGCTCTATGCTGCAAAAGGCGACGGGCGCGGCGTCCATCGTTTCTATTCGTCCGAAATGCACGCCGATGCAGAGGGGCGTCGGCAGTTGGAGGAGGATCTTCGCCACGCGCTGGCTTCGGGCGGGCTGCACCTTGTCTATCAGCCGGTCGTGTCTTCAAGGACGGAGAGGGTCACTGGTTATGAGGCGCTGCTTCGCTGGACCCATCCCGTACGTGGCGAGATTTCGCCATCCATTTTCGTGCCCATCGCCGAGGAGACAGGACTTATCGGCCCGATCGGTGACTGGGTATTACGCACTGCCTGCCGCGACGCTTCGGATTGGGACGAAGATATTCGCGTCGCCGTCAATGTCTCGCCGATCCAGTTCGCCAATCCCGGATTGCCCGCCACGGTCATGAGTGCGCTCGCCGCTTCCCAACTCGCGCCCCACCGGCTGGAGTTGGAGATCACCGAAAGCGTGTTCCTGAACGACAATGACGGAACGGATTCGATGTTCGCCCGGCTTAAAGGGATTGGCATTCGTTTGGCGCTCGACGATTTCGGCACAGGTTACTCCTCGCTTGGCTATTTGAAGAAAGCGCCCTTCGACAAGATCAAGATCGACCAGAGCTTTGTGCGCGGCGCGGTGATGACCGGCAGCCGCAACAGCGCGATCATCAAGGCAATCGTCAGCCTGGCCGAGGCGCTGGGCATGGACACCACGGCGGAGGGCGCGGAGACGCAGGACGAACTGGCGCTGATCCGCGATCTGGGGTGCAGCCATATACAGGGCTATGTCTATGGCCGCCCGCTTGTTGCCAGCGACGTGCTGGCCCGGCACCATGCGCACGGCACGGTGGCGCTGGTGGAGGGCTTTCAGTCCAGCCGCCCTGAGCGCAAGACGATGCTGCGGACGATCGCGGTGCAGGCCGATGGTCACGCCTATACCGGGCGCATCCGCAACATCTCCTCCACCGGTGCGATGATCGAGGGGCTGTGGCATGTGCCCCAAGGCACCCAGTTGTCGATCGAGTTCAGTGACAGTCAGAATGTGAGCGCTGTGGTTCGCTGGTCCCGCGAGGATCGGATGGGCGTTGAATTTACCAGCGCCATCGACATTGCCGCTGCCTGCGCTCTGCCTCGATCCTTGGCATCTTGACCTGATCCGTTCGGGCGGCGACGCCCGCAAGCGCATAAAAAAGGAGCTGCCGGATGACAGCTCCTTTTGTTGTACGTGACGGAAGTTTCAGGCGGCGATCGCTACCTGTTCAGCCTGAACAAGGCCACGCGCGACATCTTTGACCAGTGCGATGAAGCGTCCGGCTTCCCGAGCGATCATCGCCTTGTTGAAGCAGGCGGCCGCACCCCGGTCGAGCGCTTCGGCCATGATCGGCGCTCCGTCGCGCATCAGGCTGGACAGCATGATGACGGGGCAGGGATCGATGTCCATAATCTCGTCAAGAATGCTGAGCCCATCCCGGCCCGGCATGGCGATGTCCATCGTCACCACATCGGGCTTTTCCATGCGGATGAGGTCGATCGCCTCTTCGCCGTTGCGGGCGATGCCCACGACATCGAACCGGCAATCGCGTTCCAGCAGCGTCTCGATCATGGCGCGAATGGTCAGCGAGTCATCGACCACCACGATCCGTATCGGCTTTGCCATGCATTCCTCCGACCCTTGTTTTCAAAGGTCATAACGGACGGAAAATGGAGAGTTTTAGGCAAGAGTCAGAAGAACAGTTTCCGGAAGGAAATGCTGATCGTACGGCCCAGCGGATCGAGATAGCCCTGCTGGTAGCGCAGCGGGGTTCCTCCGGTCGCGTCCGTCACATCGCGGCGCGTGTTGAAGATATTGTTGATCCCGATCGATACCCGCGAGCCCCGCAGAAAGGGATGATTCTTCACAAGCGAAGGCATCTGCCCCAGATTGGCGAATAGTCGCAGGTTAGCGGTCGCCAGACTGTCGAAATTGAGCCGGGAAGTGCCGCCTAGCGCGCCATCGACATGCGTGCCGCTTTCCCAATCGATGCCCAGCCGCGCACCAAGGCCATTATTGGTATAGCCGACGCGCGCCTCCACCTCATGCCTTGGCTGGCCACCCGATGATCCCGTCGCGTCGCCGTTCAGCAGATCGAGTTCCGGCACGCCGGGGGCGATCAGGATGCTCTCGGTAAAATGCCATGTGTGGTAGAGGCTGAAGCTGAGGCGCCCGCCTCCGCCTCCACGTCCGCCACCCATGCCGCCCGGCCCGCCAAAACCGCCGCCTGGCCGTCCGCCGCCTCCGGGGCCGCCAAAGCCGCCCTCACCGCGCGGTCGGTCTCCGCCCTCCTGTCCGTGAGGCGGCGGAGCGCCATCCTGACCCGCTTGCGCGCCACGCTCTCCGCCCCGTCCGCCGCGATTGCCGAACAGTGCGCGCATATCCTGCAACTCCTTGGGCCGATCCTCAGGCTTTGCACCGGCGGCGCGCCAGGCCTCTGCCAACTTCTGGATGCGCGACTTCAGCGGGAAGGAGAGGTCGAAGCCCCAGCGCAGTTGTTCGCTTTGCGAGCGCAGATAATTGATCGGCGTCGCATCGATTTCGGTCAGCAAACCTCCGACGCGAGTAAAGCGGCTACCGAAGGCATCCTCGATCGCGGGGGTAGGTTCCGGGAAAGCCGCGATCGGATTACTCGTCCGGCTGTTGAGGTAGGTCGCTGTCAGGGTCAGGTTGGGCTTGTCGAAAGGTTTCACCGTTGCGCTCAGCCGGAACTGGTCGCGCACGCTTTCCTTCAACTGCGCGTTGCCCCCCGTCACCCGCGTGACGAAGACGGTCTGGCCGCTTTGATAATCAAAGACGGGTACATTCTCTGTTCTGACTTCGGGATCGCTTAGCTGGTTCCCCGTCGGCGCGGCCCGGTCCTGGTTCGCGGATACCAGCAGTTGCACTGCAGGGATCGGCCGCCAGCGCAGGCCGTAGCCAAGCGTGGAGAGCGTGCCGAAGTCCGAAAGCTCTTGCGCCGCCGCATTCACATTGACGCCGATATCGCCGACCGCGCCCAGGACGCCTCTCGCCTTGCTGGTGATCGGCACATCGAGAGTGACCTGCCCGCTGGCGATCTGCCGGTCATAGTCGATGTCCTGTTCGAACCCGTTTCGGATCGACCAGCCCTCAAACCCATTGGCCGACGCCCCCACCCGGACGGAGCTTGTGACGGCACCCGCAGGCAGGTCAAAGACGGGGCCTGATAGGAGCAGGTCGCCCGTCACCGCCTGCGACCGCGCGCTCGCCCGGTCGGTCGATGTCGATCGGTCGGTTCGCGTGCGCGTATCCGACAGGTCGCCATTGCCAGTGAAGGACCATTGCCACCCCTTGCCGAGCAGCCCGTTGAAGGTCAGGCCCAGATGGCCGGTCGTTCCGCGAATCTGCTGATCGAGCCGGTTGTCCCGCAGAAATTCGGCATAGAGCGGCCCGTTGCCGATCGGCGCCGCAAGTGCGGCGGCAGACAGTCCTTGCAGCGAGTCATTGTCCGACAGCTCCACCCGGCCGTTCATGGTCATCGATACGCCGCCGAGCGCGCGCGCATAGGTGGCGTTCGCGGACACGCTCTCGGTCGCTGGGCTCAACGTGCGAAAGCGGGTGACGTCGATCAATGCCGGACTGATCGCCGTCCGTTCGATCCCGCGTTCGCTTTCCAGTAGTGAAGCAGCGGCATTATATTTGACGTTCAACGTAAAGCGATTGTCGCCCCGGATGCGCAGCAGGCCCGCCTCGGCCGACCCGCTTTCCCGTCCGCCATCGGTCGTCGTGGCCGCCCGCAGATCGGCTAGCTCCGCCCGAAAACGCTGGCGCAGGACGATGTTCGCCACCTTTTGCGTTGGTGCATAGCCATAGGACAGGGCGACCTGTTCCGGTAGGATGTCGACACGTGCCACGGCCTCGGACGGGATATCCTGGATTTCGGAAAAGCTGGAAATCCGCTTTCCGTTGAGCAGCACGACCGGGGTCCCGTTCGTTTGTGCCGACAATTCGGTGATCATTTCCGAAATGGAGGTGACGCCTAACGCGCGGATGTCGGCGGAGGAAAGCTGCTGCTCAGGCTTGATATTGCCCAGCACCGCGCCCCGCTGCGGCTGGCCGGTGACGATGATCTCGTCGCCTTCGTCCATCTGCGCAGGCGGCTCCTGGGCTGAAGTCTGCGCCATCAGCGCAGCGGGCGATGCGCCCATCATGAAAAACAGCATCAGCGAAGCCGGTCGGCGCACGAACATACCCCTTTTGGAAAAAGCGAACTCTTGATGGTCCGTCACTAGGGGCGAACTGTCTCAAAATCTTGGCAAGGCCAAGGCGAATTTGTCGCAAATTGTAGCAGACGCCCTCACGCACTGCGGTTCCCTTCACTCATCGGCTCGCCTAGGCTGAGAGCATGCGCACTTTGTACCCTGCCATCGACCCATACGCTCACGGCCACCTCGACGTTGGCGATGATCATTCCGTCTATTGGGAGCGCGTCGGCACGCCGGGGGCAAAGCCTGCGGTCTTTCTCCACGGCGGGCCGGGCGGCGGCATCTCGCCTGATCACCGCCGCCTGTTCGATCCGGATCGCTACGATCTTTTGCTCTTCGACCAGCGCGGTTGCGGCCATTCAACGCCGCATGCCTCGCTGGAAGCGAATACGACCTGGCATCTCGTAGCGGACATAGAGCGCTTGCGGGAGTTGATGGGCGTTGGTCAATGGCTTGTCTTCGGCGGTAGCTGGGGATCGGCGCTGGCGCTTGCCTATGCGCAGAGCCATCCTGCCCATGTCAGCGAATTGATCCTGCGCGGCGTCTTCACGCTCCGCCAGCAGGAGGTCGATTGGTATTATCAGGAAGGTGCCAGCCGCATCTATCCAGATAAGTGGGAACGCTTCCTTGCGCCCATAGCGGAGGAGGATCGTGGCGACTTGCTTCATGCCTATCACCGTATCCTGACGGGCGAAGATCGCTTGGCGCAAGTCGCGGCGGCCAAGGCGTGGAGCGTATGGGAAGGCGAAACCATCCGTTTGCTGCCAGACGCTGCACTGTCAGCCACGCATGAGGATGATGCGTTCGCACTCGCCTTCGCGCGGATCGAAAATCATTATTTCGTGCATCGCGGCTGGCTGGAGGAAGGCCAGCTCATCCGTGATGCGGGCAAGCTCCGCGACATTCCCGGCGTGATCGTTCAGGGTCGCCAGGACATGGCCTGTCCCGTCGAGACCGCCTGGGCGCTGCACAAGGCATGGCCTGAGGCCCGGTTCGAGATGATCGAGGGCGCTGGGCACGCCTATAATGAACCTGGCATCCTCGATGCCCTGATCCGCGCTACGGATAGTTTCGCAATCTGAAATTCAGATGGTGAAGGGGGATGGGCGATCGTCGAGCATCAAAAGCTCAAGGCTCGCCCTTGGACTCCTGCATCCGCCGTTCGGCAAACCATTGTTCCAGCATCTTGGCGGTGCAGCCGGTGAAGCCGTTGCTGCCGATCGCCGAGCAGCTGCCGGGAAGATTCTGGCGCTGTACTTCTTCCATGGTGGCCACTTGGCTACCCCAGCCCGGCCCACCGGACGGGGCGGGCTTTTCGCGCAATTTCTTCGGGATGCGGTAGCGTTCGGACTCAGGCTTGCGCGCGCAAACGACGATCTCGTCGCCTTCGCCTTTGGGACAGGGGTCGTTCCCATAGACGATCAGGTTGAACACGCGCTGTGGCGGCTCGGCCCAGGCTGGGGCGAGTAAGGCTATGGGTGCAAGCGCGGCCATGGCGAGGAAGGCATGAACCGGGAAGCGCATAGGTGATATCCTCTTTTCGCCCCTGTCCACCGGCGGAGTGCCCAATTCCGCCAGCCTTACCCAGACGCCAAGCGCCCGGAGCAACCGTCAGGGCTGCGTCGGTGTAGTCTGCTGCGGTTGGCTGGCCTGCGCCTTTTCCTCCGCTACGGCTCGCGCTTCGATCGCCTTGCTATCAGCATCGATGGTGGAAAGCCGCCGCGCCCGCTCTGCGGCGACCAAGTCCTTCCAGCTGGCATTGTCCGCCGCCTGCCGTTCCGCCTTGGCAAGCCTTGCCAACTGGTTGAAGCAGCCGGTGAAACCGCCGGGGCCAGTGGCCGAGCAGCTTTCCGTGCCGGTGCGGCCGACATATTCCATGGACCGCACGCGCTCGCCCCATGCCTGATTGCTCGGCTTGTTGGGATCGCCGCGCAGCGGTTCGGGAATGCGGTAGCGTTCTTCCTCGCCCTTGCGCGCGCAAACGACAATGTCGGTGCCAGCGCTTTGCGGGCACGCGTCGTCGCCATAGACGATGACCAGATTGACGCGCTCCGATCCCGTCGTGCCGGCGGCGGCGGTCGGTGCCTGCTCCTGCGCGGGTCCGGCCTGCTGCTGCGCCATGGCGGGCAGGGTGCTCGCGGCCATCAGCAGCATAGCGGCTGTCGCGGTCTTCATCATCGTTCTTATCTCCTCAGATCCGCTTCGACAGCGCGATTGCAGCCCGGCACCCCAGGCGAATGACGCCCGAAAGCAGCGGATAGGCGGGGGCCTGCTCCGCTCCACGGGCGATCGCGGTTTCGCGATGTTCGACTTCTTCCGCCTGAAAATCCGTGATGGTGGCGGCAAGTTCCGGGTCATCGCCCGCCAATTCCGTCAACTGCTGGCCATAATGACGGTCGATCTCCGTCTCGATCGCGGCGGTGCAGGCCATGGCGGCGCGTGGGCCGATCGCGGCGGTCACCGCGCCCAGCGCAAAGCCCGCGGCGTTCCAGATCGGCCGAAGCGCGGTCGGCCTGACGCCGCGCCGTGCGATCATCGCGTCAAATATCTTGCGATGCCGTTCTTCCTGCGCCGCCATGCCCGCGATGACGCGCGCGTCGGGGTGGCGATCGCCAAGGACGGCAAGCTGCCCGGCATAAATGCGCGTCGCGCCGAACTCGCCCGCCTGATCGACGCGCAGCATCGCCGCGCGATCATCGGCCGTCACTTTCCGGCCGGGGCGGGGGAAATCCCTGGGCGCGTTCATGCCTCTTTCCTCGACTTGATCAGCAGGGCCAAGATGGCGAGCGCGCTGGCTCCGGACAAGAGCCCATTGAAGCCTGCGAGCGAAATGCCGAAGAGTGTCCAGGGCGCGACGTCGCAACGGGTGATCGGGGTCGCCATGATCTGGTTCAATATGTCCGCAGGGTTGCCCGCCGCGGGAGTGGTCGAGCAGGCGGTCAGCCCCTGCCACCAGCCATATTCGACCCCCGCATGAAAGAGGCCAATGCCGCCGCTGATTCCGATCGCCAGCCCGGCCAGCCCCGCGAACAGCGCACTGACGCAGGGCCGCCTTTTCACGGCGTAGGCGATCAGCGCGAGCGGGATCGCCGCCATATGCGGATAACGCTGCCACCAGCACATCTCGCACGGATGCAGGCCGCCTACATATTGCGAAGCGTAGGCGCCGCCCAGCAGCAGCAGCGGCACGGCAAGCGCGATAGCGCGGGCGAGAGGCAAGTTCTTCATGATGCCCGCTTAAACGGCCCCGAACCTTTCGTCATGCTGAACTTGCGTCAGCGGCCGAACTTCCGCTGGGTCTTGCCGTATCGCAGCTTGCGCGTCCCCGGCTTGCCTTCCGTCGCCCGCCCACGCGGCGCCGCGACCTGCTCGTCGGCGGGCAGACCCAACTCCTCGGCCTCCAGCTTGCGGATTTCGTCGCGGATGCGGCCTGCTTCCTCGAATTCGAGGTCGGCTGCGGCCGCGCGCATCTTCTTTTCGAGATCCTCGATATAGGCGCGGAGGTTATGGCCGACGAGGTGTGGGCGGTCGTCCAGCCCGGTATCGACCGTGACCTGATCCTTGCTCGCGACATGGGCGATGATGTCGCCGATGTTGCGCTTGATCGTGGTCGGCGTGATGCCATGTTCCAGATTATACGCCTGCTGCTTTTCACGGCGTCGGCTGGTCTCGTTGAGCGCGCGCTCCATGCTGCCGGTGATGCGATCGGCGTAGAGGATGACACGCCCATCCACGTTGCGCGCGGCGCGGCCAATGGTCTGGATCAGCGATGTTTCCGATCGCAGGAAGCCTTCCTTGTCCGCATCGAGGATCGCGACCAAGCCACATTCCGGAATGTCGAGACCTTCGCGTAGCAGGTTGATGCCGATCAGCACGTCGTAGACACCCAGCCGCAGGTCGCGGATCAACTCGATACGCTCCAGCGTCTCGACGTCGCTGTGCATGTAGCGGACCTTGATCCCCGCCTCATGCATGAACTCGGTCAAATCCTCGGCCATGCGCTTGGTCAGCGTGGTGACGAGGGTGCGATAGCCCTGCGCGGCCACCTTTCGGCATTCGTTGATCAGGTCGTCCACCTGATCCTCCACCGGCTTGATCTCGACCGGCGGGTCGATGAGGCCAGTAGGGCGGATGACCTGTTCGGAGAAGGTGCCGCCGGTCTGCTCCATTTCCCATGGTCCCGGCGTGGCGGATACGCTGACCGTCTGCGGCCGCATCGCATCCCATTCGTTGAAACGCAGCGGGCGGTTGTCGATGCAGCTTGGCAGGCGGAAGCCATATTCGGCGAGCGTGATCTTGCGCCGATGGTCGCCCCGCGCCATCGCACCGATTTGCGGCACGGTCTGGTGGCTTTCGTCCACGAATAGTAGCGCGTTTTCCGGGAGATATTCGAACAAGGTCGGCGGCGGCTCGCCGGGCAGGCGGCCTGTCAGGAAGCGCGAATAATTCTCGATCCCCGCGCACGAGCCCGTGGCCGCGATCATCTCCAGATCGAAATTGGTGCGCTGCTCCAGCCGCTGCGCCTCCAGAAGCTTGCCTTCGGCCTGCAACTCTTTCAGCCGCTCGGTCAGCTCGAAACGGATCGCTTCCATCGCCTGCTTCAGCGTCGGCCCCGGCGTGACATGGTGGCTGTTGGGAAAGACCTTCACATATTCGAGGGTCGCGATCTTCTTGCCCGTCAGCGGATCGAATTCGACAATCTCCTCGATCTCATTGCCAAAGAAGCTGACGCGCCAGGCTGTGTCCTCATAGTGGGACGGAAAAATCTCCAGATTATCCCCTTTCACCCGGAAATTGCCGCGCGCGAAGGCCGCGTCATTGCGCTTATATTGCAACGCCACCAGCTTGCGGATGATCTCCCGCTGATCCTCGATCCCGCCCTTCTTCATCGAGAAGGTCATGGCCGAATAAGTCTCGACCGAGCCGATGCCATAGAGGCAGGACACCGACGCGACGATGATCACATCGTCCCGCTCCAGCAGAGCGCGTGTCGCCGAGTGGCGCATCCGGTCGATCGCCTCGTTAACGCTCGACTCCTTCTCGATATAGGTGTCGGATCGCGCCACATAGGCTTCGGGCTGATAATAGTCGTAATAGCTGACGAAATATTCGACCGCATTCTCCGGGAAGAAGCTCTTGAACTCACCGTAAAGCTGCGCTGCGAGAATCTTGTTGGGAGCAAGGATCAGCGCGGGCCGCTGCATCGCCTCGATCACCTTGGCCATGGTGAAGGTCTTGCCAGAGCCGGTGACACCCAACAGCACCTGATCCTTTTCACCCGCCCTTGCCTGTTCGACCAGTTCGGCGATGGCGGTGGGCTGGTCGCCCGATGGTTCATAGTCGGAAACCAGCTTGAACGGCCTGCCGCCCTCGCTCTTTTCCGGGCGTGCAGGACGGTGGGGGACGAAGCCTTCGCCGGTCTCGGGCTCGTCCAGCGTGGTGCGAATCTGAATGGACATGCGGGGCAATATGGGCATGGTCCCGCACCACAGCAATGTGGGGCAGGCATCCCACATGACGATAGTGGAGGACCCGATGCGCAAGGCCATTTTCCTGTTCACCACGCTGGCCATGTTGCAGGCATGCGCGACGACGACCGGCGGAGCCGGTTCGGCGCAGACGCCGCCATCGGCCATGCAGGGAAAGAACCCACTGGGCAGCGGTTATCTTGGCGGCGGCGCGCTTCCTGACAGCCTGTTGCTCTCCCCGCCACCGCCAGCCGCAGGATCAGTGACCGAGGCGCGCGATAGGGAAGGGGCGGCCGCAGCGGTCGCGATGCAGGGTAGCGCACGTTGGGATTTCGCCAAGGCCGATGCGGACCTGCGCCCCGGCCATGCGGCGACCGCCTTTTCCTGCGCGGCGGGCTTCCTGATCGATCAGGCCCATGCACCCGCGCTGACGCGCCTCCTGACCCGTGCGATGGGGGACCTCGGCATGTCCACCGCCGACGTTAAGAAGCGATACATGCGGTCCCGACCTTTTATGGATAATGGCAAGCCAAGCTGTACGCCGGATTGGGAAAAGTTTCTGCGCCGTGATGGCTCCTATCCCTCGGGTCACAGCGCCATCGGCTATGGCTATGGCCTTATCCTGGCAGAAGTGATGCCCGATCGCGCGGCAAGGCTGGTGGCGCGGGGTCGCGCCTTTGGGGACAGCCGCCGCATCTGCAATGTGCATTGGCTGAGCGATATCGAAGAAGGGCGGGTCATCGCCTCCGCCACCGTGATGCGTCTCAACGCCGAACCCGCCTTCGCCGCCGATCTTGCCGCCGCGCGCAAGGAAGTCGCGGCGTTGCGCGGCAAACCCTTGGAAACAGCGCCCGATTGCGCGCAGGAAGCTGCGGCGCTGGCTCAATAGCCCGCAGGACCATTTTTCATTCTATGCCTGTCCTGATATGCTGATGGTTAGACAGGCCGGGTCATTCCGGCATCAACGGGGGAAGATCATGCTTAAAGCCTTGGCCGTCATTATTCCTGCCACGCTGTTGCTCGCCAGCTGCGGCGACAAGCCTTCTGGCGAACCGCAGACGCGCGAGGAAGTGAAAGCCCAAGTTCAGAAGGTGCAGCTGAAGCCCGGCCAGTGGGAAGGCGCCTATACGCTCGAGGATATCGACATGCCGAACATGCCCGGCGGTGGCGATCAGATGAAAGAGCAGATGAAGAAGATGATGAGCCGCACATCGATCAAATATTGCGTCTCTCCCGAAGAAGCGGCGAACCCCAGCGGCAAGATGTTCTCGGGTCAGGAAAACAAGGATTGCACGTACAAGGGCTTCGACGTCAGCGGCGGGTCGGTGAAGGGTGAGATCGCCTGCAAGTCGGAAAATGGCACGATGAACGCCGTCATGTCTGGCGACTACGCGCCGGAAAGCTATGAAATGCACATGGACATGAAGATGAGCGGCGCGCCCAACGGCATGAACATGAGCATGAAGGCGAAGACCACGGGCAAGTGGATTGGCGCGGACTGCGCCGCTTCCTGATATGATGGAGGGCGCGGAGGGCTTTTGCTGGCTCTGCGCGCGTCCTTTAAGCAAACGGGTTGAATGGCATCATCCGGTGCCGAAAAGCCGAGGCGGGCGCGAAACGGTGCCCGTCCATCCAATCTGTCATCGGGCCATCCATGCGCAGCTCAGCAATGTGGAGCTTGCCCGAACGCGGGGCGATCCCGCCGCCCTTCGCGCGCATCCCGGCATCGCCCGCTTTCTCGGCTGGGTCGCGGCCAAGCCGCCCGACTTCCACGCGCCGACCTACAGGAAACGCTAGCGTCGCTTTTTTCTCTTGCGCTTCGCCGCGCGCCAAGCGAGCCTCTGCCTGTTCCGTAAGAGAACAGGGGAAGAGGATATGCGAAAGACGATAATCGCGGCGTTGCCGCTGGCGATGACGCTTGGCTTGGCCGGATGCGGCAATGAGGCGCCTGCACCCGAAGCGGTCGAAGCGCCGATCGTGATGAAGGGGGGCGAATGGACGATCACCCGCAAGACCACGGGCTACAACACGCCGACTGTCACGCCCGAACAATATCAGGTCGCGCTGAAACAGGTTGACGAGGAAAAGCTGTGCATCGCCGTCGATGCCAAGGGGGCACCCGATGCCGATGCCCTGGCAGGGGATGAGGGCAAGGATTGCACCTATAAGGACAAGCTGCTGCGCAAAGGGCGGTTGATCGCGACCTTGTCCTGCAAGTCCGGCGGGGCGACATCGGAAATCGTGCTGGAGGGCAACTACACCGCCGATACGCTGACGCTGGGCAGCACCATGACGAAGACCGCCGCAGGTAGCCCCGTATTGCGCACCACCCATGACGTAACCGGCAAACGCACCGGAGAGTGCAGCAAGGCCTGAACAGCCTGTCTTAAGAAACCCTCCGCTGCCTGCCAGCGGAGGGTCTCCTGTCCGGAATCTCCAATGCTGACGACGGGATTCTGTGCCATTGTCGCGCCCGGCATCCATCAGAATGTCGGAGAGTCGAGACATGCTCTTTCATCTTTCGATTGCCGCGCATGATCCAAAGCATGTTGCGGAGGTTATTGCTGAAATGTGGCGCGGCGAGGCGCTCTATTTCCCGCCCGTGACGCCGGGAAGTTGGATCGCCATGGCTGGCGATGACCGGGGCACCGCCATAGAGGTCTATCCGATCGACACCGTCTTGCGCGAGGAGGAAGGCGACGCCGATGGCTTCGGGGAACGAACGGGCGAAACCCGTTACACCGCGACACATGCCGCGCTGGCCACGCCCCTGTCCCGCGAAGAGATCATGGCGATCGCGGAGCGCGAAGGCTGGCCCGCCAAATATCGCAAGCGTGGCGGCGTGTTCGGCGTGATCGAATTGTGGATCGAAGGGCGGCAGATGGTGGAGATGCTGACGGCCGATATGCAGGCCGAATATCTCACGGCGATGACGACGGACAATTGGTGCGCGATGCTGGAAGCAGGGCCTCCCGCCTGACCTATTGCAATGCCCGGATGGCGCGTTGGTCGCATCGTTTTGGACTATGCGGCACGGCGGAATAGGCGGGCACCTGGACAGACTGGCCGATCCGCAATGGTGCAAAGTGCTGTCGCTCTATGCCTTCGCATTTCAGGAAAAGCTCCAGCATGCGGGGCGGTGTGTCCCATTTTTCATAAGACAGCCGGAATGTGCCCCAATGGATGGGGATGGCAGTCGATGCCTTGAGCTTTTCGAACACCTCGACCGCGCGCTGCGGCCCGATGTGGGAGTCCGCCTCCATCTGCCCCGGCCAGAAGCGGAAGGCGCCGATCGGGATCATCGCGAGCCGGATCGGGCCGAACCGCGCCGCTTCGGTGGGCCATGCCATGTCGCCAGCCCCCGTGTCGCCCGCGAAGAAGATGTTGCCCGCGCGCGTTTCGATGAGGAAACTCGACCATAATGCGCGGTTGCGATCAGTGCCCCACCGGCTGCTCCAATGATGATTGCGCAGCACATGGACGCGATAGTCTGGGCAATGTTCGTAATTTTCACACTGGATGACCGTTTGGGTCCCCAGATTGTTGAGGGCAGCCCCCGTCACGGATTGGCCCCAATCCAGCGCGATCGCCGGAATGCCATTGTCCTTCAGGATGCGCTCATTGCCCAGGCTGACGATGATCTTGGGCCGATCTCGTTCCCACAGCTTCTTGAGCGTGGGGATGTCCATATGGTCATAATGATTGTGGCTGACGATGATCAGGTCGATCTTCGGCAGATCATCCATCCGGATTCCCGGCTGCGCGACCCGCTTTGGTCCTAAAGGTGGGAAGGGGCTCGCATAGTCGGACCAGGTGGGGTCGGTAAGGATATTGACCCCCGCTGCCTGCACCAGCACCGTGGCATGGCCGACCCATGTCGCCACCATGCCGCGCGGCGCGGCGAAGGCTGGCGGGCGGGTGGGCTTTACTGCAACCGTCAGCGGCCATTCGGGGCGCTCGTCCTGCCCCGTCAACCAGCGAAGGAGAAAGCCCCGGCGGTTCGTCCCCGGAGGACCGGAAAACTCGATCTCGCCATCGGGATTGAAGAAGTGCTCGCCGTCATAATGGCCGCTGACCGGCCCGTCATAATAGATGCGGTCGAGAAAAGGCGGGATGATCGTGATCGCAAGGCACAAGGCGATTACGAGAAACAGCAGCCCGATGCCCGCTCCACGAATGACTTTCCCGATGATGGGACCCATGCCTTCTCCTGCTTCGATCACGATGCAGGGTCATAGCCGCGATATGGCGCGGGACAAGAGTTGCTTATCCCGCGCGTCCTCAATGCCGCATATGCCGAAGCCAAGGTAGCAAGCGTCTTTGAAGATCCTGAACCTCGCTATCCTCTCCTTCCAGCAACGGGATGGCATAGGTCTCAAGATCGTCCTTCAAGAGGCTCACGCTACGGCTGGGATGATGCAGATCAACCACCGCGCCATCGGGCATATGCGTGGCTAGCGCGGCCATGCCGTCGCTGATGCTGGCGTGGGGGCCGTCCACTTCGTAATCTTCCGCCAGCAGCAAATCGACCATCATGCCAGCCAGCAGCGGGTCGTCCTCAACAATCAGGATGCGGCCGTTGGATCGCGCCATTATCCTTGCTCCAGCCCGAAATGGCTTCGATAGCGGTTGAAGCAGCGCTCGCCGCAGCTAAGGCGCATCAACGCGCCTTCCGCGATTGCGACGGCGCGGCGAGGGTCCTCCGCCACCAGCGGCTTGATCGCCAGCTCGTTCCAGTCGCGGCTATGTTTGACGTCCAGCACCGCATGCAGATCAAAATATCGTCGCTCCGACTGGCTGAGCCCAATTCGTCGCAAGGCGCGCGCGGTGTGCGCCGATCGGCCCGGCGCGGTCAGTTCGATCGCGCCCAACGCGCCGACGCTGTGCCAGGCATAGCAGCGCTGCGTCGCCATCGCGGTCATGGCGTTGGCGAGCGCCAGGCTTTCCCAGACAGTGGTCTCGATAGTCGGCGTCAGTTCCAACGTCGTGACCAACTGCGCCAGCATGGGGCCATGCATGCCCTTTTCCTGGCCGCGCCCCATCTCGTCCCAATAGTTGCGCGCAAGCTCCAGCTTGGCGGAGTCGGGGAGCTTCACCTGCGTCAGGGCGACGAGATCGTCAAAGCCAGCTTCACCGGCCGCTTCCTGCGTCAGGAACCAGCGTATTTCGTCCCGCGACGCATGGTCGGCGAGCCAGGGAAACAGCGCGTCATGCTGGCCGGGGCCAGTCTGCTCCAGCGCCTCGAACCATTGGATGAAGCCTTCGGGATCGGTTGGCGCCTGCGCCGCGCGGTCGCGCACCATGGCGCGCAGTTCTTCCACAAAGCCATGCTCCAGCCGCAGCATGGCTTCGTCCTGGCGGAACCGGCTTTCCCAATCCTCCGGATAGGAGGGGGCAAGACGTTGCCGGTTCCAATGACTGAGGCGTTCCTGAAAACTTTGTTGAAGAAATTGCGATGCGCACTCGGGTGCGACGAAACGGGTAGCCACGGAAAATACTCTCCTGATTGTACCCCTGTTCAATTCGGGGGAGAGCGCGGCGTTCCCTCAAAAATGCCTAACAGGGATCAGTATGAGGGTGTTTACTGGGACAAAAGCGCGTCGACCGGGGTTTTGGCAGTTCACTCAACCGCCAAGCAATTGATCGATCTCGGCCGGGCGCAGCTCCATCTGCAACTGATCACATGTGCATTGGTGCGGCGCCTTGTCGGGCCGCCAGCGCAAAAAGCGCGTGCCATGGCGAAAGCGCCCGCAGGTCACCTGATCATAGATCACTTCCATAACTAGTTTCGGAGCTAGAGGCTCCCAGACGCTTTCCTCGCCCTTGTTCCAGCGGCTTGGCCCACCCGGCGCCTTGCCGGTGAAGCCGGAGCCTCCCGCAATCGGCTCAAGGCGTTGCAACAGAAGAGGCCGCTCATCCGCCTTGAACCCGGAGGTGAAGCCCACATGGTTGAGCTTGCCCGCCTCATCATACAGGCCCAGCAGCAAGGATGCAGCGCCGTGCCCATCAGCCGTGCGGCGGAAACCACCAACCACACAGTCCGCGCTGCGATAATTTTTCATCTTCATCATCGCGCGCTCGCCGGATCGATAGGGAAGGTCCAGTTGTTTGGCGATGATCCCGTCGAGTGCGCCGCCGCTGCCTTCCAGCCAGCGGTCGGCATCCTCTATCCGCTCGCTGGCAGGGGACAGGAGCAGCGTCTCGGTCCCATCCTTCGCGTGAAAGCGCTCCAGTGCCTTTCGCCGTTCCCGCAACGGCGCGTCCATCAACTCGCGCTTACCGAGTGAGAGGCAGTCGAAGAGCATCAACTGCGTGGGGGTTTCGCGGGACAGGCGCGCTATTCTGCTTTCCGCCGGATGCAGCCGCTGTTGCAACGCATCGAAGGACAGCGCGCCGTTCAATGGCAGGATCAACTCGCCGTCCAGCACATAGCGGCGCTCGGTCGTTGCGAGCAGTGCATCCATGATATCCGGAAAGAAGCGCGCCAGCGACTTGCCGGATTTGGATCGGATGTCGGCTCGCGCTCCATCGCGGCCCACGACGGCGCGGAAGCCGTCCCATTTGGGCTCATATTGCCATCCCGGTGGTGATGGCAGTTCGGACACGAGCCGCGCCTCCATCGGCAGAGGCAGGATCATAGCCTTGGGGTCTTCGGCCTGCGTCATGGCTTCGCTCCGCCCAAGTCGAGCGTGACGACGACCGGCGCGTGATCGCTGGTCTTCTCCCAGGCGCGGGGCCGGGTGTCGACCTCCGCGGCGATCAGCTTGGCAGCTGCAACCGGGTTCAGCAGCGCATGATCGATCCGTAGACCGGCATTGCGCTCAAAGGCGCCACGCCAATATTTCCAGAAGCTGTAGATCACCTCATCGGGATGCAGCTGCCGGATCGCGTCGCTCCATCCCTGATCGAGGAGGCGCTGGTAGGCGGCGCGAACCTCGGGCGCGAACAGGGCATCGTCGCGCCACCGGTCGGGCGCATACACGTCAAGGTCGGTCGGCATCACATTATAGTCGCCCGCGACGATCACCGGCGCGTCCACGTCGATGAGCGAGGCCATATGCGCGTGCAGCCGATCGAACCAGCGGAGCTTGAAGTCGAACTTGGGGCCGGGATGGGGGTTGCCGTTGGGAAGGTAGAGGCAGGCTATCAGGATCCCGTTCACCGCCGCTTCGATATAGCGGCTCTGCACATCATTCGGATCGCCGGGCAATCCGCGCCGGGTTTCATGGATGGCGCCAACCCGGCTCAGGATAGCGACGCCATTCCACCGGCTCTGCCCGTGCCAAACTGCGTCATATCCCGCGTCCCGGATGGCGCGCTCGGGAAAATTCTCCTGCGGAGCCTTCAACTCCTGCAAGCATATAATGTCGGGCTCAGCCTGCTCCAGCCACCGCAGCAGCACCGGTAGGCGCCCGTTCACGCCATTCACATTATAGGTCGCGATCCTCATGGCTTTTCACAAGACGTTTCGCGACCCGATTGGTTCGAGGGTTTCCAAAAACTCGTCCAATCAAAAGGCCGTCCGGGTGGTTCCGGCGCGCGCCATCTCAGCGCCCTTGGCGGACAGCGAACGGAAAGTGATTGACCAGCGGGGTGCGTCCACGCCCGCGATGCTATGCTCCCATTCATGCCGGGCTTCGCCGGACAGATGATAGATGGATCGAGCGGCAACGGGGACGGACAGGCGGTCGAACCCCTTCGCCGTGAGTCTGCGAAAGCGCAATGTCGTGGGACTGCCCAATGAAATCCCGACAACATGTTCGAAGACCGGCCGGTCCCTGTGCCAGCCTATGCCCGCCCCTGGATCGTATCGGATCAACAATGCCTGCACCAGGTCGGCATCTGCCACGCCCGCAAACCGGGCAGCGCGCGCCTTGATTGGTTGAAGCCATGGCGGAATAGGGTCGCTTGGGCCAAAGCGGCCATTGTCAAAATCATAAGTCCACCCGAGCGATAGCGTCAGCCGCTTTCCGGTCCATCCTTGAAAACGAAACGGCGACAGGGGCAGCGCGTCCATCTTCATGATGAGCATCGCTTCCTCATCGCGGGTCAGCATATCCTCGCGATAATCCAGTCCGGGGATCAGGGGCGCGTCGAACAGGCTTGGCTGGGTCATTTTCTCCGCCGGGCGAGACGTCGTCGATTGCGGCCAACGGCCTTGCGATAATGGGCGACCGCGCTGCGCATCGCGGCATCGGGGCTGGTCCCCAGATCGCCAGTCATCGCCCTCCATTGCAGCACGCCTATCGCTTCGATCTTCTCTGCGATCATGAGATGCGCTTCCCGCGCTGCGGCCGGGTTGCCTGCCAGCAGCCTGGGTATCCTGAGGCCGATCACGGTCCAGGCCTCCAGCCCCAGTTGCCAGCTGTCCATGATAAGGCCGAACGGATTTATCTTCTGCATGACGAGCGCTGCAGTTATTGCGCGAGGAAGCTCAGCAGATCGGCGTTCAACCGATCCGGCGCAGTGGCGAACAGGCCATGCGGTTCGCCATCATATTCGATGAGCTGCGCCCCCGGTATCGCAGCGGCCGCCGCTCGCCCGGTCGGATCGATCGGCACCGTCTTGTCGCTCGTCCCGTGGATGATCAGCGTCGGTATGGTGAACGCGCCCAGGTCGGGCCGGAAATCGGTTCGGCCAAAGGCGTGGATGCAATCGATCGTCGCCTTGGGGCTCGCCATGATCGCCAGCATGAAGGTCCAATCGAGCAGCGCGCTGCTGACGGGTTTGGAAACGAGGCCAATGCCGTAGAAGGTCTTGGCGAAGCTCTGCAGGAAAGCGAAACGGTCTTCGCGCACCTGCGCCTGCATCTGGTCCAGTGCCGATTCGTCGACACCGTCGGGATTGCTGTCATCCTTCAGAAGATACGGCACGACAGAGCTGATCAGCGCTACCCGGTCCACCTTCGCCGAACCATAGCGCGACAAGTATCGGGCGATTTCGCCGCCTCCCATGGAAAATCCGACGAGGGAGACCTTGGCCGCGCCCACCCTATCAATGACGGCCGCGAGATCATCCGCGAAAACATCGTAATTATAGCCATCGGCGGGATGACCCGATTGCCCGAAACCGCGACGATCGTAAGTGATCACGCGATAGCCCGACTCCAGCAGCGCAAGCGTCTGATATTCCCACATGTCGCCGGTCAGGGGCCAGCCGTGGATCAGGATCACCGGGTGGCCCGACCCCATGTCCTTCACATGGATGACATGACCTTCGCGGGTTTCGATATGCATGGGAGCCACTCCTGACAGGGAGTGAGGGCAACCGGTGGCGCGGCGCATCGTTCCCTCCGCTTCGATTTCCTCGTCTTCGTCCTGCGGGAACAAAGCCCCTTCACCCCGGTTAACAACATCGGCGGCGGGCGTCATAAACGGCCTTAAAAACAGGCCAAGGAGATGTCATGGTGACGCTCACTCCGCTGGAGATCGGCCTTGGGCTGGTCGTCCTTGTCCTGCTGGCCGGATTAGCCGTGCTGATCATGCGCAACCGGCAGCATGCCAATCTGCGATCGAAATTCGGGTCTGAATATGACCGCACCGTCGAGGAGGCGGGCAGCTCCCGCAAGGCGGAAGCAGAATTGCAGGAACGGGAAAAGCGTGTGGCCAGCTTTTCGCTGCGCCGACTTTCCCCGCAGCAAACCGACATGTTCACCGATGGCTGGATGAAGGTCCAGAACCAGTTCGTTGATGATCCTCAAGGTGCGGTGTCACGCGCTGACGTGCTGCTGACCGAAGTAATGGAGGCGCGCGGCTATCCCATCGTCGATTTCGACAGGCGTTCAGCCGACTTGTCCGTTTATCACCCGGAAGTCGTGCAGAATTATCGCTCGGCCCATGACATCGCCATACGTCACGCCCGCGGAGAAGCCGATACCGAGGATCTGCGTCAGGCGATGATCCATTATCGCGCTCTCTTCGAAGAACTGGTGCACGAACCTGGCGAACCTGACGGCATGTCCCACATGACGCGGCCCAGCCGCTTTGGCGACACGGATTATGGCCGCCGCGACCTTCACTGAGGTTAGATGAAATTGGCCGCCGCAGCTTCCTCATGAAAGCTGCGGCGGCCTTGTGTTCAGGCGGTGGCGGTTAGTGCCGATCGTTTCAGGTCGAACCGGTCGGCGTCCATCACCTTGACCCATGCCGCGACGAAGTCATCGACGAACTTGCGCCCTGCATCGGCCGACGCATATACTTCCGACAGCGCGCGAAGCTGTGAGTTCGATCCAAAGACCAGATCGACGCGCGTGCCCGTCCACTTCCGTTCGCCAGATTTGCGGCAGCTGCCGACGAACACGTCGCCCTTATCGCTTTCTGCCTTCCACGCCGTGCCCATATCGAGCAGGTTGACGAAGAAGTCGTTGGTGAGCTGTCCCGGCCGATCAGTGAATACGCCATGCTTCGATCCGCCATGATTGACGCCCAGCACCCGCAACCCGCCGACCAGCACCGTCATTTGTGGCGCGCTGAGCCGCAGCAGGTTGGCGCGGTCGATCAGCAGTTCCTCCACCGGCACGCGATAGCTGACTGGCAGATAGTTGCGGAACCCGTCCACCTTCGGTTCCAGCACGGCAAAGCCATCGACATCGGTCTGCTCTTGCAATGCGTCGGTGCGGCCCGGCGTGAAGGGCACGGTCACATCATGCCCCGCATCCTTCGCCGCCTTTTCGATGCCGACAGAGCCGCCCAGCACGATGAGGTCGGCGATGCTGACCTTCTTGCCGCCGGAAGCTGCGCCATCGAACCTAGCCTTGATACCTTCCATCACACCCAGCACCCGGGCCAACTGATCGGGCTGGTTCACCTCCCAATTCTTCTGCGGCGCGAGCCGGATGCGTCCGCCATTGGCGCCGCCGCGCTTGTCCGATCCCCGGAAAGTGGATGCCGACGCCCATGCCGTCTGCACCAGTTCCGATACGGTCAGCCCGGACGACGCGATCTCCTGCTTCAGCGCGGCGATGTCGGCTTCCTCGATCTGGGCATAGTCCGCCGCCGGGATCGGGTCCTGCCAGATCAGGTCCTCGGCAGGAACATCGCTCCCGAGGTAGCGGCTCTTGGGTCCCATATCGCGATGGCACAGCTTGAACCAGGCGCGCGCGAAGGCGTCGGCGAAAGCGTCCGGATCATGGCGGAAGCGTTCGGCGATCTTGCGATATTCCGGGTCTTCCTTGAACGCCATGTCCGCCGTGGTCATCATCGTCGGCAGCCGCCTGTCGGGGCTGTGCGCGCCCGGCGCCATATCCTCCGGCTTCTGATTGATGGGCTGCCACTGATGCGCGCCCGCCGGGCTCTTCACCAGCTCATAGTCATAGTCGAGCAGCATGTGGAAGAAGCTCATGTCCCACTGGATCGGGGTGGGCGTCCACGCGCCCTCGATGCCGCTGGTGATCGTATGATCGCCAACGCCGCTTTCATGTCCGCTCTGCCAGCCAAGGCCCTGCTGCGCGATGTCCGCGCCTTCGGGCTCTGCCCCGATCTTCGACGCATCGCCCGCGCCATGCGCCTTGCCGAAGGTGTGGCCGCCAGCGGTCAGCGCCAGCGTCTCTTCGTCATTCATACCCATGCGCGCAAAGGTTTCGCGGATGTCGCGCGCGGATTGGAGCGGATCGGGGTTGCCGCCCGGTCCTTCTGGATTAACGTAGATGAGGCCCATCTGGATCGCCGCGAGGGGATTTTCCAGCGCCATTTCCTTGTCGGGCTGGATGCGGGTCTGGTTGTCGGGATTGCCGACCCACTGTTCTTCCGTGCCCCAGTAGATGTCCTTTTCCGGTTCCCACACATCCTCGCGCCCGCCGCCGAAGCCGAAGACGGGACCGCCCATCGACTCAATGGCGACGTTGCCGGTCAGGATCATCAGGTCCGCCCAGGACAGTTTGCGGCCATATTTCTGCTTAATCGGCCACAGCAGGCGGCGCGCCTTGTCCAGATTGGCATTGTCAGGCCAGCTGTTGAGCGGCGCGAAACGCTGCCCGCCCGAAGATGCGCCGCCGCGCCCGTCGCCCGTGCGATAGGTGCCCGCGCTGTGCCAGGCCATGCGGATGAAGAAAGGGCCATAATGCCCATAATCAGCGGGCCACCAGGGCTGGCTGTCGGTCATCAGGGCGTGGAGGTCTTTCTTGACCGCTTCCAGGTCGAGCGATGCGAATTCCTTCGCATAGTCGAAGGACTCGCCCATCGGATTGGCGTGCGCGCCATCTTGATGAAGGATTTCGAGGGACAATTGATTGGGCCACCAGTCGCGGTTGGTGCGCCCCAGCAATGACCGCAGCGCAGCTGGCTCCTTCATCGGGCAGCCCAGCGGGCTTCCACCAGTTTTCGCGTCCATGATTTTGGCTCCTTTGAGTACAGAGGGCAGGCTAAACCCGGCCTGCTAGCTAAGGAAGCGATTAAGATTGGTCATGATGATCGATAAAAGCGATCACTGAAGGCTCGTCAGGACGGCTCCCAGGGCAGGATAGACTGCTTTTTGGTTCCGCTCCATTACGCTTTGGTGTAATCTGCCGCTGTTGGCCATGAGGCGTCCCTCATGCCGAGACGATGCGCTGCGCAGGTCGAAAGGCTGCCCCCGTCACCGGTCCCGACTGAGGATTGAAGGTTGAGCGTCCGTCATGGTGACTTCGCGAAGGGAGAGCGACCATGGCGATTACGCATCCAGCTGATCTGGCTTCCAATCGGGACGATTATGAAATCCGCAAGATCGGCTTTGATGATCTGCGTATCTCGCTGCGACAGGGCTGGGAAGATTTCCAGGCCAAGCGCGGCGATCTGGTGTTCATTGGGCTGATCTATCCGGTTGTCGTGCTGTTCGCCATTCTGATCGCCAGCCGCGTGTCGATCCTGCCGCTGCTGTTTCCCCTGCTGGCGGGCTCCGTCCTGTTCAGCCCTGCCTTGGCCAGCGGCTTTTATGAACTCGCCCGGCGCCGGGAACATGGACTGGATTCCCGCTGGCGCCATTTCCTGGACGTGGTCCGGGGGCCGTCGGCACCGTCGCTGTTCGACCTCACCAGCATTACGGCCTTGCTGTTCCTGGGGTGGCTGGCCGCCGCCTGGTTCATCTATAATTCGACCGTTGGCAGGTTCGGACCTGAAGTCGTTTCATCCTTCGGGGCCTTTGTGAGCGCGGTGTTCGGAACCGCCGAAGGCTGGCAGATGATCATCGTCGGCAATCTTGTCGGCCTGTGTTTTGCCATCGTCACGCTGGCGGTCAGCGTGGTGTCCTTCCCGATGATCATCGATAAAAAGGTCAGTTGGGGCAACGCGCTGCGGACTTCGGTTCGGGTGGCTCGGGCCAGTCCCGTGACCGTAGCAGCCTGGGGGCTGATCGTGGTGGGGCTACTGATCCTGGGCGCATTGCCGGGGCTCGTCGGACTGGCCGTCGTGCTGCCGCTGCTGGGATATTCGACCTGGCATCTCTACACGCGCGCGGTCGTGCGCTGAGGTTGCGCTGACGACACCTGCTCCACTTTTCGGGAGCGGGTGTCGGACAGGTCATTGACCGGCTTGGGCGGCCGGTTTCGGCAAGGGTGGCGCTCCGCCTCCCAACGTCGCCAGATATTTGATGACAGCCGCCCGATCTTCCGGACGGCGAAGCCCTGCAAAGCTCATCTTCGTTCCCGGCACATCCCGCATTGGCGAGGCGAGGAACGCGAATAGCTGGTCGTAGGTCCAACTGCCCCCATGCGCTTTCATCGCAGGGGAATAGGCAAAGCCCGCATGGCTGGCGACCGGCCGCCCTACCACGCCCCACAGATTAGGCCCGATGCGGTTTGGTCCTCCCTGGCCAAAGTCGTGGCAACTGGCGCAAAGCTGCGTCTTCGCCTTGCCAGCATTCGCATCCGCGCTGGCGAGCAATGTGCCAAGGTCGACTGGCGCCGCCGCAGGGGTAGCGGCGGCGGCAGAGGATGGCGCGGGCGACTTGCCGCGCATATCCCGGTGATAGGCGATCAGGCGGTTGCCCTCGCCCGGGTCGCCAAGGCTGGATGGCCAGTCCCGCTGCACCGACGCCATGTCCACGCGCGGCGGCATGTCGTCGGCGGGCTTGTAGGCGAGCGAGCCTGCGTTGGCATCTGGATAAAGCCGCCCCGCAAACCAGTTGAAGCTCCAGAGTGCACCCGTGGCCCCCACGACGCACAGCCCCGTCACCAGCCAGCGCATCCGGTTCATGGCTTCATCCTCCCCCACCCATGAAGATCGCGCGCGTCCAATAGGCATAATCCGCCTCGATCGTCATGATCCGCACCAGCACCAGCAGCAGCAGCGGCGGCACGAGGATCGCGTAGATCAGCGACAGCCTTTCCCAGGCGAGATGCATGAAAATGGACAGGATCAGCCCGGCCTTCAGCAGCATGAACAGGATGATCAGCGTCCAGCGGACGATCCCCTGCACATGCATATAATCGACCATGTAGGACATGGCGCTCAGCACGAAGAGATAGCCCCAGACCTTCAGGTAGAGGCTGATCGGATGATGCTGCCCTTCATGGACTATGGAGCTATCGCTGCCGGGTATCTCATGCTTCATGGACATCACCAAAGGTAGAAGAAGGCGAAGATAAAGACCCAGACGAGGTCGACGAAATGCCAGTAGAGCCCCGCGATCTCTACCGGGCTATAGTCGCCCGTCCTGTCATAATGTCCGCGCGCCACCTTGGACGCGATGATCAGCAGCAGGATGACGCCGCAGGTCACATGCAGGCCGTGGAAGCCGGTGATCATGAAGAAACTTGCGCCAAATTGCGGCGCGCCCATCGGATTGCTCCAGGGGCGCACGCCTTCCTCGAAGATCAGCTTGCTCCATTCGAACGCTTGCATCGAGAGGAAAGTCAGGCCGAACAGCGCCGTCAGCAGCATGAGGATAGCTGTCTTCCGCCGATCGCGCCGGTAACCGAAATTGACCGCCATCGCCATGGTGCCGCTGGAACTGATAAGCGCGAATGTCATGATCGCGATCAGGACCAGCGGAATGTCGTGCCCGCCGATATTGAGCGCGAAGACTTCCGCTGTATTGGGCCAGGGCTCGACCGCCGACGCCCGCATTGTCATGTAACCTGTCAGGAAGCAGGAAAATATGAATGTGTCCGAGAGCAGGAAGATCCACATCATCGCCTTGCCCCAATGGGTGTGGCGGAAGACTTCCTGATCGGCGGACCAGTCGGCGACAATCTCCCGCAAAGCGGGAGTGATAATCTCCTTGTCTCTTCCGTCGGGCACCGTGTGAGCCATGGTGATGGACCTCATGTCGATACGAGCAGGGCGGCGATCAAAATCCAGATGAACAGCAGGAAATGCCAGTAGACGGCGCAAAGGCGGACATGGGCGGGGTTTCGCTCCGTCAGCACCCAGGCGGCGGCTACCAGGCCTCCGGCGATGTGGAGACCGTGAAGCGCCGTCAGCAGATAGAAGAAGGCGTTGGCCGGATTGGACGACAGATAATAGCCGTCGCCAAGATAGTGACGCCACAGCAGCCATTGACCGAAGAGGAATGCCAACCCGAGCAAGGCGCCCGCCAGTGAAGCGCGCGCCGCCCGTCCAGTTACGTTGGATCGGCGCGCGATCTCCCATGCTATGCTGCTCGCGACCAATATCCCGCTATTGACCCAGAGCAGCGGCGGGTCGGGCATGGCGACCCAGTCGTCCGCATGCCCCATGGCGGCGTGCAGCCCCATGCGCATGAAATAGGCCGCGCCCAGTAGCGAGAACATGACCAGCGCAACGGCGAAATAGACGCGGAGCCCCACGCTCCCGGCGGACGGGCGGCTCGCGGATGGAGACGCCGGGTCACGATCGCTCGCCGGTTCCCAGCTTCTCTCCGCAAGGCGCGAGAGGATCGTCATGAGCGCGGCTCCGTCTGGGGGATGAAGTCGCGAGGCGCGCCCGGCACGCTATAATCATAGGGCCAGCGATAGACGGTGGGCAGGGCCGGTCCCCAATTGCCATGTGCTGGCGGCGTCTGCGGCGTTTGCCACTCCAGGCTCGCCGCGCCCCACGGGTTCGGGTCTGCGCGCGGTCCCCAAAAACGGCTCCAGATCATGTTGAAGAAGAATAATCCCTGCGCAGCAAAGACGATCAGTGCCGCAATGCTGATCCATTCATTGGCCAGATGCACCGACGGCGGGATGAACCCCGCTTCGCCCAACGCATAATAACGGCGCGGCACGCCCAATATGCCCAGATAATGCATCGGCAGGAAAATCGCGTACACGCCAAGGAATGTGATCCAGAAGTGGAGCTTGCCCAAAGTCTCGTTCCACATCCGGCCGAAGATCTTGGGATACCAGTGATAGATTGCGCCGAAGATCACCAGCACTGGCGACACGCCCATGACCATGTGGAAGTGCGCGACGACGAAGAAGGTATCGGACAGCGGGACGTCGACGCTGACATTGCCCAGGAATAGTCCCGACAGCCCGCCATGGATGAAGGTGAAGATGAAGGCGATCGCGAACAGCATCGGCACGCGCAGATGAATGTCGCCGCGCCACAAGGTCAGCAGCCAGTTATAGACCTTGATCGCGGTGGGGATCGCGATGATCAGCGTCGATGTCGCGAAGAAGAACCCGAAATAGGGGTTCATCCCGCTCACATACATATGATGCGCCCAAACGAGAAAGCTCAGGGCGCCGATGATGACGATCGCCCACACCATCATGCGATAACCGAAGATGTTGCGCCGGGCGTGGACGCTGATCAGGTCCGATACGATGCCGAAGGCCGGCAGGGCGACGATATAGACTTCAGGATGGCCGAAGAACCAGAAGAGATGCTGGAAGAGGAGGGGGCTTCCTCCCTCCGTGGGGGTGATGGCTCCCATCGACTGCATCGTCGGCATGAAGAAACTGGTGCCCGCGAAATGGTCGAACAGCATCATGATCGCCGCGACGAACAGCGCCGGGAAGGCGAGCAGGCCCATAATGGATGCGGTGAAGATGCCCCATACCGATAGCGGCATCCGCATCAGCGTCATGCCCTTCGTGCGCGCTTGCAGCACCGTCGTCACATAGTTGAGCCCGCCCATGGTGAAGGCGGCCACGAATATGGCGAGGCTCACCAGCATGGTGGCGATGCCCCATTGGTGGCCGGGGGTTCCCTCACTGATCGCCTGCGGGGGATAGAGCGTCCAGCCCGCGCCCGTGGGGCCGCCCGGAACGAAAAAGCCCGATACGAGCACGATGACCGACAGCAGGTAGAGCCAGTAGCTCAGCATGTTGACGAACGGGAACACCATGTCCCGCGCGCCGATCATCAGCGGGATGAGATAATTGCCAAATCCCCCCAGCAGCAGCGCCGTCAGCAGATAGACGACCATGATCATGCCATGCATCGACACGAACTGGAGGTAATTGTCGGGCTGGATCGCGGGGAAGGCGCCGGGAAAGCCGAGTTGCAGCCGCATAAGCGCGGACAGCACCAGTGCCACCAGCCCGATCGCGATGGCGGTCAGGCTATATTGGATGGCAATGACCTTATGATCCTGGCTCCAGACATATCTGGTGACCCAACTGTGGGGATGATGCAGCGGCCGCAGGTCGTCAGCCAGGGTGGTAGCCATCAACTCTTGCTCCAGGACGCGGGGACGCTGCAGGCATTGGCCTTGATCAGCAGGATGGACATGGCGGCAGGCGGCGTTTCGGCCAGGATTTGTCCAAAGCTCGTCTGCTGCGCTTGCCAGGCGGCGAAAGCCTTGGGCGACTCCACCACCACGCGCCCGCGCATTTCATGGTGGCCCGTGCCGCACAGTTCGGCACAGAGGATGTCGAACGCGCCCACCTTGGTCGGGGTCATCCAGAAATAGGTGACGATGCCGGGCACCAAATCCATCTTTGCCCGGAACTCCGGCACATAGAAGTCGTGCAGCACATCCCTGGACCGCAGCACCATCTTGACCGGCTTGCCCAGCGGCAGATGCAGGTCACCCGCCTCTATGAGCACATCATCGCGTCCGAACGGGTCCAGGGGATCGAGGCCGAGCGCGTTGTCAGGCGTCACATATTTGACCGCCGCTGCGCCCAGCACGCCATCGGGTCCGGGATAGCGGAAGGACCACTGCCACTGCTGCCCCACCGCCTCAATGACAGTGGCGTCCTGCGGCACGGAAACATAGCGGCCCCATGCGGCGAGGCCGGGAGCCAGCATCCCCGCGATGCCGATCGCCGTCCAGAGCGTCAGCCTTTTCTCCAATGAGGCGTTTTCCGGCTCATAATGCGCCTTGTGTCCGGTGCGATGTCGGTAGCGGACCAGCACCCAGGCCAGGAACAGGTTGAGGATGATGAAGGCCGCCGCGCAAATCCAGAGCGTTACGTCCAGCGCGGAATCAATGGAGCCCCAATTGGAAGCGATCGGCGTCCGCCACCATGGGCTGAACAGGTGAAATGCGACCGAACCAAACACCAGCAGGGCGATGGCGATCGCAATCGGCACAGGCTCTCTCCCATTGATGCAGGCGCGCCTCACAGCCATTGACCCGGCTTTAATTGAGTCGCCCCGGAAATAACCGCATTGGTAATCTATAGAAAAATCGCACCGGGTGGAAGTGGTTAGCCGCGATGCCGCTTTCCCGGACTGAAGACTGCCGCGCGCGGGTGCGCGGAAGGGGGAAGGGTTGCGCCTCTTGCGTCACGCGATGCCCGAAGGGGTTAATCATTATGCCTGCGCTCTGCGACCGAAGATTGTTTGATCGGACCTGGCAAAAGCGGGAGGTTCGGCGGCCAATGAGGTCAGAATGCCGCTGTGGAGGATCTATTCATGCTATCGCAATCGGGAACGCTGAACGCGCCCCTGCTCGAGGCAATGTCTGACCGGCCGATGGAGGGGGGCTCCCGGCCCTCCAGCCTGTCGGCCCGCCAGGTCATCAAGATCATCCGGCGGCACGAACTGTTGCTCGGCGCGATCGTGTTCTTCGCAGTCCTCATCGTACTGGTGGTTCAGTTGACCGCGACGCCCATCTATCAGGCGACGGCGACGGTGCAGGTCGAACTGAATGACGACAGCGGATCGCCCGACATGGCCGCGCGCAACCAGCAGCGCGTCGCCAACGAAGCGGGCATCTACCGGTCCCGTTCCCTTGCCGAACGCGTGGTGCAGGATTTGAAGCTCGCGTCCGATCCGCGCTTCGTCGAAGCGCCGCTTCCCGCTAACGCCGTCGTCGACAACCGCCGCCTGTCCCGCCTCGCGGGCAGGCTGATATCCAGCACATCGATTTCAAGCTCCAAGGATTCCGACTTCATCGACATCACCGTGCGATCCGAGTCGGCCGACCTGGCGTCGGAAATCGCCAATCAATATCCCGCCAGCCTTGCCGCCTACCGCTCCGTCATGCGCGACGACCGGCAGGGCAAGATCGTCAGCCAGCTGGATGACGAGCGGGCGCGGCTCGCGATCGAGGCGCATCAAGCCGAAAAGGCGGTCGCCGACTTCCGGCGCCAGCATCAGATGCTCACCGGCGCCGGCGGGTCGGAAGATTATCAACAGATCAACCGGATCGCCACCGAAGCCGCCTCCGCCGCCGCCATGCGCGCTGCACAAAGCGCGCGGGCAGCTGGCATCGCGAGCGCCGTGAGCAACATCACGACGGCGGGCGCGACGTCCCCGCTGCTCGACCAGCAAAGGCGGCAACTGGACGATCTGACTCGCACGCGCAGCGAACTCGCCATGATGTATGGGTCCGAACATCCCAAGATGCGTGGAGTAGAAGCGCAGATCGCGGAAACCACCGGCAGCATGCAGCAGGAACAGGCGAGGGTCATCGCCGCTGCCACGACCCAGGCCCAGAACGCGGCCGCCCGTGAAGCGGGCATCGCAAGGAGCGAGGCGGCCTCTGCCGCATCGCGCGCAGGCCAGTTGGAAGGAACGCTGCGTTCGATCACTGGCAAGGCATTCGCGAACACCGCCGCGACGGTCGAGCTGAACTCGCTCGAACGCAATGCGGAAGCCGCGCGCAGTGCTTTCACCGCCATGAGCACGCGTGCGCAGCAGGTGAAAGCCAGCCTCGCGGCATCGGGCATCCATTCGCGCCTGATGTCGCCTGCCGCCGTCCCGCAGGACCCGATTTCGCCCCGGCCCAAGTCCGCGACCTTCGCCGCGTTCGTCGGATCGCTGATCCTGGGGCTGCTGGTGGTGTTCGGCATCGAGCTGACGGACAACCGCCTCTGGAATGCCGAGCAGATATATCATCAGTTCGGCTTGCGCACCTTTGCCCTGCTGCCCGAGTTGGATGGCGACGCCCTGAGGTCGGCAAAGGCGAACCCGGTGCTTCAGGACCCCC
Source organism: Sphingobium sp. TomTYG73 (assembly GCF_055394245.1). Taxonomy (NCBI): domain Bacteria; kingdom Pseudomonadati; phylum Pseudomonadota; class Alphaproteobacteria; order Sphingomonadales; family Sphingobiaceae; genus Sphingobium; species Sphingobium sp. TomTYG73. The sequence goes on from NZ_AP027339.1 coordinate 2,535,278, forward strand.
AGTCGCTCTTTGCCGAGGTGGCCCGTGGGTTGGGAAGCGAGGTCGCCGAACTGGCCCAGCCGGGAAGGGCGCAGACCGTGCTGATCACCTCGCCCATTACCGGAGACGGCAAATCGACCGTCACGCTCACCCTGCTGGCTGCGGCCGTCGCCATGGGCCGCCGCGCGATCGTGATCGACCTCGATCTGCGCCGTCCCAGTGACGTTCTGCGTCCCACCGATGATGCGGGGGGGAAGCCGGACCTCATCGATTTTCTCAGCGGTGCGGTCGATGCGCGCCATATGCTTCCAACGCTCGCCCTGACGCAAAGACCAGACGCAGAGCAGCCGTCCGAAATCACTACCTATGAACCCGTCGTCCTCAGCGCGCGGGAACCTGCGCGCAATCCGGCCGCGATCATGCGGCTGGGGAAGGTCAACGACCTGTTGGACCATCTGCGCGAACATTATGATCTCCTGATCATCAATGCGCCGCCCACCCTTGCCACGCGGGATTCGCGCATGCTGATGGATGCGGCCGATCAGACGCTGCTGGTCGTGCGGTGGGGTCGCACCACGATCGAACAGGTGCGCGCGGCGTTGCAGGTGCTGCAAAAGCCGGTGGACGGTGTCGTCATCAATCGCGTCGATTATGCGGAACACGCCCGTCGCGGCTATGGCGATCCGGTCCAGTTCTACATGGATTCAGCGGAATATTTCAGCGGCGAAATGCCGACCCCTCGCCGCTGGTATGAGCGGATGGCCCCATCGCGCTGGCGCGACCGCGCGGACCATATGGCATGACGGCCTGAAGGCTGCGCGATCCCTTCGTGCAGCCTTTCGCGGACTGGCCTGTCGTTGCGCGCGCCAGGGCAGGCGCTCTCCCCAGAGCAGAGTGCCAAGTTGCGGGCTCATCAGAAGCTGTCGGCGGGAAGAGGGCTGAAGCGCCTTTCTTCCGAAACGAACCTCATGCAATCTCATGCGCGAGATTGCAGCGCCGATCATTTGGGCCATGAACGCCGCTGACGAACGATGGACTTAACAGCCAGGCGCGCAGAGATGTCCCGCAAAATCGCAATCGCCGCTGATGCCATGGCGCCCGCATATCCTGCCCAAATCGACACGCCCACTTAACCCCTCTGTCCGGCCTCTCGAAGGCCCCAGACGGAAGAAGGGTGAATGATCCGGAAGGTGTGTCAATGGTGCCCAAGAGCGCGAGCAAGGACAACGGTCACTGGAAACCGGGCAGAGCCTTCAGCTTTCCAGCGGGGGAAGATGGCCGCGCATGCCTCTGCGTTGCGAGGGCGAAGGCAAGAAGCGAGGGCTGATCACGCCCGGCCCGATCAGCGCAGGACTGACGGCGAGGAAAACGAACAGGAACCAGCATCGCCCATAGACGTGCGGCATGCCCATCACCGCGTTGGCAAAGGTTACGAGCGTCGTGACGATCGTCAGCAGCACGAGCTTTCCATATCGCGCTCGATAGCCGACGATGCCCGCCAATATCGGCACGGTCATCAGCACCAGATAGCCGAGCAACGACAGGCCGCCACCCTCGTTCAACAGCAGCAAATAAAGATTATGGACAGGAAGACCATAGCGGCTTTCCTGCCGATACTGATCCGCGCCAAGGCCGATGATGAGATTCTTGTCGGCCATCTCCAACGCTTCCCGGTTCAACTCCTGCCGGGACTCGAACGTACCCGCGGTCGAAAGATCGCCAGAGTTCAGGGCGGAAAGAACCCTGGTCTGGAATGTCGCGGGAAGATAATTCTGCCCGAATGCGAGCACGGCAGCGCCCAGCGCCGCGACGATGATCAGGGTCTTGAAATTCCGTCTGCCGCCGAAGAAAATCAGGGCGGCGGCGATCATGCTGTAAAGTCCGGTATTGGAACTGGTCAGGATCACGCCCGTGATGAGAATGGCGAGGCAGGGCAGCGCAATCATCGGCCGCATCTGTTTGGACAGGAGCATCAGCCAGACGAGCGTCATCGCCATGACCGTCAGCACGCCCATGCCATTGGGATTGCCGGCAAAGCCCTGTAGCCGCTTGTTGCCGGTGACGAGGGCCATCTGTTCCCTGTCGATGCTGTAATAACCGGCCGAGTAGACCATGGCGCCGAGCGCGCACATGACCACCATGCCCCAGATTCCGCATTTGATGAGGCGGACGACTTCCTCTTCCGACCGGCGCAGCAGGACGAGCGGCACGAGCAGATAGGCGAAGGAATATTGGGTAACCAACACCAGGCACCTGACCACATCGCCCTTGAAAACGCTGCCTATGAAAAGGCCGCCGCTAAGCATCAGCAGTCCCAGCACCCAGAGCCAGGTCAGACTGGCAAAGGGCGACGCCACCCTCCCTGTCGACACACGCAGGAAGAAGGCGCCTGCGAACATCACGTCGCTTATGGTTATGTAAAGGCTGGGATGGCGGAAGGCGTTGTAAGGCGCGAAAAACACCGCGCCTTGCAACAGGACGAATTCCCATCTGTGGAGTTCGTCCGTCCAGAATTGCGTTCGTTCCTGGGCGGGGCTGGCACGACGGCCGCCGGGCAATGGATAATGGCTTGCCTGATACTGACTGGTTTGCACGCCTGGCGCTCCGGCTATTTTTCTGCCTTGTTCCGCGACTAGGATGCAAATCTGGCCGGACTTAGTCCATTGCACATAATGCCTGCCCGGCGTTCAAAAGGGCAGGGGACGATATCCGATTGGGTAGGGGGTCGGGCAATGAAAACGGATGGTTAGCGCGGCTCGTGAGAATGCTGCCTTTGTCCTCCGGCGGTCGTCACACGCTTGCCGAACAATCGGCGATGCCGCGCGTGGCGCCTCTCAGCGGGAAAGCGGCAGGGCTGGCCTTGGGTGGCGAGGGCGTTGCGCTGTCAGCTGCCTGACCATGCAGTCCCTGTCCTGCCGCCCATATAGCTGCCTGGGTGCGATTGGACACCCGCAGCTTGCGCAGGACCGCTTTCACATGAACCTTGACCGTGGCTTCGCTGATCGAAAGCTCGCGCGAGATGACCTTGTTGGGCAACCCTGCGATCAGGCGCCGTAATATCTCCATTTCCCGTGCCGACAGATTGGCGCAGTCGATCGACACAGCGTTGGGCGTTTCCTCGCAGACGGCGGATTGATCGATCAGCTTCTGGGCCAGTTGCGAAGGAAAGATCTTTTCCCCCAACGCGATCAGGTCGAGATACCCTCCCAATCGTTCGCAAGACAGGTCATTGATCAGATAGCCTTCGGCTCCGGATCGAAAAGCGTCCAGCATCGCGTCGAAATCGAACTTGTTGGCGAGTATCGCGATCCGCGCGCTTGGATAATATTCGCGCGCTTGGGCAAGCGCCGCGCCGTTCCATTCCATGTCCTGATCTTCGATCAGCAGCAAAAGGCAGTCGGAATCGGCGACGTGGGCGGGGCAAGGCTCGTCCAGTCTGGCCCCGGTATAGAGGATCTGACGCTGTTGTGACGAAAGAAGCCGCCGGAGACCCTCTCTGACGATGGAGCTTCCGCCCACAAGCACAACATCTGAATCCATTGTCATCGTCCGCCTCCCTCAACATCACAGAAAGACTGTGATGGATTGAATGCAAAAGCACTTGCTGAAGGCGACCCCTGTCTTATCGGGTCGGAGAGTATCACAAATGCAGCGTTGAACAATAGGCGTAACATTTTGGAAAAATTTAACTTACGTGAAGATCGTGCGTTGGCGCGATTTCGCTAACCGCTTGTCTATTCATGAATTTATCTGAACCATCCCAAATAGCAAGGAAGCGCTGTCCTTTAGGGTGGCCTGATGACATGTGTTGAACAGCATGTGCGATTCGCGCGTAACCTATTGTGGAAATGATCTTCTGGCAGTGGCTTGGATTTAGCCCGTCAGTCGATGTCGTGGGCGAATACGACCCGGCGCACATGTCAATTAGCCAAAAGACTTAATCCAGCTTCCTCCCGCAAATCATTCGGGGCGCATGCCTGCGGATATTCTGCTCGTTCGGCCAACACCCGCACCCATTCCTGCCACAAGGGATGATAGCTGTCTGGTTCATTGCGGCCGGGGGCCAAGTTGTTACCGTTTTACTCGTGATCTGGACGATCGCGCTCCGCATGCTGCGACAGGCCCTCTTTGGCAGCATGCGGGGTTTGTTCGTCGACGATCCTTTCTTGAACCGCAAGGGTTTTGCTATGGATGCGAGCGCGCCGCCCGCTGGATCTGACCCGCTTCTCGACGATCTCGCAGACCCGCGGGCGGAGGTTTCCGCTGGTGGGCCTGGCTGGGCGATACTGCTGCACGATCTGCTGACGCGGCCGACGGGCTTTCCCGGCCCAGCCCGTTTCGCGGCGCTCATGCTGATCGACGCTTCGTTGATCCTGACCACCCTGCTTCTGGTCGTGATGGCCATACCGGGCAGCGTTTCGGCGGCCTTCTATGACCGTCCCAGCCTCATGATCTTCTTCACCCTGGTGGCGGTGTTCGCTCTCTGCCTGACGGGCCTATATTGGCGAAGCTGGCGCTTCCTCTCCTTCGGCGACTGCATCGCGCTTTCGACAGGGGTCGCGGGCGGAGCGACGGCGGCATGGAGCATGTGCCTGATCATCTCGGCAAAGATACGGGCCGTGCCGCTGGAGGCGGTCGGTTTCGCGCTGCTGCATTCGGCGTTGCTGCTGGTGGCGATGATCGGCGTGCGAACGGTGCGCCGGGGTCTGCGCGAATTTGCCCTGGCGCATATCGTCCCTCCCGGCGGTGGTCACAACATATTGCTGCTGGGTGAGTTGGACTGGATACGGTCGCTGATGGACATGCTTCGCGCCGAGCGGACCAATCGGTTCAATGTCGTCGGCGCGCTCACCTTTGACGGACGCGAGACGCGGTTGCAGGTCGCCGGTGTACCTGTGCTGGGTTCGCCCGACAAATTGCCGCAGATCGTGGAGATGCTGGCGACGCGGGGGCTGAAGCCCGAAAGCCTCGTCATACGCGGCGACAGGACGATGCCGCGCCGATCCTTCTCCCATCTGGTCAAGCTGGCCGATCAGTGCGACCTGACGGTCGCGCACGCCAATGACCTGCAAAAGGCGAAGGACGGAACGGCGCGCCTGGAAATCAAGCAGTTCGAGCTGGCCGACCTGCTCGGCCGACCCGAAGTCTCCCTTCAGCGCAGCATCGTGGATCGGCTGATCCGTGCCCGCCGGATATTGGTGACGGGCGCGGGCGGCACGATCGGCGGTGAACTTGTGCGGCAGATCGCCACCTTCCGCCCCGCGGAGATCGTTCTCCTCGATCATTGCGAGTTCAATCTTTACACCATCGAGATGCAGGCGCGGGACAAGTTCCCGGATCTCATCTGCCGGCCCGAACTCTGCTCGATCCGCGACCGCGCGGCGCTCGACGACGTCTTCCAGCGTCATCAGCCGGAGGTTGTCTTCCATGCCGCCGCGCTCAAACATGTGCCCATTGTCGAGGCCAATCCGTGCGAGGGCGCCCATACAAATGTGCTTGGCACGCGAAACGTCGCGGATGCCGTCTGCGCTTATGGCTCGCTCGCGATGATCCAGGTGTCGACGGACAAGGCGGTCAATCCGGTGGGCGTCATGGGGGCCACCAAGCGCCTCGGCGAACTCTACTGCCAGGCGCTTGACCTGATCGGCCAGTGCGACCCGGACAGCCCGCGTTTCATGACGGTGCGGTTCGGCAATGTGCTGGGTTCCAGCGGATCGCTCGTGCCCCTGCTCCAGCAGCAGATGGCCGCCGGAAAGCCGCTCACCATCACGCACCCGGACATCAAGCGCTATTTCATGACCGTGGGCGAAGCGGTGCAACTCATCCTGCAAAGCAGCGCCCGCGCCATGGAAACCAACATTGATCGCGGCACCATTTTCGTCCTCGACATGGGTGAGCCGATCAAGATCGTCGACATCGCCCGGCGAATGATCCGTCTGGCGGGCCTGCGTCCGGACATCGACGTGCCGATCAAGTTCGTCGGCCTTCGTCCCGGCGAGAAGCTTTACGAGGAATTGTTCGACACCACCGAGGAACAGCTTCGCTCCACGATCCCCGGCGTGATCGAAGCAAGCCCCTGCCCGGTCCCGCTCGAAAAGCTGGTGAATGCCTTCACCGAATTGGCAAACCTCATCCATACCCATGATGAGGATGGGGTGCGCGACCTGATGAAGGAATTGCTGCGCGCGCCCGCCCAATCGAACTGGGCAAAAACGCTGCGAGAATTGACTCGGGAGATCGACCTTGTCGGCAAGGCTGCGAATGAATGACCGGGTGCCAGCGTTTGCGCGACCGATGCCCATGATCCTGGGGATGAGGATATGAATCGCATAGCCCAGACGCGCGAACTAGGTGCTGCGGCCGTCGCGATCCCGCCTTTCCCGCCGCCAGACCGGCGCTGGCCCCAATATGAGCCGGACGAGATCGATGCCGTGGTCCGGGTGCTGGAAAGCGGCCGCGTCAACTCGCTGGTACATGGTGACGAGTGCCGCGCCTTCGAACGCGAGTTCGCGCTGTATTGCGGCATGCCCCATGCGATCTCTCTCGCCAACGGCACGCTGGCACTGGAGCTGGCGTTTCGTGCGCTGGGCGTCGGGCCGGGCGATGAGGTGATCGTTCCGGCCCGCAGCTTCTTCGCCAGCGCCTCTGCCGTGGCGGCGGTCGGCGCGGTGCCAATATTCGCGGACATCGACGCCAACAGCCACACGATCGATCCCGCCGCCGTCGTTCCGCTGATCAACGGAAGGACGAGGGCCATATTGTGCGTCCATCTGGCTGGCTGGCCCTGTGACATGGAGGCGCTGTCGGCGATCGCGAACGGGCATGGCCTTTGGCTGGTGGAGGACTGTGCCCAGGCGCATGGCGCCGCCATCGATGGAAAGAAGGTCGGCTCCTTCGGCCACGCCGCCGCCTTCTCCTTCTGCACCGACAAGATCATGTCGACGGGCGGGGAAGGGGGCATGTTGCTGCTGAAGGACGAAGCGCATTGGGAACGCGCCTGGGCCTATAAGGACCATGGCAAGAATGTCGCGATGCTCTCGGCGCCTTCGGCAGGCAACGCCTTCCGCTACCTGCATGAAAGTTTCGGCACCAACTGGCGGCTGACGGAAATGCAGGCCGCGATCGGGCGGGCGCAATTGCGCAAGCTGCCGTCCTGGCTGGCGCGGCGGCGCTCCAATGCCGCCATCCTGCGCGAAGGACTGGGCCATCATCCGCTGATCCATGTGCCACAGGTGCCGCAGGGGGTGGATCACGCCTTCTACAAATTCTACCTCATGCTGGATGCTGCGGATGCTAGACCTGCCGTCATCGCCGCGCTCGCTTGTCATGGCATACCCGCCGGGACAGGATCATGCCCGGACATGTCCCGGGAACTGGCCGTCCGGAACAGTGCCCACCCCAATCTCCATCCCCTGCCGATCGCCGCCGAAATAGGCGAACGCAGCCTCATGCTGCCGGTCGATCATCTGCTGGGCGATAAGGATATGCAAATCATCGTCGATGCGCTGCTGGAGGCGATCGAGGATGCTCGTGAAGGCGACCAGAGTTTATCCTTTCCGAACAAATAACTATCCAGCAGCAATTGACATTAATTTATTTCTGTTCTGAAACTGTAACAAAAATGGCCAGAAGTGGCCAGGAAATGGGAGGTGGTCATGCGGCTAGTTCACTCTATCGGCATTTCCCTGATGCTCGCGCTTTCGGCCTGTACCGGCTCTGTGTCCGGTCTGCCTGCTGTTTCCACTGCCAACGCCGATCAATATCGGCTTGGCCCGGGTGATGAACTTCGCATCATCGTCCCCGGCTTTACCGAAATCGACAATGGCACGGCCTTCGTCGTCAATGATCGCGGCGAACTGACGTTGCCGCTGATGGGCGGGATTCCGGTCAGGGGATCGACCATCCCCGAACTGGAACAGCGCATCGCCGCCCTGCTGGTGGAAAAGCGGCTGATGGTCTCGCCCGCCGTCAGTGTTCAGCCGGTGAAGCTGCGGCCCATCTACATCCTTGGCGAAGTGCGTAGCCCCGGCGAATATCCCTATCGGCCCGGTATGACGGTTGTCACCGCAGTATCGGTGGCAGGCGGGTACACATTTCGCGCCAATCGCAACACGGTTGCCATCATCCGTCAGGTGAATGGCCAGGCGTCCACCGCCAAGGCTTCCGAAAATACGCCGATCCAGCCGGGTGACACCATCAAAGTCGTGGAGAAATGGTTTTGACAGCAAAGCGCCTCATCCCCTTCTGCTCATGCGTCATTTTGACGGGCATGGCCCTTCCCGCTGCCGCACAGCAGTTGGATCGAGCCACGCCGTTGCTGGAAACGCCGGAGGAATATGAGGCGAGAGCGGTACAGTTGGGGAGGATATCGGCCTATCTCGGCGCGGATGCCCGGCTTGAATATGATTCCAACATCTACGCCCTGTCATCAAATGAAGTCGACGATGAGCGCCTGACCATCTCGCCTTGGCTCAACCTGCGGCTGAGCGATAACAAGTTCGAATTGGCGGCGCAGGCGCGCGGTGTAGTCCGGCGCTATTTCAAGAATGACAGTGAAAATTCCGAAGGCATAAATACCAGCATCGGCGGCGTATATCACCTGTCTGGCGCCGATAATATTACCGCTAGCGCGGGCTGGATGCGGCTGGTCGAGGACCGCGGCGAACCTGAATCCCGCACGGGCGTCGGCACGCCGCCGCGCAGATATGACCAGTGGCAAAGTGACCTTGGCTATACGCATCAGGGCGCCCGCTTCAATCTCGGCGTGAAGGGCACCTGGCTCAAGAACAACGCCTTGGCCGCCGTCGATGCCGAACGCGACTTCGACCAATATTCCGGCTCCGCCCGGCTGGGATACCGGGTCAGCGGCATGATGAATGTGTTCGGCGAGGGTTTTATCACCCGGCGCGAGTTCCGGTTGCCGGTGGACGCGTCGGGTGTAGACCGCGATTCCAAAACCTATGGCGCACGGGCAGGGGTCGCCTTTGAACCCGGCGGCCTGATCCGCGGCGAAGCGTCCGTCGGCGTGTTCCGCTTCAACCCCGATGACGCGCGATTTGACAGCAGGACCGGCCTGTCGGTTTCGGCCGGGCTGACCTACACGCCTTCGCCCAGATGGGCGGTCACGCTCGACGGGTTCCGGGGCGATGTCGCCACCGTCCGCACTGGCGCGCAGTCGCGGACTGACACGAGATTCCGGCTGGGTGTGCAGAATGAGATTTATCACAATCTGCGCTGGCAGGCTTCCGTGCTGTACCGCCGCAGCAGTTTCATTGGGTCGGGCCAGCACGAACGGACGATCGCCGGTGTGGCTGAAGTCGAATATCTGGTGAACCGCAATATTTCCTTCGCGCTCACCGGCCGCATCGCCAATCGCGACAGCACAAGAGCGTTCGACGATTTCGACCGCTCGATCGTCGGCGCGGAAATCCGCCTGCAATATTGATTGGATAGAAGATCAGCGTATCTGCCGCCCGGCCATGACTTCGCGATGGGCAAAATCCAGGAATTCGTCCAGATTCAGCCAATTGTCATGGTCGGCATCCTGCCAGGCATCATTGCGCCGGGCGTTCATGCCATTGGCCCGCTCCCAGCTGTCGGCCATCCCGTCCTCATCCAGATCGACATAGGGCGTTCCGGACGCAATCCGGGGTAGCGGGCGTGGTCCGTTTCGCATTCTTGCGTTACGCAGGATATTCCCTGTCCGGTTGCGAACATCGCTGACGGTACGCAGGTCGAGCGCATCTCGCGGAAATGCTCCAGCGCCGGCCAGTACCTGGATATAGGCCTTTTCGGGTGAGGCGACTTTCATGCTGAGGGGGCAGACGGGCCGCCCCACACGTGCAGCGGCTGCGGCGCGGGTTGTCATCACCTTGACCTGATCCAGCCTGTTGGCGGCCATGAATATTTCCGATTGGCCTGTGCTCGCGCCCACATCACGATCTATTGCGGCAATCTTGTCCGTACCGTCCGGACCATTTTTGTAATAGTTACCGACGATGTTGACGGGCGTCCCGCCATAGATTTCCTGCACGCGGGTGAATTGGGACCTAGCATTATAAAGAACATTGTTGACGATCTCCACGCATGACTTGGGCGTGAAATTCACGTCCGGACTTCTGCTTCCATTATGAGCGCACAGGTTGCGGATGAAGCTGACCTTCTGCGGCTCCCGCGGGTCGAAAGCGAGCATCGCGCATTTGCTCCGCCGGGAAATGCCCTCTGTAAAGATGGAGTTAGACATTGTGACATTGTCGTTCACGCCAAAGCCGCCGATGATCTGACCTAATGCCCAGGCACCGCTGACATGATCGAAGATGATGTTGTGGCTGTTCTCAAAAAGAAATGATCCGTTGCTGGCTGCAGCATTCCCGTTGAGATCGGTTCGTACGCGGATATGGCGAATGATCACGTCATGCGTATTTTTGGCAACGATAGGGGTGTTGCCGCTTTCGCCTCCCGCATGGGTGATCAATATTCCGCCCCCAGGCGCGGTCTGACCGGCGACGGTGATATAGGGGTGGCGGATCACGGGCCGATCCGTCGTGAAACGGATCACGCCAGCGACGCGGAAGATGCATATGCGGGGCTTTTTGGCCTCTATGCACGCGCGCAGGGAACCGGGGCCGTGGTCCGCCAGCGTGGTGACAGGCATAATCATGCCGCCCCGTCCGCCTCGGGTCCGTCGGCCAAAGCCTTCGGCTCCGGGAAATGCCTCGGCACCGGGTACTTCGGGCAATACTGAAGTTCCGTCGGAATTGCCGGTGCCCGTCAATTGCCGCACGATATCGGAAGGCGTGACAAACGGAGCCACCAGTAGCGCGGCGATCCCGACACCCAGGGCGGCCACCGCATTCGAACTCACCATCGCCTCCGGTTCCGGCGCGGCCCCGTCCCGAGGAGCGACTGATAGATTGCGGACACTTGCGACGCATGCTGCTCCACGCCGTAACGGCGGTTCGCCAGGATCTGCGCCTGCGCGGCGATCGCCGTCAGGCGATCGGGACAATCGAGCAGCTCGACGATGGCCCGCCCCATGGTGGCGGGATCATCGGGTTCGACCAGCATGCCCGTCACGCCATGGTCGATCGCTTCGATATTACCGCCCGATGCGGCAGCAATTACGGGCGTGCCGAGCAGCATGGCTTCGATCAGGGACCGGCCAAAGGGCTCGTTGACGGCCGTCACCACATGGATGTCGCAGCCCGCCATTAATGCCGCCGATGGATAGCGAAAGCCCATGAGGCGCAGGCGATCGCTTACGCCCAGCGCCTTGGCTTTTTCGTTGATCTGTTCCTCTATCCCGTCCGTCAACGGCAATCCGAACATCAATCCCATCACGGGCAGTTCGGGCCGCGTCCGGGCAATATTTGCCAGCGTCTCCACGAACATCAGCGGCCTTTTGCGGTCGATGAAGTGGCCGAAAAAGCCAAGAAGGCGGGTGTCGGGATCGACGCCCAGCTCCGATGTCAGCGCCAGATGCGCCTGCGCCCGGTCGATCGGCTCGGCGTCCGCGTCGAAGGGACTGTAGATGACGGAAGTCTTGCGCGCCGCGCGCTTTCGACGGCGCACCTCGGACAAGGCATAGGCGGATACGCCGACGATGCGATCCGCCGCGAAGGGGGCGACGAAGCGGACGCCTCGGGCATCATGACTGCCCCTATGGTGCCACAGCATCTTGGCCCCCGCCAGATGCGCGGGCAGTGCCCAGGACATATGCATCGGCCCATCATTGGTATGAACGATCCGGACGTCGTTCAGCCTCAGAAAACGGGTCATGCGCCACTGATCGATCAGGGCGCTCATCGTCTCCGCCCTGCCTCCCGCTTTGGGAACGCCAGGTGATTCGCCGAAGAATCGGGTATCGGGCAGAGTGACGAACTCCAGCCCCTCGGATCGCAGGAAATCGCCGAACTGCCCCGATCCATAATGCAGGACGATGAGGGGCGAGAAGCGGCTCCGATCCAGCTGATGGATGAGCTTGGTCGCGGAGATATGGCTCCCCCCCATCGCGCCCCCGGCAAAGGGGAAGCAGATGCGCGCCGGGGCAGCGCTTCCGGCTTCGTGGTCCAGCGTCGCGGCGGATCCGGACAGAGAGGGGGAGGCGGGCAAGACCTGCAACATGTTCACATCACCTGTGCGCGGCGTGGCGAGGCGGGGGCTCCCCGTTCCGGAAAGGAGGAACCAGATACATCCCGGTAAAGCTGGTGGTAGCGCGCCGCGATCTGGCCCATCGAAAACTGCTCCTGCACGCGCGTGCGGGCGATCTCACCCCATTGGTGGCGCCCATCGGAACCCAGCCGGTCCATCGCCATGATCGCCTCGGCAAGCGCCGCCGGGTCGCGTGGCGGAACGACCATCCCGCTTTTGCCGACGATCCAGCCGCTGTCCCCGACATCGGTCGCGATGCAGGGCACGCCGCACGCCATCGCCTCGCCCAGGATGTTGGGGAAACCTTCACCCCAGGCCGAAGGCAGCGCGATTATGTCGAGGCCGGGCAGCAACGCCTCAAGCTTCCGGTCATGGCTCCGCAGGGTCAGGCGATCGGCAGGCATGGACGCCAGCAGACGCGCAAGCGCGCCGGTGGGTTCGTCCATGCCTTGACCCGTCAGCAGCAGGTGAACATCGGCGCCACGCTCGCGAGCGCGCAGGACCGCTTCGACCAGAGTGGCCGCATCCTTCATCGGATGATTGCGCGCCGCCATCCCGACGATCAGCGCGCCCGGTGCAATCCCCAGATCGCGGATAAGCGCATCGCGAGCCTCTTCACGTGGACGAAAGAGGTCGCAATCGAACCCATTGGGAATGACCGCCATATCTCCCGCGTGAAAGCCCAGCCGCTGATGCTGCGCCGCCGCCGCATGGGAGTTATAGATGATCGTGCGCGGCCAGGATGAACATGCGGCGGCCAGCCGCACGATGACCCGCATCAGGGGCTTTTCCTGCGACAGTTCATCGATGCTGTGGCGCACATTCCAGATCACCGGCACAGTGTCCGCGCTCGCCAAGGTCGCCAGCCGGGTGGCGAGATGGGCGTGATACATCCACGCCATGATGACCGCTGGCTGTTCCTGCCGGATGACGGCGCGAAGGCGGGCAAGTCCCGGTAGCAGATCGATGGCCCTTCTCATGCCGCAATGATGAAGCGGCACGCCGCTCGCACGGATGCGGTCTCCAGCTACACCCGGTGGCATCAGCGACACGACCGACGGCTGCATCGCGCCGCCCTGCCTGCGTTCATGATCCACCAGCTTCGCGAGCATGGTTTCCGCGCCCCCGACATTCAAAGCGGTTATGACGTGGAGAATCTTCATGGGGGCTCCTGAAGCCGTGCCGCTCACATCGCGGTCAGCAACTTTTCTATTTCCGATCCGGCACCGATCCGTTCCACAACCTCCAGGGCACCACTGTCGCTCATGGCGAACAATGTCCCATGATGGTCCCCGGACATCCGCGTGCGCACGATGAACAGCAGCGATCCTCGGCCTTTGAGATAGGAACGAAGATTATCCACCGCCTTCCGAAGGTCGGCTTCGGCGAAGTAATTTTCATTGAGGACGTTGGCCGCCCGCACCAGATCGAAACGTCGGCCGAAACCGTCACGCGGGGCCAGCACATCATCCTCGACAATCGTGATGAGGCCATGGTTGCGGACGCGCGGGCTGACCAGTTCGACCTTCCTGACGCCCACACCCTCGCGCAGCCTGCGGGCCGCCAGACCGCCGACGATGCGGGACAGGATCGGCCGCACCAGCCACATGCCGGTCAGATAATCCAGACGCCGCCGCCATGGCTGTATCGACCGGCCGAACAGGTCGACCTGCAACAGCTGACCTTCCGGGTTGAGCAGCGCCGCGCACCTTTTGCCCAGCGGGACGATCCAGGCATGGATGGCGTAATCGGTGCCGGTGATGCGCGGCCGGTATCCTTCACGGGCAAAGGCGTCGCACAGGTCCAGCGTGGTCGTCGCCGACGATACGCCGACGTCCAGTACTTCCCGCACATCCAGCCCGCGTGCCTTGACCGCTTCCACCAGACGGCCGTCCAGCGCGCCGAACCGTCCGCCCCAGGTGCATTTGAACGTGTTGTTCGGGTTCTTGATGGAACTGAAGAAGGCGTCTTCCACCTGCTGGGGAAGGGCTTCTGCCGGGTGCGAGAAAAATTCTGTTGCTGCTACTATCATAGCCGTTGAGCCTACAATGTGTGGCGGCGGCATGAAGTGGGCGCTTGGCTATGACGCAGGCCAATAGGGATTAGCCCAAATGCGAGCGGCCTGCGGTTCTGGCTAAGCCGCTTGGCCGCCGCGACCAACTGGCGATAATCCGCAAGTCCCATGGATTTGACGCGGCCAAGGCTTCACTGTGCGCGGATGACAATGCCGATCCGGACGGATGCCTCAGGCGGAGGCAAGCCGCACATCGCCTTCATTTTGCCCGGCCTGCGTGCTGGAGGATCGGAACATATCGTCAGCCTCCTGTGCAATCATTTCAGCCGGTCGGGCTGGACGGTCAGTCTGTTCGCCTTCGAAGAGCCCGGAGCGCGCCCTTATTATGCGCATGATCCGGCGGTCAGCATCACGCAGCTGGGCTTTCCCGTCGGGCGCTTGCCCGTGCTGCGATCCGCCCTCGCGGTATTCAATCGCATCGGCGCGCTCCGCAAGGCACTGGCAAGCACGCGCCCGGACCTGATCATCAGTTTCCTGACACGCACCAACGTCGTCACCGTTCTGGCCGCAAAGCCGCTCGGCATCCCGGTGATCGTGTCGGAACGCAACAATCCCGCCCAGCAACGACCCGGCGCCTTCTGGTCGGCTCTGCGCCGCTACACCTATGCGCGCGCGCACGGGCTGGTGACGATGACGCAAGGCGCGATGCAATATTTCCCCAAGGTCATGCGTCCCCGCCAGTGGGTCATTCCCAATCCCACCTATGCTCCTGTCACGATCGATGAGGCGCGCCCATGCGGCAGGCAGGTCGTCGCCGTTGGGCGGCTGGTGCCGCAAAAGGGGTTCGACCTGCTGCTGGACGCCTTCGCCCGCGCGGCCCCCCTGACCCCCGATTGGTCCCTCACCATCTGGGGCGAGGGGCCGGAGCGCGCGAAGCTCGAAGCGCAGCGGGACGCGCTAGGCCTGCAAGGCCGGGTGTCGATGCCGGGCGTCACACAGGATCATGGCGGCTGGCTTCGTGAAGCAGACATCTTCGTCCTCTCCTCCCGCTTTGAAGGGTGGGGTATCGTCGTCGGCGAAGCCATGGCGGCGGGCGTCCCCGTGATTTCCTTTGATTGCCGCTTCGGCCCCGGCGAAATGATCGACGACGGGATCAGCGGCCTGCTGGTCCCGGATGGCGACGTGTCCGCTCTTGGCGCGGCCATCGCCGCCTTGTGCGCCGACCCAGATCAGCGCCGCCGCCTGTCCGAAGGGGCACGGGCCGGCTCTCAGCGTTTCACCGTTGACCGCGTCCTTGTCCAATGGGAGCGCGCAGCGATGGAGGCGATCGCTCCGCGCCAGTCCGGGGCAAGCTCAACCAGGCCTGTCGCTATCTGAACGGCGCAGCCTGTTTTTGCCACTTTTAGACGACGCTGATTATTTATCGGCGCGCGCGCCCTGAGGCGTGCGAACTGGAGTCTTGTCCGGGGAAGTCACTGCGCTAAAACGCATAATGTCGCAAGCGCGGCTCCAGATGGGCTTTCGCGTGCTCCCGGACTCGCCGGAATCCGCGCCCGCCCGGCGGTTTCAATCAACCTATCATTTATATTAGCGTGGGACAGTTACGCCGGCCCCGCGCCATTTTCATGCGCGTAGGGCCTCCACTGGGAGCGAGTGAAATGGCGAAGTTTTACGGGACTGTCGGAAACGACGTCATCAAGGGAACATCCTTAATCGACTATATATTCGGTGGCGCAGGCAATGATCAGCTGTGGGGCGGGTTAGGCGACGATTATATTGAGGGGAATGATGGCAACGACGTGCTTCATGGGGAAGCGGGCGTCGACTTCCTCAAGGGCGGTTCGGGCGATGATCAGCTTTGGGGAGAGGACGGCAATGACTCGCTCGACGGCGGTCTCGGTAACGATCGTATCTATGGCGGCCTGGGCAACAACATCGTCGTCGGCGGGGACGGCAACGATCGCATCGAAACGCTGGACGGGCACGACCAGATATTGGGGGATGCCGGGAATGACACCATCCTTGCAGGCGGGGGGCGCGACTATATCGATGGAGGCGCGGGAGATGACATCATCTACGCTGGCGCTGGCGATGACGGGTTCCTGAACGAAATCAATCCGGCCACTGGCAAGCTGACGACACAGGCTGTGGCGGGCGGGGCTGGCAACGACTGGATCTATGGTGAAGACGGCAACGACAAGCTGAAGGGGCAGTCCGGCGACGACCATGTTTATGGTGGCAATGGCAATGACCGGGTCGATGGCGGCGACGGCAACAACTATCTGTCGGGCGGCAGCGGCGACGATATTCTGGATTCCGAAATCGGCGTTGATCAGCTTTACGGTGGCGATGGCCGGGACAACATGGAATCAGGCGGCGGCAACGACTTCCTCGACGGCGGCAAGGACGCGGATTCCCTGAATGGCGAGGCTGGAAACGACATTCTGTTCGGCGGCGATGGCGACGACCTGCTCTTGGGCGGCGACGGTGCCGACGAGCTGCACGGCGATGCCGGGATCGACAAGCTCGCCGGCGATCTGGGCGCCGACAGGCTATGGGGTGGCGCGGGCGCCGACTGGTTCGTGTTCAAGGGCGCGGGCGCGCTGGATGGCGGCGACCGGATAGAGGATTTCCAGGACGGCGCCGACCGCATCGTGCTGGAAAAGCTTGGCGTCACCAAATATGCCGCGGGCGGGGCGCCGGGTACGGTGTTCGCGCATGATGGAGCCTCGGGCAACGTCTTGCTGGATGTCGTGACCTCTTCCGGGGTGAAGTTCAGCATCGACATTGCCGATCCCCTCGGGACGTTGACCGCCCATAATTTCACGGCTGCGGATTTTATCTTCGCCTGATCGCCTTGCCGACTGCCGGAACGGGGTACCGCTTGCCTGCGGGTGAGCGTGCGGCCCCGTTTCGCAATTCTTCCCCCGCACCGGCTATTAGGAGTTAAGACGACAGAGAAGCTGCGTCTTTCCTGCTTCGGTCCCATCATAAGTCTCGAAAAACAGGACTGAAGGTGGCGTGCCGATGAATGCGGTGGGATTTCGATTGAAGATGACCTTTTCCGCGATTCGGTTGCGCGATGCGCTGACTCATCGGCGTGCGCGGGCCGTCTTCCATCTTCTGTCCGGCACCGCCGCGACACTGGCGCTGACGCTTCTGTCCATTGCACTGGTCGCGCGGCTTTTGGGTCCGGCTGCTTATGGCATCTTCGCCATGATCCTGACGCTCGGCCAAGCGTGTGAGCGTCTGCTCAGCTTTCAGTCGTGGCAACCGCTGATCCGCAGCGGGGCAACCATCGATCCTCACACAGACCCGGTTTCCTATTTCGCGCTGCTCAAATTCGGCTGGCTGCTCGATATCGGCGGCAGCATCGCGGCCTGGGCGATAGCGAGCGTGCTGACGATCGCCGGACATTATCTGTTCGGCTTCTCCTTCCAACACGTGGGCTACACACTGCTGTTCGCCACCTCGCTGCTGTTCAACTTCAACGGTGTCTCAACCGCCATATTCAGGCTTGCGGGCCAATATCGGACGGTGGCGCAGATTCAGGTCGCGAACGCGTTCGTCCGCCTCCTTTGCGTGGCAGTTGCTTATCTGGCGGGCGCGGGCATGCTCCAGATCATCCTCATATGGACGATCACCCAGATTTTGGGCTCGATTGCCAATTTCGTTTTTGCCATGCGCTTTTTGCCCCAGCCTGGATTTCGTCAACTGCTAAGAGCAAGGGCGAAAGGGATCACCGGCCGTTTTCCCGACATCTGGCGCTTCGCGCTCGGGTCGAACCTTTCGCTCACCCTTTGGTCGAGCGTGCAGGTCGTGGACACGCTGATCGTCGGATGGCTCGCCGATCCGGCAAGCGCGGGCCTGTTCCATATCGCCAAACGCATCAGTCGCATACTTCTCCAGGT
This sequence comes from Sphingobium sp. TomTYG73, assembly GCF_055394245.1. Classification (NCBI taxonomy): domain Bacteria; kingdom Pseudomonadati; phylum Pseudomonadota; class Alphaproteobacteria; order Sphingomonadales; family Sphingobiaceae; genus Sphingobium; species Sphingobium sp. TomTYG73. The sequence goes on from NZ_AP027339.1 coordinate 2,553,332, forward strand.
CGGCGCGCAGGTGCAGGCCGTGGTCTATCCCGATCTCAGCCGGTTGGTGGCGGCGGGCAAGCGCCACGCCTTCGTTCGCGTGCTCGTTCAAACCGAATTGCTGCTGGGGGCCTTTGGCGTCTTCTGCTTCGTTGCCATGCTGTTGGTGGGCGGGCCTTTGATGCGCCTTGCGGTCGGGCCGCATTTTGCCGGAGCCGTTCCCTTGCTCACCGTGCAGATCCTCGCGGTCACTTTCGCGATCAGCGGGTCCGCCAGCCGCGCCGGGCTGCTCGCCCTGGGCGACCAGCGCGCACTTCTCCGCACGGTCATGGCATGCACGCTCGCCTTCTATTGCGCCGTGTTTTCGTTGGTTCCGTCGGTCGGAGCGATGGGCGCGAACATCGCCCATCTGCTGTTCGGCGTAATCTGGCTGGGCAGCCTGACGCTGTGCCTGCGCCGGGCGATCAATGTCGCCCCTTGGACGGTGGAAGAAACTCGGAAATAGAGGCGCTCGTCAAAGCTCTTCCAGCGTCTCGATGATCCGATCGGCCTTCACGCCCTCATGCATGCCGAACTTGTGGATACGGTCGGGCCGGGCAATCTGCACCGTCCGCCACCCGCGTGACCGGGGCGCGGTGAAATCCTTCGACGGGTTGTCCGCGACATAGGTCAGCGATCCGCCCGACCGGCCGAAAATCCGCTCGACATGCTCGAACGCGCGCGGGTTAGGCTTCCAGCACTCGCGCCCCCATTTGTCGGTGCATATGCCAAGGTGGATGCCACGCCCATATAGGCCCAGCGCCCTGATCTTGCGCCTCTGCGCGTCGAGGAAGCCATCGGTGATCACCGCAAAGCCCGTCCTGCCATCACGCCCCGCAAGGAACCGCTCCGCATCGGGCGCAAGGCAGATGTCGGGCCGGTGCTGCCGGTACGTAGCCAGCATCCGCGCGATCAGAGGGGGCGACGGCGCGAGGCCCATCTCCTGCAAGCTGTCGTCGAATATCTGGCTGCGACGCCCCGCGTCGAACCGCGCGCGCATCACCTCGCCCAGCCCGTCGATGCCCAGCGCGTTACTCGCCCATTGCCCCACGGCCCTCAGCCCGCTCAGCACATAGTCGCGCTCGAGGTAGAGGGTGTCGTCCAGATCGAAGACGATGACGCGCTCGAACCGGGTGCTTTCAGACGAAAACGGCATCATCGAAACGCAGCATCAGGACATTGTCCTGCCAGCCATCATGCGCCGTACGCGGCAGTCCCAGCCGTTCTTCCAGCATCCACTGCGCAAACCGCGCCCCCGCCCGATGCGCCAATGGATAGCCCCCGCCGAACCGAGCATTGATCTCGAAAATGGAGGCGTTCCCCTCCGCATCCACCCGCAGCTGAAAGCACATCGCCCCGCGCGCGCCCTGAAGGGCGGAGCCCAACCGCCAGGCCAGGTCCTGGATGACCGCATCCCGCACCGTGACGCCCTTCTCGACCTCCCCCGACCGTACCCGCAGCCGTTCATGGGGAACCGCGCATTGCAGCTGTCCTTCGCCATCGAAATAGAGGCTGATCGTAAATTCCCGCCCCGCCAGAAACTGCTGGAGAATATAGGGTTCACTCTTGTCGAGCGCCGCCACCTCCTCGCGATCATAGACCATGCCGATGCCCCGGCTGGAGCTGCCATGTCGCGGCTTGGCCAGCAGCGGGAGCGGCAGATCGGCCGATCCCTCCAGATAATCCTCCACCGATATGGTAGCGGGGGAGGGGAGACCCGCACCCGTCAGGAACCGCCCCGTGGCCAGCTTGTCCCGCGCCATCTCGACCAGTGGCGCGTCAGAAACCGCCACATGACAGTTGATCGCGGCGAACTGCTCGCGCGCACTGGCATAGGCGATAAGTTCGGTATCGATCGTCGGCACAATCAGTTCGATCTGCTCACGCCTGCAAATATCCAGCATCGCCGGAATGAACCCATCGCTCTCCGCAGGCGGCGCGGCAAAGCTGCCGTCCGCCTCGACACAAGCCGGGCTCCAGTCCGGTTTCAGATCGCACGCAAACATGGCAAGGTCGATGCCCAGCGCCGCCGCCGCTTCGCGGAAGCTCCGCATCAGGCCCACCCGCCGCCCGGCGGAACTCAGCATCATGCGCAGCGACCGGCCGCTGCGTTCAGGTCCCTCCCAATCCGTGCCCAAGGTTGCCGATGCTCCTCCAGTCCGGGTCGTGGGTGCGTCCATGTCAGGCTACCTCTCTTATCAGCACAAAGGCTTCCGCCGCCCGCCGGCTGACGCAACTACCCCGCACCTGCGCAAGCGCGCGCAGGGTTTCGAAAGATCGTTCATTGGGAAAAGGACGAACCTGCGACTCAAAACAGCCAAAGGCCTCGATCTTCCGATCCAGATGCTCGCTGATGTCGATGAAGACATGCGGCTGGAACGGCGGCGTCAGATAAGGCGCTGCCCAGTTGGTTTCCGACACGGTCTCATAGGCCAATATGCGCCTTGGATAATGCGCCCCAACCGGCCGCGCCGCCACCATCGCCGCCTCGAATATCAGGCCGTGATCGAAATGCAGGTCGCCGGGGAAGGGCAGGAACAATGTGTCGGCGCGGCTCTCCGCCACCACAGCGGCGATGCCCTCATTTAACTCCGCGCGCGGCAGGCAATCCAATGCCGCCGCTTCAAAATCCAGGAAATGCGTCCGCGCGACGCCCAGCACCTCATGAGCCTGGCGCGCTTCTGCCTGCACCCGCTCCACCTGCACCGCAGTGAAGCGCGGCGGCTTTCCCTGCGTCGCGATGACGACCTCGACATGGCGGCCCATGGCAGTGAGGCGCGCGATCGTTCCCCCGCAGCCCAGCACTTCATCGTCGGGATGGGGCGCGATCACCAGCGCGCGCTCTATGCTGTCGATCATGGTCATGCCGCTGCCTTGGCCCGTCCCAATATGGCGTGGTTGGGTAGGGGCGCCTCCCGCGCCGTCTGCCACCGCAACACATGCAATCCCTGATCGTCGCCGCAGCGCACGATGAAGCCTTCCGCCATACGCTCGACAATCTGCCCTGGCATCGCGGCGGCATGATGGCGCAATGGCACCAGCGAAGCCTCTTCGATGACGATCTTCTCGCCCGCATAGCTCGTCCAGGCGCCCGGATAGGGATGACCGCAGGCCCTGACGCAGCGCCAGATCGCCGATCCCGGCGCCGACCAGTCGATCAGCGCGTCTTCCGGCCGCCTGCGCGCGGCATAGGTGGCGCACCGCTCATCCTGTATCGTGAGCGTCGGCGATCCGCCCGCAATATCCTCCAGCACGCCCGGCAGCATCGCTTCCAGCGCTGCCATATGCTTGGCGTAGAGCGTCGCTGCCGTCTCATCTGGCGCCAGATGGAAATAGCGCTGGCCAAGCAGCGGGCCGCTATCCACCCCCGCATCAATCAGGAAGAGGGAGGAAGCGGAAATGGGCTCATCCAGCAAGATGGTCCATGGAATGACAGCGCGGCCCCGCAGGCGTGGCAGTGGCGCGGGATGATAGCCCACGACTCCCCGCCTCGCGGTGGCGCGAAACGCTTCCCCGCAAATCTGCGACCAGCCGATCACGAAGATATAATCGGGCGCCACATCGCGGATCGTCTGCAACGCGGCATCGGAATTGATATTGGCGGTTCGCACCATCCGTGCCCCCGCTTTTTCGGCCTCGTCCGAAAGATCGACGAAATCGGAATGGCGATGAGCGAGGTCGGGCGGCAGGGTGAATACCGCTGCCACATCCCATTGACGGGATTCGCCAAGGGCCGTCACTGCGACCCGCGTGCTTTCAACCGCGCCAACGACTATGGCCTTCATGTGCCCTCCTGATCGATGACTGGTTGGACCGTTCGCCGCGCACGGCCACGCTGATCGTCCGGGCAAGGATGGTAAGGTCGAGCCACAAGGAGCGGTTCGCAATGTACCACAGGTCGAGCGCGATCTTGTCCCGCTCACCCAGCAGCGTGTTGCCGTTGACCTGTGCCCATCCGGTGAGGCCGGGCCTGACCGCGCACCGCTGCCGTCCCCGCTCTCCGGCTTCCTCTATGGTCGCGGGCAGCAAGGGGCGGGGGCCAATCAGGCTCATGGTCCCGGTCAGGATATTCCAAAGCTGGGGCAGTTCATCCAACCGTGAGCGCCGAAGGAACCCGCCGATCCGTGTCGTCCGCATGGCGTCGGGCAGCAACCGCCCATCCCGGTCGCGAGCATCGGTCATCGTCCGGAACTTGATGACGGGAAAGCGCCGCCCGCCCTTCGTCACGCGCATCTGCCGGTACAGCACCGGCGCGCCACCGGTTAGCCTTATGGCACCGGCGATCACCGCCATGACCGGCAGCGCCAAAGGCAAAGCGGTGGTCGCGAACAGCATGTCGATCAGCCGCCTCATGCCCATCAGGATTCTCCGGCAAGGATCGGCGCGTTGACCCTCTTTCGCCCAGCCCGCCCGGCCACGGGGCCGTTCATTTCCATGGTCGAAAGCAGCAGCGCATTCACCATCTCGACCGAATAATTTTCTTCAACCGTCTTGCGCGCCGCCATGCCCAGTTGCGCGGGCAGGGTCGGCTGCTCGCATATCCGCACCATCGCGTCGGCGAGCGCTTTCGCATCGCGCGGCGCGACGATGAAACCGTTTACCCCCTGCCTGATCGGCTCACGGCAGCCCGGCATGTCGGTGGTGATCACGCCCCGGCCCACCGCCATCGCTTCCAGTATCGTGCGCGGCAGCCCCTCCCTATACCAGCTTGGCAGAACGAAGATGCTGGCCTGCCCCAGATAGGGGCGAACATCGCGCGTCTCGCCCAGATATTCGATAATGCCTTCGTCCTGCCATTGGGCGATCGCCTCACGCGAAACGGCGGCCGGATTTTCATCGAGAGGCCCCAACAGTTGCAGGCGCACATCGGGAAAGCGCGCCCGGACGATCCGGGCCGCTTCGACATATTCGATCAGCCCCTTGTTCCGCAGCAGCCGCGCAATCATCAGGAAGACGGGCGGTCCTTCCGGCAAAGCCGCCTGGGCATAATGGGACAGGTCCACGCCCGACCCCGGCACCTGGATGACCCGGCTGTCGGGGCGCAGAATATGGTGGCGCAGCATCTCGCCACGATCATCGCTGTTGAAGACGAACACCGCCTTGGCGGTGCGCAGCGCCTGCCGGTACAGGATGGACACGATCGCCCGCACATAGGGCAGCAGGCGCGATTCACCGTCGCTGAACACATGACCAAGCCCGCTCACCATTGCGTAGAAGCGGATGGACGGGAAAAACCGGCTGGCGATGCCGCCATAGATGATCGGCTTCTGCGTATAGGCCATTACCGCGTCCGGCCGATGTTTCCGGAAGCAACCGATCAGCCAGCTCAGCGTGCCCATATCGGCAAAGGGGTTCATCCCCGCCCGCGCCATGGGCATGGGCAGATAGGTCGCGCCCATCGCCGCCAGCTTTGCCTCGATTTCGGGATCACGGCCGGGCGCGCAGACAATGACCTCATGCCCGTTGCCGATCATTGCGGCGATCAGCCGTCCGCGAAAATTGATCACCGAATAGGCGAGGCTGGCGATGACGATGATCTTCATGCGGTCCCGTGACTGCTCCCGGATCGCCGCGCTATTGGGTGCGGCAAGGGCAAGCATAGGACAAAGCAGTCGAAAAACGCCGCACCATTCCGCACCTATACTTGAGGCCAGCCGCCCATCCTTTCGGATGACGAATGGGGATGGGGATTTGATTTCTGCTCAAAGGGATAAGGCCTCTACCCCTCTTCGGATCGTACCTATGCCCAACTGCCCGGCGCCCACATCCGCCCTATCTGAAGAACATGATTGATCGCCAGCCAAGCTTCGTCGTTATCGGCGCCATGAAAGGCGCGACAACCTGGATCGCTCATCAACTCCGCAATCATCCCGGCCTGTGGCTCCCTGACGCCGAACCCCATTATTTCAGTTCGGAATATGATCGCGGCCCGGAATGGTACGCCTCTCTCTTCGATCCCGCTCCGCCCGGCCGCATCATCGGGGAAAAGTCGGCGGACTATCTAGCGCATCCGCAAGCCCCGGAGCGCATGGCGGCCATGATTCCCGAGGCCCGCCTCATCGTTCAGCTGCGCGACCCGGTCCAGCGCGCCTATTCCGATTATTGCATGCTCTTCCGACGCGGACAGGTCAGCAGCGACCCGCGCAAATATCTGGAAAGCGCGCAGCCTGAACAGTCGCGTTTCCTGTCGGGCGGACTTTACGGCGCCCATCTGCGCCGTTTCCTCCGCCATTATCCGCGCAATCAGATCCACGTGATCCTGTACGAGTCGCTGCGGGAGCAGCCCGAACAGGTCATCGCGGACGTGTGCACCCATATCGGCGTGCCGGTGCATATCGCGCCGGAAGAGGTGGCCAGCCGGAAAAATGACAGCGCCAGCCCGATGTTGCCGTTGCCGCTGCGCCGTATGCTGCAACCGATGCGCCCGGTGCTCGACCCGCTCCGCTCCAACCCCCATCTGGCAAAATTGCGCGCGTCGTTGGCGGCGCCGATCCGCTACCCGCCCCTCACTGATGAATTGCAGCAGATGCTCCGCGATTTTTACTGCGAGGACCTGTTGATCCTGCAAGACATCCTCCAGATAGATTTGCGCCACTGGATCACCGGCGATCCTGCCACGAGGGACGTTCAAGCCGTGGCGGCTAAGTGAGGCGCGCCGTCATTCTCCAGTAACGGCGGCGACTTATCTGACGCCGTATGGAGCATCGGCCCGACCCGCGGGCGAGCAACTGCGGGGGTACTCCGGAAAAGTCGGCCACGGACGATCATGCATGACGTAAATTGCCGGCCATAAGGGAAGTGAGGTGCGCTGATGCCCGGTTTCAGGGTGGTTCGACCTTGGCTGTTGAACCTCTATGTCCACCGATTGCCTCGCTTTCGCGGGAAATGGCGGCTGTTGTCGCCTTTCGCCAGGTTGCTGGATGGCACGCCGATTCGATCGAGCTATGGCCGTGTCCGACTGGCCTTTGATGTCCGCGACCGGACTCATCTGCTCGGGCTGACCGGGGAATATGGCGCGCGAGTCTCCGATGAGGTGGAATGCCTCCGTCCCGGTGACTGCTTCATCGATGTCGGCGCCAATTGCGGCATCTTTACCCTTCTTGCGGCGGAACGCGTGGGGCCGGACGGGCTGGTGATCGCCTTCGAACCTTGCTTTTCCACCTTCGCAAAGCTGGTCCGGAACATCGGTCTGAACGCGTTTGGCAATGTCCTGCCCTTCAACATGGCCCTTGCGGCCCTGACCCGCCCCGACCTGCTCGACAATCGCGCGACAGGGCATTCCGGGCGCTTCTCCATCGCCAGCGAGCCTGTGGAGGAGGGGGAACGGGTCATGACATTGTCGATCGGCGACTTTCCCGGCCTCCTCAAGCTGATCGGCGAGCGATCCATCACGGTGAAGATCGATGTGGAGGGATTTGAATATGCCGTCCTTCAGGGGCTGGCGCCGATCCTCGCCCTCCCGCAAACGCGTGCAGCGGTCGTCGAAATCGATAACCAGAACCTTCACCGCTATGGTGCTGATGCAGGCGAAGTCTTCACCCTGCTAGAGCGCCATGGCTTCACCCGCGTCGATCGTGACGGCGCAGGCGATCATTTCGACGCGGTTTTCCACCGCCGGACTGACACCGCAGTAACCGTCGCGGCTTGTGCTAACGTCACGCCATTTCGTCGGCCGCCTTCTCATGCCGCCCCCGTCTCGCTCTCGCTTGCCCGATCAACATCCCGCCTCGCGCGCGTCGTTGCGGCCTTGTTGGTGTTGGCGGGCGGCTGGTTCGCCATGGGCAAGGGCGTGTCGGTCGATCGCGGCCGGGCGGAGGAATATTTCATCAAGGAAGCCTTGCAGTCGCACAAAGTCGCGGAAATGCGGGCCGTCCTGCGCCGTTCGCCGCCCACGGTGTTCAACGTCGGCGAAGTCGGCTCCTTCGCCCGCATCGCGCTTCCCGTCCTGCCGCAGGGTTGGCGTATCACCGATGTACAGCTTTTCCCTTCCGACAGCGGTCCCAGCCTTCAGATGACCATCACCAACGACGTCAGCCGTCCGGTATCCCTGTTCGCCGTCCGCGACGATGGCGTGGCGCCCGCCAAACCGGCCGTGCTCACCCGCGACGGCAAGACCGTCGCCTATTGGCAGGAGGGCGAACTGGCCTACGCCCTGATCAGCAAGAAGAAGCAGCCAGCCGAACTCGATCGCCTTGCCGAGGATATCGCCGACAATGTCTCCTCCTAAGGGCGGTTAGTACAACCCTCAGCGATCCGCCTTAGCGGACGGCGTCTCTTCCTGCGTCAACGGCCCTTCCAGCCCGTTGCCCGTCCGCATCCGCGTGACGATGTTCCATGTCGCGATGAACAGCGCGGCGATCACCGGCCCGATGACGATGCCATTGAAGCCGAACATGTCGATGCCGCCCAGCGTCGTGATCAACACCACATAATCGGGAATGCGCGTATCCCGCCCGACCAGCATCGGCCGCAGCAGATTGTCGACCAGGCCAATGACGAACAGGCCGCAACCGATCAGGATGATCCCCTTGACCACCGCGCCCGTCGCCAGCAGGTAAATCGCCACCGGCACCCACACCAATCCCGTGCCCACCGCCGGGATCAGCGAAAAGCATCCCATCAGCACGCCCCACAGCAGCGCTCCGGTGATCCCCAACGCCCAGAAAACGGTGCCGCCGATCATCCCTTGAACGATGGCTACGACCACGCTGCCCTTGATTGTGGCGCGGGTGACGACAACGAACTGCTGCATCAGCGCCCGCCGGTGGGTGGAACGCAGCGGCGCCGCGCGATCCAGCCGCGCCGCCAGCGCAGGCCCGTCGCGCAGCAGGAAGAAGGTGAGGTAGAGCGTGACGCTCAACGCCACGAAAAAGCTGAATGCGCTCTGCCCGATCTGGAACACCTGCGATGCGACGGACCGGAAGCTGTTGGCGATCCCCTGACCCAGCATGTCGCGCACCGCCGCGAAATTGGTGATGCCCACGCGCGCCAGCAGGTTCGAAGCCCAATCCGGCAGGTTCGCCCGGAATGCATTGAACATGGCGGGGATATTGATCTGCCCCGACTGTATCTTGGCGTAGAAAAGCCCCGCTTCCTGCACCAGCGAGACAGCCAGCACGATCGCGGGCAGGATGACGACGGCCACGATCAGCAACAGCGTCAGCCCCGCCGCGCTATTGGGGCGGCCCGGCATCTGCCGCAACAGGTTCTGGTTGATCGGCCCGAACAATATGGCGGCGATCACGCCCCACAATATGGCCGCGAAAAACGGCTCGATCACCAGAGCAAAGGCCACCGACACCAACAGGACGAAGCCCAGAAAAACACCGTCTTCGATGCGGACATTCTGTGGCTTGTCGGTCATGTTCGCGCTTTGGCAGAAATGGGGGGCAAAAGTCCATCTCCCGCGCGATGGCGGCGCTTTTGCACCGCGACCAACATCCGCTGTGTCAAAAAGGTCGCAGTTGCGTCAATTTTCCCTGAACGATTGAATCCGCGTCGGCGAAGCGTAAGAGCTTCAAGGACAACCATCGGAAAGCAGGACATGGCAAAACCCGAATCCTGGCGGCTGAGCCCGGAAGCCTACAGCTTCATCACCAGCATCGATACGCGCTTCCAGGATATCGACACGATGGGCCACATCAACAATGTGGCCATCTCCGGCATCTTCGAAACCGCCCGCATCCGCTTCCACCATCATCTCGGCCGTCACCCGCAGGAACAGGGTGTGCGCTGGCTCGTCGCTGCTGTATCGCTCAACTTCGTGGAGGAATCGCACTTCCCCTATCCGTTCGAAGTGCATTGCGGCATCGGCCATATCGGCCGCACCAGCTGGACCGTCAGCTCCGCCGCCTTCCAGAAGGGCGTCTGCGTCGCCACCTGCGACACTACCGTCGTCACCCACGGCTCCGAAGGCCGCCGCAGCATCGACGCCAGCCTGCGCGAAGCCATGGAGCGCAACTTCCTGCGCCAGCCGGCCTAACTCATGACCGTCACCCCAGCGAAAGCTGGGGTCTCGTGAGGCTTGCCCGCGCCGTCTCCTGAACCAACCTCCCTCACCTCCGTTCGCCCTGAGCTTGTCGAAGGGCTTTCCTTCTTGAAGGGAAGGGGAAGGGCTTCGACATCCGGACGAGGCAAGTGACTCGTTCGGACAGCCCGAAGGAGAGCGGAGTGATGAAGGGGTGGAGTTAGATCAGCCCGCAAACCCATCCATCCGCCGCGCCCACTGAAACGCGATCACCGCCCCCTTCGCCGGCTGGATCATCACCGCCGCCAGCACCACCGCCAGCCCCGGCCACAGCGCCGCCTGCACCCCTAGCGGAATCGCCAGCGCATGGTTCACCTCGATCATCAAGGGCACCAATATATGCCCCAGCAGCAGGATCACGATATAGGCGGGGAAATCGTCCGCCCGCGACACATCCCATGGCTGGCCGCACGCATTGCAGGCCGGACTGGGCTTCAGGAACCCTGCGAACATCGCGCCTTCGCCGCAGGCGGGGCAACGGCCGCGCAGTCCTGAAGTCAAGGCGGGGCGAAGCGGTCGCACGGCGGCACTAGCGGAAGGATGGTCGCTCATGCGCCGTCCCTATGGCTGCGCGGCGGACTGTGCAACACAGGTTTAAGCGCCTACCTCCCTTTCGCCCCGCCAAAAGGCTGTTAAGACGGCCCCCATGCGACTGCCGGGTGCCTCCGAAGCCTTTGTCCTGTTCGACGATGCGCGAGAGCGCAATCCCGCGCCCGCGCGTCTCTATCGTGACCCGGTGGAGATCATCTGCGCTAATTGCCTTGAGGATGTGCAGCCCGCCCTCGACCGCATCGCCGAAGCGGGCGAGATGGGCCTCCATACCGCCGGTTACATGAGCTATGAGGCGGGGCTGATGCTGGAGGATCGCCTCCAGCCGATCGCCCTTCGGCAGGGCGACCATAGGGCCGCCATGCCGCTTCTGTGGTTCGGCCTGTTCGAAGGGCATCGGCTGATCGATCCCGCGCTGATGCCGGACCTGTTGCCTGATCCCTCCGCTGTCAGCATAGAAGCGCCGCAGCCGCTGATGGATGAAAAGGCTTATCGCGCGGCCTTCGCCCAAGTGCAGGACTATATCCGGGCAGGGGACATTTATCAGGTCAATCTGACCTTCCCCTGCGCCGCGCGCTTCGACGGCGACCTGATGGCGCTCTACGCCGCGATCCGTCCTCGCCAACGCGCGGGCTATGGCGGCATCATCCGCACCGGCGCCCACAATATCCTCTCCTTCTCGCCCGAACTTTTCTTCACCAACGTGCGCGGGCAGCTGACCGCCCGGCCCATGAAGGGCACCGCCCTTCGCTCCGCCGACCCCGTCCGCGATGCGGCACTGGCACGGGAATTGGGGGAGGACATCAAGCAGCGCGCGGAAAATCTGATGATCGTCGACCTGCTGCGCAACGATCTGTCCCGCGTGTCGCGCGCCGGAACCGTGATCGTGCCCGATCTCTTCCATGTCGAAACCTATCCAACCGTGCATCAGATGGTCTCGACCATCCGCGCACGGCTGCTACCGGGCCTGTCGCCCGTCGATATCCTGCGTGTCCTCTTCCCCTGCGGATCGATCACCGGCGCGCCAAAGGTGCGGGCGATGGAAATTATCGATGCAGTGGAGGCACATCCGCGCGACATCTATACCGGCACCATGGGCTGGATCGATCCGAACGGAGACGCTGCCTTCAATGTTGCCATTCGCACGATTTGGGTTGAAGAAGGCAGCAAGGAGGGGCGCCTGGGATTGGGTTCGGCCATTGTCGCGGACTCGGATGCGGCATCCGAGTGGGCGGAATGCCTGGCCAAGGGGCGCTTCCTGACGACTGCGGGACAGTAGGGGGCTTGAATAGTTTCGATGTCATTGGATGACGGACGGTTCGATCTGCTCGAAACCATGGCTTTCGATCCGGTCGACGGTATCAGGTTGCTGGAGCTGCATCTGGAACGGCTGAAGGAAAGTGCCACGGCACTCGACTTCGTCTTCGACCGTCACGACGTTCGCAACGAATTACAGGCCGCGACTTTTCGTCTGCGCGAACGCAGCCGCCTCCGCCTTCTCGTCTCGCGGCGCGGCTCCATCGCCATCGAAGTGCGCGAACATCGCACCTGGCCCCAGGCGATCATGCAGGTGGCGATCGTGCCCCGGAAAAGCCGAACCGATGACTTTCGCCTCACGCACAAGACCACCGACCGGACAATCTATCGGGATGCGTTGAAGCGCGGCGGCACTTACGAAGTGCTGATGACCGACGAAGAAGGCTTCCTCACCGAAGGCTGCTTCTCCTCCATTTTTGTGGAACGCGGCGACAAGCTGGTGACGCCGCCCCTCGCGCGCGGCATCTTGCCCGGCGTCCTGCGCCGCAGCCTCATTGAAATGAACGAAGCGGTCGAAGCCGACCTCAAACCGCGCGACTTGGAAAACGGCTTCTTCATCGGCAACGCCGCCCGAGGCATGGTCGCGGCCTCCCTCGCAAGGTAGAAACTCTCCCCTCCCGCAAGCGTTCAAACGAGGCGCATGACTCGTTTGAAGGGTCGGGGGTGGGCCAGCCACCTCTCCTGCTCTACTTCCGTCATCCCAGCGAAAGCTGGGATCTCAGGCCAACTCACGCCACGCCTCCCAAGATTCCAGTTTCCGCTGGAATGACGACTGTTGCGCAATGCAAGCCACCCCACCCCAACTGGCGGTTGCCCCCCGCGCCATAGCGCACTAAGGAGCCTCGCGTCCGCCCGCGCGGACTCACTATTCATCAGAAAGAGTGTCACGATGAGCCAGACTTCCGCTGCCCTCGGTCGCATCCAGCCCTCCGCCACCCTGGCGATGAGCGCGCGTGTGAATGCCCTCAAAGCCGAAGGCGTCGATGTCATTGGTCTCTCGGCCGGCGAACCCGACTTCGACACGCCCGACTTCGTCAAGGAAGCTGGCATTGCCGCGATCCGCAAGAACCTGACCCGCTACACGGACGTCGATGGCACCGCCGACCTCAAGGACGCGGTCGCCTTCAAGTTCAGCCGCGACAACGGCCTGACCTACAAGCGCAGCCAGATCAGCGTGAACTCGGGCGGCAAGCACACTCTGTTCAACGCGCTGGTCGCGACCGTCGATGTGGGCGATGAAGTCATCATCCCGGCGCCTTATTGGGTCAGCTATCCCGACATCGTGAACTTCGCGGGCGGCACCCCCGTCTTCGTGGAAGGCCCCGCGAGCCAGGGCTACAAGATCACCGCCGCGCAGCTCGACGCCGCGATCACGCCGCGCACCAAATGGCTGATCCTAAACTCGCCCTCCAACCCTTCGGGCGCGGCCTATTCGGCCGACGAGTTGAAGGGACTGGGCGAAGTGCTGCGCCGCCATCCCCATGTCCTCATCATGACCGACGACATGTATGAGCATGTCTGGTACGCGCCGACCCCCTTCGCGACCATCGCGCAGGTGTGCCCCGACCTCTACGAGCGCACCCTGACCGTGAATGGCTGCTCCAAGGCATTCTCGATGACCGGCTGGCGCATCGGTTTCGCCGGTGGCCCCGAATGGATCATCAAGGCGATGGGGAAGCTCCAGTCGCAGTCCACGTCGAACCCCTGCTCGATCAGCCAGGCGGCCGCCGTCGCCGCGCTGACGGGTGAGCAGGACTTTCTTGAAGAGCGCAACGCCGCCTTCAAGAAGCGCCGCGACATGGTCGTCTCGATGCTGAACGACGCGCCGGGCCTCGATTGCCCGACGCCCGAAGGCGCCTTCTATGTCTATCCCGACGCCAGCGGCCTGATGGGCAAGACGACGCCCAAGGGCCAGCTGATCGACAACGACGAAAAGCTCATCGGCTATTTCCTCGATGAAGCCCGCGTCGCCGCCGTTCACGGCGCCGCCTTCGGCCTCTCGCCCGCCTTCCGCATCAGCTACGCGACCTCGGAAGAAATTCTGGCCAAGGCGTGCAAGCGCATCCAGGAAGCCTGCGCCGCCCTCAAATAAGTTCCCTTAATCCTCCCCATCGAAGATGGGGAGGGGGACCATTTGCTCCGCAAATGGTGGAGGGGAAAATGCGCAACATCGCCGTTTCCCTCATCCTCTCCGAAAAAAACGGACTCTCGTCCGGCGCACCGTCTTGCAGCCAGAACAAGGTTGCCTATATCCCGTTTTAATTCGAAACGGGACTAGCCGCCTCGTTCACCAAAGGCTAACCCTCCCACTGCTAATCCCCGTCCTTCCGGGAAATGATAGAAAGGAAGAAGGCCATGCTGGCATTCCTGAAATCCGACCTGTTCCTGCGCTTTCTCGGCGGGTTTGCGATTGGGTCCGCTGGCGTCTTCGCCCTCCACCTCGCCGATCCTCCGGCCCTGACGACCCCGGCCATGGCCGCGTCCGACAGCGCGCCCGAGGCGAATTCCAATGCGGCCCTTTAACGCCTTTCTCATCGCCCTCTCTGCGGCCGCCGCCGTCGCCTCTCCCCTGCGCGCAGAGCGCCCCGTCTTCGCTCCGGCGCCCGTGATAGATGCCCCGGCAACCCGAAAGCTCGAAACCGCAGTCTTTGCTGGAGGCTGCTTCTGGGGAGTCGAGGGCGTCTTTTCCCACATCAAGGGCGTGCGTCTCGTCACCTCCGGTTTTGCTGGCGGCCCTGCCAACCTCAAGGTCGACTATGACCGCGTCAGCCAAGGCGACACGGGTTTCGCCGAAGCCGTCCGCGTCACCTATGATCCCCGGCAGGTCAGCTACGCTACCTTGCTGCGGGTCTTCTTCTCGGTCATCGCCGACCCCACCACGCTCAATTATCAAGGCCCCGATCGCGGCACCCAATATCGCAGCGCACTCTTCCCCCTCACTCCGGGGCAGGACAAGGCCGCTCGCGCGTATCTGGCACAGCTGGACAAGGCGGGACTGTGGCGCGACCCGATCGTGACGAAGGTCGAACGCTTCACCGGCTTCCAGTCTGCGGACGCCTATCATCAGGATTTCCTGACCCGGAACCCGCGCCATCCCTATATCAAGCGGTGGGACATGCCCAAGCTCGCCGCGTTCAAGGCGATGTACCCCAACCTCTACAGCGCCCGCCCCTCAGCCTGAAAAGGACATAGCCATGACCCGGATCCAAGGATTGAAGCTTCTATCGACCTTGGACGAGGATGGTCGGCTGACCGTCGAACTGGCGGAGGAGACGCTACCGCCGCCTCGGGCGGACGAGGTGCTGGTCCGCGTAGAAGCGGCACCCATCAACCCGTCAGACCTCGCCCTGCTTTTCGCCTCCGCCGACCTTGAAAATGCTGATTACAGCGAAGACCGCATCGTCGCCCCTATGCCCGACGCGGCCCGTCACGCGCTGGCGGGGCGAGTGGGCCAGCCCATGACGATCGGCAATGAAGGGGCGGGCACCGTCATCGACGCGGGCGAATCCCCGGAAGCTCAGGCCCTGCTCGGTAAGCGCGTCGCCCTGATCAGCGGTGGCATGTTCGCGCAATATCGGGTCGTCAACGCCCGCGCCTGCATGGTCCTGCCCGATGAGGTGACGGCGGAGCAGGGCGCTTCCGCCTTCGTGAACCCCATGACGGCCCTTGGCTTTGTAGAAACCATGAAGCGGGAAGGGCACAAGGCCATCGTCCACACCGCCGCCGCCTCCAACCTGGGCCAGATGCTGGTGCGCATCGCTCAGGAAGACGGCATTCCGCTGGTGAACATCGTGCGTAACGACGCGCAGGTGGCCATCCTCGAAGGGATCGGCGCGGACCATGTGCTCAACAGTTCGGCAGAGGACTTCCCTGCTCGGCTTGAAGCCGCCATCGCAGCCACCGGCGCGACCATCGCCTTCGACGCAATCGGCGGCGGCAATCTCGTCAGCCAGATCCTGCACGCCATGGAACAGGTCGCCAGCAAAGACGCGCCCTACAGCCGCTATGGTTCCGACAGCCCCAAGCAAGCCTATATTTATGGCGCGCTCGACCTGTCCCCCACCATCCTGACGCGCAGCTTTGGGTTTGGCTGGTCTGTTGGCGGCTGGCTGCTCTTCCCCTTCCTGCAAAAGGCGGGACCGGAAACGATCGAACGGATGAAGCAACGCGTGATGGACAATATCACGACGACCTTCGCCAGCCACTATAAGGGCCACATCTCGCTGTCCGAAGCGCTCAACCGCGAAGCCGTGCTCACCTACAATGCCCGGCGCACCGGCGAGAAATATCTGATCGTTCCGAATTGATCTGAAATGCGAGAGTTCAGGAGCGCCACGTCAGCGCTCCTGAAAAAGCCCCGTCGCGTCAGGCCGCCATCTGGTGCAGCACGCATAGCTTGTTGCCTGCCGGGTCGCGCAGATAGGCCAGGTACAATTTGCCCATGCCGCCGTCACGAACACCGGGCGGATCTTCGCAAGTCGTGCCGCCTGCCGCGATCCCCGCCGCATGCCATGCATCGGCCTGCTCGGGCGAAGAGACCGAAAAGCCGATAGTTCCGCCATTGGCCGCACAGGCCGGTTCACCGTTGAGCGGCTTGGAAATCGCGAACGCACCGGTCGGCGTCATGTAGAAGACACGGCCCTTGTCATCGACGAAACCCGGCGAGACGCCCAGAGCGCCCAGCGTCGCGTCATAAAATTGCTTGGATTTCTGAATGTCGTCGGCACCAACCATGATGTGGCTGAACATATGCATCCTCTCTGCCATTTCGCGCGGCCCGCAACCAGCCGGGCTCACCGGCCCGGTTGAGGAACGCTTCGAATAAAAAAGCCGAACTCTCCGATCCAATGGTTCGGAAAGCTCCACAAAACCGCGGCTTGCCTTTGCCGCCCCTTATGCATGAACCAGCTGGAGCACGCTGTCGATCCTCATCGGCGCATCAATGTGATCCCGGGAAATGCTTCACGGCCGATGGCGTATCGCCGCTGCGTCGGTGCCTTAAATAGCAAATGGGCGGAGCCTGAACCCAGACCCCGCCCAAAAAGCATCCGCCAAAACCGGCAAGCCTTATTTCGGCGCGAGCACCATCAGCATCTGGCGGCCTTCCATGCGGGGATAGGCTTCGACCTTGGCGATCTCGCCGACATTCTCCGCCACGCGCTGGAGCAGCTGCATGCCAAGCTGCTGGTGCGACAGCTCGCGGCCACGGAAGCGCAGGGTGATCTTCACCTTGTCGCCATCGCCGATGAAATCATGGACCTTCTTCATCTTCGTATCATAGTCATGATCGTCGATGTTCGGACGCATCTTGATCTCTTTGAGTTCCTGCGTCTTCTGGGTCTTGCGGGCGATATTGGCCTTTTTCTGGGCCTCGTACTTGAACTTGCCGATGTCGAGGAACTTGCAGACCGGCGGATCAGCGGTCGGGGACACTTCGACCAGGTCCAGGCCCAGCTCATAAGCGCGCTCCATGGCCTCCTGCGTCAACATCACGCCCAGATTTTCGCCTTCGTCGTCGATCACGCGCACCTTGGGCACGGTGATGAACTCATTGTAACGGGGACCGGACTTAGGCGGCGGCGCCATCGGGCGGCGCATCATTGGGGGACGTATAGCGGCTTCTCCTATTATTGTTCCAAAACGGCTCTGGCGGCCTTTAGCGCAAAGCCGAAAGGGGCGGCAAGTCCGCAGTTACGGAATCACCGGCCCCATGTGGCATCGCTGCCTCACCGCATATCGGGGGCGAGCGCCTCTTTTGCAAGACGCTGGATGACATCATCAACGGCGAGGACGCTTTGCCCCTCCTTGCCCAACTCACGCAGCGCCAGCGTGCCTTCATCGGCCTCACGGCGACCGACGACCAGCAAATTGGGCACTTTGCCAAGGCTATGCTCGCGAACCTTATAGTTGATCTTCTCGTTGCGAACATCGACCTCGGCGCGGATTCCGGCGGCCCGGAGCTTTTCCACCACCGCGTTCGCATAGTCATCCGCGTCCGAAACGATGGTCGCGACCACCGCCTGCACCGGGGCGAGCCAGAGCGGGAATTTGCCCGCATAATGTTCGATCAATATGCCGATGAACCGCTCATAGGAGCCGAAAATCGCCCGATGTAGCATCACCGGCCGATGCCGTTCGCCATCTTCACCCACATAGGAAGCGTCGAGTCGCTCCGGCAGCACCCGATCCGACTGGATCGTGCCCACCTGCCAGGTCCGCCCGATCGCATCGGTCAGATGCCATTCCAGCTTTGGCGCATAGAAGGCGCCCTCGCCCGGCAGCTCCTCCCAGCCATATTCGGGCGTGTTCAGCCCCGCAGCGGCGACGGCGTTGCGCAGTTCCTCCTCGGCCTTGTCCCACATTTCCTCGGTGCCGAAGCGCTTCTCCGGACGCAGCGCCAGCTTGATCGAGTAGGTGAAGCCGAAATTCTTGTAGATCCGGTCTGCCAGTTCGCAGAAAGCCTGCACCTCCGCCACGATCTGGTCCTCGCGGCAGAAGATATGCGCGTCATCCTGCGTGAACTGGCGCACACGCATCAACCCGTGCAACGCGCCATGCGGCTCGTTGCGGTGGCAGCAGCCATTCTCATAGAAACGCAACGGCAGGTCGCGATAGCTTTTGATCCCCTGCTTGAAGATCAAAATGTGCGCCGGGCAGTTCATGGGCTTGAGCGCCATCCAGTCGACATCGTCGGATACCAGCGGCCCTTCATCCTCGACGTTCGGCACCTCGTCGGGGATGACAAACATATTCTCGCGATATTTGCCCCAATGGCCCGACTGCTCCCACTGGCGCGCATCCATCACCTGCGGCGTCTTGACCTCGCGATAGCCCGCATCGTCGATGGCGCGGCGCATATAGGCTTCCAGCTCGCGCCAGATCAGATAGCCCTTGGGATGCCAGAAGACCGACCCATGCGCCTCCTGCTGGAGGTGGAACAGGTCCATCTCCGCGCCCAGCTTGCGATGGTCGCGCTTGCCCGCTTCTTCGAGGCGCATGAGGTGCGCGTCCAACTGCTTCTTGTTGAGCCAACCGGTGCCGTAGATGCGCGAGAGCATCGCATTCTTCTGATCGCCCCGCCAATAAGCTCCCGACACGCGCGTCAGCTTGAAAGCATTCGGGTCGAGCTTGCCGGTCGATGCCAGATGCGGCCCCCGACACATGTCGAGCCACTCGCCACCGGACCAGTAAACCGTCAGTTCCTCGCCCTCGGGAAGCTCCGCCGCCCATTCCGCCTTGAACGTCTCGCCTTCCGCCTTCCAGCGCGCGATCAGGTCCTCGCGCGTCCACACCTCGCGGCGGAGCGGCTTGTCGGCGGCGATCAACGCCCGCATCTTCGCTTCGATCGCGGGCAGGTCCTCTTCTGTGAAGGGCCGATCCTTCGGGGCGAAATCATAGTAGAAACCGTCGTCCGTCGCCGGGCCGAAGGTGATCTGCGTCCCCGGAAACAAAGCCTGCACGGCCTCGGCCAGCAGATGCGCAAAGTCATGCCGCGCCAGTTCCAGCGCGTCCGCCTCATCCTTGCTCGTCACCAGCGCGAGTTGCGCGTCGCCTTCCAGAGGCCGCATGATATCGCGCAGTTCGCCGTCCACACGCGCCGCGATCGCCGCCTTGGCCAGACCCGGCCCGATCGCCGCTGCAATATCCGCCGGCGTAGTGCCGGGCGCGACTTCACGCACGGAACCGTCGGGCAGGGTGATCTTGAGCATCGCGGACAAGGGACAAGTCTTTCTGTGATTGGATGGCAGCGCAAAATGCCGCGCTTTCCCCATAAATGGGCGGCCCCGTCTGTCAATAGAAGGGCACTTGCCAAGCACTGCCACAGCGGGCAAGATAAATGTGTTGATATATCATTCAACAGGAGGGGTTCATGGCTTCAAGCTTCGTCCAATCCAACGCGTCTCAGCCCGAACAACCGATGGGCGAGATGAATACCACCCCATTGATCGACGTGATGCTGGTGCTGCTGATCATGTTCATCATCACGATACCGATCCAGACGCACAGCGTCGGCGTCGACCTTCCCCAAACGCCTGACACGGTGACGCAGCCGCCCGTAAATCCAGTCAAGAACAGGCTGACGATCGATGGGGAGGGCGTGCTGCGCTGGAACGGGGCGGCAATCGATCGGCTCACTCTGCGCCAATATCTCGCCGCGTCCCTTGCGAAGCCTGTCGAACCGGAGTTGCAGTTCCAGCCCGCCGCTGACGCCCGCTATGTCGTGGTGGACGAAGTGCTCGCCGACATTCGCCGAGCGGGCGTCAAGAATATGGGCTTTGTCGGTAACGAGCGCTACGCCACCTTCTGACGGAAGGACCGCAAACATGATCCCCCTTGACCAGTCGCCCGGCGCATAGTCTTTTGCTGCCGGGGACTACGGGGGGATCATGGACCAGGAACGCTTTTACGGCGAGAGCTTCGCCTTTGAAGGAAGCTGGCGCGAATATGCGCCCATCGCTTTTACCAACCTGCTGCTGACGATCGTCACACTGGGCATCTATCGTTTCTGGGCCACCACGCGGACGCGGCGCTACCTCTGGTCGAACACGCGCTTCATCGACGATCGGCTCGAATGGACGGGCACCGGTAAGGAATTGTTGCTGGGATTTCTGATGGTGCTGCTGCTCATGGGCGTGCCCTTCATGTTTCTTCAGTTCGGCGCGCAGGCGCTGGTGCTTCGGGGGCATGCGGGCCTCGCAGCTGTGCTCACCATGGCGGCGGCCTTCACTATCTTTTACCTCACGGGCGTCGCCCGCTTCCGCGCGCTGCGCTATCGGTTCAGCCGCACCTGGTGGCACGGCATCAGAGGTGGCGCCGACGACAGCGGCTTCGGCTTCGGCCTGCAATATATGTGGCGCACTCTGGTGTCCTACATACCCTTGGGCCTGCTCATCCCATGGTCGATGGTTTCGCTCTGGAACCGGCGCATGAACGTGATGAGCTTCGGCTCGCATCCATTCGTTGCGGTCGGTCGCGCCAGGCCGCTCATGAAGAGGTTCCTGCTCTTCTATCTTGCTCCGTTGCTTTTCGTCCTGCTCGGCGTCGCGATGGCGGGCACTTTCGGAGGAGCCATTGGCGGCGTTTGGGTGACATCCAGCTTCCCGCCGCTGCTGCGCATCCTGTCGTTCATCGTCATCTTCGTAGGCGTTTATGCTTTGCTTGGCCTCATCGCGCTCGCTTATTATGCGGCCTTCCTGCGCGAAACGATCGGTAACATGACCCTCGCTGGCCTGGAATTTTCCTTTGAGGCCAGCACGGATGATTGGCTTGCCTTGTTCTTCGGCGACATCGCACTGGTCGTCTGCACCCTCGGCATCGGGTCGATCTTCCTCCAGTATCGTCACTGGAAATTCTTCATCACCCACATGAACGCAACGGGCGAAATCTATACCGACGATCTCACCCAATCGCAGACGAAGACCAGCCGCCATGGTGAAGGCCTGCTCGACGCGCTCGACGTAGGTGCCTTCTGACCGGCCTGCCCGATTTCCGGCTCTGGCATTATGACGGCGTCACCGCGACGCGGCGGAGCGTGCTCCTCCGCCCGGTCGGGGATGGCTTCGTGCTGGAGGAACCGGAAAGCGGCTGGGCCGGTGCGCCTGCCATCTGGTCCGACCTGACCGTGATCGGCTCGGACGGCGGGCGTTCTGCCTATGGGCACAGCGCTATTCCCGGATGGCGCATGGGTTTTTCAGGAGAGCCACCAGCGGGTCTGTCTGCGCATCTGCCCAAGGGCGAACGCTATGGCCGCTGGATCGACCGCTTCGGCTTCTGGCCTATGGCGGGGCTGTTCACGGTTGCGGCGGCGCTGGTTGTCTGGGGTGCGCTCGAAGCCCCCGGCGCCATCGCCCCGCTGATCCCGCAATCCTGGGAAAACCGGATGGGCGATACCATGGTCGGGGATTTTGGCGGTCGCTTCTGCCACACGCCCGCAGGGGACGCCGCGTTGCGGACGTTGGCGGAGAGGATCGACCCCCATCATGAAGCGCGCGAAATCACGCTTGCCAACATCCCGATGGTCAATGCGGTAACGCTGCCCGGCGGTCGTATCATCCTGTTCGACGGCCTCATCCAGCAGGCCGACTCGCCTGACGAGGTCGCGGGCGTCCTTGGCCATGAACTGGGCCATGTTCGTCACCGCGACACATTGACCGGCCTTGTCCGCCAACTTGGCCTTAGCGCTGTGCTCGGCGGAGCGGGGGGCGGTGCAGGCAGCTACCTGAACGGCGTGCTTGCGCTCAGCTATGGGCGGGAGGCCGAAGCGGCAGCCGACAGCGTCGCGATTGATCAGATGCGCGCTGCCAGCATTTCCCCCGCCGCCACCGCGGCCTTCTTCGAAAAGCTCGGCGGCAAGGAGGCGGGGAGAGAAGAAAGGGCCATGACATGGCTCTCCTCGCACCCGCTCTCCGCCGATCGCCGCCGCCGTTTCGCCGACGCGGTCAAGCCGGGTTCGGCCTATCGCCCGGCCCTCGATCGCGTTTCATGGCAGGCGCTGCGCTCCTCCTGCGCGGCCGACCCCAAGGTTGCGAAATTCTGGGGGAAGGCCTTCTGATCAGGCGAAGATCAGGCGCGCCTGATCACCGGTCTGCTGAAGAAAGGCGATGGGGCCGCTGACGGAAATGCCTTCCGGCAATTCACTGGCGGCGACATCATGCAGCGCCATGCCGCTTTGGCAGGCAAGGATGCCGACATCCAGCGCCAGCGCCTCGGCGATCAATTGGCTAAGGGAAGGCAGGCCCGCCGCCAGATGCGCGGCATCCTCTGGTGCTTGAGCGGTTTGCCGCAGCAGCGCCACGGCATCCAGTTGCAGGAAGATGCTTGCCGCTCCGCCCAACGCCGCCTGCGCGCTCGCCAGCACCAGTGCGCCGCGCAGCCGCTCCGCGTCAGCCGTGGCGACAACAATTCTCAGTTCGCGCATAGTTCGGCGGCGCACGCCTTGCAGCCGGGGTCCTTGGCGACGCTCACCGTGCGGAACCGCATGGAGAGCAGATCGGCGAGCAGCAGCTTGCCCGCCATGTCCGCGCCGAAGGGGACGAGCGCGCGAATGACTTCCAGCGCGGCCAGGCTTCCCATCACGCCGGTAAGAGCGCCAATCACGCCTGTTTCGGCGCAGTTCCGCTCCGGCGCGTCCTGCGGATCGCCGACAAGGCAGCGATAGCAGGGCTGATCGGTTTCCCAGCCGCGATAGGTTGCGAGTTGCCCCTCGAACGGCCCGACCGCCGCAGAGACGAGCGGAATGCGCAACCGCTGCGCGCAGTCCGCCACCGCCAGCCGCGTCGCGAAACTGTCGCACCCGTCCAGCACCACATCCGCGTCCCGAAGCATGAGAGCGGCATTATCCGCATCGATCCGCGCATCGATGGGGATCAGCTTCACATCGGGATTAAGCCGCGCCACCGCCGCCATCGCCGCCTCGGCCTTGGCGACGCCGATGTCGCCGGTCCCGAACAGAACCTGCCGCTGCAAATTGGAAAGCGCGACATGATCGTCATCGATCACCCGGATCGTGCCAACACCGGCCGCCGCGAGATAGAGGATCGCCGGGCTACCAATCCCGCCCGCGCCGATCACCGCGATATCGGCCGACAGCAGCCGCGCCTGACCCGCGCCGCCAATCTCCTTGAGGACGATATGGCGGGCGTAGCGTTCCAGCTGCTCGTCGGAAAGGGTCATGAGCTACTCACTCCCGTCGATCCGAAACCACCCGAACCCCTGACCGTCTCGTCCAGTTCCTCGACCTCGGCAAAGCGCGCCACCTGCACCGGCGCCGCCACCAGCTGCGCGATGCGGTCACCGCGTGAAATGACGAAGGGTTCAGCGCCCAGGTTGATGAGGATGACCTTCAACTCCCCGCGATAGTCGGCATCGATCGTGCCCGGCGTGTTAGGCAGGCTGATCCCATGTTTCAGCGCCAGTCCCGACCGTGGCCGCACCTGCACTTCATAGCCATCGGGAATCGCCATCGCGAAGCCTGTCGCCACGGCATGCCGCCCGCCCGGCACGATGATCACATCCTCGGCGGCCACCACGTCCATGCCAGCCGCATGCTCGGTCGCATAGGCAGGCGCCGGCAGCCCCTCACCATGGGGCAAGCGCTTCAGACGGATTTCAATCGGAGAGAGAGGGGAGGACATTAGCAACCTTTTCGATGATTCGGGTGGCGACGGTATCCTTGGGCAAATGCTCCCAACTTTCGATGCCGTTCGCTGTGACGATATGCACGCTGTTGCTGTCGCCGCCCATCACGTCGCCTGACACATCATTGGCGATGATCCAGTCCGCACCCTTGCGCGCCAGCTTGGCCTCAGCATGTTCGGCAACCTTCTCGGTCTCGGCGGCAAAACCAATGAGCAGGGCAGGGCGCCCCGCATGTTTGCCCAAGGTGCCCAGAATGTCAGGGTTCTCCACCAGCGCGAGCGGCGCAGGCTTGCCTGATCCATCCTTCTTCAGCTTCTGTTCGCAAGCGTCAGCCGTGCGCCAATCGGCAACCGCCGCCACCATGATCGCCACATCGGCGGGCAGCGCGCCCTCGACCGCCGCCAGCATCTCCCGCGCAGTTTCCACATCGACGCGATCCACGCCCGCAGGCGTCGGCAGATGCACCGGCCCGGCGACCAGCGTCACCCGCGCACCGGCCCGCGCCGCAGCCGCCGCAATGGCAAAGCCCTGCTTTCCCGAAGAGCGATTGGCGATGTAGCGCACCGGATCGATCGGCTCATGCGTCGGTCCAGCGGTAACCAGAATATGCCGCCCTTTAAGTGGCAGTTCCGCGCCCTCAAAATCCGGTTGCCCCGCAAGCGGATCTTTCGCAGCCGGATGCTCAAGCAACCGCTCAATCTCTTCCACGATCGCTTCGGGTTCAGGCAAACGCCCCTTGCCGAACTCGCCGCAAGCCATCTCGCCGCTATCCGGCTCTATCAGATGGACGCCATCGGCATGCAACCGCGCCAAGTTCCGCTGCGTCGCTGCATGATGCCACATGCGCACGTTCATCGCGGGCGCCGCCAGCACCGGCTTGTCCGTCGCCAGCAGCAGCGTCGTCGCCAGATCATCGGCAATGCCATTGGCCATCTTGGCAAGAATATTCGCCGTCGCGGGCGCGACCACGACCAGATCAGCCTGTCGGCTCAGCTGGATATGCCCGATCTCCCGTTCTTCTTTCAGGTCGAACATGTCGCCATAAACATGGTCCTCGGTCAGCACGCCCAAGGAAAGCGGCGTCACGAAATGGGTGGCGCTGTCGGTCAGCACCGCCCGCACGGCGATGCCGCGCTTCTTCAGCAGCCGCACCAGTTCCAGCGACTTATAGGCCGCGATGCCACCGGCGACGATCAGGAGGATGCGGCGCTGAGTCATAGTTGCAGATGTAGCAGGGCCGTAACGACCGCTCCAGTCACCGCGGCAACACCGGCCACCGCGGCATAGCGCCACCCCCCGCCGATGCGGATCAGCCTCACCTCGGTCAGCGGCGGCGGCGGCGGCGCTCCTCCCTTCTCCGGGAAAGCCTCCTCGATCCGGCGCACAAGGCCGGGCAGCCGCTGAAGCGTCCGCCAATTCTCGATCAGCGCATCCGCCGCCTTGGCTTCCGGCCCCAGTTCCGCGCGCAGCCATTCCTTCACATAGGGGCCGCTCGTCTCCCACAGGTTGATGTCGGGATCGAGCGCGGTCGCTACACCCTCCACCATCACCATGGTCTTCTGGAGCAGCAGCAAATGGGGCTGGGTCTGCATGTCGAAGTCGCGGGTGATGGCGAACAACCCGTCCAACATGCCCCCGACCGATAGTTCGCGCACCGGCTTGCCCCGCATCGGTTCGCCCACGGCGCGCAGGGCGGTCGCGAACTCCTCGACATTATGGTGGCCGGGCACATATTGCGCCTCGAAATGGATTTCGGCGACCCGCTTATAGTTGCCGGTGATCAGCCCGTAGAGAATCTCCGCCAGCCACATGCGCGCCCGCCGGTCGATCCGCCCCATGATGCCGAAATCGATCGCCACGATATCGCCATTGGCGGTGACGAACAGGTTCCCCTGATGCATGTCAGCGTGGAAGAAACCCTCGGCGATCGCCTGCCGCAGGAAGGCGTTGACCAACCGCGCGCCCAGTTCCTTCACATCATGACCCGCCGCGATCAGGGCGTCTCGATCGGAAATCTTGATCCCGTCGATCCACTCCATCGTCATGACCTTGCCTGTCGTGCGATCCCAATCGATCATGGGCACGCGATAGCCCGGCATCGCCTCCATCGCCTCGGCGAGTTCGGACGCCGAAGCGGCTTCCCGGCGCAAATCCAGCTCGCGCGCGGTCCAGCGCTTCATGTTGGCGATGACCAGGCGCGGCCGCAATCGCGCGACCTCGCCACCCAACATTTCCACATGGGCAGCGGCCCATTCATAGGTCTGGATGTCGCGGTTGAACTGGTCCGTGACGCCCGGCCGGATCACTTTCACCGCGACATCGCGGCCGTCCGTGGTAATGGCGCGATGCACCTGCGCGATCGACGCAGCGCCCACCGGTGCTTCATCGAAGCTGGTATAGATGCTCTCCAGCGGACGTCCGAAACTCTGTTCGATCTGCGCGCGAATGGTGGCGAAAGGCACGGGCGGCAGTGCGTCCTGCAACCGCAAAAGGTCGTTCGCCGCCTCATCCCCAACCAGATCGGGGCGTGTTGCCAGCGTCTGCCCCAGCTTGATCGCTGCAGGCCCGATCGCCTGAAAGGCATCGGCATAGCGCGGTTGCCTGGGCACCTGTGCCCCCACCCGCGCCAATCGCACCAGCCGCCTCACGGGCGTAGGCGTCAACGGATCGCGCTCAATCCCCCGCAGCGCCCCATGTCGCGCCAGCGTTCGGCCCCATTTCAGCAGCCGCCAAATATGCGTGATGTGGGATGGCACTACCTGCTCCCCTCCCGCAAGCGGGAGGGGCTGGGGGTGGGCGCGCCGCGGAAGCGGCGCTGCTCTGACCTCGCGTAGGCAGTCGCTCGCTTTGCTCGCCCCCACCCTTCGAAGCAGGCACGTGACTGCTCCGAACCCTCCCCAGAAGGGGAGGGGCTTATCGTGTGCGAAGCCACCATCAAATCTTCCACCCCGAATGGATCGCCACCAACCCACCCAGGATCGGCTCGACCTTCGTCTGCACGAAACCAGCCTCCCGGATCATCCGCTCAAATTCAGGCATAGGCGGAAAGCGCCGGATCGATTCGATCAGATACCGATAGCTGTCCTCATCATCGGCGAGCAGCTTGCCCAGCTTGGGCACCAGCCGATGCGAATAGACGTCATACACATCGGCGAAGCCCGGCCAGGTCGTCGTCGAAAATTCCAGGCAGAAGAAGCGACCGCCAAATTTCAACACGCGATGCGCTTCCCGCAGCGCCTTGTCGATATGCGTCACGTTGCGGATGCCAAAGGCGATCGTATAGGCGTCGAAACTGCGGTCCTTGAACGTCAGTTCTTCCGCATTCTGCTCCGACCAGATCAGCCCTTCGAGGCCCTTCTTCTTCGCGCGCTCGACGCCCACGGCCAGCATTTCCGGATTGATGTCGGACACGGTGACGTGGGCACCATGCTTGGCCAGACGAAAGGCGATGTCGCCCGTGCCGCCCGCCATATCCAGGATCGCTTCATCCTTGCGCGGCTTCACCCGCCCGACAAACTGGTCCTTCCACAGCCGGTGCGCGCCCACGGACATGGCGTCGTTCATCAGGTCATATTTGGATGCGACATTGGAAAAGACCGCGCGCACCATCCCCTGTTTTTCAGAGGCATCCACGTCGCGATAGCCGAAAGAAGCAGTGTCGTTCATGGGCCAGCCTCCTAGAGCATTTGCATGTCCGGTGGAAACACCCCAGATCGGCGAAAATGTTCAGTGACTTGTCGGCATTATTCGGCCTGACGATCCGATCGCTATCCAAGAGAGATTTGAATGCCTGAACTGCCCGAAGTCGAAACCACGGTCGCTGGCCTCCGGTCGGTGCTGGAGGGCGCGATTCTGACCCGTGTCGAACCACGCCGCGCGGATCTCCGCTTCCCCATACCGGTCGATCTGCGGCAGCGACTGACTGGCGCGACCGTCACATCGCTGTCCCGCCGCGCCAAATATGGGCTCATCGAAACCAATCGCGGCGACACGCTGATCTTTCATCTTGGCATGTCGGGGCGTTGGCGAATCGACCCGGCGGAGATCGGAACGCATGACCATCTTCTGATCGAGACTGGAAACGGACACCTGCTTTCCTTGAACGATCCGCGCCGCTTCGGCTCGATCGACCTCGTGCGCACCGACGGCTCCCACGCCTACGGTCCCTTCACCCGCATGGGGCCGGAGCCACTCGGACCTGATTTTTCGGCTGCCTATCTGGCGCAGGTGCTGAAAGGGAAGGCGACATCGATCAAGGCGGCGCTGCTCGATCAGCGAATCGTGGCGGGACTCGGCAACATCTATGTCTGTGAAGCGCTCAACATGGCGGGCATCTCCCCAACGCGCGAGGCGGGGCGCATCAGTCGGGCGCGGCTCGGGCTGCTGGCCGACGCGATTCGGGAAGTGCTGACAGCCGCGATTGCGGCCGGAGGGTCCACCTTGCGCGATTATGCCCGGCCCGATGGGGAGCTGGGCTATTTCTCCAAACAGTGGCGGGTCTATGGCCGGGAAGGCGAAAGCTGCGCCTGTGGCGGCGTAATCCGGCGACGCGTGGACGGCGGACGGTCGACCTTCTACTGCCCGAAATGCCAGAAATAGCACGCGCCTTCCCGTTGACGCTTTGGCTTATCCCCTGTAAGGGGCGCACCTTCACAGGGACGGCTGGCGATTCCGGCTGACCCTATTCACGAGATTTGACGAGACCGAGGACTTTAAATGGCCAATACGCCGCAAGCCAAGAAGCGCATCCGCCGCAACGCACGCCGCGCCGAAATCAACGGCGCCCGCATCAGCCGGATTCGTACCCTGGTGAAGAAGGTCGAATCCGCTCTCGCTGCTGGCGACAAGTCGGCTGCCGCCACGGCGCTTCAGTCCGTCCAGCCTGAACTGGCTCGTGGCGTCGCACGCGGCGTGCTGCACAAGAACACCGCCGCTCGCAAGTTCGGCCGTCTCACGAAGCGGGTTAGCGCGCTCGCCTGAGCCGCTTCACTCGATCGTCACGTAAAAATCGAAAAACCCGTCCCGCTCTGGGGCGGGTTTTTTTCATGATTCCGTCACGCGGCCGTAACGGACATCCGCAGTTTCCCGCGATTCCCTCACGATTCGAGCAAAAGGGCACAGAGGTGTATATTTGATAAGTATCTGTATTTGCGTGATATTCTGTTCATTTCGCCATTTTCCCCGGTTTTCCGCGTCAACGTCTTTATTTCATATTTTTGAAGGGCCTTGCCCTTGATCAGGCGAAGATTGCCTGTCTATTTTCAACTCTCTGATCACCACTCGAATCGATTCCGGTGATCGTCATTAGGTTGTTTTTGCGCAGACTTGTTGGGAAAGCTCCCGCTTTTCCAAACGGATTTTTGCGTCTGATGGTCCCTGCCCGGCAGGGGCACAGTTGATGGGGGTCGACTGTTT
>NZ_AP027340.1:0-280000 GCF_055394245.1 Sphingobium sp. TomTYG73
GTGACGATGAGGCGATCATCCATTGACGCGCGCAGCGTTCCCCCTCCTGGCGAACAGGAGATGCAGGCGCATTTAAACAAAGTGCTGATGAGCCCCGTCTTTGAACGCAGTCCCCGTATGCAGCGATTTTTACGCTATCTCTGCGAGGAGATGTTCGCGGGGCGAGGATCGCTCCTGAAGGAATATAGTATTGCGCTTGGCGTTTTCGACAAGCCTCAGGATTTTGATCCCGGCACCAGCGCGACTGTCCGGGTGGAGGCAGGACGCCTGCGCCGCCTGCTGACAAGCTATCAGATCAACCATGGCCAATCCGACACCATTCTGATTGTCATTCCCAAAGGAGGATATGTCCCAAGCTTCCAACGCAAGACGGAACAATCGGAAATTCTTGAGCGAGACGATGACGCTCCTGCAAAGGCTGCGACCCCGGATTTACCTTCGCATATGGAACTGCGCAGGGTAACGGTATTATCCTGCTCTTTCCGGTTAAGAGACATTTCCCAACTGACGGCCGAGTTCCTTGAAGAATTCGACCGCTTCCACGCATATTTTTCCTCGACCATGACGCAATTGGGCGGTGTCATGGAGAACGGCGCAACGGCCCGGCTCACCGTCTATTTCGGCTGGCCCACCTCGCTGGAAGATGCTTCGGGACGGGCGATGACAGCGGCAACGGAAATCGTTGCCTACGCACGGCGCGAACATCGAGATAATTGTGAGGTCCGTGTAGCCATTGATACAGGCAATGTTCTCTCACGACCCTGCCTGGAACAGCCGCTGATATTGGGTAACGTACCCACCATCGCCCTACAGATAATCGATCACACGCCATCTAACGCAATTCTCGTTTCGGAAGAGACCCGCCAACATTCACGCACCGCATTTGAAACCATTCCGGCTGGAGCAATAGAAGGCGAGGATGGGCACCAGATTCTTCTTTGGCGACTGCTGAGCCCCAGATCGACAACATGTTTTCTCGCGAAGCAAGATGCTCCGTCGGCCGACATCATCGGCCGGGGTGCTGAATTGGATCTGCTACGCAACCGTTGGCTCCTGGCTTCCACCGGAGAGGGGCAATCCGTCATCGTCGAAGGTGAAGCGGGTATCGGCAAATCCTGTTTGTCCGAAGCATTGATCAAACGGCTGCGGCCAAGGGGCTATCAAATCCGCCTGCAATGCTCTGCGCACCACAGCAACAGCGCACTTTATCCCGTTATCCAAATCCTCCGCCGGTTGATGGCGGGAAACGATCCATCAAACGCCGTACTGGGTCAATTTCTTAAGAGAGTCGGTTTGGACGGGCCGATCAACAGGGCGCTTCTTCAAACATTGCTCGCTCAGGCGGATGTGGAAGAAAATATGGAGGGCATCCTCCCATCGGCGAGCGAAAAGAAGGAAAAGACACTTCAGCTTCTGATCGCCATCCTTTCTGCCTTATGTAGCCGCAGACCAGTTATCCTCCTTGTCGAAGACATACATTGGGCGGACCCCACGACGCTGGAGCTGATTGGATTTGCCGCGTCGGCATGCCAGGATTTACGGCTCTACCTGCTAATGACGGGCAGGTCAGGGTGCGCGGCGCTGTTTGGACCGGGACAACCGGTTACTGTTCTTCGTCTCACCCGATTATCCCGCCAGGATTGTAGCCGGATGATTGACGGCATTGCGGGGGATGCGGCGTTGCCAATCCCGGCCCGGGATACGATTATCGACAAAGCCGACGGGGTGCCGCTTTATCTGGAGGAACTGACTAAGCTCCTGCTCGCCCAGAATGTTGGGAAGGGCGATCTGTCGACAGTGCCCGATAGCCTGAACGACTTGCTGGCATCTCAGCTCGGCTGCATGGGCTTTGCACGCCGGGTTGCGCAGGTGGCTTCCATAATAGGGCGGGACTTCCCTGGCGAGATATTGAGGGCTCTGGTCGGCGATGAAGATCAGCGGGTGGCCGCTGCGATCGACCAGCTGCTGGCCGCCGGCATTCTGACGCGCGGTCGCTCCAACGGCAAAGGTCGATATGCCTTTCGGCACGCGTTGCTCCGCGACGCGGCCTATACGTCGATGATGGACGCAGACCGTCAGGACCTGCATTCTCGAACTGCCGACATCCTGGTTGACTATTTCCCGGAAATAGCAGCCGATCACCCCGAAGTAATCGCTGGACATATGCGCCATGCGGCGCGTTTCGACGAGGCGGTATCCTTCTGGCTGGATGCTGGCCGCAAAGCGGCACAAAGATATGCCCTCGCTGAAGCAAGCGCGAACTATCACGCGGCGATTGAAACCCTTGCTTCGATTTCACCAGGTATCGGACGAAGCGAACGCGAACTTGATGCCTTGTTGGAGTTGGGGGCAACTGTTCGGGAAGCGGAAGGCTATTATGCCCCGGACTTGAAGCAAATTTACGAGCGCGCGCACCTGCTGGCGGAGGAGGTCGGACGGCCTGAAGCGCTGGCGGCCAGCCTGCATGGGCTTTGGACCGTGGCGGCGGGCCGTGGGCGCTGGAAGCATGCCGACCTGTTGGCGATTGAGTTCGACCAGTTCATTCATTCACTGGGACCAAATGCCCGCCTGGAGGCGGAAGGAGGGCGCCTGCTGGGCGCTGGCGCGGCATTCCGGGGAGACTTTGCCGCAGCCCGAACGCACTTCGAGCGCGTGGTCGCTGTCTATGATCCCGCGCAACACGGCCGCAGCTTCGGCTATGATCCCGGTGCGGCCTCCACGGCCTATCTTTCCTGGGTACATTGGCACACCGGCAATCCTGAACAGGGCAGGCGAGAGGCTGAGCGCGCCTTGGCCATGGCGGAAACCCTTGGCCACCCGGCAACTTTGTCACTGGTGCTGGTGTGGCTGCTCTTCCACGCGGTTTGCGAAAGGGATTACGGCCGTATCCACACCTATAATGACCGGCTTCAAGAGCTATGCTCGCAGCAGCTTTGCCGGTTCTGGCAGCCTTTCGGGCGAGCTTGCCTGTCCTGGGCGTCGTTCCATTCGACGCGTGATCCGTCACATCTGGATCAGCTCCTGGCCCATACGAAGGCCTTTTCTGAGCATTATCTCACATCCTGCCTGCACCTGCTCGCCGCTGATATCTGCGACGAAATGGGCCATTACGAAAAAGGCCTGCACCATACCGGTTTGTCCGCGACGTTCATGGCCCAGCATGACGAGCGGATATGGGAAGCGGAATATTGGCGCTTAACCGGACGGTTGCACGCACGCTGGGGGCCGGACAAGAGCGAGGCGCGGCGTT
This sequence comes from Sphingobium sp. TomTYG73, assembly GCF_055394245.1. Classification (NCBI taxonomy): domain Bacteria; kingdom Pseudomonadati; phylum Pseudomonadota; class Alphaproteobacteria; order Sphingomonadales; family Sphingobiaceae; genus Sphingobium; species Sphingobium sp. TomTYG73. Next base: position 3,251 of record NZ_AP027340.1, read on the forward strand.
GCCTGGAACAGGCGCTGACCATCGCGCGTCAGCAAAACGCGGTCACGCTGGAACAGCGGGCCATCGCCGGCCTGCAAGCTCTGTCGGGTGCGGATATCGGCCTCGTTGCCTGAGCTGCCGACGCTGACCACGAGATAATACCCGATGATCTGGGAAGCCCGCCTAGCTGCGGGATGATCCCCGGTCAGCCATAGGGCAGCAGGGACAATGGCATCTCTATAGGCGGCGCCTCCTCAACCGGAATGGGCCGGGTGTAAAATCGTCCGGTCTCGCCCGAGGGGAAAGGCGTGTCTATCCATTGCCTTGGCCGATCGGCAGGCACCACAGGCAACTCGATCGCCGATGGCCGTGCGGCATCGTGATGGATCGTCTGGCGCGCGATCCGATAATCTTTTGGAGCAGCGGTGGAAAGGTCGATGAAATCCTGGGGGTTCACCTCGCTGTTCGGATAATCGCTGCTCGAAATGACGATGCGAACGCGGTGCCCCTTTTTGAACAGGTTGCTGGTTGGCGCCAGCTCGATCTCATATCTTTCTACCGCATCCGGCATCAGCCCTTCCGGAGCCTTGCGCGATTTACGATAGCGCGCCCGCACCATGCCGCTCGCCAGATTGTAGGAACGGCCGTCCGGAAACAGGTCGATCAGCTTCACGAACCAGTCGCAGTCCGTTGCCGACGATTGCGCATGGAGGATGACCCGGATTGCGCCCGTCACCTCCATATCCTCTTCCAGCGTCGCCGTCGTATAGACAAGAATATCCGGCCGATGGTCATTCGGCCGTTGATCCGCAGGCCCGCCGTGCAACGAATGCCCGCCCAGCGAAGGCACGGGATTAGCAGGATCGCTGACATAATGGTCAGCGGGTTCATCCGCGCCCGGAGCAGCCTGAGACAGCAGCCCGCCGCCCTCTGCGCCGTTCGCGTTACCATCGCTGTGCAAGTAGAACAGCGTCGGCCGAGCATCGGGGAGCGGCCAATCCTGCTCGGCCCGCCAACGATTTTCACCCATCACGTACAGCATAACCCGATGGTCGTCCCCTTCCCCCGAGCCCCCCAGAAGGTGGCGGTCCATCCACGCCCCCATCATGGCGACGTCATCGACCAGCGCATTGGGGAAATGACAGAGCATCCCGTTCGCGACGTGACCCCATGGCCCTATGATCAGCCGCTGCCCCTGACGCGCCGCTTCAGTGGCGCCATGGCGAGAAATGTTGACGAACGCATCCAGCGAATTACGGTTGAACAGATCATACCACCCGGTGAAATGCAGAACCGGCACTTTCACCCGGTCAAACCGCGAGGCTGCGTCATTCGGGGCGAAGAATTCCGGATTATCCCTGTTGTCGAGCCAAGCATTCCAGAATGGCATATGCCGGTTAATCGGGACGTCTTTCAGCGCGTGCCCGCGCGCGATCTCGAAAGCCAGGTCTGGGGATGCCATTAACATTTGCGGAGCCGCAAAGCCGCTGGGCAAGCCAACCGCCCGAGCGTCGGCCTTGATCGCTGCGGTCACCTCTTCGCCCATCCGTGCCGCAGCGGTGAACGCCATGCCCATGGTCCAGCACAAGGCCGTGCTATCCATCACGCCCCCCTTGTAGACCCAGCCATTGTTGAACTGGTTGACGGCCGGAACCTGAACGAAGGCGGCGTCGATCTCATTATCTTCGGCCTGGAGGTGCAGCAGCTGCGTCCCACCCATATAGGACTGGCCAGTGGTGCCGACCTTCCCGTTGCACCAACCTTGCTGCTTGATCCAGCGGACAGTATCGATGCCGTCCTGCCGTTCACCCCACCCCTCATTCATCATCGGGTCGAACACGCCGCCCGACCCGTTCGTACCGCGCACATCCTGAACCAGAACAGCGTAGCCTCGCCGGGTCAGATAAGCGGGCGTTCCAAACGAACCCTGCACAAACAGCTTGTTATAAGGCGTGCGGATAACAACCACGGGATAACCGACATCCGGCTCCACCTGTCCCGACGCCATCGGCAGGTATAGGTCGGCGGCCAGATCAACACCATCGCGCATTGGCACGACAAGGTTCCGGAAAACAGCTGTTTGCGCGGTTGTCAGATCCGATGGCACGATGGTCACTCCACTGATTGAAGGGCGCAGCGGGCCGTTTTCCAACCGATCGCTGTGTTTCCCCCGATATACTCTTCCCAGACGCCGTTGGAACATATCAGTTCGCTATCTAACCGTATGCTACTATCATCAAATCGCGCATTGGGAGAGCATTTCCGAAAGGCTCGAATGAGGCCTGAAGAATATGTCGGAAAATGCATTGGAGGGGAATTGAATATGTCTGTCAGGAAGTGGGCACTATTGGCCTCTGCGCCGCTGTTTCCGGCCATGGCCCATGCGCAAATCCCGCAGTCGGAGGACGAGCCTTCAGGCGCGGGAATGCTGCAAGATATTATCGTCACGGCGCAAAAACGTGCCGAGCCACTGCAATCGGTGCCTGTTGCTGTTTCCGCTTTCAATAGCGAAACATTGGAGCATGCGCGTCTGGATAACCTGACCGGACTGCGCGGACTGGTGCCGGGGTTGACGATCAACCGATCCGGCGCGTCCGTGGACGTTCCCCAGCTTAGCTTGCGCGGCATGTCCATTCAGGACGTGCTGCCCAGCCTTGAATCCAGCATCGGCTTTACAGTTGACGGCATCCCGATCGCCTTCCAGCGCGGATCGCTCATGGACGCCTATGATATTGAGCGGATCGAAGTGCTTCGCGGCCCGCAGGGTGTCTTGAATGGCAAGAACACGACGGGTGGCACCATCAACGTCATACGTTCGCGGCCCGACCCGGCAGCCGACGCGACCGGCAAGGTTCGCTTCACCATCGGCAGCTTTGGCGAAAATGATTATGAAGGCGTCATAATGGCGCCGATCGTCAATGACCTGTTGGCGGTCAAGGGCTCGATCACGGTACGAAAGAATAACGGCCAGTTCAGAAATATCGTTACAGGCGGGCGCAATGGAGACCGGGACGTCCGCACGTTTGGATTGGCATTCGTCGCTACGCCAACGGACAAGCTCAACCTGTATCTCGCGCTGGATCGGGTGGAAAATGACAGCGACTTGCCGCCCTACTCCCAGTTGCTGACGCCAAATCTGATCACCTACAAGGTGCCGGGTTATTTCGGCGGCGCCAACTCGCCTTGCCTCAATCCCTATACGGCGTCCATCTGCACGCCTCTCACCAAAGACAAGAATGTTGTTGAATCGCGACCATTCCCCGGTTCCCTGCGGCTTAATGCCCTGACCGGCGAAATTTCATATCAGGCAACAGATGAAGTTCGGCTCGTCAGCCTTACCGGCCTGCGCGAGTTCAAGGAATATACGCTCGGAGACTATGACTCCACGCGCTTCGCCCTGGCGCGCAATGAGAGCAATTTGAAGGCGCATCAGTTTTCCGAGGAACTAAGGTTCGAAACGTCTTTCAATGGCCCCTTCAATCTCGTCGGCGGCTTCTTCTACATGAACTATGAATATACTCAGAAAACCAACCTTTCCGTGGACCTTGCCGCCTTGCCTCCCATCGCCACGGGATTGCCCGATTGGCTGCCGCCAGGCTTTGCCTACCTCAATTCGGTGGATGCCTATGTCACCAACCAACATAACCGGTCGACCGCGCTATTCTTTCAGGCCGATTACGACCTGACGGACCAACTTCGCCTGACTGTCGGTGGACGACAGACCTGGGACCGCAAGAAAACGCATTATATCCTCTATTCGGCCGTGCCAGGAACGGTGCGGGACATGAGCGTTCTGGGACCGCTGGTGGGCGACGTCTCTGCTGGGGTGAGCTTTCAGAAGTTCACGCCAAAGGTCAACGTCCAGTATAAGTTCAATCCCGACATACTAGCCTATGCGAGCTACAGCCGAGGTTACAATACGGGAGGTTTCAGCGGCCGCACTGGCAATATTGTAACAGCTGTTCAGCCCTATGATCCCGAAGTGATGGACGCATTTGAAATCGGTTTCAAAAGTGAGCTCTTCGATCATCGTGTCCGCTTCAACATCGCGGCATTCCATAATATTCTCGACAACAAGCAAGAGAATGTTCTCCAGGTTGATGGATCGCGTCTCTTGTCCAGCACCTTAAATGTCGCGAAGGCGAAATATACGGGGGTAGAGGCAGAGTTGACCCTCGTGCCCACTCGGAACTGGACGATCCTGGCGACAGGCGGCTATCTGCACGCCAAATATTCAGAGTTCAGGGGCAACCTAGGGCAGGGGGACGCTGACCTGTCGGTACTCCGCCTACGCCGCACGCCCAAATGGACCGCTGGCCTCGTTTCCGACTATACAATCGACGCCGGAACCGGGAAATTCGGCCTGAACGCTGCTCTATACTATACTTCACGATATGAAACGGACGCGTTGAACGATCCGCGAGGATCGATCCCGCCTGTTGCCCGAATGGATGTAGGCATCCGTTACGAACTGCCGGTCAGCGATGGCACGAAGTTGGAAATTTCGGGCTTCGTGAAGAACGTCACCGACAACACCACTTACGATGGCATTACGTCGGGCGAGAGTCCGGGTTCATTGGTCGAGTTCGCGAACCCGATCACGGGCCGGACGTGGGGCGTTTCCCTGTCCGCGCGCTTCTAAAGCACTTCTGTCCAGAAGCTCGTGCCTGTCGCACCAAGTTGCGGCTGGCACGAGCCAGGAAATTCTCCAACAAACAAGCCAGCGACTGATCGCCTGATCAGCGACCGCGCCACGCCCCCGCGCGCTTCTCCACAAAAGCGCTCATGCCTTCTGCCCTGTCCTCGGTAGCGGTGAGGATCTGGAAAAGGCGCCGCTCGGTCAGGATGCCTTGAACCAGCCCCGTTTCAAAGGCGATGTTCACCATCTCCTTGTTCACCATTGCTGCCATTGGCGGCATCGAGGCGATGGCGGCGGCGGTTTTGAGCGCCTCTTCCAACAGCTGCGCGGCAGGCACGATGCGACTTACCAATCCGGAACGCTCCGCTTCGGCGGCATCCATCATGCGGCCGGTCAGGCACATTTCCATCGCCTTCGCCTTGCCCACGGCGCGGGTCAGGCGCTGGGAACCGCCCATGCCAGGGGCTACGCCCAACTTGATTTCGGGCTGGCCAAACTTCGCCGTCTCGCCTGCGATGATGAAGTCCGCCATCATCGCCAATTCGCAACCGCCGCCCAGCGCAAAGCCCTGCACAGCTGCGATCCACGGCTTGCGCGTTGCCACCACGCCAGTTTGCCAGCCATAAAAGAAATCCTCCAGGAAGAAGTCCGCCGCCTGCTTCTCGACCATCTCCTTGATGTCGGCGCCTGCCGCAAAGGCCTTCTCACCGCTTCCGGTCAGCACCGCGCACCGTTGTGCCGGATCGGCGTCATAGGCGGCGAATGCAGCGCTCAGATCCTTGAGCACCTGGCTATTGAGTGCATTGAGCGCTTGCGGCCGGTTGAGCGTGATTAGTGTGACGGCGTCATGCTGTTCGACGATAATGGTTTCAAAGGTCATGAGAGATTTCCGTTTGAGGCAGAGGGGTCCATTCCTTGTCCTGCGGCAGAGGCGCGAAGAGACTATCTATCAAGGTGCCATCGACCTCCTCGGGCGTCGCCGGGGACCATTTCGGAGCATTGTCCTTGTCAAAGATCACCGCGCGCACACCCTCGACGAAATCGGGACGGCGAATGATGTGGCAGGCCAGGCGATATTCGTTCCGCATATTGTCCGCAAAGTCGGTGAAGCCAGCGCCTTCCACCAGTTGACGCAGGGCGACCTTGACCGCTTGCGGCGATTTGGTTGCGAGCACCGCCAACTGCTTGTCCGCCCATTCCGACCCGTCCGCCTGGAGGGCAGCAAGGATATCCTCCAGGGCATCGCTCGCGAAAAGGCGATCGATCCTGTCCCGCTGCGCCATCAACCGGGATTCCGGAGCGGGCTCATTTACCTGATCAAGGATGGTCGAAACTTGAGAGGGATGTGCAAGGATTTCAGCCTTGAGCGCATCCAGCCTGTCAGAGCCGACATAATGGGTCGCAATCCCGATCGCGACGCAATCCGCGCCATCCAGACGTGCTCCAGTCGCGGCAAGCCATGTGCCGATCCGCCCCGGCAGCCGAGGCAGAAACCAGCCTCCACCCACATCGGGGAAAAGGCCAATTCCTGTTTCAGGCATGGCAAAGGTCGTACGCTCCGTCGCGACCCGATATCGGCAAGGCAGTGAGAGACCGACGCCGCCGCCCATCACAATCCCATCGATGAAGGCCACAATAGGTTTGTCGTAGACGAACAGCAGATGGTTCATTCGATATTCGACGCGGAAGAAATGCTCCGCTGCTGCGCAGTCCGTCTTTGCGCTATTGGCGATAAGCGCGATGTCACCTCCGGCACAGAATCCGCGCCCTTCGGCATGGTCGATCATGACCATGAGCACCGCCGGATCGTCGCGCCAATCCAGCAGCGCCTGATTGATTGCCTCGCACATCTCCGGGGTCAGCGCGTGGATAGCCTTGGGACGGTTCAGCCGGATGCGGCCCACGCCATTTTCGACCGAGAGGATCAACTGGTCAGTCATGTCTTTTCCCTGCACTCGCGGAGCGTCTCCGATAATGACCAGGCGTATGATCTGGCTGTGTTTCCCAGGGCCGATATTCCAAAGAGCACAGCAGTCGCGCCAATCGCCATGGAGCTGTGCTGTCCATGCGCGGGCGCGATTGTGCAATCAACATCTCATATTCGCAAATTAGGTCTGCATTTTTGCAGTGATTGGCATGATCAACATAGGCGACGCACCGCTCGAATGAGCCGCCGCCTGGCGCAATACTTCTCCCACAGGCTGCGGGCGAACCCCCATGAAAAAAGCCCGCTGCTTGGGGGCAGCGGGCTTCTGTATCTTGGCGCTATGCGGGCCGATCAGTGGAGGCCCGAGCCGCCGCCCGCCAGTTCCTTGGCGATGGAGCCGACCATGTCCTTGGCGTCGCCGAACAGCATCTGGGTGTTGCTGTTATAGTAGATCGGATTGTCGATCCCGGCGAAGCCCGCGTTCATCGAGCGTTTGATCACGAACACCGACTTGGCGCGGTCCGCTTCGATGATCGGCATGCCCGCGATCGCGCTCTGCGGATCGTCGCGCGCCGACGGGTTCACGGTGTCGTTCGCGCCGATGATCACCGCAACGTCCGCCTGCGGCAGTTCGGGGTTGATGTCATCCAGATCGACCAGCTGCTCATAGGGCACATTGGCTTCGGCCAGCAGCACGTTCATGTGACCGGGCATGCGGCCCGCCACCGGGTGGATCGCGAACTTGACGTCCACGCCCTTCTTGGTGAGCGCCTGGTACAGCTCGCTGACCTTGTGCTGCGCCTGCGCGACCGCCATGCCATAGCCGGGAATGATGACAACGCTGCTCGCGTTTTCCAGCTGCATTGCCGCTTCTTCGGCCGAGGCGGAGCGCACGACACGGTCGTCCTTGCCGCCCGCAACGCCCGCGACCACCTTGCCAAAGCCGCCGAACATGACATTGGCAAAGCTGCGGTTCATCGCCTTGCACATCACCAGCGCCAGGATGAAGCCCGATGCGCCATCGAGCGCGCCCGCCACGATCAGCAGCTTGTTGCCCAGCGCAAAGCCCATCGCGCTAGCTGCAAGACCCGCATAGCTGTTCAGAAGCGCGATGACCGTCGGCATGTCCGCGCCGCCGATCGGGATCACCAGCAATATGCCGAACAGCAGCGCCAGGCCCGCGAACAGCGGGAACAGCCAGGTCTGCGTCGGGTCAAGCGCCAGCGTCACCCCGATCGCCACCGTCGCCAGCGCCACCGCGCCATTGACGATGCGCTGGCCCGGGAAGGACACCGGACGGCTGCCCATCAGTTCCTGCAACTTGGCAAAGGCGATGATCGACGCGGTGCAGGTCAGGAAACCCAGCAGCATCTCGAACATCAGCGCCCACAGGATGAAGCCGCCCGCATATTCCGCATGGGCATGCTTGTAATATTCCGCGGCGCCGATCAGGCCGACGGCGAGCGCGCCAAAGGCGTGGGAGATGGCGGTTCGCTGCGGGATCGCCGTCATCGGCATCAGCAGCGCCATCGGAATGCCCGCCGCCGCGCCCGCGATCATCGCGATGATGATCAGGTTGTAATCAACGACCTCATGCTGAACCAGCGCGCCGATGATGGCGATGACCATGCCGATCTCGCCCGCGCGCACGCCGCGACGGGCGGTCGAGGGATGGCTCATCCACATCAGCGACAGGATGAACAAAGCGGACGCGACAATCGCCGCGAAGGGTACGAAAGCGTTCATCTCTTACTTCCCCCGCGGCTTGAACATCTTGAGCATGCGATCGGTGATCATGAACCCGCTCACAAGGTTCACCGTCGCGCAGAACACCGCGATGAAGCCCAGCGTCTTCGCCAGAGGCGTCGCCCCTGCCTCACCTGTAATCGTGATCGCCCCCACAATCACCACCGCCGCAATCGCATTGGTCAGCGACATCAACGGCGAATGCAAAAGCGGCGATACCTTCTTGATCAGCTGAAAACCAAGAAAAGCCGCCAATATGAAGACGAACAGATAATCTGCATTGAAAGCGTTCACTGACTTATCCCCTGTCCAGAAACCGCGATCCTATCAAGAAACCCTAGCGATCTTCCAATTTCGCACGGGTTCGGAGCATATTGCCCCTGCCATGATCGCTGGCTCCTATAAAATCCCTCCACGCACTATTAAGCGTGCCATATTGATCCAATACATCGCAGGCAAGCCGGTCAGAGCAATTTATCACATAGTCGATTCGCGCAACGAATTTATTCAACCTCTACGACAAGTAGGGCTGCGGGCATCAGCGATTTTCAAAATCGCTTGCAGCCGCGCTCTTCTTCATCCGCCTTGCTTGAGTGTCAGGGGCAGGCCAGCAGCGACAAATACCACCCTGTCGCAAGCGGCCGCCACATGCTGACTAAGCAGGCCCGCTTCGTCTCGGAAACGGCGGGCAAGTGCGTTTTCCGGGACGATGGAGAGGCCGACCTCATTGGCGACCAGCACAATGGGAACGGTGCAGCCGGTGATGGCGGCGATCAGTTCTTCGCTCCACCGGGCGATGTCTTCGCCAGCCAGCAGCAGGTTGGACAGCCACAGGGTAAGGCAATCGACAAGGATCGGGCCAGATGGCGTACGCGCGTGGGCATTCCGGATCGCGGCGGGCAGATCGATTGGGGCTTCGATCGTTCGCCAGCGCGCGTTGCGGCGGGCGCGATGCGTGGCGATCCGTTCGTGCATCTCAGCATCATACGCCTCGGCCGTCGCGATGTAGGTCATGACGCCGGGCAGGGCTTCGCACTGCGCTTCGGCATGGCGGCTCTTGCCCGAACGGGCGCCGCCGAGCACAAGCAGCTTCTGGAAAGCGGTCATCGCCCGATCCATCCGATCAGCGCCGTTGCGAGCCAAAGGAGCGCGCAGGCCCGGACGTAGAGCGCCAACGCGGCGCGGGCGAAAGCGGGCGTGGCTTCGCCCCCTTCCCCGCCGATCCATGGCTTGGCATGATATTGGCCTTCATAGGCGACCGGCCCGGCAAGGCGGATGGCCAGTGCGCCTGCCATCGCCGCTTCCGGCCAGCCTCCATTGGGCGATGCGTGACGGCCATGATCGCGCCAGAGGATGCGCCAGCCGCCCATGCCCGCGACGCAGATCAGGAAGCCGGACAAGCGCGCGGGGATCAGGTTCAGCAAGTCATCGAAGCGAGCGGCGGCCCAGCCAAAGGCCGCGAACGGCTCCTCGCGATGGCCGATCAGGCTGTCGGCGGTGTTGGCCGCCTTATAGGCCCAGATTCCGGGCAGTCCGCCCACGAGCAGCCAGAAGAGCGGCGCGACGACGCCATCGCAAAAGCTTTCGGCAAGGCTCTCTATGGCGGCTCGTGCGACGCCTGCTTCATCAAGAGTGGCGGTATCGCGTCCGACGATCTGGCTGACCGCGCGGCGGGCAGCGAAGAGATTGCCTGCTTCTAGAGCCTGAACGACGGGCAGGACATGGTCGTACAGACTGCGCTGCGCAAGTGCTGGCCAAGCGGCAAGCGCAAGCCCTGCCCAGGCCCAGGAGCCGAGCAAGTGGCGGATGATGAATTCTGTGGCCCACCCTGCTGCGATGGTGGTCGCGAGGAGGAGTAGCAGCGTGACGATACCGCCGAAACGGCGACGCGCTTTGCCGAAGTGGCGCCGGTTCAAACCGCGCTCGCAAGCGGTGATGATCCCGGCGAAGGCTCCGACCGGGTGGCCGATACGGGCGTGCAACCGGGCTGGCCAGCCTAGCGCCGCGTCAAGGATCAGCGCGGCCAGCTCAACCAAGCGCTTCGTCCAGCCGGGACATGGCGGCATCATCGGCGGGCAGACCGAAGCGGAGCCAATGAGGGTAATCTTCGAAAGGGCGGGTGAGAATGGCGTGGCGCGCGAGGCGGTCGAACAGGGCGGCGGCGTTCGGCGTGTCGATCAGGCGGAATAGCGGGCAATCGCCGCGCGGGATGAACCCGTGGCGGATAAGTAGCGCATCGAGGCTGGCGGCGCGGGCGGGGAGGGTCGCGATCGTCTCGTCAATCCAGCGCTGGTCTCGACAGGCGGCGCGGCCAAAGTCGATCGCGGCTGCGGAAAGGGGCCAGTCTCCCAGCAGCCTGCGGCAGGCGGCAATGATGGAGGCCGGGCCGAGGAGGAAGCCGAGGCGGACGCCAGCAAGCCCGAAGAATTTGCCAAAGGAACGGAAGATGAGCAGGCGGCGGTGATCCCCAACTTCGGCCGCCATGCTGGCACCGGGCAGGCAGTCGGCGAAGGCTTCATCGATGATCAGCCAGCCGCCCCCTCTTTCCTGTTGGACCAGAAGCTGCTGCATTTGCGCCTGCGTATAGAGGCGGCCATCGGGATTGTTAGGATTGGCGAGCAGGAGCGCGGTGCCCGGTGGCGCGTCTTCGGGTCGCTGCAACGGGCGCGAATTCGGGAAAACCTGCGCATGGGTGCGGTAAGACGGCAGGATATGGCAGGCGGGCGTATCGATCAGGTGGCCAAGCAGGCGCAGGCCGGTTTCGGTGCCCGGCAGTGCGCAGATGTGATCGGGGGAGACGCCGAAATATGTGGCGGCGGCCTGTTCGAGATCGGCAAGCGCTGCGGGATCGGGGAGGGATTGCCAGTCCGGGTTGATCGTGGCGGTACCGGGCCAGACGAGCGGATTTATGCCGGTGGAAAGATCAATCCAGGGAAGGCGCGTCTCATAATGCTGACGCGCCGCCGCCAGACGACCGCCATGCCAACGAAAGATGTCACTCATCGTGCCAGCACCAGTGCGGCGAGCAGGCCGCTTTCGATGAGTTCGATCCCGGCGCCATGACCATCGCCCGAAATGCCGCCGATCCGGCTGCGCAGCCACCATCCCCAAAGCGGGACGAGGATAGCGGCGGACAGGAGGGCGGGAATGATCAGGCAGAAAGCTAGGGCCAGCATTGTCCAGCCGAGCAGGTGCGCCGGGCTGATGCTTTCACGGAAGCGGCTGGCCAAGCCCTCATGGAGCGGCGGGAGCCAGAGGGTCCATGCCAGGGGGCCGATCCGCGCGACGAAGGGCACGGCGATGAGGGCGATCGGCGCGACATGCTCCGCGCAGAGGCGCAGCAGGACGAGCTTCGCCAGCAGTTGCAGGACGATGGTGACGACGCCGAAGCTCCCGATATGCGGGTCGGCAAGAACGGCGGACAGCTTTGCCGGGTCGCCATGGGCTGCCCCTACCCCGTCAGCGATGTCGCCAAGACCGTCGAGATGAAGCGCCCCGGTGATGGCGACCCAGGCGATCAGGCCGAGCAAGGCGGCCATCCAGGGTTCGACGAGGAGGCCGATCGTTATGGCGGCGGCGACGGCAAGGCCGACGATGATGCCGGTCGCGGGAAACCAGCGGATCGCAGCGGCAAAGTCCTTTGCCTCCGCGCGCACTTGCGGGAGCGGCAGGCGGGTCATGAGTTGCAGCGCGAGGACGAGGCGGATCATGTCACGAGGCCGGTGATCTGCGCGTTTGGATTGTCTCCCGTCCAGATACGCAGGCTGAGCAAGGCGCCATAGGGAAGGTCGATTGCCCAGGCCTGCTGGTACGTGAAGCCATACAGCGTAGTCAGCGCCCCCCGTATCGCACCGGCATGGGTGAGGACCAGCGAGGACCGGTCGATTTCGCCAAGTGCCGCCTTTACGCGCAGGCAAAGGCCGGACCAGCTTTCCCCTCCCGGCGGAGGATGGTCGTCCGGGGATGACCAGAAACGACCAATTTCCTCAGCAGGGAGAGTTGCGGGATCGGTGCCTTCCCACGCGCCGAAGTGCAGCTCCCGCCAGCGCGCGTCGACGTCGTGCGGCACTTGCCTGTTGGTTGCGATCAGGGCGGCCGGAGCGTGGGCGCGTGCAAGGTCGGAGCTGATCAGGCGGTCGAACGCAAGCGCGCGGGATCGTTCGATGCATAGCTGCATGGCGGCCGGGTCGGGGGGCATATCCATGTGACCGAGCAGGAGGCCGGGCGTTTGTGGCGCTGCGTGGCGCATCAGATGGAGCGTGAGCGGGCTCATAGCGCGTTAGCCACGGCGGCTTCGGCGAAGGTTGCCATCTGGTCGTGCGCGGCGAGGGCCGAGCGGATGAGTTGCGCCGCGACCGCTGCGCCGCTGCCTTCGCCGAGGCGCATGTCGAGGTGAAGCAAGGGGTGCAGGCCGAGCTCTTCGAGCAGCCGGGCATGGCCTGCTTCGGCGGAGCAGTGGGCGGCGAGGCAGTGGGCCGTGATGGCGGGATTGTCTCGCGCCAGAGGGGCGATGGCCGCGCCGCAGATAAAGCCGTCGAGCAGCACCGGCACACGCATCATGCGCGCGGCAAGGACGGCGCCTGCCATCGCCGCGATCTCTCGCCCGCCGAGACGGCGGAGGGTTTCGAAGGCGTCGGTGCAATGGGGACCGTGCAGCGTATGCGCGATCTGGACGGCCTGCGTCTTGCGAGTGAGGGCGGCTGCGTCGATGCCGGTGCCCCTCCCCGTCCAGTCCTGCGCCTCGCCATCAAAGGATTCAAGGCACAGTGCGGCGGCAGAAGTGGTGTTGGCGATGCCCATTTCACCTGCGAAGAACAGGTCGCAATCTTGCACGACGGCGGCGGCGCCCGCGTTCAGGGCGTCGAGGCACTCCGCTTCCGTCATCGCGGAGGCTTCGCATATGTCGGCGGTGGGATTGTCGAGGGCGAGCGGGACAATGACCAGCTCGGCTCCGCAGGCGCCCGCAAGCGCGTTGATCGCCGCGCCACCTGCTTGGAAGTTCGCGACCATCTGCGCGGTGACGGAGGGCGGGAAGGCGCTGACACCGCGCGCGGCGACGCCATGATTGCCCGCGAAGACGGCGGCGCGGATGCGGTCGGTGCGTGGACGTTCGCGACCTTGCCAGCCTGCCATGAAGAGGGCGACCTCCTCCAGGCGGCCGAGCGATCCGGCGGGCTTCGTCAAAGATGCCTGCCGCGCCGCTGCCGCTTCGATCGCCGCCGCATCAGGCTGAGGGAGGTTGGCGAGCGCGGATTGGAAGCCACCGCGATCCTGAAAGCCGATCATGTGCAAACAAAGCCTTCGGGCGGGGTGCGGACGATGAAATGGCCCTTCACTCCCTGCGGCCATTCGGCGTAGCGCACGACGCCTTCTTCGCTGGCCGCGTGGCGCAGGGCATAGTCGAGGATGGCGCGGGCGGCGTCGGCATCCGGGTTGAAGTCGCCCAGCACGTAGCCGACCTTGCCGGGGCCACGCACATGGACGGTGCAATGACGCTGACAGGCGAAGAGGCAGGGCATGTCCTGCACGGCAACCGCATCATAAGCAGGCTCGGCCGCCTGAAGATCGCGCATCGCTTCAACCAGCAACGCGCCGCCGCGCCGTCCTGCTCCATCTTCCCGCTGATCAGCGGACAGGCGGCAGGTCGAGCAGACCACCACCGACGCCCCGTTTTCGACCGCGCGCAGCATCAGCGGCGCACTTTCATAACCATGTGAACATGAAAGACCGTCATCATGGTCCTCCCCGCAAAATCGAACCGCAAACGGCCCTGCCCGGCCGGATGGCGAGCAAGGCGGTGGCTGTCGTCCGCGAGGGGAACCCCGTTCGTCCGGCACACCCTGTCCGGTCGAAGAACGACTGCGGCAGGCAGGTCTCCTGGCTCACGGGTCGCTGCGAACCGACCGCCTTCTCGGGAGAAAAGCTCCCCCAATGGCTGCGTGGCCGGTCCACTCACCGCTTACAGTTGCAGGGGCAGCGCGGGCATTACACCCGACTTCCCTTTTGATCCCCGAGGGGAACCTGTCGCGGGGCTGCTGATAAAGAGCCCGCGGCGCGTCCGCAAGCGGTAGATGGAGCGGCGCTTTGTCAGTCGGGCAGGCCCCCCCCCGAGAGTATGGCATCGGGCCGGGCAAGCACGACGATCGGCAATCCGGCGCTGGTCGCACGCTCGGCTGCCAGACGGGTCGGGGCGGATATGGTGACGAGCAGCGGGCAATTGGCGAGCGCTGCCTTTTCCACCAGCTCAAAGGAACAGCGGGAGGACAGCAGCGCGAAGCCGCCATCCCAGGATAGCTGCCGCCTCCGCATGGCCCCGATCAGCTTGTCGAAGGCATTGTGGCGGCCCACATCCTCATAGGCGAGGCGGATCGCGCCATCCGGTCCCGCCAAGGCAGCGGCATGGACCGCGCCGGTTTGCCGGTTGAGCGGCTGATGTGCGGCAAGATCGCGCAGGGCGCCGAAGATAGCTTCCCGGCTCGCTTCCGATCGGGCGGTCACGGCAGGCAAGGGCCGCATCGCCTGCTCCAGATTTTCCACGCCGCACAGACCACAGGAGGAATCGGAGACGCGATGACGGACCCGGCCGAGCAGCCCCTCGACGCGGTCTTCCGGCAGCGTGGCCCGCGCGACAAGGCCCTGCTCCGTAGCATGGACATCGACGTCGATCGGCGCGTCGGATGGGATGACCAGCCGCTCGGCCAGCGCGAACCCCTGCACCAGTTCCGCAACGTCGGCGGGCGTCGCCATCAACACGGCATAGCCAACGCCGTTGAACTCGATCGCGACGGGCACTTCCTCCGCCAACTCGCGCGTCACGGACGATGCGTCGCCATCGGGGGTGATGCGGGTGAAGGAGAAGGGCGAAGACATAGGGCCGGTCTAGGCGGGCAATGTGCCTCCGGCAAGCAAATGGACGCGGCCATGCAACTGCCGCTTCCCTTTGGCGGGCAAGCCATCTATGCACGGCCTCGATCGCGCCGGTGCCCGGAAGGGCTTTAAAGGGAATGCGGTGCGGGCTGCTGACAAGGCGCCCAAATCCGCGGCTGTCCCTGCAACTGTAAGCGGTGAGCGAGACGCATATCGACCTTCCGTCACTTGTCGGAGGGTCAGCCACTGGGCCGGACGCTAAATCATGCGAGGCCTGGGAAGGCCATGTGTCGAGCGATGACCCGCAAGCCAGGAGACCTGTCGGCGTCTGGTCGCTCTTGCTTTGGCCCAGGGGATGGCCGGGGCACGGTATTCCGTCTGAGCGACGCGTGCGGCGGGGCCGCACCGGCATGCGTGCCGGGCGCAAAGATGCGTCCGTCCGGCGCGGAATGTCGGCCGCTTAGCGGAGGTCCCGTCCAGTCTCGCTGACGCTGACGGGAGCCATGCTTTTATGGCCATGCAATTTCCGGCGCTTCGTCGCCGTGCCACTTTCATCTTCGCGGGGCTGATCGCCGCCAACATCGCGTTATGGCTATGCGCCTCGCTGATCTTTGCGGGCGACACGATGATGCTGGGCACCGCCCTGCTCGCCTGGAGCCTGGGGCTGCGCCATGCAGTCGATGCCGACCATATCGCCGCGATCGACAATGTGACGCGCAAGCTGATGCAGGAAGGTCAGCGGCCGCTGACCGTCGGCCTGTGGTTCGCGATCGGCCATAGCGCAATCGTGCTGATCGCGGCGGTCCTCATCGCCTTCGCCGCCAGCGCGCTTAGCCGCGTTGAGGCGGCGGGCGAGATTGGCGGGATGATCGCGACGATCATCTCCGCCACCTTCCTCTTTGCCATTGCCGCGATGAACCTCATCATCCTGCGGTCGGTTCTAAAGACCTTCAACCACGTCCGCAGTGGTGGCGCCTATGTCGATGAAGATATGGACATATTGCTGGGCAATCGGGGCATGTTGGCCCGCCTGTTCCGGCCGCTGTTCCGTCTGGTCACGCGCAGCTGGCACATGGCGCCGCTGGGTTTTCTGTTCGGGCTAGGGTTCGACACGGCGACCGAAGTCGCGATCCTCGGCCTGTCCGCGGGTCAGGCGGCGAGCGGGCTTTCGATCGCGACCGTGCTCATATTCCCCTTGCTGTTCGCGGGGGGCATGGCGCTGATCGACACGGCGGACGGCGCGCTGATGATGGGCGCCTATCAATGGGCGTTCGTGAAGCCGATCCGCAAGCTCTACTACAACATCACCATCACATCGGTGTCCGCGCTGGTCGCAATCGTCATCGGCGGGATCGAGGCGGCGGCGCTGCTGGGCGACAAGCTGGGCCTGACGGGCGGCGTCTGGTCGGTGGCCGCCAATCTGGGCGAGCACTTCAACAGCCTCGGCTTCTTCATCATCGGCCTGTTCGCCGCCTGCTGGCTGGTGAGCTGGATCATCTACCGCTGGAAGCGCTTCGACGAAATCGAGGTGCTCCTCTCCAATCAAGGACAGACTTTATGAGCAAGGTTCCCGCCACCGTCATCACGGGATTTCTGGGCGCCGGTAAGACGACGCTGATCCGCCACCTGATCGAAAATGCGGGTGGGCGGCGGCTTGCCCTCATCATCAACGAATTTGGCGATGTCGGCGTCGATGGATCGCTGGTCAAGGGGTGCGGCGATGAGGCTTGCACGGATGAGGATATTATCGAGCTGGCCAACGGTTGCATCTGCTGCACCGTGGCGGACGATTTCCTGCCCACGATGCAGCGACTGCTCGACCGAGATGTGCCGCCCGATCATATCATTATCGAGACTTCGGGCCTTGCCCTACCAAAGCCGCTGGTGAAGGCGTTTCAGTGGCCGAATATCCGGACACGGGCGACGGTGGATGGGGTGATTGCACTCATCGATGCCGATGCTCTGGCTGCGGGGCGCTTTGCCCATGACGAGGAAGCGCTGGCTGCGGCACGGGCGGCGGACCCGACGCTCGACCATGACAGCCCGATCGAGGAGCTTTTCGAGGACCAGCTGGCCTGTGCCGACCTTGTGCTGCTGAACAAGACCGACTTGGTCGAGGGCGGCAGGCTTGCGGAACTGGAGCGGGATCTGGCGGCGGAAATCCGGCCGGGCGTGCGTATCGTCCGCACCGCGCGGGGGGAGATCGACCCGGCGGTCCTGCTCGGCCTTGATGCCGGGGTCGAGGACCAGGTTGACGCCCGCCCCTCCCACCATGACGAGGAGGAGGATCATGACCATGAGGATTTCGACAGCTTCGTCATGGAGTTGGGAGAATTGGGCAATCCTGCGCCGCTGCTGGATGCTCTGAAGCAGGTCATAGCCGATCACGACATATTGCGGGTGAAGGGCTTCGTGGCCATTGCGGGCCGTCCGGCGCGGCTCGTCATTCAGGCGGTCGGGCCACGCATCCAGCATCATTATGACCGACATTGGCAGGCGCAGGAGACGCGCGCTTCGCGGTTGGTGGTGATCGGCCAGGCGGGGCTGGACCGGACGGCGATCGAACGGGCATTCATCCGGCAGGTGGCGGCCGCCTGATGCATTTGCTGACCGCCACGCCGGGCACCGTCTCCAATGGAGACGAAGCGATCGACCTTGGCCAATCGCCGGGCGACATCGTGCTGCTGACCGTGGCGGACAGCGATCTTGCCTGTTTTGCCAGCGCCGCCGCCATGCTGGGGGAAAGCGCGCCGTCCATCCGGCTGGCCAATCTCCTTCAGCTCAAGCATCCCTATTCGGTCGACCTGTATGTCGAGAAGGTGATTTCCCACGCGAAATTCGTGTGCGTGGTGCTGTTGGGGGGCAAGAGCTATTGGCCCTATGGCATTGAGGAAATCGCCAATGTCGCGCGCGACAGGGGCATTGCCTTCGCCGCCATCGCCGACGGGCGGGAGGATGATCCCGAACTGCGGATGGCGTCTACCCTGCCCCCGGAAATATGCGACCGGCTGCGCGATTATCTGCGGCAGGGTGGCGTCGCCAATGCCACGGCTTTTCTAAGGACCGCCGCGCGGATTGCAGGGTTGGACGCGGGCGCGCCCGACGCGCCGGTTCCGCTCGCCGACGCGGGATTGTATCTTCCCGGTGCCGAACGCCCGACGCTGGAACAGGTGAAGGCCGGTTGGATATCCGGCCAGCCGACGGCGTTGTTTCTTTTCTACCGCGCCTTGTTGATCGCCGGGACGCTGGAGGCGGTGGACGCGATGATTGCGGGATTGCGGGCTGAGGGACTTAATGTCCTGCCGGTCCATGTTCGGGCTTTGCGGGAACCCTTTGCGCGCGACTTTCTGGAAGGGGTGATCGGGGCGGCTCGGCCGGACGTCATTCTGAACGCCACCGCCTTTGCCGCATCGGCGCCGGGCGAACCGCGCACGCCATCCATATTGGAGCGGGCCGATTGCCCGGTTCTCCAGACCCTGTTCGCCAGCGCCGAACAGGCGGCGTGGCAGGACAGCGCTCGGGGGCTGGGTCCGCGCGATTTGGCGATGCATATTGCCTTGCCCGAAGTGGATGGGCGCATCTTCACCCGCGCGGTCGCTTTCAAGGCCGCCGCCCGCTTCGATACGCGGACGGAATGCAGCATCGTGGTGCCGCAGCTTCTGGCTGATCGTGTGCACTTTGTTTCCCAACTGGCTGCAAACTGGGCCAGATTGGGACTGACGCCGGTTGAAGGCCGCCATGTGGCGCTGGTCCTTGCCAATTATCCGAACCGGGATGGACGGATCGGCAATGGCGTGGGCCTCGACACGCCGGAAAGCGCGGCGGCGATCCTGCGCGCGCTGGCGGAGGCTGGCTACCGGACTGGCGACGCGCCAACCGATGGCGCGGCACTGATGCGGCATATGACCGGAGGTGACGCGCCCTGCTCGCTCGCACTCACCGACTATCGGGCGGCATTTGATGACTTTCCCGAAAACGTTCGTACAGCCGTTGCCGAGCGATGGGGCGAGCCGGAGGACGATCCCTTCTGCCGGGGTGAGGCATTCTCCCTTCGGGTCCATCGCTTCGGTCAGGTCGCGGTCGCGGTCCAGCCGTCGCGCGGCTATGATGTCGATCCGAAGAGCAGCTATCATGACCCGTCGCTGCCGCCGCCGCACGCCTATCTCGCCTTCCACATCTGGCTGGCGCGCACATTTGCCGCCCACGCGGTCGTGCATGTCGGCAAGCATGGCAATCTGGAATGGCTCCCGGGCAAGGCGACCGCGCTGTCCGAGAATTGCTTTCCGGAAATCTGCGCCGGGCCGATCCCGCAAATCTATCCGTTCATCGTCAACGATCCGGGCGAAGGGACGCAGGCGAAACGCCGCATCGGCGCATGCATCATCGACCATCTGACGCCACCCCTGACCCGCGCGGAGACCTATGGGCCGCTCAAGGAACTGGAGGCGCTGGTCGACGAATATTATCTGGCGGCGGGGATGGACCCGCGCAGGCTGGAAACGTTGCGCCGGGACATATTGGCATTGGCGGCAAGCCAGGGACTGGACAAGGATGCGGGCGCGGAAGGCAGCGGGGACGATGCCTTAGCGGCTATCGACAACTATCTCTGCGAACTGAAGGAAATGCAGATTCGTGACGGGCTGCATGTCTTTACCCGATCGCCTGAAGGGACGTTGCGGCGGGACCTGCTGATCTCCCTTGTTCGCTGCCCGAGAGGTTTGGAGGAGGATCAGCAATCGCTGCTGCGGGCTCTGGCGGACGATCTGGATTTGGGTTTCGATCCGCTCGACTGCGGCATGGGCAAGCCTTGGGATGGGCCGCGCCCGGACGTGCTGGCAGGCGTGGCGCAGGATGCATGGCGCAGCACCGGCGATACGGTGGAGCTGCTGGAGCTCTATGCCATGCAGTTGCTCGACAGGGGCGAAGCTGCGCCGGGGCAGCGCAGCGCGGCGGTTCTGGATGCGGTTAGGAACCAGCTTGCGCCGCGCGTGGATGCTTGCGGCGAGGCGGAGAAAGCGGGGCTGCTCAGCGCACTCGACGGCAAGTTCGTGCTGCCCGGCCCGTCCGGCGCGCCGACGCGGGGGCGGCCCGATGTGCTGCCGACCGGGCGGAACTTCTATTCGGTCGATACGCGCGCGGTGCCGACTGTGGCCGCATGGAATTTGGGCCAGCGATCCGCCGACCTCATTGTGCAGGATTATCTTCAGCGGGAGGGCGATTATCCGCGCGCCATCGCTCTGTCAGCCTGGGGCACGGCGAACATGCGGACGGGCGGCGACGACATCGCGCAGGCGCTGGCTTTGATGGGCGTGCGGCCGCGATGGGAGTGGGCTTCGGGGCGGGTCGTGGGCTTTGAGGTGATGACGATCGCCGAACTGAACCGGCCGCGCGTGGATGTGACGCTACGCGTGTCGGGCTTCTTCCGCGACGCCTTCCCGGAACAGATCGACCTGATCGATAGCGCCGCGCGCGCCGTGATGGCGCTGGATGAGCCCGATGAGGACAATCCGGCTGCGGCTCGTCACCGGGCGCAGGCGGCGGCGCTGATTGCCGAGGGGACGCCTGAGAAGGCGGCGCTGCGCCGCGCGGGGGCTCGCGTTTTTGGATCGAAGCCCAGCGCTTATGGCGCGGGATTGCAGGCGATGATCGACGAGCGGTTGTGGCATGACCGGGCGGACTTGGCGAAGATCTATCTGGATTGGGGCGGCTATGCCTATGGCGGCGGGGTCGAGGGCGATACCGAACGCGACCTGTTCGCCCAGCGGCTGACCGAAGCCGACGCGCTGATCCAGAATCAGGATAATCGCGAGCATGACCTGCTCGACAGCGATGATTATTATCAGTTTGAGGGCGGCATCGCGGCGGCGGTCGAGCATCTGTCAGGGCGCAAGCCGCTCAGCTATCATAATGACCTTAGCAGGCCCGAGCGGCCGGTCGTCCGGACGCTGGAGGACGAAATCGGCCGCGTCGTCCGGGCGCGCGTCACCAACCCCAAATGGATCGCGGGCATGATGCGGCATGGCTATAAAGGCGCGTTCGAGATCGCTGCCTCGGTCGATTATCTCTTTGCCTTCGCCGCCACGACAGACGGGGTGAAGGACCATCATTTCGACGCCGTCCACGCCGCCTTCATCGAGGATGAGGCGGTGCGGGCCTTCATGGCCGACGTCAATCCCGCCGCCCTGCGCGAGACCGCCGCGCGCCTCCACGAAGCGCTGGACCGGGGGCTGTGGCGGCCGCGGTCCAACAGCGCCGCCATGCTCCTCGCCCAACTGAAGGACCCATCATGATCGAACGCACGCCCGAACAACATGCCGAAAAGATGAAGAAAAAACAGGCCGCCCATGACAAGATCATGGCGACCAAGACGCAGGAAAAAGGCCTGCTGATCGTCCACACCGGCAAGGGCAAGGGCAAGACGACCGCTGCGCTGGGCATGGTCGTGCGCGCCATCGGTCATGGCAAGAAGGTCGGCGTGGTCCAGTTCGTGAAGGGCGCGATGACCACCGGAGAAAAAGTCGTGTTCGATGCGTTTCCGGACAATGTCACATTCAAGCCGATGGGCGAAGGCTTTACCTGGAACACGCAGGACAAGACCCGCGACATCGCCCTCGCCCGTGAAGCCTGGGACGAGGTAAAGCGGATGATCACCGATCCCGCCTATGATATGGTGCTGGCAGATGAGCTTAATATCGTCCTGCGCTACGACTATCTGCCCGTTGATGAGGTGCTTGAGGCCGTGGCGAGCAGGGACGAGATGAAGCATGTCATCATCACTGGCCGCAACGCGCCCGAGGCTCTGGTCGAGGCGGCGAACCTTGTGACGGAAATGACGCTAATCAAACACCCCTTCCGCAGCGGCGTGAAGGCGCAGGCAGGGATCGAATTTTGATGAGCGGACCCGCTATTACCCCGATCGACAGCGCGCAGTTCGAGGCGCTGGTGCGGGCGCGGCGGGACATTCGCCATTTCAGGACCGACCCGATCGACGAAGCGGATGTCGAATGGCTGTTGAGCATGGCGCATCGCGCGCCGTCCGTCGGCCTGTCTCAGCCTTGGCGTTTCGTGCGGATCGAGACGGCGGAGTTGCGCGAGGGGCTGGCGTGCCATGTCGACCGCCAAGTCAGGGAAGCGGGTAAGGAATATGACGGGGATCAGGACCGGCTCTATCGCAGCCTGAAACTTCATGGGCTGCGTGAGGCGCCGGTGCTGTTCGCCGTCTATTGCGACGATGGGACGGAGACCGGCCATCATCTGGGCGCTGTCACCATGCCCGAGGCGCGACGCTATAGCTGCGTGATGGCGGTCCATACGCTGTGGCTAGCGGCGCAGACGCGGCGGATCGGCATGGGGTGGGTGTCGATCATGGAGCCTGCTGGCGTGGACGCGATGCTGGATATTCCGGAGGGCTGGGAGTGTCTGGGGCTGCTGTGCCTTGGCCGACCGGTGAGCGAGGAGGATGTGCCGGAGCTGGAACGGCGGGGATGGGAAGAGCGCACGGATTGGCATTCGGTGGTGGTGCGGCGGTGACTAGGCCAAGTCCGCCTCCGTTCGCCCTGAGCTTGTCGAAGGGCTCCACTTCTTCAAAAGAAGTGAAGGGCTTCGACAAGCTCAGCCCGAACGGGGAAAAGGTAACTTTCTCACCCCCGCAAGAAATCCAGAGCCAGCGCTTCAAACCGGTCCTTGTGTTCGATCATCGTCCAATGGCCGCAGCGCGGAAATACATGCAACTCCGCATTGGGGATGATGCGCATGGGCAACAGCGCGCCGTCGAGCGGGCTGACCTTGTCATCGCGGCCCCACATGATCAGCGTGGGCGCCTGAATCCTGCCCAGATAATCGATACGCTGAGATACGCCCGCCCCGCTCATCGACTGGGCGATGAAACCGAGCGCGGCGCGCGTGTACATTTTGCGGCTGCTTTCCATCGTCACCGGCTCCAGCGCCGCCTTGTAACGCATGTCGATCAGTTCGTCGGTGATGATCGATTTGTCGTAGACCATGGATTCGAGCCACGCGATGATGTTCTCTCGCGTCGGGTCTTCGATAAAATCGACGAGGCGGGTCAGCCCTTCATTGGGGAAGGTGGAGGTAATGTTGAAACCGATCCCGCCAATCGTGATGTAGCGCAGCACGCGGTCAGGATGGGACGCCGCCAGATGCCCGCCCACGATCCCGCCATAGCTGTTGCCGACCACATGGGCGCCGTCGATGCCAAGGCCGTCCATCAGGGCGACAACAGCGTCGCGCGCCACGCCCACCGGATCGCCATCAACGGGATCGCTTTTCCCATAACCGGGCGCGTCCAGGATGATGGTGCGGAAATGCTGGGAGAAGAAGGGCAGGTTACCCTGAAAATTCGCCCAGCCAGTAACACCGGGGCCTGAGCCGTGAAGCAACAGCAGCGCGGGGCCTGATCCGGCTTCATGATAATGGAGCCGCCCCTTGTCCGTTTCCAGAAAGCGGCTGGTGGCTTCAAAGCTGAAATCGCTCATCTTTTCCTCTCCAT
The DNA here is from genome assembly GCF_055394245.1 of Sphingobium sp. TomTYG73. Lineage (NCBI taxonomy): Bacteria > Pseudomonadati > Pseudomonadota > Alphaproteobacteria > Sphingomonadales > Sphingobiaceae > Sphingobium > Sphingobium sp. TomTYG73. Next base: position 26,918 of record NZ_AP027340.1, read on the forward strand.
TCTACAGTCGTTGATGAAGGCGTAGCGGTGACATTGGGTTGACGCAAGGAAGCGGTCCTTGGCCACTTCCCTTTGGCCTGCATCCCCCTTATGAAGCGGATCGAGCCGGGTTCGTCCCGGTTCATCGATCGCGCCGGTGCCCCGCAAGGGGCTTAAATGGGAACGCGGTGCGGGAGGGTTTCCTCCCTAATCCGTGGCTGTCCCTGCAACTGTGAGCGGCGAGCGAGGCATGGACCGGCCGACCCTGAGAATGGGGCGGCCAGCCACTGGAGCGATCCGGGAAGGCCCCATGCCAAGCTGTGACCCGCAAGCCAGGAGACCTGCCGGAGCAAAGGTCGCTCTTGCCATGATCCAGGGGATGGTCACGGCTCGGTTCTCCGTTTGAGCGACGAATTTCGTGCGGCTACGGCCGTGCAGGCGTGCGGCCTGTCCGCCTGCCTGTGCGTGCCGTCCGTGTGTTGTGGCGCTGGTGCGGGGAGTGCAGGAGCAATGCAGGAGCTGATGCGGCGTGACGCAGCGCGAGCTGGCGTGCGCGGCTGGTGCCCGACAGCATGGCGGCCGATGATGGCGGGCGACGGGCTGCTGGTGCGGGTGCGACCGGCGCTCGGGCGGATGAGCCGAGCGCAGGCGGTGGGGTTGTGTGAAGCCGCCCTCACGCTGGGCAATGGCCATATCGACATCACCAATCGCGCCGCCTTGCAAATCAGGGGCGTGAGTGAGGCAAATCATGCGGCGTTAATGGAGCGGCTGGTCGCGCTGGGGTTGGCGAATGCCGATGCGGAGCGGGACAGGCAGATTCCTGTCCTGATCAGCCCCGACTGGCTGCCGGGCGATGACAGTTCGGTCATAGCCGCCGCCTTGATCGAGCGCATGGCCGAGCTGCCCGATCTCCCCACAAAGGTCGGCTTTGCGATCGATGCGGGGCCTGCTCCGATGCTGAGTGATGTTCCAGCCGATTTCCGGATTGAAAGAGGGACGAACGGCGGGCTGATCCTGCGCGCAGATGGGCGCGCGCATGGCGTGGCTGTGAGCACAGAGAACGCCGCCGAGAGGTTGATCCGCTTCGCCCACTGGTTCGTGGCCAGCGGTGGCGCGCAGGCGGGGCGCATGGCGCGGCATTCGGCCCCGCTGCCTGATGTAGCGACTAAGGCCCCTGCCCCCGCCCGGCCTCGCGCTGCTGCCCTGGCGGCTGCGCCCGGCTCTTTCCAGGCGGCGCCCTTTGGCCGGATCGAGGCAGCTGCGCTCCTTGCCGTGATGACGGGCGGCGTAGAGGCGGTGCGCCTCACCCCCTGGCGTGGACTGGTGCTGGAAGGCAGCGACACGCCGTCCGATGATCCAGCCGATCCGCGACTTTCCGTCGATTGCTGTGCCGGTGCGCCCGCCTGCCCGCAAGCGAGCGTCGCCACGCGCGATCTGGCCGCCCGGCTCGCGCCGCATGTTCGCGGACTTCATGTCTCGGGTTGCGCAAAGGGTTGCGCGCGGCCTTCGCAGGCGGCGGTCGTCCTGACTGGACGAGAGGGCTGCTTCGACCTTGGCCGCAATGCGCGCGCGGGTTCGCCGCCGCTGCAAACGGGCCTGTCACCCGATCAGATACTTGCCCTTTTCGGAGCCCAATGATGCCGCATCTCTATGAAACCGACGGCGCGGAAATCTATCGCCAATCCTTCCGCATGATCCGGGCGGAGGCGACGCTCGACCGCTTTGCGGCAGAGGAAGAGCGGGTTGCCGTGCGCATGATCCATGCCGCTGGAATGGTCGGACTCGCGCCGCATATCCGCTTTTCGCCGGGCTTCGCTAAAACCGCGATCGCGGCGCTGGAGGCAGGCGCGCCGATCCTGTGCGATGCGCGCATGGTATCTGAGGGGATTACGCGCGCGCGACTGCCTGCTGGCAATTCGATCCTCTGCACTTTGAACGACGGCCAAGTGCCCGATCTTGCCCGGTCGATGGCGAACACGCGGTCGGCGGCGGCGCTGGAGCTGTGGCGGCCTCATCTGGCGGGAGCGGTGGTCGCGATCGGCAACGCCCCGACGGCGCTTTTTCACCTGCTCAACATGTTGGAAGACCCGGCATGCCCTCGCCCGGCGGCGATCATCGGTTGCCCGGTCGGTTTCGTCGGCGCAGCGGAGTCGAAAGAGGCGCTATGGGAGGCGCAGCCTGTGCCATGCTGCATCGTCGAAGGGCGGCTGGGCGGCAGCGCGATCACCGTCGCGGCCGTCAACGCGCTAGCGAGCGCAGCCGAATGAGCGGGACCATTCATGGCGTGGGCCTTGGCCCCGGCGCGCAGGACCTGATGAGCGTACGGGCCGACCGGCTGATCCGCAATGCACGCCACATCGCCTATTTCCGCAAGCCCGGCCGCGCGGGTCATGCGCGGAAGATCGTCGATGGGCTGCTGCGTCCCGATGCCATCGAATATGCGATGGAATATCCGGTGACGACCGAAATCCCGGTTAGCGACCCGCGCTATAATCAGCACCTTTCCGCCTTCTACGCCGAATGCACCGCGCATCTGCATAGACTAGCGGCGGCGGGCGAGGATGTGGTCGTGCTGTGCGAGGGCGATCCTTTTTTCTACGGCAGCTTCATGCATCTGCACAGCCGCCTGTCGCCACTCGCGCCCGTGCGGATCGTGCCCGGCATCACCGGCATGTCGGGCGCCTGGACAGCGAGCGGCACGCCGATCAGCTGGGGCGACGATGTGCTGACGGTCCTGATGGCTACCCTGCCCGAAGAGGAACTGGCCCGCCGCATCCATGACAGCAATGCGCTGGTCGTCATGAAAATCGGCCGCAATCTGGCCAAGCTCCGTCGCGCGGTTGAGGCAGCGGGCAAGCAGGACTGCGCCTGGCTGGTCGAATATGCGACGATGGCAGATCAGAAGATCACTCCGCTAAACAAGGCAGAGGCGATCACCAGCTATTTTTCCATCCTGCTGATCCACGGTCAGGGAAGGCGGCCATGAGCGGATGGGTGGCGGTTGCAGGGCTAGGCCCCGGAGCTGACGCGCTCGTGACGCCAGAAGTAACGCTGGCGCTGACAGAGGCGACCGATCTGGTGGGCTATGCGCCCTATGTCGCGCGGGTGGAGCACCGCTCCGGCCTTTTGCGCCATGCGTCGGACAATCGGGTGGAACTGGATCGCGCCGCCCATGCGTTGGAAATGGCCGCGGCGGGGCGGCGGGTCGTGGTGGCGTCGTCCGGCGATCCGGGCGTGTTCGCGATGGCGTCGGCGCTGTTCGAGGCGTTTGAGGCAGGGCCGCGCGCGTGGCGCGAGATCGACATTCGCATCCTGCCCGGCATTACCGCCATGCTGGCCGCAGCCGCGCGGGCGGGCGCGCCACTGGGTCATGACTTTTGCGCGATCAACCTATCGGATAATCTGAAGCCATGGGCGTTGATCGAGCAGCGGTTGCGCCTCGCCGCGCAGGCCGACTTCGCGATGGCCTTCTACAATCCCCGGTCGAAGGCGCGGCCGGAGGGCTTTGCGCGGGCGCTCGACATATTGCGCGAGGAATGCGGGGACGACCGGCTGATCCTCTTCGCGCGCGCTGTATCGACGCCGGACGAGCAATTGCGGATCGTCACGCTGGGCGAGGCAAGTGCCGATATGGCAGACATGCGCACGATGGTGATCGTGGGTTCAAGCCGCACCCGCCTTATCGAGCGCGCGGCCAGCCCGATCCTCTACACGCCGCGATGGGCCGCATGATCGATCCACGCCAGCACATCGCCGAGGTCGTGAACCGACTGCGCCTGTGGCATGGGCGGCCGGTCGATCATGATGACCGGCAAGCCGAGCGCCCGTGCCGCGTCGATCTTCGCGCGCGCGCCTGTGCCTCCGGCATTTTTGGCGACGACCAGATCGATGCCGTGCGCGCGCATCAGGGCGAGGTCACCCTCCAGCGTGAAGGGGCCGCGATCCACGGTCAGGTGATGACGCGGCAAGGCGGGCGGCGCATCGGGCGCATCGACAAAGCGGAGCAGATAATGATGTTGTGGTTGGGCGGCGAAGGCTTCGACATGCATGCGTCCGAGCGCCAGCATGACGCGCCGGGGCGGGCCGTCGAGTGCGCGGACAGCACTGGTTATGTCGGGAACATGGGTCCAGCGGTCGCCCTCCCCCGCTTGCCAGTCCGGGCGAGTGAGGATCAGATGAGCGACGTCCGCCTCATGCGCGGCGGCGACCGCATTGGCGCTGATCGTCGCGGCGAAGGGGTGGGTCGCGTCGATCAGGTGGGTGAACTCGCCCTCCATCAGGAACGCCGCCAATCCGGCCGCGCCGCCAAAGCCGCCGACGCGCACCGGCAGCGGCTGGGCACGCGGATTGCCGGTGCGTCCGGCATAGCTCAGCATGGCGCGCTCACCGCACTCGGCAAGGGACTTGGCGAGGGCTCTCGCTTCGGTCGTGCCGCCAAGGATCAGGATGTGGCGCATGGTGGCTGAAGGTCCCTGGCTGACGATCATCGGCATAGGCGAGGATGGAGCGGCGGGCCTGTCCGACGTTGCGCGCGCCGCACTGGAACAGGCTCGCATGATCATCGGCGCGCCGCGCCATCTGGCGCTGTTGCCACCTCTTAGAACCGAACGGCTGAGCTGGCCAGTGCCCTTTGAGGATGGCGTGGAGGCGCTGCTCGCCCGGCGGGGGGAGCCGGTGGTGATGCTGGCGTCAGGCGATCCCTTCTGGTTCGGAGCGGGGATGAGTGTCACGCGGCATTTGCGGCCTGAGGAATGGGTGTCGCATCCTGCGCCGTCGAGCTTTGCGCTGGCGGCTTCGCGGCTCGGCTGGGCTTTGCAGGATGTGGCCTGTCATGGCCTGCACGCCGCGCCGTTGACGCGGTTGAGGCCCATGCTGGCGCGGGGGTGCCGCGCCATTGTGCTGCTGCGCGATGGGGCAGCGGTGCATGCGCTTGGTTCCTACCTGGCGGAGGCGGGCTTTGGCGCGTCCAGCCTGCACGTCATGGAAGCGCTGGGTGGGCCGCGCGAGCGGGTGCGGCAGGCGCGCGCCGATCAGATTGGCTTTGACGATATTGCGCACCCTGTGGCGGTGGGGATACAAGTAGCGGGCGACGGCGAGGTGATGCCCTGCGTCAGCGGACTGGTGGATGACTGGTTCGATCATGACGGGCAGATCAGCAAGCGGCCGGTGCGGGCGCTGACACTGTCGGCGCTGGCCCCGCGTCCCGGCGAGACTTTGTGGGACATCGGCGCGGGATCGGGATCGGTCGCGATCGAATGGCTGCTCAGCCATGCTTCCACGCAGGCGCTGGCTTTTGAGGCTGACCCGGTACGCGCCGCGCGGGCGAAAGCGAATGCGGAGAGGCTGGGCGTCGACCGGCTGACGCTGATCGAAGGGCGCGCGCCGGCGGTGCTGGCGGGACGGGTCCGCCCTGACGCCATCTTCATCGGCGGCGGGCTGAGCGATGCGTCAATGGAAGCGATCATCGCCCTGCCGGGGAAGCGGACACGGCTGGTTGCCAATGCGGTGACGCTGGAATCCGAAGCGCTGCTGGCGCGGTGGCATGAGCGGCTGGGCGGCGAATTGCTGCGGATCGAGATGACGAGCGCCGCGCCGATCGGCACGCGGCGGGGGTGGAAAGCCGCCTATCCGCTGGTGCAGTGGAGCGTGACGCTATGATCGTCGCTGGCTTTGGTTGCCGCAGTGGAGCGAACCAGCAAGCCTTGCGCGCGGCGTTGGGCGGGCATGGGGCTGGCGTCACTGCACTGGCGACCTTGGCGCATAAGGAAGCGCTGCTTGCCCCCCTCGCCCGCGCCTTGGACTTGCCGCTGATCCTGATCGAACCTTGCGCCATCGAGGGAGCGGACACGCCCACGCGCTCCGCCGCCAGTCTGGCGGCTTACGGCACGGGCAGCGTCGCCGAAGCGGTCGCGATGACGGCGGCGGGACCGGGCGCGCAACTGATCGTCGCCCGCATCATCTCACCGGATGGGCAGGCCACCTGCGCGCTGGCCCAAGGAGTATCGCCATGACCGTCCATTTCATCGGCGCCGGGCCGGGTGCGCCGGACCTGCTGACACTGCGCGGCCGCGACCTGATCGCCGCCTCTCCCGTCTGCCTCTATGCCGGGTCGCTGGTCCCTCGCGCGCTGCTCGATCATTGCCCGGCCGAAGCGCGGATCGTGAACAGCGCGCCGCTGACGCTCGACGAAATCATAGCCATCATCGCAGAGGCGGACGCGGCGGGGCAGGATGTCGCGCGGCTGCATTCGGGCGACCTGTCGGTCTGGTCGGCGATGGGCGAGCAAATCCGCCGCCTCAAGGCACTGGGCGTCGGCTATACGGTGACGCCCGGCGTTCCGTCCTTCGCGGCGGCGGCGGCGGCGCTGGAAGCGGAACTGACGTTGCCCGGACTTGGCCAGTCGCTTGTCCTCACGCGCACGCCGGGGCGGGCGAGCGCCATGCCGCCTGGCGAGACGCTGGCGGCCTTTGGCGCGACCGGCGCGACGCTGGCGATCCACTTGTCCGTCCACAATCTGGCGAAGGTGGTCGCGGATCTGGTGCCACTCTATGGCGAGGACTGCCCGGCGGCGATCGTGTGGCGGGCAAGCTGGCCGGACCAACGCATCGTGCGCGGGACGCTAACGACGATAGAGGAGCAGGCGGCAGGCGGGCCTGAACGCACCGCCCTCATTCTCGTGGGACCAGCGCTGGGCGAGGGGGATTTCGCCGAGAGCCAGCTTTATGCGCCCGGCTATGACCGGCGATTTCGTCCCGCCACGACGGAATCGCGTTTCGCCGGATCAGAGGAATGACGCCCAGCGTCCTTATTGCCGCACCGCGATCCGGATCGGGCAAGACGATCATTACGCTCGGCCTGCTCAGAGCGTTGAAGCGGCAGGGCTTGAGCGTCCAGTCCTATAAATGCGGGCCGGACTATATCGACACGGGCTATCACCGGCTGGCGAGCGGACGGCCGGCCTTCAACCTCGACAGCTGGGCGATGGATGCGGCGCTGCTCCACGGTCTGGCGGGTGAAGCAGCGGACGCCAGCCTGATTGTCGCGGAGGGCGTGATGGGCCTGTTCGACGGCGCTCCGGCGCGGGGCGCGAGCGGCAATGGGAGCAGCGCGGACATAGCGGCGGCGCTTGGCTGGCCGGTCATCCTGATCATCGATGTGTCGGGCCAGAGCCAGTCGGCAGCCGCCATCGCGCAAGGTTTCCGCATGCTGCGGCCGGACGTGCGGGTCGCAGGAGTCATCCTCAACCGCATCGCCAGCCCGCGCCACGAGGCGATAATCCGGCAAGCGATGGAGGATATCGCCATGCCCGTGCTGGGCGCGATCCCGCGATCCGATACTCTTTCCATCCCGGAACGGCACCTTGGCCTAGTGCAGTCGGGCGAGCAGGCAGAGGTTGAGCAGACGATCGACGCGATCGCGGACCTGATCGAAGCGCATGTCGATCTTGCCGCTCTTCAAAAGGCGGCCGACGCGTTGCCGGGCACATCAGCGCCCCCCCATCGCTGCCCGCCGCCGGGGCAGCGGATTGCACTGGCGCAGGATGCCGCCTTTTCCTTCATCTACGCCCATTTGCTGAACGGCTGGCGCGCGGCTGGGGCGGAGATACTGCCCTTTTCCCCCTTGGCCAACGAAGCGCCGGACCGGCAAGCCGACGCCATCTGGCTACCCGGTGGCTATCCTGAACTGCATGCGGCTCAGATCGCCAATGCCGCGCGGTTTCTGGAGGGCCTGCGCCGCCATGCGCAGGATCGCCCCATCCACGGCGAATGCGGCGGCTATATGGTGTTGGGGCAAGCGATCGTCGATGCGCGGGGGCGGTCGCATGCGATGGCGGGGCTGCTCGGGCTTGTTTCCAGCTTTGCCGAACGGCGGTTGCAACTGGGCTATCGGCAGGCGCAGTTGCTGTCACCAATGGGCGGCCACGAGGCGGGAGCGGAGCTGCGCGGGCATGAGTTTCACTATTCGACGATCGTCGATCAGCCCGACGAACCGCTTGCCCATGTCGTGGATGCGATGGGCGCTGCGGTCGCCGCGACTGGATCGCGCCGGGGGCGCGTGACGGGCAGCTTCTTCCATCTTATCGCGGGTGCCGCATGATCCGCTTGTCACTGATCGGTATCGGCACGGGCAATCCCGACCATCTGACGCTCGCCGCCATTCGGGCGATGAACGAGGCTGACCTGATCCTGCTGCCGCGCAAGGGAGAGGCCAAGTCCGACCTGATCGACCTGCGCCGGTCCATCTGTGCACAACTACTGACCGGCCCCGCACGGGTCGTCGAGTTCGACATGCCCAAGCGCGCGGATCAGGCCGCCTATGTCGAGGCGGTCATCGACTGGCATGATGCAATCGCCGCCATCTGGATGGAGCAGATAGCGTTGCACCTGCCCGATGGCGGCACGGTTGCGCTACTCGTCTGGGGCGACCCGTCGCTCTATGACAGCAGCCTGCGGATCGCAGAACGGCTTGGCCCCTCGGCCGAGATCAGCGTCGTACCCGGTATCACCAGCGTTCAAGCGCTGACGGCCGCGCATGGCATCTGCCTCAACCGCCTGGCCGACCCAGTGCTGATCACCACGGGCAGGCAGTTGCGCGAACGGGGCTGGCCCAACGGCGTGCGCGATGTCGTCGTGATGCTGGACGGTCATTGCGCATTCCAAACGCTGGAGCCGGAGGGGATAACGATCTGGTGGGGCGCCTATCTGGGCATGGAGCATCAGTCGCTAGCCCACGGGCCTTTGACCGTGACAGGACCGGAAATCCTCGACCGCCGGGCACAGCTGCGCCAGCGGCATGGATGGATCATGGACGTGTATCTGCTGCGCCGGGACGCCTGAGGAAAACGCGCTTCAGGCGGCGTTGACGGTCAGCTCGATTACCGGTTTGCTGATCACCGGGCTAACTCCGTCGATCGTCCCCATCGCGGCACGACGACGAAATTCGGCGGCCATTGCCTGATGCATGGTCCGCGCGGACGCATCGGCGGTTGTCGCCGCAAGCTGTTCATGCATCCGGGCTCGTTCAAGACATTCTTGTGCATTGAGGGCATGAGTCATGAAAATGCTCTCCTGCTTCTTTTTGAGCGCTCCATGCATCGCAGGATGCGACCGATCGCTGGAGCCACTCGCGAAACGCGGCAGAATTTACGCTTTTCAGCCCTGCTTTGGAAATGGAATCTTAGCATCGCCGGGGGCTTGCCGCCACGGCGCACCGTTTCAGCCGATCCAGCCCTGCTGCGGCTGGCAACGATGGCTTTTCAACTCCTTACGACTTTCGGCATGAACTTCGCTCAACGCCACTTCATAACCCCATAGATTGGCGAGGCTTTGCAACACCATCGTCGCGTCGGACGCGTCCAGCACCACGCCATCGATGACCGCATGTTCCAGCATCAACGTCCGGTCACCCGCCAGATCGACATCCACCACCTGGATATCGGGCTCCTGCCGGGCAATGTCATGCTCGCGGGCCAGCGCGCGGCGGATGCGGCGATAGCCGCGCTCGTCATGAATGGCGTCGACGCGCAGTTCCGACTCGCTTTCCTTGTCGATCAGCTTGAACAGGCGCCACTGGCGGATAAGGTGCGGGCTGAGGAACTGTGACACGAAGCTTTCGTCGCGATAATTGGCCCAGATATCCTTCAGCACCTCGACCGGGTCGCGCGAACCGGCAAAATCGCTGAACCATTCGCGATCCTCCGCCGTCGGGTCCATGCAGATCCGCTCGATGTCGGACATGATGCCAAAGCCCAGCGCATAGGGATTGAAGCCCCCGAAATGGCCGGAATCGAACGTCGGTTGATAAACGACGCCTGTGTGCGACTGGATAAATTCCATGAAAGCGCCGTCGGTGATCCAGCCGCGATCATGCAGGATCGTCATGATGCGATAATGAGTGTAGGTGGCGCAGCCCTCGTTCATCGCCTTGGTCTGGCGCTGGGGGTAGAAATATTGGGCGATCAGGCGGACGATGCGCAATATCTCGCGCTGCCAGCTTTGAAGGAGCGGGCCGGTTTTCTCCAGGAAATAGAGGATATTTTCCTGCGGCAGGCCAAGCGCGGCGCGGCGCTCGTCCGACGGGACGGCGGCCGCCTTCGCGCCCACCGGCACCGTGCGCCAGAGGTCGTCATAAATGCGATCACGATAGGCCTGGCGCTCCGCCTCCCGTTCGGCCTCCGCCTTCAAATCGCGGGGACGAATGCGCGGATAGCGATGCACGCCCTGATTCATCAGCGCGTGGGCAGCGTCCAGCACCCGCTCGACGGCGAGCTGGCCAAAACGCTCCTCGCAACTCGCGATGTAGCCTTTGGCGAACTCCAGATAGTCGAGAATGCCCTCCGCATCGGTCCATTGGCGGAAGACATAATTATTCTTGAAGAAGTGATTATGCCCGAACGCGGCATGGGCGATGACCAGCGTCTGCATGGTCGCGCTGTTTTCCTGCATCAGATAGTTGATGCAGGGATCGCTGTTGATCACCAGCTCATAGGCAAGGCCGCGAAGCCCTTTGCGGTAGAGCATTTCATTGGTCACGAACTGCTTGCCGAACGACCAATGTTTGTAAAATAGCGGCATACCGATGGACGAATAGGCATCCAGCATCTGTTCGGCGCTGATAATCTCTATCTGATTGGGATAGATATTGAGCTTCATCTCCTGAAGCGCGATCGGCTCGATCACTTCATAAATGCGGTTGATCAGCGAAAAGTCCCAGTCGCTGCCGGTGAACAGCGGGGCGGATGCGCGCTCCCCCGTCAAGCGGGCGTCCCTTCGCCCACACCGCGCCGCTGGAACAGTTCACGGAACACCGGATATATTTCCCGCCGGTGCGACACCTTGCGCATCGTGAATTGCCGATTTGCCTGGCTGACAGGCGCATAGGCTTCCCAAAGCCCCGTGGCGGAGGTTGCCGCTTCGATGGAGGCGAACTCCTCCCGGCCAACCTCAAGATAGGCGAAATATTGGCAGAAGGGCAGGATTTCATTCTGCATCAGGTTGGCCACCCGCGCATTGTCCGACGCCAGCGTATCGCCGTCCGAGGCCTGCGCGACATAGATGTTCCAGTCGGTGGGGCTGTACCGATCCTTGACCACCTCGATGAGCTTGTCGAGCGCGCTCGATACCAGCGTGCCGCCCGTCACCGTGCTGTAGAAGAAGGTTTCCTCGTCCACTTCGGCCGCGCGGTCGGTATGGTGGATGAACACCACATCGACATGCTCATAACAGCGCGACAGGAACAGGTGCAGCAGCGCAAAGAAGCGCTTGGCGAGATCCTTCATATGCGCCGTCATGGAGCCCGAAACGTCCATCAGGCAGAACATCACCGCCTGGGCCACGGGTCGTGGGACCGGTTCGAAACGGCGGAAGCGTAGGTCAACAGGGTCGATATAGGCGATCAGGTTACGGCGGCGAATGATGTGCGCCCGCTCCTCCTTCAGCCTTTCCAGCGCCACGGCATCGTCCGGCAACGGCACCGATCGCCCCTCGATCTCGGCGATGGCCTCGTCAACCCGGCTGAGGTCACGGCCACTCGGGCGACGTAGTGCGATGCGGCGGGACATCGCCTTTTGCATCGTGCGCGGGACGGACAGGTTGGACGGGTTGCCGATCGTGGAATAACCCGCGCGGCGTATCCCCTCTATCTTGCCCGCGACCAGCTTCTTCTTGGCCATGTCGGGCAGTTCAAGATCTTCCAGGAACAGGTCGAGAAACTCCTCTCGGCTAAGCGCGAAGCGGAAATCATCCTCATCCTCGCCCTCCCCCGCCTGCGACCCGCCACCACCGCGGCCGTCGGGGCGCTTGATCCGGTCGCCTTCCAGAAACTCCTTATTGCCTGGAAGCACTCGCTCCCGGTCGCCACCCTTTGCCGCGCGGTGCAGCGTGGGTTCGTGAATGACGTCGCGGCGGATGGTGATTTCGCCTTCTCCGGCAAGGTCCTTGATGCTGCGGTCCTTCAGGCTGTCGCGCACCGCCTGGCTGACATAGGCTTTCGCCCTCCTCAGGAACCGTTGCCGGTTGACAAGGCTCTTGCCCCCTGGGTTCAGCCGTCTGTCGACTATGTGCATGGTGGGCCAAGCGCCTCCATCTGTTTATCCGGCCTGCTTGACCCTTATATACCATTCCACCAGCCGCCGGACCTGCCGTTCGGTGTAGCCCCGCTCGATCATCCGCGCGACGAACTCGTCATGCTTGCCCGCCGTGTCGCCATCCTTCTTGGATCCGAAGCTGATAACCGGCAGAAGGTCCTCGACCTGGCTGAACATCCGCTTTTCGATGACTTCGCGGATTTTCTCATAGCTCGTCCAGCTGGGATTGCGTCCGTCGTTGCTGGCCCGCATGCGCAGCGCGAACTTCACCACCTCGTTCCGGAAGTCCTTGGGATTGGCGATCCCGGCGGGCTTTTCGGTCTTGGACAATTCCTGGTTGATGATTTCCCGGTCCAGAAGCTGCCCCGTGTCCGGGTCCTTGAAATCCAGGTCCTCGATCCACGCGTCGGCATAGGCGACATAGCGGTCGAACAGGTTCTGGCCGTAGTCGTTATAGCTTTCGAGATAAGCCTTCTGGATTTCGTTGCCGATGAACTCGGCATAGCGCGGCGCAAGCTCGCCCTTGATGAATTCCAGATATTTGGCTTCCACATCGGCGGGGAATTGTTCCTGCCGGACCATCCCTTCCAGCACATACATGAGGTGGACGGGATCGGCGGCTATTTCGCTGCTGTCATGGTTGAAGGTCGCCGACAGCGCCTTGAAGGCGAAGCGGGTCGATGTGCCCGACATGCCCTCGTCCACCCCGGCGGCATCGCGATATTCCTGCATGCTCTTGGCGCGCGGATCGATCTCCCGCAGCATTTCGCCATCATAGACGCGCATCTTGGAATAGAGATTGCTGTTCTCATGCTCCCGCAACCGCGTTAGGACAGAAAAACGCGCCAGCATGTCCAATGTCCCCGGAGCACAGGGCGCCTTGCTGAGGTCAGACTCCCTAAGCAGCTTTTCATACACATGCCGTTCTTCGGTCGCCTGCAAGCTATAGGGCACCTTGATGACATAGATACGGTCGATGAAAGCTTCGTTATTCTTGTTATTCTTGAAATTCGACCATTCCGATTCATTGGAATGGGCCATGATGATGCCGTTGAAGGGGATGGCACCGATATTCTCCGTGCCGATATAATTGCCCTCCTGCGTCGCGGTCAGCAGCGGGTGGAGCATCTTGATCGGCGCCTTGAACATCTCGACAAATTCGAGCATCCCCTGGTTCGCGCGATTAAGGCCGCCCGAATAGCTGTAGGCATCGGGGTCATTCTGCGACAGCATCTCCAGCTTGCGAATATCGACCTTGCCGACCAGCGAACTGATGTCCTGATTATTCTCATCGCCCGGCTCGGTCTTGGCGATGGCGATCTGCCGCATGCGCGAAGGCATCAGGCGGATGACCTTGAATTGCGAGATGTCGCCGGAAAACTCGTCCAGCCTCTTGCGCGCCCATGGGCTGATCATGCCGGTCAGGCGGCGGCGGGGAATGCTGTAATTTTCCTCGATGAACGCGCCGTGCGTTTCCGCATCGAACAGGGCCAGCGGGCTTTCGAAGATCGGGCTGATCTCATCCCCGGCCTTCAGCGCATAGATGGGGTGCGTTTCCATCAACGCCTTGAGCCGTTCAGCCAGCGAGGATTTGCCGCCGCCGACCGGGCCGAGCAGATAGAGGATCTGCTTGCGCTCCTCCAGACCCTGGCTGGCATGGCGCAGGAAGCTGACGATATGTTCGATCGTCGCTTCCATGCCGTAGAAATTGGCGAAGCTTTTATATCGGCGGATGGTGCGGTTCATGAAGATCCGCCCGAGCCGCTGATCCCGGGACGTGTCTATGATCTCCGGCTCGCCGATCGCCGCCAGCAGGCGCTCCGGTGCTGATGCATGCATCAGAGGATCATTGCGGCACCCCAGCAAATAATCCTCAATCGACATCTCGGCTTGACGCCGTTCGTCAAAATTCCGCGTGAAGCTCGAAAACAGTTCGTTTTTCGTCACTGACGACTCCCGCCGCAGTAGTCATGTTACGAATATAATACGCGCGAGCCCGCAAAAATAGTCCTACAAAATTGAATGACTGTAAAAATTATTCCTGACCATCCGGATATTTCAGGATAAAGTGTCTGCGGGACGCGGGCACCTTGGCGATGCGCGCCTCACGCCGCGAACTCTGTCGAAGCGAGCGGAGCGAGCCTCCTCGCTCCGCTCCCGACGCCTTACTTTTTGCCGTTGCCCGAACTTCCATTCCCGGAACTGCCATTACCCGAACTCCCGTTGCCCGAACTGCCATTTCCGGAGCTTCCATTGCCCGAGCTGGTGCCGCCCGTCGTAGTCCCGCCAGTGCTCGTCGTCGTGGTGCCACCTCCGCCGGTGCTGCTACTTCCGCCGGTCGATGAACCGCCAACAGCACTCGATCCGCCGCTGGATGAGCTTGACGAACTCGTCGAGCTACTCCCTGCGGATGATGCGAACAAGGCTACCTGCTGGTTCATCTGACTGCCTACCGCCTGCCCCAACAGCCAGGTCGCCCCGACCATCCCGCCGCCGATGATGGCCAGCAAAAGCGCATATTCGGCAGCCGTAGCGCCTCCACGATCGCGCCACAGTCTTGAAGCTGAAAAGATTCCAGGCATGATGCTTCCCCATTCGCCGATGCGCCTTCCCGGCGCACGGCGTCCACACCCGCCTTTGGATATATAGCATAAATGCTATTAACCGCGATGGGCAAAGAAGGGTATAAGAAGGCGACCATTTTCGCGGTCTTAAGAGCATGGAGAGGTGCGATGACATCCATTCTGCTCCACATTCACGACGATAGCGCCATGGAGAGCCGACTCCAGGCCGCCAGTGACATTGCCCGGGCGCTCGAGGCGCATATCCACTGTGTGCAGGTCACCTCCATGCCTAACCTTGTCGCGGGGGATCTTTACGGCGGGGCATCCATCGCCCCCGCGATCATGGCCGAACTGCACCAGATCGATGCGCGCATGCGTGTGAAGGTGGAGCAACGGCTACAGCGCGAAGACGTAAACTGGGATTGGCGACAGGTCGATGGCGACATCGTTCACGGCCTGCTTTCAGCGTCCGCCCTATGCGACTTCATGATCGTGACGCTGCCCGCTGGCCCTCGGCGGGAAATGAGCGATCCGTTGCATCTCGCCGCCGATCTGGCGATGGGCGGCCGCACGCCGGTCCTCGCCGTGCCGGAGGACGCGCGGGGCATGATGATCACGGGCCGGGCGCTCGTCGCTTGGGAAGGATCGCGCGAGGCGTCGGCCGCGCTCCGTCTGGCCGTACCGCTGCTGAAGCATGCCGCAGAAGTGGATGTGGTGACCGTTGAGGAGGCGGGCAAATATCCCTTCCCCGCGACCGATGCGCCCGAATATCTCTCCCGTCATGGCGTCAGGACGCAATTCCACACATGGCCGCAGGATGGCCGCACCGTGGAGGCGACACTGAAAGCCGCGATCAATGTGCTGAAGCCCGATTGGATGGTGATGGGCGCGTTCGGGCACAGCCGCTGGCGCGAACTCGTCTTCGGCGGCGTGACCCGCACGATGCTGCGCGAGGCGCATGTTCCGCTCTTGCTGGCGCACTGACGAGGCCGCAGCGAAGCTCCGATCCGGAGAGATTGCGCCAAATTGAACCTTTCGCGCGCTCGATCACGCGCAAGAAAAGCCCTTGCGCGCGCGGCGCCACGCAAATGCCGGGCGAAGAAGTTAACGCCGGGCAATATTTGCCCCTCTGGTCCCATCATATCGGCGGCATCTCCAGTCCCCTCGGCCGCCGATAAAGCATAGATTCCCCGAAGCTACAGGGTCTTGCCTCCACACGGGGCGATTTGCGTGGACGCAAGATCAAGGGGGGAATTGATGCAATTGGGGTGGAAAGCCAGGATCATGATGGTTGCAGGCATGGTTGCCGCCATGCTGTTCCTGCTGCTGGGCGTTCGCGAAATGCAGCGATCGTCAGCAGCGACGGTCCCGACGGCCCGGTCGGCAGCGGACAGTCGATCCCCCCAACCCGTAGTGCTTGCATCCGCCGCCCGCCCGATCCGGACAGGCGAGACGATCACCGCCGCGATGATCCGCAATGCCATGGCCGACCCCGCGCGCCATCCCGCCGCCGCCACGCCCGCCGAATTGATCGGCAAGGTCGCCACCCGTGCAATTGCCGCAGGCGCGCTCATCCCCAGGGACGCGGTCGGCGGTGAGGAAAAGCTCGCGATCCGCGTGCCGGTCGGCATGCGGGCGATCAGCATCGACACCACGGCGGAGATCGCCGTTGCGGGCCTAGTCCGCCCCGGCGACCGCGTGGACGTACAGGTCGTCTATCCCGGCGCCGACGCCATCAGCGGCGCGCGCGGCGCAGGCCGCAGCCGCGCCCAGACATTGCTTCAAATGGTTCAGGTACTCGCCGTGGGCGACGCCGTCCTCGGCACCGCGCCAGCATCAGGGACGAAAGACCAGCTTTCCTCCCCGCCGCCGCCCGCCCGAACCGTGACATTGGCACTCGATCCTCGCCAGGTCTCCATCCTGTCGCTGGCGAAAAGCACGGGCGCGCTCACTCTCTCCCTTCGCAACCCGGTGGACAGTGAGGAGGTCGCGGTCGCACCAGCCAATTCCAACGGTCCCGATCCCGTCCCGCTCGCCCAAGCCCCAGCCGCGCGCCCTGCGCCCGTGGCCGCGCAGGCCCGCCCCGCCCCTGCTCCCCGCCAGCCGATCGAGCTGGTCATCGGCGACCGCCGCGAAACCATCTATTCGGGGAGCGCCCAGCGTTGAAACTCATCCTCGCCCTCGCAGTAGCGCTCGCCGCAGCACCTCCCGCCCAGGCGCAGGATCAAAGGTCGCTGTCGATCCAGCAGAAGCGGACGCTCACCTACCCCCGCCCCATCGGCCGGATAGAAGTGGATCGGGACAATGTTATTTCAGTCGCCGCACCCACCACCCGGTCCTTGAGCGTCACTGGAATAGGCGCAGGCACCACCACGATCAGCATATTCGGCCGCGACGGGTCACTGATGGCAGAAACGCACTTTGCCGTGTCATCCTCCCCCGCAACCGCGCGGGAGCCGGGCGCGCTCATGAGCCCCCGCATCGTCGCTGGCGAACAGGTCGTCGCCGTTGATGTCCAGTTCGCCGCCGTGTCTTCCTCCACGCTTAAGGCGTTGGGCTTCAACTTCTCCAAACTCAGCGGCGACATTCAGGGCGCGGTCGTCTCTCCCAGCAGTTTCAAGAGCGCCAGCTTCGCGCCCGGCGGCTCCTCGCTCGACGCCAGCGTGCCCATCCAGAACGCCTTCAACCTGTTCCTGTCCGCCCCCAATCGCGGCATCAACGCGGTGCTGAGCGCCCTTTCCTCGAACGGCCTGTCCGAACTGCTGGCCCAGCCCACCCTGCTCGTCCGCTCGGGCGAGCAGGCAAGCTTCCTCGCCGGGGGCGAGATACCTGTCCCGGTGCCGCAAGCGTCGGGCAGCGGCAACGCCATCTCGATCCAATATAAGGAGTTCGGCGTCCGCCTGTCGGTCACGCCCTTTGTCCTGTCGCCCGACCAGATCGTGCTGAAAATCGCGCCGGAAGTCAGCGAACTCGACTATAATAGCGGCGTCCAATTGCAGGGCTATGTCGTGCCGGGCCTGCGCCGCCGTTCGGCAGAGACCACGGTCGAACTGGGCAGCGGCCAGAGCTTCGTGATCGCGGGCCTCAGCTATTCCAGCCAATCGACCACACGAGAAAAGACGCCGTTGCTAGGCGACATCCCCGTGATCGGCGCCTTCTTCCGCCGCCAGCAGACGCAGAAGGAGCGGCAGGAGCTGGTGATCGTCGCGACGCCCCGGCTAGTGGGGCCGGTACAGGCAAAGGATGCGCCCGCCCTGCCCGGATCGCTGCTCGACACCAAAGACCCGGTCGTCCCCTTCGGCGTGGTGAGGCCATGACCATGGCGCGCATCATCCTCCTGTCGGTCGATCACAGCCTCGCCGCGCGGATCGGCGAAGCCATGCAAGGCCGCGCGGCCGTCGAGCTGACGCAATCAGTGATGCCGGATATGGTCGAGGGGCCATGCGTTATTCTGGTGGACCGGGACGCAATCCCTCCAGAACGCTCGATAGCAACAGCCCTGTCGGCAGTGGCCGAAGGCGCGACCGGACGCCCGATCGTGCTTGTCACCGGCGACACAGGCGCGGACGAGATATTACACGCCATCCGTTCCGGCGCCGACGATGTCATCCCCCGTGCGGCAGAGGGTGACGAAATCGCCACCATTCTCGGACGCCTGCTCAACCGCTCAACCGCCGATCATGGCAAGGGCGGACGGCTGACGCTGGTCCTTGGCGCAGATGCCGAAGCCGCCGCAATGGTCGCGACCGACATGGCGATCAGCCGCGCCCGCGCCGGTTCCTCTACGCTGCTGATCGACTTCACCATGCCGACCAGCGCGGCGGAAGCCTATCTCGACCTCCCGGTAAACTACGGCATCGCCTCAGCCATCGCCGACATAGAGCGGCTGGACGCAAGCCTGCTGTCAAGCGCCCTCGCCCGGCATGAGCCAAGCGGCCTGATGCTCCTCACGCTGGACGGCGGCTCAGGCACCGAACCTGCGGGCATCGCGCCAGCCGACATAGCCGCGCTCGTCCGCCTGTTGCGGGCCTGCTGCGGCGATCTCATCCTCTGCGCGGGCAGCCTGCGCCATCCGGGCCTCCTGCGCACGCTAGCTTCGCTCGCCGATCGCATCGAACTGGTCTGCGCGCAATCAATCCGCGAAATGGACGCCTGCCGCCGCTTGCTCGACCGCATCGGCGAGGATGAAGCCACGCTCGCCCGCACACGCCTGCTCGTCTGGGATCATCAGCCCGCCATATTGCTGGACAGCCGCCGCATGAGCGACATCCTGCGTACCAGCAGCACCCAACCGCTCCCCATCGACCAAATACGCATGCGCAATGCCCTGAATGCGGGCCGCCCGCTCGCCATGGAGGCCACGCCAGACCGCTACATGCGCGCCATCCGCACTGCCTGCGGCATCGAACCGCAGCGTTCGTCCAAGAGCCTCGAACGCCTCCGCCGCCTGCTCCAGCGCCCGGTGGAACCAGCGGCATGAGCCTGCTCTTCGACACCAGCCTGCCGCGCAGCGCCGCCCGCCCCGCTCCAGTGGCGCAGCCAGCCGCCCAGCGGATGAGCGACAGCTATCAGGCGGTGATGGCCCAGACCTGCGCGCAGGTCATCGAACAGCTGGAAGCACGCGGCAGCACCGCCGAAACGCTCGGCGCACGGGCACTGCGCGCCGAAATAGAACAGGTCATCACCAGCCGGAGCAGGCGCGGCCAACTCGCCCTCAATGCGGCGGAGCGCCTGTTGTTGATCGAGGATGTGGAGGACGAAGTCGCCGGGCTCGGCCCGCTAGCCCCACTGCTCCGCGACGGCAGCATCGATGACATCATCGTCAACGGCCCCGGCACCATCTATGTCGAACGCAGCGGCCTGCTGGAGAAGGTCGACCGGCGCTTCCGCGACGACGCGCACCTCATGAACATCATCCAGCGCATCGTCGGCCCCATCGGCCGTCGCGTGGATGAAGCCAGCCCCTATGTCGACGCGCGTCTCTCCGACGGCTCCCGCGTCAATATCGTCATCCCGCCGGTCGCGCTCGACGGCCCGATGCTGTCGATCCGCAAGTTCCGCATGCAGGCGCTGGGCATAGAGGATTTCATCAACCGCCAGGTGATGAGCGCCGAAATGGCCGCTTATCTCGCCGCCGCCGTGCGGTCGCGGCTCAACATCCTCATCTGCGGCGGCACCGGCGCGGGCAAATCCACCCTGCTCAACATGCTGTCGCACTTCATCAGTGATCGCGAGCGGCTGATCACCATAGAGGACGCCGCCGAGTTACAGTTGCGGCAGGACCATGTCGTCCGGCTGGAAACCCGCCCGCCCAATGTCGATGGCAATCGAGAGATTAGCGCCCGCGAGCTCGTCCGCAACGCGCTGCGCATGCGCCCCGATCGCATCATCCTGGGCGAGGTGCGCGGGGTCGAGGTGGTGGAGATGCTGCAAGCCATGTCCACCGGCCATGACGGGTCGATGGCGACGCTGCACGGCAACTCCCCGCGCGACGCCTTTGCCCGTCTCGAAATGCTGATGGGCTTTGCCGGGGTGCAGAATGACATCCGCGCAATCCGGCGCTTCATCGCCAGCAGCGTGCATGTCGTGGTGCATATCCAGCGCCTGTCGAACGGCAGCCGCCGCGTGACCGGCGTGACGGAAGTCACCGGCATCGAAGGCGAAGCCTATTCCTTCAACGAGCTGTTCAGTTTCCACGAACAGCCCGCCATGTCCGGCATAGGCGAATTCCGCAGCCACTCGCCCCGCCCCTATTTCGCCCCACGCCTGCGCGATTATGCGCCCGCCCCCTTCCGGCAAGGCATAGTATGAAGGCGGCAGCGTTCCTCCTGCTCGCGCTGTTGACTCTGGCAGCGGCGACATCCCCGCTGCTCGCCCTGCGCGCGCGAGAACAGGCGCGGCTCTCGCGGCGGCTGGCCGCGATCACACCCGGCGACGCCCCCGCATCCCGCCAAAGCGTCCGCCTGACTGTCCCCAGCCTCGCCGCGCCACTGCTGGCCCGAGCGCAACTGGAAATAACCACGCGCGCGATAGGCATCTTCGGCGGCTGCATGGCATTATTCACCCTCGCCACATTGCTGGCAACCGGGCCGGTGATGACAGTCATCCTGCTACCGCTCCCGCCAGCCCTATTGTTCCTGTGGATCAGGTCGCGCGCGCAGCGCCGCGTGAATGCCCTCATCGAGGCCCTCCCCTTCTACATCGACGCCGTGCGCCAGATGCAGGCAGTCGGCAGCTCATTGCCGCAAGCGCTGGAACGATCGCTCACCGACGCACCCGGCATCGTCCGCAGCTATCTAGCCCCAGCCGCACGCCGCCTCGAACTCGGCGCCCCGGTCAGCGAGGCGATGCAGCAGCTCGCCGACCGTCTCCGCGTTCCTGAAATGTCGATGCTGGCCGCCGCGATCCGCACCAACATGCGCTATGGCGGCCCCGTCAGCGCGGTGCTGTCGAACCTTTCCGCAATCCTGCGCGAACGCATCCGCATCGCGCGCGAACTGAAAGCCGCAACGTCCGAAGCCAAGGTCAGCTCCCGCGTGCTGATCGCCATGCCGATCGTTGCGATGGCGCTGCTGATGGCGTCCAACCCCGCCTATATCGACTTCTTCCTCGACGACGCGCGCGGGCACCGCATGGCATTCATCGCCATCGGACTTCAGATCGCAGGCATGCTGGTCATGCGCCGGGTGATGAGGCTCGCCTTCTGATGCCCTCGGCCTTTCTCCTCGCCTGCCTCCTCATGGCGCTCATCGGGCTCGGCGTAGCCTTGCTCGGCGGCCGGATGCTGATCGCCGATCGACGGCTGGAGGCACGGCTCGCCCGGTTTACGCCAATCGGACAAGCCAAGCCCTCGCTGCGCCTACCCACCATACTCGGAGCCGAAGGCCGCAACCGGTCGAGCCTCGAACGCCAGTTACAGCTCGCAGGCTATCAAGACCCACGCGCCATCAACCACTTCCTCTGGCTCCGGCTCGCCGTGACCCTGCTGGCGGCCCTGCTAGCCGCGCTCCTGTGCCGCATTCTCTGGCACGGCTGGCTATCCCGCCCGATGCTCATCATCATCGCCGCAGGACTCGCCTTCGTGGGCGCGCGTCAAGCGCTGAACCTGCTCGCCTCCAGCCGGGCAAGAAAGATCACCGCCGAATTTCCCTTCCTGCTCGACCTCATGCTGATGATGCTGGAAAGCGGCGTGTCGCTCGACCAATGTTTCCGCTCGATCACGCGCGACGAACAGGCGGCGGTGCCGCACCACGGCCAACTGATCGGCCTGCTGGTGACCGACCTCGACCGGGGCATGCGCTATGAACTAGCACTCGACCGCTGGGCCTCACGGGTAGCAGTCAGCGGCGCGAAAGAACTCGCATCCCTGTTCCGCCAGGCCATGTTCCAGGGAATAGAGCTTGCCCCCGCCCTGCGCGAATTCGCCCGTGAATTCACCCAGCGCCGCGTAGCCCGTGCGCGGGAAGCAATGGGCGGCATCACCGTGCGCATGGTCGTGCTGATGATCCTCTTCTTCATGCCCGCCCTGTTCATCGTTCTGGGCGGGCCGCCCGTCGTCGCCATCCTCGACACCTTGCGGGCGAGCGCGCGATGATGTGGCTCCTCCCCCTGCTCCTCGCAGCCGCCGACACATCCAGCGCGACACGCAACCTCTATCTGCAACTCATCCATCAAGCCCGCGCCGATGGCAGGCCCCGCGCCGCCATCGCCTATCTAGACGATTTCGACCGCCGCTATCCCGGCGACCGCGACGCCCGCATCCTGCGGGTGAACAGCCTGCTAGATCTCAACGATCTCAATGCAGCCGAAGCAGCCGCCGCAGCCCTCCCCGACGGCGGCGGCAGCGCGGTACGCGGCCACCTGCTCGCTGCGCGCGGACGCTGGTCCGAAGCCATCGCGCCCTACAGCCAAGCGGTTCAGGCAAGCCCCGCCGACCCCATGCTCCGCAACGCCCTCGGCTTCGCCCAGCTATGCGCGGGGCTAGCAGCGGAAGCGGCGGAAAGCCTGCGCGGCGCGCTGGACCTGTCGCCGGGCACCCCAGTGATCCGCAATAACCTCCTGCTCGCATTGAAGGCAGCCGGTCAAAATGCCGAGGCGGAAACCCTCCTCTCCACCATCCGCGATGAGCCTCAGCGTGACGCCCTCCGCCGCCAGATCGCCGCGCAAGCCGCTCGTCTCCCCGCACCAAAGGACCGCTGATGCTCTGCCTTTGCCTTCTATTGGCTTCCGCCCACACGCTCCCTGAGGCCGATCAGGCACGCCGCGTGATCGAATGGCAGCTACGCTCACCACCCCGCGCGCAAGAAAGCGCCGGCCTCAGCGCGGAAGAAGCTGAGGTCATCCGCAACCGCTACCTAGAATCCATCGGCCAACGCCTGCCCCGCTCCGCCGATCAGGACTCCATGCCCATCCCATGATGCTGCTCCGCCGCCTCCATCCCCTGTGGCACGACCGGCGCGCAGCCGTGGTGCCGATGGTCGCGGCGTTCGGCGCCGTGCTGGTCGGGGCGATGGGCTTTGCCCTCGACGCGGGCCTCTATTATGCCGGGAGCCGCGACCTGCGCGCCGCCACGGAAAGCGCCGCCCTCGCCGCCGCCATGTATCCCGCGCAGGCCGAAGCGCGCGCCCGCGACAGCCTCATCCGCAACGGCTATGACCCCGCAATCCTGCGCTTGGTGGAGCTTGGCCGCTACTGCGCCGACGCGGCCCTTTCCGCGCCCCAGCGGTTCGACGCCAGCTTCACCCGCTGCCCCGGCAATGGCCAGCCCAATGCCATCCGCATCCGCACCGGCAAGCCCAGCCGTCAATTCTTCACCCGCGTGTTGGGTGGTGCCAATCCCATCCCCGAACTCGCCGCCACCGCCACCGCCGCGCGCATCGACGAAGCGGGTGTCGGCGTCAGCTCCGGCATCCTCACCGTCACCAGTTCGCTGGTGAACAGCGTCAATGACCTGCTCGGCGGGCTGCTTGGTATCCAGTTGCAGTTGGGAGCCAGCGACGTCCAGACGCTTATGGGCGGCTATGTCGATGCTGGCCGCTTCTTCGACGCACTGGCTCAGCGCGTCGGCGAAACGGGCACCTATGGCGCCCTGACCAGCCGCAGCGTGGGATTGCGCGACCTGATGCTGGCGGCGGCAAGCGCGGCCGACCAACCAGCCACCGCCGCCACCCTGACCCTCGTCGCAGGCCGAGTGAGCAACAGCTACTCCGTGCCATTGCAGGGCCTGTTCGGCCTTGGCGTATGGAAGAACATGCCCGTCGGCGAGGCGGACGAACAACCCGGCCTGCGCGCGGGACTGAACGCCTATCAGCTTTTCGCCTTCGCCGTTCAGGCGGGCAATGGCAGCATCGACCTGTCCGACGCCATCAGCCGCCTCGCATCGGGCAGCACGATACGCCTCGCCGCCGTGGCCACCGGCCCAATCGACAGGCCGCGCTTCTCCTTCGGACCAGCGGGCGAGACCAGCGCCAGCACATCGGCGCTGCGGTTGCAGCTGAACCTTGGCCTCAACCTCAACATATTGGGGATCGGCGTCGAATCCGTCCCGCTGCTTATCGACGTCGCCGCAGCCCGAGCGGACATCAGCGCCATAGATTGCGCCAACACGGCGGAGCAGGCGCGTGACAGCCGGGTCAGCATTCTCGCCACCTCCGGCCTCGTCAACGCCTATATCGGTCAGGCCCCCGCCAACGCCATGAGCCGCCCGATGCCCCCGCTTTCCGCCAGCGACATAGCCCCCGCACGGATCCTGAGCGTCCTCAACCTCATCACCGCCGACGCCCGCGCGGTCGCGCAGCCGGTGATGGGCAATAGCGGAACGCTGCTTTTCGGGCCGGGCGGTCAGGGGACGATTGGCCGCCCCGGCACGCCCGGAACACCCGCCACCATCGGCAACGGGTCGCAAACGGGGCCACTGCTAACGTCCCTCACCAACAGCCTCAGCGGCCCGAACGGCCTTCAGGTGAAGCCGCTCAACCTCTGCATCTGGCCGGTCTGCGACACAGGCGCCACGCGGTCCCAGCTGCTCGGCGCGATCACCACCCCGCTGGCCGCGCTCATCGGCAACACCGCCGATCCACTGCTCGACAATCTGCTCGCCGCGCTCGGCATCCAGCTTGGCCATGCGACCGTATGGGTCACGGGCGCCCGGTGCGGTGTGCCGGTGCTGATTTAAAGGAGACCGGCGGCGCGATCCCCTCCACGCGCCGCCGATCATGACCGGAGGGATTTAAGGAGAATGACGATGATCATCGATGTGGCACGAAAGTTCATGAAGCGCCTGGCGCGCGACGAAAAGGGCCTCACCGCCGTGGAATATGCCGTGCTGGGCGGCGTGGTCGTAGCCGCCATCTCTGCACTACGCGGCGACTTCACCGCAGCGCTGGACGGCGCCTTCACGTCCCTGTTCAACAGCGTCACCTAAACCCCCGATGAAAGCCCATCGCAGGAGGAGCCGCGCCCCCGCGTCCCGGCTCCTCCCCCGGCTCTTCGATTGTCAGAAAGGCATCGCCGCGCTGGAGTTCGCGCTCGTCGCTCCAGCGCTGCTGATGCTGATCTTCGCGATCATCATCTATTCCTTCTGGTTCTCGGCCCTGCTCGGCGTCCGCCACGCCGCTGCGGAAGGCGCGCGCGCTGCGATGGCAGGCCTTTCCTCCAGCGAACGCGCCACACTGGCCCGCACCCGCGCACAGGCCGTCATCAACGGCTATGGCACGCTGCTCTCTTCGGGAGGGACAGTCGACATTCAGGCCGCGCCAGACGGCATAGGCCAGTTCAGGGTTCAGGTTCGCTACGACATAAGCGGGTCGCCGCTCATGCGCTACTCCACCTTCATCCCGCTCCCCTCGACCACCCTCGACGCAACGGTGATCGTCACCAATGGCAGCTATTGACCGGCCCGGCTGCCCGCCCTGCCGTAACAGCTACGAATATCAACAATCCCCCTTTCCTTTTCGCCGACGGCTGCGTAACTGTCCGCTCTCGCCATGACGCGCGCGCAACATTGATTGTCCGCGCGTTACGGGATGTCCGGAGCGGCGCTGAGCACTAGTTCGGATGTCCGCGGGGTAGTTTAGGGCACGCTTTTGCACCCGCAAGAGACGCCGCCATGCAGGAGTTAGCCATGCTTTCAAAGGTCACGCTCGCCAATACCGACCTCTCGGTCAGCCGTCTGTGCTACGGCACCAACATGCTCGGCTGGTCGATCGACCAGGACCGCAGCAACGCGATCCTCGACAAGTTCCTGGAGCTGGGCGGCAATTTCGTCGACACCGCCCGTTCCTATGGCGACTGGATGCCCGACGCGCCCAAGGGCGCCAGCGAACGCGCCATCGGCGCCTGGCTGAAGGGCAAGAAGCGCGAAGACGTCATCGTCGCGACCAAGGGCGGCCATTTCGACATGCGCGCTGGCGACTATCGCAACCGCGTCAACGCCACCGACATCGGCAGCGACCTCAATGAGAGCCTTGAGCATCTGGGCGTCGACACGATCGACCTCTATTGGGTCCACATGGACAATCCGGAAACCCCGGTTGCCGAACTGATCGACTTCCTGAACGAAGCGAAGAATGCGGGCAAGATCCGCTATTTCGGCGCGTCGAACTGGTCCGACGCCCGCGTGCTGGAAGCCAATGAATACGCCAAGGCGAACGGCAAGGCTGGCTTCGTCGCCGTCGAACCCTTCTGGGGCCTCGCCAAGCCCAATGAAGAAGCTGCCACCGCTCAGGGCTACCAGATGTATTTCGAAGATCATGGCGGCAAGCTCAAGGATGCTGGTCTCGCCATCATCCCCTATTGCTCGCAGAGCCGCGGCTACTTCGCCTTCGCTGAAAAGGGTGAAGTGCCCGAGCATCTTCAGGGCTTCTACGACAACCCGGTCAACAAGGACCGTCTGGCCGCTGCCAAGGACGTCGCCGCCAAGCATGGCGTCAGCGTTTCGGACGTGGCGCTCGCCTATCTCCTGAACCAGCCGCAGCAGGTGATCCCCATCTTCGGCGCGTCCAGCCCAGCCCGTATCGAGGAAGCCGTCAAGGCCGCCTCGCTCACCCTGTCGGCTGACGAAGTCGCGGCGCTGAAGATCGGCTGATCTTCCTAAGCTCGAAAAGAATGAAAGGGGGGCGATCCGGCGATCGCCCCCTTTTTTATTGCTCATCCCGATCAATTTTGCGCGAAGCGATCAATCTGGAATAGATTGTGCAAATTATTACGCGATCACTATTATTTTTGCCTGACTAACGACAAAGAACGCGATAAAAGGATGACGACCATACGCATGTGGCAAATCTAGGAGATCATGATGACCGCTGCCCTTTCACAATCACGGTCGGGCGCAGCGCCTGCATCTCTCACCACACCGGGCCAGATCGGCGCGCTGACCCTCCCCAACCGAATCATCGTCACCGCCATGGGCGTCAGCCTGGCCGAAGCAGACGGCACGGTCAGCCAGCGCCTGATCGATTATCATGTGGCGCAGGCAAAGGGCGGCGCGGGCCTGATCATCATGGGCGTCACCGGCGTCGCTTGGCCAGTGGGCGCGGTTCAGCCTAACCAGACCGCAATTTCCGACGACCGCTTCCTGCCGGGTCTCACTAAGCTGACCGAGGCCGTCCACGCAGCCGGCGGCCGGATCGCGGCACAGCTTCACCATGGCGGCCTCGTCGCCGGGCATAGCGCGCAGGACGGCCATCCCCTTTGGGCTCCGGCCTATCCGCCGCCCTTCGCGGGCGACTTCCCCGACTATTTCCTGCCCGAAGAGATGGCGGCATTCGCGGGCGGCGTGGTGCCGGAAATCAAGGTTCTGGAGAAGGCCGACATCGACCATGCCGTCCGCCAGTTCGCCGACGCAGCACTCCGTGCCAAGCGCGCCGGAATGGACGGCCTGGAAATCCATGGTGGCCATGGCTATCTCCTCTCCTCCTTCGTCTCCCCGTCCACCAACACGCGGCAGGATGAATATGGCGGCGGCGTGGCGGGCCGCGCGCGCCTGCTGCTGGAGGTCGTGCGCGCCGTTCGCGCGGCGGTTGGTCCCGACTTCCCGATGTGGGTCAAGATGGACTCGCGCGAACTGGGCAAGAAGAACGGCATCACCATCGACCATGCCCTCGAACTGGCGCCGCTGGTCGAAGCAGCGGGCGCCGACGCCCTCACCATCACCGCCTATCATGACGTTGGCCAGGGCAAGCTCCATTCGGGCTCCAACATCCCGCACGAACCCGCCTTCAATCTGGAAGCCGCCGCCGCCATCCGGAAGGTCGTTTCCATCCCCGTGATCGCATCGGGCCGGGTAGAAATCGACCGCGGCGAAAAGGGATTGGCGCAGGGCGAATTCGACTTCCTCGCCATGGGCCGCAAGCTGCTCGCGGACCCGGACCTGCCTCGCAAGCTGACGGAGGGCCGGGTCGCCGACATCCGCCCCTGCATCTACTGCTATACTTGCGTCAGCACCGCCTATCTCCGCGAACAGGTGCGCTGCGCCGTCCGATCGGAAACGGGCTATGAGGACCTTGACTGGTCCCCGGCCAAGGTTCCGGGCCATGTCGTGA
The DNA here is from genome assembly GCF_055394245.1 of Sphingobium sp. TomTYG73. NCBI lineage: Bacteria > Pseudomonadati > Pseudomonadota > Alphaproteobacteria > Sphingomonadales > Sphingobiaceae > Sphingobium > Sphingobium sp. TomTYG73. Next base: position 55,087 of record NZ_AP027340.1, read on the forward strand.
TCGTGGGCGGTGGCCCCGGTGGTATGGAGGCTGCGCGCAGGCTGGACCTTGCGGGCGCCAAGGTCACGCTCATTGAAAAATCCGATCGTCTGGGCGGCACGCTGCGCTTCGCGGGTCTCGCTTATGAACCCAATGAGCGGCTGCTCAACTGGCTGCGTGACCAGCTTGGCAAGTCGAAGGTCGATGTGCGCCTGAAGACGGTGGCGACCCCGGAACTGATCGCCAGCCTGATGCCCGACAAGGTCATTGTCGCGACCGGCGCCGTGCGCGACATGCCGCCGATCCCCGGCAATGATCAGGATTTCGTGCTGTCGGGCGACGATCTGCGCGGCATGATGCTGGGCGAGGACTCCGCTGAAATCCGCCGCAAGACCAGCTGGACGACCCGCGTCGCGACGAAGCTCGGCGCAGCCACCGGCGCAACCGCCAATCTCGATCTGGTGCGCAAGGCCACCCACGCCTGGATGCCGCTCGGCAAGCGCGTCGTGATCATCGGCGGCGAACTGGTCGGCGTGGAGCTAGCCGAATTCCTGATGGAGCGCGGCCGTGAAGTCACCGTCATCGGCGAAGCCCCCAGATTCGGCGGCGGCCTGCTGCTGGTGCGCCGCATGCGCCTGCTGGCGGAACTGCGCGAACATGGCGTGGCGATGTTCCCCGGCGCGAGCGGCATCGCGATCGGCAAGAACAACGTCACCTTCACCAATGCAGACGGTGAGCAAAAGAGCGTCGCTGCCGATCATGTCGTGGTGGCCATGGGCGCCCACGGCGACTCCACCCTCGCCAACGCGCTCCGTGCACAAGGCCATGATGTGGTGGAGGTCGGCGACGGCACTGGCGTCACCTATATCGAAGGCGCGATCCGTGGCGCGGCTGAGGCTGTGGCGGCAATGGGCCGCTGATCGCACTATAGAGCGTCAGAAAAAAGGGGAGCGCCGCAACGCTCCCCTTTTTGCATTTGATCTGCCCCCTCCCCCGTTCGGGCTGAGCTTGTCGAAGCCCTCTACTTCTAAAAAGAAGTAAGGCCCTTCGACAGGCTCAGGGTGAACGGAATTGAGGGATCAAAAATTCCTAGCGCCCGACCAATTCCGCCCCAGCCTCAACCCGATAATCCGCCAACACCGGAGCCGCCATGGCATCGGCAAACGCCTCATAGCTCCAAGGCCAGCTAGCCGGGACGCCCGTCGCATCCAGATACCAGCTGTTACAACCCGATCCGAAGATCGTGGTGCGCGCCGCCGCGATGCGCCTTTCCTCATAATCAGCATGAGCGTCAGCACTCGGTTCAACCGTCCGCGCCTCTCCGGAGCGAAGGAGGTCCAGCAACTGATCAACATAGGCCCATTGCTTCTCCGCAATGTCGATCAGGGAGAAGTTGCCGACAGGCCCGGTCGGCCCATTCAGCATGAAGAAGTTCGGAAAGCCCGGTATCGTCACCGCATAATAAGCGGTCGGACGAACAGCCCACACATCATCCAGTGATAGGCCGCCCCGGCCCAGCACCGTGGTCGGCCGGATGAAGCGATCAGCATGAAAGCCCGTCGCCAGCACCAGCGTATCAAGTTCATGGAGCCGTCCATCCTCCATCCGTACGCCCTTGGCTTCGACGCGCGCGATGCGGTCACGCTCCACCTCAACGTTCGGGGACTGCACGGCGTCATAATAGGACCAGCTGTAGATCAGCCGCTTGCACGCCGCCCGATAATTGGGCCGCAGCTTTTCCTTCAGCTCAGGATCGCGAATGCTGCTTTCCAGATTGTCGAGGCAATATTGCTCGATCGCCGCGATCTCTGGACCATGCGTGTCCGTAATGGCATGGGTAAAGCGGAAGATGTTGTCCCAATATTCCTTGTTGTTGCGAATGTCGTCGATCAGCGCGGGATCGCGACGGAATGCTTCCTTTTCTTCCTCGCTATACTGGAAATAGGGAACAGGCATGATCCACTGCGGCGACCGCTGGAAATGCACCAGTTTCGACGCACGTGTATTGAGTGCCGTGATGATCTGCACGCCCGTCGAACCGTTGCCGATGACGCCGACCCGCGCGCCATCGACCGGGGCATCATCCTGCCAGCGGGCACTGTGGAAAGCCTGCCCCTCGAAACTGTCCAGACCTTCAATGTCGGGCAGCTTGGGATGGTGCAGCACACCCGAAGCGGCAATCACGACTTCGGCCTCAACCTCTTCGCCGGTGATCAGGCCCAGCCGCCAGAGGCCAGCGCCCTCGTCCCAAGCCGTTGATACGACTTCGCTGTTGAAACGGACGTGCGGCATAATGCCATATTTCTCGGCCGTCTTTTCGAAATAGGTCTGTATTTCACCGCCCTTGGCATAATAGGCGTCCCATTCCGCATAGGGCTCGAAGCTGTAGGTATAGGCGTGCGCTGGCACGTCGCAGGTAAGCCCCGGATAGCGGTTTTCCCGCCAGGTGCCGCCCAGCCGCCCGGCCTTTTCATAAACGGTGAAATCCTCGCCCGCCTGGCGCAGGCGGATGGCGGCAAGGATGCCGGCCATGCCCGCTCCAATAACGGCGAAGCGCAGACCTTTGCGGCCCTGATCGATGGACAAGTCACTCTCCTGTCGGTTGTGTTTCTGACCATCATGATGATGCGACGGGCAGCGCCGCGCATCATGCAAATGGATCAGGTCTTGACCGACAGGCGAAGATCAGCCCCGCGCCGCCTTCCGCCCGGCCTGACGCCCGAAGAAGGTGCAGTCGGCAAGGCTGAGGCCGGAGCTATAACCATGCCCCCAGGCCGGAAGACCCGAAGTGCAGCGCCCCGCCGCGAACAGGCCCGCGACCGGCGCGCCAGTCCGGTCCAGCACCTCGCCATCCGTCGATGTCCTTAAACCCCCGAGCGTGAAGAAGCTGAAATAGCTGGTCGCGAAATTCAGCTCCAGCGCGACGAACGGTCCCTGATCCAGCGGCGTCAGGATCGGCGCGCGCTTATGGAACAGCGGATCGCGCCCCTCCCGCGCATGTTCATTATAGAAGGCCATGGTGGCGGACAGCGTGCCCGGCACCATCTCCAGTTCGGCTTCCACCTCTTCCCAGCTGTCGCCAGTCCCCGCGATCGTCATGCCAGCCATCGGGAGCGGCTCGTCAAAATGGGCGATGTCGAGCAACAGATAGACCCTGTCGCCCATCTGGTCGACCGCAACGCGGCTCACCCGGCCATGATAGCAATCTTCGTTGATGAAGCGCTGGCCCATCTGGTTGACGAACACGCCATAGGCCTGCGGTTCGGGCATGGTCCAGGGACAGGTGGTGAAGAACTGCTCCATATGGACGGCGTCACCGCCCGCGCTGACGCCCAGTTCGATCCCCACGCCATCATCCTGATCGCCGATCGGGCTGCTGATCTTGAACGTTTCCGGGCAATAACGGCGGCGCATATCTTCGTTGAAGGCAAAGCCGCCCGTGCAGAGGATAACGCCCTTCGCCGCCCGAACGAAGCGGTTGACATTGTCGATGCGCACGATGACCCCGACGACCCGCCGCGCTTCATCCTGCACCAGCGCCACGGCGCGGGCATCGGTCGTCACTTCAACGCCAAGCGCCTTCGCCCGAGCTTCCAGCAGATCGACCATCGGCCGCCCGCCGCCCCAACCCATATGGGCGATCACATGCCCGCGCGGGGCAGGCTTCGCTATCTCGCAAAAGGGCCATGCCGCTTCGCTGCCCGACCAGATCAGGGTGGAATCGTCCGTCGGCTCGATATGCTTGCCGGGCAGATAATTGCCGCGATAGGGGATGCCCTGCTCCTTCAGCCAGGCATAGTGGTTGAGCGACTCCTGCGCATAAAGATCGCACTTCGCCTCGTCCGCGCACGGCCCGCCCGCCGCCTTCAGATAGGCGGCCATATCCTCCGTGCTGTCCTCGAACCCCGCCGCGCGCTGGGCATCCGTCCCACCGCCGCCGCCGATATAAATCTCACCGCCCGACAGTGCCGACGCGCCGCCGCTGCCCGAACCGCGCTCGAACAGCATGACCCGCGCGCCTCCCGCCGCCGCTTCGATCGCCGCGCACGCACCCGTCGCGCCAAAGCCGATCACCGCGACGTCGGTTTCAAAATCCCACCGCTCAACCTTGCTGGCGGGATAGGGGCGATGAAGCGAAATGTCGGTCACGAAAAACTGTCCTCTCCTTATGCGATCGAGATCAGAAGGCCTTTGTCTGCCCCCCATCCACCATCAGCGTTTGGCCGGTGATATAACCTGCCGCGGCGCTTGCCAAGAATACGGCGGCCGCGCCAATATCTTTTTCGCAATCGCCAATGCGCTTCAGTGATACCTTGCTGATCTGCGTATCATAATCGGCGGGCGCCCATTCCTTCCACGCCATCACGCCCGGTGAATTGGCGAACGGGCAAATGATGTTTACCCGCACCGCCTCCGCGCCCCATTCGCTGGCGGCGATCTTGGAAATGGCGCGGATCGCTTCCTTCGCCGCGCAGTAAGACCCCTGCGTCGGGATCGCATCGAACGCCGCGCCGGTCGCGAAGTTGATGACCGACCCCTTGGCTTTAACCAGATGCGGATAGGCTTCACGCATCAACACGAAAGTCGGCCAGAAGCCGGTGTCGAAAGCAAGTTCCATGGCCTCGTCGGTCGTTTCGGCCATCGGCAACTGGCGCGAAGCCTGCGCCGCGTTCACCAGCACATCCAAACCGCCGAAATGCCCGACCGCCGCCTCGACGATTTTCGGCAACTCCGCCCGCTGCGCCAGGTCAACCGCCAGGAAATGCGCCTCGCCCCCCAGCGCGCGCAACTCCGCCTCGGTCGCGCGGCCAAGCTCTTCCTCCCGATCGACGATCAGCACGCGGGCTCCCGCCTTGACGAAGGCCGTCGCCACACCTTTGGCCACCCCGCGCGCGCCGCCGGTTACGATCGCTGCCTTGCCTTCCAGTGCCTTCATGTCCTGCTCCGATCCGCTCTCATTATGTGAAGTAAGCCCCGCCATTCACCGTCACGATGCTGCCGGTGGCAAAGCTGCCGTCATCGCCTGCCAGAAACGCCACGGCCCCCGCGATCTCGTCGGGCTGGGCCAGACGCTTCATCAGGCTGTCCGCCGCGATCATGTCCTTCATTTCGCTTGGCAAAGTGGCATAGATCGGCGTCTCGGTCGCACCGGGATTGACCGCATTGACCCGGATGCCACGATCCGCCAGCTCCCGCGCCATCGCCCGCGTCATGCCCAGCACTGCCGCCTTGGCCGCGCAATAAGGGATAGGCCCATCGCCCTTCACGCCAGACGTCGATCCGATGTTGACGATGCTGCCGCCAGTCCCCTGTTCCGCCATCAACCGAACCGCCGCCCGGCTGCATTTGAACGTCCCGTCCAACGTCACGGCCAGCACGCCGGACCAGCCCTCATCCCCGCAATGGATCGTCTGATCGACAAAGGTCGTTGGCGCCTCGCCCCGCGCAATCTGCCCGGCCCGCTCCCCCTGCGCCGCATAATAGCGGTCCATGCCGTCCCCTGCCGCGCTACCCCGCCCGGCATTGTTGACCAGCACGTCGACGCCGCCCAGCGCCTCCTTCACCTGCGCAAAGGCCCTGTCCACCGAAGCTGTGTCCGCCACATTGCAGGCAATCCCCACATGCGGCGCAGGCAGCACCGCGCCAGCCGCCGCCGCATCCAGATCAAGTATCGCGACCGTCGCCCCTTCGGCAGCGAGGCGCCGCGCAATAGCCGCACCAATCCCCTGCGCGCCGCCGGTCACGACAGCGCGTTTTCCTTTCAGCCGTTCCATGGAGATCAATCCTCTACTTCAGGACGCCAGGCGACGCCGTTCACATGCGCACCACCATCGGCAAAGAGGGTGTTGCCACTCATATAGCCGCCGCCCTCGCTAGCGAGGAACACCGCGATCGGACCAATATCCGCTTCCGCGTCGCCAAAGCGCCCGGCCGGAACCTGTTGCAGGATCGCCTGCGTCATCTCAGGATTGGCCGCGAAATAATCCTTCGCCTGCGGACTCGTGGCGGAAGGACAGATGGTGTTGCAGGTGATGCCGTGCGGCCCCCATTCCACCGCCGCCGTCCGGGTCAGCGCCCGCATCGCTTCCTTGCTGGCATTATAGGCCACGGTAAACATATGCGCGTTGACGCCATTCAGCGATCCCAGGTTGATCACGCGGCCATAGCCTTGCGCCTTCATGATCGGGAAAGCCGCCTTCATGGCCCAGAACACGGCATAATAGTTGAGGGCGAAGGATCCCTCCATATCTTCGTCGCTATGCTTCTCGATCCGCTTGGGGAAGCTGGCGCCCGCATTATTGACCAATATGTCGAGCCGCCCGAACCGCTGGTGCACGGCCTCGACCATGGCTTCCACCTCGGCCCGCTGCGTCACATCGGTGCGGATGAAAAAGGCGTCAACACCATGCGTGTCGCGCAGATACTGCGCCTCTTCCTCGCCCTGATCAGCCTTGCGCTGAGCGATCGCGACATTCGCCCCGGCAGCGGCCAGCGCCCGCACGATGCCCTGACCAACACCCTGCCCACCCCCGGTGACGAGCGCCGTGCGCCCTTCCAGCAGCTTTGCCATATTACCTCTCCTTATAGTCTTGTGACCCTACCCGCCGCTCATGCGTCCAGCAGCGCATAATCCAGATAACCGACCCGATCGTCGCCACTGCCCGTGTAGAAGCTGGCCTTGTTGGCCTTGTTGAGCGCTGCCCCCGTCTGGAAACGCTCCACCAGATCGGGATTGGCGATGTAGAGATAGCCGAAGGAAACGGCCTCGGCCTTCCCCTCCGCGACCACCGCCGAAGCCTTCTCCAGGTTCAGGCCGCCATTCTCGATCACCGCGCCGCTCCAGTTGGCGCGGACCAGCTCCAGCGCGTCCTGCCCTTCCAGCGGAATGTGGATCAGATGGCAGTAGGCCAGGCCCATGCCGTCGATAGCGTTCAACAACGCCGCATAGGTTTCATGCGGGTTCGCATCATCCATGCCGTTGAACTTGACGCCCGGACAGATACGGAAGCCGACCCGGCCCGCACCCACGGCGTCGGCCAGCGCCTCCAGCAACTCGACCACGAAACGAATGCGGTTCTCCACCGACCCGCCATAGCGGTCGGTCCGGTGATTGCTGTTCGATGACAGGAACTGCATCGGCAGGTAACCGCTGGCGCAATGCAGCTCGATCCCGTCCAGACCAGCGGCGATCGCGTTGCGCGCCGCCGTCACATATTCCGCAATGACGCCGGGAATCTCATCTGTCTCCAGCGCGCGGGGCACGACCGTTTCCACCGGAACGCCATCAGGGCCGGGGATCTTGTCCGGGCACTGAATGGCTGACGGCGAAACCGTCTCCGCATCCGCATCCTTGTTCGCCTGCACGGCGGCGCGGCCGACATGCATCAGCTGCATGACGATCTTTCCGCCCCCGCCATGCACGGCGTCGGCGACCTTGCGCCATCCTTCGACCTGCGCCGCGCTATGGATGCCGGGCGTCCGCCAATATCCCTTGCCGACGGGCGAAGGCTGCGTCCCTTCCGTCACGATCAGCCCGGCACTCGCGCGCTGACGATAATATTCGACCATGATGTCGGTCGGCACATCGCCCGGTCCGGCCCGGTCGCGGGTCATCGGCGCCATGACGACCCGGTTGGACAGCGCAATGTCACCCAATGTCACGGGCGAGAAAATATCCGTCATAGCAAATCAGCTCCGTACGCGCGGCTTGGGCAGCGGAGCGCCGCGCCGCATCGTTTCAATGAATTTTTCCAGCGGTGCGGGCGCATCGACCGGGCCATCATGCGGCTGCCCATGCCGGTCCCAATAGCTTTTCCAGCTCGGGAACAGGTCGTGGAAACTGCCATGATAGGGCTGCACGCCCGGCCAGCGCATCTTGCGGTCACCGATCGGCGGCTTGTTGAGGTCCGTCGCGTACCAATAAAGCGGCAAGCGGCGGCGGAAATACCAGCGGCCGTCGATCCGCTCATATTTATCGAAATACATCATCTGCATGATGACCCATTCGGCGCCGGTCTCATGCTCATTCTTTGAATAGACGACGCCCTGCGCATGGTCGGGATCGTCGAAATCGATGATGTGGCCGCCAATATGGTGGGACGTGCCATCAAACTGCATCGAATGGGTTTCGTCGAACCAGTCGCGGAGCGCCTTCCGCCCCTGCTTGCCGCCACCGACCTTCACATCTTCGGGGAACAGGTTCACCCAGGCGTCGGAGTCGCGCATGTCCAGCGCCAGCGAATATTTCGCGGCCAGCTGCCGGATCGCATCCAGCGATTCCAGTCGGTCTATGCGCGCAATCAGGCTCTCGTCCGCCACCCTCTCGATCCTTTCTATTTGGACCGTTTGTTTCCCCTTTCTCCCTGCCTCTGGAAATGCCAGAATAGCTCAAAGGTCATGACAAAACGGCTCAACACCAAACATCTGTCGCGTCCGGTGGCGACGCGTGTCCCCGTCGCCATCGCCCGCGATCTGCTGCGGCTGGTGGCGGAAATCGGCGTCGATCCCGCCGATCTTCTGCGGCAGGCGCGCCTGTCCCACCTCATAGGGCCGCCGATCGGCGGAACCGCCGCGCAGCGCGGGCTTTCGCAGGATGATTTCACCCGCCTTTATGCCCATTGCACCTGGGCTCTCGATGCGCAGGCCGCCCGTCAGGAAGGACGCGAGCCACTGACCAAGGCGGGAGTGGACATGCTCTGCCACTGCATCATCACCTGCCGCACATTGGCGGACGTGATCGATCGCACGGATCGCTTTTCCGAACTTATCGGCCCGCGCGCCGGGCGGCTGCGGCTGAAGGTTGATGACGGCGTCGCGCGGCTCGACATGGCGACCCCGCGCCAGATCAGGAACGCCAGCGCCTATGTGTCCGACCTCGCGGGCCTCTCCACCTATTACCGGCTATTCGGCTGGCTGATCGGCGAGGATATTCCGCTGCTCGGCGCGGCGATGCGCTACCCGCCCCTGCTGGACGAGCAGACCATTTCCTATCTCATGCCCGTGCCCATGCAGCATGGCGCGCCCGAAAACAGCCTGCGCTTCCCCGCCAGCTATCTCGACCGCCCGGTCCTGCGCAGCCATCATGAACTGGAACATCTGCTCGAACGCTTCCCCTTCGACGTCGAACAGTCGCAATCGCTCGACGCGCCATTGTCGGAGCGCATCCAGCACCTCTTCAGCGCCATGCTGGGAAGTGGCGAAGCGCCCGCAACCGCATCGCAACTCGCCCGCCAGTTCAGCATCAGCGTCGCCACGTTGAAACGCCGCCTCGCCGATGAAGGCACATCGCTGGTGCAACTCAAGACCGAAGCACGGCGCGCCCTCGCAACCCGGCTCCTGGACGACCCCCGGCTCACCATCACCGAAGTGGGCCGCCGCACGCAGTTTAGCGACACCGGCGCCTTCCGCCGCGCTTTCCAGCAATGGACAGGATCATCGCCTAGCCGCTGGCGCGAACTGCGCCAGGGCGGCGGCGAAACGCCGATCAGTACCGGCTGATGATCTTCTCGGCAAAGCGGTTGAGATCGTCGATCTTCTCCTGCAACGGCTGACTATCTTCTTCCACCGCATAGAGATTGCGGAAAGAGGCGACCACATCGGTCACGCCCGCATCCTCCTGTCGACGGATCATATCCAGATCGACCTCCCCCATGGCCGAACCGAAGATGCGGAACGGCGCGTCCTTGCGCCCAAGTTCCTCCCGATACGCCGCCAGCTTCTCCAGCATCGGCAGCATCATATCCATGCCACCCCCCGCAAACATCCAGCCATCGTTGCGCGCCGCGCGCTTCAGCGCAGGGTCGGAATGGCCGCCGATCAGGATCGGCACCGGCTTTGTCGGAACGGGATTGAGCTTCACCGGCGGCAAGTCGAAAAACTCGCCATGATATTCGAAATAGCCGCCATTGGTGAGGCCCCGGACGATATCGATGCACTCATCGAACCGCTTGCCCCGCCCTTCCCACGGCACGCCCATGACCGCATAATCTTCCGGCCATACGCTCAGGCCCACGCCAAAGTTGAAGCGATTGTCGAACAGCGCCTCGATCGACGCCACGATCTTCGCGACATAGAGCGGCGGGCGCACTGGCAGCTTCACGACATTGGTCGTCACCTCCAGCGTCTGCGTCGCGGCGAGCATCGCGGTCACATGGATGAACGACTCGAGGAACGGCTTGTTCTCCAGGAATTCGCGTCCGCCATCGTCGGTATAACTATATTTGGTGCCGGAACTTTGCGGATAGATCAGGCTATCGGGCACCGTGAACCCTGCATAGCCCGCCGCTTCGGCCGCCTTTGCCAGCGGCGCGTAATATTGGATCGCGGTCATCGACTCGCCCAGATGAAAGCGCATCGTCCTCTCCTTCCACATATTATTCTCAGGCCCGGCGGGCTGCGCCGATCAGACCCGATGCTTTCGACCTTATCCCTTCAGCGGGAAATTCAGTCAACTCCGCCTATGATCCGGTTCGTGCGCATTCGCGCTCGCTGCTACGCATATGTCGGCGTAAATGGCATACAGCGTTGCAAAAAGCGCATTGATCAATTGTTTTTTTCACCTATCCTATGCGCCAAAGCTGCACCCCGCATGAGGGGCAGGCGGCAAAAGGATCAGGAAAGGAAAGAGGATGCTTCTCAAGGACAAGGTCGTGATCGTCAGTGGCGTTGGCCCCGGCATGGGTCAGGCGCTGGCCCGGATAGCCGCCGCCGAAGGCGCGAGCGTCGTGCTCGCCGCCCGTAACCAGGCCTTCCTCGATGAAGTGTGCAGCGACATCAAGGCAAAGGGCGGCAAAGCCATCGCCGTCCCCTGCGACGTCAGCGATGAAGCGCAGTGCAAGACGCTGGCCGAACGCGCCGCCGCCGAATTTGGCGGACGCGTCCACGGCCTCGTCAACAGCGCCTATTTCCACGGCGACTGGTGCTTTGTCGATAATGCCGACCTGGGCGACTTCGCCAAGGCATTCGACGTCAACTGCCTCGGCGCCCTCCGCCTCACGCGCGCCTGCGTCCCCTATCTGCGCGACGGCGGCGCGGTCGTGAACGTGTCCACCATGGCGACGGTCAATCCCTATGGCACCGAAGGCGGCATGGAAATGCCCTATGCGGTGGCGAAGGGCGCGCTCAACACGCTGGGCAAATATATGGCGTCCGACCTTGGCCGCCACGGCATCCGCGTCAACACCTGCCGCATGGGCTGGATTCATGGCGAGCCGGTCGAAGGCTTCATCGCATCGCAGGTCGACGCCGGTTTCAAGCGTGATGACGTGATCGCAGGCGTTACCAAGAATATCCCCATCGGCATCATCCCGCCCGAAGATGACTGCGCCCGCGCCGTGCTGATGATGATCTCCGACTATTCGCGCGTTGTCAGCGGGGCATCGCTGGACGTCAACGGCGGCCAGTGGATGGCGCCCTAATCGTCAAGGAGGTGCGCCCATGTTCAAATGCATCGCACTACTGAAACGCAGGCCGGATCTCTCGCGCGAAGCCTTTATCGCTTATTATGAAACCCAGCACGCACCCCTGATACGGCGCGTGCTGCCGGGCATAGTCGATTATCGGCGCAATTATGTGGAGCTGGAGGGCGCCTTCCTGTTTCCGGGCGCGGCGCCGATCGACTTCGACGTGATCACCGAAATCTGGCTCGCCGACCGCGAAGCCTATGACCGCTTCACCGCCGCCGCCGCGCAAGAGGACATCGCCAACCAGATCGCGCGGGATGAGGAAAATTTCCTCGACCGCACGGCAACGCGCATGCTGGTGGTCGATGAAAGAGGTGCAGACATGCCCCCCGCCCCCACCCCCCAAGCCTTATTGGACGAACGGGAAATCATACGAGGCCTGTCCCGCTTCGCCCGCATCCTCGACAATAAACAGTGGGACCGCTTAAGCGACGTCTTCGCGCAGGACATCAGCTTCGACTATGGCGCCGGCGGCGACCAGCACGGCATGGCGGCGCTCTCCACCAATATGCGCCGCTTCCTCGACCGCTGCGGCGGCACGCAGCATCTCATCGGCAGCATCCTGGTCGATGTCGATGGCGACCGCGCGACGAGCCGATCCTATGTGCAGGCCCGGCATCAGCGGGTGAACGACCCCGCCGGACCCATTTTCGATTCCAACGGCGAATATGTCGATCAGTGGGAAAGGCGCGCCGAAGGCTGGCGCATCGTCCGCCGCGACGCGATCTGGGCCGCGCATACGGGCGACCCGATGATCCTGCACGCTGAGCCGGGCAACCTCGGCTGATAAGTCAGGGTTTGAGCCCAACACCACTCCCTATCACCGTTCGGGCTGAGCTTGTCGAAGCCTTCTTCTTCTAAAGAGATGTGAAACCCTTCGACAGGCTCTGCACGAACGGATTTAAGCGTTTAAATAGTGGATAGCCTCACCTCACGCCACCTCGGCAAAGGGCAGGCACACGCTGTCGAACCCCAGCACATGCGCAACGCGGCCCAGTCCAACCCATGCCGCCACGCTATGCGCCAGGTCGACAATCTCCTCATCGGAAAACAGCGCACGCGCCCGCTCCCAGAAATCCTCATCCTGCGCGAGCGACTTCGGCTCCTGCGCAAAGCGTTCGGCAAATTCAATCGCCGTCCGCTCGCGAGGACTGAAAACAGGCGACGTCCGCCAATTTTCGACCGCCGCATAAAAGTCCTCATCCGGCGCTGATCCATTGTCGGCAACCGTATGACTGGGCCGCTGCCCTGATGCGGCAAACATCGATTGAACGTCCCGCGCCGCGCGAAATTGCTGGCAGATGACACAACCGTTGATCTGCGCCGTCCGTGACCGCGCACCTTCAAATTCCCGCAGCGACAACAGGCTGTGCTGATACACCGCCTTGGAAAAGCCGCCCGCCGCACCCATGATCTCACGCGCATAATTGCGCGATGCATAGCCATAGGGGTCGGCGGCATCCTGCTCGGGTAAGTCGATACGGATCATGGCATCTCTCCTTATGTCGCTGTTTTGTTGTTCACCCGCCCGCTATTCAATCCACGCCCGGCGCACCGGGAAATTGTGCATAATATTGCCCGGTCAGCATGCCACCATCCACGGCAATCTCCGCGCCCGCCAGATAGGATGCCTCATCGCTCGCCAGGAACAGCGTCGCGCGCGCCACTTCCTCCGGCGCGCCGACACGTTGCAGCGGCACATTGCCGAACCGCTCGCTCACCTTTTCCCGCGTCGATCCGTCATGATTGGTCATCACCGTATCCACGCCGCCCGGATGCACCGAATTGACGCGAATGCCCCGATGACCAAGCTCCAGCGCAGCAACACGGGTCAGCCCCCGCACGCCCCATTTGCTGGACGAATAGGCGGCAAGTCCGTTCGCGCCCTTCATCCCATCGACGGAGGAAATGTTGACGATCGCGCCCTTGCCACGGGCGATCATCCCCGGCGCAACGGCCTTGATGCCCAGAAATTCGCCGGTCAAATTGACCTTCAACACCCGCTCATATTCGGCAAGGCTGGTGTCCAGCAGCGTGCGGAACAGCAGGATGCCCGCATTGTTCACCAATATGTCGACCGGCCCCAGATCTGCTTCGACGGCGTCGACCAGTTCGGCCCAGCCCTGCTCGCTCGTCACGTCATGATGATAGAAGCGCGCTGCATCGCCCAGTTCGGTCGCCAGTTGCGTGCCCACCTCATCCAGCACATCGGTGATGGCGACCTTCGCGCCCTCCTCCGCAAAGAGGCGGCTGGTGGCGGCGCCCATGCCGCGAGCGCCTCCGGTGATGATCGCAACCTTACCCTGCAAACGGCCCATGCGCCCTGCCTCTCCAAAAAATTTTCCGCACCGCGATACGCATTCTGGCGTTATTTCTTCGCAGGCATCTTGATACGCGTGGATAAACCGGCGCAAGAACAAGGGCAACCGGAATCGGGCCTTGGTCTCAAAAGGCACCAGAAATCCCGGAAAGGAGAGTGCTGCCATGCTGTTGAAGGACAAGGTGATCGTGATCAGCGGCGTCGGCCCCGGCATGGGTCAGGCGCTCGCCAAACTCGCCGCGCAGGAAGGCGCAAAGGTCGTCATGGGCGCCCGCAACATCGATTATCTCGAACAGGTGCGCGCCGAAATCGCGGATCAGGGCGGACAAGCCATAGCCGTCAAATGCGACGTCAGCGATGACGGGCAATGCCGCGATCTCGCTGAAAAGGCGGCCACCGCATTTGGCGCGCATCCACGGCCTCATCAACAGCGCTTATTATCACGGCGAATGGACTTTCGTTGACAATGCGGACGAAGCCCAATGGGCCAAAATCTATGACGTCAACTGCCTCGGCGCACTGCGCCTGACACGGGCTTGCGTGCCCCATCTGAAAGGCGGCGGCGCGGTGGTGAATGTTTCGACCATCGGCACGCTCCGGCCCGCTGGCGGCGCACATGGCATGGAAATGGGCTATGCCGTGTCGAAAGGCGGCCTCAACGTCCTCACCAAATATATGGCCGCCGATCTCGGCCGGTTCGGGATACGGGTGAACAGCTGCCGCATGGGCTGGATCTACGGCGCGCCCGTGCAAGCCTATATCGACTCCCTTGTGACGGAAGGAACCAGCGCGGAAGACGTCATCGCGGCCGTGACCAAGGACATTCCCCTCGGCATCATCCCGCCCCAGGATGACTGCGCCCGCGCGGTACTGATGATGCTTTCCGATTATGCGGCAGTAGTCACCGGCGCGGCGCTGGACGTCAACGGCGGCCATTGGATGGCGCCGTGATCAAGCTTGATAAGGCAGGGTACTCTATAGCAACAAGCGCTAAATCGAAGTCGATTTCTGCCGTTCGCCCTTAGCATGCCGAAGTCTGTTCCTTGGCGCCTGCTGCAAGCAGGCGGTCGAAGGGACTCTACATCTTCGGGCTCCACCCGCCAGAAAGGATGAGAAAAGGCTTCGACAGCCTCAGGGCGAAAGTGAACAAGAGGCAGTACCGATTTAAGGCACGATGCTACAAATCGGACGACGATCAACAGCACTCTAGGAGAGGCTTGGGAAACTGATGAAGCTTAAATCAGCACTGGTTGAACCGGAATGAGGTGGCCTTTGGCTCTATTTGTCTTATCCACAGCGGCTTGCGATAATCGCCCCGATCAGTGGGACGCATTCGTCTATCCTGACCGTGACGATCTCACGAAGCATGAGGAAATAGCGGGGTTCAAAACCTTCGAGCTTTGCCAACAGGCCGCAATTGGACGGTTAAGAAGTTTATCTGATCCCGATGCGGGCGATTATGAATGCGGGTACAAGTGCGAGCCGCGCGCCGATCTAGACGGAATCAATGTGTGCGAAGAAACCCGGAAATAAACCGGGTTTGCGAGGTCAGCTTCGCCCCAAGTATAACGGCAGGGACCGCAATCGCGCCCCTGCCCTCACGACATCAAGCCGCAGCGGGCATCTCACCCCAGGCCAGGTAACGCGGCGTACCATCTTCGCCAATCTCTTCGGTCAGGATAGACGTGACGCGGCTCACAGACTCCGCGATCCACCAGCGCCCGTCCTGCTTGCGATAGACATCCTGATATTCCACCGCGAGCCGGGTCACCGACCGCGTGGCGAGAATGATCGTCCGGAAATTGAGCGACCACAGCCCACGCGCTTCATCCGCGCTCACCAATTCAATATCCGCATTGGTCGCATGGTGAATGTCATAAACGCCGCCTGCCATCGCCATTTTCTGGAATATGGCGATAAACTCGTCGCGATCCGTGAATAGCGGGAAATTCTGGTAATCCAGCCTTATGCCCTGCGGCAGAAACGTCTCACGCAATTCGTCCACCAGCTTCAGGTCGCAGGCGCGCAGGTAACGCGCCTTCAACTGACGGATGGCGTTGACGTCCTCCAATGCCGTCACGCGGGCGGCAAGCTCTTCCAGATTGATCGACATGATACTCTCCTCAGGGGTTGAACCTCCCCCCGTTTTTCTGCGGTTGGACAGATCGACCGTCCCCGCCTGTTTTTAGTTTTCGGCCGCTTCTCGCGTAATCTTTGCGATGCCAGCCTCATATTTCAAATTATGAACGGACACGGACGTTTCCACCCGCTGGACGCCCGGCATGGGCCGAATGCGCTCCGTCACCAGGTCGTTCAATTGCTCGATATTGGTGAACAGCCCCATCGCCAACAGGCTGTAACGGCCCAGCAGAACGATAACGCAGGTGATTTCCGGAATTTCGGATAGACGGCGCGCCAACTCCGACACATGGGATGGATCGGCATCGATCCCCATCATGCAAAGATTGGGCGATCCCGCCATGCGGAAATCGGTGACGACGGTGAACTGGATCAGCCCTTCATTCTGCAACCGCTTGACGCGTGTGCGAATGGTGCCCTCCGTCACGCCCAGTTCGGCGGCGATGGCGCGGTTGGAAATGCGCGCGTCGCGGGCCAGCTTTTCGACGATCCCCTGGTCCAGCTTGTCCAGGCGCGCCCAATCGGCCTTCCCGGTCACAGCGGCACCACGTTGAATTCATATTTCACGATATCCACCGCCACCCCTGATGTGATGTGAACGACCCCGTCCACGCTGGCGATATGCTCGAACAACATCTCCTGCACCTCGCCAAAATCCCTCAACGCGACGAGCAATTCCACATCATGGTCGCCACTCATGACATTGACGCTCAGCACTTCGGGAAGATCGGCCAGATCGCGGCCAACCTCCTGAACATTGCGGCCCTGGACCTTCACGCCCAGGGCGATGATCACATTATAGCCATGGGCCGCAAAATCGGTGACGGCAACAACGCGCATCGCTTTCCCGTCGTCCATCTTTTGCAGCCGGGCTGAAACGGTGGCGGCGGTAACGGACAGCCGTTCTGCAATTTCCTGATTGGTTGCGCGGCCGTTGGTCCGGAGTATCTCTATGATATTCGTATCGAGAGTATCCAGCGATGGCGGCGTCGTTTTCCGCCCGCTTCTGATCTGCATTCTTGCCCCGCCTTCAAAAATGTAGCCGGTTTAATAGCGCGCACTTGCGGGCAGCACCAGTGTCAAAGCTGATGCCGCCGCAATTTGCGCGGCTATCTGCCGCTCATCCTACCGTGTTTCGGCGGGATGCAGCGCCTTGCGAAGGGCCGCGACCGCGTCGCGCTTCATCTGGCGGACTGGCGCGGCGTCGGGCGTCACGTCAAAACCGTGATAGGCCCCCGGATATACGTGCAGTTCTGCCGCAACGCCTGCTTCGATCAGCCGCCGAGCATAGTCCATGTCCTCCACCAGGAAGAGATCGAGCGCGCCCACGCAGATGAAAGCGGGCGGCAAACCAGCCAGGCTCTCCGCCCGCGCGGGGGCCGCGTAGGGCGATACGTCCGCCGATCCGGGCTCCTTACCCAGCAGGGATCGCCAGCCAAAGGCGTTGGCCTGCGGCGTCCACACGAATGCGCCCAGATGTTCGGGCTGGCGAGTGATGCAGGTGCGGTCGTCCAGCATCGGATAGATCAGGTTCTGGTGCGCGATCGCCGGGCCGCCCCGGTCGCGTGCCAGCAGCGCCAAAGCAGCGGCCAACCCGCCGCCCGCACTCTCGCCGCGAATGGCGATCCTCTTGGGATCGACGCCCAACTGCGCCGCGCCGTCATGCAGCCATTGCAGCGCCGCGTAACAATCCTCGACCGCGCCTGGCGCCACCGTCTCCGGCGCAAGACGATAGTCAACCGAAACGATGAGGGCGGAAGCGGAAAGCGCAAGCTCGATGTTGGAAAGGTGATTGGTACGCACCGACCCCATCACATAGCCGCCGCCATGAATATGCAGGATCGCGGGCAGAGTCCCTTGCGCATCGGCCGGACGATAAACCCTGACCAGCAGCTCATGCCCATCGGGCGCGATGATCCGCTCCTCCCGCCATTCAGCACCACTATCCTGCGGCTCGGGCGCCATCGCGGTCATCTGCTCCATGCCTTCGCGTATCGCAGGCAGGCTCTCTGCCGTGATGTCCAACGCCGGCATGAACTCCAACCCCGGCAACAGGGTGGGGTCGATCAGGTCACGCATCATACTCTCCTATTTTTCCTATTTTCCTATTTCTGTCTTCTCAGTGCGTTCTTTTCACCACTTCCTTCACGCAATCCACCGCCCACTTTGCCCGCATTTGCGGGGTGAAGTCTTTGTCGATGGCGTTTTGCTGGGGTATTTCGACGCTGAGGGGTGTGTTGGGATTGAGGGCGTTGACGAACTTGGGGATGTTGAACGTGCCTTGTCCGGGGAGTTGGCGCTGGATGCCGGCTTCGCGTTCGATCTGGTCGGGATCGATGGTTGTTGGGCCGTCGGCTATCTGGGCGATGGCGATGGCGGGGTGGGCAAGGAGGGGGAAGCTGGTTTCGGGTTCGGGTCCGCGCATGATGTGGAGAAGGTCGGCTGTGACCTTGATGTCGGATCGGCCGGAGCGGGCTATTTCCTCAAGGGCGGCCCTTAAGGTTTGGACCTGGGAGGGGGGATAAAATTCGATTGCGAGGGCGATGTCGAACGGGGCGGCGAGCTCGGCCAGTTCGACGAGCTTCTCGGTGCGGCGGATGGGATCGCGGTCGTAGCAGAGCACATTGGCGAGGGGCGCGCCGAGCGCGGCGCCGGCCTCGAGCGCAGGGATAAAGTCAGCGGGATTGGTGCGCCCCGCCATGGTGAAGGGGTAGACAAGGTCGACCGTGACCCCGGTGGCGGCGAGCGCGGCGCGGGTCTGGCGCAGCGCCTGGGGGTCGCGCACCAGGTCATAGGCGGGCATGGCGGGCAGCACCTCCATGGAATGGAGGAACGGGCAGATGCCTTCGCACCCCACCTCTGCGGCGATTTCGGCAAGCTGCCAGGGCGTGGTGTCGGTGACGGTGATATGGTCGAGCGACAGGCGCTTGTCGGCCATATCCTCTCCTCCTGTTATGTGTGAACCGGGCGCGGGGGCCGCGCCCGGCGGCGTGTCAGGCGGCGGCTTCGCGTTCCTTGACCATGTCGAGGGCGACGTCGACGATCATGTCTTCCTGCCCGCCGACCATCTTGCGACGGCCCAGTTCCACGAGGATGGTGCGGGTGTCGAGGCCGTAGGTTTCGGCGGCCTTTTCCGCATGACGCAGGAAGGAGGAATAAACCCCGGCATAGCCCAGCGCGAGGGTCTCGCGGTCGACCCGAACCGGCCGGTCCTGCAAGGGGCGAACCAGATCCTCGGCCGCGTCCATCAGCGCCATGACGTTGCAGCCATGGTTCCAGCCCTTGCGCTCGGCAGCGGCGATGAACACCTCGAGCGGCGCGTTGCCCGCGCCCGCACCCATACCGGTCAGCGAGGCGTCGATCCGCACCGCGCCGCACTGCGCCGCGACGATAGAGTTGGCGACGCCGAGCGAGAGATTATGGTGGGCGTGGATGCCGCGCTGGGTTTCGGGCTTCAAGACCCGGTCATAGGCTTCGAACCGGGCCTTGACCCCGTCCATGTCGAGCGCGCCGCCGCTGTCGGTCACATAGACGCACTGCGCGCCATAGCTTTCCATGAGGGCCGCCTGGCTCGCCAGCTTCTCCGGCTCGATCATGTGGCTCATCATCAGGAACCCCGAGACGTCCATGCCAAGATCGCGGGCGATGCCGATATGCTGTTTCGAGACGTCGGCCTCGGTGCAATGGGTCGCGACCCGCACCGAGCGCACGCCGATGTCATAGGCGCGGCGCAGTTCCTCGACCGTGCCGACGCCCGGCAGGATCAGCGTGGTGAGCACGGATTTGGTCAGCACCGAGGCGACCGCCTCGAGCCATTCCCAATCGGTATGCGCGCCGAAACCATAGTTGAAGCTCGCGCCATTGAGGCCGTCGCCATGGGCAACCTCGATCGCGTCGACCCCTGCGTCATCCAGCGCCTTGGCGATCGATTTCACATGGTCGATGCCGTACATGTGGCGGATGGCGTGCATGCCATCGCGTAGCGTCACGTCCTGGATATAGAGCTTGTCGCCCGCCTCGACGTTGAATGTGCTGGTCATGTCTTGATACTCCGTGGGCGCGCGCTTCAAGCGGCGACCGTCTTGCCCTGGGCGATGCGCTGCGCGAGCAGCTCGCCGGTCGCCTTGGCGGCGGCGGTCATGATGTCGAGATTGCCCGAATAGCTCGGCAGATAATCGCCCGCGCCTTCGACCTCGAGCAGGATCATGGTCTTGACCCCGGTGAACTCGCCGCGACCGGGGATGGTGAGCTTGTTGTTGTCGCCAAAGCGCTCGAACTGCACGTCCTGCTTGAGGCGATAGCCCGGCACATAGGCCTGCACCTTCTTGACCATCGCCTCGACCGAGGCGCGGATCGTCTCTTCATCCGCGCCTTCCGACAAAGTGAACACCGTGTCGCGCATGATCATCGGCGGTTCGGCGGGATTGAGGATGATGATCGCCTTGCCCTGCGCCGCGCCGCCGACCTTTTCGATGGCGCCTGCGGTGGTGCGGGTGAACTCGTCGATATTGGCGCGGGTGCCAGGCCCCGCCGAGCGCGAGGAGACCGACGCGACGATCTCGGCATAATGGACGGTCGCGACCTGGCTCACCGCAGCGACCATCGGGATCGTCGCCTGGCCGCCGCAGGTCACCATGTTGACGTTGCCAGCATCGAGATTGGCTTCGCCGTTGACCGTGGGGATGGTGTAGGGGCCGATCGCGGCGGGGGTGAGGTCGACCACCTGCTTGCCGTCCTTGCGCAGCGCTTCGTCATGGACCTTGTGGGCATAGGCACTGGTCGCGTCGAACACGATGCCGATCTCAGGGTAGACGTCCATCTTCATGAGGCCTTCCAGCCCCTCATGGGTGGTGGCGACGCCGCGCTCGCGCGCCATGGCGAGGCCCTCGGACGCCTCGTCGATGCCGACCACGGCCACCAGTTCCATATTCTGCGGATATTTGATCATCTTGATCATGAGGTCGGTGCCGATATTGCCCGACCCGATGATCGCCGCCTTGACCTTGCCCGTCATTACTTACTCCTCACGGCATCGCCCGCAAGCGATGCGCCACTTTTCATATTCAGATAAAGCGCGCGGTGCAGCTGCCAACCCCGTGGAGCTGCATCTCGAATATATCGCCTGGCCGCGCCGGTTCGAGCGGCACCAGGCTGCCCGACAATATCACATCCCCGGCGTCGAGCGTTACCCCATAGGCGCCCAGCGTATTGGCGAGCCAGGCGACCGCCTGCGCTGGCGATCCCTGCACCGCATGGCCATAGCCTTCCGAGAGCGGCTGCCCATTCTTGGTGACGGTGACATGGAGATTGGGGAGGTCATGGTCGCGCGGGTTTGCGCGCGCCTCGCCCAGCACATAGACGCCGCAGGAGGCATTGTCGGCGACGGTATCGACGATGCCGATCTTCCAGTCCTGGATGCGGCTGTCGACGATCTCGAAACAGGGAACGATGCTCTCCGTCGCAGCGATCACATCTTCCGCCGTGACGCCCGGCCCCTTGAGGCTGTCTTTCAGGATGAAGCCGATCTCCGCCTCGGCGCGCGGCGCGATGAGGCCGTTTGCCGCGACATCGATATCGCCCTCGATATACATGCGGTCGGTCAGGAAACCGAAATCGGGCTGGTGCACGCCCAGCATGTCCTGCACGGCCTTGGAGGTGACGCCGATCTTCTTGCCGATGACGCGCTCGCCATCACCCTTGCGGCGTTCGAGCGCGCCAAGCGAGATCGCATAGGCGTCATCGATGCCAAGCTGCGGGTAACGTGCCATCAGCGGCGGCACGGTGCGCCCCTCGCGCAGCGCCTGGTAGAGCTCGTCCGCCAATGTTTCGTTCAGGCTATCGCTCACAGATAGGCTCCGTCCTGGAAGATGAGGGGATCGACCGCGTCGGACAGGCGCACCGCCTTGACCCGGGCGATGACGATGCTGTGGGTGCCAAAGGGGGTCATGCTCTCGATCGTGCAGGAGAGGTTGGCCTGCGCTTCATCGAGGATGGGAAGGCCATGGGCATCGGGGGTCCAGCTGCCAACGCCAAAGCGCGCCTCGCGCGCCACCGCGCCGCCGAATGCTGCCGACACTTCGCGCTGGTGGCGCGAGAGGAGGTTGATGCTGACCGGACAGCCGGGCGAGAGATGGGCGTGGATGCCCGCTGTCTGGTTGACGCAGACGAGGACCGCTGGCGGGTCCATGGTGAGTGAGGTGATCGAGGTCGCGGCCATGCCGACCGGCGTCTTGCCCTCGCCCAGCGCGGTGACGATCGCCACGCCCGAGGGCAGGCGGCGCATCGCGCCCTTAAGGCCAGCGGTGACATCGACGGGCTCTGGAACAGGCACGGATTGCGCAGGAGCAGCGTCAGCCATTCTTCAGGAAGTCCAGCGAGTAGCGGTTGAACTCTGCCGCCCGCTCGACCTGCACCCAATGGCCGGTCTGCGAGAAGGTGAGGCAGCGCACGTCGGGGCAGGCGTCGAGGAACAGGCGGGCGTGGCTTTCGGGACAGAATTCGTCATTGAGGCCCCAGAGGACGAAGATGGGCTGCTTGACCTCGCCCAGGCGCGGCCCAAGGTCGGGGGTCTTGACGCGGGCGAGCACATCCTTGGGCTGGGTGCGCGCGACGGCAAAACGTTCCTCGACCAGCGCGTCGGTGATCAGGTGCGCCGAGGATGGGTGCATGAGGTTGCCGATCAGGCGGCGCTGTTCCTCGATGTTGAATTCAGGGCTGCCAAAGCCCGAGCGCATCTTGGCGATGCCGGACATGGTGAAATAGCTCATCTGTTCCGCCACGCAGCCCGGCGCCATCAGGACGAGCTTGCCGATGGTGAATTCAGGGTGGTCGAGCGCGATCTGGAGGGCGATGCCGCCGCCGAGCGAATTGCCGATGAGGTGGCCGCCGGTGATGCCATGTTGCTTGAGCGCATCGAGCAAAGTTTGCGTGAACAGCTCGAGCGGATAATCGGTCTCGGGCTTGGAGGAGGCGCCATAGCCGATGAGGTCGGGCAGGATGACGCGGTAACCGGCATCGGCAAAATCTTGCGCATTGTTGCGGAAGTTGGACGCGCCCGATGCGCCGGGACCGCTGCCATGGATGAAGATGACGGTGGGGGCGTTTGCCTGCGCCCCTGCGATTTCCGCGATCGAAATCTCATATCCGCCCGCAACGCTATAGGTCTTGCGGATCAATTCACTGCCCATGGATATCCTCTTTTGTCCTGGCCCGATGCTGTCCAGATGTCAGATGGTCAGATGCTCGCTTCAGATGAAGGTGAAGGCGGGCGGTTCGCCATTGATCGTGCCGATGACATCGCTGGTGCGGTTGGCCGGGTCATTGGCGACATGAGCGCGCGCGGCGTGGAGGTCGAGCCAGGGCTGGAGGATCGGGCTCGACATATAGACCGCCCGGCCGCCCAGCAGCTTGACCATGCCGTCGGCCAGTTCGGCCATGCGGCGCACGACGCTGGCGGACTGGTAGGCAAAGAGCGCGCGCTTTTCCATCGGCACGGGCTCATTGCGGCCCGCATAGTCCATGAGGTCATTGAAGGTCGTGCGGTGGGTGAGTTCCATCTCGTTGGTCTCGGCGATCGCGCGGGCGATGGCGGCGTGGAGATTGGGGTCGGCCTTGGACGCCTTGCCGGTGTTGGTCGAGACGCGGTTGCCCATGATCTCCATCGCAGCGCCAGTGGCGGCGCGGATGCCGCCGAAGGCGGCGCTGGAGACCGAGCGGATGAAGAGCTGCGCCCAGGGGATGCGGTAGAGCGGGGCGGTGTTGGTTTCCTGGCCCGGATTGGTCCCGGCAAAGCCGTCGCTGGCCTTGTGGGTGCGGTGTTCGGGCACGAACACGCGCTCGACGACGATGTCGAAGCTGCCGGTACCCTGAAGGCCGAACGTGTCCCAGGTGCCTTCGATCACCTGATAGTCGGAGCGCGGCAGCAGGAAGGTGCGCATGTCGGGCGGGCCGCCATCGGTGTCGAAATTGATCGCGCCAAGCAGCACCCAACCGCAATGGGAGGAGCCTGAGGAGAAGCCCCAGCGGCCCGACAGGTAGAAGCCCCCTTCGACCTTTTCCACCTTGCCGACCGGCTGATAGGTGGAGGAGACGAGCATGTCGGGATCATCGCCCCACACTTCCTTCTGCGCCTCGTCATGGAAGAGGGCGAGTTCATAGGGGTGGCAGCCCAGCACGCCGTAGATCCAGCCTGTCGACATGCAGCCTTCGGCAAGCGCCTTCTGGATTTCGAAGAAGACATTGGGGTGCATCTCATAGCCGCCGTAACGCTTGGGCTGGAGCACGCGGAAGAAGCCGGCCGCCTTCATCTCGGCGACGGTTTCGGGGGGCACGTCATGGGCGATGGTGCAGGCGCGCGCGCGCTGGCGCAGCGTCGGGATCATGGCCCTGGCTTTGGCGATCAGACTTTCGGGCGAAGGTATCCCGGCATTCGCCTCGTCAATGGGTCGGCTTGCTACTGCCCCGGTCATGATCTTCTCCATTGTAGGCGACTCTACTTCAGATTTGCTATATGCGTAGATTATGTAAACTGCTATTACGCAAACTGTCAAGGCAAACAGGGCTTGCGCATTTGGGCCGTTGCTTATAGGCGGATTGGGAACGAATTGCCATAAGCTCGTGAGCGCGCTTAACTGCCCCTCCTTGCCAAGCGCGAAACAGGCGGCAGCGCTTGCCATATGCGTATGGGGAAGGTCATTTTGCAACGCTCTGCGGCAGAGCATGGCTGGCAGACAGGAAAGAAGGCGAGGCGCTTGAAATGGCAGTGATATCGCTAGGCTATGTGGTGATCGAGGCGCGGGAGCTCGGGCCGTGGCAGGATTTTGCCTGCAATATCGCAGGGCTGATGGCGGCCCCTTCGCCGGACGAAGACGTCGCGCTGTTTCGCATGGACGACCGGCCCTGGCGCCTGCGGGTGCAGAAAGGCGCGGCCGACCGCTTCGTGGCGCCGGGCTGGGAATGCGCGAATCGTGACGCCTTCGAATCGGTGCTGGCCCGCCTCGAGGCGGCGGGCCGTCCGGTGGAACGGGCGGGGGTCATGGAAGCGCGTGGCCGTCAGGTCTATGAACTGGCCCGCTCGTCCGACCCGGCGGGTAACCCGATGGAGCTCTTCTACGGCCGCTTCGTCGACTACGCCCCCTTCGTCTCGCCCGCGGGCGTCAGCCGCTTCGTGACCGGCAGCCCCCATGGCGCGGACGGCGACATGGGGATGGGCCATGTCGTGCTCACTGCCCCCAATTTCGACGAGACCCACGCCTTCTACAAAGAGGTCATGGGCTTTGGCGACACCGACCTTGGCCGCTTCTACCTGATGGGTGGGGGCGCGGATGATCCGGGCGTGGGCTTTGCCTTCATGCACTGCAATGGCCGCCATCACAGCCTGGCGCTTGGCCAGCTGCCCGAAAGCCCCAATGGCGCTGTCCACATGATGCTCGAGGTCGGCTCCCTCGAGGATGTCGGCCGCGCCTATGACCGGGTTTTGAAGAGCAAGGGCAAGGTGCCGCTCTCGGCAACGCTGGGCCGTCATGTCAACGACAAGATGACCAGCTTCTACATGCAGACGCCCGGCGGCTTCGACATCGAATATGGCTGGAACGGCCTGGTAATCGACCCGGCGACCTGGGTCCCCACCACCAGCCTTTCTGTAAGCGACTGGGGCCATAAATGGGCTCATGAGCAGGACTGACGCAAAAGGATGACTGACATTATGCTCGACAAGCGCATGAGCGTCGACGACATCGTCGACCAGATTTCCGACGGGATGACCATCGGCATCGGCGGGTGGGCCACGCGCCGCAAGCCCATGGCGCTGATCCGCGCCATCGCCCGCTCGAACCTGAAAGACCTGACCGTCATGGCGGGCTATGGCGGCATGGACATCGGCCTGCTCGCCGCCACCGGCAAGATCAGGAAGCTGGTCTTCGCCTTTGCCAGCCTCGACCATTATCCGCTCGAACCCCATTTCCGCAACGCCCGCCAGGCGGGCGCCTTCGAGGTGCTCGAGCTTGACGAGGGCATGTATCATTGGGGTCTGCGCGCAGGCGCGATGAAGCTGCCCTTCCTGCCGACGCGCGTGGGCATCGGCACCGACATCATCACGCAGGACGGCTTTGACTTCAAATTCGTGAAGAGCCCCTATGCCGATGGCGAGGAATTCGTCGCCATGCCAGCGCTGGTGCCCGACATCGCGCTCATCCATGCCCATCGTTCCGACGAGCGCGGCAATATCCTCACCCTCTCGGTCGATCCGATCTTCGATGAACTGCTCGTGCGCGCAGCCAAGAAAAGCTACGCGACGGTCGAGAAGATCGTGCCGACGGCTGAGCTCGATATGAAGAAGAACAGCCGCTACAACCTCGTCGAGCGCGCGATGATCACCGGCGTTGCCGAGGCACCCTTGGGCGCGCATCCCTCGAGCGCTGACCCCGACTATCAGCTCGATCTCAAGCACATCAAGACCTATGTCGAAAGCGCCGCCTCGCCCGAAGCCTGGGCCGAGTATAAGGCGAAATATATCGACGTGTCGGAAGCCGATTATCAGGCAGCGATCGGCGGCGCGGACGCCGTCAAGCAGCTCCCCGTCCCCATTTACTAAGCGAGAGACCCATGACCCAGAACAGCTATTCGCTCGCTGAACTCGTCATCGCCGCCTGCGCCGAAGTTTGGCGCGAGAATGGCGAGGTGATGGCGACCGGCATCGGCCCCCTCCCCCGCATCGGCGCTGGCCTTGCCAAACTGAGCTTCGCGCCCGCGATCCAGACCACCGATGGCGAGGCCTGGTACACCAGCGAGCCGGTCGGCCCGGGCAAGCGTACCGCCGAGCCAGAATTTGAAGGCATCGCCAATTATGACCGCGTCTTCTCGGCGCTGTGGAGCGGCCGCCGCCATGCGCTGGTCGGGCCGGTGCAGATCGACCGCTATGGCCAGGCGAACATCTCCGTTATTGGCGATCACAAGAAGCCCAAAGCAGCGATGCTGGGCGCGCGCGGATTTCCGGGCAATTCGATCAGCCACCCCAACAGCTTCTTCTTTGCAAACCACAACAAGCGGGCGTTTGTTGAGGGCGAGGTCGATTTCGTGTGCATGGCGGGCTACAACCCGGCGCGCTACCGCAATGGCGCTGCGCCCCAGGGCCTGGACTTGCGCCGCATCATCACCAACCTTTGCGTGATGGATTTCGGCGGGCCGGATCACCAGATCCGCGTGATCTCGCTGCATCCGGGTGTGACGTTCGAGGAAGTGCAGGACAATACCGGCTTCCCGCTGGCAAAAATCGATGGCGAAATCCCCACCACGCCCGCGCCAACGGCCGAGCAGCTGGAGCTGATCGCGAAGATCGACCCCAATAATGTCCGGGCGACCGTGTTCAAGGACAATCCGGCCGGAGACAGAAGGGCAGCCTGACGATGAACGAGACCGACCGCCTGGTCGAACCGCAGCAGGTCGACATTGTTTACGAAACGGATGAGCCGGTCACCTATGAGGTGATCGACCATGTCGCGTGGATCATGATGAACCGTCCGGGCTTCAACAACGCCCAGAACGGCCAGATGACCTATGCCCTTGATGACGCGTTCGTACGCGCCGTGAACGATGACGATGTGCGCGCGATCGTGCTGGGCGGCAACGGCAAGCATTTCTCCGCTGGCCATGACATCGGCACGCCGGGCCGCGACGTGCACCAGCATTTCGAGAACCGGTTGCTGGTGCCCGGCCATGTCAACAAGCCCGCGGCCGAACTGCTCTACACCCGCGAGAAGGAGCAATATGTCGGCATGTGCCGGCGCTGGCGCGATGCGCCCAAGCCCACCATCGCCATGGTGCAGGGGGCCTGCGTCGCGGGCGGCCTCATGCTCGCCTGGGTGTGCGACCTCATCGTCGCGACCGACGACGCCTTCTTCCAGGACCCGGTCAACCGCATGGGCATCCCGGGCGTCGAATATTTCGCCCATGCCTATGAGCTCCCCCCGCGCGTCGCCAAGGAATTCCTGCTACTGGGCGAGCGGATGAGCGCGCAGCGGGCCGAAAGCTTCGGCATGGTCAACAAGATCGTCTCCCGCGAGGCGCTGCGCGAGACGGTGGCAGGCATGGCGGCCAAGCTCGTCGCCCAGCCCCGCCTTGGCAACTGGCTGACCAAGCAGGCGGTCAACCATGTCGAGGAGCTGATGGGCAAGCGCAACGCGATGGACGCGCAATATCATATGCACCATTTCGCCCATGCCCAGAACGACCTCGTCCAGGGCAGTTCGATCGCGGGCCTCGATGCCAAGAAGATGGCCGAGGCCAATAAGAAACAGGCGAGCGAATGATGGGCGATCCGCTGCACACGATCCTGACGGAGCGGCTTGGCTGCCGCTGGCCGATCATCCAGACCGCGATGGGCTGGGTGGCGGAACCCAGCCTCGTCATCGGGTCGAGCAATGCGGGCGCCTTCGGCTTCCTCGGCGCGGCGGTGATGACGCCGGACGAAGCGCGCGAGAAGCTGCTCGCCGTCCGCAAGGGCACCGACCGGCCCTTCGGCGTCAACTTCCACAGCTTTCAGCCCGGCGCTGACGCAATCGTCGAGCTGATCCTCGCCAACAAGGATCAGGTGCGCGCGGTGAGCTTTGGCCGTGGCCCCAATGCCAAGATGATCGGCCGGTTCAAGGATGCGGGCATATTGTGCATCCCCACCGTCGGCGCGGTCAAGCATGCGCAGAAGATGGTCGAGCTCGGCGTTGACATGGTCAATGTCCAGGGCGGCGAAGGCGGCGGGCATACAGGCTCTGTCCCCACCACCGTGCTGCTCCCCCAGGTGCTTGACGCCGTCAAGGTGCCGGTGATCGCGAGCGGCGGCTTTGCCGACGGGCGTGGCCTTGCCGCAGCGCTCGCCTATGGCGCGGTCGGCATCGCCATGGGCACGCGTTTCCTCCTCACCAAGGAAAGCCCGGTCCCCGACAGCGCCAAGGCGGAATATCTCAAGGCCTCGACCGACCGCATCGTCGTCACGACCAAGCTCGACGGCATCCCGCAGCGGATGGTGCGCACCCGCCTGATGGACAAGATCGAGAAATCCGGAAAGCTCGCCATGTGGCTGCGCGCGCTCGAAGCGAGCGCGGCGATGAAGAAGCTGAGCGGGGCCAGCTGGCTCGACATGATCAAGTCGGCCAAGGGCATGACCGGCCATGGCCAGGTGCCCCTGAAGCAGGCGATGATGGCCGCGACCATGCCGATGCTGATCCAGAAGGCGGTGGTCGAGGGCGACATCGAACATGGCGTGATGGCGACCGGCGTGGTCGGCGGACGCATCGTTGAAATACCCAGCTGCCAGGAACTGGTCGATCGCATCGTCGCCGAGGCGCATGAGCGCCTGGCCGCGCTCGCCGCGATGGGCCGCGAGACCGCCAGCGCCGCCTGAAGAAGAGGGAAGACAATGCCGATTACGCTGACCGTCAAGGGCGCCATCGCCGAAATCCTGTTCGACCATCCGCCGGTCAACGCCTTCGACACCAAGGGTTGGGAATCGATCCCGGCCATGGTTTACGAAGCCGCGGCGAATGAAGATGTGAAGTGCATCCTGATCCGCGCCGAAGGCCGCGGTTTCTGCGGCGGCGTCGACATCAAGGAGATGCAGGCCCATCCCGAGCGCATCGCCAAATTGAACAAGGATAATTACCTGACCTTCAAGGCGATCCGCGAATGCGCGATCCCCGTGGTCGGCGCGCTCCACGGCTTCGTCATCGGCGGCGGCGTCAATATCGCGGGCGCCTGCGACGCGCTGATCGCGGCGGAAGGGGCCTATTTCTCGCTGCCCGAGATCGATCGCGGCGCGATGGGGGGAGCCGCCTTCATGAGCCGCATGCTGCCGGTCCAGATGGTGCGCGCCAATTTCTTCACCGGCGGGCGCATTCCGGTCGAGGACGCCTATCGCCACGGATCGGTGCACAAGGTCGTGCCGCTCGAAAATCTCAAGGACGAGGCCTATGCCTTTTGCGAGATCATCGCGTCCAAGAGCCGCGCCGCGCTGGTCATCGCCAAGCAGGCGCTGAACCTCATCGAGCCCACCGACCCCTCGGCCCATTACCGGATCGAGCAGGGCTTCACGCTCGAAATGTACATGCATGAAGACAGCCAGAAGGCGCGCGACGCCTTTGTCGATAACAAGGGCGCGGCGAAATTCTGATGGACCTGACCTATACCCCCGAACAGCAGGCGTTCCGCGCCGAAGTGCGCAGCTGGCTGGAAGCCCATGTGCCGCAGGGATCGCTGGAGCATTTCGACGCAACGCGCGAAGGTTTCGAAGCGCATCGCCAATGGGAAAATACGCTGAAATCGGGCGACTGGGGCATGGTGACATGGCCCAAGGAATATGGCGGGCGCGGCCTTGACCTCATCCAGTGGCTGATTTTCGAGGAAGAATATTATCGCGCCGGGGCGCCGGGCCGCGTCAACCAGAATGGCATTTTCCTGTTGGGTCCGACGCTGATCGAATTCGGCACTCATGAGCAGAAGCAGCGTTTCCTGCCCAAGATGGCGTCGGGCGAGGAAATCTGGGCGCAGGCCTGGTCCGAACCGATGGCCGGGTCCGATCTGGCAGGCGTGCGGGCGACCGCCGTGCGTGAGGGCGACGAATATATCCTGAACGGCCACAAGATCTGGTCTTCCCGCGCGGTGTTCGCCGACTGGGCATTCGGCCTGTTCCGCGAGCCGGGCAGCGAGCGGCACAAGGGCATGAGCCTGGTCTTCTTCCCGCTGAATGCGCCGGGCGTGACGGTCAATGCGATCAAGAAGATCAACGGCCATGTCGGTTTCGCCGAGATTTTCCTCGAAAATGTCCGCGTCCCCGCCTTCAATCGCCTCGGCGACGAAGGCCAGGGCTGGCATATCTGCATGGCGACCGCAGGCTTTGAACGCGGCCTCATGCTGCGCTCCCCTGCCCGCTATCAGGTAGCAGCGAAGAAGCTTGCCGAGCTGTGGACCGCCAACAAAGAAACGGCCGACCCCGCGCTCGAAGCCGATGTCGTACGCGCGCACATGAATGCCGACGCCTATGCGCTCAACATCTACCAGACCGCCTCGCGGCTGATGGCGGGCGCCAAGATCGGCCCGGAGGCGTCGACCAACAAGATCTTCTGGTCCGAACTCGACATTCACCTCACGCAAACCGCGCTCAATATCCTGGGACCGCAGGCCGAACTCACGCACGAAGCGCCGGACGCGAACCCCGTCGACTGGATCGACGACTATATCTTCGCGCTCGCAGGCCCGATCTATGCCGGGTCGAACGAGATCCAGCGCAACATCATCGCCGAGCGCATGCTCGGCCTGCCGCGCTAAGGGGATTTAAGATGGATTTCACCTTAAGCGAAGAACAGCTGATGTTCGCCGAGACCGCGCGCTCGCTGTTCGCCGACAGCTGCACGCCCGATCATTGGCGCAAGATGATGGAAGCAGGCGTGGCGCGCGACGATGCGCGCTGGGCCTCCATCGTGGAAACCGGGCTGACGCTGGTGCTGCTGCCCGAAAGCGCGGGTGGCATCGGGCTTGGCGAGACTGACTTTGCCCTGATTGCGCAGGAAGCGGGTTATGTCGCGCTGCCCGAGCCGTTGGTGGAAAGCGCAGGGGTCGCCGCGCCGATGCTGGCGGCGCTGGCCCCCGACAGTGACGTGCTGGCCGATCCGAGCGCGACGATTGCGATCCAGCATCCGCTCAACCCCTTCGTCGCCAATGCGGACAGCGCGGCGGCTATTATCCTGCATGATGGCGGTGAGGCCTATCTGGTGACGCCCGATCAGGTGATGCTGACGGCGCAGCCCAGCATCGATCCGTTCCGCCGCATCTTCTCCGTCGCGTGGAGCAAGGACAAGGCGACGGCTTTGGGCAAGGCGGATTGGGACTTGGCGCTCGACCGCGCGGCGCTGTTCAACGCTGCCTTTGGCCTCGGCCTGGCCCAGCGGTCGGTCGACCTCGCCGTCGACTATGCCAAGGAACGGCAGCAGTTCGGAAAGCCCATCGGCAGCTATCAGGCGGTCAAGCATCACCTGGCCTCCGCTCAGGTCGCGATTGAATTCGCCAAGCCCGTGGTGGCAGCGGCGGCCGCCGAAATCGGCGCGCGCGACACGCAAGCCCGCGCCCGTGTCAGCCATGCCAAGCTGGTGGCCCTTGAGGCCGCCGACAAGGCCGCCCGCGCCTCGATCCAGGTGCATGGCGCGATGGGTTACAGCTGGGAGGTGGACGTCCACCTCTTCTTGAAGCGCGCCCTTGCCCTGACG
Organism: Sphingobium sp. TomTYG73; assembly: GCF_055394245.1. NCBI lineage: Bacteria > Pseudomonadati > Pseudomonadota > Alphaproteobacteria > Sphingomonadales > Sphingobiaceae > Sphingobium > Sphingobium sp. TomTYG73. The sequence continues at coordinate 87,234 of NZ_AP027340.1, forward strand.
CAAACATGGGGCACCCCCGCCCATCACCGCGCGCGCATCGCCACGCGCATCTTCACCCAGCCCATGGGGCCGGACCAGACCTTTGCCAGAGACGCTGGACAAAAGCAGGAAGCTTGAAAATGCCTGAAGCCTATATCGTCGACGCCGTCCGCACCCCCATCGGCCGCAAGAAGGGCAGCCTCGCCGCCGTCCATCCCGCCGACCTTGGCGCGCACCCGATCCGCGAACTGGTCAAGCGCACCGGCATCGACCCGTCAGGCGTCGATGACGTGGTGTGGGGCTGCACCGAGACGATCGGCGGCCAGGCAGGCGATATCGGCCGCACCGCATGGCTGGTCGCAGGCCTGCCGGAGGAAATCCCCGGCGTCACCGTCGACCGCCAGTGCGGCTCTTCGCAGCAGGCCGTCCACTTCGCCGCGCAAGGCGTGATGAGCGGCACCCAGGATCTGGTGGTCGCGGGCGGCAGCCAGGCGATGAACCAGATCCCGATCATGGCCGCGATGATCGCGGGCGCGCAATATGGTTTCGACAGCCCGTTCCACGGGTCGAAGGGCTGGGTCGAGCGCTATGGCATGGAAGAGGTCAACCAGATCAAGTCGGCCGAGATGATCGCCGACAAATGGGGCATCAGCCGGGAAGCGATGGAAGCCTTCGCCCTCGCCTCCCACCAGCGCGCGCAGGCCGCCTGGGACAATGGCTGGTTCGATCATGAAGTCGCACCGCTCGAGGGCCTCACCCGCGACGAAACCATCCGCCCCACCACCTCGCTTGAGGGCCTCGCGTCCTTGAAGCCCGTCAATGAAGGCGGCATCGTCACCGCAGGGGTCGCCAGCCAGAATTGCGACGCCGCCGCCGCGCTGCTGATCGCCAGCGAGCAGGCGGTCAAGGACCATGGCCTCAAGCCCCGCGCGCGCATCCATCACCTGTCCGTCCGCGCCGCCAACCCGGTGTGGATGCTGACCGGCCCGATCCCCGCCACCCAATATGCGCTCAAGAAGGCGGGCATGGCGATCGGCGACATCGATCTGTTCGAATGCAACGAGGCCTTTGCCAGCGTCACCATGGCCTGGATGAAGGAACTCGCTATCCCGCACGAAAAGGTCAATGTGCAGGGCGGCGCGATCGCGCTCGGCCATCCGATCGGGGCTACCGGCGCGCGGCTGATGACCACGCTGCTGGGCGCCCTTGAACGCACCGGCGGCCGCTATGGCCTCCAGACCATGTGCGAAGGCGGCGGCCAGGCCAACGTCACCATCATCGAGCGGCTCTAAGAGACGAGGCGCTCCATGCCCGCCTACGCCTATCAGGGGATCACCCCCGTCGTCGATCCGACCAGCTACGTCCATCCGCTCGCGTCGCTGATCGGCGACGTGATCGTGGGGCCGGGCTGCTTCATCGCGCCGGGTGCCTCGCTGCGGGGCGATTTCGGGCGGATCGTGGTGGAAGGCGACAGCTCGATCCAGGACAATGTGTCGGTCCATGCCAACCAGTTGCGCGACACGGTCATCCGTCGCGGCGCGACCATCGCCCATGGCTCGATCATCCATGGCTGCGAGATCGGCGAAAATGCGCTTGTCGGGATGAACGCGGTGATCCTCGACAATGCCGTCATAGGTGACGAAAATCTCGTCGCCGCCCTTGCCCTTGTGAAGTCCGACACGGTGACCCCGCCACGCAGCCTGGTCGTCGGCAATCCGGCCAAGGTGGTCAAGACCTTCGAGCCGCATCAGGTCACCTGGCGCAACAATGGCGAGGGCGAATATCAAAAGCTCGCCAAGGCCGCGCTGACTGGGCTGGTCGAGGCCGAGCCGCTGCGCGAAGCCAGCCCGGAGCGGCAGGCGCAGCGCGTGGCGTCGGACGCTGTCGCCGTGCGCCTCACCGGCGAGACCGCGCAGCATCGTGAGAAACAGGCGGCGCAGCGGGAAGGCCAAGCATGAACAGCGCTGTCGCCATCACCAACCTCCTCTACCGCTATGCCGAACTGATGGACGCAGGCGACCTCGAAGGCGTCGCCGCCCTGTTCGAGCGCGCGGCGATCAAGACCGGCGGCGGCGAAATGGTCGAAGGCGCAGCGCCGATGCTGGCGCTCTGGCGCGCTCATGTGCGCATCCATGACGATGGCACGCCGCGCACCAAACATGTCATCACCAATCCCATCGTCGAGGTGGACGAGGACGCGGGCACCGCCACCTGCCGCTCTTACTATACCGTGTTTCAGGCAACGCAGGACCTGCCGCTCCAGGCGATCTGCGCGGGCCGCTATCATGACGCCTTCGTCCGCACGGACGGGGCATGGCATTTTTCCGGGCGGGATTATTCCCTGCTCGATCTCGTTGGGGACTTGAACCAGCATCTGCTGATCCCCGTCGCAGCGCAATGAAGGAGTAAGGCAAGTGGGTATCTGCGAAGGACGTGTTGCGATCGTGACCGGGGCGGGCAATGGGCTGGGCAAGGCCTATGCGCTGGGTCTCGCGGCGCAAGGCTGCAAGGTCGTGGTCAACGACCTTGGCGTTGGCACCCATGGCGAGGCGGGCGAAACCAAGGGCGCGGCCGAGCAGGTGGTCGATGAGATCCGCGCCATGGGCGGCGAGGCCGTCGCCAACACCGACGATGTCGCTGAATGGGACTCAGGCAAGCGCATGGTCGAACAGGCGCTCGACAGCTTCGGGAGCTTGCATGCCGTAGTCAACAATGCAGGCTTCGTGCGCGACCGCATGTTCTTCACCTGTAGCCCGGAAGAATGGGACGCGGTGATCCGCGTCCATCTGCGCGGCCATTTCTGCACCTCGCGCCACGCCGCTGAATATTGGCGCGCGCAAAGCAAGGCCGGCAACCCGGTCGATGCGCGCATCATCAACACGACCTCTGGCGCGGGCTTGCAGGGCTCGGTCGGCCAGTCGGCCTATTCGACCGCCAAGGGCGGCATCGCCACGCTCACCCTCGTACAGGCCGCCGAGCTTGGCCGCCTGGGCATCACCGCCAATGCGCTCGCGCCCAATGCCCGCACCCGCATGACCAATACCGGCGCGTTCGACATGGAGGCGAAAGAAGGCGAGTTCGACCTGTTCGCGCCGGAAAACATGGCGCCGCTGGTCGCCTATCTGGTGTCGGAACAGTCGAAGGGCGTGACGGGCCAGGTGTTTGAATTGAAGGGCGGACAGGTCTTCCTCTCGCAAGGCTGGACCGACAGCCCCGCCTTCGACAAGGGTGCGCGGATTGACGCCAGCGAGATGGACGCGATCGTGCGGGGGCTTCTCCAAACCCGCGAGCCTGCAAAGCCCGTTTACGGAGCCGCCTGATGGACTTCGCGCTCAGCGACGACCAGCGCGCGATCCAGGAAGCGGCGCGTGACTTCCTGACCGACGCCGCCAACCCGGATGTCATCCGCGCCGCCGTCGAAGGGACGAGCGGCTTTGACGAGAGCCTGTGGTCGAGCCTTGGCGAAATGGGTTTTGCCGGACTGATGATCCCCGAAGCCCAAGGCGGCCTTGGCCTGGGCGCGGTCGAAATGGCGCTGGTCCTCGAAGAAACCGGCCGGGTCCTCGCGCCCGTGCCCTTCTTCGAGACCGCCGTGCTCGCCGTGCAAGCCATCCTGGCGGCAGGCAGCGAGGAACAGAAGGCAGCGCTGCTCCCCCGCCTCGCGTCGGGCACGCGCGCCAGTTTCGCCGGGACCGCAAGCCGCCCGACCCTCACCAACGGCAAGCTCAGCGGCACCGCGCAGTTCGTGACCTTCGGCCATGTGGCAGAGCTGATCGTGGTGGCCACCGCTGACGAGAGCCTCATCGTCCTCGAAGCCGACACCCCCGGCCTCGTCATCGAGGCGCTGCCCGCGCTCGACCGCACCCGCCGCTTTGCGACGCTGACCTTCGATTGCGCCGTGACGCCGGAGATGATCCTGGGCGCCCCCGGCAGCGCCAAGGCCGCGATCGCGCGCACCCTCACCATCGGCGCTGGCCTGCTCACCGCCGAACAGACCGGCGGCATGCAGTACAGCCTCGACGCCACCGTCGACTATGCCAAGCAGCGCGTCCAGTTCGGCCGCCTCATCGGCTCCTTCCAAGCCTATAAACATATGCTCGCCGACATGATGCTGCTGGTCGAAGCCTCGCGCTCGGCCGCCTATTATGCCGCCGCCGCGATCGATGAAAATGGCGAGGAACTGGCCGAGGCGGCCCATGCCGCGCGCGCCTATGTCTCCGACGCCTATTGCTCGGTCGCAGGCGACGCCATCCAGCTTCATGGCGGCATCGGCTTTACCTGGGAACATCACGCCCATCTCTATTTCAAGCGCGCCAGAGCTTGCGCCAGCTGGCTCGGAACCCCCGACCAGCATCGCGAAGCCCTCGCCCAGATCATCATGAAGGACGCCGCATGACCCCGACTTCTCCTGTGCCCCCCTATCCGACCCCGCTCGGCATGCTCAAGGGCAAGACCGTGGTCGTCACCGCCGCGGCCGGCACCGGCATCGGCTTTGCCGCCGCCAAGCGCGCCGCCGAGGAAGGGGCAAAGCTCCTCATCAGCGACTTCCACGAACGCCGCCTCAATGAAGCGGCCGACCGCATCGCTGACGAAGCCAAGGTCGAGCGTCCCGCCACCTTCGTGTGCGACGTCACCAGCGAGGAGGCCGTGCAGGCCCTGCGCGACGCATCGCTCGCAGCATTGGGCAAGGTCGATGTCCTCATCAACAATGCGGGCCTGGGCGGCGAGGCCGACATCGTCGATATGACCGACGAGCAGTGGGCGCGCGTGTTCGACGTCACCTTGACCTCGCTGTTCCGCATGACCCGCGCCTTCCTGCCGTCAATGTATGCCAACAAGTCGGGCGTCATGGTCAACAACGCCTCGGTGCTGGGCTGGCGCGCGCAAAAGGGCCAGGCCCATTATGCCGCCGCAAAGGCAGGGGTGATGGCCTTCACCCGCTGCGCCGCGATCGAGGCGGCCGAACATGGCGTACGCATCAATGCGGTCTCGCCATCCCTTGCCATGCACCCCTTCCTCGCCAAGGTGACCACCCAGGAAGCTTTGGACAAGCTGGTCGAGAAGGAAGCGTTCAAGCGCCCCGCCGAGGTCTGGGAAATCGCCAATGTGATGATGTTCCTCGCCTCTGACCTCTCCTCCTACATGACCGGCGAGATCGTCGCGGTCTCGAGCCAGCGGGCGTAAGATGGCGACCATCTTCGAGAATCCCCGCGACCTGCTCGGCAAGGAAGGCACCAAGCTCGACACCGCCGACTGGCTCACCATCGACCAGCCGCGGATCGACGCCTTTGCCGAGTGCACCGGCGACCATCAGTGGATCCATGTCGATCCGGTGCGCGCCAAGGACGGTCCGTTCGGCGCGACCATCGCGCATGGTTACTTGACCCTTTCCCTCGTCAACCTGTTCATGCCCCAGATCGTCGAGGTCCGGCGGTTTTCCGCAGGGGTCAATGTCGGCATGGACAGGACCCGCTTCCTCAATCCGGTGGTCGTTGGCTCGCGCATTCGCGGTACCGGCGAAATCGTCTCGGTCGAGGAAGTGAAGGGCGGCGCCATCCAGGCGGTGATCCGCGTCACCGTCGAGATCGAAGGAAAAGACAAGCCCGCCTGCGTGGTCGATACCATCAACCGCTATTTTCCGGAATAACGGCCTTGGCCCGCGCCATCCTCGCCCTCACATTGAGCCTTCTCGCCGCTACCCCAGCTGGAGCCAAAACCATGCCCGATCCCGTCAAGATGGAATCCGCCGTCCACGCCTATGTCGCCGCGTTCGAAGCGGGCAGCGCCGACCAGGTCGCCGCCCTCTATGCGCAGGATGCAACCGTTGAAGACCCGATCGGCTCGCCCATCCACAAGGGCCGCGAAGCCATTCGCGCCTTTTACGCGCAATCGATGCAGACCGGCGCGAAATTGAAGCTCGAAGGCCCGGTGCGCGTGGCAGGCGATTATGCCGTCTTCCCCTTCTCGGTGAACCTCAACTATGATGGCGGCCACAAGCGCATCGACGTCATCGACACCTTCCGCTTCAACGACGCCAATGAAGTGATTGAAATGCGCGCCTTCTGGGGCCCCACCAACATGCACGGCTTCTAAGCCGCCCACCTTCTCCCGGCGGGCGCGAAACATAGAAATAGACAAGGACATTTACCCATGCGTGAAGCAGCCATCATCTCGACCGCCCGCACTGGCGTTGGCAAAGCCTATCGCGGCGCGTTCAACGACACCGAAGCGCCGTTCATGTCCTCCCATGTGGTCGACGCCGCCATCGCCCGCGCTGGCATCGATCCCGCCCGCGTCGATGACGTGTATCTGGGCGTCGCCAACCAGTGGAACACGCAAAGCTACAATGTCGGCCGTTTGACCGTCCATGGCTCGGTCCTCCCCGACACCACCAGCGGTTTTTCGATGGACCGCAAATGCTCGTCCGGCCTCAATGCGCTGGCGTTCGCCGCACGCGGCATCATCGCCAATGAGATTGACTGCGCCGTCTCGGGCGGCGTGGAAAATGTCTCGCTCACCATCGACAAGCATTATCCCGCCTTCCGCAACCGCTCCGAGTTCATCAAGGCGCGCGATCCCAACGCCTATATGGTGATGATCGAGACCGCCGAGATCGTCGCCGAGCGCTATGGCATCAGCCGCGAGGACCAGGACCGCTTTGCCGCCCAGTCGCAGCAGCGCGCCGCCGCCGCCCAGGCCGCAGGCAAGTTCGATGACGAAATCGTTCCGATCACGGTCACCAAGGCCCTGTTCGACAAGGAAGGCAATGAGACCGGCAAGGAAGAGCTGACGCTTGACCGTGACGAGGGCATCCGCGCGGGCACGACCTACGAAAAGCTCGCGGAGCTGAAGCCCGTGTTCAAGAACGGACAGGTCATCAAGGAAGGCAAGCACGTCACCGCGGGCAATGCCAGCCAGCTATCCGACGGCGCCTCGGCCCAGGTCGTCATGGACCTTGCCACCGCGCAGAAGGAAGGCCTGCCCATCCTCGGCATCTATCGGGGTTTTCAGGTCGCAGGCTGCGGCGCCGACGAAATGGGCATTGGTCCTGTATTCGCCATCCCCAAGCTGCTCGAGCGCGCAGGCCTCAAGATGGACGACATCGGCCTGTGGGAACTCAACGAAGCGTTCGCCAACCAGGCGATCTACTGCCAGCGCACCTTGGGCATCGATCCGGACAAGCTCAACGTCAATGGCGGCGGCATCGCCATCGGCCACCCCTTCGCCATGACCGGCTCGCGCCTTGCTGGCCATGCCCTCATCGAAGGCAAGCGCCGCGGCGTCAAATATGTGGTCGTCTCCATGTGCGTCGCGGGCGGCATGGGCGCGGCCGGTCTGTTCGAGGTCGCCTGATCCATGCAACTCGCCTTCGCCCCTGAATTGAAAGCCTTCCGCGAGGAGGCCGCGAGCTGGCTCAACGAGCAGCTCGCCGGTCCCTTCAAGGCCATCCGCGGCCAGACCAACCAGGTCGACAATGTCGAGCTACGCCGCGCCTGGGAAGCCGCCCTGGGCGAAGCGCGCTGGAGCGTCATTGGCTGGCCTGAGCAATGGGGCGGGCGGGGTGCCTCGATCGCCCAGCAGATCATCTTCGCCGAGGAATATGCCCGCGCCAAGGGACCGCCGCGTGCCGGGCACCTGGGGGTCGAGCTGCTCGGGCCAACGCTGATCGCGATGGGCAGCGAAGAGCAAAAGGCCCGGTTCCTCCCCGACATCGCCACCGGCAAGGCGATCTGGTGCCAGGGCTATTCTGAACCCGGCGCGGGATCGGACCTGGCCAACGTCAAGACCAAGGCCCGGCTCGAAGGCGACCGTTACATCATCGATGGGCAGAAGATCTGGACCTCGATGGGCACGATCGCCGACTGGTGCTTCGTGGTTGCCCGCACGCAGCCCGGGAGCGTCGGCAACAAGGGCCTCTCGTTCCTCATGGTCCCCATGGACCAGCCCGGGGTCACCCCCCGCCCGATCCGCCAGATGACCGGCGAGGCCGAGTTCGCCGAAGTGTTCTTCGATGGCGCGGAAGCGCTCGCGATCGACCGCATTGGCGAAGAAGGCGAAGGCTGGAAGGTCGCCATGGCCCTGCTCGGGTTCGAACGCGGGGTATCCACCCTCGCCCAGCAGATGCAGTTCAGGAACGAACTCGACGACATCATCGCCATCGCCAAGGCCAACGGCAAGGCAACCGACCCCCTCACCCGCCAGAAGATCGCCACCGCCCATGCCGGGCTCAAGATCATGCGCTACAACGCCCTGCGCATGCTCTCAGGCAGCGAAGCCAATCCCGAACTCACAGGCGCCGCCTATACCTACAAGCTCTACTGGTCCCGCTGGCACGTGGCGCTCGGCGACCTCGCCATGGCGGTCATGGGACAACAAGGCGAAATAGGCATCAACGACGAACGCATGGGTCCCCTCACAACCATGCACCTCATGTCTCGGTCCGATACCATCTACGCCGGTACAGACCAGATACAACGCAACATCATCGCCGAACGCGGATTAGCTATGCCAAGAGAACCCAGAGGATGAGGAATATTCAGTGCGTCGCTCTGGCGGCGCTCTCGAATTAAAGAAGAAGATGCACAATTGAAACGAGGAGAATAGGGATGCCGCTAGACCCGCAACTTGAGGCCATGTTCGCCAATCAGCCGGAATGGCCGCCGATCCGGACCATTCCGGTTGCTGCGTTGCGGGAGGCGGTGCGGTCGAGTTCGATCCAGCTTCCGCCACCTGCTGTATCCCTTGCCTCGATCGCCGATCGGACCATTGCGGGGCCGAACGGTGAGATACCGGTGCGCATCTATACGCCCGAGGGCGCGGGACCTTTCCCAGTCACTGCCTATTTCCATGGCGGCGGGTTCGTTGTCGGCGATCTCGACACGCAGGACATGATCGCGCGCGGGCTGGCGGCGGGCGCAGAGACCATCGTGGTGTCCGTCGACTATCGCCTCGCGCCCGAGCATAAGTTCCCGGCGGCCTTCGAGGATTGCTGGGCTGCGACGCAGTGGGTCGCGGCTAATGCGGCCGAACTGGGGGGCGATCCCGCCCTGATCGCGGTTGCTGGCGATAGCGCGGGCGGCGTGCTGGCGAGCGCCTGTGCCCTTCTCGCAAGAGACGCGGGCGCGCCCCGTATCGCGGCGCAGATCAACTGGTATGGCCCCGGCATCCATCCGATCCCAGAAGAGGGATCCGCGCTTGAATTTGCGAACGGCCCTGTGCTTCGCCTGGAAGATGCCCATTATTTCTGGGAACTACACATCAAGGACGAAAGCGATTACGACGATTTCCGCGCCAGTCCGATGAAGGCGACGAGCCATCAGGGCCTGGCGCCCGCCTTTATCGCCAGCGCCGAATGCGACCCTATCCGGGACGCGGTGGAAGCATATGCCCCGGTGCTGGAAAAGGCCGGGGTGGAAGTTCAAGTGAAGCGCTATCCCGGCATGGTGCATGGGTTCGTGTCATGGATCGGTTTCCTGCCGGGCGCGCAGGAGGCGATGGCGGATGCCTGCGCCTTTGCGAAAAAGCAGTTTGCGGCCGCCCGCCAGACCGCTTGACCGCATAAGCCGAAGGGCGGCCCTAGAAAAGCTGGAGCCGCCCTTCGGCTAGAGCATTTTCGAAGCAGATGGCATCATCTGCTGGCTCGGAAAATGCGGAAAACAAAAGACAAATAGAGCATGATCCGATCCAATCTGATCGGATCATGCTCGAGCCGGAAGCATCGTATTAAAGCCCCTTTTCCGTCACCCCGGGCTTGACCCGGGGTCCCGCTGCTTGGACAGCGTCAGATAAAGCGGGACCCCGGATCAAGTCCGGGGTGACGATCCCTTGAGCATGATCAAACTATAGAGCGCGCCGCGTTTAATCGGACGCAGATCGCGCGCTCTAGTTTTTTGTTATCGCATCGTTTTAAGCGCAAAACCGGTTCCCACTTTTGCGCACGATGCTCTCAACATCCACAGCAGGCCTTTACCCGCCGCTATCGTCCGCCAATCAACGCACGCGCTTCGGCCGATCCGTCAAGCAAGCGGTTGATGCGCCGCGCCACCTTCCATTCCGTGCCGACCCTCACGAGGTGCCAGCTATTGGCGGAGGCGCGATGGGCTTCCCAACTATCGTCCGCCTTGCGGAATACGACGGAATAGGTTCGGGCGGTTGCCCTGTCGCCGTCCAGATCGATGACCGGCGGGCTAAGGACATGGGCGGCGCCGCCATGGATCAAGCTCTGGTGGCTTTCACCCTCGAGCAAGGCCTGGATCGCGGCACGGCCCGTGTAGCTGCCGAACCCGCCGACTTCGTAGACGCCATCCTCGGTCCACAGAGCGGCGGCACCGGCGCAATCACCCGCGTCTGCCAGCGGGCCATAGCTTGCGATCAGGTCGCGTATCGCCTCCCGGTCTTCAAGGATGGCGATACGCGCGGCGAGATCGGCCGAGGCGGTCAGAGCTTTACGACCTTGCATTGCGGCACCGGATGCTCGTCAGCCTCTATCCAGCGCCAAAGGCCGGTGCCCTTGCGGTGACCCGACAGGTCGATCCAGTTGCCGTAGCCCGGGTCCTTGTCGGCGCAGACAAGGATGACGCTGCCATCATCCTCATATTTGGCCTGCGCGCCATTGACCCACACCTTGCGGTTCACATGGTCCATGGATTCCATCCACCAATTGTCGATCTGGAAGTTCCAGAAGCGGCAGCGGGGCGGCTTGGCTGTGATGACCAGCGCTTCATCAGGCGCAAGGTCGTAATAGATGTGACCGTACCAGATTTTCGGGTCGCCCCCGGCGCGCTGGTAAAAAGGCTGTTCCTTGCCATCATAGATGCGGTTGGGCTGTTCCATGAACCATTGCGACCAGTCCGCGAAGGTGTTCGCTGTTCCGCGCACCCATGCGGCAGCGCCGTTCAACTGCGCCTCGATCGTTTCAGGCGCGAGAATGACGGGGACGGCAGGCCCCTCGCTGATCCGTTCGATATGCACATCGGCAGCGACTTCCGCACGCTTGTCATTGAAGGTCTGACGGATGATCAGCAGCGTCGTGTCGTCCGCCATCGGCAGCCAGTTGCCGGGCTTTTGCGTCTTGCTGACAATAATCTCGAAGCTGCCATCCGGCCCGACCTGCATGTCGGCAAGTTCGATCTCGCCCGTGGAGGCCATCGTGCCGTCGATCGCGTAACGGTTTGCCTTCGACCCGATGGAAAAATAGGGCACGCTGTTCCGCTTGCCGGTGATGCGATAGTCGCGATCACCCCGGACGACGATTTGCTGATAGAGATTGTCCGGATTATCGGCCCCAATCTTGATCGCGTCATCGGTCAGCAGGAAAATGCGCGGAAAATCCGGATCGCTGGAATCGACCAGCATGTTGAGAGCCGACCGCGTGAGCCGGGAAAGATAACGCAATCCCTCCGCCTGGTCGATCGCGGTGCCGGGCGCGCTGGGGCGGTCCAGAACCTCGCCCGCTTGTGCCAGCTGGTCGCAGAAAGTCCGCCAGACGGCCGACAACCGCAATTCTCCACCTTCCTGTCCGGTCACCATACTCTCCTATATGCGTATTAGATGGATTGGTTTACGCCATTTTCAGGCGCTGATATGGAGATTGTCTCACATAAATGCGTAACATGAAAGGGGTTGAGGAATGACGGCATTAGCCTTCAGTTTCACCAAGATCATCGTTAAGGATCTTGCCGCTGCCGAACGCTTCTACACTCAGCTGTTCGGCCTTGAGGTGGTGGGGTATATCAATCTTGGCGAAGGCGAAGCGTTGATGAACGAGGTGATCCTCAAGACTGCTGGCGCTCAGCCGCCCGCCCCCAACTTCATTCTGGTCAGCTATCCCAACCGGAATTGCCCCGCCACCGGAGAGGCGACGACGGGGTTCGTGGTGGATGATCTTCACGCGACCCTGGCGGTTGCGACCGCCGCCGGTGCGACGATCGAACTCGGTGCGACCGACGTACCCGAACATGGTTTGCAGATGGCCTATATCCTCGACCCCCAAGGCCACAGGGTCGAGTTGCTACAGATGCTGAACGCGTAGAGCGCGCTGCGTTTAATCTGCATCACTCAACCCGTTCGGGCTGTCCTAACGAGTCACTTGCCTCGTTCGAATGTCGAAGCCCTTCCCTTTTCTAAATAGAAGTAGAGCCCTTCGACAAGCTCAGGGCGAACGGGGTTGTGAAGTGGTGCCGAAATAAAGCACGAAGCTCTGGGATGTGTGGTTTGAGTGATCGTCACCCCGGGTCGAGCCCGGGGTGACGGAAGGGAGTAGGATGCTCTCAATCACATTTCGTGGTCGATGACGGCGCGGGTTACTTCCCCCGCCTTCAGCGCGGCGATGGCATCGTTGATCTGATCGAGCGGCCAGATGCCGCTGATCTGGTCGGCGATGTTCAACCGGCCGTCGCGCGCCTGTGCGATGAGTTCGGGATAATCGCGGTCGGGCAGCGCGCCGCCGTTCATTGTCGCGATCACCTCGCCGCCCATCACGAAGCTGCCGAGCGGGAGCGCCGCTTCCGCGCCGGGGCGTGACATGCCGATCAGCACCACCCGGCCACCGCGCTTCGTGCAGCGCAAGGCGGTGTTGATCGCGCCGACCGCGCCGCTGCATTCCACCACCACATCGATAGGGCCATATTCGCCAGCCAAAGCGGCGGCGGCCGTTTCGCTGTCCTGTGTGGGGTCTGCGAGGACAAAGTCGGTCGCGCCGAATTGCCGCGCCGTCGCTTCCTTCGCGGGATTGGCGTCGACAGCGATTACATGGGCACCGTTCCGGGCGGCGCCCTGAATGGCGTTGACGCCGATGCCGCCGACACCAAAAACGGCCACGGTGTCCCCGGCGCGCACGCGGCCCAGAACGCGGGCGGCGCAGACACCGGTCGAGACCGCGCACCCGATCAGCGCGCCTTGGTCCAACGGCAGGTCATCGATGGCGAACAGCTGCGATGCCTTCACCACGATTTCGCTAGCGAAGGAGGAGACGTTGGCAAAGGACGCAACGGGCTTTCCATCCAGCGTGAAGGGGAAGCCCGGCGCAAAACCCCAATTAATGTCGCAATTATGCGGTTCGCCACGCTGGCATTCACGGCACTCCCCACAAGGCGTTTGCGTACCCACGCAGACATGGTCGCCTATGGCCCAGCCTTCGACGCCCGGCCCCAGCTCCGCAATCTCGCCAGCCGCTTCATGGCCCAGGACGACCGGCAAGTTAGGCAGATGCGGGGTCAGCATCGCGATGTCGCTATGACAGATGCCCGACCGCAGCACGCGGACGCGCACCTCGCCCGGACCGACAGGGCGAAGCGTCAACTGGTCGCTGACGAATAGCGACTGTCCATCCCAGACCGCGGCCCTCATGCGCTCAACCCCGCCAGCAGGGGATAACGGAAGGAGGGATCATCCCGATCCGCGCGGCCATTGGGTGCGTCCTTGCTCATGCGTTCAAAAGCCTCTTCATCAACCGGCACGATCGATCCATGATCGAACACCAGGCTGCGATAAGTGAATTTCCATTCGCCATCCCGCCGTTCATATCGATCGAGATAGCGGCCAAGGGCGATGAACAGCTTTGCGCCCGGCCCATGGGTCCGGTGCCATGCCTCCACATAATGTTCACCCTCGGCATGGTCGCCATCGATCACGAACAGGCTGTTCGTAATATTGTGGCGAGTGAGGTCCCAATGCGCGGTGATTTCGGGTAGCCAGGCAACGAAGTCGTCGGGACCTCCCTGAAACATTGCCCCATGATCGTCGATCGCGTCATCATGATACAGCGTTCGCACCAAGGCGAAGTCGCGGCGATCACATCCACGGCAGTAGCGCATGACCAGATCATGTAGTGCAATCCGGTCGAGCAATGGCTGCGACATCTATCTCTCCATTACCGGGCGGTTGCCGGCATATTATCGTCAAGTGAGCGGAATAGCCGCCCTCCATCCTATAAGGAAGGCGCAAAAGAGCCTGTCTGCTGTTTTCGCGACAGGGCGACTGGCCGTCCAAATCATTTGGCGATGGGTCGTAAATCGCCTATAAACCATGCAACCCCGCCGAAGAAAATGGGGAAGAGGATGGAACCTGACAGCTCGGTATTTCTGCTCTGTCCATTTCGATTGCTGTGCCTGGCCAGCGGCCTGTCCGCGCTAGTGGGATTCAGCGTCATCCTTCTGCTGACATAATTTCATTTCCGATTCCGCGTCGGAAAAAACTTGCCTTCCGCCTGCGGCAAACTTTAAGTCATCGCTTCGAAGCCCAGACGGTAGGATTTCTATGAGTGAGCCAAAGGGGTCGTTGGCCGATGCGGTCGATGCAGAACCCCTCCCCGACGATGCGATTGGCGAAGGGGCAAGCCGCCCGAAGCGGCGGAGGCTGGGCCTGGTTTTGGGCATTGCGGGCGTGGTTGTTCTTATAGCCGGTGCGTTCTGGTTTGCCCGATACGAGCTGTACGGTAAATATCAGCAAAGCACGCAGGACGCCTATTTGCAGGCCGACAGCGTCACCGTTTCGGCGCGGGTGTCAGGTTACGTCAGTGAAGTGCTGGTCCATGAAAATCAGGATGTGAAGCCCGGTCAGCCATTGTTGCGGATCGAAGCGCCCGATTATCCGGCACAGGCGGCGCAGGGGCAGGCGCAGATCAATCTGGCGCAGGCGAACGCCGCCAATGCGGAAGCGATGATCGGGGAACAGGAAGCGGCGATCGAGCAGGCGCGCGCGATGCTGGCGGCGGCGCAGACGAAGGCGCGGTACGCAGCGTCCGAAGTGGCGCGATACAGTCCGCTTGCGGCGAGTGGCGCGGAACCCGCTGAAAAGCTGGCGACGCTTCGCACCCAGGCGGCGCAGGCGGCGCAGGATGTGGCGGCGCAGAAAGCATCGACGCAGGGCGCGGAGCGGCGGATTGCCAGCCTGCGCGCCCAGATCGCCCAGGCGAAAGCGCAAGGCCAGAGCGCACGCGCCCAACTGGACGCGGCACAGCGTAACGTCCGGGACATGGTGATACGCGCAAGCATCGCGGGACGGGTGGGCGATCTTTCGGCGCGCATCGGCCAGTTCGTGCAGCCCGGCCTGCGCCTGATGTCGGTCGTGCCGGTGGAGCAGCTTTATCTGGAAGCGAATTTCAAGGAGACGCAGCTGGGGCTGATGCGTCAGGGGCAACCGGCGGAGATCGATGTGGACGCTCTGCCGGGGGTGACGCTGCATGGCCATGTCGCCAGCCTTGCGCCCGGCACCGGGGCGCAATTTTCGCTGCTGCCTCCGCAAAATGCGACGGGCAACTTCACCAAGATCGTGCAGCGCGTGCCCGTGCGCATCGCCATAGATGCCGACCCGTCGATCAAGAAGCTGTTGCTGCCCGGCATGTCGGTGGAGGTTTCGGTGGACACCCGGTCGGCCCGCGAAGAAGTGGAACGGCTGAAGAATAGCAAGCAGGTTCGGCCGGAAGCCGCGAAGTGAACGCAGGCCAGCCTGAGACAGCCGAGCGCGCAAGCGTCGCGGACTGGCTCGCGGTGGCGGCTGGCACGCTGGGTGCGATGATGGCGATGCTCGACATTTCCATCGTCAATTCCGCCCTGCCGATCATCCAGGGCGAAATCGGCGCGAGCGGTACGGAAGGGACCTGGATCGCGACGTCGTTCATCGTCGCGGAAATCATCATCATTCCCTTGGCGGGCTGGTTGCAGCGGCTTCTGGGGCTGCGCAATTTCCTCCTGATCGCCACCGTGGGTTTTGTGGGATTTTCGATGATCTGTGGCATGGCGCAGACATTGCCGGTCATGATCGGGGGGCGGATCGGCCAGGGCATTACGGGCGGGGCGCTGATCCCCACGGCCATGACCATCATCGCGACGCGATTGCCGCGCCATCAACAAGCTGTGGGTAATTCCCTGTTCGGGGCCACGGCGATCCTGGGGCCTATCATGGGGCCGGTGCTGGGGGGCTGGCTGACCGAGAATATCAGTTGGCATTATGCCTTCTTCCTCAACCTGCCGGTGGGGCTTGCTCTGCTGCTGCTGCTGCTGGTCGCGCTTCCCTATGAGCGGCCG
This sequence comes from Sphingobium sp. TomTYG73, assembly GCF_055394245.1. Taxonomy (NCBI): domain Bacteria; kingdom Pseudomonadati; phylum Pseudomonadota; class Alphaproteobacteria; order Sphingomonadales; family Sphingobiaceae; genus Sphingobium; species Sphingobium sp. TomTYG73. The sequence continues at coordinate 103,238 of NZ_AP027340.1, forward strand.
CGCCTTGACCTTATCGGCGAGGCGGACTGGCTGGGCGTGTTCGGCCTTATCCTGGGGCTGGGCGGGCTTACCGTCGTGCTGGAGGAAGGCGAGCGGGAGCAGTGGTTCGAGTCATCGACGATCATATGGCTGACCATCACGGCCGTGGCGGGGTTCGCCATGCTGCTGGCCGGGCAGTTGCTGGCGAAACGGCCGGTGATCCGGCTGCGGCTGCTGTTGGACCGGCAGTTTGGCGCAGTGTTCATCATGGCGATGATGATCGGCATGGTGATTTACGGCACATCCTATGTGATCCCGCAATTCCTCACGCTGATCGCAGGCTATAATGCGCTGCAGTCGGGGCAGATCGTACTGCTGTCGGGCGTACCGATGGTGCTGATGATGCCGTTCATGCCATGGGCGATCCGCACCATACCGATCCATCTTTCGGTCCTGATCGGATTGGTCCTGCTGATCCTCAGCACCTATATCGAAACATCACTGACGTCGGTGTCCACGGGCGCCGATTTCGTCGATTCCCAGTTGATGCGCGGCGTCGGCACCATTTGCGTCATGATGTTCCTGAACCAGGCGGCAATCCGTTCCGTGCCCATGTCTTTGGCAGCCGATGCGTCAGGCCTCTACAACGCCGCGCGCAATCTGGGCGGCTCCTTCGCGCTGGCGGGCATCGCGGTGGTGCAGGACCAGCGGCTGTGGCTTCATGCGCGCAGGATGGAGGAGAATCTGGCGGCCAATGGCCTTGACCTTCAACATTATGTCGATGCGCAGGCACTCGCGCTGGGCGGCCGCGATGCGGCGTTCCGCATGATCGAACAGGGCATTCAGACGCAGGCGCTTACGATGACCTTTATCGACCTGTTCTGGATGCTGATCATCGCCATCCTGTGCACCGCGCCGCTCGTCTTTTTCCTCCGCCCGCTGCCACAGCATGCCGCGCCTGTGGCCGCTCATTGAGATTGTCGATGCGTAACCGATCCGCCTTTGCCTTTGCCTTGCTCCTGACCACGGCCTGCACCGCTGGACCCGACTATCGCGGCCCTGGGGACGTGGCCCCTGCCCCACCGTCGCATTTCGTCCGGGGAGACGCCGGGTCCGGGTCAGTGGAAGCGGCCGCGCCATGGTGGACTAGCCTTGGCGATCCGGTGCTGAACCAGTTGATGGATCAGGCGCTGGCCGGGAACCCTCGCCTGGACGCCGCAGCGGCGCGCATCCGGCAGGCGCGCGCGGCCCTGCGCCAAAAGAGGGCGGAAGAGCTGCCAACGGTCAACGGCTCAGTCATCTATGCCAAGGCGCGCTTGCCCGGACAGTCGGAGGATGGGAGCGCCACCACGCTCGACCTGTACAATGTCGGTTTCGACGCAAGTTGGGAACTGGATCTTTTCGGCGGCAGCCGCCGCGCCGTCGAGGCGACGCGGGCCGATGTCGCGGCGAGCGAGGCGGGGCTGGACGACGCCCGCGTCAGCCTGTCGGCGGAAGTCGCGCAAAGCTATGTCGAGCTACGCGATCGGCAGCAGCGCCTGTCTCTGGGTGTCGAGGCGTTGGCTTTGCAGGATGAGGAGGTCGCCCTCACCCGGCAACGTTTTGAACGGGGGACGATTGCGCGAGGCGAGCTGCTGCAACAGGAGTCCGACCGGGATCGCGCGCGCGCGCAGTTGGCGCCGATGCGGGCCGAGATCGACGCGTTGAAGGATAAGCTGGCGGTGCTGACCGGCGCTGTTCCGGGGACGCTGGACAGCTTGCTCGATCCGTCGGCTGCTTTGCCGCTGCCCCCTGCTGAGGTCGCGGTGAGTGATCCGGCCGCCCTGTTGCAGCGCCGCCCCGATATACGCGCGGCGGAACGCAAGCTGGCCGCCCAGACCGCACGGATCGGCGTGGCGGATGCGGCGCGCTTTCCGCACATCAGCTTCCTGGGGCTTATCGGGCTTGGCGGGTCGTCGCCGGAGGATCTGGTCGATCTGGACAAGTTCACGGTGGCGGCGGTGCCACGGATCAGCTGGTCTTTCCTGGATTTCGGAAAAGCCCGCGCGCGGATCGATGCCGCGGAGGCGCAGCGGGATGAGGCAGCGGCGGATTATCGCGCGGCGGTGCTGAACGCGTTGCAGGATGCCGAGGGTTCGCTGGCGCGGTTCCAGCGGCAGCGGGAGAGCCTGGCCGATCTGGCGCGGGCCGAACGACAGGCGAAGATGGGAGCAGAGCTTGCGCGGCAGCGGAGTCAGGCGGGGACGATTTCGGGAATAGACTATTTGAAGCAACGGCGTCTGGTCTTGGCGGCTTCGCAGGCGAGGGTTCAGGCGGCGGCGGGGCTGACCGTGAGTTTTATCAATGTGCAGAAGGCCATGGGGCTTGGATGGCAGGGAATGAGTAGCCACTGAGGCAAGGTTATTACGGATAGAAATAAAATAGGAGAGACAGGATGAGCGCGGATCTGGCCATGGGTTGCCGCCGTCTGGTGGACAAGGTCGTCGTCGTGGCTGGCACGTCCACCGGCATCGGACGGGGGACCGCTTTGCGGCTGGCGGCGGAGGGCGCGACCCTGATCGTCGCAGCGCCGGGCAGTCACAAGGACAGGATCGACAGCCTGGTCGATGAGATCGGCGCGATGGGCAGCCGCGCGACCGGATGCGCGTTCGACGCGACCGATGACGCGTCGAACGCGGCGCTGATCGATATGGCGGCGAGGACCCATGGCGGGATCGACGCGGTGCATGCCAATTTCGCCGACCTGCAAATCCTGTTTTCCGACACCAACGCGCTGACCGTGACCGACGAGGTGATGGAGCGCACATTGGACGTCAATCTGAAGGGCATGATGCGGATCACGCGCCATGCCCTGCCCAAGCTGCTGGAGCGCGGCGGCGGGGCCATGATCTATACCTCATCGGGCGCGGCGATCGCGGGGGTGCCGGTGCGCCCCTGTTATGCGATGGCGAAGGCCGGGATCAATGCGCTGGTGCGCCATGTCGCCAGCGGCTGGGGCAAGCAAGGTATCCGCGCCAATGCCATCATGCCGGGGTGGTGATTACGCCCGAGCTTCGCGCCACGATGCCGACGGATTTCCAGCAGCAGGTGCTGGAGAAAGGGCGGTCTCCGCGCCTTGGGCTGGTGGAGGATATTGCGGCAATGGTCGCGTTGTTGGCGAGCCGGGACGGTGAGTGGATCAGTGGTCAGTGCATCGCGGTGGATGGCGGATCGACGATTAATTAGAGCGAAGTGCGCACATTGATCCTCCCCATCGTGAGATGGGGAGGGGGACCGTTCGCGAAGCGAATGGTGGAGGGGAAATCTCACAGGTCGTGCCATTTCCCCCTCCACCAGCCTACGGCTGGTCCCCCTCCCCACGCTTCGCGCGGGGAGGATTTTTAGGTCTGATCAGAAGGCGATCTTGGCATCCACGCCGTAGGAGGTGGGCTTGTTGAACGTCGCACCGGCGAAGCCCAGGGCGCCGAAGTCGATGCCGTAAACGAGCCGCTTCTGGTTCAGCAGATTGTCGCCCCAGATGCCCACGTCGAGCTTGCCGCCGCCAAGGTCGAAGCCTTCGACAGACAGACGCGCCTTTACGTTGGTCTGGCTGGGCGAAACGATCTGTTCGTTGAACGGCGCAGTGTTGTCGAGCGCGTTGAAGTAGATCTTCGTGCGATAGGAATAGTCGCCACGCAGACGGACAAGCGTGTCACCGCCGCCGATCGGGTGCGAATATTCAGCGCCGACATGGACGTTCCACTTGGGCGTGTAGAGCGGCCGTGCCTCGTCAGCGACGTCCACCAGCGTGTTGGTGCCCGGATCGCGGAAGAGGAAGGTCTTATAGTCATGCTTCACATAACCGACCGAACCGTCGATCTGGAAGCCACGGAAGGGCGCCGCCGTCAGTTCCGCTTCGAAGCCCGACAGGCGCACCTTGCCCGCGTTGACGATCAGCGAGGTAGCGCCGCCGCTGCCCGCGGCGAACTGCTGGACCTGCAGATCGTTATAGTCGGTGATGTAGCCAGCGACGTTCAGGCGCAGGCGGTTGTCGAACCATTGCGACTTGAAGCCTGCTTCATAAGACGTCGCCTTTTCAGGATCGAAGCCGTTGATGCTGCCACCGCGCGGGTTGATGCCGCCCGAGCGATAGCCGGTCGATACGCGGCCATAGAGCATGACATCGTCCATCACCTCATAGCTGACCGACGCCAGCCAGGAGAAGTTGTCGAAGCTGCGGCGGCCACGCTGCACGGGGAAGACGTCACCGGCCAGATAGATGGTCTTGTCGTCAGCTGTGTGACGGCCGCCCAACGTGACTTCCAACTTGTCGTCGAGCGAGGACGGCTTCCAGCTAACCTGGCCGAACAGGGCCATCGACTGTGACGTGCCGCCGAATGCCTGAACGGGGGTGGCGTTGATGCCGACGGTCGCGAGGCCCGGATTGGCCGCCGCCACGGCTGCCGCAGTGCCGGCCGGGAGGCCGTAGAAATCAAGCGCAGCCACCGGCGCCAAAATCGTCAGAGCCTGCTGGTTATATTCCGACGACTTTTCGTAGAAATAATACATGCCGAGCAGGTAGCTGAGGTCGCCGACCTTGCCGAGCGCCTGGAATTCCTGGCTGAACTGCCACTGCTTCTGCGGGGCATTGTTGCCGGTATAGGGGACAACATCCTGAACAGATACAAGCGTGGGTGAGTTAAAGTCGATTACTGGCCCGCGCAGGACGCCATTACCCGACAGGTTCAGGATCGTGTCCTGGAAGAACTTCCGGTAGCCGGTGATCGACTTGACCGTAAGCTCAGGAATAGCTTCATAGCTGAGGGTCAACCCGTGGCCCTGAACGCGCGTCTTGCTGCCGTAGCGGAAGTTGCCGTTGCGGTCGGTGAAGCCCGCCTGCTGAACCGTGCCCTGACGATCGGGGCTGACGAGGAAGGGCGCGCCGCCGAAGCTGGGCGACTGCGAATAATAGTCCTGCGCCAGTGGGGTGGCAGCGACGATCTGGAAGAAGGCAGGCGTGCCCTTGCGATTGTCATAATCGAAGCTGTAATTGACCGTCAGGTCGCCCAGATCCGCCTGCAAACCGATGGCAACCGAGTCAGCATTCAGTGAGCCGGGGTCCTGCGAGGCCGGGGTGAGCGTGTTGTTCACATAGCCGTCGCCCTGGCGATGCTGATAGGCGATCGACGCCTTCAAAACGTCGCCCAGAATATAGCCAGTGTCCAGACGCGCGCGGGCATACCATTCGTTGAAGCGGCCGTAGCCAGCCTTTGCCGTGACATGCATGTCATTGGCGGGCTTCTTGGTGATCAGCTGGAGCGCGCCACCGATGGTGTTGCGGCCGAACAGCGTGCCCTGGGGGCCGCGCAACACTTCGATCCGTTCCAGATCGATAAGGTCGAACACGGCACCGGCGGCACGGGCGAGGTAGACGCCGTCGAGATAGACGCCCACGCCCTGTTCAGACACGGCCGAAGGTTCGTTGTTGCCGATGCCGCGAATGTAGATGGTCGCGGCCGAAAGGCTGGACGGCTGCTGTTCGATCGTGATGTTCGGCGCGAAATTGGGGACATCGGTCGGGTCCGAGATGTTCTGCCGTTCGATGAAGTCGCCGCTGAGCGCGGTAACGGCGACAGGGACGTTCTGCAGCGTTTCCGCGGAACGGCGCGCAGTTACGACGATGTCACCGAGAGTGGTCGATGGTTCCTGAGCGGCGCTTTGTTCCTGAGCGTTCGCCGAAACCGAAAACGGCACCAAAATTGCGGTAACGCCCGCAAGCAATATGGACTTCATACATCCTCCCAAACACATGCTGCTCTTAGTCAACAGTCCCGGTCTTTATCGTTATCTGCATGCGCCACACGGGAAAAAGCGCCTGTTGACCCCGAACATGGATAAACATGTCCGATGCAGCTCCGTTAGTCGCAATTATCGCTTACATCAAGGATGATTGCGTCAATCTGCGTATTATCTGACGTTTATATCTACGCTGTTGCACATTTGCACACCGGCAATCTTAGCGCCTAACGAGAGGCGGAATGGCCGCCCGGCAACTGCGCAGCCGGAGTTGCGACATGGCGGAGCAGCAGCGCTTGAGTGGAAAGACCGTACGGAATGGCGGCCTGGGCTTGCCATCCCGGCAGCCACAGGACGGCCTTTGCCGGAAAGGCGAGGTCGGTCCAGTTGCTCAAGAAGTCGATCGAAACGCCGGGCATGTCCTTGGCGAACCCCTCCGCCCACTCCAACACCGCAGAGCGCAGATCGACGCCTTCGGCGTTCTGAACGAGCAAGGCGGTTCGGCGGCCGTCGGAATCGGCGGGGTCTCCGGGGGAAAGGATGACTTCTTCGACCCCAGCCGAGGCGATGAGGGGCCGGTTCATGAAGCGTTCCTCATCAGCGGCCATGATCTTTCCGACCGGCCCCGCCATGAGTGCTGCCGCCGCCTCTATATCGTCGGCCCAGAATTCGCTGATCGTGTCCCAGCCGAATAACTGCGCCCCGGTGACATGGTTGCGGGCGTAGGCAGAGAAGGGGAAATAGCTGATCGCCAGCGGAGCGTGATTTTCCTCATAGTAATGCTGGAAATCTTCGCGAGTGGTGCCCGGCTTGTGGGCCAGAGCGCAGATGGACTTGGTCATGCGGCGGCACTCTTTGCAGAAAGGGCTGTGACAATTTGCTCTGCGGCGGCGTAGGGATCAAGCTGCCGCGTTTCGACCTGATCGACTATGGTCTCGCCGCATAGCGCCATCGCGCGGGATGCGAGGGCGTCGCGGACGAGGGAGAAGAGCTGCTCCCTTGCGCTCAGGCGGCTGCGAGCGGTGAAATCCCCATGTTCTTGCAGGAAGCTGCGGTGGGCGGCGATGGCATCGGCGATGGCGTCCGCGCCCTCCCCCTTTGCAGCGACGGCGCGCAGTAGTGGCACGTCCCAGCGCTGGTCCGTGACGGTTTGGGCGCGCAGGTGGAGCATCAGTTCCATCTGGCGGTGGGTGGCGTCATAGCCGTCCCGGTCGGCCTTGTTGACGACGAAGATGTCGCCTGCCTCCATAAGGCCCGCCTTCACCGCCTGGATTTCGTCGCCGAGGCCCGGAACCGCGACGATGACGGTGGTGTGGGCGAGGTTGACGACGTCGATTTCGTCCTGCCCTACTCCCACGGTTTCGACCAGGACGATGTCATAGCCCATGGCGTCGAAGACGAGGCACGCATCATGGGTGGAGCGGGACAGGCCGCCTGCCTGCCCCCGCGTGCCGAGGGAGCGGATGAAGACGCCGGGGTCGAGCGCGTGGCGGCTCATGCGGACGCGGTCGCCGAGGATCGCGCCGCCGGTGAAGGGGCTGGACGGATCGACGGCGATGACGGCGACGCGCTGTTCGCGCTTGCGCCATTCGGCGACGAGAGCGTCGGTGAGGGTGGACTTGCCAGCGCCGGGCGGGCCGGTGACGCCGACCAGCTGGGCGCGGCCGGTGTGCGGGTAGATGGCGGCCAGCACTTGCGCGCCGCGCGGGTCGCGGTCATCCAGCCAGCGGATGGCGCGCGCGCCTGCCGCCACTTCTCCAGCGAGGAGGCGGTCGGCTATGTCAGCCGCGCCCTGCGGCATCAGGCGGCATCCTCCGCCAGCCGCTGCGCCCACCAGCTTTCGAGATAGGCGACGATGTCGCGCGTGTCGGCGCCCATGGTGAAGATGCGATCGACGCCTGCTTCCTCAAGGATCGGCTTGTCCTCTTCCGGGATGACGCCGCCTGCGACCAGCAGCTTGTCGCCCGCGCCTGCGTCGCGGAGCAGGCGGGCGAGTTTGGGCAGGTTGCGGGTGTGACCCGCCGAAAGGGTGGAGATGCCGACGACGTCTACATCCTCCTGAATGGCGGCGGCGCAGACCATCTCCGGGGTTTGCTTGAGGCCGGTGAAGATGACCTCCATGCCCGCTTCGCGCAGGGCGTGGCCGATGACGGTGACGCCGACGGTGTGCGTGTCCATGCCGAGCTTGGCGAGCAGGACGCGCAGGGGGCGTTTGAATGTGGTCATGCTGGTCAAATCCCCATCAGCTGGCTGTCGGCGCTGTGGACGCCGAAGACGTCGCGCATCGCGTTGCAGATTTCGCCGTGCGTGGCGTAGAGTTTTACCGCTTCGAGGCAGGGCGGGACCATGTTCGCGCCGGTGCGGGCGGCTTCGCGCACCTTTTCGAGCGCTGCATCGACGGCGGGCTGGTCGCGGCGGGCGCGCAGGTCGCGGACCTTGCGGATCTGCTCTTCCTCCATCGCATCGTCGAGGCGGAAGATTTCGATCTCGCGCGCCTCATCTTCGCGGGTGAGGTGGTTGACGCCGACCCATTTGCGACGGCCCTCCTCGATATCCTTGTTGCGTTCATATTGTTCGCGGCCGAGGGCGCGCTGGATATAGCCGGTCTCGATGGCCTTCAGCGCCCCGCCCATGGCGAAGATCTTGTCCATCTCGGCGAAGGCGGCGTCCTCCATCTGCTTGGTGAGGGTTTCGACATAGTAGGAGCCTGCCAGCGGATCGATGGTCTCGGCGACGCCGGTTTCGTGGGCGACGATATGCTGGATCGCGGCGCCGACGCGGATGGCGTTTTCGGCTGGGAGGGCGTGGGCCTCGTCATAGAGGGGGGTCGTCATCGCCTCCCCTGCCCCGCCGAGCGCGCAGGCGGTCGCCATGATGCCGAGCCGGGCGATGTTGTTGAGCGGCTGCTGGAGGGTGAGCGCTATGGTGGTGGGGGACGTCATCATGCGGATTTTGAGCGCTTCGGGCTTGGTCGCGCCATAGCGCTCCCTCATCAGCCGCGCCCAGCATTTGCGGAAGGCGCGCAGCTTGCAGACGCCTTCGAAGAAATCCATGTCCACATTGACGACGAAGTGATTGATGTAGGGCGCGACCGTGTCGATATCGAGACCGCGCTCCAGCACCGCGTCGATATGCGCGCAGGCTATGCTAAGCGAATAGGCAATCTCCTGCACCGGGTTCGCCTTGGCGGGCTGAAGCTGGGCGGAGATGATGGAGATCGGCGCCCAGTTGGGATGGTTGCGGATGATATATTCGATGCAGTCGGTGGCGATCCGCAATCCATGTTCAGGCGGATATATGTAGCGGCCGACGCAGGTATATTCGATCAATATGCCGTTCACGATGTGGAGGACGAAGTCCTGCGGGTCGACGCCCTTTTTCTCCAGCGCGGCGATGATCATGGCCAGGTTGACCGGCTGCGGCGCGTTGCAGACGCTCATCAGATATTTGAGCTTGTCGAAGGGGAGGTCGAAGGCTTTTTCGAGGTCTTCGAGGCTGTCGAGCGCCATCCCTGCGCGGCCGACTTCGCCCTCCACTACGGGATCGTCGCTGTCATAGCCGTTGGTGGTGGCTAGGTCATATTCGAGGATGAGGCCGGAGAGGCCCTGGTCCAGCATGTAGCGCGCGCGCTTCGCCCAATCCTCGCCTTTGCCGAAGCCGGTGACCTGGGTCATCGTCCAGAAATCGGAGCGATGGCCGTTCGGGCGGGTCGAGCGGGTATAAGGATATTCGCCGGGGAAGCCGAGGTCTGCGCTATAGTCGAAGCCTACCGCATCGAGATCGACGGGCGTGTAGAGCGGCTTGATCGGCCATTTGAGCGCCTGCGTCACGAAGGGGTCTCGGCGTTCTGGGCGCTGATCGAGGGCGGGGCCGCGCGTTTCCTGCTGCCAGCGCGCTTCTTCCTGCGCGATTGTGTTGGTGGCGGGGACGATGGGTCCGGTCGGGCGATTCATGGCGGCACTCTCCTTGGCTTTATTGCTATCCGGTGCGGGAGAGCGGGCTCAAGGAGCGTCGGGAGAATGCCGCATGATTTTCGCATGATCTCGTAATATTTCACGCTTTGTGATAAGTGACGGTGATGGATGCCATATCGATCCGGCAGGCGCGGGAGAGCGCCGACATTGTGCGTCGGTCGCTTGGGCTCGATGGCGCGGCTGTTGAAATATGCGCTTTTCCCGAAGTGCGGGAAGAAACGGTGCAGATGGTCGAGCCGCAGTCGGTTTTGATGCTGGGCCTTTCGCGGCTGCTGACTGGGTCGGAGGGGCGGAAGGCGGGTGATCCGCGCCGTCCGTTCGCGCGCATGGGGGCGCTGGCGCTGCGTCCGGCTGGTGTGCCGATGGAGTTTCATGTCGCGAAGGGCGCGTTCGATACCCTCCGCATTCGCTTTGAGGATCAGCGGATAGCGCCAGCGCTGGCGGGGATCGGTTTTGACGATGCGACGTTGGGTGCGTGCTTCGACATGCATGCGCCGCCCATTGAGGAGGCGATGCTGCGGCTGGCGGCAGAGGTCGAGCATCCCGGAAGTGACAGCGCAGATATTGCGGAGGCGCTGGTGTCGCTGATCCTGCTCGATTTGCGACGGTTTCTCGCTCAAGCGGCGGAGCGCGCGGGGCGGCGGCGGGGCGGGCTATCCGCGCGGGCGTTGCGGGTGGCGCTGGCGATGATCGATGCGCCCGGCCCTGCACCGTCGATCAATGCGATGGCGGAGCGGTGTGGGATCAGCAGGGATCATTTCATCCGCTGCTTTCACCAGACGACGGGCATCAGTCCGGGTGCGGCGATCCGGCGGCGGAGGATCGATCGGGCGAAGGCGATGCTGACGGAGGATAAGGGGTCGATTGAGGAGGTTGCGCGGGCGTTGGGCTATGCGGGGGCGCCGTCTTTTTGCGCTGCCTTCAGGCGCGAGACTGGGCGGCCGCCTGGGGCCTGGCGGGTGTTGATGCGGTAGGTTCGAGAATAGAAATCCGTTCGGGCCGTTGTCGAAGCCCCTTCACTTCCCCTCTGACGTGAAGCCTATGAAGAAGTAGAGCCCTTCGACAAGCTCAGGGCGAACGGAGGAGAAGTGGTCTTGAACGGATGGTTCAAACCGAGAAAGAGACGTTCTAAGGACCAAGATCAATGAGCGAGATCGACTTCACCGCCACGATCATCGAATCTTGCCCGGTGTCGGGCGGGCGGTTCGAATTGGTGGAATGGCACTGGCCCGACATCGTCAGCTTTGAGCGAACCGAGCAGCAATTGATGCTGGAAATGTCGCTCCCCCCGATGGCCGCCGATGCTTCAGCCTATTTCCCGGACATTGATCCCGAGCGCCGCTGCTTCATGGGGGCGCTGTTCGTCCGTCATCCGGGCGTCGCGATCGGCGGGCGATCGGAAGGCAGGCAGATCCGCGTGATCCGATGCGTTTTTGATGACTCGCATGGTGCGGCGATCATCGGCTCGGGCGAACCTTCGCTGCCATTCCTGCAAGGGCTGCTCAATATCCGTAACGACGCGCTGCGCAGTCTGATGCGGCTGGCCCATCGGGAGTTGATCAATCCGCTTGATCGGTCGACCGAGGCGATGGAAGCGTTTTTCCAGCTGGTGCAGGTGGAGCTGGGTCGGGTGTTCCAACAGGCGGCGGGTGCGGCGACGGCCAGTCGACTTGCACCCTGGCAGTTCCGCCGTATTCGCGAGCGGATCGAGGCGGGTGCGCCCATGCCCGGCGTTGCCGAACTTGCGGCGCTGTGCGGGATCAGCACGCGGCATTTGCACCGGCAGTTCCTGGCGCTGACCGGCAAGACGATTTCCGACTATATCGAAACCTATCGCATCGAGCAGTCGAAGCTGCTGCTGGCGCGTCGCGATGTGCCCATGAAGCAGGTGGCGGAGCAAGCGGGATTTTCGCACGGGAACAGCTTTGCGCGGGCGTTTCGCCGGGCGACGGGATTGTCGCCGCGCGAATATCGGCAGCGGTCGGCGGCTTTGATGGATTGAGGGGCGCGGAGGGCTGATGCGCAGCCCTCCGCGCCCTTCCTCACCAGCGCAGTTTGAGCGAGGTGAAGCCCATTACCGGGCCGCCGAAGACGGATTCGGCGTCCTGATCCGGGTCCAGTTCGAATTCGGGAATTTGCCGCAGCCATTCCTGTAGCGAGATCATGATTTCCCGCTTGGCGAGGTGCGACCCGATGCAGCGGTGCGGCCCGAGGCCGAAGGTGACATGGTTATTGACCTTGCGATCGAGGTCGATGGTCTGCGGGTCGCTGAACGTGCGCGGGTCGCGATTGGCCACTGTGTTGGGCAGGACAACCCGATCGTTACGGCGGAACTGCACGCCCTTATACTCGCAATCGTGGGTGACGCGGCGGTAAATGTTGGAGACCGCGTTGATCCGCATCAGTTCCTCGATCGCGAGGAGGAAGGCTGATGGATCATCCAGCCGGTCGCGGAATTTCTGCCGCGCGTCCGGTGATGTCGCGAGATAGCGCCAGACATAGGTCATGGTGTTGGTGACCGTGTCGAGCCCCGCGACGAAGAGCAGGAAGCCGCAATTGATGATGTCTTCCCAAGGGAAGGGATTGCCGTCCGCGTCGCGCGATTGCACGACGGTAGAGGCTATGTCGCTGCCGGGATTGCGCTCCTTCTCTCGGAAGAGTTCTTCCAGCACGTCATAGATTTCCAGCAGGTTCGCGGCGCGGATGTCCGGGTCAGTGCTGCGGAAGAAGGTGTCGGAGATACGCAGGAATTCAGGCAGGCGCTCTTCGGGCAGGCCGAACAGCTCAAGGAAAGTGCCGGTCGGGAATTTGGCGGCATAATCCTTGACGAAATCGCACCCGCCCTTTCCAGCGAAGCCTGAGATGAGCCTTTCGGCGCGGCTATGCAGTCCGTCGGTCATCCGGCGGACGGCGAGCGGCGTGAACATGGGCGCGAGCAGCTTTCGGAACACGTCATGCTGTGGCGGATCGACGCCATTGGGCTGAAGAATTGGATAGGGTTCCAGCGGCGGGATTTGCGCCTTATGCGTCGAGAAAATCTCGTGATTGCGATAGGCTTCGGCAATGTCGGCGTAGCGCAGGAACACCCAATGACCGCCGTTGCGCGGCGTGTAGAAAATGGGCGGCGCACCTTTTTGGATAAGGCCGTGCCAGATTTGCACCGGATCGGACACGTCGGCAGGCATGTCGAAAAAGTCGAAATCCCGGATCAGGTCTTCAGGGACATGGGTTGGCGCGGCGGGGTAGAAGCTCACGGTCATGCGGCCGATCCCTTCGCGATGCGCAGCGCGCCTTCGGGGCAGTTGCGCACGGCTAGCCGGACTTTTTCCTCAAGCTCCGGGGGAAATTCGGGTTGTTCTATGACGACTTTACCCTCCACCGCGTCGGTGGAAAACACCTCCGGGCACAGGTCTTCGCATCGGGCGTGCCCCTGACATTGGGCAAGATTGGCAACCACTCTCATCGAGGCAGACTCTCCTGATCTTCGTTGCCGCCTTTTACCAAATCGGTGATCGGGGGCCTATTGCCGGGAAGGAGCAAAATGCGTCATCAGGAGCAGATCAGGACATTGGTACTGGCTTTGGGCTGCCGGTCAGAAGATGCCGAGCGCTTTCAGGCGGTCGAGCATCTGGGTTTCGCCGGTCGCGGTCGGGTCGGCGGGTTCGAACTCAAGTTCGATCATACCGTCATAGCCGCCAATGGCTTGGAGGATCGCGGGCCAGTCCAGTTCTCCGAGGCCTGGGTCGACGCGATTGGGCACGTCGGCGAACTGGATAAGGCCGGTCTCCTTGGCGCAGGAGGCGAAGGAGGAAGGCACGTCATGGCCCATCATCGCGACATGGCCGGTGTCGAACAGCAGGCGGACCGAGGGCATTGCGACGGCGCGGACCATCTCCGCCGCATCCTCCAGCTGGTCGAGCAGGAGGCCGGGGATGCGGCTGGGGGCGATGGGTTCAACGAGCAAGGTGAGTCCGCTGCGGGCTGCATCGTGGGCATGGCGCTTTAGATTTTCCGTCATCGCGTCGACTTGCGCCTTGCGGGGGCGATGGTTGTCGAGGCCAGCCACGCAGACCACGCTGCCGCCGTTGAAGCGAGTGGCGATCTCGATGCTGAGGTCCACGCTGCTGCGTAGATGTTCTAGGCCAGTTTCATCTTCGGCGCTCCAGATGGGCTGGTTCCAATATTTTAGGTCGCTGAAGCTGGAGAGGACGAGGCCACGGCTGGCCATCCGGTCGGCCATCGCGACTTGCTCAGCCTCGGGCCGCAACATCATGAAAAGGTCCTGCACGCCGCGAAAGCCGTGGTCGGCGAGCGCGTCGATCTGGTCGAGCGAGTTGGTGGAGCTGGCGAGGTGCGCGAGCATCGGGCGGTCGGGGGAGCTGAGGCCGAGATGGCCGCCGATGGGCCAGCGGCCGGTCATTGGGTCACCGAGCGGGCGAAGTCGATTAGCGCCTTGTTGAAGGCGGCGGGCTTTTCCTGCTGCACGAAATGGCCTGCTTCCGGCACGGCTATGATGTCGCGGAGGCCGGGGACTCGCTGGCGCATCCGCTCTTCCCAATCGGTGAAGAAGCCGAAGGACGGGTCCTTTTCGCCATAGAGGAACAGGGTGGGCGTTTCGACGTCATGGTCGGCCCATTTCTCGCCGATGTGCCAATTTGCGTCGGCGGTGCGGTAGCTGTTGAGGCCGCCGATGAAGCGCAGCATCGGGGCGGCGGCGACATATTCGCTGACGAAGCGGTCGAACTCTGTCTGGGAGAGCCAGGGCCAGGGGAGCGGCGGCGCGGGTGGCAGGACGTCTAGATAACCGCTGCCTACCGATGAGACCGTTTTCCAGCTCCAGAGGTCGCCCTTGGACGAGAGGGCGTAGAAGAGGCGGGCGAGGAATTCAGGGGCGCGGTCGGCAAGTTCGCGCTCGGCGGGGCCTGCTTCCATGAAATAGTGGAAGTGGACGAAATGTTCGGCGGCCATGGCGGCGAAGCGTTCGCTGGGGAGGCGGTCGGGGGAGGATGCTTCTGGTTTGGCGGGCGCGTCCGTTGGGAGGCGCGGGGCGCTGCCCAGCATAGCGCGTCCGGCCATGTCATAGTCATAGGGGATGGTGGCGATGAGGCCCGCCACCCGATCGGGCGCGCGAACGGCGAGGTTCCACGCATATTGCGCGCCGAAATCCTGGCCGACGATGACCGCCTTGTCCGCTTCATAATGGTCGAGCAGGGCGATGAGATAGGCCTGCATGTGGTCGGCATCATAGGCGGCGGGATCGGTGGGGCGGTCGCTGCCGCCATAGCCGAGGCTGTCGATGGCGACGGCGCGGAAGCCTGCCCCTGCGAGCGGCTCCATCTGATGTCGCCATGACCATGCTAGGCCGGGGAAGCCGTGGATCATGAGGACGAGCGGCCCCTCGCCCTGTTCCACTGCGCGGAGGTGGTAGCCGCCTACGTCGATCCGTTTTTCTGTCATAGCTGGGCGTCCTCTTCCCCGCAGGCGATGCGCCAGGCGAGGCCTGCTATTTCTCCGGCGCGGGCGCCGTGGATGGCGGCGGCTTCGCTGGAGGCGTTACCACTGATGGCGCGGTGATAGACGCCTTGGCGGATGGCTGCGTTGCGGAACATGGCGAAGGCTAGGGCGTAGCGCCAATGGGCAGGGTCGATGGGGCCTGCGCCGGTCCGTTCGGCGTAGCTTTGGAGATAGTCGGCTTCGGATGGGATGCCGAGGGCGGGGAGGTCGGCGTCGGACAGACCGCGATAGCCTTCCTTTGGGACGCGCCATGCCATCAGGTGCTGGGCAAGGTCGGCGAGGGGGTGGCCGAGGGTTGAGAGTTCCCAGTCGAGGACGGCGATGATGCGGGGCTCTGTCGCGGCGAAGATCATATTGTCGTTGCGATAGTCGCCGTGGACGATGCGGCTGGCTTCGAGGCCGGGATCGTTGGCGGGGAGCCAGTCGATGAGGGACTCCATGGCGTCGAGCTGCTGGGTTTGGGTGGCGCGATATTGTTTGGTCCAGCGGGCGACCTGGCGGGCGAAATAATTGCCGGGTTTGCCATAGTCGGTGAGGTCGACCTGCGCGGGGTCGATGGCGTGGAGGGCGGCGAGGACGCGGTTCATTTCGTCATAGATCGACGCGCGGTCGGCGGGGGTGAGGTCCGGCAGGCGGGCGTCCCAGAAGTTGCGGCCTTGCGCATAGGCCATGATGAAGAAGGGCGTGCCGACTATGCTGGCGTCCTCGCACAGGGCGAGCGGGCGGGCGACGGGGACGGCGCTGTCCTTTAGCGCATCGGTGACGCGATACTCGCGCTCAATCGCATGGGCGGAGGGTAGCAGCACGCCATCGGGCTTGCGGCGCAGGACGAAACGGGGCTTGCCATCCACCGAGAGGAGATAGGTGGGATTGGACTGGCCGCCCGCGAATTTTTCCGCGCTGATCTCTCCGTCCGCGCCCGGCACATGGGCGCGTAGCCATGGGCCGAGACGGCCAGTGTCGAGCGTGCGGACGTCAGTCATATTTAGCGAGTTCGAGGCGGCCGAGCTGATGGCGGTGCACCTCGTCCGGGCCATCGGCAAAGCGGATCTTGCGGGCGTGGGCATAATAGTTCGCGAGGAAGAAATCCTGGCTGATGCCCGCCGCGCCATGCGCCTGCATCGCCCAATCGATGACCTGACAGGCCATGTTGGGGGCGGCGACCTTGATCATCGCGATGTCGGCCTTCGCCACCTTGTTGCCGACCGTGTCCATGCGGTGTGCGGCGTGGAGGGTCAGCAGCCGCGCCTGATCGATCATGATGCGCGAATTGGCGATGCGTTCGATGATGACGCCCTGCTCGGCGAGCGGCTTGCCGAAGGCGACGCGGCTCTTCACCCGGCGGCACATGGCCTCCAGCGCGCGTTCGGCCATGCCGATCATGCGCATGCAATGGTGGATGCGGCCCGGCCCCAGCCGCGCCTGCGCGATCTCGAAGCCGCGTCCTTCGCCGAGCAGCATGTTGGATGCGGGCACGCGGACATTTTCGAAGAGGATTTCCATGTGGCCATGCGGCGCGTCGTCATAGCCGAGCACGGTCATGGGCCGCAGCACGGTGATGCCGGGGGTGTCGCGCGGGACCAGGATCATCGACTGCTGCTTGTGCTTGGGCGCCGACGGGTCGGTCTTGCCCATGAAGATCATGAGCGCGCAGTCCGCCTCGCCCATGCCGGAAATCCACCATTTGCGGCCGTTGATGACATAGTCATCGCCATCGCGGACAATCGAGCTTTCGATGTTGGTCGCGTCGGAGGAAGCGACCTGCGGCTCGGTCATCGCGAAGGCAGAACGCATCTCACCCGCCAGCATGGGCTCCAGCCAACGCGCCTTATGCTCGGCCGTGCCGAAGCGTTCTATCGTTTCCATATTGCCGGTGTCGGGCGCGGCGCAGTTGAACACCGCAGGGCACCAGTGGACGCGGCCCATTTCCTCGCAAAGTGGGGCGTATTCGAGGTTGGTGAGACCCGCGCCATGGGTGCTTTCGGGGAGGAACAGGTTCCAGAGGCCTGCTTCCTTCGCCAGTGGTTTGAGCCTGTCGATCAGGGTGACGTGCGCCCAGCGGTCGCCGGTCGCGACCTCCTCATAATAGGCTTTCTCATTGGGATAGATATGCGCGTCCATGAAGGCGCGCAGCCGGGCGAGCAGATCGGCGGTTTTGGCGTTGGGATCGTAGCTCATGCGTAGAAGCCCCTGCCCTCACGCGCATATTGGACGAGCAGCGGCGCGGGGGTCCAATAGGCGTCGCCCTGTTCGGCGCGGAACTTCTCGATCGTGGCCAGCACCTTGTCGAGGCCGATCTGGTCGGCCCAATGCATGGGGCCGCCGGTATAGCTGGGCCAGCCAAGGCCGTTGACCAGCGCGACGTCGATCTCGTGCGGGCGCGGCACGATGCCCTCGCTCAGCAGCTTTGCGCCTTCGTTGACCATGGCGTAGAGCAGACGCTCGTGGATTTCATCCTCGCCGATTTCGCGGAGTTTGAGGCCGTGGCGTTCAGCATGGGCAGCGATCATCTCTTCGGTCAGCGGGTTGGCGCTAGCCTTGCGGTTTTCGTCATAGCTGTACCAGCCGGAGCCGGTCTTTTGCCCAAGGCGTCCGGCAGCAACCATCTGTTCGGGGAAGTCGGCGCGCAGTTCGCGCTCCGTCGCGGTGGCGGCGCGGGCCTTGCGGGCGGCGGCCTGCACGTCGAGGCCAGCTAGGTCGCCGAGCGCGAACGGTCCCATGGGAAAGCCGTAGGAGAGAAGCACCTTGTCGATGGCGGCGGGCTTCGCGCCCTCCTCGACAAGGAAGAAGCCTTCGCGTGACCGCTTCGACAGCATGCGGTTGACGATGAAACCGTCGCATACGCCCGACAGGATGGGCAATTTGCCGATGCGCTTGCCCAGCGCCATGATGGTCGCGACGACTTCGGGATCGGTCTTTGCCGCGCGGACATTTTCCAGCAGGCGCATGACATTGGCGGGGTTGAAGAAGTGCATGCCGCACACGTCTTCGGGGCGACCAGAGGCTTCCGCCAGCGTGTCGATGTTGAGGAAGCTGGTGTTGGAGGCGAGGATCGTCCCGGCGGGCGTGACTTCGCCGAGTTTGGCGAAGACGGCTTTCTTCGTCTCCAGATCCTCGGTCACCGCCTCGATCACCAATTGCGTGGGCGACAGGTCGCGCGGATCAGCGCTGGTGGTGATGAGCGCGAGGCGCTTGTCCATCGTCTCCTGCGACATGCTGCCCTTGGCGACGGAGGAGGACCACATTTTGGTGATGGCTCTCATCGCGGCGTCGATGTTCGGTTGGTCAAGGCCGACGGCGATGACCGGAATGCCGACGCTGACGACCGCCATGACGATGCCGCGTCCCATGACGCCGAGACCGATGACGCCGACCCGCTCGATGTTGCGGGTCAGGGTTTCGGGCGCGAGCCCGGGGATGCGGGCGACTTCGCGTTCGGCGGCGAAGAGGTGGCGCAGTGCTTTTGACTGCGATCCGTTCATGCATTCGCGGAAGATCGCGAGTTCCTGGCGAACCGCCTCATCGAAGGGGAGTTCATAGCCGAGGCGCATGGCTTCCAGCGCACGAAGCGGAGCGGTCTGGCCGCGCATCTTCTTGGCGACGGTTTTGCGGGCTTCTTCGAACAGAGCCGGGTCGTCGGCGGGCATGGGCAGGGTGGAGGAGCTGCGCGGCCCCTTCCCTTCCGCGACCAGCTTTTCGGCAAAGCTGCGTGCTTCGGCGGCGAGATCGCCGCCCGAAGCCACGGCATCGATGAGGTTGGACTTCAGCGCGTCGTCCGTGCCGATTGGATTGCCTTCCGTCACCAGCTTGATCGCGGTGGCGAGGCCAGCGAGGCGGGGCGTGCGCTGCGTGCCGCCACCGCCGGGCATGAGGCCGAGCTTCACTTCCGGAAAGCCGAACTTCGTGCCCGGCGCGGCGATGCGGTAATGGCAGGCGAGCGCGACTTCGAGGCCGCCGCCCAGCACCGTGCCATGGACGGCGGCGATGATCGGCTTGGTCGAATGGTCCATCATTTCCATGACGAGCGGCAGGCCCGGATCGGCCATGGGCTTGCCGAATTCCTTGATGTCCGCGCCCGCGATGAAGGTCTTGCCTTCGCAACGGATGACGAGCGCGTGGAGGGCGGGATCGGACTCCAGTTTGCGGATGGCTTCGGCAAGACCCTGCCGCACGCTGGCGGAGGTGGCGTTGACCGGGGGATTGTCGATCACCGCTTCGGCGATCGCGCCGTGGGTGTGGAAGCTGACTGTTTGCGACATGAGGGATTTCCTGTTCAGGATGCGGGCTGAAGGGTCAGGAGCACCTTGCCCTTCACCTTGCGTTTTTCGAGATGCTGGAGCGCGGCCACTGCGTCGGGCAGGGCAAAGCGCGTGTCGATGACGGGCTTCAACGCGCCCTCTGCGAGCCAGGCGAGCAGCTGGCGCATGTTTGCGCCCTGCGCGACCGGATCGGCGCGGACGCTGTTGCCCCAGAGGACGCCGACGGCCGACGCGCTTTTCAAGAGCAGCAGATTGGCGGGGATGGAGGGGATCTCGCCCCCGGCAAAGCCGATGACGAGCAGGCGGCCACCCCAGGCGAGGCTTTTCACCGCAGTCAGATTCATGGGGCCGCCGACCGGGTCATAGACGACATCGACGCCCTTTCCGTCGGTCAGCTGCTTGAGGCGTTCGCGCAGATCCTCCTGCGCATAGTCGATGAGTTCGTCCGCCCCTTGCGCTTTGGCGAGGGCGAGTTTTTCCGGGCTGGAGGCAGCAGCGATCACGCGCGCGCCCATATGCTTGCCGAGTTCCACGGCGGTGAGGCCGACGCCGCCGCCCGCGCCGAGTACCAGCAGCGTTTCGCCGGGCTTGAGTTGCGCGCGGTCCTTTAGCGCATGATAGGATGTGCCATAGGTGATGGAGATGCCCGCCGCGACCTCCAGATCGACGCCGTCGGGCACCGGCCAGACCTGCGTCGCGGGGACGCGCACCTGCTCGGCAAAGGCGCCGCTGCCGGTGAAGGCGATGACGCGGTCCCCGGCAGTGAAGCCTGTCACATCAGGTCCAACGGCGGCGATGCGCCCCGCTGCTTCACTGCCGGGGACGAACGGCAGGGCTGGTTTGGTTTGATATTTGCCCTGCACGATCAGCACGTCGGGATAGTTTACCCCGGCGGCCGCCACGTCGATCACCACTTCCCCCGCCCCTGCTTGAGGCTCGGGGAAATCGCCATGTTGCAACTCTTCGACCGGCGCGAACGCGGTGCAGATCATGGCTTTCACATCACTCTCCTTGAACACACCTACCGGGCGTGTGAGACCTGATTTAGGCCTTTGGAGGCGATGCTACCAATTCGTAATTCCGACGCATGGCATCAGAAAAACTGATGGATTGGTAGTAGGAGAAGCTATTTTCCTGATCCCCCCGATTGTTCGCCCCATTGTCGGGCAAATTCGTGAAAGGCGCGGCAGGCTTGAGGTTGCTGGGTTTCGCGGCGGCTCACCAGGCTGACGATGCGGGTGAAATGCAGTTCGGGCACCGGCAGTTCGACCAGCTCGCCGCGCGCCAGCTCATCGGCGACGGTCAGGCTGGAGAGGCAGGCGAGGACCGCGCCGTCGCGAACGATGCGCTTGATCGCTTCGACGCTTTCGCCTTCGAACACGATGTTGAGCGAGTTCATGGATTTGAGCGTCTCAACCGTGAAGGAGATGCGTTCGCTGGAGAGCGTCTTTTCCAGCGCCCATGGCTGGTCGCCAAGGTCCGCGAGCGGCACCGTGGGACGCCCGGCGAGGGGGTGGTCGGGGGCGGCGCAGACCACCAGCCGGTCGCGCAGCCATGGCTCCGCCTCCAGATAGCTGCTGTTGACCGGCGCGCCGACGAAGCCGACGTCCAGCGCCATGTTGCGCACGCCCTCCATCACCTCATGGGAGGGCATGATGCGCATTTCGACGCGGACACCGGGGTGAAGGCGCATGAAGGCGGCGCAAAGGCCGGGCAGCACATAGTCGCCCACCGGGACCGCCGCGCCGATGCGCAGCCGCCCCCGCACTTCTTCGGGTAGGGAGAGGGACTCAAGGTCCGCGACCTGCACCAATATGCCGCGCGCCATTTCCAGCATCGGGCGACCCCGATCGGTCAGCAGCATGCGGCGACCGGAGCGGGCGAACAACTGCACGCCGAGATGGGTTTCCAGGTCCTTGAGCGACATGCTCGCCGCCGAGGGGCTGAGGCCGATTTCGTCAGCCGCGCCCGCCACGCTGCCGGTGCGGGCGACGGCTTCGAATACCGCGATCTGGCGGAGGGTTATCCTCACCCCTCGGCAGCGGCGATCAGCTTATTTCGCCGCGGTGCATCGCCTCGGCGCGGGCCTTGAGCGCCTTGGCCGAGTCGTTGAAGGCGCGCGTTACCCATGGGCCGCAGAAACGCATGACATGGATGCCGTTCGGGCCGGTGAAGGCGTCGGTCGACTGATAGCGGCACTTTTCGGCCCCAAGTTCTTCGATGATCTGGTCGCGGCGGGCGGGATAGGGCCAGGCTTCACTATCCTTCAGTTCCCAGGACAGGAGGCGGCCCGGTTCGAACGCGCAGACATATTCGCAATTGGGCGCGAGCGAGCCGGGATTGGCATAGTTGACGAGTCGCATGTGAACCGGCGCGCCCATCTCCAGCGTGGATTCCGCCCAGACGCAGAAGGGGTTCCATTCGCCATAACGCGGCATGTCGGTCAGGATTTTCCACACCACCATTGCGGGCGCGTCGATTTCCATGGGGTCGGATGCGACCAGCGTCTCGGGATCATAAAGTTTGAAGGGATCGAAGCGATCAGCGGTCAGGGTTTCGGTGGACATCCTCTTCTCCTTGATATGTGCAAACCGGCAAGCGTGGTACCGCATTTTGGCGACGCGAATGCCGCCGATTCCGCTGAATGGCGCGTTTGTTTGCGTAGACAATAGCAGCGGTAGTTTGCGGGTCAATGGCGGGCAGCCGGGCAAATCCGGCTTGACCTGCGTATCATATTGACCAATTCAGCACGCAAGACATCATATGCGACCCCGCTTGCACCGGCATATTCGGCCAAGTCCCTGCGGCGTCGGCATCGCACAGCACAACAGACGTCAGCATGACGCGCGGGAGAGATAATGGCCGATAGTTACGACTTCATCATCGGGGGCGGCGGGTCGGCGGGATGCGCACTAGCCGGGCGCCTGTCGGAAAATCCGCGCAACCGCGTGCTGCTGCTGGAGGCGGGGGGCAAGGATAACAGCGTGTTCATCCATGCGCCGGGCGGGCTGCTGCCGATCATGTATCGCGGCATGTTCCAGTGGATGCATGTCAGCGTGCCGCAGGCCAATGCGGGCGGGCGGCAGATGTACACGCCGCGCGGCAAGGTTCTGGGTGGCTCCTCCTCCATCAACGGCATGGTCTATGACCGGGGCGCGGCGGCGGACTATGATGGCTGGCGCCAGCTGGGGAATGAAGGGTGGAGCTATGACGATGTGCTCCCCTATTTCAAGAAGCTGGAAGATTTCCAACCGGGCGGCGAGGAAGGCTATCATGGCCGGGGCGGGCCGGTGCTGGTCTCTCGGCCGGGCATCCACAATCCGCTTGCCAAGGCGTTCCGCGATGCCTCGATCGCGGCGGGCGTGCCCTATAATGACGACCCCAGTGGATCGCAGCGCGAGGGCGTGGTGCCCGCCGATGTCACCGCGTCGGCCGGGCGGCGATGGAGCGCGGCGCGCGCTTATCTGACACCTGCGCTCAAACGGCCGAACCTGCGCGTCATCACCGGCGCCAATGTCGAGCGGGTGATCGTGGAGGACGGGCGCGCGACCGGCGTCAGCTGGCGGCGAGCGGGACAGCTTGAACAGGCGAACGCGACGCGCGAGGTTATTCTGTCGGCAGGCGCCATCCATTCGCCCTGGATCCTGATGCTGTCGGGGATCGGGCCAGCGGATCATCTGCGCCAGACGGGGGTGCAGGTGGTGCATGACCTGCCGGGCGTCGGCCAGAACTACCGCGATCATGTGGCGGTCAGCGTGAAGCAATATTGCACGCAGCCGGTGTCCCTCTTCAACGTCTTCCACCCGGTTGTCGCGGCCAAGGCCGTCGCGAACTTCCTGCTGTTCCGCAAGGGGCCGCTGGCCAGTCCTCCGGCGGAGATCGGCGCTTATTTGAAGACCATGCCGGGCGCGGAATATCCCGATGTGAAGGTGCATTTCGCCATGGCGCTCTATGAGGCGATGGGGCGCAAGCTGATCATGGACCATGGCTATTTCGCGCATATCGACCTGCTGAACCCGGAAAGCGTGGGCGAGATAAAGCTGACGGGATCGGATGCGTCCGCGCCGCTGTCAATCGATCCCAACATCCTGTCGACCGCCAAAGACATGGCGATGGGCCGCGCCGCCATCCGCGCGGTGCGCAACATTTTCGCGCAGGCCCCCTTCGATCCCTTCCGGGGCGAGGAACTGGCGCCGGGGGCAAGCATCCAGTCGGATGACGAGCTGGACGCCTATCTGCGCGAGACGGCGATTTCCGATATTCATGCCGTGGGCACCTGCCGCATGGGGCATGACCCGATGGCGGTCGTCGATCCCCAACTGCGTGTCCACGGAGTGGCGGGGCTGCGCGTCGTCGATGCATCGGTCATGCCCCGCGTCCCCGGCGGTAACACCAACGTCCCCACGATGATGGTGGCCGAAAAGGCCGCCGACATGATCTTGAAAGCCTGACGCCCTTGCGATCGGGAAGATAAAGGAGAGGCCGATGTCTGAACTGCGTTTCGACGATAAGGTGGCGATCGTCACGGGTGCGGGAGGTGGCTTGGGCAAGGCCTATGCCGCCCTGCTCGCCGCGCGCGGGGCCAAGGTGCTGGTCAACGACCTCGGCGGCAATTTCCAGGGCGAGGGCAAGGATCAGGGCTATGCCGACGCCGCTGCCCGCGAGCTCCGCGACGCTGGCGGCATTGCAGAGGCCAATGGCGACAGTGTCGCGACATCGGCTGGCGCAGAAGCGATCGTACAGGACGCGCTGACGCGATGGGGCCGCGTCGACATATTGGTCAACAATGCGGGCATCGTCAGTGCGTCGGGTACATTGTCGACGGTGACCGATGAGCAGTGGGACAAGGACATGGCCGTGTCGGCCAGCGGCACCTTTTACCTGTGCCGCGCGGTATGGAACGGCATGCTGGAGCGTAATTTCGGCCGCATCGTCAACATCTCGTCCGGATCATGGTTCGGCATGGGCAGCGCGGTGCCCTATCCCGCCGCCAAAGGCGCGGTATGGGCCATGACGCGTGGCCTCGCCGCCGCGACGCAGGCGCAGGGCAAGGACGTCAAGATCAATGCCATCATGCCGATCGCGGGCAGCCGGATGACGCAGTTGATGGGGCCGGAAATCCACGGCCTGATGGAGCGAGACTTCCCCGCGCGGGCGGTTGCGCCGGTCGTAGCGATGCTGGCCCATGACAGCGCACCGTGCAATGGCGAGATGTTCACGGCTGGCGGTGGCGGCTATACAAGGGTGTTCGCGGGCGTCACTCGCGGCTATCGGGCGACCGACAAGGACTGGACCCCCGAAACGGCGCTTGCACAATTCGATACAGTGATGGACACGAGCGGTTTCCATATTCCGGCTGGGTCGATGGACGAAGCAGCCCTCTACACCTCGGACGTGCCCTGGGACGCGTTCAAGGCCTTTATTCAATAAGTTTGATCAGCGAGAAAGAGCAGAAATCATGACTGGCAGGTTGCAAGACAAGGTCGCCATCGTCACCGGCGGTGCGCGTGGTATGGGCGAAGCGACGATCCGCCTGTTCGCGCGCGAGGGCGCGAAGGTGGTCATCGCCGACGTGCTGGAGGCTGAAGGTCAGGCATTAGCCGCCGATATCGGCGATGCCGCGATGTTCCAGCGGCTGGACGTGTCGGACGAAGCCAGCTGGACCGCGCTGGTCGATGCCGTGATCGCCCGTCATGGCCGGATCGATGCGCTGGTCAATAATGCGGCGGTCGTGGCTTTCGGCCCGATCACCGATCTGACCGTCGCAGATATCGACCGCGTTCTGGGCATCAACGTCAAGGGCACGATGCTGGGGCTGAAGCATGTCGGGGCCAAGATGTGCGCGGCGAAGCGCGGGTCCATCGTCAACATATCGTCGGTGGACGGCCTTCGCGGCGTCAATTCGGTTTCGCTCTACAGCAGCTCCAAATGGGCGGTGCGCGGCTTTACCAAGAGCGCGGCGCTGGAATTTGGCCATCAGGGCGTGCGCGTCAATTCGGTGCATCCGGGCGGGGTCAACACGGCCATGGGCAACCCGCAGGCGCTGGAAGGTGAAGCGAAGAATGCAGGCTATGAGCGCGTACCATTGCAGCGGATTGGCGAGCCCGAGGAAATCGCCGCCGCAAGCCTGTTCCTCTGCTCGGACGAGGCCAGCTACATTTGCGGCGCTGAACTTGCGGTCGATGGCGGCTGGGCGGCTGGCTATTATCACCATTATCTGCCCGCGGCGCCGGCTTCGCTGACCTCGATGTAATTCCTTCCCTCTCGGAGAAACTTGAACATGACTGAAGAAGAAAAGGTCTTTTCGGGCGGCGTCGCCGTCATCACCGGCGCGGGCGCTGGCATCGGCATGGGCTTTGCCCGCCGCTGCGGCCAGATCGGCATGACCGTCGTCGTCACCGACATCGACAAGGGCCGCGCCGACAAGGTTGCCGCCGAGATCGTGGCGGCGGGCGGCAAGGCTGAAGCGATCCAGCTGGATGTGTCAAAGCCCGAAGCGCTCGATGCGCTGGCGCAAGATGTGTTCGACCGGCATGGCGCGGTTCGCCTGCTGATCAACAATGCGGGTATCGAGACGATCGGCAATGTCTGGGAAATCCCGACGGCGCGTTGGGAAACGACGCTGAACGTCAACATCCATGGCGTCGTGCATGGCGTGCGCGCATTCGTTCCGCACATGCTGCGCGTGGGTCAGGAAGCGTGGATCGCGAACCTGGCGTCCGTCGGCTCTTTCGGCCAGATGCCGACGCAGGCGGCCTATATCATGAGCAAGCACGCCATCCAGTCGTTCAGCGAGTGCCTCTATCTGGAGATGCAGGTCGCAAAGGCGCCGATCAACGTCTGCTCGATCATTCCGGGCATGCTGAAGACCAGCATCTTCGACGCCGATGCTGGCGTCGGCGAGCCGGAGAGCGCTTCGGGGCACCGTGCCACCATGGCCCATTTGATGGCCAATTACGGCATGGACCTGGACGAAGGCTGCCGCGTCTTTGTAGAGGGTCTTGCCGCGCGCAAATTCTGGATTTCGAGCCAGCCGGAAATGACCGAGCAGGCGGTCGCTGGCCGCATTGCCTTCTTCCAGGAACAGAGCAATCCGGAACTGGGCGAGCAGCAGCGCGCGCTGCTGGGTATCTGAAGCAAAGGCCGGGCGGGTTCAGGCTCGCCCGGCCCTTCTTTATCAGGCCTTCGCGGCCTCTTCCTTGACGATTTCCAGGAACAGCGGCCGTTCACCGCCGCCATGGACTTCAAGGCGCGCGCCGCTGACATAGGCGGCGGCTGGCGAACCCAGGAACACCACCGCTTCGGCGATGTCGCTGCCCCGGCCCATGCGCTTCAGCGGAATCGATGACGCGATCCGATCCTGCGCCGCCTGCGTGCCATAGGTCATTTCAGCCGTCTCGGTCTCGATCAGGCCGACGATGATCGCGTTGACCCGCACATCCGGCCCCCATTCCTGCGCCAGGCTGGTGGTGAGGCTGAGCAGGCCCGCCTTCGCGGCGCCATAGATCGCCGTGTCGGGCGAGGGACGTGCGCCGGAGACGCTGGCGATGTTTACGATCGATCCGCCCACTGCCTTCAGATGCGGATAGGCGGCTTGCGCGACATGCAGCGGTGCGAGCAGATTGAGTTGCAGGATGCGTTCGGAAAAGCGCGGGCTGGCCGTCGCGGCGTCGGCCTGCGGCGATCCGCCCGCATTGTTGACGACAAGGTCGATGCGGCCATGGCGCGCGACAAGCTGGGCAATCCAGTCCGACACCGCCGCAGGATCGCGAATGTCGCAGGATGCGAATTCCGCCGTTTTCCCATCGGCCCCGATCGGCTCATCCGGTGCGGTGCGGCCGCAGGTCGCTACTGCATAGCCTTCAGCCAGCAAACGCCGGACAATCGCCGCGCCGATCCCGCGCGTACCGCCTGTGACGATCGCAACCTTGCCAACTCCCGTTTCGCCCACGGCCTTATCCTTTCCTTTTTCGAGAAATGCGCAGCGGGCGCATCGCATGGATAGACCCCATACTCAATCTGCACCATCCTTCGCCAGACATAATGCAGTAGTCATTGCAGATTGTTACGCATATCAGGTATAGGTGACGCATAATAATCGCATATCGCGTCACATATGGAGAGGTTTGATGGCTTACACTGTGCAGCAGCTCAGCGATCTGGAAGATATCCGGACCCTCAAGCATCGTTATTTCCGGGGAATCGACACGGCCGATCTGACGCTGCTCGGCACCCTGTTCACGGAAGACCTGACCGTCGATTATCGTGGCGGCACCTATCGCGTCCGGCTGGCGGGCCGCGACAATATGCTGGAGTTTCTGGCGAACAGCTTCCATTCCGGCGCGGTTGCCATGCATCACGGCCATATGCCCGAAATCACCCTGACCGGCGAAAATGACGCCGAAGGGATCTGGTATCTGGAGGATATCTTCATCGACGTGGAGCGCAGCAGCCACACCATCGGCAGCGCCATTTACCGCGACGTCTATCGGCGCGAAGATGGCGTATGGAAGATCGCACGCACCGAATATGATCGCGTGTTCGAGATGATCCGCCCGCTGGCCGCCGACGCGCAAATCACCTCGCACCACCTTGCCACCGCTGGCCGCAAGCCGGAAGAGCGCAGCGACATCAGCCATTTGATCGAGTGGGAAGCGGCCTGAGCCAACGGATGATGCACGAACGCAACAGCTGCGGCATTTTTGCGGCGGGCTGCTGAAGAACAAGGCGGGCGGCGTTATAGTCGCCCGCAATAACAGAATGACGCTTTTTTTGGGGAGGAAAGCATGCGCAAGACGCTATATCCGATCGTATCGTTGATCGCTTTGGCCGCACCGGGGGCTGCGCTGTCGCAAACGGCAGCGGCGGGAGCAGACGCCGCCAGCGACAGTGACATTGTCGTCACGGCCCGCCGCCGCGAAGAACGGTTACAGGATGTGCCGATCGCGGTCAGCGCGGTCGATGCTTCGGCTCTGAACAGCCGGGGCCTCGACAATGTGACGCAGATCAGCCAGATCGCGCCCAATATCCAGTTCACGCCGGGCCAGGGCGGCAATAGCGGTGGCATCGCGCCGTTCATCCGGGGCGTCGGCGAAAATGACTTCATCATCACGTCCGATCCTGCGGTCGGCGTCTATATCGATGGCGTCTATGTCGCCCGCACCTTTGGCGCGACGACCGAATTGCTGGGCATCGACCGCATCGAAGTGCTGCGCGGGCCGCAGGGCACGTTGTTCGGCAAGAATACGGTGGGCGGCGCGATCAATATCGTGTCGGCGGTGCCGGGCCGGGAGCAGAAGATCGAAGCCGACCTGCGATACGGGTCGTTCAACACGGTGCGCGGGCGCGTCTATGCCGAAACGCCGCTGTCCGACAGCTGGTCGCTGGGCGTCGCGGCGCTGGGCGAGTTTGGCGAGGGGTGGCAGAAAATCCCATCCGGCGACAATCTGGGCAACCGCAACGTCGTCGCGGGCAAGCTGGCGCTGCATTATGATGGCGAAGGGCTGGACGCGGTGTTGCAGGTCGATGGACTGCACCGGCGCCAGCACAGCGCGCCGCATAGCATGATCGCCTTCACGCCGACCTTCTTTTCCATCCTGCAATCGACCTTCATCGCGCCCTGCTGCACCGTGCCGGGCGACATCGACCGTACCGACAGCAATTCCGAGCTGAACAAGGATCAGACCGACGCGGTGAACGCATCGCTGACCCTGACCAAGGATCTGGGCGGGGCGACGTTGAAGTCGATCACCGCCTATCGCTATGTCGATGCGCTGTTCGGTCGGGACGGTGACGCGTCGTCGGCGGTCAATTATGCCGGTGACATTCATGACGAGCGGGCGCGGCAGATCAGCCAGGAATTGCAGCTGTCGCTCGATTTGGGCGGGCGCGGCACATTGTTGCTGGGCGCCTTTGCCTACCGCGAAAAGACACGCGACAATACGCGGCTGATCGTCGCCGACGGCCTGTTTGACGCGTTGGTGGCGGCGGGGCTTGATCCTTTCCCTGTCCCCTTCCCGCCCTTTGCGGTTCTAGCGTCGTCGCTCGACTTCAACATCGATTTCCGCAACCGGCAGCGCACCGACAATCTCGCCCTGTTCGCCAACGGCAATTATGAGCTGACCGACGGCCTCTCGCTGGAACTGGGCGCCCGTTATACCTGGGAGAAGAAGAAGTTTTCCCAATCTGCGATCCGCATTTATTCGGGCGAGCCGCTGCTGGCGGGGACGCCCAGCTATACGCTGGAAAAAAGCTGGGATGCCTTTACGCCCCGCGCCTCGCTTTCCTACAAGTTCCGACCGAACCTGATGACCTATGTGTCCTATTCGCGGGGCTTCCGGTCGGGCGGGTTCAACGGGCGGCCTACCTCGCTCGAGGAAATCGGTTCCTATGATCCGGAACATCTGACCTCCTACGAAGCGGGGCTGAAGGCAGGCTTCGGCCGTATCGCCACCATCAACCTTGCCGTGTTCCGCAACGAATATCGCGACCAGCAGATATTGGTATCGACCGTCAGCCCGACGACCGGCCTGATCGTCGTCCGCAACGAAAATGCGGGCCGATCCCGCATTCAGGGCATCGAGCTGGAAGGCGCGTTCAAGGTGTCGCCGCGCTTCACCGTTACCGGCGCGCTCGGCTTGCTGGACGCCAAATATCTGGAATATGTGTCAGTCATTGGGGGCGTGCCGACCGACGTCAGCAACCGCAAGCTGAAGCAGGCGCCGGATATCACGGCCAATGCCAGCGCGGTCTATCAGGCGCCGCTCAGCGACAATGTAGAGGGCGTGCTGAGGCTGGACGCAGCCTATAAGAGCCAGGTCTTTGTCGATGCGGAAAACACGCCGCTCCTGCGGCAGCCCGATCATGCGATCCTCAACGCCAGCGCCGAACTGCGCTTTGCGGACAGCGGGCTGTCGGTGCGCGTGGGCGTCGATAACATCACCGATCGCCGTATCATCACGGCGGGCTATGATGCATCGACCAGCTTTGGCTTTACGGAGGCTTATTATTCGCCGCCCCGTCGCTACAGCGTGACGCTGGCCCTGCGACGCTGAACCGGGTACGGCCTCGACGGTGACTGCCATCGTCGAGGCTGGAGGCGGGAATCTGAATGATGAGCGATGATACCGCCTTTGCCGACCTGTTGCAGACGCTCTACGGCGGGCTGACGCGGTCCCCGCCGTGGGAGGATTTCCTGCGGGCGCTGGCGGCCATCACCGACACGACCTTCGCCACGCTGCTGATCGGTCGGGGGAGCGCCGGGATCGATGCCCATGTCACCCCCGGCGCGGACCCGGAGCGCACGCAGGAATATCAGCGCATCTCGCAGGCCGATCCCTTCGTCGGCCTGCCCGAGGGGCGAGTCGTTTCCTTCCGTGATTTCGTCAGCCATGTCCCGGCGCGCTTCCGCGACTGGCTGGACGTGGCGCGCAGCAGCGAAATTCTGGGCGTAGACCTGCATCGTCTGCCTGATATCGCCGTCCGGCTGCGCCTGACGCGGGACGAAGGCCATGCGCAATTTGGCGATACCGAGCGGGAATTGCTCGAACGGCTGATCCCGCACCTGCGCATCGCGCTCGACCTTCACGCGCGGCTCACAAGCACCCAGGCGGAAAGCCAGCTGTTCAGCAGCGCCATGGCTGGTTTGGCGGTAGCGACCCTGATCCTTGATCGGGAAGGCCGCATCCTGCGCCGCAACACGCTCGCCACGCATATGCTGGAAGAGGGCGCCATCGTTTCCGAGCAGCATGGCAAGCTGGAGGCCAGGACCGGCTCCAGCGCTGCGGCGATCAACCGCATCCTTTCCTCCCCGCCGCCACTTGGCGAGGAAATCCTGTTCGAGATCGCCTCTACCGTCGGGCAGCCATTGCATGCGCGGGCGCGGGCCATCCCTTCCTCCGCCTATGGCGACGGGGCCTGGATCGCCCTGTTCATCGCGGACCCCAGCCGACCCGCCGGTCCATCGGAAGAGCTGTTGCGCGAACGCTTCCAACTCACGCGGGCGGAAGCGGGACTTGCCGTTCATCTGGCGCAGGGCGCCACGTTGGCGGACGCCGCGGACGCTTTGGGCATCGCCTACAATACGACGCGATCCCATCTGCGCGCGATATTTGCCAAGACCAACACGCACCGGCAGGTCGAACTGGTCACGCTGCTGCGTTCCATCGGTAGCGAGTCTGAAATCTGATCCATTTGGATGATGTGGCGGCACGGCACTCGGCATAGCCTGTCTCCACGAAAGAAAGTTTTGTGGAGAAGATGATGAAATTCTCGATCATTTACGAAGCGCAGATGGCGGACACGTCGCGCCAGAACGAACAGCAGGTGTTCCGCGACATTATCGAGCAAGCCATCCATGCCGAGGAAATGGGCTTCGACACGATCTGGGCCGTCGAACATACCGCGCTGACGCAATATGCGCACATGTCCGCACCGGAAACTTTCCTCGCCTATCTCGCCGGGCGCACGTCGCGCATCGGCATTGGCCATGGCGTCGTCTGCCTGCCGCCCGCGATGAACCATCCGGTGAAGGTCGCTGAACGCATCGCCACGCTGGACATTCTATCGAATGGCCGCGTCCATTTCGGCATGGGCAAGGGCGGAACGCAGCAGGAAGCGGGCACCTTCGGCTATAATCTCGAAGACCTGCCGCCGATGATCGACGAGAGCATGTATCTGATCCCCAAGATCCTGAAGCATGGCGAGATCGAACATGATGGCGAGTTCGTGAAGATCCCCTTCCGCCCGATCCACCCCAGCCCGATGCAGGACCCGCATCCGCCGATCTACATGGCCTGCACCCGCGCCGACACGCTGACCACCGCCGGATCGCGCGGCATCGGCGCACTGGTGCTCGGTTTTGCCGGACCGAGCGACATTGCGCAGAAGAACGCCATTTATCGTGAGGCTTTCAAGAACCGGAAGGCCGAGGATCAGGTTGGCTATCGTCCGACCGAACATCTCGCGGCGCTTTGCCCCGCCGTGGTTCTGGAAGATCGGGAGAAGGCACGCCGCATCGGCCTTCGCGGACAACGCTTCTTCGTGGAATCGCTGGGCCACTGGTATTCGGGCGGCCCCGCTCCCGACGTGGAGGACCTGGACGCGAGCGAAAGCCTTGCCGCGCTTCAGCGTCACAAGGAAGAAACGGTGGCCTGGCTGTCGGAAGAGAAGATCACCATCGGTGGCCACCACACGGAATCCTTCGAGGTTGTCGAAGACGCCTATGGCACGCCGGAAGATTGCATCCGGCAGGTCAAGCGTCTGCAGGATGCGGGTGCCGACGAAATTCTGTTCATGTTCCAGATGGGCGGCATCCCGCATGAAGTGATCATGGAGACCATCCGCAATATCGGCGAGAAGGTTATCCCCTATTTCCGTGAGCAGGCGACGCTGGCGGCGGAATGATGGATTGTCCGGGCGGGGCAGTGCGCTCCGCCTGGGAATGCTGCGAGCGGCTGAGTGGCGCTGCGTTGAAGTTGTAGAGCATCACCCAACCCCGTTCGCCCTGAGCCTGTCGAAGGGCTTCACTTCTTAAAGAAGAAGGGCTTCGACAAGCTCAGCCCGAACGGGGGTAGTTGTAGTGCTGATATAGGACGATAGGCTAGCCCGAAGCGTACAAATCCACCATCGCTTGCATCAGCCGCGCCGCGCGTTCGTGCGGATCCCCGGTCGCCAAGGCACGCGACGGCGCTTCCACGGCTATGGTGGCATGATCCGGAAGCAGCGGGAGCAGCGCCCCAAGGCCGAATTCACCTTCGCCGGGCAGCAAGCGGTCGAACACGGCTTCATTGACCCGGTCATGCGGCGGCTCGATCGGGCCGTCGTTCAGCTGGACATGGCGGATACGCTCAGGCGGCAGGCAGGCCACATCGTCCCAGCCTCCGCCGCTGCGAATGACGTGGAGCGTGTCGATGCACAGGCCCACCTCGGCGCCCAGGGAATGGGCGATCTCAAGCGCCTGTGAAGGCGACCGGATCGAGGATAGCGGATAGGGTTCGATAATGGCGGGAACACCCGCCCGCTGGCAAATCTCCACCATGCGGGCCAGCGACTCCCGCAGCCGTGCGTGATCCGGGTCGAGACCCAATATATTGACAGTCCCGCCCAACGCGGCGGTCAGTTCCGCGCTGCTTTCCAGCAGCCCCCAATCAGGATCGGCATCCAGCATGAAAGGCTCGATGACACCGGCTCGAAGGCCGGTGTCGCGCAATGCGGAAATCACCGCCTTGCGGGCGCTCTTGTCCAGAATGAGGTCAGGCGTCGGGCTGATCGGGATCGGCGTCACGAACAGGCTGACGGCGGTGAAGCCTGCGCTGGCGGCCGCCTCGATCACCGTAAGGGCGTCGAGGTTCACCAGCGAAAGATGGTCCAGGCAAAAGCCATTTTCAGGGGGCGTCATGAAAACACGCCCCCTGCCACGCCTGATGGTTCAGGCGTGAACGCCCCCGTCGATACGCACGATTGCGCCATTCATGTGCCCTCCATCCTCACTCGCCAGCATGGCGATGACGCCCGCAATTTTGTCCGGGGTCGCAAATCCATTGATCGGGCCGAGATGATTATACAACTCCCAATCGGCGCCTTCCACCATGCCGGTTTGGACGCTGTTGGCGAGCGGCGTTTCGATGCCGCCCGGCGCGACCGCATTCACCCGCACGCCGCGCTTCAAATATTCCCAGGCGAGGCTCTGGGTGTAGGCGGCGACCGCGCCCTTGCTGGCGGCGTAGCCGGTGAGGAAGGGATGGCCGAAATGGCTGGAGGTGGACGCGGCGTTGACGATGTTGCCCTTTGTCTTTTCCAGATGCGGCAAGGCTTCGCGGCACATCAGGAAGGTGCTACCCATATTGACCGCAATGAGGGACATGAAGGCTTCATAGTCGGTCGTTGCGGCGTGGCTTGATCGGATGATGCCCGCCATGTTGACGAGAACGTCGAGTTGCCCGGCTTCTTCGACCCACTGCGCCACGATGGAGCGGGCGGTCGGCTCGTCAGCCACCGATCCGGCGCGAACGGCAATGCCGGGCTGTTCCTGCCTTAGCGTTTCCAGCCCCTTTTCATCCAGGTCCACCGCGAGCACCCGGCCGCCTTCGACAGCCAGCCGGATGGCGGTGGCGCGTCCTATGCCGGATGCGGCTCCGGTTACAATGATCGACTTGCCTGCAAATCGGCGCCCTAAATCCATCGTCAGCTCCTTTACGCCACGATGGCGGGGTGCGGGATGCGCGGATCGCCCAGCATCGCCCGATAGGATGGCGGGGTGCGCCCGCCAGCTTCGGTGATGCCATATCGCTGCGCAATCTCTGCCGTGATCAGCGTCTGGCCGTTCAGTTCGTCCCGGTTTGGATCGTCATGGATGGCGGCGATCACCCGGCCATTGAATTCAGGCGTCTCGGCATCGGCCATGAACTTTTCATATTGCTCAGGATGCTCGCCTAGCGTCCGCGCGCTGCGTTCCGTTAGGAGCGGCCCCATCCAGAGCGCAATTGCGGTAACGCCCGTACCCCGGAAGTCCACACCCATGTCGGCGGCGAACTTGTCCACGCCCGCTTTCTGCGCGCCATAGGCTGCGCCGTGCATGTAGCAGACCGAACCGAAGGAGGAGGTAAAGGCAATGAGGCCGCTGCCCGCCGGAACCATCATGCGCGCGGCATGCCAGCTGGCGAGATAATGGGAGCGCAGGCCGACGTTCAATATATCCACAAGCCCGGTCGATTTTTCCCAGAAGGGACCGGGCTTGACGAGATCGTCGTTCAGGGCGGCGACATTGTTGACCAATATGTCGAGGCGGCCGCTTTCGTCACGCACACGCTCGAACAGCGCGGCGATGGCTGCGTCATCGGCATGGTCGACCTGCACCGCGCGGCCTTCGCCGCCGGCTGCATCGACCTGCGCCGCAGTCGCGCCGATGGTACCGGGCAGTTCCGCATCGCCTTCGCGAACGGAGCGGCCCGTCACATAGACGCGATAGCCTTTCTCCCCCAGCGCCACCGCAATGCCACGACCCGCGCCACGGCTGGCGCCGGTGACGATGGCGACCGGACGTTCACTTCTCTCCATTTTATTTTCTCCTTCAGGCCGCCTGCGTGGAACTACGCTTGTCGAGTGTGACATGCAGGCCGTTGGTGCGCTTGTGCATGTCGGGCGTCTTGTCGCGGGGGTTGTAGAACTGCTTGTACCAGCTGCGCACCTTGCCATAGGGGCCGTCATTGGGGATGACGAGCGGGTTCAAACAGGCCCGCTTGTTCTGCCAGATCTCGACATCCTGCGCGAAGGCGAGGCGGCTGCCTTCCTGATATTCCAGCGCTGCGGCGCGTAGCTCGTCCGTCACCGGCGCGGTGCCGTCATTCACCTGCACCATCAGGCCATGCCAGACGCGGATCTTGCCATCCTCGATCGGGGTGTGGGTGATCATGATGAAGCTGTCGAACGTTCCCGCCATCTCCGACTGGAGGATCGACGGGCCGGTATACCAGGTGTCGAGCGTCAGCACGTCTTCCGGGTTCAGCGTCAGCGTGCGGTGCCCGGCGGCATAATATTGGTGGACGATATGATCCTTGAACTCATTGGCGAAGTAGACGAAATCCTTCGCGCCATGGATCGGGATGAAATGGCCGAAGTCGGCCATGTTATCGACCACCTCGATCGGGTGGATATCAAGATCGCCCATATAGTCGATCTTCCAGTTGACCCAGCCCGGCGCATCATAATGGCCGCCAAAATCGGGCAGGTCGAAATTGGGTTCGAGCCCTTCAGGATCATGCCAGATCCAGATCGTGCCAGCCCGCTCCATCGCCGGGAAGGTTTTGAGCTTCGCTGCCTTGGGCACGAAGTCGGAATAGGGGATATTCTTGCACTGACCGTCCGGCCCATATTGCCAGCCATGGAAGGGGCAGCGGATCGACTCGCCCTCCACCTGCTCGCCATCGCGCACGATGTAGCTCGTCGTGTTCTTCGCCAGATGCGCGCCCATGTGCGGGCAATAGGCTTCGGTCACATAGACCTTGCCGCTCTCGCCACGGTACATCACCATGTCCTGACCCAGATAGCGCATCGCCTTGGGCGTGCTCGTCGCCTCGGCGCTCTCACCCACCATGAACCAGCCACGAGGGAAGGTGAAGTCTCCCAGACGATAGTCCGACGATGTCGCCATTTCTTGATCCTCTCACTGCCCATGGCAAATTAGCAGCTAATGCGGCGAGTCACAGCCTCGCTTATAGCCTTTTTGAAATCTTCCTCTTTCTACGCAAAACATCATTATAAAGGCAAGTTCATATGTTAAATGCGCGATTCATAGCCGTTATGACTCTATGGATGACGAGGTAAACAGGATATGTCCGAATCCTCTCGACCCCGCGTACCGGGACCTGACCAAACGCACATGCGGGCCGCGCTTCAGGCCTATGTGGATCGCATCAACGCGGGCGATCGGGACGGCGTTCTGGCGCTGTTCGCGCGTGATGCGGTGATCGAGGACCCGGTCGGTTCGCCGCCCAAGACCGGCGAGGAAATCCGCGCATGGTTCAGCGACACGATCGCTTTTGACACACACATCCAGCCGGTCGCACCGATCCGGGGATCGCATGCCAATGCGGCGGCGCTCGTGTTCGATGTGACGTTTCAGCCGCCAGAAGGCCCGCGCCTGCTGATCCGGTCGCTGGATGTCTGCACGTTCGACGCGGAAGGACGCATCACCAGCCTGAAGGCCTATTGGGGTCCGGAGGACATGGAACCATCCCCCTGAAAACGGAGGCCATGAAAAAAGGGGCGCCCTGACGGGACGCCCCTTCTTCCTGCTCTTGCTATCCGCTCGCGCTCAGGCGGCGACCAGCTCACGCGGCGCTTCGGCCGGATATTCGGCAGGGCCACCATAGTCGTAAGCGGCGTTCAGTGCCTTGATGAAAGCCGGATCGTTCAGTGGATCGGTCGGCGTCTCGATCTGGAAACCGCGCGAACGGACATCCTTGATCAGCGTATCGAAAACCTGATCATAGGTGAGGTTGTCAGACCCATCCATGTTCTTCTTGAGCTCGGCATAATCTTCGAACACTTCGGCCGACCAGTGGACGAGGAAGCGCAAATCGTCGGTATGATAACGCTCGATGACTTCGTCGCCGGTCTTTACCAGCCAGCCATCGGGGTTGCCCGGTTCGCCGCTGAACAGGGAGTCAAAGCCCAGGCCCTGCGGCTTGCGGCGCTCGATCGGGCCATTGGCTTCGCCGCGATGGACGAGCATTTCATTCTGCACAACCACACCACGATTATAGACGGGCGGCTGCAACCGCGCGGGCTTTTCCAGCGGACCCTTGGGCCAATAGGTGAAGCCGCTATTGGGATCATGGCTGAACCAGGTGATCACCTGGGCCATCTTGATCAGATAATCCTGGAACAGGCCCGACCGGCCCATGATCGAACATAGCCATGTGGGCGAGTTTTCATAGCGAACGCCACGGAAGCTGGGCGAATCCAGATGGCCCGGATCAGTATTGCCGCAGGGGCCGTTCACGTTGAACAGCATCATCTGCGGCTTGGCGTAGTCCGCATTCCAATAGGATTTGGCATATTCCAGGAATGTCGGATTGTAGAAGGTATCCTGAATCTCCGGGTACATGCAGGTCGAATAATTGGCATAGAAGCCGCGGAATGTCGGCGTCAGGAACATGTCGAGCGTCGGCTCGAACCCTTCCGGAAAACCGCCCGCGAAGGTGGCGATCAGGGATTCCGGCGTCGGAAAATGCTGCGCGATGATGAGCTTCCAGGCGCCGCTATGGACGACATCCAGCAGCCGCCGACGCTGATCCTCGGTGTAGACGTCATGCAACTCGCGCGGCGGCGAAACAGGCTGCAGCATGTCGGACAACCGCCGCTTCTGCTCATTGCTCAACATGATTTTTGCAACTCCTCTCCAAACGTCGGGCGAATCATTCCACCGCCTTTAAACACCGTAAAGTTATCGCATTATAACTTTTCGGTCAATGCTGGTTGGCACGGAAATGTCCATCGACCCCGGTCGGGATGTTTTGCGTCACACAGAAAGGATAATGGCACGGGATCGACAGAAGATTGGCTGGCCGCGCGACAGGGATGATGGCACCTTCCTGCCTCAAATCAGGAGAGGATGCGGCGCAATGACTGACGCCTTGAAAGAACCGATCGACAAGCGCGCGATTGAAACGCAGGCCGCGCAGCGGCTGCTATCGGGCCAGTCGTGGGAAGATTTCTGCGACGTCCTGAAAGTCGCTGGCCGGATGATAGACCGGTTCGGCGATGATCCGTCCGATCTCGACCGGGCGGAATGGTATCGTTTTCTGACGCGGGTCGCCCGGTCGAGCTTTGAGCGGCTGATCGAGAACGCCGAACCCACCCGGCCGCGCCTGCGCGACATGGTATGGCGCCAGTCGATCAACGTCCAGACGGTCGATCAGGACCATCTGATGTGCCAGTTCGATGAAGCCCGCGATTACCGGATCATCGGCACGCGCGGGACCATACCCTATTTCATCTTCGCCATTTTGACCGCGCCAGCGCCCGACGATTTGGGCGCGCGTGATTGGGCGCAACTGGGCGTGGAGGGATTGAAACAGTTCGATCCCTCCAACCTGAAAACCACCGGCTTCCTGGGCAGTCAGCAGCTTCATATCGAGGATGACGGGACCTTCGAAATCATCATGTCGCAAAATGATCCCGGCGAAGGCAAGAACTGGCTGAAGCTGCAACCCGATACCAACTGCATCCTCATCCGGCTGGTCTGGAGCGACCGGGAAAAGGAGATCGCTCCGGGTCTGCGGATCGAGCGGATGGATGGCGCGGCACCTGAACCCATCACGCCAGCCTTGATGGCGAACAACCTGGCCTGGGCCGCGCAGGGCGTGTTGGGCTATGCCGAACTGGTGCGCAACTGGTGGAACGGCACGCAGGGCAATTTCGCGGCGAAGCTGAACCGGCTGGACTATAGCCGCGCGCAATATCTGTCGAACGGTGGCGTGCCCGACCGCCATGTAGCCTTCGGCGGGTGGGAAAAGGGGCTGGACGAAGCGCTGGTGCTGGAATTCGTGCCGCCTGAGTGCGAATATTGGAACTTCCAGATCTGCAACATGTGGCAGGAAAATCTCGACACGTTCGAGGATGGCAACGGATGGGTGAACAACTATCGTTTCGTGGCCGAGCCTGATGGCCGGGTCCGCATCGTCATAGCCGAGCGCGATCCGGGTCTCGGCGGCAACTGGGTGAATAGCTATGGGCATGAGCGGGGGATTTGGGGGCTTCGGCTGGTGCGGACAGAAAGCACTGCGGAAGTAAATCTGTGGCGCCTGCCGCTTGCGCGCTTGGAAGCAGAGGGCACGGCCGCGCTGGATCCGGGCGCAGCGATCCTGACCGGCCAGTTTGTGGATTGATGCAATGGCCGTACGAACGCTTGACCATGTGAACATCCGTACAGCGGACGTGCCCGGAACGGCCGCCTTTTTCCGCGACGTGCTGGGCCTTCGCGCGGGTGTCGCGCCGGGGGCGGAGTCGATCGACAAGGGCTGCTGGATACACGATCCTGACGGTCGTCCGATCATTCATATCGGCCCTGTCGAGGGCCGCTATCCCAGTGATGATGCGTTTCCCTTCACCCCTGCGCGGGGCAGCGGCGCTGTGCATCATGTGGCGTTGGAATGCGACGACCTGCCCACGATGTTCGCGCGACTGGAAGCCGCCGGTCTTGGCGTCGTGCGCAAGGATTATCCGCCGGCCAATCTCTGCCAACTATTCGTGGAAGAGCGGAACGGGATCATCCTGGAACTGAATTTCCGTCTGGATCAGACATGACGGACGATCCGATGCTTGTCCTGTCAGCCCCGCCCTTCATCCATGTTCCGCTGCTGGAACGGCTGGCGCCCGCGCGGGCAGCCGGGTTTTCCGCCATATCGCTGATGCCCGGCGACATCTGGGCTTTGGAAGAGGCGGGGATGAATGCCGCCGACATCGGCATGCGGATAGCGGACCACGGCTTGGCAATCATGGAGATGGATTGCACGGCCTGCTGGCTGCCCAGCCATCGCAGCGCTGGGGATGATGTCCCTATGGCCGCCCTGCTCCGCTCGATGACGCCCGACCGCGTGGTGGAAACCGCCGCGCGCATCGGGTCACCCTCCGTCACGGCGGTGGAGATGATGGGCGTCACGCCGTCACTCGATGAGGCTGCGGAAGCCTTTGCCGATTTGTGCGACCTGGCCGCCCGCCATGGCATGAAGGCGCATATCGAGTTCCTTCCCTTTGGCGGCATCCCCGACCTGGCGAGTGCTTGGGCGATCGTTCAGGCGGCGGGCAGGCCGAATGGCGGCCTGACGCTCGACAGCTGGCATTTCTTCCGCAGCGGGGCGAACTTTGATCTGCTGGAGCAGATTCCGGGGTCGCGCATCCACACGATCCAGATAAACGACGCGCCCGCGCAGCCGCAATCCGACCTGATGCACGAAACGATGACCGCCCGTCTTGTGCCGGGACAGGGCAGCTTCGACCTCACCCGTTTCATCCGCACGCTCGATCGGATCGAGGCGACAGCGCCTATTTCGGTCGAGATTTTTTCCGCTGCGACCAGTGCAGCGCCGATGGGCGAAGCCATCGCCTCATGGGCGCCAGCAGCCCGCGACATCATCAGAAAGGCCAGAGAAATACGATGAGTGGAGAAGAAACGCCGATAGGCGCGGTGGTTGTGGGCACGGGCTTTGGCCTGTTCACGCATGTCAGGGCGCTGCGGGAAGCGGGCTTCGAGGTTCGGGCCATTGTCGGGCGCAACCGGGAACGTACGGCTGAGCGTGCGGCGCCCCTCGGCATCCCGCTGGCGTCGGATAATCTGGAACAGGTGCTTGCCGACGATCCGGCGATCCGGCTGGTGACGGTCGCAACGCCGCCGCATGCGCATTACACGCCGGTCATGCAGGCCATTGCCGCCGGGCGTAATGTCATGTGCGAAAAGCCCTTTGCGCGCGATCTGGCGCAGGCGCGCGAGATGCTGGACGCAGCGAACAAGGCTGGCATCGTCCACGCGCTGGGCGCGGAGTTCCGGTTCGACAGCGCGCAGGCGTTGCTGCGCCGCGTGGTGCAGGATGGCCTGATCGGCGATCCAATGATGTTCAGCCGCATCTACCAGCAGCCGGGCACGGGTGAGGAAGAACCACTGGCCGATTGGTGGACCGATGCGGCGCAGGGCGGCGGCTTCCTGGGCGCTTTCGGCACGCACATGATCGATCAGGTTCGTTCGACCTTGGGCGAGATCGTGGCGGTCAACGCGATCTTGCGCAAGCTGACGACGACCCGCCCCGCGATGACATCCGATGATTATTATAATGTGCAGTTCAGGACCGCGAACGGGTGCATGGGCGTGATCGAGGCCGCAATGAACTTTCCCGGACCCTTCGTCATGGCGACCAAGGTGGCGGGGACGAAAGGTGCGGCCTGGATCCAGTCCGGCAACGCCTTTGGCGATCCTGAAGAGGTGTGGATCAAGGATGCGGACGGCGCGCGGCAGGTGCCGATGCCTGCCGAACTGGTCAATCCCGCGCCCGAACCCTTTGCCGTCGCGGAGCTGATCCAGACGGAAATGGATCGCTGGCACACGCAGGGGTTCGATGTCGCCCCTTATGCCAAGCTGTTCCGCCAGTTGAAGGCAAGAATCGAAGGGCGCACGCCGCCCCTGCCTGATCCGGCGGGCGATTTTCATGATGCGGCGGCAGGACAAGCCGTGCTCGATGCCGCGCGCCTTTCGGCGGCGGAAGGCCGTTGGATCGAAGTGGAGACAGTATGACGAACCCATCCTATGATTTTTCCGGGGCGCATGTCCTCGTCACCGGCGGCACCAGCGGCATAGGTGCCGCCGCCGCTGCCGCCTATCTTGAAGCCGGGGCGAATGTGACGATTACCGGCACGCGCGGCAGTGCCGCCGACTATGACGGCGACCTGTCCGGCTACCGCTATCTTCAGATGGACATAGAGGACGGCAAGAGCATCGACGCTGTGGCCGCTAGCCTCGATAAGCTGGACATTCTGGTGAACAATGCCGGGGTGGCGCTGCCCAGTCTTGGCCTTGACGAATATGAGCCCGATATATTCGCCCGCGCCGTCAACATGCTGCTGGTAGGCGCTTTCCGCATGGCGCGGCAAAGCGCGGACCTGCTGGCGCAAAGCAAGATCGCAGGCGGGGGAAGCGTCGTCAGCATCGCGTCGATGAGCAGCTATTTCGGTATTCCGATCGTGCCGGGCTATGGCGCCGCCAAGACCGGCCTGCTCGGCCTGACCCGGTCACTCGCGGTCAAATGGGGGGAGCGCGGCATCCGCGTCAACGCGGTCGCGGCAGGGCTGACGCGAAGCCGCATGACTGAGGGGACCTTCGCGCAAGAGGACTGGATGGCGCCCACGCTCGCAAGGACGCCCTTGGGCCGTCCCGGTGCGCCCGAAGATATCGCCAACGCGATCCTTTTCCTGTCGAGTCCCGGCGCGGCATGGATTACCGGTCAGACCTTGGCCGTTGACGGCGGGTACACCGTCTCCGGCTGATTCGCCGCCTGGAGCATCGGGCCTTTAATCTGAATCACCCAGCCCCGTTGGCTGTTTGAATGAGTCACTTGCCTCGTTCAAATGTCGAAGCCCTCCTCTTCCTAAAAAGAAGTAGAACCCTTCGACAGGCTCAGGGCGAACGGCATTAATAGAGGTGGAGCCGATTAAAGCACGAAGCTCTAATCGATACGAAAAGTGCAGAAACGATAAGAGCCGGTCCTTACAGACCGGCTCTTATCCTATGTCATTCCTTTCGACCCGCGATCAGTGCAGTTCGAAATTCTCCTTGGCGGGACCACGTGTCTGGTTCCAAAGGTCCACCAGTCGCCACGGCCAGGACAGGAATACTCGACCTGTCGAGTTGTTATAATAGCTGTTCGCCCTCGGGTGGGTCCAGATCATATTCTTCATCTGTTCCTCGACCTCCCGGTTCCACTGTTCGAACGCCTGCTGTGTGGGTTCGACAGCACGAGCGCCGCTTTCGTTGATCCAGTCCAGGCATTCGATGATATAATTGACCTGGGCTTCGGAAATCAGGTTCTGGCCCGCCGCATGGTTGGGCGCGCTGTTGGGGCCAACCGTCATGAAGTAATTGGGATAGCCGGGCACGGTCACGCCCAGATAGGAGCGCGGATCGTCCTTGCCCCATTCGTCGCGCAGTGACCGGCCGCCCTTGCCGTGGATTTCCAGCTTGCCCATCATGTTGGCGACGTCGAAGCCGGTGGCGCAGACGATGATGTCGAATTCATACTCCTTGCCGTCCTTGGTGCGGATGCCCTTGGGCGTGAAGCATTCGATGCCGCCATCTTCCAGCGTGACATTGGGCTGCTTGAGCGCGTCAAACCAGCCAGCGTCCAGGATGATGCGCTTGGAAAAGATCGGGAAGTCCGGCGTCAGCTTTTCCTTGAGGTCGGGACGGTCGTGGAACTTCGCTTCCAGATGGGCGAGCGCCCATTGCCGCGCGCCCTCATTGGCCGCCGAGACGGATGGGCTGTCGACCGGCCATTCCGGGTCCTTGACCACATTGCCGTAGAGGCCGTCGGCCGCGAACCAGTAGACGCGGAAGCGGAACCATTCGCGGAAATGCGGAATGTAACGCAGGGCGAACTTCATGCCCGGCGACACTTCATGATTGATCTCGGGATTGTAGATCGACCAGTAGCGCGTGCGCATGAAGACGGTGAGATCGCTGACCTGATCCGCGATCGCGCCGATCAGCTGCGCGGCGCTGGCGCCGGTGCCGATGATGCCGACGCGCTTGCCCTCGATCCGGACGGACGGATCCCAGGTCGCGGTGTGCATCATTTTGCCCTGGAACTCTTCGCGGCCCGGGATATCAGGCCATTTCCAGCGGTTCACTGGGCCGTGAGCGTTGATGACGGCATTGGCGCGGATGATTTCTTCCGTGCCGTCCTTGCCGCGCACCGTGACGTTCCACGCCGCCTCTGCATCGTCATAGCGCAGGGCGACCACTTCGGTATTGAAGCGGATAT
Organism: Sphingobium sp. TomTYG73; assembly: GCF_055394245.1. Taxonomy (NCBI): domain Bacteria; kingdom Pseudomonadati; phylum Pseudomonadota; class Alphaproteobacteria; order Sphingomonadales; family Sphingobiaceae; genus Sphingobium; species Sphingobium sp. TomTYG73. Next base: position 147,767 of record NZ_AP027340.1, read on the forward strand.
TGCGGCGCAGGTCGTACTTGTCGGCGACGTGCAGCAGATATTTCTGCATATCCACGCCCTTGGGATGGTAATGCGACCATTCGGGCGTGATTTCGAAGGAATAGGAATAGAAGTGGCTGGGCGTATCGACGCCCACGCCGGGATAGCGGTTTTCGTACCAGGTGCCGCCGACTTCGGGGTTCTTTTCGATCACGATATGCTCGTAACCGCCTTCTTCCAGCTTGAGCGAGGCGGCAAGGCCGGTCATGCCGGCGCCGATCACCAGCACCTTGAAATCTGTCGGCGGCGGCGTGCGCCCTTCGATTTCCTTGCGCGGCTTGGGCAGTTTGAAACCGATCTGGTCGAACAGCAGCGGCAGGAATTCGTCCGCTACTTCCTCGCCCACGCCGACGCTCATCATCCGCTTCATCAACGCGTCGGACGGATCGTCCTCGCGCGCGGCGCCGGGGGTCGTCAGCACGTGGAGCAGTTTGGTACGCAGTTCCTGGCTATATTCGGCGGGGATTTCGGTGTTGGGAACGGAGAAAGGCGGTTTGATATAGTTGCCGAAGATGTCCAGCATCGCCGCGTCATGGGTCAGATGGACATAGACCATCAGCAGCGTCTGGATGTTCGCTTCCTCCAGCGCAACGCGCAGTTCTTCGCTATCGGCCAGCGGCAGGCTGCGATCGTGCCAGTCCCGTGCCATTACCGCGCCATCCACATGTTCAGCCATCGTCCTAGGGTCCTCTCCGACTCACTATATTTGTAAGTGAATGCTCACTTGTGGATAATAGGGGCTGCTTTTTGAGTCAAGCGACCCTGCCTTCGCAGCCCGAGCACCCTTGAAGAAAGGTGCGCACAGCCATCCCGACATGAGCCGCACATTCCGTTTCATCCGGGAGCGCAGCGTCGATCAGCAGATAATTATGAACCGGCATCAGGAGCATGGAGAGCAGCAACTTCGCCGCTGCCATACTGTCCCCTTTCGCAACCCTGGCCCGCTCAAGATGGCTGGCCAAGGGAAGGATGAGATAATCATCCTGGCTCTGCCGGATCATGGCTCCGAATTCGGTGAACTCATGTGCTTCGCGCATCAACAGCCGCGCCATGCCTACGGTCGATGGCCTGGTGAATTCCGTCAGCAACGCAACGCCAAAAGCCCGTAGATCAGCTTCAGGCTCGGCTGGATCGTTAAATTGGGGCAAGGGAAAACGCTCTACCCCGGCGGCAAGGCAGGCCCGGAAAAGGGCCGCCTTGTCTTCATGCCAAAGATAGAGGGATCGCTTCGACACGCCTGCCGCCTGGGCGATAGCGTCCATGGTGACCGCCCGATAGCCTTGGCGGATGAACTCCTCGCGCGCGATCTGGAGCAGACGACGCTTCTTCGCGAGCGTCTGGTCTGCCCGGCCTATCCGCGCCGGGACAGGCACTGATTTCCCGTCAACAGATGCTGTTGCGGACGTCCCCATCAGGCCTCATGCCGCACTGGAAAGCGGTCATAGTAAAAGGCGAAACGTTCCCGAGCGGCGGCTTCGTTCAGGCCGAACACGCCTTCAAGGTCGTAGATCACCTTGCCATGCTTGTTCCGCGGATTTTCGTTGAGATAGCCAAGCAGCTGATTTTCGACCTCTGGGGTCAATTCCAGCCCCGCCAGCGCGTAAACCTCCCGCATCACCCGTTCCTGATCGGCCATATATTCGTGGAACAACAGATCGACCGACTGTTCCGGCCCCCATGCGTCCCGCTGATCCACACAGGCGCGCAGCAGCCGCTCGATCCGGTCCAGCCAGAGGCGGGCGAGCGCAGGAGGATCGACCGGATCGCGGCGGATACGGTCGCTATAGCCAAGCATGGTGGTCAGCGACCGCAGAACAGCGACGGGATCGCGATGCGTGATGACCATCGTGGCATCGGGGAAAACAGCCTTGATCGCGGCCAGATTTTCCATGTGCTGCGGTGATTTCAGCAGCCAGCGATTAGGCCCCCGGTGCCAGGTCAGCACCTGCAGCACCTTCTTTTCATAGGCATAGCTGGGGGTGCGGTCATGAGCGAAATAATGGTCGATCCAGCGCGGAATGCGGGACTGGAACTCCCAGCTGTAGCAGTTGAGGTCCATATAGAGCAGTTCATTATCCTCATGGATCGACGCTGCATCCATGCCGTGCATCGCCGCCATGTGGGGCAGCATCGCTTCGAACGCGCTCCATAGTTCGGCACTGCGGGTGATACGCGGGTCAACTTCGCCGGGCGCAAGTTCGCGCACCTGGACGGGCTCCTCGGCTTCCCAGAGTGTCAGCGATCGCAATCGCTCATCGCGAGCGAGCCAGTTGACGAGGTGCGTCGTGCCCGAACGCGGCAGCCCCGCGATGAACAGCGGGCGATCGATCTGGATGTCGAGGATTTCCGGGTGCCGCTTGACGATATCCTCGATCCGCAGGCGGTTCACCATGACGCGCACCAGATGATCGAGCAGGGTGATCCGGCCGCCACGGGTCAGGCCTTCATCCTCATCCCACGCCTGAAGCGTCACCGCCATGCGTTCGCGAAAGCTCTGATCCTCACCGAAATCATCAAGGCCGCCGGAATTGGCGATGGCCTGGGCCAGAACCTGATCCACCGTCATATGGTCGGGCCGGTCGGCAGGTCCCTGGCGGGCCGCCTCGATCATTGGCGTGACAATCGGCTCCGCCATGTCGTCGATATGAATTTCCTGCGGCTCGGGCTGCATGGTTTCGCTCATTGTTGATCCTTTGGCGCGGCTGGAGCCAGCTTCACGCAGTCTGGGGGAAAGTGACGATGACCTTGGCCGATGCTTCGGTATCGGCGGCGATGCGGAAGGCCTCATCCAATTTGTCGAACGCGATACGATGGCTGATCAGCGGATCGACATTGATCTCACCGCTCGCCAGCATCTGGAGGCATTCGTTGAACTCATCCTCGCGGTCGGTTGCGATCGATCCGGAAATGCTGAACTCATTGGCCATCATCTTCCACAGATTGACCGGCATCGGCTTCTTATGAAGCGCGACGATCACGATGCGCGCGCGGAATTTGGCAACCTCGAGCAACTCGGCCAGCGGCGGCTGCGCTCCGGCGGCGTCGATAATGACATCCGTGCCGACAAAGGGCATGCCGAACCTCTCACCGGTTCCGTGCGCCTTCCCGATCGCCTCGACCAGCGGTTCGCGCGAGGGATTGACGGTGACGGCAGCGCCAAGCTGGCGGGCGCGTTCGAGCCGGGCGTCCGACAGATCGGCGATAAGAATGTCCTTCACGCCACGATGGCGAAGGCAGATGATTGTGCAGAGGCCGATCGGACCCGCGCCGAGTATCACCACCTTGTCGCCCGACTGCACCCGGCCGATATTCACGCCGTGCAGGCCCACGGACAGAGGCTCGGCCAACGCTGCCTTTTCGAGCGGCAAGCTGTCGGGGATGGGGCAGATGTCCGCGCCAGCGCGGGCGTCCGGAACTAGGATGAACGGAGCGAAGGCGCCCGTCGGCCCGCCCCCGCCGATAAGGCCCGCGTCCGGATTGACGGCGCAGCGCTGACCCGGCTGAATGCCCTGCACTTGCGCGCCCACCTTTTCCACGACGCCTGCAAATTCATGGCCGATGGGCAGGGGTTCAGCGAGCGGCGCGCCGCCGCCCAGGCCACCTGCGGCAACATAGCCCAGGTCGCTGCCACACACGCCCGTGGCGCCGATGCGCACCAGCACATCATGGGGACCGACGACCGGTATCGCGACCTGATCGACGCGCATGTCGCCAACGCCATGAACGCGCGCCAGCGGCATGGTTGCGGAATTTTGCTGATCCGGATTCGCACCCACGCCTTGGGAATCGCTCATGACGTCCTCTCCTCACTTTTTTGTTCGGCGAAACTGGTAAACCAATCAGTTTCCGAGTCAAGAAGAGAAGCGGCTGACGGCGGACCGAATGCCGGGCGAACGAAAACTGCCCCGCACCTTTTGACAGGCACGGGGCAGCATCATTCGATCATCATTAGGCGGCCCCTCAACGCCGGGGCACGACGGCTATTTCATCCGATTTTGGCGGAGATGAGGAAGGGCCGCAGATAGGCTTCCATGCCTTCGCTGCCGCCTTCGGACCCCATGCCGCTGTCGCCGACGCCACCAAAGGGCGTTTCCGGCATCGCCATCGCGAAATGGTTGATGCCCAGCATGCCCGCATGGATTCCTTCGGAAATCTTGCGTTCGGTGCTCATGCTGTTGGTGAAGGCATAGGATGCAAGGCCGTAGGGCAGCCGGTTAGCCTCTGTCAGCGCGGCATCGATGTCGTCGACCGGCATCACGAGCATGAGGGGACCGAACGGCTCTTCATTCATCGCGTCCATTTCGGGCGTCATGCCTGACAGGACGGTTGGCTGGAAGAAATAGCCGCGATTGCCGATGCGCGACCCGCCGGTTTCGATCTTCGCACCACGCTGTACCGCGTCAGCCGCCAGCGCCTCAATCTTGGAAAGCTGACCTGCTGTCGTTAGCGGCCCCATCTGCGTGTCCGCAGCCATGCCGTCACCGACGCGCAGCTTGCTGGCCACTTCGGTCACGCCCGCGACGAAATCGGCATAGAGCGGCTTTTCAACCAGGAAGCGCGTGGGCGAGACGCATACCTGCCCTGCATTGCGGAACTTGAATTCCGCCGCCAGCGGAACGACAGTGGCAAGATCGGCATCGCGCGCGACGATCACCGGATTATGTCCGCCAAGCTCCATCGTCACCTTCTTGAGGTGCTGCCCGGCGGCGCTTGCAAGCAGGCGGCCGACGCGGGTCGATCCGGTCAGCGTCACTTTGTGGATTTCCGGCGCAGCGCAGAGGGTGGCGGAAATTGCCGCCGGATCACCCCAGATCACGCTGATCGCGCGGGGTGGCAGGCCCGCAGCCAACAGCGCCCGGCCAATGCGCCACCCGGCGCTCGGCGTTTCTTCGGCGCACTTCAGCACGACCGAACAACCTGCCGCCAACGCCGGCGCGACCTTCTGCATGACGGTCCAGGCCGGGAAATTCCAGGGCGTGAATGCGGCCACGGGACCGACGGGGCGGCGCTGTACCACCCAGCGCATGTCGCTGGCGCGCGTGGGGATCAGACGTCCGTAAGCGCGACGGCCTTCTTCCGCATACCAATCGAGCAGGTCGGCCGATCCCAGCCATTCGCCCCGCGCCTGCGCCAGCGGCTTGCCGCCCTCGCGCGTCATTTCAGCGGCGGCTTCGTCAGCCTCGGCGCGCATCAGGTCAGCGGCGCGGCGCAAGACCTTGCTGCGTTCGAAGGGCGAGATGGCGGACCATTGCGCGAAACCGTCAACCGACAGCCGGGCTGCTTCAGCAGCTTCGGTCGCGCCGCACGAGGGCAGCGTGGCAATCAGTTCCTCGGTGGCCGGGTTGACCAGCTTCATCGTGCCGAGCGAACCCTGGCTGCGTTCCTGACCGTCGATGATGGGGCGGGGCGTCGAATTGGTCATGTGCTTATACTCCAAGGGTCCGACATGCGCTGCAAAACTCATCCGCTGGACAGCTGCGCGCGCATTAGTTGGCGGCCTCTTACCCCTCCCGCCACGGAGGGGACAAGACCCAGCCGCCAGTGAATGGCCCGTTCAGGCCCCGCGAATGAAGTCGGCGGTCGGCGATGCGGCGGACGCCAGCCTCAATTCGCCCAGAACACCGGCCCAATAGCTTTCCGAGCCATCGGCCAGCCGCCATCCGTGCAGGCGGCGGGTCAGCAATTGGAGGTCATATTCCTCACTTATGCCGATCGCGCCATGAACCGCATGGGCGATGGCGGCGACCTGCCCTGCCGCGAGGCTGGTGCCGTGCTTGGCGATCGCGGCGTCGGTGAGCTTGGGTTCAAGCCCCGAGCGCGCGCCGATCGCGGCGGCGATGCGGGCGGCTACGGCCTGTTCGGCGAGGACGGACAATTGCTGCTGCACTGCCTGCTGCTTGCCGATGGGCTTGCCGAACTGGACACGCTCATTGGCGTAGGCGACGGTCATTTCCATGACCCGGCCAGCCGCGCCGGAAATGAGCTGCGCCCGAAGCACAGCAGCGATGGGGCGCAATGCAGCCCCGTTCAGCCCTGAAGCATAGGCGTCCGCGTCATGGGGGACACCCGTAGCCTCGACCTTTGCGGTAGTCAGCACCGGCGCGTCCGGGGTGCCCGACAGGATGTGGAAGGCGACTACGGCGAAGGGCACTGCGCCTGCGCCGGTGGCGATCGCGATCGGGCCTTCGGGCGCTTCGATGCCAGCTGCGGCGAGCAGCGCACGCGCGATCATCGTATCGCCCACCGGCAGAGGGACGGCATGGCGGCCGAGCAAAGCGATCAGTGGCGCGGCGTCCTCCAACGAGAGCCCTGCCCCGCCCGCCTCTTCGGCGACGAGGGCGTCAAGGAAACCGGATTCGACAAAGGCATTCCACATCGCGCTGCTGTCACCGCCCTGCTCGATCTCGCGGATCGCGGCGGGGGTGCAGACGTCTTCGATCAGGCGGGCGAAGGGATCAATCAGTTCGGACATGTCCATGAAGTGGCTCCCTTCAGCGCAGGCCAAGGCCGCGGGCGATGATGCCGCGCAGGATTTCACGCGTGCCGCCACGCAGCGAGAAGCTGGGCGCGATATGGGTGACGTAAAGCAAAGTGCGGTATAGCTCAGGATCGACCGGCTCGTCCGGATTGGCGGCCAGATCGTCACCGATCAGCTGCGGCACGGCCTGTTCGAAGCTGGTGCCGAGGTCCTTCATCAGCGATGCTTCGACCACCGGGCTTTCACCCGCCACCAGCCGCGCGGTAACGGCCAGCGACATTTCGCGCAGGACGGCCTGCTGCGCCATCAGCGATCCGACGAGGCGCAGCGTGGCGCTGTCCTTGCGGCCGACGGCTTCGAGATGACGGACCCAGGCGTCGATCAGGACGACAGAGGAATAGATGCGCTCAGGCCCGCTGCGTTCGAAGGCGAGTTCGGCGGTGACCTGCTTCCACCCCTGCCCTTCGGCGCCGATCAGCGCGTCGGGGGCGAGGCGGACGTCTTCGAAGAAGACTTCGGCGAAATGCGCGTCGCCGGTAAGGTCGACGATCGGGCGGATGCTGACGCCGGGCGCCTTCAGGTCGACGATTAGCTGAGACAGGCCCTGCTGCCGGTCGGCGCTGGTGCCCGATGTGCGGACGAGAGCGATCATGTAATCGCTGTGCATCGCGTTGGTGGTCCAGATCTTCTGGCCGTTCAGTAACCAGCTGCCGTCTGCCTGCTGTTCGGCACGGCTACGGACGCTGGCTAGGTCGGAACCGGAGCCCGGCTCGCTCATGCCGATGCAGAAAAGCGCTTCGCCCTTCGAAATGCGGGGGAGGTAGAAGCGGCGCTGTTCTTCGGTGCCGTAATGCAGGATCAGCGGGCCGCTCTGGCGGTCGGCGATCCAGTGCCCGGCGACCGGGGCACCTGCGGAGAGTAGTTCTTCGACCACGACGAAGCGGGTGAAGGGACCGCGGCCGACGCCGCCATATTCCTTGGGCAGCGAGAGGCCGAGATAACCCGCCTGCCCCAGCTTGCGGCTGAAGGCGGCGTCGAAACCCTGCCAGGATCGGGCGCGGCGGTGTACCGGCAGTTCGGCGATGGCTTCCTGGATCAGCGCGCGCAGAGCGGGGCGGATCGCCTCATCCTCGGGCGGGAGGGTGGAAAGGGTCAGTGTTTCGAACAAGCCGGCCTCGTGAAACCGTTAAGGAAGTGGCGAATAGATCGCGTTTTGTGACTTTATAGTCCAATATCGAATTTCGGTTATTCGATATTCAATGGCTATCGGAGGCGATGGCGGCGAAGTTTTTGGCGAGCGGACTCGCTGCGTCGCGGGGGAGGGCTACGCCGGTGAGGACGGGTACCTTGTTGGCGAGGCGGACGAGGCGGACGCCTTGGGGCACTGAGCCAGCGGCGCGGGAGGGGACGAGCGCGACGCCCAGGCCGGAGCGGACGAGGGCGAGGACGGCACTCAATTGCGCGGCTTCCTGGGCGACGATGGGCATGAAACCGGCCTTCTGGCAGGCGGTGAGCGTGATCGAATGGAGGACGCTGATGCGGCTTTGCAGGATGAAGGGTTGCTGCGCCAGATCGCCTAGCGCCACGCTGTCCGCGTCGGCGAAGGAGCTGCCTTCGGGCAAGGCCGCATGCAGTTCGTCGGGGTCGATGACCTGCGTGTCCACGGCCGCGATCTGGAGCAAGGGCAGGCGGACAAGGCCAACGTCCAGCTCGGCGGCGGCGAGCTTTCGCGCGATTTCGGCGCTGGTCGCTTCCTCCAGCACCAGTTCGACGGCAGGATAGCGGCGGCGATATTCCGCGATGAGGCGGGGGAGCAGTTCGAAGGTCGCCGAACCGACAAAGCCCACCCGCAACTGGCCGCGTTCCCCCGCCGCGCCTTCCCGCGCGGCTTCCCGGAAGCGATCCGCCTGCGCCAGGGTCGCCCGCGCCATGTCGAGCGAAGCGCGGCCCGCCGCCGTCAGCGTGACGCCGCGCGCGCTTCGCACGAACAGAGCAGCGCCCAGTTCATCCTCCAGCTTGCGGATGGCGACGGTCAGCGGCGGCTGCGACATGTTGAGCCGCTCCGCCGCACGGTGGAAATTGCCGGTTTCGGCGAGCATGACGAAATAGCGGAGCTGGCGCAGTTCCATGATAGCTTCCATATATCGAACAATCGAAAATCAATATTAGCTTGATAGAAAGCGAGCGCCTAGCGTCCTGCGATCTTTTCATGTTTGGATTGGGAGAGCCCCGCTTGGACCCGTTTCTTCTCGTCGAGCGCGACGGCCCCGTCGTCATCGCCCGTTTCAACCGCCCCGAAGAACGCAACACGATCACCGAGGTCGCGCATAGCGAGGAGATCGTCGATTTCTGCCGCCAGATGGTGCGGGACAATTCGGTGCGGGCGATCGTCCTGACCGGCAATGGCAAGGCATTCAGCGCAGGCGGCAATGTCAAATATATGGCCGAACGATCGGGCATGTTCGGCGGCACGCCCTATGAAATCCGCAACGCCTATCGCACCAGCGTGCAGTTGATCGGCCCGGCTATCCATGAACTGGAAGTGCCCATCATCGCGGCGATCAATGGCCCGGCGATCGGCCTTGGCCTCGACATCAGTTGCATGTGCGACATCCGCCTGATGGCCGACACGGCCGTGGTCGCCGAAAGCTATGTGAAGCTGGGCATCATTCCGGGCGGCGGTGGCGGCTGGCTGTTGCCGCGCCTGATCGGGCCGCAGCGCGCCAATATCATGACGCTGACCGGCGACGCGATCGACGCCAAGACGGCACTGGAATATGGGCTGGTCGCCGAAGTGCTGCCCGCCGACAAGCTGATGGACCGGGCGCTGGAACTGGCGGGCAAGATCGCCGCCAATCCGGGTCATGCGACGCGCATGGCGAAGCGGCTGATGCGCGAAGGGGCCGACATGAAGCTGACCACGCTATTGGAAATGGCCGCGGGCTATCAGTCGCTGGCCCACTATACCGAAGATCATCATGAAGCGATCGCCGCTTTCCTTGGCAAGCGCGCGCCGGAGTTCAAGAACAAGTGAGCGAGCAGCAGACAGCCACCGGGCCTCTGGCCGGGATCAAGGTGCTCGACCTGTCGCGCGTGCTGGCGGGGCCGTGGACAACGCAGATATTGGGCGATCTGGGCGCGGACGTGATCAAGGTCGAGCAGCCGGGGCAAGGCGACGACACCCGCCGCTGGGGGCCTCCCTTCCTGGACGACGGGTCGAAGGACGCGGCCTATTATCTGTGCGCGAACCGCAACAAGCAGTCGGTTGCGATCAACCTTGCCGACCCGCGTGGCGCCGACCTGATCCGCGAGATCGCGCTGGGCGCGGACATCGTGGTCGAGAATTTCCGCGTCGGCGGGCTTAACAAATATCGGCTGGATTATGCGTCGCTGTCCGCGATCAATCCCAAGCTCATCTATTGTTCCATCACCGGCTTTGGTCAGGATGGACCGTACAAGGATCGCGGCGGTTACGACTTCCTGATCCAGGGCATGAGCGGGCTGATGTCGATCACCGGCCGTCCCGACGGTGAGGCGGGCGGCGGGCCGATGAAGGTGGGCATCCCGATCAGCGATCTGGTGACGGGGCTCTATTCGGCGATCTCCATCCTTGCCGCGCTCGCCCATCGCGACCGCACGGGCGAAGGCCAGCATATCGACATGTCGCTGCTCGACACGCAGGTGGCGCTGCTCGCCAATCAGGCGTCCAACTATATGAATGGCGGCATGATCCCCCGGCGGCTGGGCAATGAGCATCCCAATACCGTGCCCTATCAGGATTTCTCCTGCTCCGACGGCGACATATTGGTGGCGTTGGGCAATGACCGGCAGTTCCGCAGCTTCTGCGATCTGATCGGGCGGCCGGACCTGCCGGACGATCCGCGCTTTATCGACAATGGCAACCGGTCGCCTAACCGCAAGGCGTTGCAGGACGAGATGGGACCGGCGATCGCCAAGTGGAAGTCGGATGATCTGATCGCCGCGATGGAAGCGGCCAAGCTGCCGGGCGGGCGGGTCAATGAGATACCCGACATTCTTGCAGACGAGCATATTGCCGCGCGCGGTGTCATCAAGGACATGGTTCGGTCGGACGGAACGCCGGTCAAGGTGCTGGGCTATCCTGGGAAATTTTCCAAGACGCCCGCCGATTATCGCCGTGCGCCGCCGCGTTCGGGCGAGGATACGCGTGACGTGTTGAGCGACGTGCTGGGATTGTCCGAAGGGCAGATTGCGGCGCTTGTGGAAGCGGGGGTTATCGCGGAAAAGCTGCATTGATTTTTGCGCGGAGACGCGGAGGAGGAGGACGGTGATTATGGCCCTCCCCCCTCCGTCACCCCGGCGAAAGCCGGGGTCAAGTCCGGGGTGACGAAGATGGCAGGAGTACCGCTCCGCTTCGTTCTTGAAAGATCGGGAAATAGCAGTTCATCATGCCGGGGACGCCCGGCTCAAGATTGAGAGGATTACAGCATGACCACCAAGATCGGTTTCATCGGGCTGGGCGCCATGGGTCTGCCCATGTCATCGAACCTTCAGCGCAAGGGCTTTGCGGTCACGGTGTACGACATCGACGCGGAGAAGATGGACAAGGTGGCAGCGCTGGGCGCGGCCAAGGCCGCCACGGTCGCCGAGGCAAGCCGGGGTCAGGACATCGTCATCACCGTCCTGCCCGCGACGCAGCATGTCGAAGCGGTGGTGCTGGGCGAGGACGGCGTGCTGGCCAACATCGACGCAGGTGCCGTACTGATGGACCTTTCCACCATCGATGCAAAGGGCACGGACCGGGTGGCGGCGGCCTGCGCGGCCAAGGGCATCGGCTTTGTCGATGCGCCGATCGGCCGTCTGTCGCTGCATGCCGAACGCGGGGAATCATTGTTCATGGTCGGCGCGGAGGACGCGGAATTCGCGCGGGTCGAACCGGCGCTGAAGGCGATGGGCACCGACATCTTCCGCTGCGGCAAGCCGGGCATGGGCAGCCGCATGAAGGTGATCAACAATTTCATGCTGCTGTCGACGGCGCAGATCGTTGCGGAATCGCTGGCGCTGGGTACGAAGCTGGGCCTCGACATCCAGACCATGCATGACGTGACCGGCAACACCACGGCGCGCAACGGCCAGTTCCATGTGCTGATGGTGAACAAGGTGCTGAAGGGCGATATGGAGCCGGGCTTCACCATTGACCTCGCGTTCAAGGACTTGACGCTGGCGATGAACGCGGCGGCGGAAAACCGCGTCGGCCTGCCCATGGGCGCGGCGGCGCATGCCGCGTTCGGTGGCGCGCGAGCGACCGACTATGCGAACAAGGATTATTCGGCGCTGCTCGACTATGCCTGCCGCAACGCCGGTGTCGAAACGCCGCGCATGGATTGATCCGGAAAGGCCGTGAGCGCGCCGCAACTGATCGCCACCTGCTGGACCACGGCAGGCAATGTCCGGCCCGACCGGCCGGACAATCTTGGCCGCTTTCCGCTGGACCAGCGGATCGAAGCGGCGGCGCGCGCGGGCTATGCGGGGACGGGCTTTTGGCTGGGCGACCTGCTTGCCTGGGAGGCGAGTGGGCGGGATTATGGCTCGCTCAAGCGGCTGCTGGATGATGCCGGGCAGAAGATCGTTGAGCTGGAATATCTGGCGGATTGGTTTGCATCGGGGGAGCGTCGGGTTCGGTCGGATGCGGCAAGGGTGGAGCTGTTCCGCGCCGCCGACGCGCTGGGCGCGCGGCATATCAAGGTGATGCCGCCTTTCCTGCCCGACGATCCGGCGGGGGCAGCTCTGTCTGGCGAGTTTGCGGCGCTTTGTGCGCAGGCGGCGGATCATGGGCTGATGATCGGGCTGGAAATGCTGCCCTTTTCGATGCTGCCGAACCTTGGTTCCGCGCTGGAGATGGTGGCTGCGGCGGACGCGGCCAATGGCGGGCTGCTGGTCGATATCTGGCATGTGATGCGCTCTGGCGGCACGATGGACGAGGTTGCGGGGTTGCCTGCGCGCTTCATCATCGCTGCTGAACTATGCGACGCGACGATGGCGATGCAGGGTGAGATCACGGAAGATACGATGCGCCATCGCAAGCTGTGCGGCGAGGGTGAGTTTGATGTGCCGGGCTTTATCCGCGCGATGGGTCGGGCGGGCTATGACGGTCGTTATGGCGTGGAAATCCTGTCCGATGCGTTTCGCCAGCTTCCGCTTGTCGAAGCCGCGCGGCGCAGCTTTGAGAGCAGCGTGGCGCAATTTGGCCGCTGATCCTTTAGAGCATGATCATGTTTGAGTGATCGTCACCCCGGGCTTGATCCGGGGTCCCGCTTCTTATCTGATGCTGCCGAGGCAGCGGGACCCGGGGTCAAGCCCGGGGTGACGGAAAAGGAGCCTTGATACAGATGCGATCGATTGTCCTGTATGCACTGACGATTGCGCAGAAAGGCATTTCCGCCGCAACGGTCCTGTCATAGGAGGCGCATCGCGGCGGGAGCGAAGCCGTCGAGCATGAGGGGCGCTTTTCATGGCTGTGACGATCCTGGGCGCGCTGGTCCCGGTGTTTGGGCTGATCCTGATCGGCTATGTGTGCGGGCGCTATGACATATTGGGCGATCGCGCGTTCGAAGTGCTGAACCGCTTCGTCATCGCCATCACGCTGCCCATCCTCACATTTCGGTCGATCGCGCATATGGACCCGAGCAATCTGGCCGTGCCGGGCATGTTCATCGCGGTGACGCTGGGCGCGCTGATCACCTATGCGCTGGCCTTTGCGATTGCGCGGCGGTTCGGGCGGTCGGGGGCGAATGCGAATATCGCGGCTTTGTGCGCCTGTTTCAGCAATACGGGCTTTATCGGCCTGCCGGTGGCGACGCTGGCCTGGGGGCCGGAGGCGGTCGCGCCGGTGTCCGTGACGATGCTGATTTACTCGGCGATCGTGTTCACGGTCGGTCTGGTGATGAGCGAGGTGACGGCGAGCCAGGGCCATGGGGTGGGCACCGGATTGAAGCTCGCGGCGCGATCGACGGTGCGCAATCCGTTGATCCTGATGGCGGTGCTGGGGTGCGTCTGGTCAGTGCTGCGCCTGCCGCTGACGGGACCGGCCGACATATTGATGCAGACGCTGGCGCAGGCGACGGCGCCGTGCGCGCTGACGGCGATCGGCATTTTCATCGCGCTGCCCCGGCGCAGCGCGACGCCCGGACCGATCGGGCGGGTCGTTGCTTTGAAGCTGCTTGTGCAGCCGCTGATCACGGCGGGGCTGTTGTGGATGCTGCCGCCGATCCCGCCGCTTTGGGCGAAGGTCGCGATATTGATGGCGGCGATGCCGTGTGGCGCGTCGAGCTTTGTGCTGGCGGGGAAGGCGGGGCGCTGGGCGATGGAACTGAGCGCATGGGCGGTCATGCTGACGACGACGATGGCGTCGATCACGCTGACCGGGATGCTTTGGTGGCTGGGGGCTTAAAGGTCTTCGGTGACGCGGGCCATTGCCAAGGGGCGGACGAGCAGGAAAAGGGCGGACCAATCGCCGGTGTCGGCGGCGGCTTCGCGTTCCTGCCGGGCGATCAGATAGGCGTCGTCGCGTAGTCGTTCGAACAGCGCCTGCACCCGGTCGCGGCCATTGGGGCCTAGCCAGAGCATATCCGAGACATAGCGGGCGTCCCCCTCCAGCAGCGAGGGGCCGAGGAAGAAATGCTTTACCACGCGGTTGAAGGCCTGGTCGAGGGGGCCGCCCGGGCGCCAGCGGACGGCGCGGCTGGTGAGGGGGCGCAGGCGTCCGCCGGGCAGGCTGTCGACCAGGCCGAGGCGCCGGAGCCGCTCGATCGCTTCGTCCAGCGCGGCCGTGTCGATGCCGAGCGTCGACTGGCACTCCGCCCGCTGCGCGCCGTTGAGGACGAGGAAGAAGAGCAGCGCGAGGCTGCGGTCGGCGGCGAGGACGCGCTCCTGCGCCAGGGTGAAGCGATCCGCGCCGCTGTCGGCCGATCGGGCTAGCAGGTCACGCACGTCGATGCCGATGGCGAGGCAAAGGCGGTCGAGATTGTCGAGCGTCAGCCCCCTCCCCCGCAGCCAGCGCCAGAGGGTCGGCTCCGCGACGTCCATGCGGGCGGCGAGGTCCGCTACCCGGACGCCTTGCATGCGCAGTTCGTGGCGGAGTTGGGCCAGGATGGCAGCGACGCCGGGGCTTTCATTTTGCGGCATGTCTGAAGTCCGATCGTTAGGTGATCGCATGGGATCATATAATGATTGCCGGGAGCAAGCGTGAATTGATCCGGTGGTGTCCTTATCCCACTATGCGCGCGAGATAAGAGAGAGGATGGACGGATGGCGACCACGGCCGACTATGGCTTGGGCGAATTCACTTTTCCCCGTGGCTGGTTCATGATCGCGCGGGCCGAGGATGCCGTGGCCGCGCCCACCGCGCTGCGCATGTTCGGGCGCGATCTGGTGCTGTATCGTGGGGAAAGCGGGCGCGCGGCGCTGCTCGATGCCTATTGCCCGCATATGGGCGCGCATCTGGCGGCCGAGCAAAGTTCCGGTGCGGGCGCGCGGCGGATCGAGGGGGATTCGATCCGTTGTCCCTATCATGCGTGGCGCTTTGGGCCGGACGGGATCTGTAACAATGTGCCCTATTTCGACGGGCCGCTGCCCCCGGCGGCGCGGGTGCGCGCCTATCCGGTGGAGGAGCGGTTCGGATGTCTGTTCGCCTGGCATGATCCCGAGCAGATGGAGCCCGACTACCCCTTGCCGGACCTGCCGGAATGGGAAGATGCGGGCTGGGTGCGCTGCATCTATGATGATCTGGGGCAGATTCCGGTGCATCCGCAGGAGATTATCGACAATCTGGTCGATGCGCGGCATTTCGGGCCGGTCCATGGGCAACGGCTCGCCTATTTCAACTCGCGCTTCGACGGCGTCACCGGACGGCAGCTTTCCGGCGGAGGTCATGAGACGATGACCAGCGAGGGCGGCGTACTAGACGTCGATGCCTATTATACCGGGCCGGGCATATTGATCGCACGCTTTTCCGGCGAGACGGACGCGGTTCAGATCGTACTGCATACGCCGGTCGAGGATGGCGTGACCCATGTGTGGCATGGCATCATCACGCGGGGACGACAGGTGCCGCCCTCGGCAGAGGATGTGACCTTGCATGGTCAATATCAGCAGCTTGGCCTGTCCGCCTTCTCGCAGGATTTCGAGATTTGGCGGACGAAGGCGCCAGCGTTGCAGATATTGCGCCTGCCGACCGATGGGCCGTTCCACCGCAACCGCGCATGGTATCGGCAATTCTACAATCCGCGCGCGCAGGCGGCGGGCCATCAGGGCCGCGCCAATGGCGACCATGCCACCAAAGGGCTGGATCAGGCGCCGACGGCCGCAGCGGCCGAATGACATTCATAACGAACAGAGGATAGTATAGAAATGAACAGGGATTTCCCGGAAGGCGCGGCGCTGATCTTTGGCGGGAGCGGCGGGATCGGCAAGGGCGTCGCGGTCGAGTTCGCCAAGTCGGGCACGGACGTCGCCATCTGCTATCGCAGCAAGAAGGACGTGGCCGAGGCGACGGCGCAGGCGATCGAAGCGCTGGGCGTCAAGGCCAGCCTGCATCAGGTCGATGTGCGCGATCGCGCTTCGGTCGATGCGGTCGTCGCGTCCGCCACCGCCGCCCATGGCCGCGTGCATAGCGTCGTGTGGGGCGCGGGGCCGCTGGTGCCGCAGGTCGCGATCGCCGAATGGAGCGACGATCAGTTCCGCCAGGCGATGGAGGTCGAGGTGTTCGGCTTTTACAATGCCGCCCGCGCCTTCATCCCGCACATGCGCGAAAAGGGCGGTGGGTCGTTCGTCCATCTGGGATCGGCGGGGCATGATTGGTGGCCCAAGCTCGATGGCCTGTCGGTGGCCCCTAAGGCGGCCAATGAAGCGCTGATCAAGGGCATCGCCAAGGAAGAGGGCAAGCATGAGATCCGCGCCAATTCGGTGCTGGTCGGCGTCATCGACGCGGGCATGTTCCACGAACTGACCGCGCAGGGCGTGTTCGACGATTATTGGATCGCGGAAACCAAGAAGCTGCTCTGCCTGAAGCGCTGGGGCCAGTCGGAGGATATCGGTCAGGCGGCGGTGTTCTTTGCATCCGAACGCGCCCGCTATGTGACCGGGCAGGTGATTTCGGTGTCGGGCGGCTTTGGGGTCTGATGCTGTCGCAGCGCGGTTTATGAGAGGTTCTTTTACCACCCTCTCCCTTTCCGCTTCCTGTCCGCTAGAGCATGATCATGTTTGCGTGATCGTCACCCCGGACTTGCTCCGGGGTCCCGCTTCTGTTCTGACGCTGCCGAGGCAGCGGGACCCCGGGTCGAGCCCGGGGTGACGGAAAAGGAGCCGAGGGCGTAAACTCATACGAGCGGGAAACCGATCCTGATCTGGAGTGCGAGGCAGGCTCTAGGTCCGTCGCAGGACATGTTCGACGCTATCGTCGGCTGTACCGGCTTTCCCTTCGTCGCAGCCGACTTCCTTTTCCAGCGCGGCGCGGATTTCTTCGACCTCGTTCGCGCTGCGATGCTCTATGCCGATAAACTGTTCGCGCGCGGCGTCCAGAGCGCGGATGACCTCGTCCAGCTTTGCCTGCATGGCGGCGGCGTCGCGGTTCTGGCTGTTCTGGATCAGGAAGACCATCAGGAAAGTGACGATGGTCGTGCCGGTGTTGATGATCAGCTGCCAGGTGTCCGAATAGCCGAACAAGGGGCCGGTCACGCCCCATATCAGAATGAGCCCCAGCGCGAACACAAAGCTGAGCGGCTGGCCAGCGGCCGAGGCGATCCGGGTGGCCATGGCGGTGAAGATGCGGTCCATATCATGTCCCTAATGCTGCTGCCGCTGGTCATTCGGAACCAGCAACATTTAGAAACATTCAACCAAGCGAAATGATCAACGCCGCTGCGATAAAAGCCACGGGATACGCAATGTCTACCCTGAGCGTGATCGTCTTAGACGGAAGCATCGGCATTAAGGCTGCTTTTCCGTCGCCCCGGGCTCGACCCGGGGTCCCGCTGCCTCGACAGCGTCAGAACAGAAGCGGGACCCCGGATCAAGTCCGGGGTGACGAGTACTAGAGCGCGCTGCGTTAAATCCGACGCAAGACGCGCGCTCTAGCTATTTGTCGCCGCATCGTTTTTTGCGCAAAACCGGTTCCCACTTTTGCGCACGATGCTCTAATAATGATCATGCCCTAGTCGCCGGAGTGGTGACATGCATCGTCGGCATGGGGCTGCGACGGCGCAGCTTGCCGCATAAATCTGGCGTTGATTTTGGTGGGTGAGGGAGCAGCCCGCGCCGCCATCTGCGGCTGCGAGCAGGCACCCCTTGCTACCCGTAGATCAGAGTTCGACCACCGACAGGATGTGGCTGTCAAAGCCCGGCCACACATAGTCGAACTCCAGGATCAGCGTGTCGCCGATCTGGCCGCTCGTCAGCAAATCCGTCTCGACAAACAGCTGAAGGCCGTTGCGGCCATAGGCATAGCGCGTGACGTTGCCGAAGGCGGGTGACGCGTCCAGTTGCGCGTCGATTTCCGCATTGCCCTGACGGGGGCGATTGACCTTTACCTTCAGGCGGCCCTTCAGGTCCGGATCATTTTCGTTCGCGTCGATGAGGGCAAGCGTCATCTTTTCGATCACTTCGAAAGAATCGACCAGCGTTCCGATGTGGAACGTATATTCGGGATCGGAGTCGACAGCTTCGCGCAGCGCGGCAACCGCAGCATGTTCCTTGTCCGTGCCATAGCCCAGCGCTTCGCGCGCGGCCTTGTTCAGCGCGGCCTGCGCCGCTGGCAGCGCGGCGAGGTAAAAGATGCCATCGCCGCGGCTGCGGTTGTCGTTATGCACCACGAAACGATAGAAGTTTCCCTGGGGAAAGGGCAGCATCTGCGTTTCCACGAAGCCCAGAAGCTTGAGCAGCTTGGCCGCGACAGGGCCGTCCTCCGCATTCGGATAATATAGGGCGACATGCCCCATCGAGCGCATGCAATCCTGTGCCTCTACCGCCAAAGTAGCCATTTTTCGTGCCTCCTGATCCGGCCGCTCACACGGCCGTCATTGCCTGGAAAATCCGCCCGATCGGGCCATCCATCCTGAACGCGGTTAGTTGCGCCAAGCGACCGCTGGCGCAACCTGATCCGCCATTATGCCGCCTGCGTGGAACTACGCTTGTCGAGTGTGACATGCAGGCCGTTGGTGCGCTTGTGCATGTCGGGCGTCTTGTCGCGGGGGTTGTAGAACTGCTTGTACCAGCTGCGCACCTTGCCATAGGGGCCGTCATTGGGGATGACGAGCGGGTTGAGGCACGCCCGCTTGTTCTGCCAGATCTCGACATCCTGGGCGAAGGCGAGGCGGCTGCCTTCCTGATATTCCAGCGCTGCGGCGCGTAGCTCGTCCGTCACCGGCGCGGTGCCGTCATTCACCTGCACCATCAGGCCATGCCAGACGCGGATCTTGCCATCCTCGATCGGGGTGTGGGTGATCATGATGAAGCTGTCGAACGTCCCCGCCATCTCCGACTGGAGGATCGACGGGCCGGTATACCAGGTGTCGAGCGTCAGCACGTCTTCGGGGTTCAGCGTCAGCGTGCGATGTCCGGCGGCATAATATTGGTGGACGATATGATCCTTGAACTCATTGGCGAAGTAGACGAAATCCTTGGCGCCATGGATCGGAATGAAGTGGCCAAAGTCGGCCATATTGTCGACCACCTCGATCGGATGGATATCAAGATCGCCCATATAGTCGATCTTCCAGTTGACCCAGCCCGGCGCGTCATAATGGCCGCCAAAATCGGGCAGGTCGAAATTGGGTTCGAGCCCTTCAGGATCATGCCAGATCCAGATCGTGCCCGCCCGTTCCATCGCCGGGAAGGTCTTGAGCTTGGCTGCCTTGGGCACGAAGTCGGAATAGGGGATGTTCTTGCACTGGCCGTCGGGGCCATATTGCCAGCCATGGAAGGGACAGCGGATCGATTCGCCCTCCACCTGCTCACCATCGCGGACGATATAGCTCGTCGTGTTCTTCGCCAGATGCGCGCCCATGTGCGGACAATAGGCTTCGGTCACATAGACCTTGCCGCTCTCGCCACGGTACATCACCATGTCCTGGCCAAGATAGCGCATCGCCTTGGGCGTGCTCGTCGCCTCAGCGCTCTCACCCACCATGAACCAGCCACGCGGAAAGGTGAAGTCTCCCAGACGATAGTCCGACGATGTCGCCATTTCTTGATCCTCTCACTCGCTACCTGACGTAGCAGGACGGGCCGCTCGGCCATATGAACCATATGGCGATCAGCCCGACCACGATAACTGCTGCCATATAATTTACGCAAAGCCATCCGCCCGCGCAAGTTACTTATCGCCAATAAGCTTGAACCGGCCCTTAATACTGCGCATTGGAGAAACGGCCGACCGGCGGCACCCCGGTGGTGCGTAGGCCCGAAATCATGCGCCGTGGCCGCTTAGGCCATCGCCCGCGCGGCCGATATGGTTTCGCGCAACGTCGCGAGCAAGGCGTCGAGATCAGCATCGTTGGCGATGCTGACGTCCAGCATGACGGCTCCTTTAGCGACGCGCGCCCGGCCGATGCGATCGCCGTCTGCGAGGATCACGATCTCACCCATATCCCTGGGCCGCCGCGCGGCGGCCTGACGCAGACGGGACAGGACCGTTGCGGATGGCAGCATCGCCCCGTCACCGGCCGCGCGCGCCTGCTGCTCTGTCGCGATGATCCGCGCTTCGGCGATCACGTCCGCTCGCTGCTCGTTCCTGCGCAGCAGCGGGGTCAGCAATTCGGAATAGCGGACCTTCAGATCTTCCTTCGTGGCGAAGGCCTGGATCACCTCTTCGGGCAGTTGGGCAAGGGCGAGAAGGCGGCTCAGCTGGCTGTTGGACAGGCCCAGCGCTTGCGCCATGCGCGATTGCACGCCACCGTAGAAACGGTCCACCGCCTGCTGATAGCTGCGCGCGCGGTCGAGTTCGCAAATGTCGGCCCGTTCCCGATTCTCGATATCCGCGAGACGGAAGGCCTCCTCGTCCGACAGTTCGACCAGCAGCGCGTTGAGGCGCAATTCAGGGCGGCCATTATGGTTGAGCCAGTCGATCGCAAAGCGGCGGCGGCTGCCGACGAGCAATTGATAGGGCTGCTCCGACGCGCCGGTGTTCAACCGCACCAGCACGGGAATGCGGTTGCCGCCTTCGGCCGCGATGGATTCGATCAGCGACCGGCAGCTGTCAGGATTGAGGCCGGGCTGATCGCGCGGATTGCCGTCCCAGACGACGCATTCGCCCGGCCGGATCAGCATCGGCGCGCGGCTGTCGACCTTGCTCTCGGCAAAGCTGGTGAGCCGGTCGTCCAGGCGACCCAGCGCCTCCTGCTCGACCATGGCCGCGCGGCCGATTTTGCCATCGCGGGACAGCGTCGCCATCATCTCCCGTATCAGGGCCACCATTCCATCCGTCCTCCGTTGCCGGGACTGCACTAGCGCCATGTGCCCTGCCCCGCCCGCTGGACTGCGTCCGTAATGGTGCGAGTGAGGGGCAGCGGGAGCCTTCTTTGCGTGTACGCAAAAGCGGGATCAACGTAGGCTGACTCGGCGCCATCGACGATCACGGTCGATGTCATGGTGCGGGCAAGACCCAGAAGATAGGCGACGCGCGACCGGTTGCTTTCCGATGCACAGGCCGTGTGCAGGAACGGGCGGTCCAGCTTCACCATGTCGGGGGACAGCGCCATCAGCTGCCCGACCGAGGCGCGGCCCGACCCGAAGCGCGCTACCGATATCCGGACGCCCAACGCGCGCAGGGTCCTGACGAAGGCCAGCGCGTCGCGAAACAGGAGGATGTCGCTATGGTCGCTGATCTCGATCACCAGCCGCCGTGCGACTTGGGGGGCGTGCCTTAGCCGGTCGAGCAGTTCGCCCCAGCCCGCCCCTTCACCGTGCAGGTTGAGCGACAGGCTTTGGGGCGACAGCGCGACGGAGAGGCAGGCGGTCGGGTCGCCTTCCAGTTCGCGCAGCACGTCGCGCACCAGCAATCGGTCGATCAGGTGGGCCAGGCCGAGCCGCTCCAGCGCGGCGTAGCTTGTGGCGCAGTCGGCTTGGTCGCCGGTCAGCGTCGCTTCATGATATAGGGTTCCGCGGTTATCCTCTGCCCGCGACACCGGACGCCAGCGGATGAAGGCTGTGCCGTCCTGCACCTGATGCAAGAGAGCGGCGGCCTGCGCCATGTCTTTGCGGTAGAAGGCTGTGGCCTCGCCGGGTCGGATGGCAATGGCCCCCTGATGAAGGCTGGAGGCCGTGAACCGGGCGCGCGCCTCCCCTTCCCCGGTGTCGGCATGGCCTGCGGATATGGACAGCAATATATCGCGGCCTTCGTACCGGAATGGTTCGCTGTCGAGCGCCTCGCAGAGCCTTTCGCCTAACCTTCCCATAGGCAGGGATCGCATGAGCGGATAGCGCGCTGTCAGCGTGATGTGGCCTCCCTCCACGTTGCGAAGGTTGATGCGACCCAGATGCCGCCGCGCCGCATGGGTCACATGATCGACCGCGCCACAGGCGGCACCGGCACCATAGGCCGCTTCGATCGCATGAAAATTATTGAGACTTATGACGAGCAGATGCTCGGCCTGATGGGGTTTCGTCAAACGCAGATCCTTTCAGTGAACCCGGCGCACAAGGAAAGGGACGGGAAGGTTTGAGGAGGCGGCGCCCACCGCCTCCTCTCCCCTCCGTGGGAAGGCTCAGCGACCCAACAAGCCTCCCAATAGGCCGGTAACCGGCGCGATCGGGCTTTGCTCGCCCGTCGATGGAGCCGAAGCGCCACCGAGCAATCCGGTTACTGGCGCCAGCAGCGATTCCCCGCCGCCGCTACCGCCTGCGGGCAGTGCCGGGGCCAGTCCGTTGACGGCATCGAGCACGGGGGAAGCGACGCTGTCGACGGTCGATGTCACCGTGGCGACGACGGGCGCGGCGCCGGTCACGACCTGATTGACCGCAGCGCCCGCTTGCGCCCCCAGCACGCCGCCGACGAGGTTGCCGACCGGCGCAAGTCCGGCCTCCACGCCCGTCGTGGTTGTCGGGACCGTCACATCGACGATCGTCCCCTGCGTCAGCACATCGGCGGTCAGCAGCTGCCCCTGCGCCGGGGCCGTGGTGGACGGCAACAGGTTGACCCCGGCCAGCGTGCCGCTGGTGGAGGGACCCGTTACCGCCTCACCACCGACATTGGCGCCGATCAGCGGAGCGCCAAGCAGCGCGCCCGGCGCTTCGCCGCCACCGCCGAGCGCACCTGTCAGGCCGCCCGCGACGGTTTCAACCAGCCCCGTAACGGGGGCAAGCGCGCCATCGCTGCCGACAAGCGGAGCCGTGATGGGCGCGAGCGCGCCGTTCAGCGTGTCGAGCACGGGCGCCGTCACCTGAGTGGCGGCGGAGGTCACCGTTGCCACTACGGGCGCGAGGCCATCGGTCAACTGGGTGACGGTGCCGCCCGCCTGATCGCCCAGCAAGGTTCCGGCGAGCGAACCCACCGGCGCCAGTCCCTGCTGCACGCCCGCGACGGTGGTCGGCAGGGTGGCCTGCACAACGGTGCCATCTCCGTTCAGCAGATTGACCGTGGCAACGGTTCCGGTCGCGCTCCCGGCGTCGGACAGGGCATTGAGGCCGACCAATGATCCGGGACCTGTCGGACCCGTGATCGCCTGATTACCCAGATTGACGCCGATCAGCGAGCCGCTGGTTGGGCCGGTCGGGCCACTGGGTCCAGACGGGCCGGTCGGACCTGTGGGGCCACCGGGTCCAGTAGGACCTCCGGGACCTGTCGGGCCGTTCGGTCCTGTTGGGCCGCCGGGGCCTGTCGGACCACCTGGACCCGTAGGGCCGTTCGGGCCGGTGGGTCCACCTGGACCCGTGGGACCGCCTGGACCCGTTGGGCCACCGGGGCCGCTGGGGCCGCCCGGACCCGTGGGACCGCCTGGACCCGTTGGGCCACCGGGGCCACCAGGGCCGCTGGGACCGGTTGGCCCTGATGGCCCTGATGGCCCGGAAGGCGTCTTGCCGCCTGCCGTGCGGACACTGAAACCCACGCCATCGGAGCAGGCGCCGAGTAGGAAAAGCGGAATCGCCGTGGCGCAAAGCAGCAGACGCCGCCCTGACCGCGCTGGCCCAACCAAAGACATGCTACAATCTCCCTGTTCAATGCGAACATCATCGCAAGGCCACAAGGCTAAGCACGGCATTCCCTTACGGCTTCTTCTAAAATCACCGATTTGGTGAGATTGGGGTGTTGGGGGCGAAGAGGTGCTGGAGGGGACGTGGGAAGTGTTGGGTTAGGTACGCAAAGGGCGTGTGGGTGTGGTTTTTGGGTGGAAAGTGGGGGCGAGGATAAGGGAAATGGGGGTTGGGCGGCTTTGAACGGCGCAAAAGGGCGGCTTCGCGACGTTGTCCACCTTTGTCCATTATGGTTCGATCTGTCCGATATAGTCTGCGGGCGTGGGAAGAGGAACTGATTAGGCGAGCGGCCTTACTCCCTCTCCCCTTCAGGGGAGAGGGTTGGGGAGAGGGGAGCAACGTCGCCTTTCAGTCCCCTCTCCCGCCTTCGCTACGCTCGGCACCTCGGCCAGAGTCACGTGCCTCTGGCCGACCCCTGAAGGGGAGAGGGGCCTGTAGCGCTTCGATGACAGCTCGCCTCACCGCCAGCGTGGCCCTTCGACCCAGGTCACCAAGCTCCGCCGCACCCCCGCTGTTACCGGCAGCACCCGATGTTGCAGGAAGGAGGGAAAGATCAACAGGCTTCCCCGCGCCGCGAAGGTCGCGCCGGGTTGCGCTACGCAGAAAAATTCGAACGCACCGCCTTCATACTCGTCCGGCTCGGACAGTTGCACCACGACCGACAGCTTGCGGTCGAACGGGCGGCCTGATTCCAGCCACACATCCTGATGCCAGTCATATTTGCCCTGCTGCGTCGCGTGATATTCGGTGAACTGCACTTCATAGGGTGCAACGATGTCCACCCCGAAATTGGTCCGGTTGGAGGCGCCGACAAATTGCATCAGCCGGTCGATAATGTCTTTCTCCCGCAACGGATCGAACCAGCGGATGATGGAGGACCGATAGGTCTGATCGTCGCGGCTGCTGTCCGCGAAGCCGACCGTCGCCGACTGGTCGGCATAGAAGTCCGCCCGCTTGACGATGGCATCGCATTCGGTAGCCGTTAGCGCCGACGGCCACACTTCCCACACATTGTTCATGATCTCAGCCTTCCTTTGCGTACACGCAAAATGGGGTCAGAAGGCGCGCCCGATGCCGAAGAAGAAGCGCGCCCGGCGCGAATCTGCGCTGGCGGCGCGCTTGATCGGCACCGCCACCTCCGCGCTCGCCCTCCATTTGCTGCCGATGCCGATGCGCACGCCGCCACCAGTCGATGCGAGCGAGAAATCCTCCGCAGGCAGGCGGTATTGGGGGCGGGCCACCGCATGCGCGAGCGCGCCATCGGCATAGGTGAAGAGCGTCGCCTTCTGCAAAACCCCTGTTCGCGCAGGCGTCCAGCTGAGTTCAGCGCCGCCCGCAATGGCCTGTTCGGCGGTCCTGATCCCCAACGGGAACGCCATGCCAGCGCCGCTGCCGCCTAATGAAAAGCGCTCTGTCACCGGCAGCCCGTCGCGGGAATATTGCGCCTTCGCATTGAGTTTCAGGGCGACGCACTTCGATAGGGTGCGCACGGCGACCGCCTGCACATTGACCTTGGTGAAGATTTTTTCCGAAAAGCCGGTGAAGGCCCGCGCGCCCAATAGGCCCACGCCTCGGCTGACGACCGCCGACAGGGCCTGCCCTTGCCGCTGGTCGGAGTGCGACCAGGACGCGCCCAGCCGCACCGCCCGCGATTTATAGTCGCCAAATCGGACATCGAGGAAATAATTGCTGCTGTCGATCCCGTCGATCGAGGCGTTGACGGTCAGGTTGGTCTTGTTGGAGCGGACCAGCGCATGGCTGATCGTCACCCCCGCCAGCGTCGCTTCTCCTTCGATCGGCCGGTCGCGCACGCGGCTTTTCATATGGGCGATGTTGGCGGACAGGGTCGTGCCGTTGCTGCCGATCGGGGTCGAATGGCTCAGCGAATAGAGTTGATAGCGTTCGGGGTAAAAGGGCAAATAGCCCGCGATCCGCGTGCTGTCCCCTTCGCGCAGCACCCCGTTGGCCGTGACCGACAATTGCGCCTGCACGCCGTCGATCACGTTGCTGACGGCGCTATTGTCGATCAGGATGCCGATCTGCACCTGCTCCCGCTTGACGATCAGGTCCAGGATCAGATCGCCTTCGCCCCCGCCCTGCCGCACCCGCGCCTCGACGCTCTGGCCCGGTATGTCGCGCAGCAGGCCCAGCGCGCGTTCCAGCGTTGCCTTGCGCAGCGGAGTATCGCGCTTCAGCCGCCGCATCTGCGCTTCGATCAGGCGGGTCGGCATGCTGGGGGAAACGCCTGCCAGCCGATATTCCTTCACCCGTCCTTCGACCAAGCGCACGATCAACTGACCGCCTGCGGGCACCTGCGCCGGGATGGATACGGAATAGAAGGCGATGTCGCTGCGGGCGTAGGCATCGCTTACCGCCTTCGCCACCGCCTGCAATGTCTCGCGCGTCAATGGCCGTCCGATCAACGGAGCCACCGCCTTGTCCAGCAGCGGCATGGGCAGGGAGGTGCCCATATAATGCACCCGCGCCAGCCGGACGCTTTCGGCCGCATTTCCCACCGTTCCGACCGCAGGGGCGGGCGTAGCGACCTTCACGGAAGGCGCAGGCGCAACGCCCGGTGCGACCCGATCGGCCCTGTCCCGGTCGATCACTGGCGCAGAGGCACCCTCTCCCGGCCCGGCGATCTGCGCCGCTGCGGGAGCGGCCATTGTGACGAGCGTCATGGCCGCCACAATCGCCTTCAGCCCATCCAGAACCCTGTTGAAACCCATTTGCCCCATGCCGCCCCACGCCATGGAAAATGGCGCCTGCCAGCATCAGGGCCTAGAGCAATGTCTTTGCGATTTGCTCCGCAAGTGGAACCGATTTGGTGTATTTCGGCCCGATTCTCCATCGGGACAAGCGGCGATTGTCACCAGATTGGCGGGATCGGCCCAGAGGTGGAGCGGGATAAGGGCGTAGGGCCGGTCCAACCGCTGCACCCGTCAGTCCTCGCCGCTCTGGAGGCGAGGGGAGGGGAATTACCCAGGTCGTGCCCCTTCCCCTCCGTCAGGCCGTTGGCCTGCCACCTCCCCATCTGACGATGGGGAGGATTTATTTAACGCCCGGCATCCCAAACTTCCGTCATCCCGGCGGAAGCTGGGTTGACGAGATATGTAGGGATCAGATTCCGGGCACTCCCAGCAGCCGCGCCTCGTCCTTCAGCCTTGCGGCCTCCCCCGGATTGGCCTTGCGCGCCGCCTCATACACCGCCTGCGCCTTGGCCGTTTCGCCGAGCGTCATCCGGCTGCGCATCAGCATGATCCAGCCGTCGACATTGCCGGGATTGGCCTTGAGCTTGGCCTCCAGCCCCGACACCATGCCCTCTATCATCGCGTCCTGCTGGCCCTTGGGAAGCTGCGACGCCGACTGCATCTGCTCGCGGCTTGGGCCGGGGATTGCCGCTGTCGCGACCGAGCCGATCGGCGGATGCGGCGCGGTTGGCTTTACTGCGGCAAGGCGTTCCTTGACTTCGATGCCATTGATCTTGCCCACCTGCTCAATGGTCCGGCGCAAGTCTGCTTCCCATGGCGCGCCCGGCGGCGTGTCGGCGAGCAGGGCCAGCCAATCGCGGATCGCCCCTTCATGATCCTTAACCAGGTCCTTGCGCACTGCCTGGAAGTATCTCGCGCGTGGCTCCTTGGGGTCGAGCTTCACCGCCTTGTCGAAAGCGTCTGCCGCTTCCTTTGGCATCGGGTCATGCTCGCTCGCCATGACCACCGCTTCGCCGAGCGATGACCAGAAGGTCGCGTTGTTCGGGGCCAGCTTTACCGCACGGCGATAGGCGCGCGCCGCGTCGGCGTGGCGGCCGTTTTCGAAATAGGCCCAGCCGAGCATCTGCCAGCCTTCCGCATCGTTGGGATTGGCGCCGACGCGCTCCTGCAAGCCACGGATGACGCTTTCCGGATCGGACGGCTGCTGGCCGGGCGCGGCGAAGGGGGCGGAGGCCGATGCCGTCTCCGCCTTTTCCGGCCGGTCGCGCCAGACATTATAGCCGACCGACACGATCGCCAGCCCGGCTGCTCCGATGAGAGCCATGCGCCCCACGCTCAGCTTCGTCACTTCCACCATCCCCGATAATCTCAACTGCTCTCTAGCGTGACGCAGCGGAATTGATAGAGTGCCCAAAGACTTGATCCGCGCACGATAAACCGGCAGGGGCATCGCCGGGGCTGCGGGTGATCTCGCAAGAGGGGGGCAATAAGTGACTGACCGCGTGCGTATCGCGATCGTCGGGTCGGGACCGGCGGGGATGAGCGCGGCCGCGCGCGCGGCGCAGCTGGGCATTTCCCACCTTCTGATCGAAAAGACGGACCATTTGTCCGACACGATCTTCAAATATCAGAAGGGCAAGCATGTGATGGCGACGCCCAGCCAGCTCGTGCTGCGGTCCGATTGCGATTTCGATGCGGGCAAGCGCGAGGCGATCCTTGGCCGCTGGAACGAGCAGGCCGCCGCGCAGGGCCTGAACGTCGCTTATAATGCCGAGGTGAAGGCGATCAGCGGGACGGGCGATCCCATTGCCGGATCGGTCCAGAAGATCGTGGAGCGCAAGCGGGACGGCTCGACCGAGACGAAGGAAATCCAGCGGCTTGCCCCGCCCTATCGACTGACGCTGACCGACGGGCGGGAAATTATTGCCGACGCGGTGATCATGGCGATCGGCACGCAGGGCAATCCCAACCTGATGCGCGTGCCGGGTGCGGACCTGCCCCATGTCCAGTATCAGCTGGACGACCCGGCCGACTATAATGACGAACATATCTTCGTCGTCGGCACCGGGGACGCGGGCATTGAGAATGCGATGGGGCTTGCCGCTGACGAAGCACAGGGCAATGCCGTCACCATCCTCAACCGGGGAACGGAGTTCGCCAGCGCGAAGCCCGCGAACGTAAAGGCGCTGATGGCCGCCGCCGAAGCCGGTCGCCTGTCGATCATGACGGAATCGACCACGGCGAAGATCGAGCCGGGCTTCATCACGCTCGACAGCCGTGATGGCGAGGTGAAGGTGCCATGCGACCGCATCATCGCCCGCATGGGGTCGGCACCGCCGCGCGCCTTCGTCGAAAGCTGCGGCGTCGAGTTTGCGAGTAGCGACCGGCTGGCCTTCCCGAAGCTGTCGCCGGTGTTCGAAAGCACCGCGCCGGGCATCTTCGTCATCGGCGCGCTGGCGGGCTATCCGCTGATCAAGCACTGCATGAATCAGGGCTATGACGTTGTCGAATATATCAACGGCAATCGCGACCTGAAGCCTGCGGACGAGCCGATATTGGCCGCCAAATTCGCTGCCCTACCGGGGCAGAAGAGCGTCGCGGAATGGCTGGAATATCTGCGGACCAACGTATCGATCCTTGAAGGGTTATCTCCCCTCCAGATGCGCGAGTTCATGCTGGACAGCGAGGTTCGCGCCTATCGCTCCGGCGCAGTGATTTTCGAGAAGCATGATCCCGGCTCCTCCCTTTTCGGCATCGCGGCTGGGCAAGCGCTGGTCGAGGTCGCGCCGGGGACCGAGGTTGCGATCGAGGCCGGGAGCATCTTCGGCGAAGTCGGTCTGATTTCCGGCCGTCGCCGTGGCTCGACGGTGCGCGCGGGGACGGAATCGATCATGGTTGAGGTGTCGCGGACGGCGGCGCTGAAGCTCATGTCGTCCAACCCGCCCGCCAAGCGCGCGATCACCCGCATCTCGACAGAGCGGCAATTGCTCCAGATGTTCGGCGCGGGGCTAACGCCTGCCGACCTTACCGAAGTGCTTGACAGCGCCGAGATCAAGACCGTCAAGGCGGGCGAGGCGATCCTGACTGAAGGCGATCTGGGCAACGACATCTATGTGATCCGCGTCGGATCGATGATCGTGGAGAAGAAGATCGGGGGGAAGAACGTCTTCCTCTCCTACCTCCCCGCCGGCTCCTATGTTGGGGAGATGGCGCTGATCGCGGGCGGGCCGCGCACCGCCACGGTCAAGGCGACGGTCAAGTCCGAAGTCATCAAGCTGAACGGCGACGCCTTCGCCCGGCTGATGGCGGCCAAGCCCGCCTTGCTGGAGCGTGCCCGCCGCGACATGGCCGCGCGGCAGGACGTCAACGCCTTTATCGAAAGCCGCAAGGATAGCTTTTCCACTGTCGTGGACATGTATTCGGAGACGGCGAAGTTCCTGGTCGACAACGGCATCGGCGAGGCGACCGACGTGCTGCTGATCGACGAGCATCTCTGCGTCGGCTGCGACAATTGCGAAAAGGCCTGCGCCGACAGCCATGAAGGCTTGTCGCGCCTCGACCGGGAGGCCGGGCGCACCTATGCGCATCTACATGTGCCCACGAGCTGCCGCCATTGCGAGCATCCGCACTGCATGGCCGATTGCCCGCCCAACGCGATCCATCGCGGCCCGGACGGCGAAGTGTTCATCGATGAAACCTGCATCGGCTGCGGCAACTGCCAGCGCAACTGCCCCTATGGCGTGATCCGCATGGACAGCGTGCCGCCGGAAAAGCCGGGTTTGCTCAGCTGGATGTTCTTCGGCGCTGGACCGGGTCCGGGCGAGCCGTCGAAAAAATGGCGCTACAAGCATGCCGAACCGGGGGTCGAGAAGCCCAAGAAGGCGATCAAATGCGACATGTGTTCTGGCATTGATGGCGGCCCGGCTTGCGTGCGTGCTTGTCCGACGGGCGCTGCGATCCGCGTGTCGCCGGAGGATTTTCTGACCGTCGCCCGTCTTGATGGGCAAGCGAATTGAGCATGGCTATTTTGTCCCGCACTCATTCCGTCCTGTCCCCAGAAGCGGGTCTGAGTCAGGCACATGACCCTCTGAGACTTCTCCCGGGCGCTCCGCTACAACGAGTTTTCAATTGTGATCGCCTACCCCCGTTCGGGCTGAGCCTGTCGAAGCCCTTTCCTTTTTTGAAAGAAAGAAGAGCCCTTCGACATTTGAGCGAGACGGGTGGCTCGCTTAAACAGGGCGAACGGATGAGAGCTTATTTCGATACGATCATGCTCCACACCAAAGCGAACGCCCTCTGATGGCCACACGCGCTACCTCCACCCGCCGCGTCAAAGGCGAAACCCTCCATGACGGGTTCCTGCGCCACGCCAATTTCCGCTGGCTGAAGATCGCTTGCCTTCTCTGCCTGCTCGTCATCGCCAGCTATCTGATGATCGACATCACGCCGCGCCATAATGGCGGCAGCTGGTACGGCTATACGCTAGGCACGATCGGCGTCGGCCTCATTCTCTGGCTCACCTTGCTGGGCCTGCGCAAGCGCGCCATGACGCGCGGCCGCTGGTCGCTCAAGGCATGGACGAGCGCGCATGTCTATCTGGGCCTCAGCCTCATCGTCATCGGCACGCTGCACACGGGCTTTCAGCTTGGGTGGAACGTTCATACGCTCGCCTATGTGCTGATGATGTTGGTGATCCTTTCCGGTCTGTTTGGCATCATCGTCTACGCGACGCTCCCCACAGCGCTCAGCAACAATCGGGCGGAAATGACGCAGGTGCAGATGCTGGAGGCGATCCGCGCCATCGACCGGCAGTTGCATGACGCCGCCCAGCCCCTGCCCCACGAACAGGCCAGCCTCGTTCGCCAGTCCCTTAATGACGATCCCTTCGGCGGCAGCCTGATCGCGCGTCTTTCGGGCCGCTACCCACGCTGCGCCACCGCCGCCGCGCAGGCGTCGCTGCGGCACTGGACCGGCGACCATCCGGATACGGGCAAGGAGCCTCTGGAAAAGGTCGATGCCCTGCTCGAACGCAAGCAGGCGATGCTCGCCCGCCTCCGCCGCCACCTGCGCTTGAAGGCGCTGCTGGAAATCTGGCTCTACGTCCATGTGCCCGCCACCTTCGCCCTGCTGGCCGCGCTGACCGCGCATATCGTCAGCGTCTTTTTCTACTGGTGAGCGCCATGAGCTTCACAGTCCGCCAGATCAGCCTGACCGCCGACGGTCGCGAGATCGTCCGCAGCGCGACGCTCGCAAAGCCGCAGCTCGCGTTGGGCCGCGCCTCCACCAACGACATTCACCTCCCCGACCTCGCGCTCGAACCCGATCACGCGCGGATCGAGCAGATCGACGCGCGCACTATCCGCGTGCGCGCCACCGGCACGCTGGGCTTCGATGTCGAAGGCCGCACCACCCGTTCGGCCGACATCGACACCGCCAAGGGCGCGGAACTGCGCTTCGGCGGCCACCGCATCACCGTCAGCGCCGAAGACGGCGCAACCATCCTCTCCATCCGCCGCGTCGATGCCGTGTCCGATGCGTCGGAGGAAAAGGAGGAGGCCCGCGTCTTCTCCCTCGCCCGCCTCGCCCCGCCCAAGCGCCTGACCGCCTGGGGCCTCGTGCTGGCCATCCTCATCGGCTTCCTCGCGATCCCCATCTACAGCTACGCCACCCGTCCGGCCGACGACATACGCAACATCTACAGCGTGAAGGGCGATGGCGCATGGTCATCCGGCCCGTTGAGCCAGGCGCACCACGCGCTCGAAGGCAAATGCGAGACCTGTCACCAAAAGGCGTTCGTCTCCGTCCGCGATTCCGCCTGCCACACCTGCCACAAATCCGTCCACGATCATGCCCCCGCCGCCCGCATCGCCATGGCGCGCGCGGAGCCGGGCGTTGGCGGCAAGTTCCTGAACCTCGTCGCCACGACCTTTGGCAAGCCGCCCGAAGGCGCCTGCGTCGATTGCCACCGCGAACATGAAGGCGCAGGGCCGATGCAGCCCGCACCGCAGGCTTTCTGCACAGACTGCCACGGCAGCCTCAAGGATCGGCTGAAGGACAGCAAGCTCGCCAACGCCAGCGACTTCGGCACGGATCACCCGCAATTCACCGCGCTCGTCCAATATAATCCCGGCAAGCACCCCAGCTTCACCCGCGCCTCCCTCGACGCCAAACCGATGGACGACAGCGGTCTCAAATTCCCGCACGACGTCCACCTGTCAAAGACCGGCGGCGTCGCCCGCATGGCCCGCACGCTGGGCGCGCAATCGGGCTATGGCGACGCGCTCGCCTGCAAGGATTGCCACCGGCCGACCGCCGACGGCGTGCGCTTCCTGCCCGTCGACATGGAGCGTGATTGCCAATCCTGCCACAGCCTCGCCTTCGAGACGATCGGCGGCACCGTCCGCACCCTGCGCCACGGCCAGCCCGATCAGGTGATAGCGGACCTTCGCGCCTATTACCGCTCCACCGCACCCGCCCAGCCCCTGTCGCTCGGCGGCATGGCCCGCCGCCGCCCTGGCGACTATGCGCAGGGCCGCGTCTATCACGCTTATTTCGGCGCGGCGGCCGCCCGCCCCTCCCGCGCCGACGACGCCATCCGCGCGGTCTTTTCCAAGGGCGGGGCCTGCTATGACTGCCACATCGTCACGGGTGGCGGAACGAGCTGGCAAGTCGCGCCCGTCAACCAGCCCATGCGCTACATGATGAAGGGCTGGTTCGATCATAAGGCGCACGCTACCGAGAGTTGCGAAAGCTGCCACGCCGCGCCCAAAAGCCATGACGCGCGGCAATTGCTGCTGCCCGGCATCGACAGCTGCCGCACCTGCCATGGCGGTGAAAAGGCGAAGGCCGATGTGCCGTCCGGCTGCGCCATGTGCCACAGCTATCATGTCGGCGACGGCGCGCCATGGACGCCCGCCGATCGCGCTGTCAGACGGGATCAGGCGGACAGGCCACGGCGTGCCGGCCGCGACGGGTAAGGGGGAGCTAAAGACCATGCTGATCGCCCAGATCACCGACATTCATCTCGGCTTTGACCCCGGCAATCCGGCGGAGCTTAACCGCCAGCGGCTCGATCAGGTGCTGCGCGCTCTGATCGACGGCCCCAACCGCCCGGACCTGCTGCTCGCGACCGGCGATCTGACCGAGCGGGGCGACCCCGAAAGCTACCGCGCCCTCGCTGAAGCCTTTGCGCAATGCCCCTTCCCGGTCTGGCCAGCCATGGGCAATCATGACGACCGCGCCAATTTCGCGCAGCATTTTCCCCACATTCCGCAGCAGGACGGCTTCGTCCACTACGCCATCCCGCTGGAAAGCCGCCGCATCCTGATCCTCGACACGCTGGAGCCCGGCCGCCACGGCGGCGCCTTCTGCGAAGCCCGCGCGGAATGGCTAAGCGCCCGCCTCGACGAGGATGCCGGAACGCCCACCCTCATCGTCCTGCATCATCCCCCGGTTGAAGCCGGAATCGAATGGATGAACACCCACCCGGACGAACCCTGGGTCCAGCGCTTCGCCGCCACCATTGCGAACCGCCCCAACATCGCCGCGCTGCTCTGCGGCCACCTCCACCGCACCATCACCGCGCCGTGGCAGGGCACGACCGTCGCCATCTGCTCCTCAACCGCCCCGCAACTCGCGCTCGACCTGCGCCCGATGGACGCGGACGCCCCCGACAACCGCCCGATGATCATCGCCGACGCGCCCGCCTATGCGCTCCACCGCTGGACGGAGCATGGCCTTGTCACCCATTTCGAGACGGCGGACGATCACGCCACATTGGCAAAGTTCGACACCGGCATGCAGCCGCTGGTCCGCATGCTGATGGATGAACGTCCGGCGTGACGGCGGCGTCCGCCAGAATCTGAGCAAGGCCGCTGCGCCCAACCGGATGGGGAGGGCGTGAGGAATGGACGCCCCTTGGGGCGCCATCACTTGTACAAGATGACGGGCTGGATGAGGGCCGTGTCGATCCGCATGACCTTTGGAGTTAGGGCGGATTGCGGACTTTCTCCCCTCCCGCAGGCGGGAGGGGTCGGGGGTGGGCTTAAGTAACATTCGCCTTGCTTTGCAGCGGCTCGCCGACTCCCTCCGCCACCCTTTCCACGTGCGGAGGGGCATGTCCCGATGGGGTGGCTAGTGGGCTGTCTGCTTGTATGCCGCACCTGTTGGAAAGCAGACGAGTTATCGTCTACGCTATTCCTATGAAACGTACTCCGGTTCTCGCGTCGGCAATCATCTTGCTCCTGCTGTGGGATGGGCTGGCACCAGTTAGGGCAGAACCGGCCAACGCCGAACACACGTTCCACACGCTCCCGCTGAGGTTGGCACAACCACAATGGCGACCACTGACTGGGCAACAAATAACGGCGTTGATTTCAGACCGCACCATAGTCATCGATACGACATACGAACCCTATCCCGGCGCAAAGGTGAATGCGATGTTCCGGGGCGGATGTCCGCCATATGAAACATTCTTCGCAGACGGGCGCTGGCAGATGGGAATGTGTCAACGAGCTTACCGCGTTTATGAGGGTCGCTGGATTACGGAAGCGTTTCGCGGTGGGGAAAGATTATGCGTTGACGCAATCGACCGTCCAAAGGAATGCCGGTTCGTCTGGCAAGGATCGACCGCCGACCAGATTGTTATGGCACTCGCGACACGGGCCGAGGTGAATGAATTGAACGAGGATTACAGCCCCTACAGGCTGACAAAAAGCCGGGAATAGGTGTCCCAGCTATGTCTGTTTCTGGTGCAAGCGCAGTTGGTTCTCAATGGCCACTAATGGTCATCAACAGCCGCTCTGCCTGTCATCTCCTCCGAAGGCCAAACATTGAAACCCTCTCGCCCTACTCCATCGTCCCCATCGCATTTCGCTCCCGAAACATGATAGGCTCACGCGCGGCCGTCGTCGGCGCCACGATCGGCGGCAGCAGGAGACCAGCCAATGGCCCGGAACGACGACGATCTGTCAGCGCTCGATGTGCTCATCGTCACCGCGCTTATCGGCCTCACCCTAAGCGTAGGCTGGAAACTGTGGGGATCGCTCTTTAGCTCATAGGTGCCCTAGCGGTTATCGCGAGGCTAACCCACAGATCGTGCAGCCGTGGTCGACCTGGCCGCACATCCCCCTCACCGCAGCAAAGGCGGCCGCCACGCCTTCATATCCACATCATCGCTGACCTTGTAGGGCACACCCTTCGACGTCAGGAACAGCCGCTCCATCTCGGGCCGGGTGAAGGGCCGCGATCCCAGTCGTCCGAATACGGCGATCTGCCCGCCCGTCTCATCCACCGCCCGGTCGCGCTCCAGCCCCTTGGACAGCGCCACCGCAGGGGTGGGCGTCCGCGCCCAGGCGATCAGTTCGGGCTTGGGCGCGGGGGAGAAGCCGTAGAAATTGGGCTGGCTCGCCGGGCTGGTCAGCTGGATCACCTTCATGCCGTTCCGGCCGTCCGCGACATAGGCGAAGAGGGAGGCGTTGGTGGTGCCGACGATGACATCCTCCACGTCCGTCATCTGTCCGCCGAATGTCTCCCTGGCATAGAGGCTGGGCTTCAAGGGATTGGTGATGTTGACGATTGCCAGTCCCTCCGCCTTCGCCGCGACATAGGCATAGGTGCGCGCCAGATAGATGCGGCGCGCATCCTTCAGCGGCACGGTCGCGGATGGCACGGCCACCGGATCGGTGAGCTTCGTCACGTCGAACAGTTTCAGCCCTTCGGCGTCGGTGACCCAGAGGTAGCGGAATTGGATCGCGCTCGCCCGCGCATCCTTCATCGGCCGAACGGCGGCGAGGCGCGGATGCAGCGGATCGCTAAGGTCCACCACCACCAGGCCAACGTCAGCCGTGATATAGGCAATCTGCCCCGCCAGCTGGATATGCCGCGCCCCGTTCAACACGCCATCGGGGTTCCAGGTGACGGCCCGCTTCAGGAAATTATTGCGGAACTCGCCATCGGCCAAGGTCTCGATATTGACCATGATCAGCCCCTCGACGCTGTCCGTCACCGCCGCATAGCTGTAGATCGGCAGGAAGGGCTGTTCCTGGTTGATCTCGCGCAGTTCCTTGGTGCTGCGCAGCGGGTTGATCGGCTGATTGGTCGGCAGCGCCATGCAGGTCGCATTCTTCGACGCCACGCCCGTATTGTGGCCGAGTTTCGAGAACGGCCCGCTCACGATCGGCTCGGAAAAGCCCTTGTTCGCGATCGACGCGACGTCATAGACGCGGAAGCCGCCCTTCCCTTCCGCCACATACATATATTCGCCGCGCAGTTGCAGGCAGCCGACGCGATCGCGCGTGCCCTTCACGACATTGCGGAATTCCTCGATCGGCTGCGTCTCGCCCGACGCCTTTTTGTCGAAGAATTTGCCCCGGACCCAGTTTTTCAGCTCGCGGCCATTCTGCTCGACATGCAGCTTCCAATAGTCGGGATAGGCATATTTCTGGAGGTAAGACCCGATCACCGCCTGCGGTTCGTCCCATTCGGTGACGCGGATCGCTTCGAACCCGCCTTCGAGGCCGGTCCAGGCATTGAGGCCGACGAAGTTCACGAAGTTCGTGCCGAGCAGCATCAGCTGCGACATGATCGCGTTGTTATCGTCCTTCGCCGACAGGTGGCAGTCGGAGCAGGTCTTCGTCTCGGTCTTTCGCACGGTATGCGGGAAGTGCGGCGCGAACGCCTGCGACGAAAAGCCGATGCCCGAAATCGGCGGCTGCTGGATATAGATGCGCTCGCGGTTGATGTTGGTCGATGACAGCACCAACGCGGACGTCGACCGGACAGGGGCCGTCTCATTCCCCTTGGTCGTCATATGCTTGCCGAGTTGGAACATCTCGTCGCGCGCGACCTGCGGGTTGTAGGTGGCGAAGTTGCGCGTTTCCTCCCCATCATAATGGTGGAGCGAGGTTTTCCAGTTCGCCTCGATCGGCAGGTGGCAACCGCCGCAGCTCGTCGTCCAGCTCAGATGACAGGTGAAGCAGGCCATGGAGTCATCGCCATGCGCGCGGTCTGCCTTCGCCACGCCGGGGCCGAAGGCGAAGCTGCCATCCTCCGCGCCCGATTTGCTCATCAGCTTGGCGCGCGCCGCTTTCGCATTGAAGTGCGGGTTGGCGGGATCGACGCTGTCCTTCACCAGCGACACTTCCCATTCGAGGTTGGGATCGACGATCGATCGCTGGATCAGCTTGCGCCGCCCGCTCGCATCGTAGAACCATTCGAACCGCCGCTTGCCATCCGGGTTGCGCAGCAGCGCCAGGTTATTCCCTTTGGGCGGTGCGGCCGGTCCCGAGGTCAGCAGCGTCGGATAGGCGTCCGCCGTGCCGTGGCAATCCTTGCACCCAATCTCGATCGCGTTTGCCACCTCGCCATAGATGAAGCCGTTGCCATGGCTGTCCTGCGCGAAATGGCAGTCGGCGCATTGCAGGCCCTTTTCGGCGTGGATGTCCATGAGGTGGACGGACTTGCCCGGATTGGTGCCGGGCTGGACGAACTTGTCCTCGCCCTTCTTGCGCCATTTTTCCGGATCGTCGTTCGACACGACCTTGCCGTCCGCATCGAGCAGATTGCCCTCACGGTCGCGCTTGAACACGCCGCGGAAGTTCCAGCCATGGCCATGATAGTCGGCGAACTGCGTATCCTTCGCCTTGTCATTGAGGTCATAGACGTTGCGCAGGAAATCGAGGTCGGCCCATTTGCCCTTCGGCCCCGCTCCTTCCGGGTTCCGCTCCAGCGTCTTGTGCACGTCGGCCGCGTCGGGATATTTTTGCTTCTCCGGCCACATCAGGGCCGCGTCGGACTCATAGTCCCACATGGTGTAGCCGAGATAGCTGTTCAGGAAGATATTGGGCTGGTGCATGTGGCAATTCATGCACTGCGCGGTGGGGATCGCGCGGGTGAAGGCGTGGCGGATCGGATGGCCGCTTTCCTTGACCGCGCCGATGGGATGGTCGGGCGTCTCGTCATGGGCACCCTTCAGCGCGCCATGTTCCATCTTGTTCGCGATGGTCGGATCGACCGTGGCCGTCTGCCCGTCGCGCCCATATGGCGCATAGGTCAGGCTGTGGCGCGGCTCGCGGTCATTGGCGTAGACGACATGGCAGCCCGAACAGCCCGAATGGCGGTAATCGCCCGGCTGATCATTGGTCCCCATGAACCACATATAGGGGTCGTTGAGCCGCGTCTTGTGCAGGTTCAGCACCGGGATCGCGACGCGCAGGCCCGTTCCCGGCCCACGGCTTGATTGCTTCAGGTCCGGCCGCCCCGGCTCCTCCAGCCGCTGGATGGCGCCGGTGGGATTGGGCAGGCCGATCTCCGCAAACTGCGTGGAGATATTGCGACCGCCGCGCTCGAACACGCGGAACACGTCGCCCGGCGGTGTCACCTGCCAGTTGGGGAGCGGATAGAGTTCGGCCAGCGCGCCGCGCGCCTTCTGCTCCGCGGTCAGCGTCCCCGGGGGCGATCCCGGCGAGACGATCTTCGCGGGCTTGCCATCCTTTGTATAAGCCTCGCCGAAGATGTAATTCTTATACGGCACGATGCCGTTATTATAGGCAGCCCCACCCCACAGCATCGCGCCCGACGCCATCAGCGATCGCTCCGCCGCCTCGATCGTCTGCATGTGGCATGATCCGCAGGCGTCGCGGGCCACGCGATAGTCGCTGGGGTTCACGAAGCGGACAAATTCGGGCGCTTCGCGGTTGAGCAGGGCATAGGTCCGCTTCGGGTTCGCCGAGGACGGATAATGCCAGCTTCCCGGATAGCGTGGCAGGACATGCGCCTTGTCGCGCGCCGCGACATAGGCGGGATCTTCGAAGCCATGGGCAGGATCGCCGCGCACCGTCGCGTCGCCGCCGTGGCAATCGACGCAGCCCAGCATCACCGCCGGGGTGGCGTGCATCGACGGCTCGTCGGTCTTGGTGTGGCAGCTGTAGCAACCGTCCGACTTGGCCGCGACCTGATCGGCGGTCTGGCTCATCGGCGCGGCGGATGTCTTGGCGTAAATCCGCTCCACCGGCTTCTCCGCGTCCGAGGCGTGGAGAATCACCACCGGCACCGTCATCGCGGCCAGGATCAGCAACAGAAAGGCGAAGAACGGCCGCATCAATAACTCAGGATCAGATTGCCGAGCACCGAATAATAATTCCGGTTGCGCTCGCTATTGGTGAAAAGGTCGCGAAATCCCGCCCCCGGCAGCAAAGTCGCGCCCGAAAGGCGAAACACGATATTCTGCGTCGCCTTGGGCCGCCAGATCGCGGCGGTGGACAGGTCCCAGCCGATAGATTTGGGGATGCTCCCCTCATTGCGCAAAGCCTGCAAGGTCGCGGTATTCTCAAACCACAAATGGTTGGCATTGGCCGACAGCCGCAGTTCCGGCAGCACGTCGAAATCCGCCCCCGCGCCGATCAGCATCGTGCCCGGATTGTTGAAGTTCGACTGGCCCTGCTCCTTCGAGGAGCGCAGGGAGTTCAATATGCCGTTGCGGCCGTTGATGCCGATGACGCGGCCGCCGCCTGCGAAGGGGATGGTCTGCCTGATCCAGTAGCTTGTGTCCGCTCCTGCAAAGACAGGGTTCTCGAAAATCGCGTCGAAGCCATTTTCGCGATTGTCATAGGGATCGCCATCCCCGCTCGCATACAGCCCCGACAGCCGGAACCGCATCCAATCCTTGTCGATGCTCGCCTCGGCAGCGGCAAAGAACGCCCTGATCTGCGCAGGCTGCGAGGTAAAGAAGCTGTTCCGATCCTCCCCTAATGCCCCGTAAACAGAAGCCGTCAGGTTCAACCGCCCGACCCGCCCATCGGCATTATAGCCTAGATAAACGACATCATAATCCCGCCCGCGCAGGTCGCCGAGCAAGGCAGGCCGCACAGGAAAGCCGTTATCGTCCACCTCGATCCGCCCGGCTTCGCGGTTCATATTGTAAACGGCGGTGATCTGGCTGGTCAGGCCCGGAATCAGGAAATCCTGCCGATAGAGATTAGCCAGAAACACCCAGTCCCGCCGAGGCGTCTGCACCACTGAATTCAGGCCCGAATTGGTATCCTTCTCCAGCCGCCAGAAGGCAGCGAGGTTGAACTGAAAGCGGTTATTATCCCGATTCCCAAACAGCCGGATGCCCAGCTGCTGGTCGTTGAACAGGAAGCCGCGAAAATCCGACTGGAAAGGCTGGATGCCCACACGGATCGACCGGAAGTCATAGCGATCCGAAGTATTCGCCAGATGATAATCGACGAACAATTCCTGCACGCCCAGAAAATGGTCGGTGCGATGCGACGGCTGCGACGGCTCCACGAACAGCACCCGCCGTTCGGGCACATTCACATGGTTGATATTATAGGCCAGCGTCAGCCGATATTCGATCTCCGGCGGCTTGAACGCGGTCGATCCTTTGATTAATGCCACCCCGCCGATGAAGGTCTGGCTCAGCACATAGCTCGCATCCTTGCCGAACACATTAATGCTGCCCGGCCGCTCGGTCGTCTGGACGCCGACGGGAATGGGAAAGGTGCGCGGTTCGATCACCGTGTCGCTCACCGCATTGGCGACGAAGAACCAGTCGTCGCCCGTGATCGGCAGCCACTTGACCTTCTCGCGGTTGATCGGCCGGTCGCCCTTCAGCGTGTTCTGGCCATAGGGGTCGAACCAGCGTTCCTTGACCACGCCGAGCGATTCAATCAGCCGCCAGCGATCCGGGATGGGCACCTGATCGACCGGAAAAGCCTCGGGCGGCGGCGCGCGCACGGCTCCCGCATTATCCTGAGTCACTGCTTCGGGCAGCGGTGCTTCATAGCCCGGCCGCCGCCTGCCCTCGATCGACTGGTCATCGGCACCCACTTCGGGCGCGTTCAATAGCTCTTCCCAATTGTCCGGCGGAGGCGGAGGCACGGGCTCGCCCGGCTGTGCCAGCGCAAACAGCGGCAGGAAGGCGGCAAGTCCCATCGCTAGAGGCCCTGACACACATTTTGCGACCCACTGTCGAGGAACGGCGCAAAGGGACAGCTCACATAACGCAGCCGCACCGAGGCATTGCCCAGGTCCACGACGATCTGATCCGCCCGGATCGCGGCAGGCGCATTACCGATGCCGCCGCCCCTCTGCCCGCCATTATGCGCGCCCAGGAAGCTGATCATGTCGTCCTGATCGATGCCGTCGCCCGACACCCCGATCGCGCCCACCAGCACGCCACCGCGATAGATAGGCACGGAGCCGGGGAAAATCTGAACGCCGTTCTGGATGCGATTGCCCGCGCCCACGCCGGTCACAGCCGAACAACGCTGCGGCGTATCGGTCGCACTCGCGCCCGTCACAAAGCTAAGATGCGCGGCCAGATCGCCCACCACCAGCGCCGACTGCAGCCCGGTCGAGAAGGGATTGAACTGCGCGATCGGGCGGGAGAAAGGCCCATTGGGACGCCCCACTTCGCCATCGGGGAAATAGGGGCGCGACAGATTGCCATTTGCGCGGTCGGTAAAGGCATGGGTGCCCGTCAGCGCCGCCGGATCATTGAGGAAAGTCCGCGCCTTGCCCACGAACGCCGCCACATCCGCGCTGCTGCTCGCCAGCAGGTCCGGCCCCGCATGCGCGCCCGAGAAAAACGCTGCCGTCCGCGCCTTCTGCAAGCTCACATCAGTGCCAAAGATCGGCGCATCGGGCGACCGCACGATCCCCAGCGCTGCGCCCCGCGTATCCACGACACTGATCGTCACCTGCGCCCGGCTGTCCAGCGGCTGCCTGATCTGCGCCCGCGCCCGGCTCATGATGGTGAAGGCTTCCTCCAGCACCGCAGTCACCTCTGCGGCGGAAAGCGGCTGCGCGACATCCCCGGCATCGGTCGCCGCCCGGATCGGAAAGCGGTTACTCCCCGACCCATCGGTCAGCACGAAAGCGTCACGATTGGAAAATTCCGCCACCCGCGAAGCGCGCACGCCCGAAAGCTCGCTGCCATAGGCGACCCCCGCCAGCACCATCGGCGCAGGATCGCCATAATAGCCGCGCACCGCCACCAGCGACCCGGCGCTGCCGTTGATCGCCGCAAAGCTGGCCGAGCCGCTCGCCATCAACCCCGCATAGGCCGCATCCGAATAGCGCAGCGAAGTCCCGTCCACGAAAATGCGGTTGGCCCGGATGCTCTCCGGCGCCTCGAACCCCAGCGTCCCGGCCAACGCGATATATTCTTCCGGATCATTATCCGTGTCGGTGACATCAGGGTCCGATCCATAAACCCCGTCCGCCATCACCCCGACGCCGCCGACAACGACGCCATTCTTGTAAAGCGGAAAGCCACCCGGATCAGCCGCCAGCCCCAGCGGCGACCGCTTCGGCCCGATCATCGCTTGTGAACCCGACGACATATAACGCGCCGACAAGTCCGAACAGGGCAGCTGGCTGAACTGCACCCCGAACAGCGGCCCGCTCTCCAGCCCCACCGTCCCCGGCGCGGGCGGGAAATGCTCCTGCACGATCATGCTCGCCGTGCGCGTCGAAAAGGCATTGCCCCCGCTCGACAGATAGGCCCCGGTGATCGCCTTGCTGATCGCTCCAGCCTCGGCCGGGACGGTCAGATTCTGCGCGTCGATATTCTGCCCGTTAGGCGCCGCGCTGGTCGTTGCGCTCGCCCGCGCGCCGTTCATGCGGAATACGGCCAGCACGTTACCGACTCGGTCTGTAACCGCGATGACTGCTGGCAGGCTCCGCGCCTGCGCCTCAGCGGTCGCATGCGCTACGACATTCTCCACATCGGCGACGGTTAGCGCCTCCTGCGCCGGATCGGCATAGAGGCGCGTCGGCGTGGGCGTCGGGGTCGGGGTGGGCGACCCGCCGCTTCCGCCACTGCTGCCGCCGCCACCGCCGCAGGACGCCAGCATTAACGCCGACAGCGCCGCGAACGCGCTCAATCTGTGCCGCAATCCGCTCACCGCAATGCTCCGATACTGCGCGCCGCGCTGCCCAGCGCGCTGCGGAAGGTGGCGGGTTGATAGCTGTTGGGCTCCTTGACCGCTGCATAGGCGCGGTTGACGTCCGCCCGGATGCCTGCCGCTGCGCCCACAGTCACGCGGCCCGACTTCACCATGGAGTTGAGCAGCGTATCGACCGCCATCACCGCCTGCACCGACCCTTCATAATCGGTGAAGCGCGGGCTGATCGCTCCCCCCGCAATCTCACTGACGATGGCGAACGCCATATCGCCATTCATCTTTGCCCCCGCAAATCCGTTGGCCAGCGCTCCCGCGCTCGCCGCCAGCTTGCCCGCTGCCGCAACCGCCGCGCCTCGGTCCCGCGCAATCGCCGCATGAAACGCCTTGCTGTCCGCATCGAACCGCGCCGCCGCGCCGGGCGCGATCACCTTGGCCGCCGCCGACAGCATGATCATATTCTCGTCATTGAAGGGCGGCATCCCCGCCGGG
Source organism: Sphingobium sp. TomTYG73 (assembly GCF_055394245.1). NCBI lineage: Bacteria > Pseudomonadati > Pseudomonadota > Alphaproteobacteria > Sphingomonadales > Sphingobiaceae > Sphingobium > Sphingobium sp. TomTYG73. Next base: position 191,620 of record NZ_AP027340.1, read on the forward strand.
ATCGGCCGTCCGGGGTTCGCTTCCCACGTCTTGCTCCGCTCCGCCTGGTCATAAATGCGCCGGTGGCAGCTCTGGCAGTCGAAGAAGTAGAATTCGGGGAAAGCCCCCTCCGTCCCCTTCGCGCCCGCATAGAGGGTCAGTGCGCGCTGCACCGCCATCGCCTGACCCACCGCCCAGAATTTCAGACCGTCGGTCCGCCCCTTGCGTCGCGCATAGTCGGCATCCTCGTCATGATGCGCCTGCATGGAAGAGAAGAGGTCGAGTTCAAACGAGACGCGGGGATGCCCCGCCGCCATCATGCGGTGATCGACGAACTGCCCCGGCCGGTCGCTCCCAAAATGGCAATCGAGACACACGGCAGCCCGCGCCTGGGGCCGGTCCAGCAGGATCATCCCCGCCGCCAAATTGGACGCATGGCTCGCCCCGACGGCATAGTGCGACGCGATCCAGCCGCCCGCCGCGCCGTGGCACGCTTCGCATCCGACCCCATCGCTCGCGAGCAACCGCGCGCCGGTTGCCGCCGCCGGAGTCGAATGGCATCCAAGGCAAGCGGGCGCCGCCGTCGCATCGCCCAAACCCAGTGTCGCCGCGATCTGGCGCCCGCGCGTGCCGCTCAGCACCGCAAAAGCGCGACTATGCGCGCCGCCGGGGCTGGAAGGCTCCTGCCAGCGCATCAGCTCATCCTGGCGCACGACCTTGCCGTCGCCTTCCATCCGCCCGTGACAGGTAGAACCCGCGCAGGAGGCAACGCCGGTAAAGCCGCGCGTAACGGGCGCCGCATCAGCCGCCCCCCGGCCGCCCCCCGGCAAGGCGCACAGCAGCAGCACGAGCAGCATCGCCGCGCCCAGCACTACCATGCCAGCCGCCCGCCTGCTCACTCCATGGCTCCTGAAGCCCCCCATTCACACGCCCCCTTGCGCGCGACCGCTCTAGCCGCGTCCGCGCCACCCTTTCAATCCCGTTTCTCTTGATCTTTCCGCTTATTGCGCATCGCAGGCCGGCTCCCCCGGTCCGCCGCATGGCGCTTCCCACAGATCCTCGTTGCCCGCGCCGGTCACCGGCTCGTCGATCAGCGGAGGGAAGCCCTCCGTCACGACATCCCGCAACGCGATGAACGCCGTCGGGAAGATGCGCGACACCGCCACCGTGGGATCGAGCAGGCCGTCGAACGTGTCCCTGCTGTCGAAGCTCAACGCGGTGCACGATCCGAAGATGAAGCAGCCGTTGATCTTCGATCCCGCAGCATAATGTCCATCCATCGCCACCAACGGGATCGTGTCGAGCCCGGTCGCAAAGCCGCCGCCAGCCAGCGCCAGCCGGCCGTTGATCGCAATTTGCGGCCGCCCGTTCCCACTGCTGATGATCAGGCTGTTGGCCGTAAAGCCGCGCCGGTCGGCAAAGCTGGTCGACAGCCCGCTATTCTGGATGAAGATACCGTCGGTCGCGGCCAGACGGATCGTCCCCGCCTGCAACATCCCGGCGTCCAGCGCCAGCCCATCATTCTGCGCCAGCCGCAAATCCCGCGCCGTCAGCGAATCCGCCGCCCGCACATCGGCAATCGCCTCCGCCGTAGCGACATAGATGGACGGCGCGTCAAGCGTCAGCACACCGCCCAGTCCGCCATTGCCGTCACTGATCGCGACGGACCCAAGCCCCGCGATTACCTCCAGCGCGTCTCCGGCCGTCAGCGTCAGCCCACCATCGCCCGTCCGCCCGGTCATCGCCACGGCGCCCTGCACGCGCAACAGCCCGGCTGCGCCGATGCTCATCACTCCGTCGCCCGGAAGCACATTGGTCCCGATCGTCAGGTCGCGCACGGCCACATCCCCCGCGCCCGCGATCGCAATGCCGCCTGCCGATACACGGCCCAGCTCCGCCGCCGACAGGCTGTAGCCCACCGTCGCATCGCCACCGCCAATGAACGCCTGCGCACCCGAGGCATCGAAGCGCAACAGTCCCACCGCGCTCACTTGCCCATTGGCTAAAATCGCGATGTCGCCAGAACCGATCGTCACCGCCTGGCCGCTGACCCGGCCGTTCACTGCCACCAGCCCTGCGGCATTCAACAGCACATCGCCACTCGCCACGGCATTGGCGATCGTCATCCCACCGCTCGACCCCAGGCTGATATTCCGCCCCAGCGCATTGATCGCACCCTGCGCCAGCAGGTCGTTCACCACCAGATCACCGGCTCCCGCATCCAACGCCGCAGCTCCACCCGAAGCCAGAGCCTGCGCGCTGATCCCCGATCCGTTCATCGTCAGCAATCCCGCCGAACGCAGCGATGCGCCCGACGCGCTGATGCCGCCCGGCGTGTCGAGGGCGATGCTGGCCGCCGACAGGCTGTCCGTGCCTGCCGCCCGTCCGGCATGGCTGAACGTGATGCTCGTGCCCGAATAGCCGGTCAGCGCGCCCGTCACCGCCAGCGCGCCGCCGCCGTTGAAGGCAAAGGACAGCGGCCCTTCCGTCAGGAAATCGGCCGCGCCACCCACCTGCACCACATTGCCCGACGCGGCAAAGCTGATGCCGGTGAAGCCCGGCACCACCTTGCCCGCCGCATGCAATGTCATCGGCCCGGCCACGCGCAGGCCGCCGCCTGCCGCACTGCTGCTGTCGGTAAAGCTGATCCGGCCGCCCGCATCGCCATTGGCGGTCATGGACAGCGAAACCAGTTGCCGCTGCACACCCGCGCCCAGCGCGATGCCGCCGCCGTTGGTGAGGGAAGCCGTCCCGCCACTCGTCAGGCCGTCGATCCCGCCCGTGCCAGCCAGTCCCGCCGCGCCGTCAGCGACGATGGAAAGCGGCCCCAGCAAGAAATCGCCATCGCTCGCTTCGAAGGAGGCGACACCGCCCGCCCCCGTTCCGCCGTTGCCGCCCGCGCCATCGGCCAGCGCCGGGTCGCTCGCAACGCCGCCATTGGCGCCCGCGCCGCCCTGACCAACCGCCGTGATGCTGTAGGCGGGCAGCGTCGAAAAGCTGTTGCTTATACGCAATTTTCCGCCGTCGATCCGCAATGTGGCCGACCCGCCCGCCGCATTGCCGCCCGAACCGCCTGCCCCACCGGCAAGCCCATCGATCCCGGCCGAACCCGCACCGCCGGTCGCATTGCCGCTCAACATCAGTTCCGCGCCAGTGACCGCGCTCGCCCCGGCATCCACCGCGAACAGCGCAGTCCCGCCCTGTGCGTCACCGCCATCCGCGCCCGCAAGGCCCAGCCCGCTCTGGAACGCGCCAACGCCGCCCGCGCCGCCAAACGCTTCGGCCAGCACGCCGATGTCGCCCGCGTCGAGAGAGGTTGATCCCCCGGTCAGCCCCAGCGTCGCCGTGCCGCCAAAGGCATCGCCGCCCCGGCCCGCCGCTCCGTTGACCGCCGTGCCGCCAGCACCGCCAAAGCCGGAAGCCGACACGCGCAACTCGCCACTGACGCTGGTCGCGCCAAAACCGATGTTGAGCGCCGCGATGCCGCCAGTGCCCGTGCCGCCCGCGCCACTGCTGGCGCTATCCGCGCCCGCGCTGCCGATACCGTCGGCGCTGACGATCAGGCTGGCAAAGCCGGGATCGACGTCGATCAGCATGTCCGCCGTGCCACCCGTCCCGGCGCCACCCGCACCGCCCTGACCGGGGCCAAAGGCATAGATCGGGTCGCCGGTCGCCTCATCGAAACTATCGATATAGCCGTTGATACCCGCCAATCCGCCTTCGCCAGTCGCCGACACGCTCAACGCGCCGATCGCATGGCCTTCGCTCAGATAAGCGACGCGCGCCGTTCCGCCCGTGCCATCGCCTGCCGCGCCGCCCGCCGCATCACTGCTGTTATTGCCGCCGCCGCCACCGAGGCCAGCCGCCGACACCAGCAGCGACGGCGCTGTCAGCGCCCCGCTCGCCAGAGTCAGTTCCGCCGTGCCGCCAGTGCCATTGCCGCCAGCGCCCGCCGTAAACAGGCCGCCGGGCGAACCCGATCCGGCTTCACCACCGGCACCGCCATGGCCCTGTGCCCGGATGCCCAGCTCTCCGGTCACGACGATCTGGCCGGTGCCGCCCGCGCCCATCAGCAACCGGGCCGTGCCGCCGATGCCCGCGCCGCCGTCCGCGCCATTGGGTCCGTTAGAGGAATAGAAGGAATAATAGGGGTCGGGGCCGCCGCCCGCGCCGTTGGCCTCAACCAAAATGCTGCCCGCATTCAGCACGCCGCCGCGCGATTCCAATATCGCCGTGCCTCCAGTGCCCGTACCGGCCAGGCTGGTCACTTCATCGCTGGCATTCGCCGCGACCGCTTCGCCGCCGATGCCGCCCGCGCCCAATTCCAGATTGGCGATGTTGGCGGTGCCGCCGGTCATCAGGAACTGGACCGATCCGCCCTGCCCGCTACCCGCCTGAAACGGCGTGACGCCGTCACCGCATGACGGGCAGTTGATGGAGGAAGACCCGCCCTGTCCATTGGCGCCCGCATAAAGGCTAGCCGCGTCGAAACTGCCGCCCGCGACCAGGAAATTCACCGAGCCGCCAGTGCCGTTCCCGCCATCGCCCTCGTTAAAGGCCGAACCTCCCGAACTGAACGCAGAGCCACCGAAACTCGACTCGGCCATCAAGCCGAACGATCCTTCCGTCGAAGCACCGTCAGCCGAAGCATAGAGGGTGCCGAAAAGCATCACCGCGTTTCCTGCTGCACCGGCCCGGCTCTCCACCGCTATGCTGCCGCCCAACCCATCGCCGCCTCGGCCCGCAACGCCGTCAAAAGATGCCGTTTCCCCGCCCACGCCTTTCGCGTGCAGATACAGACTGCCATCCGCCACAAAGCTCGCGTCGGTCGCGTGGATCAGGATCGACCCACCCGTGCCATTCGCCCCGTTCGCGCCATAGCCGCCCCGGCCATCGGCGATGACGTTGCAATAAAAGGTGCAATCGGCCCCGAAACTGCCGCGCAGCCCGTTTGCGGCACTTGCCGACAGGGTAATGCTGCCCCCCGTGCCGGTCCCCGCCACCCCGCTGGCATCGCCGCCGGTCGCGCTGGCATATATGTCGAAATAGCCGGTCGTGATGCCGCCACCCGCCGCAGAGACGTCGATCGTCCCGCCTGTCGCGTTACCGCCTGTGGCGGGCGGGGAGGAATAGCTATATTCGACCCCGGCGGTCGCACTCAACGTCATGGTGCCAAAATCGATCGCCCCCGCCAGCGGCCCGCTCGGTCCTGCGGCGGTTCGTGCCGATACGGTGATGGCGCCGCCCGTCGCATTGCCTGCACTGTCGCTGCCGGCCCCCGCCGTCGCGTTGGCATAAGCGGACAGGCTAGCCGCGCTGATCGAACCGCCTGCCGCGATGACGTTGATCGCACCACCCGTGGCGTCGCCTCCAGCCAGTACCGGAAAGTTAATGCCTCCCAAGCCATAGGCGTTGGCATCCAGCTGCATCGCCCCGGTGACGTCGATCTGCCCATTGCCCGCTGGCAAGGCGCTGCCACCAAAGGTCAGGACGTCGATCGTCCCGCCCGTGCCGCCAAACCCGGCGGTCAGGTGCATGTCGCCGCCAACGCTGATGCTGCCGCCCTGATCGGCGCGCACGGTGATCGCCTCACCCGCCTTCAGGTCCATGGTGCCCGTTGCCCCTATGGCTCCCGCAGTTCCCGATTGCAGCGTGATCGCCCGCTCCGCCGTCAGGTTGAGGTTCGCGAAGTTCGCGGCAGCGCTTGGCTGAATGGCGATATTGCCGGTCGCCTGCCCCGTAACATCCGGTTGCCAGGTCCCGCCGCCGATGCTGATGCTCGCCTCGCCCGCGCCCGTCATATTGCGCGGCCCGATTACCCCGCCCGCTACGTCATAGCCAGCCGACAGCACTACCGCGCTGTCCGACTGCACCGCGCTTGCCGCTGCGTCATAGCCGACATTGCCCGACAAGAGCATGGTCAACGCCTGATTCTTCGGCATCGCAACCATGAAGACATGTTGCGCATCGGTGACCGTCGCGCCCGGCCGCTCCGTGCTGCCCGTATGCACCACGCCATTGGCGTCGGTCGTGCCCGCGCTGATGCTGATGTCGAACAGGCCACCGTTGATCCTGATATCCGCAGCCTCCGCACCGACATAGGCAGCCGCGCCATTGACGGTCACCGTGCCGCCCTGCACCACGCGCGGCGCTACCAGCGCGACATAGCTGCCGCTCGATAGCGCGTTGATCTGCGCGCCCGGTTTCACTTCGACCGATGTCAGGACGTTGGTGGGACCGCGAAAACGGATCTCGCCCCCGCTCCCGTAGAGCCCGCCGGTCGTGTCGATGTCATTGCTGGTCAGCACCAGCGACCCGACATTGAACAAGGCATTAGGACCAGCCACGATCCCGCCCGGCGCGTAGAACCACACTTTGCCGCCCGTGCTGCCGTTGATCTGACTCTGCACAGTGCCGTTCAGTTCGATCACTCGCGAAACCGACACCCCGCTGCCATTGACGGGCAGGATTCGGTTCAAGACGGTGAAGTCACTGAAACCACTGAAGACGACAGTGTTATTCTGGGGCAGGAAGTCGATCGGGCCAGTGCCGCTCGTATCGTCAGGCGTCCAGTCGATGATCGCCTCAGACGAATTCAACGAGATGGTGTCGGTCCCGGCGGACGATCCTTGCGAAACAAAGGCATCGCCTGATTGTACCGAATAGCTGCCCTGAAAAGCCTTGTTGACCTGCGCCACGCCAGCGCCGCAGCCAACCGCGAGCGCAACGGCGCTGGAGCGGCCCAACAGGGTCAAAAGCCAGGATTTGCTACGCTTTGCCGACATTAACGCCTCCACGGCAGAATTCGAGTGCTAAGCGACAACAGCAACCGCGTGTCTCCCCGCTCCGTCTGCAACCCCGCGCGCCGCAGCGGCGTTGCCAGCGTCACATCAATCCGCGCATGATTGGACCAGGTCGCCCGCACCCCGCCACCGGCCGAATAGAGCTTTTGCGGATCAAGCCCGGCAAAGACGCTGCTTTGGTGCCACATCCATGCCGCGTCGAAGAAAAGGAAAGGCTGCACCGCGATCGCGCCCGGCCCCTTCGGGGTGATCCGCCCGTAGCGGACCTCCGCCCCGAACCCGACGCCGCTGTCACCCGTCAGCGTGCCCGGATCATAGCCGCGCCCGACCGTATAATTGCCCGCGCTCATCTGTTCATAGGACAGCAGCGGGTCCGGGCTATATTGCGCGCGGGGCGACAGCGCGAAAGTCAGCTTCGGGGTGGGGCGATATTCCGCCTGCACCCCTGCCCTCACCAGAAAAGCGGAGGCATCTCCGTCCAACTGCCCCGTCGGAATGCAGGCCGCCTGATTACCGCAAGGCTCACTCGCCCCCAATCCGGCGAGTCCGTGACGTAGTTCCAGATTGCCACCGATCCGCCATTTGGGTTCGATCGCCGAATAGCCGGTCGTACTGCCCAGGCTGTCGGCATCGATCGCCTCTCCCTCCAGCCGAAGAAACAGCACGCGCAGCCGGTCACGCGACAAGGGCAGAGAGCCGATGCGAAGGTCCTGATCGACCACGTCCAGCCCGCCGCTCGCCAACAGCGTGTGCACCTGTCGCCGCACCAGGGGATAGGACAGTGCGGCCGAAGCGATCATCGTTTTGGACGACAGGTCCAGCCCGTCGATATCCGGCTTGCTCCAGGCATAGGTGAAGTCGCCCGACAGCCGCAGCCCGTCGCTCCCCAGCGCCATGCTGTGTCCGACCTGCAACACCGTCTGCTCGCTCGGTTGCACGGTGTTGAAGATGCTGAGGACCGTGCTGTCCCCCATCCCGGTCAGGTCGTTGAAGCGCACCCGCGCGAGGCCGCCGAAGCGGCCCACCGCGTTGCTGCCAAGGTTCTGGACATTGACGTCCATCTCCACCCGGCGACGCACCACCTGCACTTCGCCGATGACCTCGCCGGGCGCCGTCCCGGCGGGCCGCAGCGCCAGCCGCACGTCATAGCCCGGTAGGTCGCGTGCCAACAGCAGGTGCCGCTCCGCCTCATGCACATTGAACAGCGGTTGCCCCTTGAGCGCTTCCATATGCGCGGCAATCAGCCGTTCGCTCCGGCCCGCATCGCCCCGCACCTCGATAGCGACCAGCCGCGCCATCAATATGTCGAAACGGACGGTGCCGCCTTTCTCGATCCGCTGCGACGGGACCTGCACCGCCGCCAGATAGCCCAGCTGCCGAAGCGCCGTCGCGGCCCGGTCGCGGACTTCGCACAGGCTGGCGATCGGCACGTCGCGCCCCGCCAGATCGCCCCAGCTGTCCTTCAGGACTGCTGCGTCCACGCCGCGAAGGCCGTCAAACTGCACATCGGCAAAATTCACGGTGACATTGGCAAAGCGCGGATCGGCCAGGGGGCAGGGCGCGCGCTCCACACCGCCTTCGACGGTCAGACGGCTTCCTTCGCCCGCGACGTCGGCGGCCTGCTGCCCCGGGGACAGTTCCTCCCGCGTCGGCGCGCGCGGCGCGACCTGCGCCATTGCGGGCATTGGCACCATGGCAGTCAGTGCCAGCGCCATCCGCCATTGCGCACGCCCCGTCATGCGGGATGTTGCTGCCCCCTGAAACCCCATAGCCGTCTCATTCCCCCAAAGTGCGACGGGAGCGGCCATATGGCCTGTCGTCCCTGTCGCTGCGACCGTCCGGGTGAAGGCGCTCTGCCCGCCGCCCGTCGGCTTATCAAGTCCCTAGCGTGCCGCCGTATCGATCAACAGATCAAGCTGCGCCTGGCATCCATTCGCGATCAGCGCTGATGCCGTGCTGTCGATCCCGCCAGCGGGTGCCCCCAGCAGTGCGAAGCGAATGTCGGCGGAACGCCCATCGGCATCCATCCGATAGGTTGCGCCATCTTTGACGGGGAGCGCTGCGGGCCATGCCGCCATCGCCTCCCCAGCGGCGAAGCTGGCCGTACCCTGCGCGCCACCGCCGCTGATGCGGACGGTTGCCGATTTTTTGGCATCGGCACGCCACAGGCGCACGGCGGCGGGATCGGACACGCATAGCGGCCCCGGCTGCGCAACATCGACCAACCACAGATTGGGCCGCTTCGCCACCGCTGACGCGTCCCCCAATGCGCCGCGCACGGCCCCGGTGCGCGCCCGGCGAACCCTTTTCGTATCGAGCAGCGCCGCCATGGTCACATTGGAAGCAGGCACTGTCGCCGCCGCCGTCACGTTGAAACGGCCCGGTCCACGCAGCGTTCGCGTGCCCTTCGCATCGAGCAACGTCACAACGTCCCCCGCCTTGAGCAGCAGTGCCCCGCCATCCGCGAGCTTCTTGCCCGGCGCATAGCTGCCCGCCGAGGGTCCCGAAGACCGCACCACCAGGCTGTCGGCCCATGCAGGCGTCCCAGCGCCCACGGCCACCGCCATCCCGAGCGCCACCGCCCCCTTAGCCCAGACCATAAGTTCCTCCGTCCCCAATATATTCATAGCGATACACCAGATTGGCGAGAGCCGCATCATCCGGATGCTCCTGCGCCACTGCCTTGAGATCGGCCAGCCCTGTCGCCCGCTTCTCCGCATCTTCGGTGTCGAAGGCGGCAAGCGCGGCGCTCAGTCGAGCGCGATCGGCGGTCACGAAATCCGGCGCTGGCTCAAACAGGTCGACGGGCGTCGACCGACCGCGAAGGCGGACCCGGCCCATTGGTCGCCACCAGTCGAGGCCCGACCGCTCCATTGCTTCTCGCGAAACCAGCACCGACGTTTCCAGCGCCTTGTTCGCCGCTTCAAGCCGCGCCGCCGTATTCATGCTGTCGCCCAGAGCCGTATATTGGATGCGCCCTTCGCCGCCGAAATTCCCGACGATCGCATCACCATGGTGCAGCCCCACTCGCGTTCGACCGATCGGCGGGACGCCGGGCGGCAGATCTTGCCGGAACGCCTCCCCCGCCTGCCACATGGCATAAGCCGCAAGTGCGGCCTTGCGCCCGTCATCCTCTCGCGCGATCGGCGCGCCCCAGAATGCGACGACCGCATCGCCGACGAATTTGTCGATGGTCCCGCCATGGGCGAGGACGACGTCGCTCAACATGTCGAGGTAACGGTTCAGCAACTGCGCGACCATTTCCGGCGCGATCGCGTGGCTCAGTTTGGTGAAGCCTTCCAGATCGGTGAAGAGGGTGAAGATGGGTCGCTTTTCGCCATGCAGCGCCAGCTTCTCTGGCTCGGCCAATATCTGCGCGGCGATGTCGCGGGGAAGATATTTTCCCAGCGCCGCCTGCGCAAAGCGGCGCTGCTGCGAATTCACCGCCCGCGCCGCCGCGCTGACGGCCGCAAAGGTGACGACCCAGCCCAGCGCCCACCCGGCGGCAGGCAGCCCCTTGGTGTCCCAGCCGCTCGCCTGCAACCAAAGCGGCAAGCCCGCTATGGCCACGGCTTGAAGTCCAAGTGCGGGCACCAGCCAGAACCAACGCAAATCCGCGAGGCTAGTGAGCGCTGCGGCCAGTATGATCAGCGCCGCCGCGATCCACATTACCCAGCCTGGCACCGCAGGCAACAGAGCGCGATCGAGCAGTTGCGCAAGCATCGTGGCATGCACTTCCAGCCCGATCATCGTGGACTTCGCCTGCCGTCCGGACAGCGATGTCTCGAACTGATCGATATCGACGATGTCGCCGCCGATCAGCACATGCCGGCCCCGCACCATCGGCGCGAGAGCAGCGGCCATGGAGGGATCGGCGAGCAAGTCGATCTGAAGGCTTGGGATCACCGGTTCTTCCGATCCGTCCGCCTGGGCGTTCGGCATGCGAAAACGGATAGCGCCGCCATAATGCGCAAAGGGTGCCGACGGGTGCATCGCCAGCGACAGCAGCGGTGGCTGGCCCGGCACTGGCTTTGGCCAGCTGCGCGCGACATTGTCGGAATCCGTTTCCAACCGGATGCTCGCGGGCCTGACCCTGGAGGTCCGCGCCTCAGCGATGAACCGGTCCAGATATTGCTGCTGTTCGAAGATGATCTGTTCGCGGTTATCGCCGAAATTGGCATAGCCGAGCCAGACCGGCGTGCGCATCGCATGCAGCGCCGACAATAGCTGCGCGTCTTCATCCTGCGGCTGATCGAACAATATATCGATGCCGATGGAGGTTGCGCCCATCGCGTCCAGATTGCGCAGCGCCCGCGCCAAAAGACCGCGGTCCAGTGGTGAGCGTTTGCGCGTGGCGATCAATGTCTGATCGTCATAGACGACCATCAGGATGCGCTTGTCCTGCTCGACACGGGGCGCGAAAGTGGCCGCGCGCCAATCATACAGGCCACGCTCCGCGTCGGCGGTCGGCATCTCCCGCTCTGAACCGGCGGCGCCCAATGGCTTGGTCCAGTTCCACCCCGCGACGAACAACGCCAGCAGCAATAACAGCGCCGTCCCGGCAAGCCGCCATCGCCCCGCGTCCTGCATCACGCGCGCGCCCCGGCGCAACAGGCCTTGCGCCGCCATCGGGATCAGCGCCGGGCGATCAACGGACGGGCGCCATCGCCTATGACGGCAAAGCCGGACCAGTAGAAGGGATGCGAAGTGTCCGCGTCGTCCATCAGCTGAATCTGGGCCAGACGCAGCGCCTCAGCCACTGGTTGGTCGGGAGCAGCCGCGAACAGCCCGGCCATCAGTCTTTCGGTCGCGCGATATTCTTCGGGAGCGGGCCAATGGCTCGCGATGATGGAACGACCGCCCGCACCGATGAAGGCGCGCACCAGTCCGTCAAGCGCTCCGCCGCTGCCGGAAAGCCCGGCCGCGCGGGTCGTTTCGGCCCCCGCCGCCCCTGCCGTGTCGCAGGCCGACAATATGACAAGGTCCGCATCCAGCCGCAGATCGAAGATTTCGCCAAATTGCAGCAGGCCATCCGACCCGGATTTTGGCGCAAAACTGGTCAGCAAGGCCGGACGGGCCGGGCATCCCGCGCGCGGCGGCGTGACAAGGCCGTGGGTAGCGAAATGCAGGATACGGAAATGGTTGAGGTCATTGCGCGCCTTGACCGCCTCATCGGTGAAGGCCGCGCCGGTGACGAGTTCGCTGCCCGATGTTCCAACCGCCTGCGCCGCCTGACGCAACTCGGCCGCCGGAATGGGGTGGTTCCATTGGGCAGGCGACCAGCTGCAATCGTCAGCCTGACCGGGCAGCGCGCCACGCGTCAGCGCGGCCAGCCTTGGCCCGGCGATCGGCGCATTGTCGCCAAAGCCGATATAGCTTTGCGGTGCGCCCGAGGGCGGCGTCAGCCGGGCGTCGCGGAAAGCGCGGGCCGACAAGGCGGTGCTCACCGCATGATCGCGGCCGAGCCAGTCGACGCCACGAAAGTCGAACTCGTCGCCGCCCTTCTCCAGCCGTGCGACATAGGCATCGACGCCAGGTTGACTGGCGACCAGCAGATTGACCGGCAGTTGCAGCATCGCGCCGTCCGGCTCGAAGATCAGATGCCGCGCGCTCTTCAGCCGCGCATCGATCGGGCCGAACAGGTCGAGATAGAGGCTGCGTGCCACCGGCAGGTCGAGCGCATAGGTGGATTGCACACCCGCGACATCGGTCGAAATCGTATCGCGCAACGCCGCGACCTTGCGCGCCACCTCGCCAGCGCTGACAGGCAAGCGGAAGCCTGTTGCCCCCTGCCCGTCTATCCACAGGGCGTAGAGGGCATCGCCAAGCTGCGCGAGCTTGTAATAGCCCTCCCCCACCTTCAACGTTCCGCGCATTTCGCCAAGGGTCAGCGCCTGCGGGCTGACGGCGCGATATTGGGGATAGGCGGCCAGTGCCGTCAGCGTCGCGGCCTGATCGGTCGCCAGCGCGTCGATCTCCGCCTGCCGCCGCGCGATCTCATCCTGGGTCGCGCTGTCGCCCTTGCCCGCTTCACGCAATTGGGCGAGGGCGATGCGGCCACGCTCTATATCGCGAGAGAGAGATGTCGACTGGCGGAAAAGACGCGCGGCCTCTCCGTCGCCCGCCGACAATTCGCGGCTCAGCAATTCCAGCGTCTCGGCCGCACCGGGACGCACCAGCAATTGCGACGCTTCGAACAGGTCCGCCGCAAGCTCCGGGCGCCGGGGCATTTCGGACGTGAGCAGCGTGAAATAGGGCTGCAACTGGTTCGCCATCGCCGTCAGCGTGCCACGATTGGCCACAGTGGACGTCATGATCGCGCGATAGGTCTTCAACGCCTCATCAGTCCGCCCGCGCCGCACGAGGAACGCGCCCAAACGAGCACGCGCGCCGTTGAGGGCCATCGTTTCGGGATATTGCGCGGCGATCAGCCTGACGGCCTGATTGAGCCGCGCCTCGGCACCGCCATAATCCTGCTCCGCTTCGTGCGTCAGCGCGATCTCACCCAGCAGTTGCGCGCGCAGCCGGGTGATCGAGGTCACACGGCCATCGCGCACCCGCTGCACGTCGTTGAGCGCCTGGGTGAGCACGGTGCGCGCCTCCCGAGGCTTGCCCGACAGGCGCAAGATGGTGCCGCGCAATTGCTGTGCTTGCGCATCGAGTATGGCCGCCCGCTCGCCGGGTGTGAGCGCCGTATCCTGCCGCACGCCCAGTGCCCGCGTTTCAGGCGCGCCACTGCTCAATTCCGCCGCCACGTCGCTCGGCAAGGTCACTGCGCCATCAGTGCCAGCGGCCAGCGCCGTCCCACCTTCCACCGGCTGGTCGAGCAAGGCGAGCGCGCCTTGAAGATCGCGCTGATTGAGGTGATGCACCGCTTCGAAATTACGGCGCAGGCGGAGCTGGACAGCGTCGGCCGTCGGCACGGCGCGAGCCTGGGCAAAAGCGGCATCGGCCTGATCGAACAGGCCAAGGTTGGACAATTGCAAACCGTGGTTCACAAGATATTCGTGTCGTCGGTTGGCCCGTTCGGCAGGGCTTAAGGCTTGCGTATCCGGATCACGGGCGAGGCGGTCGGTCAGGCTGTCGAAAAATTCGGCGGCCTCGGCATAGTTACCCGAGGCGTTACGGCGATAGCCCTCCGCCATCACGGTCTGCGGATCGAGGGTCGCCGCCTGCATCCGGGCAAAGGCCGCCGCATTGCTGCCGCCGGTCGTGACGATGTCGATCTTGCCTGGCACGGTGCGGCCCAAAGCGACGGTGCGGAGGCCAAGGTCCAGGACCGTATCATAGGGCGCGAAGCCCTGCGTCACATAAAGCGTCTTGCCCCGTTCGACGGACAGGATGCGGTAAGCGCCCGCTTCGCTGGAGCAATTGCGGACTGTTACCGCACCAATATCGGGCAAGGTCATGCCGCCCGGCGCGCTGCAGTTCACGGAAGATCGGCGCGATGCTGACAGTCTTTCAAGCAGCGCCGCTTCGCTATCGGCCCCGCTCCGCCGGAGCGCATAGATACGGCCTACCGGACGCGCGGCGTCACGGCATACGACGGCCCAGGCGCGATCGAACATGGTGCGGCTTGCCGGGTCGCCGTTGACGCTCTGCGCCTGACAGAGCGCTCCGCCGCCACTGCCGATGCGAAAGCTGTCCTGCAACAGCGGCCGGTCAAGCTCCGACTGCGCGGCCAGCGCAGATGACAGGCCCAAAGCGCCCAGCCCGGCCAAGATCCGACAGAAATTCCCTATAGCGCTCAAGGCTATCCCCCCAGCCTCGCCGGATCTGTCCGTGCAAGCCCCCTGTGGCGCGATCCAGCGCGCTCTTCATAGCGCCGCCCCAGCTTGCCGCAAGGTAAAAGAGGGCTGTCGCGCCGATCCGATGCGGCGATTAAACCAGCATTTCGTTGGATGTCGGGCTTCGGGTTGCTCATCCTCCCGAACGAGAAACTGATGCGGACAAAAATGGTGCGTAAGGACGATAGTCGTCCGGACTGTCAAATTTTGACCTTATTGCGGCGGAGGCCTGCTCTCGCCAGTCCGCCAAATCCGATAGATGACATCTAGATTTGACCTATCGCATTGCATATATACATTCAAAGAATGTAATTTGATGTTTTATACATCATATGAGGACCAATGATCACTTCTCAGCAAATGCGGGCGGCGCGAGCGTTGCTCGGAATCGATCAGCGCCAACTCGCCGCTTTGGCGAGCGTGTCCCTGCCGACGATCCAGCGCATGGAAGCCTCCGACGGACAGGTGCGAAGCGTCGTTGATACCTTGGTCAAGGTGATCAGCGCGCTCGAAGCGGCAGGGATCGAGATCATCGGCGAAAATGCTCAGAGCAACGGCGCAGGACGTGGGGTCCGCCTCAAGGAAACAGCCGCGGGCCGCCAACCCAGGCGCGTGCCCTCTTTGCTGTTCGATCAGACGGCTGAAGACGATGGATCGTAACGCACGGCTTGTCGCCTTCACGCCGAAGCTGATCACCGTCTTGCGCGAGGGCTATTCGGCCGACCGCATGCGGCGCGATTGCATTGCCGGGCTCACGGTCGCGATTGTAGCCCTCCCCCTTGCCATGGCGCTGGCGATCGCGAGTGGGGCCTCGCCTGATAAGGGGCTCATTACAGCCGTTATAGCCGGCTTCCTGATTTCTGCGCTCGGCGGATCGCGGGTTCAGGTCGGTGGGCCGACAGGCGCCTTTGTCGTCGTGGTTTTCGGCGTCATCGCACAGCATGGCTATGACGGACTGCTCTTGGCCACGCTGATGGCTGGGCTGATGCTGATCATTGCTGGATATTCGGGTCTGGGCAGTCTCGTCCGCTTCATTCCCCAACCCGTCGTCATCGGATTCACCGCAGGCATCGCCGTCATTATCGCGTCGAGCCAGGTCAAGGATTTTCTCGGCCTGCGGATAGACGGCGGTGTCCCTGCCGATTTCATCCCCAAATGGCAGGCCTATTTCTCTGCGCTGGGCAGCATCCAGATATTGAGCTTAGCGATCGGCGCCGGATCGTTGGCGCTGATCATCGCACTGCGCAAATGGGCGCCACGGGCGCCGGGATTCCTGATCGCGGTCATATTGGCAGCAGCGTCGGCGGCGCTGCTCCAGTTGCCGGTGGAAACGATCGGATCGCGCTTTCCAAACCTGCCTACCGGAATTCCTGTACCCGCCTTGCCAGATTTCTCTCTTGCCAAGCTTCAGGCGGTCGTCCCCTCTGCATTCACGATCGCGTTTCTGGCGGGAATCGAGGCACTTCTGTCTGCGGTCGTGGCCGATGGCATGATCGGATCAAGGCATCGATCCAATCAGGAGCTTGTCGGCCAGGGCGTCGCCAACATCGCATCCGCATTGTTCGGTGGCCTGCCAGCGACGGGCGCCATCGCCCGCACGGCGACCAACATCAAGGCGGGCGCCATCACGCCCATCGCGGGCATGATGCATGCGCTGTTCCTGTTGCTGTTCATTCTGTTCGCCTCGGATCTCATGGCCTTCGTGCCGCTGGCAGCACTCGCGGCCATCCTGTTCATGGTCGCCTGGGGCATGAGCGAACATCATCGCTTCATCCAGCTGCTTAAAATGCCCAATGGCGACCGGGGCCTGTTGCTGCTGACCTTCGGTCTCACTGTGCTGGTCGATCTCACCGTGGCGATCGGCGTAGGGGTGACACTGGCTTCGCTGCTGTTCATGATGCGCATGAGTCGCACGGTGGAGATTGCGAACGACAGCGGCAATGGAACGCCGCCACCCGAAGAAAGGGAGGACATCCACCAGCGCGATGCCCTTCCGCCGGGTGTCGAGGTGTTCCGTGTCGATGGCCCGGTCTTCTTTGGCGTCGCGAATGAATTGCTCGATACGCTGCGGCGGGTCGGCCCCACGCCGAAGGTCATCATCCTTCGACTGCGGCAGGTGCCCCTGCTTGATGCGAGCGGCGTGACGGCGATCGAGGAAATCGTCCGGCAAGCAGCCTCCGCCGGGACGCAGATCATCGTTTCAGGCGTTCAGGCACAACCCATGGCGATGCTCAAGCGGGTATCGCTGGGACCGGCGGATCGGCGCGTCATCTTCAGCGATGATTTTCCCGACGCCCTCCGCCTCGCAAGGGCAATCATTCTCGCACCAACTTCCGCAGCCCAGCGGCTCAACTAACCACCAGATCCGGGGATTTGAAATGACCGATACGAACGACGAGTATGTATATGACGAAGCTTCGGGCGAGTGGATCTCCGCGGCGGAGGCTGCTGCCAAGGACCAGCTCGCAGACCGGGTTGAAGTGCATGATTCCGCCGGTAACCTTCTGGCGGACGGCGACAGCGTCATCACGATCAAGGATCTGAAGGTGAAGGGCGCCGGGCAGACGCTGCGCAAAGGCACCGTGATCAAGTCGATCAGGCTGACCGGCGACCCACAGGAAATCGATTGCCGTTATGAGGGCATCAAAGGCCTGGTTCTGCGAGCCGAGTTTGTGCGCAAGCACTGATATGCGGGGGGCCAAAACGCTGGCATGGAGATGGACGGATAATATCGCTCCGAACTTGTAGCTGGGCAGTGCGTCAACCCGCGCGCGCGGCGCGACCTGCGCTCCATCCCATGCGGCCCTTGAGCAGTTCGCACAGTAGGAGAACGCAGGCTGGCATCAGGATCAGGAGGGCCAAATCCGTCAGCTTCAACGGAGCAAAGTCCAGAACCTGACGCAGGGGTTGCAGCATGAAAATCAGTGCACAAGCCAGCAGGACGAGCAGCGCGACATAGCGCAGCGAAACATTGTGTCGCCAGACGGCGCTCGTCAGGGATGTACTGAAGGACCGGTTGACCAGCACCAACGCCATGATGGACGTCACCAGCCCGAAGAAGAGGAGCGCTCGTACGCGGCCAGGGTCATAGCCCCAGACGGTCGCGCAGACGTGGAGAGCGAGGAGCAGCGCGAAGGCAATCCCGCCATAAGCGATGCTTGGCAGGACCAGACGTCCGGAAAAGAGGCGTTCTTCCGGATTGCGAGGTGGCCTGCGCATGATACGGTTTTCTTCCCGTTCGGCTTCGAAGACGAGCGCGCAAACCGGATCGATGATCATTTCAAGAAGGGCTATCTGGATTGGCCCCAGCACCAGCGGAAGGTCCAGCAGAAGTGGCGAAACAGCAAGCCCTGCGATCGGCACATGCACGGCGAAGATGAACCCGATGGCCTTGCGGATATTGTCATAGATGCGGCGGCCGAGCCGAATGGCGACGACGATGGCACCAAAATCATCCTCAACCAGGACGATGGCCGCCGCCTCCCGCGCTACGTCCGTGCCGCGCTTGCCCATGGCGATGCCGATATGGGCGGCCTTTAGCGCCGGTGCGTCGTTGACGCCGTCACCGGTCATAGCGACCACTTCACCCGCCGCTTTGAGCGCCGAGACAATGCGCAACTTCTGTTCCGGCATGGTGCGCGCGAAAATGGCCACGTCCTTCACGCGTGCGCAAAGCTCCGCATCGGACATAGCCGCGACGTCGCCGCCGGTCATGAGCGCGCCTGCGCCGATCCCCGCCTGTAGCGCAATAGCCTGCGCGGTGGCGGGGTAGTCGCCGGTTATCATGACTACCCGGATCCCAGCCATGCGGCATTGGGCCACGGCTTCCGGAACCCCCGCCCGCAGCGGATCGGACAAGCCGATCAGCCCGAGAAGACTGAACGCGTGCGCTTCATGCCCTATCCCGACATTTGGCTCCGCTATATTGGCAGAAGCCACGCCCAGAACGCGCATCCCGCGAGCCGCCATGACCTGAACCGCCCGCTCAAGGGCCGAACGAGCCCCTTCGTCCAGTCGACACAGACGCGCGATCGCTTCCGGTGCGCCCTTCGCGGCAACAAGCAATGGTTCCCCGGCGTTCGCGGGCCGCCAGACATTGGACATTGCCAGGAGGTCCGGCTGAAGACCGTTGGTGTGGACCAAGAGCCAGTCTTCGCGAGCAGGAACCCGGACATCCCGAGCAGCGGTGTGGAATGCCACCTCCATCGGATCGACCGGCACGGGAGCGCTCGCCAGGGCAGCCGCGCTGATCAGGTCATGGAATTGCGCTTGCGGTAATCCCTCGCCAAGAACCGCCGCCTCACCTGACGGCAGCCACAATTCAGTGACCGTCATCCGGTTCTGAGTCAGTGTCCCGGTCTTGTCCGTACACAGGACCGTGGCCGCGCCCAGAGCCTCTATCGCGGAGGCCCGTCGGGTGAGCACGCCGACCTGTGCAATACGCCATGCGCCCATGGCCAGGAATATGGTGAGGACCACCGGAAACTCTTCAGGCAACAACGACATTGCCGTCGCGATCCCGGCCAGCAGCGCGGCCATCCAGTCGCCCCTCACCCATCCGTACAGCAGGACCACCAGCAGTGCGACGGCGACACCGCCGACCGCGCACAGGCTGACCATTCGGGTGGTTTCCTTGTGAAGATGTGGCGCTTCTGTCTCCAATGTTTCGAGGAACCGTCCGATCTGGCCAATGCGGCTGTGCGTGCCGGTAGCCGTCACCCGTGCGATGCCCCCGCCGTGCGTCACGATCGCTCCCGAAAAGAGATGAGGGGTATCGTCGCCCCCCGGCTCCGCCTGTTCAGCATCCCCGGCGAGCCCAGGCCGCTTGCGAACCGGCACAGCCTCGCCGGTCAGCAGCGACTCGTCTGCTTCAAGCTCGCGGGCCTCCACCACCAGCGCATCCGCCGCGATCCGGTCCCCCGCTTCCAACACCAGGATGTCGCCATTTACGACCTCACGACCAGGGATGCGCAGGGTTTCCCCGTCACGTACAACCAGGGCGCGCGGTGCCGAGAGGTCTCGCAATGCCTCAAGCGTACGTTCGGTGCGCGCCTCCTGCACGATCGTGATGATGATCGACAAGCCAGCAAAGCCGAGCAGGATCAGCGCCTCAGTGCGGTCGCCGAGCAGAAGATAGACAACGCCCGCCGCCAGCAGCATGGCAAACATCGGCTCCCGCAGCACCTCCATCGCGATGCGCAGGGGCGTCCGTCGGTTTGGCCGGGGCAGTTCGTTGGGGCCATCCTCCGCCAGCCGCTCGCGCGCCTGTGACGTGGAGAGGCCGACAAGACCAAGATGTCCCCCCGAAGACCATTTAAGGCTATCTGGAATCGGGGCCGACACTCAGCAGCGTCCGCACATCATGCAACCGGGGATTTCTGCCTGGCCTCCGCTACGGCAACTATTTTCAGGGTAGCAACGAAGCTGTCAGGGTTGAGGGAGATGCTATCGATGCCCTCCCGCACGAGGAATTCTGCGAATTCGGGATAGTTGCTCGGCGCCTGCCCGCATATTCCCACCTTCACGCCCGCCTTTCGCGCGCGAGCAATGAGGTCGGCGATCATCTGCATTACCGCAGGGTCGCGCTCGTCGAACAGCGGTGCCAGTAGATCGGAATCACGATCGACGCCGAGAACGAGTTGCGTCAGATCATTGGAGCCGATCGAAAAGCCGTCGAAGCGGGCGGCAAACTGTTCAGCGAGGACCACATTCGCAGGGATTTCCGCCATCATGTAGAGCTGAAGCCCCCGCTCGCCGCGCATCAGTCCATGGCGCGACATTTCGGTGATGACCTTGTCCGCTTCGGCCAGCGTCCGGCAGAAGGGGATCATGACAATGACATTTTCAAAGCCGATCGTTTCTCGCACGAAGCGGATGGCGCGGCATTCCAGCGCGAAGCCGTCGCGATAGCGTTCATGATAATAACGCGACGCCCCCCGGAAACCGAGCATGGGGTTTTCTTCATGCGGCTCGAACGCGGCGCCGCCCAGCAGATGGGCATATTCATTGGTTTTGAAGTCGGATAGGCGCACGATCACCGGATGCGGATGGTGCGCGGCCGCGATTTTCCCAATGCCCCGCCCCAATGTCTCGATGAAATAATCGCGCGGATGCGCATAGCTGCGGGTCAGGTTTTCAATCTCGCGGCGCTCGGCGATGTCCGTCACCTGATCGGGGTGGGCAAGCGCCATCGGATGCACACGGATGAGATTGCTGATGATGAATTCCATCCGGGCCAGGCCTACGCCATGAGATGGGAGCCGCCACCAGCGGAAGGCTTTGGCGGGACTGGCGACGTTCAGCATCAACTGCGTCCGCGATGCAGGCAGACTGGCCGTATCCACTTCTTCGCCTGTGAAAGGCAACCGGCCGGGATAGACCTGACCCCGGTCGCCTTCGGCGCAGGAGAGCGTTATTTCCTGGCCCGCCGCGATGCGGCTCGTGGCGTCGCCGGTTCCCACGACCGCAGGGACGCCCAGTTCGCGGCTGACAATGGCCGCATGGCTGGTCGGGCCGCCGTGATCCGTGACGATGCCCGCCGCGCGCCGCATGACGGGCACCCAATCGGGGTCGGTGTTGTCGGTGACGAGGATGGCTCCATCGACAAAACTCGCTATGTCTTCAGTGCTCCGAATGATGCAGGCCGACCCGGCAGCGATCGCGTCGCCGACAGCTGCGCCCGTGGCGAGCGGCGCGGGCGCCTTGGCCGTCAGCCGCCAGGTTTTGAGCGCGGTGGCGGATCGCGCGCCATGCACGGTTTCCGGTCGCGCCTGCACGATGAAGAGCTTGCCGCTCTCTCCATCCTTGGCCCATTCCATGTCCATCGCGCAGCCATAATGCTGCTCGATCAGCACGGCCCAGCGCGCCAATTCCAGTATCTCCTCGTCTTCCAGGACATGATGCTCGCGCTCGTGATGGCTGCAATCGACCAGTTCTGTACGCGCGCTGCCGCCCGTCGCGTAGATCAGCTTCTGCGCCTTGGCACCGATCCGCTTCTCCACGATCGGTTTCAGTCGCCCGTCCGAGAGGAAAGGCTTGAAGACCAGATAGCTGTCGGGATCGACGCGGCCCTGCACCACGGTCTCGCCCAGGCCCCAGGCCGCGCTGATGACGGCGACGCGCGGAAATCCGGTCTCCGTGTCGATCGAGAACATGATGCCCGACCCGGCCAGATCGGATCGCACCATGATCTGGATGCCGATGGAAAGCGCGATCCGCAGATGGTCGAAACCCTTGGCCTCGCGGTAGGCAATCGCCCGGTCGGTGAAGAGCGAGGCGAAACAACGCCGACATGCGTCGAGCAAGGCGCGCTCGCCAACGACGTTGAGAAAACTCTCCTGTTGCCCAGCAAAACTGGCGTCCGGCAGGTCCTCGGCTGTCGCGCTGGATCGCACTGCGACAGCGACTTCGTGCTTGCAGGCATTGCGCGATAAATCGCGATAAGCGGAGATAATGGGTTCGGCGATTTGCGGCGGCAGTTCCGCATCCAGAAACAGGCGGCGGGCTGCCTCACCCGCTTCATGAAGCGGCATCGTCCCGTTCCGATACTGCGCCACGATGGCAGCGAGTCGATCCCCAATGCGGTTATGGTCGATGAGCGCCCAATAGGCCCACGCCGTTGTTGCAAAGCCCGGTGGAACCTGCACGCCTGCCTTGCCGAGTATGGCGACCATCTCGCCAAGAGAGGCGTTCTTGCCACCCACGCGCCCGACATCGGCGCGTCCGAGCGCGTCGAACCAGGCGATCACATCATCCTTGACGGGCGGGGGCGCAGCTAGCGTTTCGGTGGTCATGGGGCGGGAGTTTGCAGAGGCCATGCCATCAGGAACATTGGGAATGATACGGATGACAGGCATGGGGGCCGCCTCATCCGTATAACTACGGACTGCGCCTCTCCTTCTTTGGCCTATTGAGTTATGATCGGGAAAAAGATGAGCGGGAGAGGTTCGCGTGAGTTCAGCGTTGACTCTGACATTCCACGGCGCGGCAGGCACGGTCACGGGCTCTTGCATGGAATTGCGGCTGGGCGACCGAGCCATCCTTGTCGACTGCGGGCTGTTCCAGGGATCGCGCACGCTTGAGACCTTGAACCACGGGGCCTTCAGCTTCGACCCCGCCAAGATCGACGCGGTCGTGCTGACCCATGCCCATATCGATCATTGCGGTCTTCTGCCCAAAATGGCGGCGCAGGGTTATAAGAGGCCAATCTGGTGCACGCCCGCCACCTCCGACCTGCTGGAATATATGCTGGCGGATGCAGGCAGGATTCAGGAAAGCGAGGCGGATCGCCGCAATCGGCGCCGCGATCGCGCGGGCGAGAGCCTGTTTGAGCCCCTCTACACCGAAGAGGATGCGCTGGATGCGTGGCGGCTCAGCCATCCGGTGCCGCTGGGCGACTGGTTCGATCCGGCGCCCGGATTTCGCGCGCGCTTCTGGAATGCCGGGCACATATTGGGCGCGGCGTCGGTGGAAATCGAGGCGGCGGGCGTGCGCCTGCTGATGTCGGGAGACCTGGGGCCGGTCAACAAAGCCTTCCATCCCGACCCGCAAGCGCCGACCGGCGTCGATCATGTGGTATGCGAAGCGACCTATGGCGATCGCGCGCGCGATAAATTCACGATCGAGCAGCGCCGCAATCAACTTGAGGCCGAGATCAAGGATGCCTTGAGCCGCGGCGGCAACCTCGTGATCCCCAGCTTTGCGCTCGAGCGGACGCAGGAAATGCTCCTTGACCTTGCCAAGCTGGCCGATGCCAAGCGGATTCCCAACGTCCCGATCTTCGTCGACTCACCGCTCGCGAGCCGGGCGACCAAGGTGTTCGCGGCTCATGCCTCGGAGTTGGAGGATACGGGCGGCGAAGACATTTTCCGTCATCCCTCGATCCATTATGTCGAGGATGTCGCGGAATCCGTTCGGCTCAACACCATGTCAGGCGCGATCATCATGGCGGCATCGGGCATGTGCGAGGCAGGCCGCATTCGCCATCATCTGAAGCATAATCTCTTCCGGCGGGAATCGACGGTCCTGTTCGTGGGCTTTCAGGCGAAGGGCACGCTTGGCCGGGTCTTGCTCGACGGCGCGCAGCGTGTGCGTATCTCCGGCGAGGATGTTAATGTACGCGCGCGCATTCGGCGGATCGACAGCTATTCCGCCCATGCCGACCGCGACGAACTGCACAGCTGGATCAGCGCGCGCCGACCGATAACCGGCAGCCTTTTCCTCGATCATGGCGAACCCGAAGCGGTGGCAGCGTTGCGGACCCTCGTTCAGGCAGACGATCCCGCCACAAATATCGTCGCGCCGCAGATCGGCGAGGTCTATGCGCTTGAGCCGGGAACGCAGGCGAAGCGCATCCAGACAGGTCGCGTGGACATGGAACAGCTTAGCGGGCCGGATTGGCAGAATGACTATGCCGACTTTATCACCCATCTCAAACAGCATCTTGGCCGCATCAGGAACGAGCGAGCGCGCCGCGAGGCCCTCGCCCAAATGCGGCGCATACTCGATGGATATGAGGAGGCGAGACATCGCCATTCGTGAAGATGGAGGTTCCGATGCCCCGAGTTGCTCCTTCTCCTATCCGGCATGCAGTGGTGCTCGCGCACCCTGATCCCCATAGCTTCAACGCCGCCATCGCCCATGCTTATTGCCAGGCTGTGGAGGCTGCGGGGCAACAGTCTATCCTGCGCGACCTGTACGCCATGAATTTCGACCCGGTGCTGAAGAATGGCGAACGGCCTGATCGCAAGGGCTATCACCTGTCGCCCGACGTAACGGCGGAACTGGACATATTGCGCGGCGCCAATGTGGTCGTTTTCGTCTTTCCTATCTGGTTCGGCATGCCGCCAGCCATGCTTGTCGGTTATATCGATCGCGTTCTGGGCGCGGGAACGACTGTGCGTCAGGTTCAGGACAGGTCGGGTGAAGGACTGCTCGGCAAAGGTCATCTCTGCGCCATCACGACCTCTGGTGCTTCGGAGGACTGGCTTGACGCCCAGGGTCAGACGGAGGCCCTTCGCGCGCTTTCGGGCACCTACCTCTTCCGCGCCTTTGCGATGCAATCATCCGAGGCGCTGCATATTGGGGACGTGGTGGAGAGCGCGGATGCCGCTTTTTTCGAGGGCCAACTCCAGCGGGTCCGCGATCGCGCCGCCAGCATCTGTGCGCGCGTGGCCGAGGAACTCTTTGGAACGCCCCTGCCCCCACGCACGAGCGACGGAAGCTGAAAATTCCCGATGGGCGAACGGCAACGACATGAGGTGGGCAGATCATGCTGACGATTAAGCGTCTGGCAATCGACACTTATCCGGAAAACACCGCCTTTCTTCTGCGCCAAAGCAACGGCTATTCCGCGGAACAATTTCAAGCGCTGCGCAAGATACGGGTCAGCGGGGACAGTGCCGAAATCCTCGCGACGCTGGCGCTCGTGGATGAGCCGACCCTGCTGGAACCGGGAGAGATTGGCCTCGGCGAGCAGGCGTTCAGGCGGCTCGGCCTGCCCGAAGGTTCGCCCGTGGCGATCGCACAGGCAATGCCCCCAGCCAGCCTGGAATTTGTCCGTCGCAAGATCGACGGCGACACCCTGCAGGATGACGAGATATCAGCCATCATCCGGGACATCGCCGCGCATCGCTATTCCCCTATGGAAATCGGCGCGTTCCTGGTCGCCTGCGCCAGCTTCATGAGCACGCAGGAAACGCTGGCAGTCACCTGCGCGATGGCCGATGTCGGCAACCGCTTCGATTGGAAAGCCCCGCTCGTGGTGGACAAGCATTGCATCGGCGGCATTCCGGGCAACCGCACATCGATGATCGTCGTGCCGATCGTAGCGGCCCACGGCCTCATCATGCCCAAAACCTCGTCACGCGCGATCACCTCCCCGTCCGGCACGGCCGACACGATGGAAGTGCTCGCCAATGTCGACATGTGCGAAGCGGACATGCGGGCTATCGTCGCCCGGGAAAAGGCGGTGCTGGCCTGGGGCGGCCGGGTGAACCTGTCGCCAGCGGACGATGTGCTGATCTCTGTCGAGCGGCCTTTGCGGATCGACACGTTCGACCAGATGGTCGCCTCCATCCTGTCCAAGAAGCTGGCGGCGGGTTCCACGCATCTGGTGCTCGACATACCCGTCGGCCCGACCGCCAAGGTCCGCACGCAGGATGATGCAGTCAGGCTGCGCAAACTGTTCGAGCATGTCGCCGACAAGATCGGTCTCGTGATCGATATCGTGACCACGGACGGATCACAGCCTGTCGGGCGCGGAGTCGGCCCGGTGCTTGAGGCACGCGATGTCATGGCCGTGCTGCGCAACGACGGCGATGCTCCGCCGGACCTTCGCGAACATGCCCTGTTTCTGGCCGGACGAGTGCTCGATTTCGATCCCGCGCTGCGAGGTGGCAGGGGCTATGCACGGGCGATGGAACTGCTCGCCTCGGGCGAAGCACTTGCGGCGATGGAACGGCTGATCGAGGCGCAGGGGCGGCAGACGGCCAAACATGCGCCGGGCGAGCATGTTCACGAGATTCAGGCCCCCCATGACGGACGAGTGCAGGCGATTGATTGCCATCGCATAGCGCGCATCGCCCGGCTTGCCGGTGCGCCGATGGACAAGGGCGCGGGCATCGACCTGCTGCACAAGGTGGGCAGCGATGTCCGCAAGGGGCAAGCGCTTTACCGTATCCATGCCCAGTCGCGAACCGGTCTTGGCTTCGCGCGCGATCTGGCGATGGAAGACTCAGGATATGAGGTCGCTCGATGAGCGCGGTCCTCTTCGCCTTCGAAGATGGCATGGCACCGGCCCGCAGGCTGGGGTCACTGTTGAACATCCCGACGATCGCCGTCGAGGTCCACCGATTTCCCGACCGGGAATGCCTGATCCGTGTACCGACGCCCGCTCGAACCGCCATCTTCTATCGCTCATTCGACGATCCCGACCACAAGATCATCGAACTGCTGCTGGCGGCCTCGGCGGCGCGCGATCAGGGCGCGGAACGCGTCATCCTGATCGCGCCTTACCTTGCCTATATGCGGCAGGACAAAGCCTTCCGCGCCGGAGAAGCCGTCAGCCAGAAAGTCATCGGCGGCCTGATAGCCGACCATTTCGACGGACTGGTGACGGTCGATCCTCATCTCCATCGCATAGCCGCCCTGAGCGAGGTTATTCCCGGCATCCCTGCGATCAGCCTATCCGCCGCGCCCCTTCTCGCTACCCTGATCGACGCGCGGGACGATCCCGTCATCATCGGGCCGGACAGTGAATCCCGTCAGTGGACCAAGGCTGTCGCAGCACCGCTGGGCCTCAGCACGCTGGTGGCGGCAAAGCAAAGGCTGGGCGACAGGCAGGTCAGGCTTGCCATCCCCGACATCGATAAGGTTCGCGGCCGCCGCGCTATAGTGGTGGACGACATGATTGCCAGCGGGCGGACGTTGATTGAGGCGGCGCGGCTTCTGCTCGACACAGGCGCGACATCGGTTGAAGCCATCGTGACACATTGCCTGGCGAGTGCCGACGATCTTGCGATCATGAAGGCAGAGGGCATCGCACCTATCTTCAGCAGCGACAGCATCGATGGGCCTACGAACAAGGCCCCTCTCGCGCCCCTGATCGCCGCCGCGCTGCGCGATAACGGGCTGGTCTAGATCATCTTTCTACGAGGAAGCGCAGAATGTCAGCGCGGCTGAGCAGACCGACCAGCTTGCCGTTCGATGTGACTGGCAGACGCTTCACTGCCCGCCCTTCCATGATGGCAATCGCTTCCTCCAGCGATTCACCTCCATCAACGGTGATCGGCTGCCTCGACATGATCTCGGCAACCGTCATGGAGGCCAGCGAGCGTGCCCGCTCCTCCGCCTCGGCGCTAACCAGGGCATCGAGCCGGAAAGGCCCAAGGTCTTGCCGGAAAAAATCTCCCTCCGTGACGATGCCCACCAGACGTTCCTCCTCGTCAAGGACCGGGAGAGCACTGATCCGGTGATCGGACATGCACTTGATGGCAGCTGCCAAGGAACTTGTAGCCGTGGTCGTGGCCGCTCCCAAAGTCATGATGTCGCTGGCCTTCATGGCAGTCATCCTTCTTCCTTATGGCAGGGACTACGCTTGTGCGTCGGCCCGGCATGTTTCCTGTGATGGCGCAATGGACGGCACGAGGGCGAACAAGCGCTCGACATCCTCGCGATGGCAGAGGTCAGTGCCGGGCGTCAGGACCGCCGCTCCACCTGCGGCAATTCCGTAACGGAATGCCTCGACGGGATCACGCTCACAGCCGAGTGCGAAAACCATTGCCGCCAGGAAACTGTCGCCAGCCCCCACCGCGCTCCTGGTTTCCACAGGGACGGCAGGCAATCGCCAGGTCCCTGAGCGACTAGCCAGTATCGCGCCATCGCGACCCATCGTCACGGCGACATATTCCGCCTTGCCGCCATCCACGATCTCCTGCGCGGCGGCGCAGATTTCGCTTTCCTCCATCAACGCTCGGCCAACCAGTTGCCGCAACTCACCGATGCTCGGTTTGACAAGATAGAGGCCTCCGCCGCTGACCGCCTCTTGCAGCGCCTTGCCTGAAGTGTCGAGGATGAGGCGCATGCCGTGGCGTTGCGCCAGCTGACACACTCGACTGTAGAAATCGTCCGGCACGCCGGGAGGCAGCGATCCGCTGGCGACAAGGAAGTCAGCCTGCGGACCATCGAGATGATGCAGGGCGGCTTGCCATTCCTCGGCCGTCAGCTCTGGCCCCTGTGGCACGACACGATATTCCTTACCCGTCTCCCGCTCATAGATGGATGTGCTGATGCGGGTGTCGCCTGCAATGGGTATGCGGAACCGGACCAGCCCATGCTGATCCAGCAGCCCGTCGAGCGTAGGTCCGGTTGCTCCACCGGACAGATAATAAGCGCGCGCCGTGCCGCCCAGCCGCGCAATCACCCGAGCCACGTTGATGCCACCCCCGCCCGGATCATAATGTTCCTGGCGCGCCCGCATCTTGCGGGTGTGAAAGACCCGATCCGCCTCATAGGCGACATCGATGGCCGGATTCATCGTGAGCGTGACGATCCTCTTCATGCCCGTGAGGCTATGCGCCCCTCCCGACGGCTGGAATAAGTATATGTCCCGATGGGCGACGCATCCGGGACGTGGGAAATAGGCTTCTCCATCTTGTCAGTTGAAGGAGCATCGCAATGCGAACACTTCCGCTATTGGCCGCTGTGCTGGTCATCAGCGCGTGTAAACCGGCGAACGAGACGGAAGCGCCCGCGCCCCAGACGAATGGTTCGACGATGAACTATGTCGAGGAGATCGCGGCATTGCCCAAAGAGGCCCGGGATGCGGCGTTTTTCCGTGCCATCCGGGATGCTGGCCTGCCTTGCCAGCAAGTAATCGACAGCGGCCCGATGCCCGGAACCACCGCGCCGTCCGCCGCCTGGAGGGCGCAATGCGAGGATAAGGCTTATCATCTTATCCAGATCCAGCCCGACGGATCGGCCGTGGTCGCCAGCCGGACCAGTCCTTGAGGCCGGATCATGCGCTCCAGGCCCACCGGAGAGTAACCATGACGCAACGGGACAGACCCGCGACACGTCTATGGCTGATATTGGCCATGGTCGCAGCCGCGTTGATCCTTACCTTCCTGGCCGCTCAATTGATCAGCGGAGAATGGCTATGGATCATCCTGAACGGGCTATTGCAGCACGAACTGGGCTGAATTTGTCGTAGAGGTCACAATCACGCTGATTGGGTATTTCGTTGCCGACGCGCATCAGCCAACAGCTTGACCACTTCGGCATCGCTCGTCTGATCGAATACCACATAATGCGCCCCGACTGCATAGAAGGGATGGGGTTCGTAAAGGCAGATGATGTCGTCGCATTCCTCCCGCAGACCTGCGATCACCGCCGCAGGCGCTACCGGCACCGCCAGAATGAGCCGCGCGGGATGCGCCTTGCTCATGCCCTTCAGCGCCGCCTTGATCGTGCCTCCGGTTGCTATGCCGTCATCCACCACGATCACGGTACGGCCTGCTACCGGAATGGGTTCATTATTCCCCAGATAAACGCGCCGACGCCGATCGATTTCAGCCAACTGCTTGCGCATCTCGGTACGGATATACTCCGGCGTGGGTGCCAGCTGCCGCACGATTTCCTCATTGAGGACAAGTTGCGGTTCTGCCCCATCGACCACCGCGCCGATGCCCAGTTCCTCGTAGCCCGGCGCACCGAGCTTGCGCACGAAGAGAAGATCCAAATCCGCATCAAGCGCTCTTGCCACCTCGAAGGCGACTGGCACGCCTCCTCGCGGCAAGGCAAGCACCAACGGATGGCTCGGCGCAAAACGTGCCAGCGCCTTGGCCAAATGGACGCCTGCATCACGACGATCGTGAAACAGCATGGATTGGGGTTTCATCGGGTCTCCCCCTTCAGGTGAGAATTGAACCATCGCCTGGCCAGGCTGATGACCTGATCGAGCGTTCCGGGTTCCTCGAACAAATGGCTCGCTCCGGGCACGATGACCAGTTCCGCGGGCGCCGTCATGAGCGCCTTTGCGTCATGATTTAGGCTCAGCACATCACGGTCCAGACTGCCGACGATCAGGAGCGTCGCGGCACGAACCCGGCCCAGAGCTTCAGCCCCCGCGAGGTCCGGCCTGCCGCCGCGAGACACCACCGCAGCAGCCCTGTCATCCGGCATCGAAGCGGCAATGATCGCGGCCGCTGCGCCTGTGCTCGCGCCGAAATAGCCCAGCGGCAGCGTGGCGAGCGGCGCCATGCCGTCGGCCCAGTCAGCAGCCTCCCTCAACCGGCGCGCAAGCAACTGCACATCGAAGACATTGCGTCGGTCCAGTTCTTCCTGCGGCGTCAGCAGGTCGACCAGCAAAGTCGCGAGCTGGGATCGATGCAGACCAGCGGCGACATATTGGTTGC
Source organism: Sphingobium sp. TomTYG73 (assembly GCF_055394245.1). NCBI lineage: Bacteria > Pseudomonadati > Pseudomonadota > Alphaproteobacteria > Sphingomonadales > Sphingobiaceae > Sphingobium > Sphingobium sp. TomTYG73. The sequence continues at coordinate 222,103 of NZ_AP027340.1, forward strand.
GCGGGCTGTGCCGCCCGCTGCCGCTGCCATGAGCGAATATCACCAACCCCGTCGCGCCATCCGGCATGTCGAGGAAGGCCCGCAGCCCATGCCTGCCGATTGTCACATCCTGCCGGTTCACCAATATCTGCGTCATGGTCATAATCCGAAAGGCCAGGTTTCCGGCGCGCCTGAAGGGCGTTCCGGACCCAATGGCGTTACCGCCGAGGTCTGTTCGAACCAGACCCAGGCATCGAATTGCTCCGCCAGCACCGCCTCGAAATAATGGCTGAGCCGCTCCGTTTCGGGCCGATAAACGACGCCGATCGCGCGTTCCAAAAGTGCGTGGCCGAGCAAATCCCGCAGCGCTTCCTTGCCCGGTCCCCGCCAGTCAGTCAGGCTGCGAACGACGCCCGTGCGCCGGAACGCATGTTCATAACTGTCCGGGCGCGCGGGACGGACGGATTTGATCTCCATCGCCCCGCCCCAGTCGCTGGCGGCCGCGACAAGTCCGGTGTCCGTCCCAAAGCCGATCGACACGGCATCGTCGCCATAGGCGAGACGGCAAAGCTGGCCGATGTTGAATTCACCCTGCCAACCCATCGCCGTTGCGGCTGCATTGCCGACATGGCTGTTATGCGCCCAGATGACCGCTTTGGTTCCGCTGCCGCGATGCGCCATCAACGCCTGGAGCGTTTCGAACATGTGCCGGTCGCGCAGGTTCCAGCTTTCGGTCGAGCTGCGGTACATGGCGCGATAATAGCGTTCCGCGGCGCGAACTATGCGGGCGTTCTGATAGGCATCGAACCATGCCTCGCCATCCTGTTTGAGCAGGTCCAGCCTCTGGTCGAGAAGCTGGCGAAGCTGCGCCATCACGCCATCTTCACATCCTTTGCCACCGGAAAGAGTGACCGCCCGTCCATAATGCGCGGGTTCATCCTGCCACGGCGTCAGGCATCCATAGCGGCGGCGCGCGTCCTCCGCCTCGGCCGGGTCGGCCTTGTCGAGATAGGCGAGAACGGCATGGATGGATTCGCTGAGGCTGTAGACATCCAGGCCATGGAAGGATGCCTGGCGCGCTTCCGCCAAGCCCTGATTATGTCCCCGCAGCCAATCGGCGAAGGCCTGCACTTCCTGGTTGCGCCACATCCATGTCGGGAAGCGTATGAATACATCCCCCCGCCTGGGACGCGGCGCCTGGTGCCGCACATAATTGTCAATGCGCGCGGCATCGGGCCAGTCCGCTTCTACCGCCACGACCGTGAAGCCGTGCCGTTCTATCAGCCGACGGGTAATCGCGGCGCGCGCACGATAAAATTCAGAACTGCCATGTGTCGCCTCGCCCAGAAGGACGACCCTGGCATTTCCGAACCGATCGAAACAGGCACCGAAATCCTCCACCTTGTCAGGCGAGGGCAATGGCTCAGCATGGTGCCTGAGAGCCTGGACAAGCTCATCGGGCGCTTGAGTGGTCGAGCGGTCAAACATCGTTGCCTGGGTCATCTTCTTCCTCACATCGTCAGGATGTCATTCCCTCAGGCGTGATGGCTGCTCACCGCCGCCATGACTTCAATCGCAAGATCGCGGTGACCACAGTGCGAGACGTCACCCAGCGACAGGATGCCGACCATGTTGGATCGATCATCCACAACCGGCAGACGGCGGACCTGTTGGCTTTCCATCAACCTGATCGCATCCTCGATGCTGTCTTCGGCATGACAGAAGACGACCGGTTTCGACATGATGTCTGCGGCTGTCATCGCTCTCGCCTGTCCGTTCCCGGCAAAGCCGCGCAAGGCGATGTCCCGATCCGTCACGATCCCCAACGGCGTGTCGCCATCGCTCACCGGGATCGCGCCTATATCCTTTTCCCTCATGATCCGGGCCAGTTCGGCGAGGCCGGTGTCCGGCGCCACCCGATCGACTCCGGGATGCATGACTTCCGACACATAGGTCATGATTTTCTCCAATCCATGACGCCATCAAATGGACTCAGGCACCATGATCGCGAAATCGGTGGCAATAGGTATTGGGGAATATACGAAGTGTCAGGCGGGCCGGGCATGGTAGCAGACGGCTGCCTTTGAGAACAGCTATGGGGTCAGGGCGTTGTCGACGCTTGGGCGTGGCAAGCCCTTGAGAAGATAAAGCGCAACAAGCTGGGCAACCGATCGCACTTCCAGCTTGCGCATCAACCTCGCGCGATGGACTTCGACGGTCCTGTGGCTGATGCCCAGCAACTCGCCGGTCTGCCGGTTGGTAAGGCCATTGGCGACCGCCACAAGCACTTCACGCTCGCGCCGCGTCAAAAGGTCCAGGGCGACAGCGGAAGAGCGTCGCTGTGGCTGCTTCTTGGTTATGCCCGTCATGGTCACACCTGCGAACCCACGTCCCGCGTCGTCGCATCGATAACCGCATTGACGAGCGAAGACTCCTTGCAAGGCTTGTCGAGCACTGCATCAAAGCCGTGCGCGATTGCCTTCTGCATCAATTCGGTCGAACCGAACGCGGTCACCATTATGGCCCGCCCCTTCCATCCCGCCGAGCGGAGCGCAGCCAATACCTGAAGGCCGTCATGCCCCGCCATCAGGTAATCGGTCACCAGACAAGCCGGATTATTCGCTTTCACCTCGGCGATCAGCAATTCCGGTATCGCGAAGGAGCGGACGTTAAACCCTCGTCCCTGCAACAGGAGTTGCATCGACCTCCTCGATCCCGCGTCGTCGTCCAATATGACTATGGGGATTGGTAGGTCGGCCATTGTCTTCGCGCCTTGCGCCGCAGGATTCAACAACATGCCCAAGTGGTGGCACGGCGGCGTCGCTACGTCTTTAAGTATTGATCCCAGTCAGGCCCTTCTGTCCCATCCTCGCAGCAAAGGCGATCCGCAGCGCATCTGACAGGCTGTGGACATGCAGTTTTGTCATGAGGTTAGCCCGATGCACCTCCACCGTTCGCGAAGATATGCCAAGATCATAGGCGATCGTCTTGTTGGGAAGGCCCTGAGCAAGTCCTTCCAGCACTTCCCGCTCGCGTGCCGTCAGGGCGCCGATGATTACGTCGGCACTGGCGGCCTGTGCCGCTGCACCTTGGGCAAAGCGGACGCGGCCGAAGGCGCGCCCGATCGCGTCGATCAATACGGTCTTTTCAAACGGCTTTTCCAGAAAATCGACCGCACCCGCCTTCATCGCCTGCACAGCGACCGATACCTCGCCGTGGCCGGTCATGATGATGACAGGCATCGTGATCCCGCGCTCCGCCATGGTCCGCTGTACCTCCAGACCGTCGATCTGGGGCATGCGGACATCCAGCAGGACACAACCCGCCTCCACCGATCGCAAATCCTTCAAAAATGCGGCCCCGGAACGCCACGTCTCGACCGCATAGCCCGAGGTCCTGAGCATGTAGCCGACCGATCGCCGGATGGAATCATCGTCATCAACGATGTGAATGAGCTTCCTGTCGGTCATAGACATCCTCCGCCTGCGCTCGAATGAGGGTGAAATGGAAATCGGTGCCCTTCCCCTTGTGCGTATCCATCCATATCTTGCCGCCATTCACTTCCACGATCGTCCGGCATATGGACAGACCCAGGCCCATCCCTTCCGGTTTGGTGCTGACAAATGCGGTAAACAACTGCTTGGCGACGCCTGGCGCCATGCCGCAACCGGTGTCCGATACGGTGACCTGGATGTCACCTTCCTTTTCGGCACGGCTCGAAATGGTGAGCCTTTTAATCGGGCTATCGGCCATCGCTTCGCACGCATTCCGAATAAGATTGATCAGAACTTGCTGGATCTGAACCTTATCGACCAGCACGGGTGACGCACCGGGATCGAGATCGAAATGCGCCTCAATCCCCATCTCCCTCGATCCCGCGAGTCCTAGCACGGAGGCTTCATTCACAAGGTCAGGGAGGCTTTCGATGGTCTTTTCCACTTCGCCTCGCGAAACAAATTCCCGAAGTCGACGCACGATCTGCCCTGCCCTCAAAGCTTCGCTGGCGGCTTCCCCCAGCGCTTCCCGCATCATGGGCCATTCGCTTTTGTCGGGGCTGGCCATCTGATCGCGGACCGCCTCGACATAATTTGCGACCGCCGCGATCGGTTGATTAAGCTCATGCGCCAGCGTTGAGGCCATGGTGCCCATCGCACTGACCCGCGTGACGTGGATGATTTCGGCCTGCAAGGTCGCCATCTGCTGCTCAATCATACGCCGCTCGGTAAGATCGCGGACGAAGCCGGTGAATATCCGCTCATTTCCCCGCAGCGCTTCCCCGATGTACAATTCCATCGGAAAGAGCGATCCATCGGCCCGCTGGCCAAAGACCACCCGTCCCTTGCCAATGATACGCTTTTCACCGGTTTCCAGATAACGGTGGATATAACTGTCATGACGCTCTCGATCCGGCGACGGCATGAGCATCCTCACATTTTCGCCCAACACCTCAGATTCCTTGAAACCGAAGAGCGCCTCTGCTGCGGCGCTGAACGAAAGCATCTTGCCGCTTTCGTCAATGACCACCATGGCATCGGGGACAGTAGACAAGATGGCGGTTAATTGGCTTTCGTGGGCACGCAACCGGTCTTCGGCGGAACGCTTTTCGGTGATATCGGAAATGATCTTCGCAAAGCCCCGCAGTTCCCCGCCTTCGCCGTAAAGAGCCGTCCAGCTGACGGCAGCAAGGAATTCCGACCCATCCTTGCGAAGACGCCAATCCTCCTCCTCGAATCTCCCTTCTTTGCGTGCACGCTCGATGTCAGCTTGCGGCTTGCCGACGGCAACGGCTTCGCCGGGATAGAAGAGGGCGCTTGGCTGGCCCAGGATTTCTTCCTCGGTCCATCCCTTGAGCCGCTCGGCCCCGCGGTTCCAGATCGTGACCTGCCCCATCGGATCAAGCATGTAGATGGCCAGGCCTTGAGCACCGTCGATCAACAGGTTCAGTTCCATGGCCATCTGTTCGCTGGCCTTCGCCGCCAATTCAGCCCGCTCCAAACGCAGGTTGGCCTTATGAACGAAACGGATCACAAGAATGATGATGGCGGCAGTGGCGCCAAACATGACCACTTCGAATATGTCGCGCACTTGGACTGCGGGCCTGCCCATGAAAAGGAAGTTCGCGGCGATGCCGAGCAATGTGGCAAGGATTGCCGGCCCTTCACCCACCCACAGCGCGACGGCCATGACGGCGACGATAAATGGCATATAGGCCGACCTGTCGCCCAGCCAGGGGTCTAATAACGCCCGCACCGCCGATGCGATTGCAACAGCGAGGACAATCGCCGCAAAGCCAGCCAAGGGCGCGGTTATCCGTTTGAACACTGCCTCACCTGTCGAAGGAATTCACTTCGCTTATACGACGCTATCTCTTCCAGGCTCGCCAAGAAATACGAACTGATAAATGCCGATTTAAAATTATGAAAATCAACATGATTATTTTTCAGTTCTAAGTTTCTGCTCCAATAGGATTCGTACTGACGGCTGTACTTCTCATCGACTCACTACCGTTCACGGCAGATGAGCGTTGCTCGACTTAGGCAAGTTTCCAAAGGAGGCCGGGTCGCGCGCTCCATAATGTGAGTTCGGTGGGGGATCGACACGCACGCGCCAAGCATATTTCTGAGGGTGGATCGCGCGTCGCTGCAGTCGCCTGTCATCCCGGCAGTTTGGCGACGATCATGGCAACGATTGCTATCATGAGTCCGAAGAAAAGCGCCGTGAGGAAGATGGCGTCAACCGATTGCCGCAAGCGATCCACGAAAGACATGATGTTCTCCATCAACTCGGCCGACAGCCAAAAGGCAGGATAAAATGGACAAGCCCCCGATGAACGTCATCGATAGTGCCATTGGGTTCACCGGGGGCTATCCGATCAGTAGCTGACCAAGATATTATCCTCGACCTTGGTCACGCCAGGAGCAGCCCAGGCCGCCCGCTCGGCGACGCCACGTTCATGCCAGGCCTTCACCCGGCCACCCAGGCGAACCGTATTGCCGTCTGTAAAAATGGTGACACCTGCGGCATCCAGATCCGCCTGGCGCTTGAATGCAGCAATGATCCGTTCACGGATGTCCGAAGTAACGGGCAGCTTCTTTACCTCGATCAGGTTGCTGACCCCTGTTACACCCGAAATTCTTGCGGTCGCCTTCCTCGCCTCGTCGCTTTGATAATGGAAGTCCACCGTGCCGGAAAGCGTGACCCAGCCTTTCTCCACCTTCACATTGATTTTCTCGTGAGGGATGGCGACGTTCCAGGAAAACATGTCGAGGATACGCTTGGCGATTTCATGGTCGGCCGTGTGCGGCTCGGACTTGAAGCGGACCTGGATTTCCTCGGCGATGGCCTTGACGCCGCTGACGCGCCTCGTCGCCTTTTCGGCAGCAATCTTTTCAACATAGTTGGTCACATAGCCCGACAGGGTCACGACCCCGTCGTTCACCGCCACGCCGATGTCTGCGTGATCGACGCTGGGATCCCATTCAAGTTCATCCATGACGTCACGCTGCAACTGTCCGTCGGTTTTCATCACAACTCTCCTTGTCCCGGGGGAATGCGCGCCATTCTCGGGCGCGTGATTTGCTGACGGCGCGGAACGCCACCGGCAAAAGCATGGCGACTACCGTACCGACTCCTGCCTCGGCACTGCCGCGGATCAACAATCTGCCATCCATGTCGCGGATTGCCCGCCGAATTCGGTTTAGTCCCATTCCGCGGCCCGGTTGCCTGGCACCGGCCTCTGGCATGCTGCCATTCATCAGGAGTCCAGGGCCATCGTCGGCCACCACCAGCCAGATCCAATCGCCGATCCTGCGGCATCGAAGCACTATTCGGCGCGCGCCAGCAGATCGTGCGTTCGCGACAAGCTCCAGCACCACCGCTTCAAGGTCGGCGGGGTCGGCGCTCACAAGAGCGGCTGGTACGGCTACCTGCGTGTCGATCTCCAAACAGGCGGAAGGGCGAACGACGGCCTGGAGAAGGGGAGCAGCATCGGCCACTTGCGCACCGACATCCAACAGGCGAGGCTCCTCCCGACCCTTCTTCGAGAGCAACCGGGAAGTCAGTTCACCACCCCGCACGGCGGCGGCGCCCAGGGCGCGCAGCAGCTTGTCTCGTTCCGATCCGGAAAGCTTCTTGATTAGCAGATGCTGGATGGAGGTGATCACGGCGAACAGGTTGCGAAGATCGTGAACGATCTCTCGCGCAAGATCCTGGCTCGATAGGCCAGCCTTTAAGTCGCTCGAGTCCCGCATCATCGCCTCCACACTGTTCGAGACGATTTTAGGAAATGCGTGCTTCCTCCCTATTCGCAACTTCCCGTAAGTAGCCTTTCTTCAAATCTCGTTCGGGTGATTGGCCTGCGGCATTTACGAATGTCGGCCAGAGCAGCGCATCCCCTAGGATCACTCAGGCAAGCGCCAGCGGCGCATTTGAGTGAAAGGCTGTACGAGCCATGACGATCCGCAACCTGTCGCCCCTTCTTCATGCCAAAAGCATAGTTCTGGTCGGAGCATCGGAGCGCAAGGGAGCCGTCGGAACCCTGGTGCTCGACAATCTGCTTGCGGACGGATTTGAGGGCAAAGTCTATGTCGTCAATCCGCATCCGGTCGCCCGACAAGGCGTGACATGGTTCGCGACCATCGACAGCCTCCCGGAGGCGCCTGAACTAGCGATCGTCATGACACCAGCATCGACGGTAGCTCCGATCATCGATCAGCTGGGGAGGCTCGGCACGCGCTGCGCCGTGATCCTTTCAGCCGGGCTGACCGATTCTGGCGGCCTTCGCGGCGAGGTGCTGGACGCAGCGAAGCGGCATGACCTACGGATCGTCGGCCCCAATTGTCTCGGCATCATGTCTCCCCATACCAGGATCAACGCCACCTTCGCACGCACCCCGGCAAAGCCCGGCCATCTGGGCCTCATATCTCAAAGCGGCGCGCTGATTACCGCCGTGCTCGATTGGGCGCAGACCCGCAGCGTAGGGTTTTCCGCCATCATCTCGGCCGGAGACATGGCCGACGCTGACCTCGGCGACCTCATCGATCTTCTTGCAACCGACCCGCACACCCATGCCATTCTTCTCTACGTCGAGGGCGTAACCCAGGCGGCTGAATTCATGGTGGCGGCACGGGCAGCGGCGCTCACCAAGCCCATCATCGCGATCAAGGCCGGAAAGAGCGAGCTCGCAGCCCGGGCAACGCTGTCTCACACCGGCGCCATGATCGGTGCCTATGATGTCTATGAGGCGGCCTTTGCCAGGGCGGGCATCCTGTTGGTCGACAGCCTCACCGAGCTTTTCGATGCCGCCGAAATCCTTTGCACCTGCAAGCCCGTCGCTGACAACCGGCTGGCGATCCTCACCAATGGCGGGGGGGCGGGTATATTGGCGGTCGATGCGCTTGCAAGAACCGGCGCTCAACTCGCCGAGCTGACCCCGGAAACGCAGGCAATGTTTGAGAAGGACATGCCCGCCGATTGGTCACGCAGCAATCCCGTTGATGTGCTGGGCGATGCCGACGCGACCAGATACAGCGTCGCGTTGCGAGCCATCTTGCGGGACGAGGCAAGCGACGCAGTGCTGGTCATGAACTGCCCCACGGCACGCAGCGAAGCGGGCGAGACGGCGCTGGCGATATGCCGGGAAGTCGCCACGGCGGCACAAGAGCGCATATGCAAGCCCGTCCTTGCCTGCTGGCTCGGCGACGCAAACGCCAATGCCGTAAGGTCTATATTCACGGCGGCAGGCATCCCCGTCTTTTCCACGCCAGATGACGCCGTGCGCGCCTTTGGCTATCTGGCGCAGGCGCGCCGCATTCGCAGAAGCCTGACCGATGCACCCGCGCAAACGCGCGAGGTGAAGGCCGACCGCGCCGCTGCCCGCGCCATTATCGCCAGCGCACAGGCGGACAAATGCACGCTGCTGTCCGAGCTCAAGGTGAAGCAGCTGCTGGAAGCCTATGGTGTCCCCATCGCGCCAACCCGCTTTGCCGCGTCCGCGCAAGCAGTGGAGGAAGCCTGCTGCTGGCTGAGCGCGCCCTATGCCGTCAAGATCGTCTCTCGCGATCTACCGCACAAATCGGATGTGGGCGGCGTGGCGCTCAACCTGCCCGATGCTCATGCGGCAGTTGCGGCCGCACAAGATATGGAAAGGCGGATACAGCGCGATTTCCCGGACGCGCGCATCCAGGGCTTTGCCGTGGAAGACATGATCAAGGCCGAGGGCGGCACCGAGATGATAGTCGGCATCGCGACCGATCCGACATTCGGCCCGATCATCATGACGGGCGCGGGCGGCACCGCTACGGAGCTTCTGCGCGACAAGGCTATCGACCTTCTTCCCCTCGACCATGCGGGCGCACGTGCCCTGATTGCGCGAACACGCATCTCGGCCATGCTTGCCGGATACCGCAACGTGCCGCCCGCCGATGTGGACAGCCTCGCCAATGTGCTGGACGCCGTGTCGGCGATGGCGGTCGATCTGCCCGACCTGCTCGAACTCGACATCAACCCCCTGTTGGTAAGCGCCGCAGGCGTCATCGCGCTGGATGCACGGGCGCGTATCACCGCTGAACCAGCGCCTCAATCGCGCCTCGTGCTGCGCGCGCCGCCGGGAGGCTGGGCTTCCGACCTTGTGACGGAGCATGGCGTCCGTTTTCATGTACGACCGGTACGGCCGGACGACGAGGCGGCTGTCGCAAGCTTCTTCGATCATGTTTCAGCCGAAGATCTGCGCTTCCGCTTCATGTCGGGCCTCCCCAAGGTGCGGCATGAGCAGATCACCATGATGACACGGGTGGACTATGTCCGGACGATCAGCTTCCTGGCCTTGGGTGAAGAGGGTGGAGAGGTCATTGCGATCGCCATGCTGGCGACGGACCCCGACCGCAGCCGGGCGGAAATCGCGCTCACCACGCGGACGGACAGTAAAGGCAAGGGGATAAGCTGGACATTGTTCGAACATGTGCTGAGCTATGCAAAATCGGAAGGCATCGACATGGTTGAATCGGTCGAGTGCGCCGATCATGACGCGGCGCTGCGCATGGAGCGTGAGCTGGGCTTCGTCACGATCGTCGATCCGGACGACCCAACCATTCGCATCGCCAGAAAAGGCATGGCGGCGGCCGATCCTGGCTGAAGGCCGCAGCATCGCTATCGAAATTGCCTGCTCCGTGCAGACCGCTTTTTCGCGACGCCACGGATCATCACAATGCCGGGCACGAGCGGTAGCCAGAGCGTGAACAGCCGCAGCAACATGGTGGCGGCGAAGGCTGCCTCCAACTCCACGCCGAGAAGATGCAGCATCGCGACCGCTGTCGCTTCGAAGCTGCCAAGGCCCAGCGGGATTGGCCCCAGCGTTGCGATGACCGACGCCATGATCAGGGCAATGAACGCCGTCCCGAACGCCGCCTGCTGATTGAGGCTGTGCAAGCACGCGAACAGCGTCCCGGCATCGGCCAGGAAGATCATCGCATTGCACGCCGTGACGGTCAGGGTGAGCCGCGTGTCTCGCAAGAGCGCGGCTGGCGCCTGCGCGACGGTTTCGAGCAACCGGCGCACGAAGTCGATATGTTCGATCCGGTCCGGCAATGGCCTGCTCCCCCGGCGGCGAAGCCACAAGGCGAGCGAAGGGATCGCGAGGGCAACGAGGAGAAAGATCGTGACGACCCCCGCCATCAGCGGTGTGGCGCGGTCGTGAAGCCAGAGCAGGATCAGGGTCACGAGCGCGAAGAAGGCATAGGCCGCATAGAAGCCGATCATGGACAAAAGGAGAGCGGCCACCGCCGTTCCCTTCGGCACGCCAAGCGCCCTCAGTTGATCTACCAGCAGGATGTTCCCACCCATGCCAGCGCTGGGCAGAACCTGATCGGCGAACAGCTTGGTCAGGGCGATTCGCATCAGGGGCCGCAAAGGCTGGGGCGTCCGCGCACGCCGCAACACTGCCGCCCATCCGCCTGCCACGCTTGCATAGGTTGTCAGTTGAAGCACAAGTGCGAGGCCGATCCAGCCCGGCTCGGCTTCACGCAGCAGGGCCGCGAACCGCCTCACCTCTCCCCAGTGGGCGACGGCGGCGATAAGACCCGCGGCGATAAGGATCGCGAGAAACCAGCTTCGCCATCGAGCAGACGCCATACCCTCCTCCAGTCCCGACGACACCCACGCGCTCCTGACTGCGAACAGCGTGGTCCGAAAGACCCGTCGACTTTACGGGAGCCTTCGACCGGGCGAACCTCGGACAGCTACGTAGCTTAACGGATTAGAGCTGGGATCAGCATGGGTCATGTCATCCTGCTCGATCCGCTGGTTTTTTGGAGCTGCGATGGCTTTTTCCATTCCCTTGCCGTTCCGACAAGCGGCTCATCAAAGGCCGGGCAGCGATCCTTCTTCCGCCGCCATCAATCCTGACAGCGCAATGAACCAGGTCGCCGCCGAATATTGGCGGATGCCCGTTGAGCAAAGCCTTGTCGCGCTCGTCGCAAAAGAAGGCGGCCTCTCCTCCGAGGAAGCCGGACGCAGATTGGCGGTCGCTGGCCCCAACATCCTGTTCGAACGATCCCGGCGCCACGTTGCCGCAGATCTGGCGCGAAGGCTTGGCAACCCGTTGGTGCTGATGCTGCTTGCCGCCGCTGCCGTCGCGGGCGTGATGGGCGACATGGCGAGCTTCCTGCTGATCCTTGCCATGGTCCTGCTGTCCACGATCCTCGACACGGTGCAGGAACGACGCGCCGAAGCTACCGCCGCAGCGCTCAGGGAGGCGATCGCTCTCACCGCGCGAACACTGCGGGATGGGGCCGTTGTCACTCTACCCGTGCGCGATCTGGTGCCGGGGGACGTTGTCATGCTCGCGGCGGGGGATCTGATACCCGCCGATGGACTCGTGCTGTCGGCCAACTCGGCTCAGGTCAATCAGGCCGCGCTGACCGGAGAGCCCTTCCCGGTCGAAAAGTCGCCGATTGTGGAACCCGACGCTTCCATGGCCGTGGCAAGAAACCTTCTGCTGCACGGCAGTTCGATGATCGGGGGCAGCGCACAGATGCTGGTCGTCCAGACGGGCGATCGCACCCATTTCGGCGGGATCGCCCGGTCGCTCGGCGATGAACAGCCACCGACCGCCTTTGAGCGAGGAATCCACAGGCTGGGGCTGCTGATCGTGCGGATGACGATCTTCCTCGTCCTGTTCGTCATCCTGGCTCATCTGGCGCTCGGCCGACCACCGGTGGAATCCTTCCTGTTCGCGATGGCGCTGGCGGTCGGTCTTACGCCCGAACTGCTGCCGATGATCATGACGATCGGTCTGGCGCGCGGAGCGCAGCGCATGGCTGCGGCGAAGGTGGTGGTGAAACGGCTTTCGGCAATCCACGACCTGGGTGAGATGGACATATTATGTACCGACAAGACGGGTACGCTCACGGAGGCACGGATCATGATGACCGGCCATCCGGGGATAGACGGCGCCGACAGTGAACGCGTGTTCGAACTTGCCGCGGTCAATGCCCGGTTCGAAAGCGGCCTGCGGAGCCCACTGGACGATGCACTGCTCGCGCACACGGGACATCATCCGCTCACCGGATGGCGCAAGCTCGACGAGCGTCCGTTCGATTTCGAACGGCGGCGGGTTTCGGTGCTGGCGCAATGGGAGAGCGAGAGGGTCGAGATCGTCAAGGGCGCGCCGGAAACGATCCTTGCCCTTTGCGATCAGGCCGAAGCGGCAGATGGCAGGATCGTGCCGCTGGACCCCGCGTTGAAGGGGCGGCTCATGGCCCTGCATGACGATAATGCCAGCCAGGGCCTTCGTCTGCTTGGCATCGCCTGGAAAGCGGCGGCGGGCCGTGAGCGCATCGAAACGGACGATGACGACCATCTGATATTTGTCGGCTTCTGCCTTTTCCTTGATCCGCCCAAAGGCTCGGCTGCCGCCGCGATCGGACGGCTGGAGGCGGCGGGCGTCGCCACCAAGGTCATCTCAGGCGACTCCGCCGCTGCCGTGCAGCATCTTATGGCCGCGCTCGGACGGCCGGTTTCGGGCCTCCTCACCGGCGATCAGATCGCCGCGCTCGATGACGAGGCGCTGGCAGTGCGTGTTGTGGAGACGGACCTTTTCGCCCGCATCACCCCCGACCAGAAATTGAGGATCGTGCATGCGCTTCAAGCGCGCGGACATATTGTCGGATTCCTCGGCGACGGCATCAACGACGCGCCCGCGATCAGGGCAGCGGACGTCGGCCTTTCGGTGGATGGCGCCACCGACGTGGCTCGCGAGGCTGCGGACATGATCCTGCTGGCGCCTGATTTGTCCGTTCTCACCGACGGCGTGGCGGAAGGACGCCGCACCTATGCCAATATCCTCAAATATATCCGCATGGGCACCAGCTCCAATTTCGGCAACATGCTGACAATGGCGCTCGCGTCCCTGTTCCTGCCCTTCCTGCCACTGACGCCAGTGCAAGTCCTGCTCAACAACATGCTCTATGATCTCTCCCAAACGGGCATCCCGTTCGACCGTGCGGAGAAAAGCGATCTTGCGGCGCCCCATGGCTGGAACATGCGGGCCATCGTCCGCTTCACACTAATCATGGGACCTTTGTCGTCGCTGTTCGACATCGCGACCTTTGCCGCGCTGATCGCGCTTTTCCATGTCGATGTGCCAACATTTCGCACCGCATGGTTCATCGAGTCCATGGCAACCCAGATATTGGTGGTTTTTGTCATTCGCACGGCAGTGCCGTTATGGCGGCAACGGCCCCATCGGCTGCTGGTGACGACCGCCGGACTTTGCCTGTGCACAGCGATCGCGATACCCTTTCTACCGATCGCTCCAGCATTGGGCTTCGTCGCGCCAGGCCTTCCCATCGTCGCCATCACGACCATATTGGTTGCCGCTTACCTGCTGTCCGCCGAAGCGCTCAAGCGCGTGGCCATGCGTTAGGAGGCCGTGCATGAGCGCAATGATTGCCATGCAGATCAGAACCGTCCGGACTCCCCTGATCCGGATCGAGCGTCCCGTGCCCCATCCGGGTCCCGGCGAATTGCTGATCGAAGTGGCTGCCTGCGGGGTTTGCCGAACCGATCTGCATGTGCTCGATGGCGAGATCCCCGCGCGTTATCCGATCATACCAGGACACGAAATCGTCGGTCGCGTCGCAGCGATCGGGGTCGGCGTGGAAGGTTTTGCAATAGGCCAGCGGGTGGGTGTTCCATGGCTGGGACATACATGCGGTCGATGTCCCTACTGCCGGGCAGGAAAGGAAAATCTCTGCGACGCACCGCTCTTCACCGGAGCCACGCGAGACGGCGGCTATGCCAGCCATGTGATTGCCGACGCCCATTATTGCTTCGACCTGCCCGATCGTTTTTCCGACGTGGAAGCAGCGCCGCTCCTTTGCGCCGGCCTGATCGGCTGGAGAGCGCTGCGGCTGGCCGGCCCTGCGCCGGTCATAGGTCTGTATGGATTTGGCGCCGCGGCGCATATTCTCGCACAGGTCGCCCGGCATCAGGGACGCACTGTCTATGCCTTCACCAAGGATGGCGATGAGGATGGACAGGCGTTCGCGCGTTCGCTGGGCTGCGAATGGGCAGGCGGTTCTTCCGACGATCCGCCAGCGCCACTTGATGCAGCGCTGATCTTCGCACCCGCAGGAGAGTTGGTGCCGCGTGCCCTGCAAGCGGTCAGGAAAGGCGGCCGCGTCATCTGTGCCGGTATCCACATGAGCGACATTCCTTCATTCCCCTATGCCGACTTGTGGGAAGAAAGGCAGATACGCTCGGTCGCCAATCTGACGCGAGAAGACGGAACCTCCTTTTTCGAACTGGCAGGTGACATCCCCCTTCACACCGTCACGGAGACCTTCCGGCTCGAAGATGCTAATGACGCGCTGCAACGGTTGCGAACAGGCAAGATCAAGGGTGCCGCAGTCCTCGTGCCCTGATCCATGAGTTCGTGACTCTACTTATGGCGCCACTTCGCGCGCAGGGCGACACTCCCACCCGGAGTCTTGTTAGGGAGGACTGTTCATGCGCCGCTTTTTCATCGCCGGTGCCGGTTTCTTGAACCTGATGTTCATTGCCGGTGTATCGGCACAGACTGCACAACCGCACGCCGGGCACCACCCGGCCGAAGCAGCGGAGAGCGCCCCGTCTGCGGTAGCGGAGCCCCAGCATGATTGCCCCATGATGAAGGATGAAGACGGCCACAGGATGGGTTCCGCTACACACGCGCCATCGCCACAAATGGGCCAAGCGCACCAGATGCCCGACGGCATGAAGCATTGCAACGAGATGCACAGCCCGGTGGCTTCCGAAAATCCGCAACAGCCCAGACAATGACGGGGCGAACCGCCACGCACAAAAAAGCAGGAGAAAGACAATGACCGACTTTCGTTCGCTGATTCCCTTTGGACGCACCGGCATGTTTCGTAGTGGATTTGATCCGCTAGCCGATCTGCGCAAGGAAATGGATCGCCTGACCGATGACTTCGGCCGCGGCTGGATCACCAGCGATGCTGGCGACCGCAAGGGCTTTCTCCTGCCCAAGGTGGACGTTGCCGAGACGGACGGCGGACTTGAATTGACCGCCGAACTGCCTGGTTTTGACGAGAAGGATGTGTCCCTGGATGTTCATGACGGCATACTCACCATCAAGGCCGAGCATAAGGAAGATCGCGAAGAGAAGGACGAAAAGAAGCATTATCATCTGATCGAGCGCAGCCGGGGAAGCTTCTTGCGGCGGGTCGCCCTGCCCTTCGAAGCGGATGCCGACAAAGCCAGTGCGCATCTGGAAAAAGGGCTTCTGAAGGTCATCGTTCCGCGTCTCGCGACTGAGGCAAGCAAGCCACACCAGATCCCGATCGGATCGAAGTAGAATGCGACTGCTGAACCGATACGGGCACGCAATGATTTCAGCATGATGCTATAGTGGGGGCATGAAACGCATTGCGCTCTGGCTGTTGCCGCTGGCGCTGCTGGCGGCGGCGGCAGTTTATTGGCTGCTCGCCGGGCGAGCGCACGACGTCACTCTCATGCCCGTTCGTGTCGGCGATGCGGTCGAACTGGTCTATGCCACCGGCTTTGTCGAGGCGGAACATCCTGTCACCATATCCGCGCGCCTCACCGCCCCTGTCCGTCAGGTGCTGGTGGAGGAGGCGCAGCGCGTGGCGCGCGGCCAGCCGCTCGTCCTGCTGGATGACGAGGAACAGCGCCATGCGGTACAACAGGCGACGGCGCAGCGCCGCGTTGCCTTGCAGGAGGAGCGGCGCACGCTCGCGCTGTTCGCCAAAGGATGGGTCACGCGGGCCGCCCGTGATTCCGCCGTTGCCGCAGCCGACAGTGCAAAGGCGGCGGAGGAAGGCGCGCGTGCCCGCCTCGATCAGATGGTGGTGCGGTCAGGCATCAACGGCATCGTCCTGCGCCGCGATGTGGAACCGGGCGATCTCGCAACCCCCGGCCGCGCGCTCATGACGCTGGGCGATCCTGCCAGCGTCCGAATTACCACAACGGTCGATGAACGCGACGTGCCGAGGATTCGGGCGGGCCAGGCGGCGCTGATGTCCAGCGACGCCTGGCCCGGTCGGGTGCTGCATGGCCAGGTCCGCGAAGTGACGCCCGGCGGCGATCCTGAACAGCGCGCCTTCCGCGCTTATATCGTTACCGACCAGCGTCTGGCGCTGCCGCTCGGGCTGACGTTGGAAGTCAACATCGTCACCCGGCACGCCGATCGCGCGCTGCTGGTGCCGACGAGTGCAATAGAGGACGGCAAGGTCTGGGTCATTCGCGACGGACGCGTTCATGCGCGGGCGGTGCGGACTGGCATCGCAGGGTCCGGCGATGTCCAAATCCTTTCAGGTCTATCGCAGGGCGAAATGATCGTGAGAGCGCCCGAGGGCAAACTGTCGGACAATATGCGGGTGCGGGTAACGCGATGAGCGGGCAGCTCCGGCTGTTGGCAAGCATCGCCGCCCGGCATCTGGTAGGTCGGCGCCGACAGACTTTGGTTGCCGTGAGCGGCGTTGCGGTAGGCGTTGGCTTCTTCCTGGCCGTCTCCGCGATGATGATCGGCAGCCAGAATGATTTCATCAAGACGCTGATCGACGCCGCGCCGCACATCATCATTTCCGACGAGCTGCGAAGCCCGCCGCCGCAACCGGGCGTCAGATTATATAAAGGTGCGGCGATAGACCTACGCCATTATAAGGTCCGCAACGAAGTGCGCGGGCTGAAAGGCTGGCCGGAGATACTGCGAGCCGTCAATGCGCTGCCCGGCGCCGTCGGCTCGCCCAGCCTGACGGGCGCGATCACCTTGCGCAGCGGCGGACGGGAGGAAGCGTTGACAATCGTTGGCGTCGATCCGGCGGTCGAGGAGAAGGTCAGCGCCATCGAAGACAAACTGCGCACCGGACGCCTCCGCGATCTGGAAAGCACGCAAGGCGGCATCATCATCGGCGAGGAAATGGCGCGGCGGCTCGGCCTTGCCATAGGCGATGTCGTGGGTGCAACCTCGGCATCGGGCAACAACCGTTCGCTCCGCATCGTCGGCCTGTTCAAGCGCGGCCAGACACAGCTGTCCTCTTCGCTCGGCTATGTGCTTCTGCGCGAGGCGCAATCTCTGCTCGGCCGCCCCTTCATCATCAACCGCATCGGCGTGCATCTGGACGATCCCTATGGCGCGCAGCTCATCAGCCGACGCCTGGAAGAGCGCTTTGCCTACAAGGCCGAAAGCTGGGAGGAGCGATCCGCAGACTTTCTCTCGCTACTCGTGACCCGCAATGTCATCATGTACAGTGTCGTCTCGGCGATCCTGCTGGTCGCCAGCTTCGGCATCTACACCGTCGTGTCGAACAGTGTGTCGGACAAGAGACGCGACATTGCGATCATGCGCTCCATCGGCTTTTCCGAAGGCGACCTCCAACTGATTTTCGTGTTCGAAGGGTTGGCGCTGGCGCTGGTCGGAATCTTTGTCGGATGGCTGCTCGGATATGGATTGCTGGCGATACTGGGTTCCCTCCACTTTCCCATCGGCGGCGACAATGAACGTCTGCCGCTCGATCGATCGGCCCGGCAATATGTGATTGCCGCTGCGGCATCGCTGTTTTCGGGTGTGATCGCGGCCTGGCTTCCCGCGCGCAAAGCGGCACGGGTCGATCCCGTCGACATATTGCGGGGCGCGGTATGAGCGCGATCATGCAGGCGCAGGGCCTTTCCCGCGAACTGGCCGGAACACCCCCAGTAACGCTGGTTGCCGATGTTTCGCTGACGATTGATCCGGGCAGCTTCGTCGCCATCGTCGGGCCGTCGGGCTGTGGCAAATCCTCCCTCCTCTATCTATTGGGGCTGCTGGACCGCCCGACCGAAGGGTCCCTACTGTTTGAAGGGCGCGACATGAACGCGCTGGACGGCGACGAGCGCGCGCAGATCCGACTGACGCATTTCGGCTTCGTGTTCCAGTTTCACTTCCTGCTGCCCGAGTTCACCGCACTCGAAAATGTGATGCTACCGATGCGCAGACTGGGCCGACTGTCGCCAGCACAGGCGCGGGAGAAGGCGCAGAGCCTGATGGCCACCGTCGGCTTGGCCAAGAAGATGGACAAGACGCCCAACCGCCTGTCGGGCGGCGAAAGGCAGCGCGTGGCGATCGCCCGAGCGATCGCGAACGATCCCGCGCTGGTGCTTTGTGACGAGCCCACCGGCAATCTCGACAGCCAGAACAGCGCCCACGTGGTCGAAATGTTTCGCGCACTCGCCCATGATCAGGGCCGCGCAGTTGTGTGCGTGACCCACGATCCCGACGTCGCTGCCGCAGCCGATGTGCAGATATCGATGCTGGACGGCCGTATCAGCGGAACCGACATTCGATCGCGATGAACGAGAACTCAAACCCTCAGTCCCGCTGAAATCGCTGATTTTGACGCACGTCAATTCGTCGCCGGGACTGAAGATTTAATGTCTTTGGAAAGGAGACATTAAATGGATCAGTTGTTTGGCCTTTACTTCCCGCATTTCGTCGCTGGCCTGATGATCGTGTTCATGCTCGTTCTGGGCGGCCTCAGCATCCAGGACGCCATGCGCGGCGACCGGAATTGAGCGAAGAGCAGCCGCCCTTCCACGCCGTGGGCGGACGCGAAGGGGTCAGCAGGATCGTGGATCGATTCTATGACCTCATCGACTCCGTCCCCGCCTGTCGCGACCTGCGGGCGATGCATGCCGATGACCTGACGCCTATGCGGCGGTCGTTGAGCGGTTTTCTGTGCGGCTGGCTGGGTGGCGACAGCGACTGGTTCGCGGCCAACCCCGGTAAGTGCATGATGACGCTGCACGCCCGCTTTCCCATCACCGATGTCGTTGCCGTTCAATGGACGTCGGCGATGCGGAAGGCGATGGAGGATTGCGGCGTCGAAGAGCATCTGGCGGCGCGCATTGGCGGCGCCTTCGACGCGATGGCGTCGGCCATGGTTCGCGCCTGATTCTTACTGCCCCCGTGCATGTCGCCGGGGGCAGTTCTTGCGTCACCGGCTGGCATCCGAAACCGCAAGGATGTGGTCCGCACGGCCGGGGAAGATGTAATCGAACTCCAGAACCACGCCGCCGCCCAAAGGGCCATCGACGATCAGGTCTGTCTCGCAAAAAGCTTGCACGCCATTGCGCCCATAGGTGTAGCGCGTGATGCCTCTATAGACTGGTGATGCATCAAGCCGGGCGTCGATCTCCGCGTCGCCCGGTTGAGCGCGATTGACCAAAAACTTCAATCGCCCGGCAAAGCACGGATTATTGGCCTCCAGCGCCTGGAGCGCCAGATAGCGATCTTCCAGCTGCTCAAGCGATGCATGCAGAAACCCAACATGAAAATCATATTCGGGATCGGCTGCCTGTGCTGCCCGATAGGCTGAAACAGCGGGATGCTCGCTATCGGTGCCCAACCCCAGCGCTTCACGCGCCGCAGTCAGCAGCGCCGCTGTCGCCGCCGGTAGCGGGCTCAGATAGACGATGTTGTCCCCGCCATTGGGGGCAAGGACATTGGTGGTGAAGCGATAGAATATGCCGCCTTGCGGCAGTTCCATTTGCTGGGTCTTCATGAGTCCGGCGGTTTCCAGCAGCAACGCAGCCGCCGGACCATCTTCGGGCCGGGGATAGTGCAGATTCACGTGGCTGATTGTCTGCGCCGCCTTTGCGCGCATGGTCGATTGGACGTTCATGCTGTTCCTCTCTGCCGCAGCTTCGAACACGCCCGGCCCCCTGATAGGAAGGCGAAGTCGCCTCAAGCGCCTTGAGGCAGGTCAAATTTCAAATTTGCGCGTAGAGTTTTGTTCTATTTGCAACGAGATTTGTCGCTGACTTAGTGCATTCACCGCGAATGATCGGAAAAATATCACTTCACGAAAGCGAAAATTCCTGAAATTTGATGATGGTCAATTCCCTCCCGCTCGACCCGGTCCATCATGGCCTCCTTACTCACGGAGGACGACATGGAAGTCGCGGCTCTTGCCTACAGCATCATTACGTCCCGCGATCTTCAGCAATGGGTCCGCTTCGCCGAAGACGTCGCGGGATTTTCCGTCCATGCGCTTCCGGGCGGACTGGCGCTGCGTATTGACGAGCGCGCGGGGCGGCTGTTCATTATCGAAGGCGAGCGCGACGGCTATTGCGCCAGCGGCTGGGAAGTGCGCAACGAACAGCAATATGCCGTGGCCTTGGAGGCCTTGGACGCACGCGGGATCGCCTATACCCACTCGACGCCAGCGGAGCGGGCGCTGCGCCATGTCACCGACATGGTCTGGTTCCACGATCCGTCCGGCAATCGCCATGAAATCAGCTATGGCTATGTCAGCAGCTTCGCGCCCTTCTGCTCCCCGCAAGGCGTGCGCTTCGTCACGGGCGACCTTGGCTATGGCCATGCGGTACTGCCCGCCCCCAACATCGTCGAGACGCGTCGCTTCCTGGCAGACCTACTCGGCCTTGGCCTGTCCGATTTCATGGTGCACCGTCCCGCAGGAGACGGCGGCCCCGAGATGCGGATCGACTTCCTGCATTGCGCCAATGGCCGTCATCACAGCCTGGCGCTGTTCGAAGGCGAAGTGCCATCGGGCTGCGTCCATCTGATGGTGGAGGTCGCGACGATCGACGAGGTCGGCCACGCCTATGACCGCATGCTGGCATCCGGCGCGCGGCTGATGGCGACGCTCGGCCGCCATACCAATGATCACATGATCAGCTTCTACGTCGAAACGCCCGGCGGCTTCGCGCTGGAATATGGCTGCGGCGGGCGGGTCATGGACTGGGACCGTCACACCGTTTTCGAAAGCACATCGGCCAGCCTGTGGGGCCATGATTTCAGTGTCGGCTTCGGCGCCGACGAACAGGCGAAACTGGCCGACGCGGCCTGATCATAAGGAGAGGGAATATGACGCTTGCCAACGCGACCACCGCGCCCGCCATGGCCGATCTTGTCGATCGGGCGGCGGCGCTCGTGCCGGTCCTGCGCGAACGCGCCGGCGCCTGCGAAGCGGGCAACAAGGTTCCGGACGAAACCATCCGCGATTTCCAGAAAGCGGGCTTCTTCAAGATCCTCCAGCCCCGCCGGTCCGGCGGATATGAGATGGATATCGAAACCTTCTACGCGGTGCAGATGAAGCTCGCGGAAGGCTGCATGTCCTCCGCCTGGGTGCTGGGCGTCGTCGCCGTGCATAACTGGCAGCTCGCCCTGTTCGACGCGCAGGCGCAGGAGGATGTGTGGGGCAAGGATAACACCACGCTCATCTCCTCTTCCTACATGCCGCGCGCGCAGGTCACGCCGGTCGAGGGCGGCTATCGGATCAGCGGGCGCTGGGGCTTTTCCAGCGGCGTCGATCATTGCGACTGGGCATTTCTGGGCGGCCTAGTCAACGATCCCGAGACGGGAGAGCCGGACTTCTGGACCTTCCTCGTCCCCCGTGGTGATTTCAAGGTGCTGTCGATCTGGGACACGATCGGGCTTGGCGGCACGGGCAGCCATGACGTGACGGTGGAGGACGCCTATGTCCCCGCCTACCGCACCCATCGGTCAAAGGACGGCTTCGCGTCCACCAACCCCGGCGCGAAGGTCAACCCCGGCCCGCTCTACAAACTGCCGTTCGGGCAAGTCTTCGTACGCGCCGTATCCTCTTCCTCGATCGGGGCGCTTCAGGGCGCGCTCGACTGCTTCGTCGAGAAGGGCGCGAAGCGCAGGAGCGCCAATAGCGGGGTCAGCGCCTCGGTCGATCCCGATGTGCAGATGGTGATCGCCGAAACCCGCGTGGCGATAGACGAGATGAAGACCATCCTGTTCCGCAACTTCGCGCACCTCACTGAAAAGGCACGCATGGGCGAGCAGGCGGACCTTGAAACGCGTCTCCACTACCGTTTCCAATCGGCGCAGATTTCCGGCCGCTGCTGCGCGCTGATCGCTCGCATCTTCGCAGCCAGCGGCGCGGAAGCCATTTATCGCGGCAATCCGATCGCCCGCACCTTCTGCGACATTCATGCGGGGCGAGCCCATGTCGCCAACAATCCGGGCGTGGTCGGCCGCAACTTCGGCGGCGTCATGCTGGGCGCACCGAACAGCGACAGCTTCATTTAAGAGGAAGGGCGCAGATCATGGCAAAGACAGCCGAATATGGCCTGGGCGAACTGACCTTCCCCCGTGGCTGGTTCATGGTCGCGATAGCCGACGAGGTGACGCAACAGCCGCAACCCGTCCGCTTCTTCGGGCAGGACATGGCTCTTTATCGCGGCAAGAGCGGACGCGTGGTGCTGATGAATGCCTATTGCCCGCACATGCGCGTCAACATCGCGCGCAACAGCACATCCTATGTCGTGCGTGACGGCAACCAGGTGGAGGGCGATTCCATTCGCTGCCCCGCCCATGGCTGGCGCTTCACGCCGGAGGGCCAGTGCGACGATATTCCCTATTCGACGCACAAAATCCCCAAGGCCGCCTGCATCAAGTCGCACAAGGTCGTGGAAAAGGCAGGCTGCATCTGGATGTGGCACGATATGGAGGGCGGCGAACCCGACTATGACCTGCCCGCCTTCGCCGAATGGGACCGCACCGGCGAAGGATGGGTCCGCTGGCAGGTGGATCATCTGGGCACATTGCCGATCCACCCGCAGGAAATCCTCGACAACATGACCGACTATGCGCATTTCGCGCCGGTCCATGGCTCCTCGGGCAATGTCTTTTTCGAAAATGAATTTGACGGTCCGATCATGCGCCAGCGCTTTGCGTCGGGTCACCGTACGCTGGTCGATGGCAGCGCAATGCTGGAAACCGACACCTGGTACACCGGCCCCGGCATCCTGCTGTCCCGCATGGAGGGCAAGCATCCCTCGCTCATGATGATCTGCAACACGCCGGTCGAGGATGGCGAGGTTCGCGTCTGGTTCGCGGTGATGGCGCAAACCGGCGCAAACGGCGAAGCGACGGCAGAGGAGTGCGCCACCGCGCGCGCCTATCATGAGGCAGGGCTCGCCGCCTTCTCGCAGGATTTCGAACTGTGGAAATATAAGGAAGCGGCGATCAACATCCTTCAGGTGCCGGACGACGGGCCGTTTCACAAGGGACGGCTATGGTATCGCCAATTCTACAATCCGCGCGCCCGCGCGGCCGAGTTCCAGAAGAGGGTCAACGGCGTCCATACCACCGTGGACCTGCGCGGCAGCAAGGCTGCGGCCTGAAATCCCATAGCTGAGTGATCGTCGGCGGAGCTTCCCTTAGGGCCGCTCCGCCGCTGCCATATGCACTGCCCGATTTTGACGCACGTCAATTTGTTCGCGCCAAGTAAGTATATACTCACATCTTGAGCGAACCGGCATTTCTGCCGCCGCGCACCAAGAGAGGAGCGAAGATGAACGCGCATAGCCAGCCACATCCGGCGACCACATGCCCCCTGCCCATCGCCGACCGCGATGGACTTCGCAGGGCGTTGCAGGACGCCAACCTGCCTAGCCTGCTGATGGTTTACACGACCTATGCGCAGGACCGCGAATATCTGGACAGTTTCGCGCCTTACCTGACCGGCATCTACACGGCAGAAGCGCCGTCGAATGTGCCGGTCGAAATGGCGCAGGATCTGCGGGATCGCCTCTTCGCGCTGCTGACCAACCCGACGGCGCCGGTGGAACGCCCGATCGATCCTGAACTGCTACGCCGGATGATGGGCGTCAGCGTCGGTGAGGATGTCGATCCCACGATCATGCCGGTGCTTTACGACCAGATGGGCTTTGAACGCCCGGTGCCGCGCAAGGACATGCCCGGCCGCATCCATCCGCCCGCCGGTTTCCGCGTGCTGGTGATCGGCGGCGGCATGACGGGCATTGCCGCAGGCATCAAGCTCGGCGAGGCCGGCTATGACTATACGATCATCGAGAAGAACCCTGACCTTGGCGGCACATGGCTGGAAAACCGCTATCCCGGCGTCGGCGTCGATACGCCCAGCCACTTCTACTCCTATTCGTTCGAACTGAACCCCGATTGGAGCAGCTACCACCCTAAGGGGCCGGAGATTCACAGCTATCTGACTGGGGTCGCCGACAAATATGGCATCCGCGATCATGTCCAGTTCGGGACGAAGGTGCTCGCCGCCCGCTGGAGCGATGCGGACAGCCACTGGCACGTCACCTTGCAGGATGTGAAGACCGGCGCGGAACGGGTGGAAGTGGTGAATGCGGTGCTACTCGCCCATGGCGTGCTTAACCGCTGGTCCTTCCCCAATATCCCCGGCCTGGACAGCTTCAAGGGCACCAAGATGCACACCGCCGGATGGGACCCGGACATGGACCTTACCGGAAAACGCGTGTCGGTCATCGGTACTGGCGCCAGCGCCGCCCAACTCGCGCCCGCAATTGCTGACAAGGTTTCCAGCCTTGTCATCTTTCAGCGGTCAAAACATTGGGTGCTCAATAACCCGGAAATCACCGCACCGGTGAACGACAATATTCGCTTCGCGCTGCGCAACATTCCCCATTACAAGGAATGGTTCCGCTTCCGCGTTTACTGGTTCACCGGCGACGGCCTCTATGGCAATGTGAAGAGGGACCCGAACTGGCCCAACCAGGACGTCTCGATCTCTGCCCAGAATGACGGCGCGCGCAGCTATGCGCTGCAATATATCCATCGCAAGCTGGCGGGCCGTCCCGACCTTATCGAAAAGGTCGTTCCCGACTATCCGATCTTTGGCAAGCGCATCGTGCTGGACGCCGACGGCGGCTGGCTCGACACTTTGCTGAAGCCCAATGTCACGCTGGAAACCGACCACATCGATCATGTCGAGGAAAATGCGATCGTCACCAGGAGCGGCAAGCGCTACAAAGTCGATGTGATCGCGCTCGCCACCGGCTTTGAACTGGCCCCCGCGCTCGGCCCGCTCAAGGTCTATGGCCGGGGCGGCTGCGATCTGGCGGCGGCATGGGGCAAGGACGAGGCGCGCGCCTATCTGGGCGTGATGGCTCCCGCCTATCCCAACTTCTTCATGACGCTTGGGCCGAACAGCGCGCCCAACCATGCGGCGGGCGTCAACATGGTTCTGGAAGCGCAGATCCACTATATCGTCGAAGCGCTCGACAAGATCGTGGCCGCTGGCGGCAAGGCGATCGAGCCGACGGAGCAGGCCTATCTCGACTGGAACGAGAAGGTCGATGAGCAAATGAAGCAGATGGTCTGGACCCACCCCAAGGCCAAAAGCTATTATCTGAACAGCAAGGGCCGCAACTATGTGTCCTGCCCGTTCAAGCTCGCCGAATACTGGAACTGGACACGCAATCCTGATCCGGAAGCGATGGTCATTTCCTGAGCTTCAACAGAAGGCAGCAAGAGGGGCCTGATCCATTCGAACCAGGCCCCTTTGTCGCACCCGCCATGTCCAAAAGTTCGTCATCCCGGACTTGATCCGGGATCCCGCTCTCTTTGTGATATTTTCAAAAGTAGCGGGACCCCGGGTCAAGCCCGGGGTGACGGAACGCAGACTTTGAAGCTACGGTTTGGCCAAAGGTCGACAAGGCACCAAAGCACCCTGCGGTCAATCTTCGTCGATCAGTATCCGCGCCGCCGCGCCTTCGCTGTCATCGAACTGCCCGTCCCGCAGCGCCCAGAAAAAGGCGGCAAGGCCCAGCAGCCCAAGGAACAACGCGATCGGGATCAACAATCCAAGGCCGGTCATCTCGCGGCTCCTTTCAGGCGCAAAGCATTGGCGATCACGATCAGCGACGATGTGGACATGGCGATCGCCGCGACAAGCGGCGTCACCTTGCCCGCAACGGCCAGCGGCACGGCCAGCACATTATAACCGATCGCCAGCGCAAAATTCTGCTTCACCACGGCGATCGTCCGGCGCGCCGCGCGAACCGTCACTGCCACGGGCGCCAGCCTGTCGCCCAGGAACACGGCGTCGGCCGTCAACTGGCTCGCATCGCTGGCAGAAGCCGGAGCCATGCTGGCATGACCCGCCGCCAGAGCCGGGCCGTCATTCAGCCCGTCGCCCACCATCAACACCTTCTCGCCGCGCGCCTGTAACCGCCCGACGAGCGCCAGCTTATCCGCCGGGCGCAGATGGCCGATCGCCGTCGTTCTGGTCGCACGCGCGATCCCTTCCAGAGCTTCGGGACGATCCCCGCTGGCGATCAGCGTCTTGAGGTCCATCGAGCGCATCTCGCTCAGCGTTTCCGCTGCATCCGGGCGCAGGGCGTCGGAAAAATGCAGCAGCGCCGACCGCTCCCCGAACCGATATTCGCTCGCAAGGCCGAACAGGCTGACGACGCTTCGTGGCCGGGCCAGCGCCACCGCCACGCCGCCATGATCGGCGAATATGCCCTCACCCGGAATTTCGCGGATCTGGTCGAGCGATGCCGGAGCGACTTGCCGAGCCTCCAGCGCCTGCCGCAGCGCGTCGCTCAACGGATGACGCGAAACCCTTGCCAGCGCCAACAAGATCGACTGATCCTCACGTCCCAGTCGGTCGAGCGCCTGCGGCACCGGACGGCCAAGCGTCAGCGTGCCCGTCTTGTCGAACAGCGCCTCGCTCACTTCCGACAGCCGCTCCAGCGCCGACCCGTCCTTCACCAGCACGCCGCGCCGCATCAACGCGCCGCATGCAACGATCTGCGCCGCCGGGACCGCAAGGCCGAGCGCGCATGGACAGGTGATCAGCAGCACCGCCACCGCGATCAACAGCGCTTGATGCGCGCCGGCACCCGCAATCATCCACCCTGCGAAAGACAGCGCGGCGAGCAGATGGACACAGGGCGCATAATAGCGCGCGGCACGGTCGGCGATCTGGACATAGCGGGACTTTCCCTGCCCCGCTTCCTCCATCAGCCGGGCGATGTCGGCGATGACCGTGTCGGCTCCGGCCGCCGTCACTTCGACGGTGATCGGTCCTTCGACATTCATCGCCCCGGCCTGGACGGCATCGCCAGCCCTCACACGTACCGGCGCGCTTTCGCCGGTCAGGAAAGCGAGGTCGATGCCGCTTTCTCCTTCAACGACCCGACCGTCGGCGGCCAGCCTTTCGCCCGCCGCGACGATCATGCGCATGCCGGGACGCAGCGCACTGGCCGCTGTCCACTGGCTGCGGCCGCCTTCGGCCAGCACCAGCGCGCCAGGCGCCGTCTGCTTCAGCAAAGCCGCCACGCCAGCCCGAGCCCGCCCCCGCATCATGCTGTCGAGGCAGCGCCCCGCGAGCAGGAAGAACAGCAGCATCACCGCCCCGTCGAACCAGGCATGTTCACCGCCACTGATGGTTTCGAAAAGGCTCATGGCGGTGGTCAGCAGCACGCCGATGCTGATGGGCACGTCCATGTTCGTCCGCCCCTGCCGCAACGCCGCCCAGGCGGAACGGAAGAAAGGCTGGCCGGCATAAGCGACGGTCGGCAAAGCGATCAGCGCCGATAGCCAGTGGAACATCGTCCGCGTGGCCCCTTCCGCGCCTGACCAGATCGACACCGACAGCAGCATGATGTTCATCGCCGCGAAGCCCGCCACGGCAAGCGCGCGCACCAGCG
Source organism: Sphingobium sp. TomTYG73 (assembly GCF_055394245.1). Taxonomy (NCBI): domain Bacteria; kingdom Pseudomonadati; phylum Pseudomonadota; class Alphaproteobacteria; order Sphingomonadales; family Sphingobiaceae; genus Sphingobium; species Sphingobium sp. TomTYG73. The sequence goes on from NZ_AP027340.1 coordinate 250,075, forward strand.
CCTTGCTCTCTGCCGCCGCGACATCCTGACCCGGATCAGCGAGCGCCTCCGCGTCGAACCCGAGCGCGACGATCGCCGCCTTCATTTCCGGCGGGGTCAGTGCAGGATCATGGCTGATCGCGACCCGCTTGGCGCTCATATTGACCCGCGCGGAGTGGATGCCGGGCGTCAGCGGCAGGCCATTCTCGATCTTCGAGATGCACCCCGCACAATGAATGCCCGGCACCGCGAACAGGCTTTCCTTTGCTTCAGCCGAAGCTTCCTCGTTGAGAACAGGCTGGCTGGCCATCAGTCGATCTCCCGCAGCAAATGTTCTTCTCCGCCGCCATGGCGAATGTCGAAGCGCAGCTGCCACCGGCCACCGGGCAAGGCGCGATCGCTCACATAAAGTCCCGGCGCGGCCTCATGCAGGCGCAACATGATATCCGGCGCGCGCCCAAGCGGATGTTGCGCCACCGCGCTCATCTGCGCACCCTGCACGTTCAGCTCCATCCGCACATGGCGCGCGGGGTCCAGCGTCACCCGGTCGCGCCAGCCCAGCTTTTCCTGCGCCCGCGCCTGCGCCAGCCAGCCGTTGAACTTCTGGCTGGCGACATAGCTATTCTCCACCACTGTCCCGCCGAAGGATCGCACGGCGATCGTCGCCATCAGCATGTTCACGGCGATGACGACGGCAAAACCCGCGACGAGTATCGCGGTCATGTGCCAGCCGGTGAATGGACGGGCATGTTTCATGTTCAGGGCCTTTCGAAACGAGCGTCTTCGCTTTCGCCGCCGCCTTCGCGGTCCAGGGCGCGCACGGTGAAACGGAGATCCTGCCGCGCCGGACCTGCGGAGGGCATCGTTAGGAACAGGCGCAGCTTGGTCACGCTGTCAGCAGCGACCGTTGCGCGCACCGCATCACTCGCCTTTTCCCGCGATCCGGCGTCGGTCCAGATCTTTGCGCCGGGCAGACCCGTAACGCGCACCTCCACGTCGCGCGGGCGCGCCTCCATATTGCGCAGCTTCACCGTATAAGCGTTGCGGATCGCGCCGTCCGACAGGCGCACGAAGATCGGATTGCGATCCTGCTGCGCGCTGATGTCGAGCCGCGTCCGCGCACCCAGCGTGAACAGCATCGCCGCACCAATGCTCGCCCACACGCCGAAATAGGCGATGGTCCGCGGGCGCAGCAATGTCTTCAGCACCGGTTTTGGCGCCGCACCCTTCTTCTCCGCTTCCGCATCGTCCTGCGTGCAATAATCGATCAGCCCGCGAGGCCGTCCGATCTGTTCCATCACCTTGTCGCAGGCGTCGATGCACAGCGCGCAGGTGATGCAGCCGATCTGCGGCCCTTCCCGAATATCGATGCCGGTGGGGCAGACCGCGACGCACTGGTTGCAATCGATGCAGTCGCCAAACTCTCCCGGATGCGCCTCCGCCTTTTTTAGGCTCCCACGCTTTTCGCCGCGCCAGTCCTTATAGGTGACGACGAGCGACTTCTCGTCGAGCATCGCGGTCTGGATACGCGGCCAGGGGCACATATAGATGCATACCTGTTCGCGCATGAATCCGCCCAGGATGAAGGTCGTGGCGGTCAGCACCGCCACGGTTGCATAGGCGACCGGCGCCGCCGCCCCGCTCCAAAACTGCTGTTGAAGCGTCGGCGCGTCGGCGAAGTAGAAAATCCATGCGCCTCCCGTGATGAAGGCGATCGCCAGCCACACAGCCCACTTCACCAGTCGGCGCCCCAGCTTGGCCGCGCTCCAAGGGGCCTTGGCTAGCTTCAGCTGCGCGTTGCGATCCCCGTCGATGAAGCGTTCGACATGCTGGTACAGGTCGGTCCACACCGTCTGCGGACAGGCATAGCCGCACCACGCTCGCCCCACCGCCGAAGTAACGAGGAACAGGCCGATCCCCGCCATGATGAGCAGTCCCGCCACATAATAAAATTCGTGCGGCCAGATTTCGATTGAGAACATGTAGAAGCGACGATGCGCCAGGTCGACCAGCACGGCCTGATCCGGTGCATAAGGCCCCCGGTCCCACCGAAGCCATGGCGTGCCCCAATATATGGCGAGCGTCACCGCCATGATCGCCCATTTGAGGCGACGATAAAAGCCGTCCACCGCCTTGGGATAAACGCCCTTGCGCTTCTCGTAGAGCGAGGGGGAGTCCGACATCAGCATGGGCTGCTCCCGGTATGAGGGGACAAGCTACATTCACACACCCCCGTCATCCCGGACTTGACCCGGGATCCCGCTTCTTCCCCACGCCCGTTCCAAAGGGCAGCGGGACCCCGGATCAAGTCCGGGGTGACGAAGAAGGGGCGGTTGTTATTGCGCGGCATTGCCCGGCACCTTAGCCGCAAACTTCACCGGCACAGCCTCACCCCCGCCGAGACTGTGCACATAGGCGGCCAGCATGCGGATCGTCGCCTTGTCCAGCTTGTCGTCCCAGCGCGGCATCACGCCATGGCGGCTGTTCCAGACAGTCTCATGGATAGTGTCCGCGTCGCCGCCATAGAGCCAGATCGCGTCGGTCAGGTTCGGCGCACCGAGCTCCCGGTTCCCCTTCCCCGGAGGTCCATGGCAGACGGCGCAATTGTCGGCGAAGACCTTGGCCCCCCGATGCGAGGCGGCGCTGGCCCGATCCTGCCCGCTGATCACCCGTACATGCGCGACCACGTCGTCGACCTGCGCAGCGGTCAGCAACTGATCCTTGCCGAAAGCGGGCATCAGCGACTGGCGAGTTGCGTCATGATCGGGATTGCGCACGCCGTCGGTGAGGGTCTTTTCGATCGCGGCCAGATCGCCGCCCCACAACCAATCGTCATCATTCAGGTTGGGATAGCCTTTTGACCCCGCCGCGCCCGATCCATGGCACTGCACGCAATGCACGCGAAACGCAGCGCGTCCACCCTCGACCGCCGCCTGCATCAGTTGCGGCCGCGTCGGCAGCACGTCGATGGAGGTGTCGGCGATCGCCTGCCGAACCGGCGCAATCTGCTGTTCGCGGACGGCCAGTTCCTTATCCAGCGCACCCCGGCTCGACCAGCCGAGCACGCCGCCTGTCGCCCGGTCGATCATCGGCAGGGCGGGATAGGCGATCACGTAACCGATCGCGAACAGGATGGTCGCGTAGAAGGTCCACAGCCACCATCGCGGCAACGGCGTATCCAGTTCCTGAATGCCGTCCCATTCATGATGCTTGATCTCTGTGCCGGTGGCGGCGTCGATCCGCTTTTCATCAGCCATGATCCGCCTCCGCATGCTCAGTCTCGAAAATGGCGCGCGCGGCCTGCGCACTGCGCTCGCGCCCTTTGGGCCGGAAATGCCAGCCGATCAGGACGGCATAGGTCACACCCATGAAGACCAGCCCCCAGCTATCGGCGAAATGCCGCAAGGCGTCGTAGCTCATCGTTCAACCTCCTGCGGCTTGGCGCTTTCCACATCGACCAGCGTGCCCAGCATCTGGAGATAGGCGACCAGCGCATCCATCTCCGTCACCTTGCTGGGATCGCCGTCAAAGTCCCGCGCCTGCGCCTTGGGATAGCGCTTGATAAGGTCCGTGGCGTCCGCATCCGGATCGGCCTGCGCCTTCAGGTCGTCATTGGCCTTGGCGATGGCATCCTTGCTGTAAGGCACGCCGACATTGGACAGCGCCGTCAGGTCCTTGCCCATGTCGCCGGACTTCAACTCCCGCTCCGCCAGGAAGGCATAGCCCGGCATGATGGACTCCGGCACCACGGCGCGCGGGTCCTTCAGATGCTGGACATGCCACTCATCCGAATATCTGCCGCCCACGCGCGCCAGGTCAGGCCCTGTGCGCTTCGATCCCCATTGGAACGGGTGGTCATACATGCTCTCGGCCGCGAGGCTGTAATGGCCATATCGTTCCGTCTCGTCACGGAAGGGGCGGATCATCTGGCTGTGGCAATTGTAGCAGCCCTCGCGGATGTAAATGTTCCGCCCCGCCAGCTCCAGCGGCGTATAGGGACGCATGCCATCCACCTTCTCGATCGTGTTGTCGATCCAGAAGAGGGGCGCGATCTCCACGATCCCGCCGATAGCGACCACGATGAGCGACGCGATGCCCAGCAGGGAAACATTGCGCTCCAGCTTGCCATGGTCCCAGAACTTTCCCTTTGTCTTGCTTGTCATGTCTTGGCGTCCTTAAGCAGGCTGGGCGACAAGCGGCCGATCCGCCGCCGGATCATAGGCCGCATCACTCATCGGCTTCTCCGCGCGCAGCGGGCTGCCCGCGATGGTCTTGCCGATGTTCCAGGCCATGATGATCGCTCCGGCGAGGTACATGAGGCCGCCAGCCGCCCGGATCACATACATGGGGAACATGGCGCTCACGACTTCGGAGAAGGCATAGACGAGGTAGCCGTCGCTCCCATATTCGCGCCACATCAGGCCCTGCATGATGCCAGCGACCCACATCGACGCAGCGTAAAGAACGATACCCAGCGTCGCGAGCCAGAAGTGCCAGTTCACCAGCCGCAGCGAATAGAGCCGCTCCCGCTTCCACAGTCGCGGCGTCAGATAATAGAGGCAGGCGAAGGTGATGAGTCCGTTCCACCCCAGCGCGCCCGAATGCACATGACCAATCGTCCAGTCGGTATAGTGGGACAGGCTGTTGACCGCCTTCACCGACATCATCGGCCCTTCAAAGGTGCTCATGCCGTAAAAGGCCAGCGCCATCACCATCATGCGGATGATCGGATCGGTGCGGATGCGGTCCCATGCGCCGTTCAGCGTCATCAGGCCGTTGATCATCCCGCCCCAGCTCGGCATCCACAGCATGACCGAAAAGACCATGCCCAGCGTCTGTGCCCAATCGGGCAGCGCGGTATAATGAAGATGATGCGGACCCGCCCAGATATAGAGGAAGATCAACGACCAGAAGTGGATGATCGAAAGCCGATAGCTATAGACCGGCCGCTCCGCCTGCTTGGGCACGAAATAATACATCATGGCGAGGAAACCGGCGGTCAGGAAGAAACCGACCGCATTATGCCCGTACCACCATTGTGTCAGCGCATCCTGCACGCCTGCAAAAGCGCTGTAGCTCTTGGAACCGAGCAGGCTCACCGGCACCGACAGGTTATTGACGATGTGCAACATCGCGATCGTCAGGATGAAGCTCAGGTAAAACCAGTTCGCCACATAGATATGCGGCTCGCCGCGGCGCAGGATCGTGCCGCCGAAGACGATCAGATAGGCGACCCAGACGATCGTTAGCCAGATATCGACATACCATTCGGGCTCGGCATATTCGCGCGCCTCGGTAATGCCCATGACATAGCCAGTGGCGGCCAGCACTATGAACAGCTGGTATCCCCAGAACACGAACCGCGCGAGCGAGGGAAAGGCGAGCCGCGCCCGGCAAGTGCGCTGCACGACATAGAAACTGGTCGCGATCAGTGCATTACCGCCGAATGCAAAGATCACCGCCGAGGTATGCAGCGGCCGCAATCGCCCGAAGCTCGTATATTCAATGCCAAGGTTCAGCGCGGGAAAGGCAAGCTGCAAGGCGATGTACAGCCCCGCCAGAAACCCCGCCAATCCCCAGAAGACCGTCGCGATCACGCCCCAGCGGATCGGATCGTCATCATATTTCCCCTGATCGGCGGGCATTTTCAGCAGTCCGCGCGCGATGCCGGCATAATCTGCGCCACCAATCGTCACCACCACCATCAGCAGCGCCGCCGCACAGGCTATGGCCATGTGGACGGCAAAGCCGCTGTCCACCGCCATCAACGCCGCCAACAAGGTCAGCACAGCAAGCGCGAACCAGCCGCCCGATTTCAATAACAAACGATCCATCGGATTTCCCCGCGAAAGGTCTTTGCAGCGCCCCTCGTCCGGTCGCCGCCCCTATGCCCTGACCTCTGGCAAAGGCGGCGCGGCGGGTATGTAGGGGAATATCCTTAGGCAGATTGTCGCTGATACTCCCCCTCCCGCAGGCGGGAGGGTGGGAGGAATGCTAAACCGCCCCTCCCGCAGGCGGGAGGGGGCTGGGGGGTGGGCCAGCGCAACATCCATGCTGATTTTCAAAGGCCAGCCGAGAAGCTCGCTTCGCTCGCGCCCACCCCTAACCCCTCCCGTTTACGGGAGGGGAAGTGTCGTGATAACGGAAACCCGCTATCACTCGCCCTCGGCCATGGCCTCCAGCCGGTCGGCATCGGAAATCCGCACGCCGCGCCGCCCGGCCAGCGCGATCACGCCCAACCGCTTCATGTCGCTGATCTGACGCGAGACGGTTTCTATGGTTAGCCCCAATATGTCCGCGATCTGCTGGCGCGACAGAGGTAGGTCAATCACGCCGTCCGGGTCCGCGCGCAGCCGCCTGCTCATGTCCAGCAGGAAGGACGCGACCTTCTCTCGCGCATTCTTTCGCCCCAGCAGGAGCATCCAGGCTCGCGTCCGATCAAGGTCGTCCAGCGTCCTTTGGAGCAGCCGATGCTCAAGCTCCGAATGCTGGCGCGCAAAGCCGTCAAAAGCGCCGCGTGGGTAGAGGCAAAGTCGCGCATCGGTCAGCGCCGTTACGCTATGCGGCGTGCGCGCGCCGAAGGGTCGGCCGATGAAATCGGATGCATAGACCACGCCGACAATCTGTTCGCGCCCGTCGCCCGTCGATGTGGCGAGCTTCAGCGTGCCTTCGATCACATTGGCAACGACCATGCTGTCATCGCCCTCCCACATCACCGTCTGCCCGGCCTGCAACGTCACCCGTCGCCCGATCCGGTTGAGCGCCGCGCGCTCCTGCGGGTCCAGATCGGCGCAGATCGCCTGATCGCGCACCTCGCACCGATCGCAATATCCTGCACCGCAGCCTCCGGCAGCCGGGGTCATCACCGCCGCCATTTCGGCACCGCCGGGCGCCTTTTGCGCCAGATCAAATTGCATATCCATGCCCGCTGCATGCCGCCATGCGGGTTTCAGACCTATCCGTAAATCTCCCTAGCGATCCCCTCCTCCGTCACCCCGGGCTTGACCCGGGGTCCCGCTTCTTCAATGCCAAAACCATGGAGCGCGCACTAAAAGGCGGTTGGGTTTACATTATGAGCGATCGATATCGCGGAACGATGTATGTGGGCGTGACGTCAGACCTTTCCGCCCGCATCCACCAGCATAAAACCGGCACGGGGTCCGACTTCTGCGCGCGATATCGCTTATACCGACTGGTCTGGCCGAACGGAGCGATGACATCTCGGCATGCATAGAGCATGAGAAGCGCCTGAAGCGCTGGCAACGTCAGTGGAAATTCGCACTTATCGAGCGCGCCAATCCGAACTGGGGGGACATGTTCGAACTGCTCGCCTGAAGGTAGCGGGACCCCGGGTCAAGCCCGGGGTGACGACAGCTATACCCTCACTCCACCCCCGCATGGAACGCGATCCGCAGCGCTTCGGCCAGGCTCTTCACTTCCAACTTCTGCATCAGGTTGGCGCGATGAATCTCCACCGTGCGCGGGCTGATCCCCAGGTCGAAGGCAATCGTCTTGTTGGGCAGTCCTTCGACCAACCCGTCAAGCACATCGCGCTCCCGATCGGTCAGAACATTCAGCCGCGCCCTTGCATCCTCCGCCCGCGCTCCGGCCCCACGATCGGCCGCCGACAGCAGCCGCGCTGCCTCGACGCATCCCAGCAGCGCCGCCTTCTCGAACGGCTTTTCAATGAAGTCGCTCGCGCCCGCCTTCATCGCCGCGACGGCCATATCGATGTCGCCATGACCCGTCATGATCACCACCGGCAGCATGATGCCGCGCGCGCGCAATTCCCGCTGCACCTCCAGCCCGTCAATGTCGGGCATGCGCACGTCCAGCAGCACGCATCCCGGTTCCAGTCCCGCCGCTTCCTTCAGAAACGCCGTGCCGCCCTCGAACAGCCGCACCGCATAGCCGCTGGTCTTTAGCAGGAAGGACAGCGACCGGCGGATCGCCTCGTCATCATCGACGACATAGATGGGGAAAGGTTCGCTCATGCTTTCAGTCCGCGCTGTCCAGGGTGAAGTGAAAGGCCGTGCCGCCCCATTGTGACGGCTGCGCCCAGATGCGCCCGCCCTGTCCTTCAACAATGGTCTGGCTGATCGACAGGCCAACGCCCATGCCGGACGGCTTGGTGGTGGTGAAAGGGTTGAAGAGCGTGCGTGACATGTCGGGGTCCAGACCCATTCCGCTGTCCGCGACGATCACCTCCACCCGCCCATCCTCGGCCGGGACGGCGGACAGGCGCAGGATGCGTGCGGGGCTGCTCGCCATCGCCTCCACCGCATTCTTGATGAGGTTGATGATCACCTGCTGCAACTGCACGCGGTTGACCAGCACATTATTCACGCGCCGATCGACGCTGATGTCCATGTCGATGCCCCGACTGTCCATGCCGATAAAAGCGAGCGCCGCCCCTTCGGCCAGCAACTCGCGCAGCGATTCAGGCTGGCGCATCGTCTCGCCGCGCTTGATGAACTCGCGCAGCGACCGGATGATCTCGCCCGCGCGCAGCGCCTGGCGTGCGCTTTCGTCCATCGCCTCGCGCAGCATCTCGCGATCCACCGGCCCATCGGCGTCCAGCAGGTCGCGCCCCGCCTCCAGATAGTTGGCGATCGCCGTCAACGGTTGGTTCAACTCATGCGCCAGCGCGGACGCCAGCGTCCCCATAGCCGTCACCCGGCTGGCATGCGACAGTTCCGCCTGAAGGTCGGCGACGCGCCGCTCGGCCTGCTGCCGTTCGGTAAGGTCGCGGATGAAGCCGGTGAACAGCCGCTGCCCCCGGTCATGCACCTCCCCCACCGACAATTCGATCGGAAAGGTCGATCCATCCCGCCGTCGCGCGCTGGTCAGGCGGCCGATGCCGATGATCCGTTTTTCGCCGGTACTGAGATAATGGTCGATATAGCCGTCATGCCGTTCCCGATCCGGCGACGGCATCAACATGGAGATATTTTCGCCCAGTACGTCCGTTTCGGCATATTGGAACATGCGCTGCGCCGCCGCGCTGAACGACACGATCCGCCCGGCCATGTCGATGACGATCAGCGCGTCGGGCACCGTCGCGAGGATCGACCCCAGCAGCGCCTGTTCCAGGCTATGCTCGCGCTCGCTCAAGCCTTCCGTGTCATCGTCGTCCGCCACCGCCATCGGGTTACAATGCCCTGTCTTCAGTGCGCCAGCAAGACAGGCACGCGTCCGTCGCGCAACATCGTTCGGGTCACGCCGCCGAACACGAACTGGCGCAACCGGCTGTGACCATAGGCGCCCATCACCATCCAGTCGGGCTTCAGCGCTTCGACGGCGGCCATCAGGGCATCCTCCACAGCGCGCCCGTCCCGTGGCCAGCTATGGACTTCCGCTTTGATCCCATGGCGGGCAAGATATTCGGGAGCATCAGTCGCGGGGAAGACATTTTTGCTCGCTTCCTCCACAGTCACGATGTGCACATCCTGCGCGAGCTTCAGCAGCGGCACCGCGCCCCGCAGAGCCGCCGATGCTTCCTGCGATCCATCCCAGGCGACCAGCGCCCGCCCCGCTACCATCAGCGATTTCGCCGATTGCGGGACGGCCATCACCGGCACCGGCCCTGACAGGGCCAGTTCGGCGGCGATCGGCGGTGGATCGGTGAGCACCCTGCGCGGCCCTTCAGGCAGGGTCACGACGATGACATCGGTCAACGCCGAGGCGGCCAGTAGGCCATGAAGGATATCGCCATCGAGTTGCCGCCAATCCCAACTCACACCTTCTGCGCGAAGCCTTTCCTCGGTACGCGCTTTGATTCGCTCATCAATTTCACGCAGCTCGTTGATGATGGAAGGCGCCAGCGCCGCGCCGCCATACATGTCCGCGGCCACCATATCGGGCATTTGCGTCACCTGAACGCAACGAATGTGCGCCCCCGTCGCGCGCGCGATGTCGCACGCTGCCTGCAGGCGGCTTTCCGCGCCTCGATCGTCATGGATATGAAGCAGTATCGATTTCATCTCACATCTCCTGCCGAGGAACCGTAACTTGTCCTTGCTGGCTAGGATCTGACGGCCTCCGCCGCCATCCGGGATAGTCCTTATAGTCTTTGTCCCCCGAAAACCCGATCTGGGTGGTATGACATGGACAACGATACGCCTCGAACTCGCACGCACACCTGCTTTTCCGAACGGATCGGCAGCTCGCAGCTATGTCATGCGCCTGCCGCTGGGCCAGGACGGCCTGATCGACGAGCAGGAATATCGGCATAAACCCGAACTCGCCACCGTTCGGCGCTTCTGGCCGAATGAACCCGACCGCCATGGCTGGCTGCTACGGACTTCCAACGGCTGGGCGCTGTCCTACGAGCCGGGTGAGGAGGATGACGAGCAACTCTTCCGCCTGGACGCGCATGCGATTCAGCCCGGCAGCTATCTGACCCTGACGGAGCCGGATGGCGAGCGCCTGCCCTTCGTGGTGAAGGCGCTCGCCGCGGCATAGGGTTTCAGAACTTTACGCCCACACCCACGCCAAAGACCAGCGGATCGAGATGCACGCGAACCTTCTGCACGCCCGCCGCCGTGGTCGAGAGCCGAGCCGTGGTATCGATATCGATATATTTGACATCCAGGTTCAGGAAGATGCTGTCCGTCAAATCGACATCAACTCCGGCCTGCGCCGCCCATCCGAAGCTGTCCGACATGTGCACCCTGGTCGCGCCCACCGCACCCTCCAGCGCGTTCGACGCCTTTTCATTGTAGAACAGCGTATAATTTACCCCCGCCCCGACATAGGGCCGGATCTTGGCTTCCGGCAGGAAATGATATTGCGCCGTCAGCGTCGGCGGCAGCACCCAAGTGGATGCCAAACGGCCGATCGCCCCGGTCGTTCCAGTGCGTCCGCTGGCGCTGTGCTTGGTCGTGGCGGCGATCAGCTCAAAGCCCACATGGTCGGTCGCCATATAAGTCACGTCGATCTCCGGCATCACGCTGTTATCGACTTTCACCTTTTCGCCCGGAAAGGCGGGCAGCACGCTCCCGCTTCGTTCATTGGGCGCAACCATGATGGCGCGCAGCCGCACCAGCACGTCGCCTTGCGCAGCCTGCGCGGGTGCGGACATGGCGGCGCAACCAGCCGCTGCTCCAAATAAGATAGTCTTGATGTGCATTTCCAAAGTCTCCGTCCCTGTTGTCGGTGACATGGCTTTGCCCCGGCGCCGCATGCCCGGCATTGATCCGGCGCAAGCGGCAATTTGACCTGGCTCAATGCTGCGCGCGCTGTCCCATGCGATCCGGTTCAGCCATGTGGACCTACTATCCTGACCTGCTGGCCCAGCCGGTGCCGCGCTACACCAGCTATCCCACCGCCGCGCAGTTCACCGCCGATGTGGGCGCGGATGACCTTGCAGCTAGGCTGGACGGGGTGGAAACGGACGCCCCCCTCTCCCTCTATGTCCATATCCCCTATTGCCACGACATATGCTGGTATTGCGGCTGCAATACAGGGGCGGCCAATCGCGCCCAGCGGCTGACCGCTTATGTGGAGGCGCTGGAACGAGAGATGGCTTCCATCGCGGGGCGCTTGCGCGGACGCGGACGCGTCGCGCGGATCGCCTTCGGCGGTGGTAGTCCCAATTCGCTGCCGCTCGTCGATTTCGTCCGCTTGCTCCAGCAATTGCTGCTCTGTTTCGATGCGCGTCACGCCGAAATCTCGGTCGAACTCGACCCGCGCCGCCTCGACGCCACCTGGATTTCCACCATGGCGGCCATGGGCGTCAGCCGCGTCAACCTTGGCGTACAGACCTTCACCCCGCATGTTCAGGCCGCGATCGGCCGCATTCAGCCGCTCGACATGGTGGAGCGAGCCGTCGATCAACTCCGCGCAGCCGGGATCGCGATCGGTTTCGACCTCATGTACGGCCTACCCGGCCAAAGCCTCGATGATCTTGCTGCGACTTTGGAAGCAAGCGTCGCGATGCAACCCGCCCGTGTCGCCCTGTTCGGCTATGCCCATATGCCGCAACTCTTGCCTCGCCAGCGCCGCATCGACGGCAGCAAACTGCCCGATCTCGCCACGCGCTTCGACATGGCCGCACAAGGCTATCGCATGTTAACCGCCGCTGGCTATGCGGCGATCGGCTTCGACCATTTCGCCCTGCCGCAGGACGGCCTGGCAATAGCAGCACGTGACGGACGGCTGCGCCGCAACTTCCAGGGCTTTACCGATGATCCCGCCGATATTCTCCTGGGCCTGGGCGCCAGTGCGATCAGCCAATTTCCGGGCCTCATCGTCCAGAATGAGAAGCAGGCCGGACCTTGGCGCGAACGCGTAGAGCGCGGCGAGCTTTCCGCCACTCGCGGCACGCTGCGCACGGGCGATGACCGGCGTCGTGGCCGGATCATCGAGGCGATCCTCTGCCGGGGCGAAGCGCATGTGGGTACTGACCTGCCCCAGCCCGACCTGTCGCGCTTCGAGCGACTTGGCCTATTGCGATTGAGCGAAGGCCGAGTGCAACTGACCCCCGGCGCGCTCCCCTACGCCCGCAGCATAGCCGCCGCATTCGACAGCTATCTGCAACCAGCGGAAAAGCGGTTCAGCCATGCGGTTTAGTGCGCTGGCGCTGGCAAGCCTCGCCTTCGTCAACCTCTCGGCCGGACAGGTGCCCCACTTTGCGGCGCGTTCGCCCTATTTCTGCGGCCGCCCCCCTCTCGGTTGGAAGCCTCCGGGCCAACACAAGCCCGCGCTGCCTTCGGACGAGAAGATGGGCTGCCACTTCCTCATGTGCGGACGCAAGCGCAATCAAGCCAGAGCAGATGGGTCTTGCCCCACTTAGTTGAACCGTTCACCCCGTCGTCATCCTGGACGACCGAACCAGCAGAACCGACGTTCGACCGCGATGAAAGGAAGCTTAGACGCCGCGCAGCGCGACATATGCGCCCACGGCGATCACCGTGACGGCGAACAACCGCTCCAGCAGCCCTTTGCGCGCCGCCATCTTTCGGCCGAGGGCGATACCTATAGCCGCCCCACCGACACCGCCCGCGATCAATACCCCCACGAGTGACCAATCGACAAAGCCCGACAGCGCATAGGAAGACGCAGTGGTGAGACCCAGCGCCGTGACGACGACGAGCGACGTTCCCACTGCATTTTTGAGTGGCATGGCAGTCGCCATCATCAGCCCCGGCACGATCAGGAAGCCGCCGCCGATCCCAAAAAAACCAGCGGCCAATCCCACTCCAAGGCCGATCGGAACGAGGCGTGGCAACAATCGACCAGCGGTTGCTCGCGACAGCCGTACATCGGGCGCGTCGGTGGCGCGCTTCGTCCGTAGCATGGAAAGGCCCACGCCGATCATCAGCAAGCCAAACAGCATCAGCAATCGCTGGCCGTCTACAGCCTTCCCGATTTCCGCGCCGATCGCCGCGCCAGTGACGCCAGCTCCCGCGAAAACGAGGGCGCATGGCCATTTCACCGTACCGGCGCGGGCATGGCCGATCAGGCTGAAAGCCGCATTGGCGGCCACGGCGACCGCTGCCGTCCCGATGGCGGCATGAGCAGACCCCACGCCCACCACATAGACCAGCAGCGGCACGGCAAGGATTGAGCCGCCGCCCCCGACCAGACCCAACACAGTCCCGATCAGGCCGCCCGAAGCCAGAGCCGCAACGATCATGGCCGGAGACATAATCGGCCTACGCGCCGAGAGCGCGGCGATTCCATGGCATCGCCTGCAACAGCTTCGCCATGCCGCACCAGCCGGTCGCCCCCGCCATCATCAACCCCGCGCCCACAAAGGCCGACAGGCCGAAAAAGGCAGGAGCGACGAGGAAGCCGAGCAGGACGCCCAGCAGCACAAGGCCACCGGCCACCAGTTGCACCTGCCGCATGATCTCCAACGGCTGTGCCCGGTCGAGGCGCGTCGGCAATCCCGCCGCGCGCCAGCCGTCCAGACCGCCCTGAAGTATATGGCAGGGCGTGAAGCCCGCCGCCGCCTGCAAGGCTGCCTCATTGGCTTGCGTTCGCATGCCTGACTTGCAGTGAAAGATGATTGGCCCGGCCACCTGTGGCAGTTCCGCCAGACGATCGAGCGGGACATGGATCGCCCCCGGAATATGCTCGCGGGCATGTTCGTCAGGTCCACGGATATCGACGAGCGTGGCGCCCTTGGCCACGGCTTTATCCGCGTCGTGCGGGGTAATGGTTGTGATCGGCATCGGATCATTCCTTGCAGAAAATGGTGTAGAGACTGGCGAGCAATTGTTCCGTCCGCCCATCGGCGATGCGATACCAGAGCGTCTGGCTCTCCCGTCGAAAAGCGACCAGCCCCTCCTCCCGCATCCTGGCGAGATGCTGCGACAAGGCGGATTGCGACAAACCCACCTCTTGCGCGAGGTCGCCCACGGTCATTTCGCCATGTTCGACCAGCTTGCACAGCACCATCAGGCGCCGGACGTTGCCCATCGCTTTCAGCAGGTTCGAGACTTCGCCCGCCTTCTTTTCGAAGGTGGCGAGGTTCATCAACGGACGGATCATCATGCACTCCATTAGATATTGCTAATTTAGATATATGTAATATATTGTCAAGGAGCAATGGAGGACGACATGGACACAAAGCCCCTGATCGAAGCCTTTTTCGACGAGGCGACCTATACGGTGAGCTATCTGGTCGCTGACCCCGAAACCCGGGAGGCGGCAGTCATCGACCCCGTGATGGATTTCGACGTCGCCAGCGGCGAGGTGGATACGCGCTCAGCCGAGCGGCTGCTGGCCTTCGCTGAAAAGCAGGGTTGGCGGATCACTATGGTGCTGGAGACGCACGCCCATGCCGATCATCTGTCCGCAGCACCCTTTATCAAGGGCAGGACCGGCGCGCCGATCGGCATTGGCGAGCATATTTGCGACGTGCAGAAAATCTTCCGTCCCGTCTTCGGACTCAACGACATGCGAATCGATGGTTCCGATTTCGACCGTTTGTTTCGAGATGGCGAGCAGTTTTCAGTGGGCACGTTGCGCTTCACCGTCATGCATGTTCCGGGGCATACACCTGCGGACATCGCTTATCTGGTCGGCGATGCGGCCTTTGTCGGCGATACATTGTTCATGCCTGACTATGGCACGGCGCGGGCGGATTTCCCTGGTGGCGACGCTCGCATTCTTTACCGTTCCATCCGGCGGCTGCTGAGCCTGCCCGATGAAACCCGCCTGTTTCTGTGTCATGACTATAAGGCGCCCGGCCGCGATGACTATCGTTGGGAAACGACCGTCGGCGAAGAGCGGCGCGCAAGCGTCCATATCCATGACGGAGTGGATGAAGACAGTTTCGTCGCCATGCGCGAAGCCCGTGATGCGACGCTGCCCGTGCCTCGGCTGCTGTTGCCTTCCATTCAGGTCAATATCCGCGCAGGTCGTTTCCCCGAAGCGGAAAGCAACGGCGTTCGCTATCTCAAAATTCCGGTGAAGATGAAGACGGTTTGACTGCGACTTATACCTATCGCGATCTGCTCCGATGCGCTTAGGCTAGCTAAACCCATGTTCAATATCGCTCACCCCTATCTTTCCCTGATCGCATCGATCGCAGTGGGCCTGCTTGTAGGGATGGAGCGCGGCTGGACACAGCGGAACTTCGGCAAGGGTCGACGGGTCGCGGGCTTTCGCACCTTCGGGCTGATCGGGTTGCTTGGGGGGCTCGGCGGCCTTGCCCCCGACATGGTCGCCGCTGCCCTGGGCCTGGGCGTCGCGGCCGTGCTGACGGTCGGCTACAGCCGAAGCGCCGATCAGGATCATCTGTCCGCAACCACAACGCTGGCGGGCCTGCTGACCTTCGGCGCCGGTTTCTGCGCCACTCGCCTCTCCCCTGCTCTAGGCCTGGCAACAGGTGCGGCGATCTTTGCGATCCTGAGCTCACGGCAATCGATGCACGCTTTGCTCCGGGGAATGGATGAGAGCGAGATTGAGGGTGTGTCCCGCTTCCTGCTGGTGTCTCTCATCATCCTGCCGCTACTGCCAGATGCCTCGTACGGCCCTTACGACGCCTGGAACCCCCGGAAAATCTGGATGGTGATCGTCTTCGTGATGGGACTTTCCTTCGCCGGCTATGCTATCTCCAGGCGCTTCGGCCGCGATCGCGGTGTGTTGCTGGCCGCGCTTACCGGGGCCATTGTGTCGTCCACCGCCGTCACCGCCGATTATGCCAGGCGGCTCCGCGACGAACCCGATAGCCGGGGATTATTGACGGCGGGCATTGCGGTCGCATCAATCGTGATGTTCATGAGGGTGCAGCTGGTGGCACTCGTTCTCGTTCCCCGCGCGTTACCGTCTCTGGCACTGACCATGGCTCCGGCAGCACTTGTAGCCGTCGCGTTCGCCCTGACCGCATGGCGTGCCCACGGCAAAGGCGGCAACGGAGCCGCCGTCGCCAATCCCCTGGGCTTTACCCCTGCGCTTCTGCTGGCTGCCCTTGTCGCGGGATTGTCGCTCGCCGCGCGTTGGGCGTTGGAACATTTTGGGCAAGAGGGCATGGCAGTCGTCCTGACTCTCACCGGGATATCGGACGTCGATGCAGCCGTGATGACGATGGCGGGCCTCCCCCCACATACGATCGACGATCAAACCGCTGGCTTCGTACTGGGCGGCGCGGTTCTGGCCAACACTTTGGCGAAAGCCGTCATGACGGTGGGCATCGGTTGGGGCCACGGCGGCATGAGAGCCGCGATACCGCTGTTCGCCGCTCTTGCAGCGGCGGCGGCGAGCCTTGCCGCCTGGATCGCGATCGGCTGACTTTCACGCCACGCGCAACATGGGATGGAGCGCTGGCACCAGCTCTCAGTGGCCGAGTATCAGAGGCCATTTACTGCGGGTAAGCAGACGCCGTGTCACGCCACCGAATGTTTCCATGATCCTTCCGCGGCCATAGGCGCCCATGATAATATAATCCGCCCTCCATTGTTCGGCCTCTTCCTCGATTATCGCGTCCGCAGGATGAAGGCGATCGTTGAGAACCCGAATGCTCGCGTGCACATTGTGACGCGAGAGATATCGGGCAGCGTCACTAGGTTCAGCCTGAATCGAGCCGTCCTTTATGGTCAGCACTTCGACTTCCTCCGCCAGCGCAAGCAAAGGCGTGCAGGCTCGCATCGTTGCGATGCATGAAGGATGGCCATCCCAGGCCAGCAATGCCCGTTTGATGCTGAAGCCATTGACCTCTTGTGGCACGGCTAGAACCGGAACCCGGGCGTGCATCAGCACCTGGCCGACGATCGTCCGCATGTCTGGAAGGGGATAACTGTCCAATTGCCGATTGAGGACGACGATGTCCGCAAGCGCGGCTTCCTTCAGGAGGCAGCTTGCTATCTCCCCTGTGATGTCGACCCAGTCCCAACTCACATCCTCTTTGGCGAGGCGAGCGCTGATCTTTGTCTTGTTCCGGGCTTCGCTCTGGCGCTCATCAAGCATGACAGCGGTTTCGCCAAAACCTGCATAAAGATCGCCGGCTATGACCGGAAATGGCGTGACATCGATGCATTGAAGATGGCCGCCGAGGGCACGGGTCAAATCCAGTGCCGCTTGCAGTCGAGCTTCCTGACCCTCATCATCATGTACCAGGAGAAGAATATTCTTCATCATAGCCTCCTCGACAAAGGCATCAGGTTAAGGCGCGTCATCTATAGCAGGTATGAGGAAACATACTTAGAAGCGGCAGCGTCGCCTTTTCTTGCGTCATAAATCGGCCGCCTGCTCCTTTTGTTGACCCAAGGGGAGCCCCGCCGCCGACTTGTCCTCAGCCGCGATGAATCCCTGCCGCATAATGCAGGTTATGGACTTTACCAGTGGTACTGGAACATCATCCTGCCGCGCTCGCTCTTACCAGAGAGATAGAGCACCAGCGCCAATAGCTGCACCGAGGCCAGGCTTTCGGAACACCACCGCGCGTTCGAAAGCCGCAGCTCTCGTTAGGAAAATAGATCGCCATGTCCACGATAGGTCCGCAACCTCAAGTCGAGAGCACATCCCCGCCCGTTCCCCGCGACCTGAAACATGTGTCGCTGAAGGAGGATATGGAGGTGCAATATTGGTCTCAGCGTTTTCAGACATCTCGGCGCCAATTGGAGGAAGCGGTGGAAAAGGTCGGCCATAGCGTTAATGCGGTAGCCGACTATATCGGTCGAAACCGCTGACGTGCCATGAACCGCATCGACCCGCCACTGCCCCGTAACACAAGACGGGCGGATTGCCTTGAATCGGCGATTTTTCCCGCCGATAGCCGACATGCCTGCTTCTACAAAGCCCTGCCCCGATCAGGTAGACGTCCCAGCCGCTCATTAGTCGCAGACGGGGCATTCCCGGAGTTGACGGACTAGCTTTCCAGCATTTCGCGGATGCGAGCGGAGAGCATTTCGATCTGAAATGGCTTGGTGATCATCTGCATGTTGTTGGATAGGAAGCCGCCCCGCACGGCGGCCCCTTCCGCATAGCCCGTCACAAACAGGATGGGCAGGTCGGGCAAATGCGCTCGCGCGATTTCCGCCAATTGCCGCCCGTTCATTCCCGGCAAGCCAACATCGGAGATCAGAAGGTCGAAACGCCGCCCGGACTCCAATATGCGCACCGCCTGCTGTCCGTCGGCGGCCTCGGTCGCCTTGTAGCCCAATTCCTCAAGCACATCGCGCACGAGGAGCCGGACGGAGTCATCATCCTCGACCAGTAGCACCGACTGGCCGTCGCCATGATGAATGGCAGCATGTTCGACGGATTCGGTTTCAACTTGTTGTTCCGCGACCGGCAGGAATATCCTGACCACCGTCCCTTCGCCCACCGTCGAATTGATGCGCACCAGGCCATTCGACTGCTTGGCGAAACCATAGACCATCGACAGGCCGAGACCCGTGCCCTGCCCGATCGGTTTGGTCGTGAAGAAGGGATCGAACACCTTGTCCAGTGTATCGTCATCGATGCCGACGCCGGTGTCAGACACCCCAACCATGATATAGCGGCCCGGCGTGATGCCTGGATTGCGCGCGCAACACTCCGCATCCAGCTCCACCTCTTCACATGACAGCGTCAGTCGGCCGCCGTCAGGCATCGCGTCGCGGGCATTGATCGCAAGGTTGATGATCGCGCTTTCCAGCTGATTGGCGTCCACCAGCGCCGTCGGCAACGGGGGGGAGGAAAGGATTTCCACCTCGATCGATTCATTCATGGTGCGGCGGAGCAGGTCCTCCAGCGAATGAATGAGCTTGCAGACGTCGGTGGGGCGGCTGTCGAGCGATTGCCGCCGGGAAAAGGCGAGTAATCGGGACGTCAGCGCCGCCGCGCGCTGCGCCGACGTGCTGGCGGCATCCATGAAGCGATCAAGGTCGTCCAGTCGGCCACTGGAAATCCGACGCTTCAGGATGTCGATGGCTCCAATGATGCCCGTCAGCATATTGTTGAAGTCATGCGCGATCCCGCCGGTCAATTGACCGACCGCCTCCATCTTCTGCGCCTGGCGCAACGCTTCCTCGGCCCGGGCGCGTTCTTCCGCCTCGGCTTCCAATCGCAGCAGCGCCTCCCGCAATTCGCGCGTGCGGGCATCAACCTCCTGCTCCAGCCGCTGGGCCGCCTCCGCGAGCGCCTGCTGGCTCCTTTTCTGCTCGTCTATATCGACAATCACTGAAATCGAGCCGGTGACCCGTGAGCTGCCGGGGTCGAGTAACGGCACGCCGCTTACCCGGGTCCAGACCGAAGGACCTTCTGTCGGGTGATGCAGAAACTCGATTCCCCGCACCTGCTCGCCCTTCAGAGCGCGCATCGTCGCGAAGCGATCCCGCGTGATACGGCTTCCATCCTCTTCATAGCCTTCCCACCGGTCCTCCCCGTCAGGCAGCCGGGCGGGGATGTCTCCGCTGGGCAGGAAGCGGCGGAATGCGGGGTTGGAAAGCAGTGTGCTGCCGTCGGTGTTTATGAACGCGACGCCGACCGGAAGATTTTCGAGCAATGTATTGAGGCGGCCGCGTTCCGCATCGATGGCCGCGAACTGGTCGCGGATCTGCAATTGTTTCTGCCGGGCCCTTATGCCCGACGCGACAGCGCTGATCAGTGATTCCCCGCTGACCGGGCGTTCCAGCAGGATGACGCTGAGCGCGTTATCGGGCAGTCGGCGTCTGATGGCCTCGCTGGAAGCAAAACGGCCCGCCTGCCGTCCGGCGAGCAGTATGAAGGGAACATCCGACCATGCAGGCTGCGCATCCAGCGCGCGGTGCAGGGGGCCAAGGTCAGTGAACAACGCTTCTTCCGTGACCAGCGCGACGCCCGTCTGCTCATCGATCGCGTCTGCCACTTCGGTCAAGGTGGGGCAGATTTGGACCCGATGCCCCTCCCCCCGCAGCAGCCGCGTCACGCTGTCCGCGTCGCTGCCATATGGTGCGCTGACGATGACCCGGAGGGTTGAGGATGTGGCGGCCTTATGCACGGCCGTCGCGATCCTCCATCAGTGGTGTGGAAGCTCCCAGATATTCCGGCGTCCCGGTCAGCACGCCCCTGAAATCAGAGAGCGGCGCACCGACCCGAACGCCATGGGCGTCGATCCTGAATTCGCGGATGGAGTCTTCATGCGCGCCGCTGCGGTGCTTGATGACCGACAATGCCTTCCGGATGCGCCCCTCTGCCTCGAAAAAGCGCAGTAGGATGACGATGTCCGCGATGTAGGACACATTCAGCTCGTCGGTTCGCATCGACCCGAAGAAACCCTGCTGTGGATTGACAAGCAAGGTCACGACGCCCCGGTGGCTGAGGTAAGACAGAAGTTCGTGCAATTGCAGGATCAGCTGCTGTTCCTGAGGCATGGCGGCCAGATAGCCGTTGAGGCTGTCGATCAGGATGATGCGTGAATTTCGCTCCTCCACTTCCTGCCTGACCATGGCGGCGAATTCGCCGGGCGCGACCTCTGCCGGATCGATTTGACGAATGACCAGACGGCCATCCTCCATCAAAGCCTGCAGGTCCGTTCCGAACAATCGCGCCCGGGTAATGAGCGTTCCGATGCGCTCATCAAATTCGTATATCACCGCATTTTCGCCGCGTTCGCAGGCGGCGATGACATATTGCAGGGCCAGCGTCGTTTTGCCCGCGCCCGCAGGACCAGTGATGAGCGTGCTGGTACCGCGTTGGGGGCCGCCGTCCAGAATGGCGTCGAGCTCCGGAACCTTGCTGGCAATCGGTTCGCCGACGAACGGCGCATGATGGTCGGACGCGATGAGACGGGGGAATATGTCGATGCCACCCTTCCGGATGATCATGTCGTGATAACCGGCGACGAAATCGACGCCGCGCATCTTCTGGATTTGCATGCGCCGCCGTGCCGCACCGAAATCAAGCGTCAGCCGTTCCAGCGTTATCACTCCATGACAGAGACTATGCAGATGATTGTCGCGGATACCCGCGCCGCCAGTCAGGTCGTCCACCAGCAGAACCGTGGTGTCGATCTGCGCGAAAAACTGTTTGAGGAACAGCAGCTGGCGCCGGTAGCGGAGCGGGTCCTGCGCCAGAAGCCGCAATTCGGACAGGCTGTCGAACACGATGCGACGGGGTTTCAACCGTTGCACCTCTTCCCGGATCAGTTCGATGGTGCCGCCCAGTTCCATTTCCCAGCTGTGCAGGATCGATTGGTCCCGTCCTATGCCCAGCACTGAATCGGCAGAAGCAAGTTCGAAGAGGTTGACGTTGTTCAGGTCCCAGCCGTGCGAGGCAGCGACGACCGATAATTCTTCGCTGGTTTCCGACAGCGTCACGTAGAGGACTGGCTCGCCCGCCGCCACGCCTTCGAGCAGGAATTGCAGCGCGAGCGTCGTCTTTCCTGATCCGGGAGCGCCTTCGAGAAGATACAGTCTTTGGGCAGGCAGACCTCCCCCCAGCACCAGATCGAGCCCTGAATTGCCCGTCGAAACGCGATCAAAAATTCCTGTCATTCAACCATGCCTCCGTCAGCACGGCCGTCAGCATATCGATCAAAGTCACAAAATCCATCGCCTGCCGAGGCAGGATCAGACGCACCGCACCGCAAAATCATGAAGCTATAACGCCGCAATATCCCGGCGGTTGCATCTTCATTGCAATGGCTTAACGACCGGGCGCGTCGTGAGGCGCAGGGATGTGTCGGTGCCATCGGGGTGGGTGTCGGCCGGATTGACTCCACACCGCTTCCTTGCAGCGGCTACGGGGCTGGATCATAGGCGGCTGACACAGCCACTGCTGATCGGAATAGAAGAGTGACCCAATCCTGCGACCTTGCGATCCGAATGCGGCGGGGGGCATTCAACCGGGCGTTGGCGGAGATGGACCTGAGCGCGATAGGCCCCCTGCTGTCACCCGCCGCGATACTGGTGACCGGCAGTGACAGCGGAGTGATCAGCGGCCGGAAGGCGCAGCTAATGGCATGGAAGCGCGAGTTCGCGTCGGCCGAGCGCACCATCTATGTCCGGATGCCCACCAGCATCACCGTCTCGCCGATCGAACCGATCGCGATGGAACAGGGCGAATGGAAAGGTTTGGCGGCTGACACGCAGGAGCCGACCGCGTCCGGTATCTACAGCGCGAAATGGCGCAAACCTCGGGACGAGTGGCTGATCGAAGCGGAAATCTTCGTGACGCTCGGCTGATAGTTGCTGGCGCGGGATTATGCCGCGCAAGCCGACCGCGACCAAAGCAGAGTGTGTTCAAGTTTAATGCACAATCCGTTCGGGCTGAGCCTGTCGAAACGCTTCACTTCTTTGGAAGAAAGAAGAGCCCTTCGACAGGCTCAGGGCGAACGGTTTCAGGGGGTAAGGCCGTTTTGATCCACGGCGCTTAGCCCAAAGCCTTCGCCATGATCCGGCCAAGCCGTTCGGCAAAGGCGCGCGGATCGGTGGGCAATTCGCCATCGGCAATCCGGGCCTCGTCCAATAGCAGCCAGGCGGCATCTTCGCGCAGGCTATTATCGTCCTGAAGGCCGCTCAGCCGGACGATCAGGCTGTGGCGCGGGTTGAGTTCCAGCACAGGCGCCGAAGCCCCGCCACCGCGACCGGCGGCCGCCAGCAGCTTTTCCAGCTGGCGATCCATGCCATGCTCCGCCGCGACGAGGCAGACCGGGCTTTCGGTCAGCCGCTCGGACACGCGGACGTCGGAAACCTGATCCTTCAGCAGCTCCTTCGCAAAGTCGATGAAGCTGCTGACTTCCTCCGACGCAGCGGGCGCGGCCGTCTCGCCTTCGGGCAGGGGCATGAGGCTGAGGTCGGCAAGGCCCTGCGTCACCGATTTGAAGGGCTTGCCGTCATAATCGACGCCAGCGGTGACCCAGAAGCTGTCCACCTGATCAGTAAGCAGCAGCACCTCAATGCCGCGCGCGCGGAAGCCTTCGAGCTGCGGCGAGGACGCAAGGCGGTCGAGATCAGAGCCGGTGGCGTAGTAGATCGCCGTCTGGTTCTCCTTCATGCCCTCGGCATAATCCTTCAGAGAGCGCCAGCTATCGGTCGAAGCAGTGGATTTGAAGCGGGCCAGGCCAAGCAATTGCTCGCGGCGGGCGAAGTCCTCGTACAGCCCTTCTTTCAGCACCGCGCCGAAATTGTCCCAGAATTTGATATAGGCTTCGCCATCATTGGCGGAGAGCTTTTCCAGTTCGGTGAGGATGCGATTGCTGACGCCCTTCTGGATCGCCGCGAGAACAGGACTTTGCTGGATCATTTCGCGCGACACGTTGAGCGGCAGGTCGCTGGAGTCCACCAGGCCGCGTACGAAGCGCAGGTAGCGCGGCAATATCTCGGCCTCGTCGGTGATGAAGACGCGGCGGACGTAGAGCTTCATGCGGCCGGTGCGATCGGGATCGAACAGGTCGAACGGCTTCATTTCGGGGATGAAGGCCAGCACGGAATATTCATGCAGACCCTCGGCCCGATAGTGCAGCGTCAGCGCGGGCTGGTCGAACTGACCGGCGACGCTGCGGTAGAAATCGGTATATTCCTCCGCGCTGATCTCGCTCTTGGGCTTGGTCCAGAGCGCCGCGCCATCCGCGATCTGCTCGGGTTCGGCATCGGGCTTCTCCTTGAGGAAGATCGGCACGGGCACATGGCCGGACTGGTCCTTGATGATCTGCTGGACGCGATAGCGTTCGGTATAGGACGCGGCGTCTTCCTTAAGATGCAGGATGACGCGGGTGCCGTGGTCCGGCGCTTCGGCTGTTTCGGCGGGCTGGACGGTATAGGTGCCAAGGCCATCGGACGACCAGCGCGCCGCCTGGTCGGAGCCTGCGCGGCGGGACAGGACGTCGACGCGATCGGCGACCATGAAGGCGGAATAGAAGCCGACGCCGAACTGGCCGATCAGCTGCGTGCCTTCCGCGTCCTTGGCGCTGGCGACGCGTTCCATGAACGCCTTAGTCCCGGAACGCGCGATCGTGCCGAGCGCCTCGACAAGCTCGGCCTCGCTCATACCGATGCCGTTGTCCTCGATCGACAGCTGGCGGGCGTCGGGATCGAGCGTCACCGTCACTTGCGGGCTGCCGCCAGCGGCGAGCGCGGGATTGCTCAGGCTTTCATAGCGCAGCTTTTCGCAGGCGTCGGCGGCGTTGGAGATGAGTTCACGCAGGAACACATCCTTGTCCGAATAGACCGAGTGCACCATCAGGTGCAGCAATTTGGCTACGTCAGCTTCGAAGGAACGGGTTTCAGGAGCAGCGTCGGTCGGGTTCGTCATGGCGTTTCTTTCATGCCCTCCAATGAATTTTGGCCGCCGGACAGATGGCGCGGGGAGCGGCGGGTTTCAAGCTGGATGGGGTTCAATTCATGAATGAGAAGGTGAATTAATCGCGTTTAGAATGGGGAAAAGCATGTGTAACCAACATATGTGTTTGGTTACATCGTATATGTTGATATAGCCCGGAAATGCTGGATTTTTCTTCGTCTTCGGAGCAGGCGTTTCTTTTGCTGGGGAGGCTTGATGGGCGGCTTGCCAACAGTCCGGCCACCGACATCTGGCTTGCCCGGTCGCGCCTTAAAGGTGCTGCCGCGCTGGCCAGTGTCGCGTCGGTGCCCATTTCCGTCGGAGATTTGCAGGACTGGATCTGCGGGCGGACGCCCCCACCCCGCCATAGTGAGGGGCTGAACGACCCCTTGTCGATCGCGGCGCTGGTTCATTTCGTGCTTTCGGCGAGTGAGGGCGAGCGTGATCCGATCGCGCGGGCGACGCTGAACATATCACGCCAGCTGCTGGACGACAGGAAAGAGGCGGAGATCTGGGCATCAGACGATCTGGTGCGCTTCGGCCCGGCCTGGCGGACGGTTCAGGCGGTTGTGGAGGCCCCCTACCCTTCAACGGGCGTGGAAGAGGTGGCGGAGCGCCTCATCGCGGCGCGGGAGGGCCTGGCGGCGCCCATGAGCGAGGGGCAATTGCTGACGACGGCGGATGGACGGCAGTTGCAGATCGATCCTCGTCGGACAGATTTGGGATGGGTGGTGGCGGCGCACATCCCGGCGGCACTAGAGGCGTGCGGGTTGACGGCACGGCGACTGCCGTCCTTCGTGGATCTGCCCCGATTTCCCGGCGCGGATATAAGGACGCTGACGGGGCAGCTGATCGAAATGATCGGACGGCAGGCCGCGCAAGGGTTGGCGGAACTTAACCGACTGGAGGCGCGGCTCAAGAAGCTGCCCGAAGAGCTGCCAGTGACGAAGCGGAGCAAGGCGCCCCTGCTGATGCGGTTGGAACTGGCCTATCCAGGTTTGAGCAAGGTGGCGATCGCGCGCCTGCTCGGCATCTCCCATCAAGGAGCGACCAAATTGGTGTCGCAGCTCGCTTCTTCTCTTCCTTCCAAAAACTAGAAGAATCTCCTTCTGGTTATAGGGTTTAGTAGAAAGTTAGAGAGTTAAGCCTGCGTGGGATGCGGCAAAAGTGGCGGGGATAGGCGAGTCGGGCGAACCGGGCTGTTCCCGAAAGGTCGGGCTTTCGTTCCCGGAGTGTCGAGGCTGGTGTTCCTGATGTGTCGGGGGATCGTTCCTGAAGGAGCGTTGGCCGTTCCCGGAGTGTCGATGGCGTCCGGATAAGGTGGGGATTTCAGCAGGGATTGAATCAGTTGCAATGGTCGGCCGCTTAATGTCGTTCAAAAGCTGTGGATGAAATGAACGCGGCTGTAGGTTCGGGAAATCAGGCGCCGAACACATTGTGGAGCAACCGACACTTCGGGAACGCTTATGCGCTAACGAGCAAGGCCGGACTGACGAGGGGGCCTTTTGGGCCGAAACGTCAAAGGCGGTGGCGGTTCTTTTCATGGAAACGGCGCACGAAGCCGATGAAGGCTTTCTGGTAGTTGACCGGCGTGCGCGTCGGGTCAGCGTCGAGCCAGTTGCGGAAATCCTGATGGAGGGACTGATAGTCCCAACCTGGACATTCGGTGCGCAGCGTGGCGAGGGTTGCGTCGGTGAGTTCGCCAGCGGTCGCGCGGGAGGAAAGGCTGGTGACCGTGCGGCGGATGACATCCCCGGCGTCGAGAAAGGGTTGCGGGTCGGGTGCCGGACTCTTGCTGGGGGACGCTTTCGCGCCGGTCAGAGCCGCGACCTTGGGTGGGATGCCCATTTTCGCAGGCGGTACGTCGTTTGAGGCGCGTGGGGCTTCGGCCGACCGACGGCTCATGCGTAGCGATGGCTCGCGCTTACCCTGGGGCTGTTCGAGCAATAATGTGTAGCCGGGCAATGGGTCACGTTCGGCGATCTTGGCGATCTCGAACTTGAAGCGGCGATAGGCGCCTTCCGCGCCAGACTTTTCGAACAGGGTTGGCATGGATATGGAGAAGCCCCCCTCCCCTGCCCCGCCAGCATGTTTGCGCGCGACCTTGTACAGCCAGCGTTCGCGCCCGCCCGTCAGGTCGAAATAGGCGCGATCGATGGACAGGACACCGCCCTGCATCAACACGCCTTCGTAGAACCAGTTGCTGAGTTCAATGGTCATGCCGCGCGAGCGTTCGGTGCGTTCATCGACAAGCTGGGTCCAGCCATCGAGCCAGCTGAAGGTCGCTTCGCGGCGGTTTTCGGCGCGGATGTTGGTCTTGATCGTGGTGGACACCAGACGGTCGAGCGACTGGCCGAGCAATTCATAGGCGCGGCCGGTGGTCGGACGATGGATGGCGCGCAGCAGGTCATAAGGCATGAGGTGCAGTTTGCGCGGCACGTCATTGATGCCGCGCCGGGCCATGTCGGCCAGAACCGAGGCGCAATAGATGAGGATGTCGGCATCCCAGATGGTCGCCATGCCGTAATCGGGATTGGCGGACACATGGACCCAGGCTTTGCCGTCGGGGGAGGTATAATCGATCGGTTTGACGCGCTTCGACTTGGCGAGGCTGAAGAAGGGGCGCTCCATCATCTCGCGCTGGTCGCGCAGCGGCATGTCCGCGATATAGGGGAGGAACAGCTCAAACTGATCGGTAAGCTCGGCCTTGCCGGTGCGCGTCATGGGCGGCTCCTTGGCAAGGGCAGGGTGGCGAGGGTGTTTCCCCGGGGAAACGGGGATGGAATTAGTGCGAAAGAATGAAGTCTGCGGGAGGAGAGGGGAGGGTGGCCCGATCTGGGGTGGCCTTGTTTCCCCGGGGAAACAGCGCGTGACACAAGGGCGAGAAAGATGCCCGTCCCCTGTGTCGCGATGATGTTGTGCCCCCCCGAGCCTGTCACTGCTGTAGACCCATTCCCTGCCGCTCAAGATGTTCGAGCGTGTCGCGGAGCGCGGTCGCCAGCGTTGCCATGTCCGCTCCCGATCCCGCGTGGAAGCGAATGGTGATGCCTTGGCGGTTGACCGACTGCACGGTGAGGGCGGGGCGGCCGTAGCGCGTGGTCCAGGTGAAGGGCTCTTCCTTCGGTTCCGACACGGCTACGCGCGGCGCGTCGAGCAGGCGCTTCAATACTTCGGCAGCGGGGAGGGGCGGTGCGCCCGCGTAACGGCGTTCCCGTTGTGTCGTGATGAGCCGCGCGGCCTCTGCATTGATGGCCGGGGCAGCAGCAGGATCATCCAACGCTTGTGCCAGCGGATAGGCGGGCTTTAGCTGGACGTCGCCAGGCGAAGGGAATGCGTCGATGATGTAGTCAGGAATGCCCGCAACCTTGATCATCTTGCTGAGCCAGCCCTTGGAGAGCTTTAGCCGTTCGGCCATGCGGGTGAGGTGGCTGCCATAATGGGCGCCCAACGCTTCGGCATAGTTGCGCGCGCGCTCCAGATCGGTGACGTCCTTGCGCGCGCGGTTTTCGAGGTCCGCGAGGCGGAAGGCCGCTTCATCGTCGAGCTGGGCGACTTGCGCCACGAACATCATGTCGGGATAGCTGTGCGCCCGCAGCCAGCTGATCGAGAAATGGCGGCGCGTGCCCGCGATCACTTCATAATCATGGTCCGGATCGCCTTCGACACGGCGGATGACGGCGGGCACTTTTTGCCCGCCCTCCGCGATGATTGAGTCGATCAGTTCGCGGCAATTGTCCTCAGTCAGATGGGAGTAAAGCCGGGCGTTGCCGCGCCAGATACGAACCTTTGCTGGATCGAGCAGCAATTGCGTGACCTGCCGCACCTCGCCCGAGGCGAGCCGGGCAAGCGCTGTTTCGCGGCCGAGCAGTGTCGCGCCGCGCGCGCGTTCGGGGCGAGCCGGGGCAGGGGAGGGGGACGACGTTTCGGCCTGGGCAACAGGCGGGCTGTCGGCCGCTGGAACGGGGGCGGGACTTTCCGCCTCGTCTGACAAAAGGGCTGCCAGATAATCCGATTGCTTACGCGCCATGGGCTTGTCCTCCGATTCGCGGGGAACATATGGTGAACATGTCGCTGTAGGACAGCGTTGATTTTTGTTCGCGCAGAGGCGCAGAGGCGCAGAGAGGGTGTGCGAGCGGCGCAGTCCCTTGTTCGACGCAGGTGACAGCGCCAAGCTGAGGCCTTGCATCGGCAAATTTGCCTGCGGCGCTGTGCGTGCCCTCCGCATCTCCGCGTCTCCGCGTGAAATCAAGCCGCATTGACGATGTCCTCCTCACGCGCGGGAGCGACGCGGCCCCAGCTTTGGCGGACGAGCGCTTCGATCTGGCCCATGGCTTCGTCGAGATTGGCGCGGCACCGCTTGTGGGTGCGCGGCGTGCCGATCGGCTTTTCCAGCTCGTACACGGTCATCATGCGCAGCGCCGCATGGCTGATTTCCGCGCTGTCGAGGATGGGCACGGGGAGGAGGGCAGGGCCGAAACTCTGCTCCATGATCGCGCGGACCATCGAATGGCTGGGATCATTGCTGTCGAATTTCGAGCAGAGCAGGCGGATGAACTGATAATCGACCTCTATGCCAGCGGTTTGCAGCTGCTTGATGACCTGATCCATCATCGAGAGGAACTGGACGGTGGAGCAGAAGTCCGGCGTCGTCGCGGCGAGCGGCACCAGCAGCGCATTGGCCGCCTGCATCACCGCAAGGCTGATCGTGCCGAGCGCTGGCGGGGGATCGAGCAGCACCACGTCATAATGGCGGGCGAGGTCCATCAGGCCCTGTTTCAGCTTGCGGAAACGCGCCGCCAGGACGGAGCCGCCATCGCTGCCCGCCGCCGCCAGCTCATATTCCACGTCGAATAGCTCGAGATTCGACGGGATCAGATCGACATTGGGCCAGGCGGTATGTTTGACCGCATAGAGAAGGTCGACCTGGGTCGGATCGATGGAGAGATAAGGGTATAGCGTCTCTTCCCGCTGAATATTGAAGTGCGGGTTGAAGCCGAACAGGGTGGTCGTGGTGGCCTGGCTGTCGCAATCGACGACGAGCACGCGATAGCCCTGCACCGCGAAATAATGGGCCAGATGCGTGGTGACGGTGGATTTGCCGACGCCGCCTTTGAAATTCTGCACGGCGATGATCGCGGGAATGTCGAGCGGGGCGCGTTCCGGCGAGGCGCCCAGCACCTGCCGCATGTTGAGCAGCTCTTCGACCTTATAGCCGGGACGTCGGCCATTTTCGGTCGGCGGGGCAGGGGGGAGG
>NZ_AP027340.1:285000-960070 GCF_055394245.1 Sphingobium sp. TomTYG73
CCCCAAGTCACGTCTAAGTGGGAAAGCATGTGGAACTTCCAAAACAACCAGGAGGTTGGCTTAGAAGCAGCCATCCTTTAAAGAAAGCGTAACAGCTCACTGGTCTAAATAAGAGGTTCTGCGGCGAAGATGTAACGGGGCTCAAGACGTGCACCGAAGCTTAGGGTGTGATCGTTTACGATCACGCGGTAGCGGAGCGTTCCGTAGGCCGTTGAAGCGATCTGGTAATGGGTCGTGGAGGTATCGGAAGTGCGAATGCAGACATGAGTAGCGATTAACAGTGTGAGATGCACTGTCGCCGAAATTCCAAGGGTTCCTGCTTAAAGCTAATCTGAGCAGGGTAAGCCGGCCCCTAAGACGAGCCCGAAGGGGGTAGTCGATGGGAACCACGTTAATATTCGTGGGCCTGGAGGTGTGTGACGGATGGCGTAAATGGTCTGGCCTTATTGGATTGGTCCAGGCTGTGAAGTTGTCCCAGGAAATAGCCCCTCCGTATAGACCGTACCCTAAACCGACACAGGTGGAATGGTAGAGTATACCAAGGCGTTTGAGAGAAGTATCCTGAAGGAACTCGGCAAATTGCCTCCGTACCTTCGGAAGAAGGAGGCCCCACATCAAGGCAACTTTTTGTGGGGGGCACAGGCCAGGGGGTAGCGACTGTTTAGCAAAAACACAGGGCTCTGCTAAGTCGGCTTCAAGACGACGTATAGGGCCTGACGCCTGCCCGGTGCCTGAAGGTTAAGAGGAGGAGTGCAAGCTCTGAATTGAAGCCCAGGTAAACGGCGGCCGTAACTATAACGGTCCTAAGGTAGCGAAATTCCTTGTCGGGTAAGTTCCGACCTGCACGAATGGCGTAACGACTTCCCCACTGTCTCCAGGATATGCTCAGCGAAATTGAATTCTCCGTGAAGATGCGGAGTACCCGCGGTTAGACGGAAAGACCCCGTGCACCTTTACTGCAGCTTCAGAGTGGCATTAGGAAAGAACTGTGTAGCATAGGTGGGAGGCTTTGAAGCGATGACGCCAGTTGTCGTGGAGCCATAGGTGAAATACCACCCTGTTGTTTTCTGATGTCTAACCTCGCACCGTTATCCGGTGCAGGGACCCTCTGTGGCGGGTAGTTTGACTGGGGCGGTCGCCTCCTAAAGAGTAACGGAGGCGCGCGATGGTGGGCTCAGGACGGTTGGAAACCGTCTGTTAGAGTGCAATGGCATAAGCCCGCCTGACTGCGAGACTGACAAGTCGAGCAGAGACGAAAGTCGGTCATAGTGATCCGGTGGTCCCTCGTGGAAGGGCCATCGCTCAACGGATAAAAGGTACGCCGGGGATAACAGGCTGATGATTCCCAAGAGCTCATATCGACGGAATCGTTTGGCACCTCGATGTCGGCTCATCACATCCTGGGGCTGGAGCAGGTCCCAAGGGTTTGGCTGTTCGCCAATTAAAGTGGTACGTGAGCTGGGTTCAGAACGTCGCGAGACAGTTTGGTCCCTATCTGCCGTGGGCGTCGAAATTTGAGAGGAGTTGACCCTAGTACGAGAGGACCGGGTTGAACATACCTCTGGTGTACCTGTCGTCCTGCCAAGGGCGCAGCAGGGTAGCTATGTATGGACGGGATAACCGCTGAAAGCATCTAAGCGGGAAGCCTCCCTCAAGATAAGATTTCTTCGAGCGGTCGTAGACCACGACCTTGATAGGCCGGATGTAGAAGTGTGGTAACATATGGAGCTAACCGGTCCTAATTGCTCTGATCGCGCCTGAGAGTCCCACCATCAATGACAATGCTGGAAACAGCGTCGGCCATTGAGCGTGGTGATCACCTCAAGCCAGATAACAAATACAAACACCAAATACCGTGCACGGCATCGATTATAACCCAAAGCGCAAGCTTCATTGCTTGGTGACCATAGCGTCTGTGACCCACCCGATCCCATCCCGAACTCGGCCGTGAAACCAGACTGCGCCGATGGTACTGTGGCTCAAGCCCCGGAAGAGTAGGGCGTCGCCAGGCATTGAAGCTTGCGCTTTTGGAAATAAAAACCCATCACATGTTCACAAAAGGGCGGCCCATAAAGCCGCCCTTTTGCCTTTGGTGACGCGGGATGGAGCAGCCCGGTAGCTCGTCAGGCTCATAACCTGAAGGTCGCAGGTTCAAATCCTGCTCCCGCAACCAACGGTGTACCACTTAAAGGCCCAGTTCCATGGAACTGGGCCTTTCGTGCGTTCTGAACCTTGACGCTTCCAGCAACAGCAGCCTCAGTAAGCGCGACCATTTGGAACAGGTCGCCGTGCAACTCTAGTCGGCGATGCTTGCCGCGCCGGCAGTTGCCCGCGTGGACAACCACACCCTCGATCAGTGCGCGGATCGCGCTACGCGAGACATTGGCCTCACGCGTGGCCAGATGCTGCTTGAGTTCGGCGATAGCGGTGCGGTAGATAGCTTCGTAATTGGTAGGGAGGCGGATCACCGTGCGCTCCGGCAGCTCCGCCAATTCGCGTTCCAGCTGTTCCTCTTCGGCCTCCAGCTCCTTGAGCCGTGTGGTGAGTGAGCGCGGTGCAGCCTCGTCCTCCTCGACCCGGCGGAGAATTTTGGCGGCGCGTTGACGCGTCTCGACCAGCGCGTCTTCGAGTTCATAGCGGCGGCCATAGGCCGCACGCTGCTCCGCATCGAGCTCGCGTTGAAGATGCACAGCGAAGCGGCAGATGATGTCTGGAGTGAGCAGACGGTCCCGCCGGCCGGACAAAGCCCGCTCTTCAAGATGGTTGCTGGTGATCGAGCTGTTGCTACACGCCTGCCTATTGGCGGCCTTGCACCGCCGCCGACCGCCGACGCTGACGAAATCGTCGCCGCAGAAGCCGCAGCGCACCAGACCGCTGAGAAAAATAGGCAGCTCGCTTGGCGCCAGCAAGTGGATTTCCGATGAGGCCGAAGTTCACGTCCCGAGCCGCGCGGGCTTCCGCCTGGCGAGCTTTGACCCGGCCCCAGAGCTGCTGATCGATGATGCGCAGGTCTGGTTCATCGCGCACAATCCATTCGCTTTCCGGATTGAGGCGCGGGCGGCGTGAGAAGCCGCGATTCTCGTTCGGAATCTCGACCCACTTGCGACGGTTGAAGACGCGCCGACCGAACCGCGCCGGGTTTGCCGGAGGCATAGGGTTGTGAGTCACGCTGCCCTACCGATGTTGTCTGCGGCAGCATAATATTGATCTTCGGCTTCGGCAGGCGGGATGTTGCCGATGGGCTCCAGCAGTCGGCGATGGTTGAACCAATCGACCCACTCGAGCGTGGCATATTCGACAGCTTCGAAGCTGCGCCACGGTCCTCGCCAGTGGATCACCTCTGCCTTGTAGAGGCCGTTGACGTCTCGGCCAAAGCATTGTCGTAGCTGTCGCCGACGCTGCCGACCGATGGCTCGATCCCAGCTTCTGCGAGGCGCTCGGTGTATTTGATAGACACGTATTGCGACCCGCGGTCGCTATGATGGATGAGGCCGCCCCGATGGGTCGGCCGTCGATCGTGAAGCGCTTGTTCCAGGGCATCGAGGACGAAACTGGCATGAGCCGTCCTGCTGGCCCGCCAACCGACGATCCGCCTGGCGTAGGTGTCGATGACGAAGGCGACGTAGACGAACCCCGCCCAAGTCGCGACATAGGTGGAGTCCGACACCCACAGCATGTTCGGCGCTGGCGCGTAGAACCTGCGGTTGACGTGATCGAGCGGGCACGGCGCGGCCTTGTCGCTGATGGTCGTGCGCATCGGCTTGCCACGGATCACCCCTGCCAAACGCATCAGTCGCGCAACGGTACAGCGGGCGCTCGGAAAGCCCTCCCGCATCATCTGCCGCCAGACCTTGCGGACGCCGTAGACTGCAAAGTTCTCCGCGAACACGCGGGCAATCTCAGGCTTGATCGACTGGTCCCGTTGAGCCCGCGCCGACAGGCGTGTCGGATCGCGACGCTGCGCGACGCGCTCGTGATATGTCGATGGGGCGATCGGCAGAACGCGGCAGATCGGCTCGACCCCAAAGGCATCGCGGTGATCGTCAATGAAGGCGATCATCGCCTGAACGGGCGGTCGAGTTCTGCCTGGGCAAAATGGACATGTAACGGTTTTGTGCCTGTCACTTATCTCATTATGCCACCTTGGCTTCGAAGGCGAGCGGGCTAATGCCGCCCAGATATGAATGGCGACGACGGGCGTTGTAGAAGCCGTTGATGTATTGGAAGATGGCAGCTTCTGCCTGCCGTCGCGTTGGCCAGCGCTGCCGCCAGATGAGTTCCGCCTTCAGGGATTTGAAGAACGTCTCGACGGAGGCATTGTCGTAACAATTACCCTTGCCGCTCATTGATGGACGCAGGCCATAGGCCTGCAGCTTTTTCTGATAATCGTAAGAACAATATTGGCTGCCGCGATCCGAATGGAAAAGGCAGCCCTCTGGTGGCTGGCGCAGGCGTACCGCCATATCCAGTGCCCTGATCGCCAAATCCTTCTTCATCCTGTCGCTGACAGCCCAGCCCACGACGCGGCGGCTATGCAGATCGAGGATGACAGCGAGGTAGAGCCATCCCTCCGACGTCCAGATATAGGTGATGTCGCCGGCCCATTTACGGTTGGGCGCATCGGCGGCGAAATCGCCGTCCAGCCAGTTTGCCGCGACACCCAGGCGATGGTGGCTGTCTGTCGTAACCTTGTGTTTGCGCGTGCGGACCGGCCTGATCCCGTTGATGTTGGCTACGCCGCCCTTCGGGTCATAAGGCGCTCACCCACATCGAGCCCCACCTCTTTTAACTCCATCGTCATGCGAGGACGGCCGTAGCTGCCAAGGCTCAGCCTGTATTGTTCGCGGATATGAGCCAACACCTTCATGTCCGTCCGGCCCCGGCAACTGATCGGGCGCGAGCGCCAGGAACGATAGCCGCGTTCACTGACAAGCATGACACGGCAGAGCAGTGCAACGGGCCAGCGATGCCGCCAGCTATGCACGAAAGCGAACTTCACGGCCTTTGGCTCGCGAAGAACTGCGTGGCCTTTTTTAGGATTTGCCTCTCCTCCCGCAGCACGCGGTTCTCAAGGCGAAGCCGTTCATTCTCGCGCGCCAGATCTGCTTGCGGCGCTGAAACCAGATCACTGGGCCGATACTGCGACACCCACTTGTTCAGCGTCGATTTGCCAACCCCCAAATCCAACGCGACCCGCTCCCGCGGCAACCCACTGGTCAGCGCAATCCGCACCGCCTCCTGCTTGAACTCCTCGCTATGTTTGATCATCTCGTCGGTCTCCTTGAACGAGCTTTAAACTCTCAAGTGACCGGCACAAAACCGTTACATGTCCAGACCTACCATGGAGATGGCCGTAATCGTGACCAGCCGAATGCTGCCAAGGCGCCACACAGCATCTCGACCTGGCCACCGTAGGTGCGCCTGCGCCGGACAGGGCCCGCTCGGCTTAATGCCGGATGCAGGCTAAAAACCGTCAGGGATATCCGTCAGCGGCTCAAAGAGTTTCACCAGTAACGGCCTGTATCCAGGCACTGTTGCCATCGTCGCATGGCGCGCATCTTTCCTGTCGTGTCGGAGGAGAGAGCAGCGTCTGCCCGATATTTCTGCTGACATTCCACCTTGCGGCTGGCTGCGGGCGCCGTTGTAGTGGCAGGCTTAACAACCGCAGAACCCAGCAGCGCCTTCATCTCCGGCGAGGTAGCGAGTTGGGGCGCGGTTTGGCCATCCTTGTTGCGAATATTCCGCTTAGCTCCGTGATCCAGAAGGATCTTGGCCAAGGCAACCCGATCCCGATCGGCTGCATGGTGAAGTAGCGTCCAGCCATATTGATCCTGATCGTCAACGCCTACACAGTCCTCGATCAATCCGACGAGTTGGTCGGGATGATTGTACCAGATCGCATCCTTCGCTTTCAGAAACGGGCGGATGGCAGGGGAGCGCCCGTCATTCACGGGTTCCGAGCGCACCATTGCGCACATGCCATTTCCACCAGAGGTAGTTGGCTGCGAGCGGACGCCCGCAGCGGCTCCCACCTGACCTGTTATTCCCGCTACGGTCGAAGCTTTTGCCATGGCCTTGCGGATCTCTGCCTGCACCATGGTACCGATAGCCATCTGATAAGGCGTGCTGCCGGATCGTGATTTTAGGCTTGGATCGGCACCGCGAGCGAGCAGCGCTTTTACCATCTCGAGATTGCCGGCGTCGGCTGCGTAGTGAAGAAGGCTGTATCCCTCCTCGGTTTGCATGTTCACATCGAACTGCCCGCTATCGACAATCTTCAGCGCCTCCGCATTTTGTTTAACACCGAGATAATAACGTGCATCTTCGAAGGGATCGCCGGCAACAGCGGAAGAAGCCATACATAAGGCCGTCAGCCCGATCATCATTCTACGGATCAACTTATCTACTCCCCAGAGTGGCGCACCCATCCCTTGCCACCTCGTTCAGCGAGGTGCGGTCGCAATACGCGCGTTAATGACTGTTTCCTGCACCCCCGCCACGCGCCGCGAGTGCAGAACCCGGCGATCGCCGCAGTAAAGGCCGCTGAAGCGGTTCCTGCCAGAAAGACGAGGAAACCGATCAAAATCCAGCCGGCCCATGCGGCTCCGCCGCCCGCGCTCGCGCAGCAACGGACACTTGCAACCGCGTAGGCGATGGGGGCTAATGAACCTACGGTCGCCGTGAAAGCCAGGGCGGCCGAGATCTTCGCCATCCTCCCGAGATGCAGCTTCAGTTTTGCACCCAAACTTTCATGTTCGCGCCGCCAGCCGAGACGACATTCGCCCCTCCGGCTGACACAACGTTAGCGCCGCCCGCGGAAACGACCCCTGCGCCACCGACAATCGGATATTTCTGGCCGTTAAATTCCACAACCGCCGCACCGTCCTTGACGTGGACCTTGGCTCCCGCAGGTACGCGCATATCGACCTGCTTCTTACGGTGATAGGGGAATTGCGGCCCATTATTATTGTCCCAGGGAGCGCAGCCCCAGACGAAGATGTTGACCACGCCATTGCATCCAGTGCCAGCCTCAGCCGGTACGATGGCCAGGCCGGTTGCCAAAAGAGCCGCAGCAACTGCAGCGGCGCGAACATGGAAACGCACAGAATTCCCCCTGTAGTCATAAAGCAGACAAAATCCAGTAAGTCTCTTTTAGCAGTTGGAATGTCAAGTAAAAGTAAAAAGCAAGCAGCGTTGCAAAAGAAAGCCAGTCTCCTGGGTACTGAACCTCGAAGAGAAATCGTTGAGTACGTCATTCCGATTATTAAAATAGATCAATGATCTTGATTAATCCGGCATACTGTTCAGCATTATCTCTTAGAATTGATTGGATCTCTGGCGTCATTATGTGGGACGCAACGGAACTTCAAAACTGGTTTCGCAGATTTCCCCGTCGCGAAGCACTGACGGCAGAGAGCGCGCCCCCGGAAACCCTCGGCACCGCAAGCGCTGTCAATTTCCGGCCTGCTGCATCAGGGTAATCTGACGGGATCGTGATTATGAATAAACGGCTGGCATCGGGAACGCTTACTCGGCCTGAACGAGCATGTGTCGTGCTGGGCGTTCTCAAGGCGATTTTCTCCCGAAAGCGCTATAAAGTTAGCGCTGCCGACCTTGCGGTCAGCAGCGCCGTTGCGAATTCAAGAGTTCTCGTAGAGCTTGCTATTAGAAGGCGAAGCGCACGCCAACGTTGACGTTGTGGCTCTGACCTCCGCCAAATTCGCCTTGATAAGCGCCATAGAGGCTGAGTCCCGCAGCAAGGTCATAGCTAGCGCCAGCGCCAAGCGTTGCCATGGTTTCCTTGCGGCCCGCCCCGATGACCGTGAACCGTTCGGCGTTGCCGACAAACCCCGCGCGAGCGGCGGAGCGTTCACCTTCGAGCTGGTGACGCAGACCTACCGATGCCCATGGGTGGAACATCGTGCTTTCACCAATGCCACCCTTCAGCTTGATGGCGCCGTCGACAAAGGTCGCGCTGGTCTTCTTGCCATCCACAGACAGGGCGAAAGCGGCGCTGCCTGTCTCGCTCGCCGAGCCACGACGGGTGGAGATATGAGTGACGCCCACTTCGGGATGGACCCCCCAACTGCCCATAGGGAAGCTGTAGCCGACCGTACCGTCGAGCACCAAGCTGCGGAGGCGATAGTCGCCGGAGAGGGCGGTGGCGCCGGGTACCGCCCGGCGGGTGTTCGCCTCGCTCCAATCATAGGCGATCGTCACTGTCCCGTCGAAGCCACCGCTCAGGAAGTGACCCGAAAGACCGGCAACCAGGCCATCGGCGTTCGTCCGTGCACTAAGGCGCGCGACAGTCTGGCGACTGTCGATATAGCCTATGAACGCGCCGATGGATCCGGTCGCGCTGCCAAAGCCGATGCCACCAACGACGCCATAGCTGTGGCTCTTGGCCGTCGATGTGCCAACTGACCCACGACCTTTAAGCGTGCGCCAGTCGCCCAGACCTTGCGCGAAGCTGAAGAGACCCGCGGTCTCGCGCGTGGTTTCGGCAAGTCCTGCGCGGCCCGCCTTGGCGAGCGCCAGTCCCTGCTCCACGCCAAGTTGAGACGCACTGGCATAAGCTTCTGGCGTCAGCTGCCCGAAGGCCGCTGCGTTAGCGGTGCCACCGCTCAACAGTGTCGGAACGGCATTGATCAGCGCAGTGCTCGCGGTTCCCGCGATCAGCAGATCGTTGACATAGCCGACAGCAGCATTGGCCTGGGTGGAGATCCCGGTGGGCGCCACGAAGGTGCCGAGCAACTGCAAGGTGGAGCCATTGTTGCGGAGGACGCCTACAATGCCCGGATCACGATTGACGATGTCAAAGTCGCCAGTGATGGCGCCGCCGCCGTTTACCACGATCAGGTCACGCGACGCGCCAGGTGTCAGCGAGCCGGTGAGATTGACAGTCGTGTTATCGCCGATCGTCACCGAGCCGCCATTGACGATGATCTGATCGCTCTGCCCGACAGGAACGAACTCGAAGGTGGTGGTCGTGCCGTTGGCGATGGTCAGATTGCCATTGATCGTCATGATAGCAGGAGATGCGCCCGGCGACAGCGTGCCGCCCGTGCCGATCGTAACATCGCCGCTGACAGTCCCTGCGGTGCCGAAAGTTCCCCCGCTGGTGACATCAACCGATCCGGTCAGGGTTGATCCTGCCTGACCGATGAAGCGGCCGCCTGAAACGGTTACTTCCTCGACATTGAGGTCGCCAGTGAAGCTGTTGACGCCTGCTGTGTTATTCACCTGCTCGAAGCCCGTGAACGCCGAACCGTCGATCGTCGTCTGGGCCGCATAGCTGCTGCCGGTATTGAAGGCGAGGACATCGGTCCCGCCACCTGCAGCAACCGTGCCGCCGAAGCTGCCGCCGGTGCCGATCGTCAGCATATCGGCGCCCGCACCAAGATCGACATTGCCCGAGATAGTGCCGCTATTGACCAGGCTGTCGGTGCCGCTTCCAGCCACGACATTCCCGTTGATCGTGCCGCCCTGGTTGCTGATCGTGTTCGCGCCGTTGCCGATGATGATGTTCCCGGTGATGGAGCCGCCGGTCGCGTTGGTCAGAAGATTGTCGCCTTCGCCAAGGTCCACATTGCCAACGACCTCGCCGCTATTCGAGATGCTGACGCTTTGCGTGCCGCCGCTGATCGCGGTTTGACCCGGCGCCACGACGATGCTCGACCCTTGAGTCAAGTTCAGCTCACCACCGCCAGAGACTTCCACCGTCTGCTGAACGACGACCTTGCCTGTGCCAATGATCTTCTCGACTTCAAAGCTGGCGAACAGCTGACGGAGTGATGGATCAATCGACCCGGTATAGGTCGTGCCGGTGATATCGAAGGAGAGCGTGTCCTCCCCCGCGCCGCCATCGACCGTTCCATTGAGCACGGCTGAGCTCAGCAGGTGCGTGAAGCTGTCATTGCCCTCGCCCATCCGTACCGTTCCGGTGATGGTGCCCGCATTGACGATCGTGTCATTGCCCTCGCGCATGTAGATATCGCCGCTGATCTGCCCGGCATTGTCGATGCGGTCATCGCCAGCGTTCAGGTCGATCGAGCCGATGATGACGCCGGTGGCGGTGTTCGTCACATGATCGGTCGAGGGCAGATAGCCGCTCTCATCCTCGAGCTGATTGCCGCTGGTATGGATGGCTCCTGCAAGATAGCCGTTGGGCTGGCCGATCGCATTGTCGATGATCGGCGTGTTGGGGAAGTAATTGGTGCCAGCGCCGCCCTGGATAGTGCCGCTGTTGACGATGTTGACCGTCTTGGCCGCGACAGCAACAGCGACAGTGTGGCTGCCTTCGGTATTGGCGACCGGACTGTAGACCCAGACCGGTTGCGGAATGCCCTGGGGCTGCGCACGCACCACAGCGGTGAGTCCGCCGCCTGCCTGGATAAGCCCGCCTTCCAGATTTTCGATGTTGACTGTGCCAGCGCCGGTACTTTCGACATCCACGCCCAGCGCCGCGATCTGCGACACATAGGCGGTGTCCTGTCCAAGGCCAATGAACTGGCCCGGTGTTACCGTTGCGCCTCCGGTCGCCTTAATCGTACCGCGGTTGACGAGATTGACTGTCGCACTGGCCGCCGGATTGCCAACGAGCTCATCATCGCCAGCCTCTACGCCGAGAACAAGGCCCGAGCCACCCTTGTCCTGACCGAGGATGTTGCCGCTGTTGTTGAACGTGATCGTCTGGCTTTCGTCGGTCTCGGACTCCACGTCAAAGGCCGACATGCCGCCAAAGCGCGGCGGATCAGCCTGATTGATGGCAAGTTCGGTGCGCGTCACAGTGCCGCTATTGTCAAAGCTCGCCACTCGGTTGGCGATATTCACCTCGGTCGCGCCTTCGATGATGCCTGTGTTGGTGAAGGCAAAGTTCTCGGCGGCGATGTCCACGACATCGTCGTCATCCGGACCATCATCCTGCAACAGGCCAGTGCGGATGAGCAGTGCCTGACCGCCCTCACGCGCCGAAGCCGTGATCGTGCCGTGGTTTTCGAAATTGAGGCTTTGAGAAGCGACCGCGGCGTAGAAGCCGTCCCTGATCTCACCATCCGCCGTGTTGATGATGGAGGCGTTGTCCGCGTTGAATTCGTCGTTGGCATTCGGCAGCACCAGGTCCAGTGCCCCGACTTGAAGCGTCAGGCCGCGCTGGAAATAGCCATTCGTATCGATGCCAGCGATTAAGCCGCTATTAGTGAACGAGAAGACATCCGCCGCAACATTGGCATCCAGTCCGCCGGTGATGATGCCGCTATTTTCAATGGTTGCGCCCGCCAGAGTGGTAGTCTCGAGGGCCTGGCGGATTCGGACGGCCGCGTTCACGCCACTATCAAATTCCCGCTCAATGTCCGTAGTGAAAGAGCGCGAGCCGGTGAAAGTCGTCTCGATGGTTCCTGTATTGCGGAACTGGAAATCATCCCCTGCCGAAGTCGTGATGATCGAACCGATGCCGCTGGTAGCGAGGTTGATCTCGTCATTGTTGACGAAACTCGCCGCAGCGATCCGGATGTCGCCATTGATGGCGCCTTCATTGATGAAGCTGGTCAGCGCGTCGCCATAGGTTGGCGTGTAGAGCGGAACAGTGCCCGGCGGCACATTGGAGCGTTGGAAGGTCGCAAAGCGCTGCTGATAATAGCCAACTGCGGCCGGAACGATGGTTACGGCCTGCGGGTACAGGCCAGCGGTGTCGAGCAGGTTGATCGTGCCGTTGTTGACGACGTTGCCGTCGCCCATCAGGCTGATCGATGTTCCCTGTCCTGACAGCGTCAGCGTGGTAGCGGCGCCTCGTGCTTCGAACCCTTCTATTTCGAAGGTCGTGGGCAGCGCGCGTGCGCCGAGCTCAAGCGACTGTGACTGGCTGTAGCTGTGCGTGTAGATGTCGATGCCGCCACCAGCGGCAATGGTTCCGGTTACCCCGTCATCGCTGCCGCGCTGGACAAAATTGGCGGTGCTGAAGCCCGTGCCGAGCTGCAGATTGCCGTTCAATGTACCGCCATCGGACACATAATAATAAACCGCGCCAGCCAGTGGGTTTTGAGGCGCGGTAGGGGTGGGTTCGACATAGGACACGTTGCCGTTGATCGTGCCAGCGTTGGTCACATTGAAGCTGAGCAAGGGAATGCCGGTCCGGGCAGGCGCTATGATCGCGTTCGTACTCCCGCCAATGGCCCCACCGCTCGCATTATTGACCGCAAGCACGACGGCCTGACCCGCGCTGATTGCCGGATCGCCAGCGATCGTGCCGCTGTTATTGACGATGATGGCGGTACCCAGTGTTCCGGTGATCGGCCCTGTCGATCCGCTATTGCTAATGACGCAGAGTGGACCAGCGCTGCCGTCGGGACAGGTCAAGGTCGACGCCTGTTGCGCAAGAGCGCTGCTCGCACCAAGCGCGAGAACACTGACGCTCAGACCAAGCCCAAGGCGAATAGGCGCGCGCACAGAATTTCTGCCGATCATGTAAAACCCCCTCCAGACGATTGGGGACGGGGATAAGCAAAACGCATTCCTGTTCGCATCCCCCGATCGGGGTATCGGACCGCCGCAGCTAAAATATTGTGTTTCTTCCTAGACCTGCCTAAATC
The DNA here is from genome assembly GCF_055394245.1 of Sphingobium sp. TomTYG73. Lineage (NCBI taxonomy): Bacteria > Pseudomonadati > Pseudomonadota > Alphaproteobacteria > Sphingomonadales > Sphingobiaceae > Sphingobium > Sphingobium sp. TomTYG73. Next base: position 297,588 of record NZ_AP027340.1, read on the forward strand.
CGCTTGCTGCCCACGCGCTCTCACGCTGGATCAGCCAAAGATATTTACGTTCTGACCGGGTCGCGGAACAGGAACGAAACAGGGTGGAAGATAAGATTTGGGCGCTGGGCGAGCGTTTCGCCATGGCTGCAATCGATGGAAATGAGTGGCTGGGCGCGTTGCGGGCCATGGCGGAACTGACTGGCAGCACGCATGGCCAGCTCATTGGTTTTGCGCCCGGCGAGGTGCCCTTCAACTGGATCAATGATATAGGTCAAGATGAGGTCGCGCGCTTCGTCCAGCAGGAGCGCGGCGATCCCAACATCAATGTTCGCGTGCGCGCCTCGCTCAATGACCAGCCTTTCGTCATTCGCAGTGAAGCAGACTATCGCGCGGTCGGGCGCGGCTCTGGTTTCGATCTCTATCGTGAGATGTGCGACGCCTATGACATCATGGACGGCTGCCAGACCAAATTGCTTGAAGGGGGAGGTCGGTTTGTCGGCCTCGCTCTCAACCGTAGTCGGAAAGACGGCAGGACCGATGCAGAAACGCGCGAGCTTTTCGCCGCGATTACGCCGCATGTGCGTAGGGCGGTCAAAATCCAGATTGCGCTCGAAAATCGCGGCGCGGCCTTGGCGAATGGCGCGCTCGAATATGTTGGCCTGCCGATCTTTATTTGCGATGAAGCTGGCGATTTGAAGGGAGAGACTCCCGAAGCCACCGCACTGCTCTCGGCTGGACGTTTTAGGCTAGTAGACGGGAAGATCGGCCTTCCGCATCCACGTGACGACGCAGCGTTGTTGAAAGCCCTCGCGCGGCGGCATCGTCAGCCTCTCGGGATCGAGACGTTGCTGCTGGGAGGCGCTGTCCAGCAGATGGCTATGGTGGTTGATGTCTGCCGCCTTCCCTCCCAGCCTTACCGGCTGAGCCTTGCCTCACAAATTCTTGTCATCGTCCGCTCAGGCCGGCGCTGGCACGAGGCCGCCCCTGCTGTTTTGCGCGCGGCATTTGGTCTGTCTGCTGCTGAAGCCGAGGTCGCATTGGCCCTCGTTAGAGGCGAGACGCGTGATCAGATCGCCGCTGCACGGGATACGAGCACCCAGACCGTCAAGACCCAGATTAAATCCATTTACTCCAAACTTGGGGTCTCTCGGGAGATGGATCTGATGGCGATGCTCAGCGACATGCTCCGGCGGTAAGGGCTCGAAGCATCGGCCAAACGCCCAATCAACTTGACCGCTAAGAACAACCCTCAGGATGAAATATTCCGTAGCTCTCCCCCGGTCGGGGTATGACCAACTTCAGCAAGGTCGATAAGGAAAGCTCGCGACCCGAGGGCTCACGGCATAGCCGTTGAGACTTTCAACTGGCCCGGCTGCCATCATGACGGCCGGGCTGTTTTTCGCACTTTTGGTCGCGGCTCGAACCTTTTATCACTGCTTATCGAAAGGCAGCACCGTGGGCGAACACGCAGAGCGCTTTTGCGTTCGGCGGTCGCAGCATCGGGCCTGAGACAGAAGCCTCTCAAAGGGAATATGGATGTTGATCAATTCCACTGGGGAGGTTTTTCTTGAAATCCGGGGCGGGCATTTTGAAACTTGAAGATCACAGGTTGCTACCCGTCGGCCGTGGCTGACCGACATGGATGGCCTGCCAAATTGTTGGGTTGGCTGTGTAGATCACGAGATGCGGTACACCTGCGGGAATGAATAGGTGATCACCTGGGATTAGGCTTCTCTGCCCAAATCCCTCCAGAGTGACTTCGGCAGAGCCTGCCAGGATCAGCATCCATTCATCCCACTCCTGCACATAAGGGCGGTCAGCGGGCGTCGTTTGTCCCTGCGATATAATGCGTTCGATGCGTACACCGGTCGGCGTAGCAGATCTTCGAACAGCTCGTGCTCTTCGCGTCCGCGCGACACTTCCAGCAGATTGCGAAGCGTCGCAGTGGATGAACTTATTTCTGATCCCATGGCCCGACAGCAAAACGGAGGAGGAGAAAGGAGAGGTTAATCGCACATTTCGCAAATACCGAGTGCCGGGGATCGCGTGGCATAGTCCCCGAGCGTCGTCCCTGCGGTGGTTGAGGCGAAAATAGTGGTCCAATGCAGCCACGGGCTGAAACGCCAAGCTTGAATTTGCAGCGACACCTGCAAGACTAGAGCATGATCCGATCAGACTGAATCGGATCATGCTCTATTTGTCTTTTGTTTCCCGCATTTTCCGAGCCAGCAGATGATGCCATCTGCTTCGAAAATGCTTTAGTGACAAGCCGAAAATGACGGTGCCGATAAGATAGGCGCTCTCAGCTGGCATATGATATAGCATAGGCCAGGGAGCTGATATGGGTGCTAAGCGTCGCGTCAAGCTGTTCAAGATGGGCCGCCATCAAGCTTTCCAGGTCCCGGACGGATCTATCTACCGTGTGGCGATGCGATAACGGGCGAAGAGGGTTCACGCGTTGTGTCGGCATCCAGACTGGGAACTTCTCTCCTGAGCTTGCTAACGACCTTCGTGCCCATTGATGAGGTTTTTGGAGGCCAAGCGCCGGGACGAGGTTGCAGCGGACCGTCCCTACGACGGAGGCGCCGCGTCAACCAATTGAGCTATTGCACTGTCGGCACAGGCGCCAATCCCGGGATCATCCCGGCGGCGCGATCCCTCGTTCGGTGAAGAAGTCCGGCGCGTTGATCATTTCTGGTCCGGCCAGGTTCGGTGCGTCCGCATGGCTCGCCAACCACACGACAGTCTGTGCGGTTTCCTCCGGATCGCGCGCTGCTTCTCCCGATCCGAGCGTTTCAGCCTGATCGCCCATGGCCGCGCGCAGCGTGTCCGTCATGGTGAAGCGCGGTTCGATCAGGAAGGCGCTGATCCCATCCTTGCCATGCTCCTGGTTGATGTGGTCCGGGATACGATTGAACGCTGCCTTGGGCGCAAGATAGAAGAGCCCGACCCCCGGGGAGCGGGCGGCGGGTTCGATGGAGGACAAGGTCGTCATGAAGATCATTCGTCCTGAACCCTGTGCCACCATCGTCTTCAGCACGATCTGGCTCAGGTGAAATTGGTTCAGGAAATTGCCGGTGATCGCTCTTTCCGCGTCTTCCAGCGCGACGTCCATGATCGGTTGGAGGATAACCGGCCCCTGGTAGATGCCATTGTTCACCAGAACGTCTATCCGCCCCCAGCGGTCGAGTACCGCCGTGACCCCTTCATCGATGGATGCGCGATCGAGCAGGTCGATCCGCGCGCCCATTGCCTGACCGCCAGCCGCCCTTATCGCTTCCACCGTCGATGCCACGCTGCCCGGCACAGGCGTGTTCCCCATGCTCTCCATACGGCCAGCGCCTTCCGCCATGGTGCGCCCGGTCACTGCGACGGCGAAGCCCGCGCGGCCAAGGGCGATGGCTATTGCACGGCCGATGCCCCGCGTCGCCCCGGTGACGAGCGCCACGGGTGGTTGAACTTCTTCACTCTGTTTCATCATCGGGCCATACCCCCCAAACCTCTCCCGGACTTTGCCGACTATCGCCTGTAAACCATGGCCGAGCGATAAACCACAGGCTTAGTTTGTTGACAAGAGTCATCGTTTGATTAACCCTGTCGCCAGGAACGATGCAATAGATGTAGGAGATGTAGGCGTGAGCGTGGGAAAAAGGCTGGCCGGGCGTTCAGCGCTGATTACCGGAGCGGCGGATGGAATTGGCCGGGGCATGGCGCTGCGGTTTGCGCAGGAAGGCGGGTCGATCCTGGTCGCGGATTTCAATGCGGACAAAGGCGTGGAGGTCGTGGAGGAACTGCGCGCTCTTGGGGTGGATGCCGACTTCCGCAAATGTGATGTTACGGTGCGTGATGACGTCGTCGGTGCCGTTCAGGCCTGCGTCGATCGGTTCGGTTCTATCGACGTCCTGGTCAATAACGCCTTTAGCGGCGGCGGACTGCAACGCATCGAAAACCTGTCCGACGCGCAGTTCGAATCCTGCATGAACATGTGCCTTTACGCTGCGAAATGGTCGATGGAGGCGGCGTTCCCGCACATGCGCAGCAGACATTGGGGCCGCATCATCAACATCGGGTCGCTCAACGGCGTCAACGCGCATATGGGGACCGCCGAATATAATGTCGGCAAGGAAGCCCTTCGCGCCTATACGCGCAGCGCGGCAAGAGAATGGGCAGGTTACGGAATCTGCGCCAACATCATCTGCCCCGCCGCCGTTTCTGCCGGTTACCGGGAGTTTGAACGTACGGAGCCGGAGATCGCCGCGGCCACCACGGCAGCTAATCCGATGGGCCGAATGGGCGACCCGGAGGCCGACATCGGCGGCGTTGCCCTTTTCCTGGCCAGCGAAGACGCGCGATACCTGACCGGCAACACGCTGTTCGTCGATGGAGGTGCGCATATCAATGGCGCTGCATGGGTGCCCGACCTCGGCCCGGATAGCTGAACATCACAGGGTGAGCGACGCGGAGGCGACCAAACCCCGCCTGCGCGTCGCACGGCCGATCGCAAGAGTTTGTCTGACCAACCCAATTTGCCACCCTGCATCCCTTTGCGCTGTTGATCGGTAGCGCGTTCGACGGGATGAGTTGGGCTGAACCGTCGCGCTTTGGGGAGGTAGGATGGCGCTGCCAGTTTCAGTCGTCGTCGGCAGCCTTTGCCCGCGCGTTGGCGAGGCCGCGAGATGAGAGCCGTGCTGAACGCGGTGCGGGCGCATGTGATGTGGGCCGCCCTGTTCAGCGCGCTTGCCAATCTGTTGTTCCTGGCGCCGACGCTGTACATGTTGCAGGTCTATGATCGCGTCGTGCCGACCCGTGGGGCCACGACGCTGGGGTTCCTGACCATCGTGGTGCTGATGGCTTTCGCCACGCTGTCGCTACTGGAATATGTTCGTTCGCGCATCATGGTGCGGGCAAGCATCGCGCTGGACCGGCGGTTTGCGCGCACGCTGATCGCCGCTGCCCTGCGCCAGCCGCCAGCCGCAACGGGCCAGCACAGGCGGCAACAGCCCATCCGCGAATGCGACCAGCTTCGGCAGGCGTTGACCGGCCCGGTCATGAACGCGCTGTTCGATGTGCCGTGGACGCCGATCTACATCATCGTGTGCACCATCATCCATCCCTGGATCGGCCTGCTGGCGCTGGTGGGCAGCGTGGTGCTGCTTGTCATAGCGTGGGCGAGCGAGCGGGTGATTTATTCTCCGCTGGCGCAGGCCAATGCGGCGGCGAGCCAATCCTATGCCAGCCTGGACCAGAGCATGCGCGGGATGGAAACGATCCGCGCGCTGGGCATGCGCAGCCCGATGGTGCGCCGCCACCTGGCCGAGCGGGCGGATATGCTGAAGTGGCAGGCCAATGCCAGCTTCGCGGCGGGAAGGTGGGTGATGGTCAGCCGTTTCCTGCGCAACGCGCTGCAATCGGGGGCACTGGGCCTGGGCGCCTTGCTGGCGATCGACGGGCAGATTTCGGGCGGCGCGATATTTGCCTCATCCTTTCTGCTGGGGCGTGCCTTGTCCCCTATCGACCAGCTGGTCGGCCAATGGCGCAGTTTCGTGCAGGCGCGCGAATCCTATGCGGAGATCAAGATCTGGCTGGAGGGCGAGTTCGATCCGGCGCCGCGTACCGCCTTGCCCGCGCCGACCGGCCGGGTGGATGCCCAGAATATTTCCGTGCATGATCGCCAGTCGGATCGGCTGATCATCAACAATGTGTCCTTCACCATCGCGCCGGGCGAATTGGTGGCGGTGATCGGGCCGAGCGGGGCGGGCAAGTCGACCCTGGCGCGCCTGACCGCCGGGGCAATAGGGATCAGCCGGGGCACGATCCGCATCGACGGCGCGGACTATGCGCAATGGGATGACGAGGCGCTGTCGGCGCATATCGGTTATATGCCCCAGCAGCCTTCGCTTTTTGCCGGAACGATCCGGGACAACATCGCCCGCTTCGCCTTTGAAGAGGGAAGCGCCGCCGCCGACAGGGACAGGATCGATACCGAGGTGATCGCCGCCGCCCGATTGTGCGGCGTGCATGAGATGATCCTGGGATTGCCGCGAGGCTATGAGACGATGCTGGAGTGGGGCGGCACGGGGCTGTCGATGGGACAGGCGCAGCGGATCGCGCTTGCCCGGGCGTTGTTTCGCGATCCGGCCCTGCTGATCCTGGACGAGCCCAATGCGCATCTCGATTCCGATGGAGAGGCGCGGTTGATCGACGCGCTGCGGCAGGCGAAGGCGCGCGGCGCCGCGATCATGGTGACGGCGCATCGCACCAGCCTGCTGGCGCCAGCGGATCGGATATTGGTGCTGGACCGTGGCCGCATGCGGATGAATGGCCCGCGCGACAAGGTGCTGAACGCGCTCACCGCGACACGATCACTGGCTTCGGCGGAGGGGGCGTGATGTTGATGCGGTCGCGGCGCGTTCTCCTGTTGACCAATGGAGAGGGTGGGACGGTGCCCGCCGTGGGGCCGGATATCCGCCGGGAAGTGCGGGCCGGTCTGTTGATCGCGGCGGCATTTTTCCTGTTGTTCCTGGGCTGGGCCGCGTTTGCCCGACTGGACGCGGCGGCGCTGGCGCCGGGTCGTGCGACCGTCGCGGGGCAGCGGCAGAGCGTCCAGCATCGTGACGGCGGGATCGTCGCTGCGATATTGGTGAAGGAAGGGCAGCAGGTCCGGCAGGGCGACGTGCTGATCCGTCTTGCCGCACCGGCGGTCACGGCGCAGGAGCGGGTGCTGGCTTCACAGGCCATCTGGCTGATGGCGCAGCGCGCTCGGCTGAGGGCGGAGCTGGCGGGGACGGCGATCGCTGTGCCGGTCGAGTTCCAGTCGCTGACCGGGGCGGACATCGCGGATGCCGACGCCGCCATGCAGGCGCAACGGGCGCAAATGGGCGCGCGATCGGCGCTGCTGGCGACGCAACAGGGCGTTGCCATGCAGGAAGGCAGCCAGGCGGGATCGCAGGTGCTGGGCTATCGCGAGCAGGTCGCGGCGGTGGTCGAGCAGGAACGGCTGATCAGCGACGAATTGAACAGCCTGCAAGATGTCGCGGCCAAGGGATTTGTCAGCAAGACCCGCATTCGCGCGCTGGAGCGGGCGAAGGCCGACCTGATCGGGCAACGCGCGCGGTTGCTGGCGGCGCGCGACAGCTCCGTCAGCATGGCCGGGGAAGCGCGGCTGAAGGCGCTGGAGGCGAAGCAAGGGTTGCAGGAGAAGGTGACGGCCGAATTGCGGGACGTCGAAACGCAGCTGGGCGATGTCCTGCCCAAATGGACGGCGGCCCGTGATGAAGTGGCGCGGACGCAAGTGCGCGCGCCGGTCAGCGGGACGGTGGTCGGATTGTCGGTGCATACGGTGGGGGGCGTGATCGCCGCCGGTCAAGTGTTGATGGACATCGTGCCGCGCAACGGCGCCGTGGTGATAGAAACGCGCTTTTCCCCCGCCGACATTGACGACCTGGCGGTGGGGCAAAGGGCGGAGGTGCGCTTTGCAGGGTTTCCGGCGCGCAGCCTGCCCATCATCGACGGGCGGGTGACGCGGGTATCGGCGGACAGCTTCGTCGAGGAAAAGACAGGCGTGTCCTATTTCGTGGGGGAAGTGCAGATACCGCCGGAGCAGATCGCGCTCATCCGGCGCTATGCGCGCGGCGATTTCGTTTTGAAGCCGGGCATGCCGGTGGAGGTGGTCGTGCCCCTGCGGCGGCGGACGGCATTGCAATATATGTTCGATCCGTTGACCGACCTGATGTGGCGGTCGTTCCGCGAGCAATAAGCCTATTGGTGGAGCCTTACCCTTAAGGGTGGCACCTTTATCCCGATGATCTTCGCGGCGCAGGCCGTTTCGAGGGTATCAGCTTTCCATACGCTCCGGGCCGGGGGCAGGCCCCAGCCATCCTGGCACGAGATGGGGAGACGATATGGCCAGCTATTATAATGTTGTCGGCAGCTCGACGGTCACCGGCACGGCCGAGAAGGACCTGTTCTTTGCCTTCACCCGCCTGTCCAACCTGGACATCGTGCGGCCCGACGCCGTGCTGGCGCAGCTGGTGTGGAACACGGCGATTCTGACCGATGCGGGGACCCAATATCAGATCGCCGCGTCCAATATCCAGATTTCCATGGATATGCTGCTGGGCAGCACCGGCACCGATATCGTCTATGGGTCCAACCTGTCCGACGCCATATTTTATAATAACGGGACCATTTCGGGCGGCTTTGGCGGCTTCGACAATATCGAGCAGTTCTGGCTGGGCGATGGCGATGATGTCATCGACCTGACCAACCATGGCGTCGGTGGCATCGATTATGCCAAGGACGTGCTGGTTCAGGGCGGCGCGGGCAACGACATCATCGTGGCCGGCGCGGGCAAGGACAACCTTCAGGGTGACGCAGGCGACGACATCATCTTCGGCTGGCGCGGCAGCGACAACATCTCAGGCGGGCTGGGCAACGACCGGCTGTATGGCGACGATCTGGGATTCAACAATATCTCGGGCGACGACATCATCGACGGCGGCGCTGGCAATGACCTTATCTGGGGTGGCCGGGGCAGCGACAAGCTGAACGGCGGGGATGACAATGACATCCTTTACGGCCAGGCAGGCGGCGACACGCTGTCGGGCGGCACTGGCGACGACATATTATATGGCGATGACGCGAACACATCCAGCAACGACACGTTGAACGGCGATTCCGGCAATGACCAGCTGTATGGCGGCGCGGGCAATGACGAGCTGTACGGCGGCACGGGCGACGATCTGCTCGATGGCGGGGCTGGCAATGATTATATGCACGGCGGGGCGGGCAACGACCGCATCCTGGCCGGGGCGGGCAACGACCTGATCGACGGTAGCGCCGACATCGACACGCTGGTCTTTTCCGGGAACCGGGCGGATTATATTTTCACGCTTCAACCCGACGGCAGCTATATTGCCGGTGATCTGCGTCCCGGATCGCCCGAGGGGACGAAGACGATCCGCAACGTCGAATTTTTCGAGTTCGCCGATGTGACGATCCCGTCGACGGGTCTTAACGCACCGCCGGTCATCACATCCAATGGCGGTGGCGTGAGCGCCGCGCTGTCCATCGATGAGAACAGCACGGCGGTCACCACCGTCGCGGCGTCGGATACGGACAGCGGCCAGACCATAGGCTTTTCGATTGCGGGCGGCGCTGACGCGGCGCTGTTCGCTATCGATGCCGTAACGGGCGCGCTGCGCTTTCTGGCGGCGCCCAACTTCGAAAACCCGGCGGACGCGGACGGCGACAATGTCTATCAGCTGATCGTCGCCGCCAATGATGGCAATGGCGGCGTGGATACCCAAAGCCTATCCGTCACCGTGCGCGACGTGGCGGACGGGGTCGCGCCGGTCATCACCTCCAACGGCGGTGGCGCTGCCGCCGCGATCACGATCAATGAAAATGCGACAGCCGTTACGACGGTGACGGCGACGGACGCTGATGGCCCATCGATCAGCTATTCGATCGCGGGCGGCGCCGACGCCGCGTTGTTCACCATCGACGCTGCGACCGGCGCCTTGAGCTTTAAGACGGGGCCGGACTATGAGGTGGCGGCGGATGCCGATCATAACAATGTCTATGACGTGATCGTGCAGGCCAGCGACGGCGCGAACGCCGATCGGCAGACGCTGGCGGTCACGGTCGCCAACCTCAATGACAATGCCCCGATCCTTACATCCTACGCCGGGGCGGCATCGGCGGCGCTGTCGGTTGCGGAAAACAGCCTGCTGGCGGCGACCGTGCAGGCGAGCGATGCCGATGGCACGGCGCTGGGATACAGCATCAGCGGCGGAGCGGATGCCGCGCTGTTCACGATCGATGCGGTGACCGGAGCGCTCAGTTTCAACGCGGCGCCCGATTTCGAAGCGCCCGGCGATGCCAATGGCGATCGCACTTATGATGTCGTCGTCACGGCCAGCGATGGCACCAACAATGTCGCGCAAACGCTGGCGATCAACATCACCAACGTCAATGACAATGCGCCGGTCATCACCTCCAATGGAGGCGGAGCCAGCGCGGCCATCAGCATGGCGGAAAACCAGACGGCGGTCACGACCGTGATGGCCGCCGATGCGGACGGGACGGCCCCGAGCTTTGCGATCGCGGGCGGGGCCGATGCGTCGCTGTTCACGATCGACGCGGTGACGGGCGCAGTGTCCTTCCTGACCCCGGTGGACTATGAAAACCGCCTGGATGCGGACCAGGACGGCGTGTATCAGCTGATCGTGCGGGCGACCGATGGCAGTTATGTCGATGACCAGTTGCTGTCCATCAGCATCACCGACATTTCGGAAACCGGCAAAACCATCATCGGATCGTCGGGCAACAACAGCATCAATCCGACGACGAGCGTGCTGGGTTACCAGACGACGGCGCTTAACGACACCATCTATGGCATGGCGGGTAACGACATCATCGATGGCGGCGCAGGCGCGGACTATATGGATGGCGGCACGGGCAACGACATCTTTTATGTCGATACCTATTCCGACGACGGCTTTGCCGGGAATGATGATCAGGTGATCGAACTGGCGTCGGGCGGCACCGATCTTGTCTACGCGTCGGTCAATTACAGGATGGCGGCGGAGGTCGAAAAGCTGACCCTGACCAGCCTTGCCCCGATCAATGGCATCGGCAACGACCTTGCCAACATCATCGTCGGGAATGAGGCAGCCAACCAGATTTTCGGCGGGCTGGGACAGGACAATCTGTCCGGCAATGGCGGCAACGACCTGCTGGACGGCGGTGACGATAACGACCTGCTGTTCGGCGGCGACGGGAACGACACGCTGATCGGCGGGCTGGGGAATGACAGCCTGGATGGCGGAGCAGGCGCGGACAGCATGACCGGCGGCCTGGGCGATGACGTCTATGTGGTGGACAGCTGGTCCGATGACGGCAATGCCGCCAATGATGACATTGTCATCGAAGCCGTGGGCGGCGGCACCGATCAGGTCAATGCGTCGGTCAGCTATCGAATGGCGGCGGAAGTCGAAAAGCTGGTGCTGACCGGCGCTGGCAATATCGACGGCATTGGCAACGATCTGGCCAACACCATGACCGGCAATAGCGGCGCCAACAGCCTGTGGGGCGGGTTGGGCAATGACTCGCTGGTGGGTAATGGCGGTAACGACAGATTGTTTGGCGAAGACGGCGGCGACCTTCTGGATGGTGGAGCGGGCGACGATTTTCTGGATGGCGGGGCATCGACCGACACGTTGAAGGGCGGAGCGGGCGCCGACATCCTGATCGGCGGCGGGGGCAAGGATACGCTGACGGGCGGCACGGAAGCAGATACCTTCGTTTTTGCAGGGCTGGCATCATCGCTGAACAGTTCCAGCTATGACCGCATCAACGACTTCCGTATCGGCGAAGGGGATCGCATCGATTTCGATTTCCTGAACGGCAGCCTGCCCACAGCCAATTATGCCGAGGCGGCGATCGCGACGAACATTTTCGCCGACGCGCTGAGCGCTGCCCAGGCGACGGCGGGCGTCAACCATGTGACCTTCATCGCCGGGACGACCGACGGCTGGATATTCTACGACGGCAATGGCGACGGCACATTCGAACAGAGCGTGATACTGGTCGGGGTCAATACGCTGGCGGGCGTGGATGTGAGTAGCTTTATCTAGAGCATGATCCGATCAGACTGGATCGGATCATGCTCTATTCGTCCTTTGTTTTCCGCATTTTCCGAGCCAGCAGATGATGCCATCTGCTTCGAAAATGCTCTAGGGACGCAAGATGCGCGCTTAGGTCGGTGCCGGCGCGGCTGAGTTCCTCGACCAGGACGCCGTTTGCTGGCAGCAGGACCGCCTGGGAACCATAATGACCGGTCCATGTTGAGGTCGAAGAACGGGTCTTTGGTGCGGCGTTCACGCATATTCGCGAACGAACCATGGCCATCATGGAATGGCGCCAGATGAAACAGTTGACGAACGTCAACGGGTGGGCCAGCATCCCGTCGATTCGCGCCGGGTCGCCGCCAACACTTTGCCTGAACTTTGGAAGAAGCGTTCGCTGGAGAAGTGATGGGCCTACCATCTTCCTGGCGGTGGTCGGACAATTTTAGGGACGATCGCTCGTCCAGTCGCAAAGGCGGTAAATGCATGACTGAAGTTGTGGGCATGGATGTAAAGGGCATCGCGCTGCAGCGACGCAGGCGCGGGATGCTTTTGCGGGCCATGTTCGCGCAAAATGTCGGGACGGGTTGTGCGTTCGGTGGTCTGGGCGTCAGCGTCCTTGCATTGCAGGATCGGTACGATGCGTCATTGGCCATGGCCACGATGGCTCTATCCCTTGCCGTCCTGTCGCTCACCGCCTTTGGTCCGCTGATAGCGGTTGCGATTGGTCGCTGGGGCCTTCGCCGGGTCATGTCGACCGGCGTCTTCATCTCCCTGATCGGATATACGGCGCTGGCCTATGCGCCGACCATGCCGATCGCGCTGGCTGTGTGCGGCCTTCTGATCGGTCCCGGCGCCGCCCTGTTTTCCGCCCTGCCGCCTGCGGTCCTGGCAAGCGGCTGGTATCCCGAAGCGCGAGGCAAGGTGATGGGCATTGCCTTTCTGCCCCTATTCGTGACGGTCCTGCCCGTCATTGGGGTGAGCATCATCCAAAATTATGGATTGAAGAGCTTCTTCCTGTTGCTCGCCGGCCTGCATCTGCTCTTGCTGCCGCTGACCTTGACGGTGATCGATCCTCCGGTCGAAGCGTCGGACGAATCCGGCTGGGCCGAGGGGGTGACATCGGGTCCGACGCAGATCGCCATTTTGAGCGGCGCGCTGTTCTGGCTGATCGCGGTCGGTGACGGCATCCTGAATGGCACGGCCATCATGGGTGGTGCACATCTTCTGCCCATCGTCGAGGGATATCATGGGTCTTTGCAGACGGGAGCAGTGCTGCTCGCCGTTTCAGGCGTGGCCAGCATCGTCGGCTCGCTGGTGGCGGGCTTTGCGTGCGACCGGGTCGGTTCGGCCAGGACTCTCGGCCTCGTCGGCCTGGGCTTCGCTGCGGCCTGGGCGATCATGGGCCTGTCAGGAGGGATGTTCGCATTGAATGTCGCGGCGTTACTGACCGGTTTTTGCGGTGCCTCGGTTTTCCCTCCGATCAGCGCGCTGGTCGTTCAGCTTTATGGTTTTGAGGCCTTGCCAAAGGTCCTGGGTTTGCTGAGCGTCATGACGCTGCCATTCTCTTTCTTCATGTCGCCTGCCGCAGGATGGCTGCGTGACTTTGCGGGCAGTTATGAACCGGTATTTGTCGGCGTGTTTGCACTCTGCACCTTTGCCGCTGCCATATTCTTCGGAATGAGCAGATATCATGCGCGCAATAGGGAGGTGCAGCTGGATATTCCCGACGCCGGGCTGCCGCCTGCGAAAGCAGCCTGAAAAAAGGCGTTCCGCAAGGGCGGATAAATTCACTCGCCATTTGGTTGAACATCGTCAACTATTGATAATGTTCAGCGAGCGTCGGGGCCGTTGAAGCGGGTCCGGCGGCATGTTTGCTTTCCCCATGTGCTGCGGACGCATAGGGGGAAACAGGCGTGGAAATACTGGTGAGAAAGGTTTCCGTCGATGGCCCACACGAAATTCCACCTTGGCTATTTCACGAAGTTCGGCGCGACGTCCTGGCCGGGCGATGGCAAGGAGCTTGGATCGCAATGGGCGGATGGTTCCTACCATAAGGAACTGGCCAAGATGCTGGAGGCGGCGAAGTTCGACTTCATCTTCTTCGAAGACACGGTGATCGTTGGCGATCGCTACGGCGGTTCGATGGAGCTGGACCTTAAGAATGCGACGCTGTCGCCCAAGCTCGATCCCCTGCCGCTGCTCCCGGTGATGGCGCAGGAAACATCGCATATCGGCCTGATCGCGACGGCTTCGACGACCTTCTATCCGCCCTATCTGCTTGCAAGGCTGCTCTCCACCATCGACTCCCTGACGAAGGGGCGCGCGGGATGGAACATGGTGACGTCGAGCGAGAAGAACGCGGCGTTGAACTTTGGCATGGCAAAGCTGCTGCCCCCCAGCGAGCGCTATGACATTGCGGATGAGTTTGTCGAACTGTGCAAGAAGCTGTGGGATAGCTGGGAAGAAGGGGCATTGGTCGCGAACACCGAGACAGGTGTCTATGTCGATCATACCAAGGTCCACACCGTCAATTTCGAGGGGCAGCATTTCCGTTCGCGCGGGCCGTTGAACACGTTGCGATCGCCGCAGGGCTATCCGGTTCTGGCGCAAGCGGGTGCATCCGAGCGGGGCCGTGATTTCTCATCGAAGAACGCCGAAGTCGTGCTGGGCATGATGACCGGCGGGGTGAAGGGCATGAAGGCCTATCGCGAGGACATCCGCAACCGCGCCGAAAAACAGGGTCGCGATCCTGATAGCATCAAGGTGTTCTTCCTGACGCCGGTCAACATCCTGCCCGAGGGCGGAGAGCCGCCCGAAATGACCGAGGCCGAAAAGCAGGCGGCGTTCGAGCATAATATCGTCATGGCTTCATCCTCGCTCGACATCGACTTTTCGCTCTACGATGTGGATGCGCCCGTGCCGCAGGACATTGTGGCAGGCGGCCACACCAGCGCACTGGAACATATGAAAAAGGCCGGGCGGGAGGAGGGCAAATCCCTTCGCGACCTGTTTTCCTCAGGGAAAGGGGGCAGCGGCTCCCGATTCAGGGGCACGGCGCAAGAGGTCGCGGATCAGCTGATGGCGGTCATGGACGAAGTGGGTGGCGACGGCATATTGATCGAAGGGTCCGGCTATAATCGCCAGCTGCCCGATCTGGTCAATGGGGTCATTCCTGCGCTTCAGAAGGCGGGCGCGGTGCGCACTGAGTATGAAGGCACCACGCTGCGCGAAATCCTGCGCGAATTTTGAGATCTGGTTGTCGGCATTGGTGGCGGACGGTTGCGTTGCGATCGTCCCTGCTCACCCGGCTTAAGCCTTCCTGTCGCGGTAGAATTGAACGCCCAATTGCAGGCTTTCCGCGATCCGGTCGGCCTTTTCCCGAAAGGCCGCGGCGACGTCTGGCGCGAGGATGTCGCCGCTCGTCTGTCGCCACAGGGCAAGCCAGCGGCTGAAATTATCGGCGGTCATGTGCGGTTCGTGCCGGACATGCGCAACCATCGGCTGGCCCTTGTACCGCCCGGTTCCCAGCATCACCGATGACCAGAATGCCTTCAACTTTTCCAGATGAAGCGGCCAGTCGTCGATCGCCTGATTGAATATCGGCCCAAGGATCGGGTCCGCGCGCACCCGATCGTAAAAGGCGGGGACCAGCCGGTCGATATCCTCTTCGCTTATCTTGCTCATCAGTCAGGCGGCATTCGCTCAATCGCAGGAAATGAGAGCATTGCGCAGTTCATAGCCTGTCACCAGCGGATTCCACGCCAGCGTCGGCGCGCGGTCGAGCTTCAGGCCCGGCACCTGCAACAGGCGTTCCAGGAAGAGGCAGCTTTCCTGAAGCGCGACTTGCGCGCCGGGGCAGCGATGTTCTCCATCGCCGAAGGACAGGCCCGCATTGCCATATTTGGCGCTGACTTCCCGGCCCGGCACAAACTCGCAAGGCCGCTCGCCAAAGGCCGTTGTGTCCGTGTTCGCGGCGCGTACGTCGATGGCGACAGCAGCACCGGGAGGCGCGCCCGCTGCCCCCGCCTCGTCGGCAGGCATGCGGCGGTAGAGATAGCCGACGACCGGCTCCAGCCGCAGCAGCTCCTCCAGCAGGGCGATCTTCCCCTTTTCATCCGCGGCGAGGAAGGCGGCCCTCAAATCCTCACGCTCCAGCATATGCCAGGCGGCCATCACGATGAACTCGCGCGTCGTCGCCATTCCAGCGGCGCCATAGACCAGACATTCGGTCAATATCTCCCGGCCATTATAGCCTTCGTCGATAAGGTGGGAGATGACATCGTCCCGCCGCTGCTTTCGCCGCGCGCGGATCGCTGGGGCGACGTCATGATAATAGAAGGACAGCACCCGATATTGGGATTGCACGAATTTGACCAATGACGCCAACTTGCCCGGATGGGGGCGGAAATCGCCGGTAAAGAACACGTCCAGCCGCCTTGCCAGCCCCTTGGGATCGCTGTCGGTCAGGCCGACGATATGGCTGGCGACGGCGACGGCAAGCTCAAGGCTGAGCTGGTCGAGGAAGGCGGTCTTGTCCTTCGCGAACCGGGAAACCAGCATGTCGCTGAGTTCTACCATCAACTCGCGATAGTGGGTGGTGACGATGCGGGGCGTGAAGAAACGGGCGGTGGCGCTGCGCTGAACGCGATGCGTTTCGCCTTCGAGGAACAGGATTGGCTGGCGCGTCGCGCTGCCGATCTTGCCGACCTGTTCGGCGAGGAAACCGGCCTGGCGTACATTTTGATTGCGAAGGATGGCACGCGCTTCGGCGAAATCGCGGGTGCGCATATCGGGATCGACGGTCCCACCGGCGTCGGCGGCTGCGGCTGACTTGCGGTCATCGCCCTCGCGATGAAAAGGACAGGCGGCGGAAAGGCGAGCGTCCATCAGCGTCGACCCTCATATGATGCACGACGAGCGCCTAACTTAGGCGCCCCCCGATGCCGGTCAAGGCCCCACCTGTCCTGATCAATCATTTGGGGAGGGGAGGCGCCTGGCCGCGCAGCAGCCCGGCTCCTCCCCCCGTCCTTACGGTCAGTCGAACTTATAGTCTTCCAGCACGGGTTCTTGCAGCTCGTTCCACATGTCGACGAGGCGGAAAGGCCAGGGACCGACGGGCCGACCCTTGCTGTTTTGATAATAGCTTTTCGACTTGGGATGGGTCCAGATCATGTGCTTCATCTGATCGTCGATCCGCTTGTTGTGGCGCAGGAAGGCTTCCTCCGTCACCTCGATCGTGCGGGCGCCGGTCGCGATCATGTGATCGAGACATTCGATCAGATAATGGACCTGCGATTCGCTGACGATGTTGAGGCCGCCTGCGTGGTTCGGTCCGATATTGGGGCCGGTCGACAGGAAGTAGTTGGGATAGCCCGGGATGGTCGTGCCCATATAGGCGCGCTCTTCCTCGTCCGCCCAGTCCACCGCCAGATCATGACCATCGCGGCCCTTGATCTCCAGATCCTGCACCAGCGACGATGCGTTGAAGCCGGTCGCGCAGATGATCACGTCGAGTTCGTAGAACTTGCCGTCGTTCGTGCGGATGCCGTTCGGCAGGATTTCGGCGATGCCCGCCGTCTCCAGCGTCGTGTGCGGCTGCACGAGGGCATCGTACCAGCCCGCGTCCATCACGACGCGCTTGGAGAAGATCGGGAAGTCGGGCGTCAGCTTTTCGATGAGGTCAGGGCGTCCCGCCAGCTTGTGATGCATGTGCGACAAGGCATATTGGCGCATGCCTTCATTGAGCGCCGACACGGCGATGCCGTCTTCGGGGTAGGACGGGTCCTTCACCACATTGGGATAGAGGCCGTCGGCCGCGAACCAGAACACGCGGAAGCGGAACCATTCCTTGTAATAGGGAATGTGCCGCAGCGCCCATTTCACCGGGTCTGGGACTTCCGCCTTCACTTCGGGATTGTTGATCATCCAGTGCTTGGTGCGCATGAAGACGACCAGTTCATCCACTTCCTTGACGATCGTGGACACGATCTGCGCGGAGCTGGCGCCGGTGCCGATGACGGCGACCTTCTTGCCCTTCAGGTCGATATTTTCGTCATAGTCGGCCGAGTGGGTGATGATGCCCTTGAAGCTTTCGATGCCGGGGATCTCGGGCAGCTTCCAACGGTCGGTGGTGCCGAACGCGTTGAACACGGCATTGGCCTTGATGACTTCGCGCTTGCCGGTGTTCAAATCCTCGATGGTGACGTTCCACACGGCTTCATCCTGATTGAAGACCAGGCTGTGCACCATGGTCTTGAACCGGATGTTGCGGCGGACGTCATATTTGTCGGCCACGGCGCGGAAATATTCGCGCATGTCCGCGCCATGCGGGTGGTAGTGGTTCCATTCCGGGCTGATTTCGAAGGAATAGGAATAGAAGTGGCTGGGCGTATCCACGCCGACGCCCGGATAGCGGTTCTTCCACCAGGTGCCGCCGACTTCCTCATTCTTTTCGATGATCACATGATCGTAACCGGCGCGCTCCAGCTCGATCCCGGCGAGAATGCCGGTAAGGCCCGCGCCGATGACCAGCACCTTGAAGCCAGCCGGAGGAGGCGTGCGGCCGGGCTGTTCCTTGCGCGCGGGGCTGCGCTTGAAGCCGCCTTGTTCAACGACCATGGGGACGAATTCGTCCTCCACCGGCTCGCCGACGCCGATGCTCATCATCTTTTGCATCAGTTCGATCGGTGGATCTTCCGACTTGGCCGCGCCCGGCGTCGTCAGCACATGGACCAGCTTTTCATGCAGGTCGTCGATGCAGTCCTGCGGGATCACATAGTCGGGGTTGGTGTAAGGGGGGTGAATGTGGACCTGGAAGTTCTGAAGCATCGATTCATCATGCGTCAGATGCACATAGACCATCAGCAAGGTCTGGAGATTGGCCGCCTTAAGCGCTGCGCGCAGTTCGGGGCCATCAGCCAGCGGAAGGGGGCGGCTGCCACTGTCAAGCATGTTCGGCAAAGTCTTCGTTCTCATATCCATATGTCTCTCCATGAGAGCTGGGGATCTGTGGGGGATGCGGGGGCGATGTCGCCCTGCCGTTATCTCGCCATCATCTCCACATTCTCGCTCAACCGTCCTTCAGGGTCGCTGGTGAACAGGA
This sequence comes from Sphingobium sp. TomTYG73, assembly GCF_055394245.1. Classification (NCBI taxonomy): domain Bacteria; kingdom Pseudomonadati; phylum Pseudomonadota; class Alphaproteobacteria; order Sphingomonadales; family Sphingobiaceae; genus Sphingobium; species Sphingobium sp. TomTYG73. The sequence continues at coordinate 316,305 of NZ_AP027340.1, forward strand.
CGCGCACGCCATGTTCGGGCATTTCGCGAACCGGGCCGACATGCTTGCCGCCGTGCGCGAGCACCCGTTCGGCAAGCGCGTCGAGGTCCGTGGTGATGAATCCAAGGATCACTTCCCGGTCGCGTGGAGCAGGCCTATCTAAAAAGTTGATCATCGTCAACGATTCTGCGCCCATGCTTTCACCCGGGCCCATAATCACTTCACGCAGGCGCCCCATAACGGCGGGATCGCCCGATTCCACGCGGTGCAGGCTGTTGAGCCCGTACACCGCGCCATAATAGGCGGCCATGGCTTCCTCATCCTGCACGATCAGCTTGGTGAAGCCGAATCGCGTGTCGCCTGCATTGCTCAAAGTCATTCTCCCGTCATTTCCGATTGCGCGTTCGCCGCCTCCGCGATGATGCGTTCCAGGCCGGCTATGATGTGGGTGAAGCCGTAGGTGAGGGCCGCTTTCCGATCGACCTGCAGCAGGTCGTGCTGAAGACCCTGCAACAACGCAGCCTCATAGGCCGTCAGGGCATGGATATGCGCGGTCGTCCGCTGGTGGTTGTGCTCCGGAGGAGGCGGCTGGGACGTGATGAAGCCGAGAGCCGATGTCGTGAACCACCGCACCGCAAAGGCAAGGTCGGGGCCGGTCAGCCCCTGCGCGCTGATCAATTCCACCACAGGTATCCATGTGCGCAACCAGCCCGGCGACGCATGGCCATCCCACAGGCTGAGCTTCATCGCGACGGGATAGCGCTGGAAGAGATCCTCTGTCGCCCACAGCCACTGGCGCACTTCGTCCTGCCAAGGCGCGCCCTTTGCCGGGTAATCGAACCGGCTGTATATTTCGTCGGCGACGGCGATCAGCAGATCGTCGCGGCTGGGGAAGTAATTGTAAAGGGTCATGACCCCGGCTTTCAGGCTCTTTGCGAGCAGACCCATGGAAAATCGGTCGATCGACATTTCGTCGAGCAGGACCAGTGCCGCCTGGATGATCGTGCCGCGCGACAGCCGGGGAGGTCGCCCACGCCCGCGCGCGGAAATACCCGGCTGAGAAGCAGCGTCGAGCGTCGTCCCGTCCCCGATGTTCAAACCGCCCATCATCTTGACCGCTCCCACTCTTATACCTTGTCAGAAATAAGGGTTTGGGCTCTTCTGTCAATTTACGTATGCTATACGAGATCATTGACGCCAGTTGGTCCGTAACGGAAACATCCTTGTTGATCGGCGGCGCGGCTGCGTCCAACTTCGCGATCAGCTTTTCCGCCAGGTGGGCAAGCCATGGATCAGAACAGATTGTCGAATGGAGAAAAGAGGCATGCAGAGGTTCGGGGACAAGTCCGTCGTCATTACCGGCGGTTCCAGCGGTATCGGCCTCGCCGCGGCCCAGCGGATCATGGAGGAGGGCGGATCGGTGCTGATCACCGGATCGAACCGGGAAAGACTGGACAGTGTCGCGGCGCAGTTGCCCGGCGTGCATGTCCTGCAAAATGACGCGTCCCGTCCGGAAGCCGCCGAAGCGCTCGCGCAGGAAGCTGCCCGCCTGTTTGGCAAGGTCGATGGCCTGTTCCTGAACGCAGGCGTCGGGGCAGGCGCGCCGCTCGGCCATATCAGTGCTGACCTTACCGGAACCTTATTGACCTGAATGTCGGCGGGCCGATCTTCGGGACGCAGGCGATGGCGCCGTTGATCCGCGACGGCGGCTCAATCCTGATCACGGCATCCGTTGCGAAGGATAAGGGGCTGCCCGCAAGCGCCCTTTATGGCGCCACCAAGGGGGCCGTCCGCTCGCTTGCAAGAGGCTTTGCCTATGAACTGGCCCCGCGCCGCATCCGCGTGAACACATTGAGCCCCGGACCGATCGCGACCGACTTTTTCAACCGCCTCGGCCTGCCCGAAGAGCATGTTGCTGCGGTCGAACTGCAGATGGCCGGGAACAATCCCTTAGGCCGCCTTGGAACGGCGCAGGAAGCGGCGGCGGTCGCCCTGTTCCTGCTGTCTGATGAGGCAAGCTATGTGACTGGGTCGGACTATTTCGTCGATGGCGGGGAAGCGCAGCTTTAGCATAGCTGGTCTGCCCGGGGGATCATGTCTAACAGCATCCAGATGCAGCATGTTAGTGACGACCAAGTGATCCGCGGGCAGACTTTGGCGCGCCAGGATATTGAAACGCTCATAGGCACGCCGCGTTCGTTGGCCGAGTGCGTGATCGAGGGTGCGGACCTGTCGCATCTGGACCTGTCCCAATGGTCGTTTCAACAATGCGACATGCGACGCACCGATTTCACCGGCGCAAAACTTGATCGCAGCACCTGGCAGTCGTGCCGCGCCGCTTCGGCCAATTTCACGGGTTGCGATCTGGGCGAAGCGCGCCTTGCCAACAGCGACCTGAACGGTGCTTCGTTGAAGCGTAGTATGTTGCAAGCGGTGCATTTTTTCGGCTGCAAACTTACGGGCGCCGACCTGTCGGATGTTCGGGCGCTAGACATCCATTTTGAAGAAACGCTGTTGATCGGCGCGAAGCTGACCGGGCGTTCCTTTATGAAGGCGAGGCTCGCACGGGTCGATTTTTCTCAGGCGGACTTGCGCAAATGCGATTTTCGGATGGCATCGTTCGAGGATTGCAGCCTGCGGGAGGCGCTGCTGACCGGCGCCCGGTTCGAAGGCGCGGACCTGCGCGGTGCTGACCTTGGCGGCGTAAGGCTGGAGGACGCGTCCCGTTTTCGTGGCGCGACCATATCGCGGGAGCAGGCGGGGCAATTGCTCAGCGAATTGGGATTGAACGTGCGATGAGGGTTCGAGTCCTTCGCTCGCGCCGCTCAAATTGGACGGGTGTCGGGATCATGCACCCTTAATTGTCGCAATATTCCCAACGCCCGGCGTTGCAGGCCGCCACTGCGCGCCGCCATGACGCCATCTGGCGATCATAATCCGCGCGAGCATCGGCATAGCCTTCGCCGCCGCCCTGCGCACGGCGATAGTTGCGCATGATCCGCGCATCGCGGTCGCGAACATAGGCGAGCTGCTGCTGGTTCATCTGCCGGATGATTGCCCGGTCACGTGCCCGTGCCGCAGAACTGCGCATGGTGGGGTCATGCGGATCGTCCGCGAGCGCAACTGCTGGAAGCAGCGCGGCACCGAGCGCGGCCACGCATGCGACTATCCTGACCTTCATGGACCCTTGCCCCTCTTTTTTCCCTTTCCCTGCTAATCGCGATCCGTTCCGCCGAAGGCAACGGATTTGCGACGAACGGCAGGTCGCAGCCTTCCCCCCTTACGCTTCGGTCATGGTGCATCGCCCTGGGGCAGTTCGGCGGGGGCGGCTGGCCAGTCGCCATCCTGTAGCGGCGGCAATGCTTCGAACCAGGTGCTGTCCCGATTGAGTGTGAAGCGATCGCAGGAAAAGCGGATATCGTCACGGGCCACGGCGCGCAGGACTTCATGGATGCCGCCCACCCCGCTGGCGCTGATGACGACATAGCTGACACTGCCGTTTTCGCAGGTGACGAGGGCTTCGACGACCTTGCCGACCGTCTGTCCGTCGGATGCCGCGACCGGAACCCCCGCGATGCCGGTGGCCGTGAAGAGGGTCGGGTAGGGCGATCGGCGGCTGGATTGGGCGGCCGACTTGCCCCCATCCTCATAAGCGCGCTGGCGACCGAGCCATCGCCATACGCCGATCAGGTTGACGAAGGTGAGGAAGCCGTTCGTCGCGACGAGGTTCGTCTGCCCGGACGACAGGCCGACGACCGACCATGCGATCGATCCAAAGGTGAACACGACGAAACCCCAGCCGGTGGCGCGCGCGCCCAGATTGGCGGCGGTCATCATCGCGGCGATCATGGTCGCTATGGGCGCGACCCAGCCAGCAACATTTTCCAGAGCAGGCTCCTACATTCGAAGCGAATGATGCTTCAACGCGCGCCAGCCATGTTGGTGGCGGCGTGATGCAGGGGCTTTGCAAAAATGGGTGGCGAGAGTCGCGGCCCTTGCCTAGCCCTGCGGCAGGATCGCGGCGATTCCGGCGCGTGCGACCTGGGCGTCCTGATCCGACTTGACCCCGGAAACACCCACGGCGCCGACATAGTCACTGTCGATGACGATCGGGACCGCGCCTTCGAGCATGGCGGGCATGCCGGGTGCGGACAGCATCGAAACGCGGCCGTTGAGCACCAGATCCTCATAGACCTTCGTTTCCCGGCGGCCGAGTATGGATGTCGATGCCTTTGCCTCTGCCATCTTCACGGTGCTGGCGGCGGCACCATCCAGCCGGATGAGGCCAAGCAGATGCGCACCGTCATCGACGATCGCGATCGTCACGGCCCAGCCGTTGGCCAAAGCTTCTGCTTCGGCTGCGGCGAGGATCGCCTTTACATCGCTTGCTTCAAGGCAGTGCTTGGTCTTCATGCCGTTCGATCCGTTATTGATGCGCCGGGGGCGGGTGAGGGAAAGCGCGCCTTATCACCCGCCGCGCGTCTTGCCAGCATTATAGAGGGGGAGGCGGCTGGGAGAGGCTCTGATCCGCTTCGACGGGGATGGTCAGCAATTCGGGCTTTTCCCCGCCGAACGACTGGATCGCGACGATCACATTGCCTGCCGTCGTGACGTCTGAGAGAGGCATGTCGATGGCAATGGCGTCGTCGCCGGATGCCTGCCATTTTACCGCGACGCTCCGCCCTTCCGGCAGCTGGACGGCAACATTCCTCACGCAAGCCGTCGTGGGGCCGGTCAGCAGCAGCCTGTCATTCTTTCCCGCTATCAGGCGCTGGTCGGCGGAGGGCTGCAAGCTGCCCGCTTGCGGGAATTGGAGGGCGAATTCCGGCCCGTCAAAGGATTCAAAACCCCAATGCCCGTGCAAGCGGCCCTTCATCGGCCCGCTCAAGTCCTCAACCTTGAAGGAAGGCGCGAATATGTAGCCGCCTTTGTCGGCTCGCGCGATGAGCGGTGCTTCGACCATGTGGCCGTCCTTGTCCGTCAGCCGCAAGACCATGTTGTGGGCATAGTCGGTGGCAAAGACGAGCGGCGCGCCATCGACGCCCAGGACGATGCCGGGCCGGGAGCCGCAGATGGGAACGTCGCTGCTCCGGCGTAGGGGTGGGGGAACATTCTTTTCGATCGCGGGCAAGGCGGCCACGAGCACGGACTTGGGCTTGCGGAAGGAGGGCGCACTGTTCAGCAACAAGGACACGGACTTGCCATTCTGAATGCCGAGCGCGGGCAGATAGTTGAATTCCGGATTGTTGAACGCGCCGAATATGCGCGCAAGGTCGCGGACTACGCCGATATAAGGGCTGTAAAAGCCATAGCCCCCCTCTCGCGTCGCGCTGAGTTGCAGGGCGAGGTCGGTGGGCGCGCCGATGATGGTTTCGGTGAGCGAATTGCTGTGGATGTCGCCCAGCACCAGACTGTCGCGATTTTCGACGAGGCAGGCGGCCTGAAACTCGACGATTTTCGCCAGGCAGTCGGGGTTCAGTTTGACGGCAAGGCTTGAGGACAGGATTGGCGCAACGGTCCTCAGATATTCAGGGTGGCTGTTTTCCTGCGATCGGATGCCCAGGATGAAGGCGTTGAGCCTGCTCCGGTCCAGTGAAGCCTTGTTGATGTCCTGCGTCACGCGGACGAATTCGCCGGGGCGGCCACGGATCGCGTCGGAAATGGTGCTGAGGTCGCCGCCGGTATCGGGCACCATGAACAACACTAGCTGGCGCGCATGATCCGGCACGGTCAGTTTCAATATCCGTTTCCGGTCCTTGCTCTGCCATGTTTCGGCGCTGGAAATCCAGCTTTTGGGCGGCGGGTTGGTGACGCCGCGCAGGAATGCCGACACCAGGCGATAGCGGATCGACTGGTCTTCGGGGAGATTGGCTTCGATCCTGACGACGTCGCCCGACGCCAGTGCGGGTACTTGTCCGATCGGTAGGGTTCGCCCAGCGCGGCTGACCGTTACCAGCAGTTCGGGGCCGGGGAGGTCGAAGGGTGCCGGGTCTGCCGCAGACGCCGCGACGGACGCCATGCAGGTGGCGAGGGCGAGGATGCAAAGGCGTATCGAACTGATCCGGCGGTAGGTCATGCATTCTCCCTGCGCAGGTAAGTCGAGCCGTCAAGAGAGAAGGCGGCCCTTTTCGCTTTGCCGATCCGCTGGGAAGGCAGGATGTGCGGCGAAGGAAGGCATCGTCGCGGCGTTAAGTTCCTGGGTCGCAAGCTTTGCGGCCTTTCCGGGCATTCATGAAACAGGCTAAAGGGGTTTCTCGTTACATCACGACAGGAGACAGCAGTGTTACCCGCCCGGACTTTCAGCGTGTCGATCAATCAGGAATGGCGGGCTCTTTACGAAAGGATTTGGCGTCCCGAATTTTTCCCCCAATGGGCCTCTGGCCTGGCGGAATCGGGTTTGCGCGAAGATGGGGACGGTTGGCTGGCCGATGGACCGGAAGGGCCGATCCGTATCCGCTTCACGCCCCATAATGATCTGGGGGTGATGGATCATCAGGTGGATCTGGGAGGTGGCGATCAGGTCCATGTCCCCTTGCGTGTCGTGCAAAATGGGGAAGGCGCGGAAGTCATGCTGACGCTCTTTCGCCAGCCGGGCATGGATGATGAACGGTTCGCAGCAGACATTCGATGGGTCAACCGCGATCTCAAGGCGTTGAAACGGCTGATCGAAGGCTGAGTGGCCTGCGGGAGATCATGCCTCCCGCCATTGTCCCTGCTCAATGCCGTCCAGCGTCCAATCTCCGATGCTCCACCGGACAAGGCGCAAGGTGGGGTGGCCGACGGCTGCCGTCATCCGGCGCACCTGCCGGTTACGTCCTTCGCGGATCGTGAGGCGCAGCCAGCAGTCGGGCACGCTCTTGCGAAAGCGTACCGGCGGGTCGCGTGGCCAGAGGGCAGGCGGGTCGATGCGTTCCACCAGTGCGGGCAGGGTAAGGCCGTCCTTCAACTTGACCCCGCGTCGTAGCGCCTCCAGTTCCGCCTCGCCGGGATCGCCCTCCACCTGAACCAGATAGGTTTTGGGCGTCTTGAACCGGGGTTCGGCGATACGCGCCTGCAATCGCCCGTCATCGGTCAGCAGCAGCAGCCCTTCGCTGTCGAGGTCGAGCCGCCCGGCAGGATAGACGCCCGGCATGTCGATGAACGCCGCGAGTGTTGGCCGTGGGGGGCCGGTGCTTTCATCGGTAAACTGGCACAGCACGCCATAGGGTTTGTTGAAGAGGATGAGGGCCATTGATCAATCATCCTCTTCGAAGGCGAGGCTGCCCTGATCGATCAGCGTCTGGATGAGGCCGATCGCGCCGGGGTTTTGCGCAAGGTCCGGATTGGCGGGAATCATGGGGCTTGAGCAGAGCTGTTCGGCAAGGGAGGCAGTGTCGGCCCCGCAATCGAAGCAATGGCCGTCCACGAAAAGCAGGACCGAGGTTCTCTGCCGGATGAAGGAATAACGGCTGGCCGGGTTGCGCTGGAGCGATGCCCCTTGGGCAAGCCATGCATCGGCTGCAATCGGTTCATCGGGCCGCCAATCGGCATCGGAATATTTAGGCGCGCTGGTATGAAGTCCGAACCAGCGGGCGAAGGCATCGCGATCGGCCAATGCCTCCATCACCATCGCATGTAGCCGGTCGAGCGCAGGCGCGGTGATTTCTCCCGGATTGGACTGTCGGGCGAGATCGGGGTCGGCGTAACGATCCTCCTCCGCCATCCCGTCCGCCTGATGTGCGGACCAGCCTTCGACAAGGTCGGCGCGGGAAGGCGCGCGAAACCCGATCGAATAGGTCATGCAATCATCACCAACCGCCACGCCATCATGGGCAAAGCAGGGTGGCACGTACAGAATGTCGCCGGGCTCTAATATCCAGTCACCTTCTGCTTCGAAATCGGCGATCAGGCGTAGATCGTCATGCGGCAGCAACGGTGTCGACGAACCGCATTTTGGCCCAACGCGCCAGCGCCGTTTGCCGAGGCCCTGCACCAGAAAGACGTCATATTGATCGAAATGCGGCCCGACGCCCCCCCCGTCCGTGGCGTAGCTGACCATCACATCGTCGATGCGCCAGTCGGGGATGAAGCGAAAGGGCTCCAGCAGGGCCGCGACGCCGGGGGCGTGGTGGTCCACCGCCTGCACCAGCAGTGTCCATGGCCCGGTTCCGAGTTCGCCAAAGCGCGCCTCCGGTAGGGGACCGCTTTCCATCGTCAGTTGAATAGCTTGTCGCGTGATAAGACGGGATTCGACGCCCTCTTCGCAGGCGAGTCCGGCCAGTTCGTCCGGGTCGAGCGGATTGTCCCAGCCGTTCCACGGATTGCGGATCAGCAGCGGGCGCTTTTGCCAATAATCGCGGAGGAAAATGTCGATGTCGAAATGGGCAAGTTGCATAGGATGCCCATGCGCTCCCGGCAGGCGGCTGTCAAAAAACTCGGCTCAGCCTGACGTATCGGTCTGGCGCATCCTGTCATGGCTTGAAATCCATATTCTCGCCTTGACTCGTTATGGAACTCACCGATACCCATTTTGTGAAATGTGGAAAGGATGAGGAATAATGGCGCGTTTGGAAGGCAAGGTCGCGATCGTAACGGGAGCAGGCCGCCAGGGTAATATCGGCGTGGCGGTATGTGACGCATTCCTGCGGGAAGGTGCGCGCGGGGTGATCGCCACCGATCTTCGTACAGAGGACGCGGTCAGCAGCGAGATGGAAGCCAAGCATGGCGCTGGCCGGTTCAAGCTCGTCGCGCAGGATGTGACGCTGGAAGCGGACTGGGCCAAGCTGGTATCGATGGTCATGTCTGAATTCGGCGCGATCGACGTGCTGGTGAACAATGCCGGTATTTCCATCCATGGCGGTATCGAAGCCACGTCGCTGGAGGACCTGCGCAAGGTCATGGCCGTCAACCATGACAGCGGCTTTTTGGGCATGAAGCATTGCGCGCCTGCTCTGGCCGATGCCGTGAACCGCTTTTCGGGCGGTGGTTCGGTGATCAATACCGTGTCCATGGCGTCTCACATGCCCAACGCCCATAACCTCAGCTATCATGTGTCGAAGGCGGCGCAGCGCATGTTGACCATGTGCGGCGCGATCGAATTTGGCCCCAAGCGCATCCGGGTCAATTCGGTGCATCCGGGGCAGACGACGACGCCGCTGCTGAAGGAAGGCTATGAGGGATATGTACAGCTGGGCCTCTACGAATCGGCGCAGGCAGGTATTCAGGAGCTGGTGAACATGTGTCCGCTGGGCATCGAAAGCTTCCCGGAAGATACGGCCCATGCCTTTGTCTATCTGGCGTCGGATGAGTCCCGCTTTGTGACTGGGGCCTCCATCTATCATGATGGTGGACTTGGCCGTCAATATTGAGCGGCAGTGACGAGGGGCGGCCAAGGCCGCTCCTTATCGCGCTTTAAAGGGGTCAGGCCTTGTCCGCTTTAGGCATCAATCCCTGCGCGATCAATTCTGCCACGCGTCGTGCCTTTGCATCGGCTTCTTCGTCGGTCAGCGGTTCGACCGTGCCCGCAGAAACGGCGTCGACCATGTCCTGCGACAATATCCACAGGAACATCGATGCGATCTCTTCAGAGTCGACGGGGCGGATAAGGCCCCGTGTTTGCAGTCGCTCCAGATAGGAACGAAGCGGCGCCTGCTGCCGGGCCTGCCGCGCCTCTTCCATCGCATCGCGGAATTCCGGGAAACGCAGTCCTTCGCGCATGCTGATCGCGGTGACGGCATGCGCGGCCTTGGTTCGGGTGCTGCGCATGATCATGCGAGCCCACTCGTAAAGGCCCTCCACCGGGTTGTCGCGATCGAGCAGGCGGAGATCGGCGGCCATGTTCCGGTCGGCAATCCGGTCCAGCACGGCCCGCAACAATCCGGGTTTGCCGCCATATTTGGCATAGATGGTCTTTTTGGAAACGCTCGCGCGCTGGGCGATCAATGTCAGGGTGGCGCGTTCATAGCCCAATTCTATCAACGCCTGTTCGGCCACTTCGAGCAAGGCTTCCGCGCGTTCTTCAAGCTCTGCCGCGCGCGGCCGACCCGCGCCGCTTCGCCTTTTTCCCTGGTGCATGACCCTTGCTTGGCTTGATCGGCCGCCAAGCGCAAGACCCGGCTGCCCACGAAAAGCGTCCCGTCTTGTCCCAGAAGGCGGACGCTATGCTCCTGACGATCGCAGGCCGCTACCTGCTGCTCACACGGGTAGGGCGGTCGTATATTTGGTCATCGACAGGGCAAAATGGGACGCAGCGCTGGCGACGGACGGATGGCCCAGCAATGTGTGCATCAGGAACAAATTATAGTCCGCGACGTCGGCAACCACGATGCGGAGCAGATAGTCCCACTCGCCCGACATGGAGAAGCACTCCACGATTTCCGGGTGGCCATCCACGAAATCCTCAAACGCCTGCCTTGCGTCGCGCGCATGGCTGCGCATCCGGATGTTGCAGAGCACATTGACGCCGCGATCGACCTTTTCCGGGTTCACAAGGCGGACTGCGCCAATGAGGATGCCGACCGTTTCCAGCGCCTTTATCCGGCGCCAGCATGAAGCGGTAGAGGCGCCGACCTGTTCGGCCAGTTCGGCATGGCTGACCGTGGCATCCTTTTGGAGAATCGAGATGATCCTGCGGTCAATCTCATCAATCTGACGAAAATCTTTCATGGTGTGGCCTGATGTGACGATCGTATTTCTCAAACTCGCCCATTTCGCGTGAAATTGGAACCCCCTTACATGGGGGGCGTGTCATAACCTCCAGATGGTCGCTTCAACGATGGAACGCCCCGAAGGCGCTGCGGAGGATTGGACAATCCCGCAGGACTGGGAAAGCTATACGCCCCAGGAGCATGCCGTTTGGGATGAGCTGTTCGCCCGACAAGCGGCCATGCTGCCGGGCCGGGCGGTGAAGGAATTTACGGACGGCCTGGATATTCTGCGGATTGCGAAGCCGGGCATTCCCAATTTCGAGGAATTGTCCGAACGATTGATGAAGAGGACAGGCTGGCAAGTTGTCGCGGTGCCGGGACTGGTGCCGGACAGGACGTTCTTCGAGCATCTGGCGAACCGGCGGTTTGTGGCGGGACGCTTCATTCGCAGGCCGGATCAGCTGGATTATCTGAAGGAGCCGGACGTTTTCCATGACGTGTTCGGCCATGTGCCGTTGCTCGCCCATCCGGTTTTCGCCGATTACATGCAGGCCTATGGCGAGGGTGGGCTGCGCGCGGATGGTCTGGGTGCGATCGAGAAGCTGGCGCGCCTTTACTGGTACACGGTCGAGTTCGGCCTGATGCGCGAGGGGCCTGACCTGAAAATCTATGGTGCGGGGATCGTCTCTTCCCATGGCGAGTCCCTGTTTGCGCTGGATGACCCATCGCCCAACCGGATCGGTTTCGACCTGAAGCGGCTCATGCGCACCAAATATCGGATCGATGATTATCAACAGTCCTATTTCGTCATCGACAGCTTCGATGACCTGCTGCGCCAAACAGTCGAGATGGACTTTGCCCCGCTTTATGAAGAGCTGAAGCAAGAGGAGTCCATAGAGGCGGACGAAATCATCCCTCAGGACCATGTCTTCAGCCGGGGAACGCAGGATTATGCAAGATCAAGGAAAAGAGGGTGATGCAAATGGCTGACAATCCATTGGGCCTCAACGGGTTTGAATTTGTCGAATTTACATCGCCAGACCCCGATGCAATGGCGGCGCAGTTCGAGCAGTTGGGCTTTGTCCCGACGCATCGTCATCCTTCCAAGAACATCACGCGGTATAAGCAGGGTCGCATCAACCTGATGCTGAACCGGGACGATGCGGGGCGGGTCGCGGCGTTTCGCGGCGAGCATGGCCCGTCGGCCAGCGCCATGGCCTTTCGCGTGGCCGATCCCGAAGCGGCGATGGCGTGGGCGCTTGAACATGGCGCGCAGCCGACCGAGGAGGATGATACGGTCATTCAGGGCATTGGGGGATCGTATCTCTACTTCGTCAGGGACGGCGAAGACCTTTATGAGAATTGGGCGGAGTTCCCCGGATGGAGGTGGGCGGAGGCCGCGAACAATGTGGGTCTCGATATGCTCGATCACCTGACGCACAATGTCCGGCGCGGGCATATGCGGGTGTGGAGTCAGTTCTACCGCACGCTCTTCAACTTCGAGGAACAGAAATTCTTCGATATCAAGGGACAGGCTACCGGGCTGTTAAGTCAGGCGATGATCGCCCCGGATCGGGCGATCCGTATTCCGCTGAATGAAAGCCAGGACGACAAGAGCCAGATTGAGGAATTCATCCGCCAATATCATGGCGAGGGTATCCAGCATTTGGCACTTACCACGGATGACATCTACGCGACGGTGGAAAAGCTGCGTGCGCGGGGCGTTCGGCTGCAGGATACTGTCGATACCTATTATGAGCTGGTCGATAATCGCGTGCCCGGACATGGCGAGGATCTGGAGCGGTTGCGGAAGAACCGGATACTCATTGACGGTGACGTGGAGCGAGAGGGCATATTGCTCCAGATCTTCACGGAGAATATGTTTGGGCCGATCTTTTTCGAAATCATCCAGCGGAAAGGCAATGAAGGTTTCGGTAACGGCAATTTTCAGGCATTGTTCGAAAGTATTGAGTTGGACCAGATACGGCGCGGCGTAATCACTGTTGACGAGTGAGGCTGACATGACGCTTTGCGGTTTCGGCAATGTCCATTCGACGGAAGCGGTGGCGGGGGCGCTGCCGATTGGGCGCAATTCGCCTCAACATGCGCCTTATGGCCTCTATGCCGAACAGCTTTCGGGCACGGCCTTTACCGCGCCCCGGCACCTGAACCAGCGGAGCTGGCTTTACCGGATGCGGCCATCGGCGGAGCATGGTCCGTATCAGCCATATGACGGTGCGCGGCTTTTGCGGTCCGGGCCGCTCCCTGACGGCCTCCTTTCGCCGAACAGATTGCGGTGGGACCCGTTGGGCATGCCGGAAGCGCCGACCGACTTCATCGACGGGCTGGTTACTTATGCGATGAATGGCGACGTGACGCAGGGATTGGGTTGCGCCGTTCATATGTTCGCCGCCAATCGGTCCATGATCGACCGGGCCTTCTTTTCTGCTGATGGCGAAATGCTGATCCTGCCGCAGCAAGGGGCGTTGCGGATCGTGACCGAAATGGGTGTCCTGACGGCTGCGCCATTGGACATGATCCTGATACCGAGGGGCGTGCGTTTTCGTGTCGAGCTGCTCGACGGGGCAGCGCGGGGATATGTCTGCGAAAATCACGGGCCGCCCTGTCGGCTGCCAGAGCTTGGGCCGATCGGGTCGAACGGGCTTGCCAATGCGCGGGACTTCGAAGCGCCGGTTGCGGCTTATGAAGATGTCGAGCGGCCGTTCGAGGTCGTGCAGAAATATATGGGGTCGCTCTGGACAAGCAGGGCGGACCATAGCCCGTTCGACGTGGTCGCATGGCACGGCAATCTGGCGCCGTTCCGCTATGACCTCCGCCGCTTCAACACGATGGGTACGGTGAGTTATGACCATCCCGATCCATCGATCTTCACGGTTCTGACGTCGCCCAGCGATACGCCCGGCACGGCGAATGTCGACTTCGTGATCTTTCCGCCGCGATGGATGGTGGCGGAGGATACATTTCGCCCGCCCTGGTTTCATCGCAATGTCATGAGCGAATTTATGGGCCTGATCGAAGGGGAATATGATGCCAAGGCGTCAGGCTTCATGCCCGGCGGCGCCTCGCTCCACAATTGCATGTCCGCGCATGGGCCGGATGTCGAAAGCCATGGCAGGGCGGTTTCGGCTGAGCTTGCCCCGGTGAAGACAGACGCGATGATGGCATTCATGTTCGAAAGCCGGTTGCCCTATGCGCCTACTAGATGGGCGATGGAGACGCCGCTGCTTCAGCGCGATTATGATGGCTGCTGGAAGAGCTTTGCCAAGGCGCAGCTTCCTTCGCCGCCGGAGGAGGAGCGCTGATGAACTGGTGGGAATGCGATGAGACCCATGATCCCGCGCTGACCAGTTGGGTTGAAAGCGCGCAGGGGCATAGGGACTTTCCGATCCAGAATCTGCCTTTGGGCATCTTCGCGCCGCGTGAGGAGCATGGACGGGTCGGGGTGGCGATCGGCGACATGATCCTCGACCTGCGGGCCTGCGTGGAGGCTGGGTTGCTTGGTGTCGAATGGCAGGACGTCTGCGCGGAGCCGGTGCTGAACCGGATGCTCGCGCTGCCGCCGGAGCAGAGGCAAGCGATGCGGCGGCGGATCAGCGCATTGCTATCCGATCCGGCGAACCGTGCGGCGGTGGAGTCGATGCTCTATCCATCGGGCGAAGTCACCATGCAGTTGCCCGCGCGCATTGGCGATTACACCGACTTCTATGTGGGCATTCATCATGCGAACAATGTCGGACGGCAGTTCCGGCCCGATAATCCGCTGCTGCCCAATTATAAATATGTGCCCATCGGCTATCATGGCCGTGCGTCGTCCATACGCCCGTCCGGCGTGCCGGTGCGGCGGCCGTGTGGACAGCGCAAGCCGCCAGATGCGCGGGAGCCTGTTTTTGGCCCGACCGCGCGGCTGGATTATGAGCTGGAGTTGGGCGTCTGGATCGGGACGGGCAATGATCTGGGCAGCCCGATCCCGATCGATGAGGCGGGGGATCATGTCGCTGGATTCTGCCTTTTGAACGACTGGTCTGCGCGGGATTTGCAGGCGTGGGAATATCAGCCGCTTGGCCCGTTTCTGGCGAAGAATTTCCAGTCCACCATCTCACCCTGGGTCGTGACGGCCGAAGCCATGGCGCCCTTCCGTATGGCGCAGCCAGCTCGGCCGGAGGGTGATCCGCTGCCATTGCCCTATCTTTCCTCAGACGCGGACCCGCGACATGGAGCGTTGGCCGTGACGCTGGAAGTATTTATCCAGACGCAGCACATGCGGGAGAAGGGGCAGCCGCCATTTCGCCTCAGCACCGGGCCAGCCAGCAACATGTATTGGACGGTGAACCAGATCGTGACGCATCATGCGTCCAATGGGTGCAACCTCAATCCGGGGGACCTGTTGGGTACGGGCACGATCTCCGCGCCGACACGGGAAGGTTATGGCAGCATGTTGGAACTGACCGAAGGTGGGCGAGAGCCGCTGATACTGCCTGATGGAGAGAAGCGTTCCTTTGTCGAAGATGGCGACGAGATTTTCCTGCGCGCGACGGCTAACGCGCCGGGTTTCGTTTCGATCGGCTTTGGCGAATGCCGGGCCGTGGTGATGCCCGCATGACCGCGCCTGTCACCCTGCACGGATATTGGCGGTCGTCCGCCGCCTATCGCGTGCGCATCGCGCTGAACCTCAAAGGCGTCGACTATGTTCAGGTCAGTCATGACCTGCGCGCGGGGGAGCAGCGGGACGCCGATTACCTCGCTATCGCGCCTCATGGCTTGGTGCCCGCTTTGGAGGCGGAGGGTAGGACCCTAATAGAAAGTCCCGCCATCCTCGAATGGATCGACGGCAAGTGGCCCGATCCGCCTTTGTTGCCCCACAATGCGGATGAGGTTGCGGTTGTGCGTGCGATGGCGGCGCTGATCGGTTGCGACATCCATCCTCTCAATAATCTGCGTGTCCTCAACCGATTGCAGAGCCAGTTTCACGCATCCAAGGATCAGGTGAAGGAGTGGGTGAGGCACTGGATCGCCGAGGGCTTTGCGCCGCTTGAGCAGTTGGTTGCGCAGCATGGAGCGGGCTTCGCTTATGGGGACGGGCCGACATTGGCCGACTGCTATCTTGTGCCGCAGCTTTATAATGCCGGGCGGTTCGGGGTCGATTTGTCGCCCTATCCCCGATTGGTGGCGGCGGGTGAGGCTGCCCTGGCGCTGCCTGCTGCTCAGGCCGCGCATCCGGATCGGCAGCCGGATGCGGGTTAGCCCGCCTGTTCGGACTTGTTGAAGACCGCGAGTTGATCGGCAAAGGCGCGCTGGTAGGGGGAGCGGGCTTCGCCGCGCGCGATATAGGGCGGGAGGTTGGGGTAGAGTTCCAGCAGCCCTGATCCGGTGAGCCTGCGCAGGACGGTGACCATCAGCAGGTCTCCGGCGCTGAAACCGCCTTCCAGCCATTCGCGGTCGCCGAGCCAGTTGGAAAGCTGCGACAGACGCTGTTTCACGCGGCTGTCCAACAGCGGCATGTGGGCTTCATACCAGCTTTGGTCGCGCTCCAGATATTTGGGCATTTCCCGTTCGAGGATCGGGGGTTCGACCGTGTTTAGGGCGGCGAACATCCAGGCAATGGCGCGGGCGCGGCCGTGGGCATCGCTGGGCCAGAGACCGCCATGCCGATCGCCGATGTGCAGGATGATCGCCCCGGATTCGAAGAGAGTGAGGCCATCTTCTTCATAAGCCGGTATCTGTCCGAAGGGCTGGGATGCGAGTTAGCTGGGCTGCTTCATCTCCTCAAAGGAGAGGAGCCTGACTTGGTAGGGCACACCTGCCTCTTCGAGAGCCCATCTGACCCGCATGTCGCGCGCCATGCCCCGGCCGCGATCGGGGGAACGTTCGAAGGCGGTGATGGTGATGGTGATGGTCATCCTTCAACTCCGGCTGGCCACTGTTCGTCTTTCAGATGGCCCCCCGAAGATTTCACCTGCCGTCCAGATGCGCGAAGTCGAACTGGCTCGTCGGGATGATGTCGATGCGCGAAAAGTCGATGAAGCCCGCGCAACTTTCCGCCATGTCCTTTGTATTGCGCGCGAATTTTTCCTCATCGCCCACCGCGTCGAAGAAGGCGGGGGAAACGGTCATTGCTTCCGGCGAGAAGCATTCCTCGACAAAGGCATCATAATCGGGCGCGTCAGACGTTAGCGGGCGGACGATGATATTCTGGACATATTCGAAATTCGCCTGCGTATCGATGGCGACGCGGGTGTGGTGACTGTGCCAGTGCGCGACGGCATCGTCCCAGCTCATGTCGGAACGGAAGGAGATGAAGCTGGCCTGCGACCAGCCCCAGGTGCGCGCGCCTGCCTGCGGCACATGATCCCGGTTGGGGATGATGGTGGATTCCGCAACCAGCCATGCCGCGAACCGGCCGCTATGTTCGGCCATTATGCTATCGATGGGGCCATGGAAATGGGCATTGGAGGTGGGCAGCCAGAATTGCACAAGCGCGTCCTGCTGCGGCTGTTGCCATGTCTGCAGGAGTGGCGCGGCGGGTTCCACGGTTGCGTCGCGGACATTGAGGCGGATCGCACTGGCGCCCGCTTCCTTGAGTGCGGCGGGAAGTGTGGCCTTCAATTGTTCCGCATAATCGGCGCGGCTTACGCCCTCCGGCGCCCAAAGAGCATAGATCAGCTTTTCCATTCAGATCTCTCCATCAATCTTTCAGGTCAGTCGAAATTGGCCTGTCCGCCGTCTAGCGGAATGGTGGCGCCAGTCAGATAGGACAGGTCCGATCCGCACAGGGCGACGATGGCCCGACCGATATCTTCCTCCAGCCGACCGATGCGGTCGAGCGGGATGGTGCGGAAGAAGGCCTTTGCCTCTTCGGGATTATTTTCGATCCACCATTTGAGGCCCGGCGATTCAGCATGCGGCGCGATGGTGAGGACGCGGATATTCTGGCGCCCCCATTCCGCCGCACCCGCGCGCGTCAGGACGCGGGTCGCCTGCTTCACCGCGCCGTAACAGCCATAGCCGGTCATGTCCCAGCGGATGCCAGCGGACGAGGCGAAGTTGAAAATGGTGCCGCCGCCGCGCGACGCCATATGGGGACGCACCAGCTTCATCAGGCGGAAGGAGGCGAGTGGCCCGGATTCAAATCCGGCGAGGAAAGCCTCGTCCGTCACTTCATCGAGCAGGCCAAGCGGCACTTCCTGCGCATTGTTGATCAGGATGTCGACGCCGCCCAGATCGGTGACCGCCCTGTCCACGGCGGTGGCGAGATCGTCCGCGTCCTTCACGTTGCAGGCGACGGCGACGGCGCGTACGCCGCGTTCTTGCGCAAGCTGCGCGGTTTCCTGCACCTTCTCAAACGTCCGTCCGGCGAGGAGCAGGTCGACGCCTTCACTGGCGAGGGCGAGGGCGATGCCCTGCCCGATGCCCTGTCCCGCCCCGGTTATCAGGGCAACCTTGCCTTGCAGAGCCGACATCGCTCTTCCTTTCCTTGGCCTAGTTTCTGTTTATCGTGGGCCGCCGCCCCTTTGGCGTCAGACTTGCTGAGGCCGCAATATTGCGTCGCTGCCGCCGTCGATGAAGATCAATTGGCCGAGAAGATAGTTATTTTCCATGTTGAGCAGGAAATCGAGCAGTTCGGCAATGTCTTCGGGTCCCGCATAATCCTTGATCGCGATCGGATTGCTCTGGTTGATCAGCTTGACCATTTCCGGTTGATCGAGCAGCGGCGTCGTCATCGGCGTCTTTACGACGCCCGGCCCGATGCCGTTCAGCAGGATGCCCGCGCCGCCCCATTCAGGTCTTACCGCTGCACGGCGCATCCAGTGGGACAAGGCGTTTTTCGACGTGGCATAGGCGTTGCCCCCGTCGGCGGCGATGGCGTCAAGCGCGGCCTGTTCCTTATCGGCGAGGCAGAGTTCGATCACTTTGCTGTTCGATGGCAACATGGCGGCGGTGGAGCAGATGGCGACGGCGCGGGGCCGGGCGGATTTCGCCAGCAGGGGTCGTAGTCCTTCCAGCGTTGCGACCGCGCCGAAATAATTGATGGCGATGGTTTCGCGGTCCATATCCTGACGTGAGATGCCCGCGCCCGCGAGCACGGCATCGACGCCATCGGGCGCAAGGCGCGTCACCTGATCGATCATGCTGGCCCGGCCTTCGACGGTGCCCAGATCGGCATCGATATCGGAATTGCGCAGATCGACGCCAATGACGCGATGGCCGCCACGTTCCAGCCTGTCGCGGGTGGCGGCGCCGATTCCCGATGCAGCGCCGGTTACGACTATGGTTCTGCTCATGAAACACTCTCCATCTTTTGCTTTGTTGCGTTGTAGATGGCAGTTTTTTCTGCGCATAGCCAGTGCTTGTTCTCTCGGTCGCATGAGATTATCGTTGTGGTTATGACGCAGCAGCTTTTGACCGATGCCAAAGCTACGCCGAGCGGCCATGGCGGGCCGTGGACGGTGCTGGCCTCTGCCGTCAGCAGTGCTGCGCGTGTCGAACTTCGCCGTTATGAGCTGCCCCGGCCCAATGAGATGTGGGAACTGGACGAAGCGCCGATCCTCTCGATCGTCATGCCCCGCGCCGAAGGGACGCAGGGCGAGATCATGTTCGATCTGGGCGATCGGCGGCGGCACAAGGTTGGCCGCCTGATGCTGCGGCCGGGTGGCATCGCGATGCATTCGCGGGGTGATGGCGGGATGCTGGATATATTGACCTGTCGGTTCGATCCGGTGCGTTTTGCCGCTGTAACGGGATTGTCAGACTGGGACTCGCGGCGGTTGAGCCGGTGCGCGTCGATCAACTCACCTGTGCTGATGGCGCTGGCGGAGCGGCTGAAGCAGGAGACAGTGACGCCGGGCTTTGGCGCGGAGATGGCGGTCGAGGCGCTGGTGCAGCTGGCGATGGTGGAACTGGCGCGGCTGTTCCGGCGGACGCGGCAGCCGGACGCGACGCAGGGTGGCCTTGCGCCCTGGCAGCTTGCCCGGATTGAGGAAGCACTGCGGTCAAGCGATGGGGAATGGCCGACGACGCAGGCGCTTGCGAGCCTGTGCGGGATCAGCCGGTCGCACCTGTCGCGATCCTTCGCCGCGACGACGGGAACGGGGCTGTCCGACCATGCCGCCGCGATCCGGATGGAACGGGCGCAGGACATGATCCGGGGCGGGCTGCTGCCGATGAACCGGATCGCACAGGCGTTGGGCTTTGCGACGGCGAGCGCGTTCAGCGCGGCGTTTCGGCGGGCTACGGGCCTGACGCCGCGCGCGTTTCGGCAGGGGTTTCATTGAGCGAACTCCGTTCGTGTCGAGCGAAGTCGAGACACGATGTGCGGCGGCTTCTCGACGTCGCTCGAAGCGAACGGACTTAGTGATTGGCCTTTAGAAATTCGATCAGCACCTGCGCCAGCGCTGTGCCCTGATCCTCCTGGACGAAATGGCCGCCATTGGGGATGCGGGTGTGCGGCTGGCCTTTTGCGCCGGGGATGCGGTGTTGGAAGACCTCTTCCCAGGCAATGGTGGCCGGGTCCTGATCGCTAAAGGCGGTGAGGAAAGGCTTGTCCCAGCTTTCGAGGAAGCGCCAGGCGGCGCGGTTTGCCTCCAGCCCTTCGGCACCTTCGGCGATCGGGATGCCGCAGGTGATCTGGAGCATGCCCTTTTTGTAGGTGGCGTCGGGGAAAGGCGCGGCATAGGCGGCGAGGACTCGCGCCGGAACGTCGGTGGCGCAGGCACGGCCGACAAGCAGGTCGAGCGGTAGGTCTTCGCTGGTGCGGCAGGTTTCGACCCAGGCGGCGATCTGTTCGCTCGGCCAGCCGGGAACACCGAGCGGCGGCGGGTCGCAATTCTGGAGGAGCGTGTTGGTGGCAAGGACAGCGCTGAAGCGGTCGGGACATTCGGACAGAACGCGCAGTCCAATGGGGCCGCCCCAATCCTGGCAGACGAGGGTGATGCCGCTGAGGTCGAGCGCCTCTACAAAGGCTCGCATCCACTGGACGAAGCGGTCGAAGCCGTAATCCGCGCGGCTGGCGGGCTTATCGGACTTGCCGAAGCCGATCATGTCGGGAGCGATGACACGGTAACCCGCCGCCGCGACCGGGCCGATCATGTGGCGGTAGAGGTAGCTCCAGGTCGGATTGCCATGCAGCATCAGGACGACGGGCGCGCTGACTTCCCCTTCGTCCACATAATGCATGCGCAGCGGCCCGAGCCGTGCGTCCTTTACCTCCACATAATGAGGCGCGAAATCATAGCCCGGCAACGCATCGAAACACGCATCGGGCGTGCGCAATATGCCGGGCCGGACTTCCATCGTCAGGAGATGTAGCGTTCGCGATAGGCGGCAAATTCGCGCTTGATTGCTTCTTCGTCCAGACCGAAGCGTTCGAGCGAATAGTCGTGCATCGGGCGCTGCTCGCGCTTGTTGCCGGCGAGGAATTCGGCGAGCACCTCCTCCAGCTGCGCATCGACGGGGATGCCCATGCGGGCAAGGACGCGCTCGGCCTGCGCCATCGGTTCCTTGCCGACCTCGCGATAGTCGATGTCGATGAAGCGGTCCTCGCCGATCCGTTCACGCGCCGCTTCGAACATGCGCATCCATTCGACAAGGCGCGGGAACCAGAAGGCACCGACTTCCGCGTCGGTGAGGGTGGCGCTGAGCTTGTAGAGCGCGGCCTGCATGGAGACGTATGAGGGGACGGTCTGCAACGGGTCGCGATGCGTCATGATGAGCAGCGCGTTCGGGAAAGCCTTGGCCGCGACCTCGGCATAGGGGAGGTTCGAGGGGCTCTTCAATATCCACTTGCGGCCCTTGCGCGAAGGGTCCTGCCATTGGAGATATTTGAGGACGGTCTTGAGGTCCTCATGCCCCTTGGACTGGTCGTAAGTGTTCAGCCAGCGGGTGAAGCTGGGCACATAATTCATGCCCTCGATCATCGTGCTGACGAACATCTGGCCAAGGACCAGGATTTCTTCGTCCGGCGCGTCGGGTTCGAGCGGATGGATGGACGCCAGTTCGGGTGAAAGCTGGAGCCAGCCGTCGATCATCGCCTGCGCATAGGCGCGGCGGTCCACCGGATTGCCGCGTTCTTCGCCGGGGAAGGGCGCGAAATTCTGCGCCTCGTACCAGCGCAGGCCCGTCATGCCCGGCGCGCTGGCGAGCAGGCGCTGGAAGATGGTGCTGCCGGTGCGCGGCAGGCCCAGGATGATGCCCGCGACATCTACCTGTTCGTCAAGGATTTCAGGGTGGCGCTTGATGTCCTCCACCATGCGCAGGCGGCTGACCAGGCCCTTGACGATCACTTCCGTTGTCGAAGCGCGCCCGGCCGGGGTCAGGCGTCCTTCGCGGTTCGATGCTTCGATGAAGTGATCCATCGGTTCGAAGAACCATTCGTCCCCGAAGTCGGCGAGCCCTGCCCTTTCACGCGCCTGTTGCAGCAGCGCCTCCCGTTCGAGGGGCTGGGTCTGGATCTGGTCGGGCTGGGTCGCCATGGTCGTCACTCTTCTTCAAAAAGCTTGGGGTTGGATAGGATCAGCCTGCTGTCTGGCCGCCGTCGACGGGGAAGGCGACACCAGTGATGCGCTTGGCCTCGGCCGACGCAAGGAAGGCGACGGTGTCGGCGATGTCGTCGGTGGTCGCCATCGCGCCGCTGTCGAGCCAGGAGGCCGAACGCATGACCATCTGCCAGTCGATATTTTCCGGCGGAGTTTGATGCAGCATCGGCGTGTCCACGCCGCCCGGGCAGACGGCGTTCACGCGTACGCCTTCCTTCGAAAATTCCAGCGCCAGCGCGCGGGTCAGCCCAACCACGCCATGCTTGGACGCAGTGTAGGCCGAATTATAAGGCACGCCGACAAGGCCAGCAGCGGACGCCATGTTGACGATATTGCCGCGGCGCTCAACCAGGTGAGGCATAGCGGCGCGGCACATCTGATAGACGCCCGTCAGGTTGACCGAGATGACGCGGTCCCACCGGGTGCGATCAACATCTTCGAAGCGGCCGAAATCCAGCACGCCAGCGATGTTGCAGAGGATGTCGAGCCCGCCATGAAGCGCGACCGCGCGATCAACTATGGCCTGGCAGGATGCTTCATCCGCGACGTCGAGCGCGAGGGCGGTAGCCGCCGAACCGATGGCCTGTGCCGTCTCCTCTACACCCTGCGCGTTGCGATCGCCGATGATCACCTTGGCGCCGTCGGCCGCCAGCCGCTTTGCCACCGACAGACCGATTCCCGAAGCCGCGCCGGTCACGATCGCCGTCTTGCCTTCCAGACGCATGCTACCTCTCCTTAACCTGTCATTTTGTTGGTTGATGCTTGCGTCAGTTTGCTACGCAATTCAAGGCTCATACACGGAAAAACTTGACAAGCGCGAACCCGACGGGCCTGTTTCGGTTTATAAAATCAGAAGGAGGATGTCTGATGCTTTCGCTTCAGGAAATATCGGATCGGCTGGAGATTCAGGATCTTCTGTCGCGCTATAGCTATGCCATTGATGAGCGGAACTGGGATGGGCTGGACGACGTCTTCACGCCCGACGCAGTGATTGATTACAGCGAAACCGGCGGCGCGAAGGGCAGTGTCGCTCAGATCAAGGCATGGTTGCCCGTGGCCATGGAGCGATTCCCGCTATTCCAGCATATGGTGGCAACGACCAAGCTGGAACTGGACGGGGACACGGCGCGCAGCCGGACCGTTCTTTTCAATCCCATGGTCTATAAGGGCGAAGATGGCGCGGAGCAGGTGTTCTTTATCGGCCTCTGGTATCGTGACAAGCTGATCCGCACCGACAAGGGGTGGAGGATCGCGGAACGATATGAGGAAATGGGTTACGCCCATAATGTGCCGGACATGCCGCCCGTGCCAACGGTCGTGGCATGAAGGCGCGCTAAGCGGCCTCCAACTTGTGCCCTGATCGGGTCCCCGCCCGGGATCCGCTGTCGGAAGCATTCTTGCGCGTTCCGCCACTATCTGGACCGGTCAATATATCCTATAGCCGAGCGTTAGAGCTGCACGGCGTTCGTGCGGGTTCATGGTGTCAGGCCAAGGGGGGACGAGGCCAGTCGATGATCAGCAGCGAGGCGGAAAAAAGGGTTGAGGGTGCAACGCGGCGGGTAGGCAGGCCCAATGCGCGCGAGGCTGAGCTGAAACAAGAGGCAATGCTGGAAGCGGCGCTGGAGGAATTTTCGAACCATGGTTTCCATGGTGCCTCGGTGCGCTCGATCGCCG
Organism: Sphingobium sp. TomTYG73; assembly: GCF_055394245.1. Taxonomy (NCBI): domain Bacteria; kingdom Pseudomonadati; phylum Pseudomonadota; class Alphaproteobacteria; order Sphingomonadales; family Sphingobiaceae; genus Sphingobium; species Sphingobium sp. TomTYG73. The sequence continues at coordinate 340,132 of NZ_AP027340.1, forward strand.
AGCGCGCGGGCGTATCCACTCGGACGGTGTATAATCGCTATACCGACAAGGTCGCGTTGTTCGAAGCCTGTCTGGAAATGTCGGCCATCCGTCATCACTTCCCGGGGGATTGCAAGGGCACGCTGCGTGAGCAGCTGATGCGCTACGCGCTGCATGTAAGCACCCGGATAAACCATGACCGGCAGGTCAGGCTGGCCCGCATCATCTATCGCGAAAGCATCAGCTTTCCTCAACTGGAGGACGTGTCGCGCCGTCAGTTCGAGCGGTTCCAGCTTGATCCGTTGCAGCAGATTTTAAGGGAGCATGGTTTCAGCAAGCCGCGTGCTGAAACGCTGGCCGATTTGTATGTCGCCCTGCTGCTGCGGCGGTGGCAGTATCGCGTGATCTATAATACAAAGGCCATGACCCCGGCACAGATCAAGGCCAATGCCGAAACCGTGACGAGCCTGTTCCTGAACGGCGCAGGCGCAATGTTGAACGAGGATAGCGCCGCAAAGAAGAACTGACGCGGTTCCGGTTAGCCCTCATACGGTCGCGATCGGCGTCACGGGTGAACCAACACTGCCCGGCAGGCGGAGGGGCGGCGCGGTGAGCAGGAAAGCATGGCGCTTTCGTTCATGCAGCCATGCGGCCAGTTGCTCCAGATACCAAAGCTCGCCCAGGAAAATTCCCTGCCGGAAAAGACATAGGTCGTGGATGGGCAGGCGGATGGGGGGTGGTTCAGGCGAAAGGATGAGGTCGAGCGCCTCGATCGCGATATTGTCGGAGCAGATGGCGGTGATGCCGCTATCGACGATCCATTGGAGCAGGCTTTCGTCACGGCCGTCCAGCGCGCACCCCGCCATGGCCAGCGGCGTATCCTTGCCGCTCGCTTCCCGGTCGAGAACCATCCGGTCGACGCCGGTATAGAGGAGCAGGAAGTCGCCTGTACGCACCTCCACGCCCTGTGCATCCATCGCGCGCAGCAGATCGTCGCGGGAGATGGGCCGGTACTCCGTGCCATAGGCGGCTTTCAGGTTCACCATGACGCCGCGACCCTGCACGCCCGCCATCGCCAATGTCTCTATGCCGAGCGCGCGGGCGCAGGTCTCGCCAGCCGGGCCGCCGGGGCCGCTGATATGATCGCCAGCGCGGAAGCCGTTATAATAGACCAGCTCCGCCACGCCGTCGCCGTCCGCATCGAAGGCGCGACCGCGATGTGACAGCGCGTCCCACTGCGTCGAATGCTGGGTGTAGAGCAGGACCCGGTCATCGCAGGTGGATTCTTCGCCATTGGGGTCGAGGCGGTTGTACATTTCGCCCTCCTCATCGCAGGCTGCGCTGAGCAGCGGAGGGCGACGAAAAGGCGCGAGGGGAATGGTTGGGACGTTGAGCGGCAGGCTGAGCGTGAAGGCGATGCCTTCGACGACTTCCGCCATGGCGGCGCGGCGGCGTTCGGGCGTGATCAGGTTCATCCGGCCGATCTGATCATCCTCACCGAAATCGCCCCAATTCGACCCTTCGGGCCGGTGCACCCAGCGCGGCATGTTCACTCTCCTTTATGCTATCCGGTCAGGGTAAAGCTGTCCGATTACCCGACGCAAGCCTTCGCGCGTTAACGGTCTGTCCTGGCGTAGGGAAATTACCACATGAGAGGCAGTTTGATCTGCTTTTCCGTGGACGGAAGATTGGGATGTTGTGTTCAAAATAATGAATGAAATGCAGAATTGACAGCGGTTGAGATATTGATTTCACAACATGTCGTGTTAATAGGCCTGTGAAAGTGAGTGCTTACACAACACCCGGTGAACGGGGGTGGGGCACGGGCCTTAAAAAGGGGAGTTAGAGTGCGGCCTGCATGACATCGTGAGATGAACGCATACGAAGACGCCGCGGCACCATCCATTTCGAACATCGACGCGCCAGCCTGAACCATCGCCATGTCGGCGGGGGCGGGGCTGTTTCGGCCCTGTGGCGCCGATCAGCTTAACCAAAAAAACACAGTGGAGAGGATCGGGGTTGCGGTGAGAACGCCGCCAGCCCTGCATCATATGCATAGGAGAGTGTGAATGTCGTCTGTTATCCGCGCGCGGCGGCGGTTGCCGCTGCTTGCCACCAGCATGATGGCTGGTGTTGCCGTTACAATGTTTGTGCCGGCGGCCCTGGCCCAGACCGAAGCACAGCCGCAGGGCACGGACGAGAATATCGGCCTGACCGACATCGTCGTGACCGCTAACCGCCGCGAGGAACGCAATCAGGACGTTCCGATCGCGATCACCGCGCTGTCTGCCGACCGGCTGGAGCAGCAGGGCATTGCCAAGGAGCAGGACCTTCAGGCGAGCGTTCCGTCGCTGGTCGTTGGCCCCAACGGACAAGGGTCGCGCGAGTCGCAGTCCTTCACCATTCGCGGCCAGGGCGCGACGTTCCAGGCATCGCCGGGCGTCGTCGTTTATATGAACGAAGTGCCGCTGCCCGCTGGCATCACGCTCAGCCAACAAGGCGGACCCGGCAACTTCGTGGACCTGGAGAATTTGCAGGTCCTGTCCGGCCCGCAGGGTACGTTGTTCGGCCGTAACACGACCGGCGGCGCGGTGCTGCTGGTGCCCAAGAAGCCGACGAACGAGTTTGGCGGCTGGATCAAGGGCGAGATTGGCAATTATGACCGCCGTTACGTCGAAGGCGCGGTCAATGTCCCGGTGATCGAGGACAAGCTGCTGGTCCGCGTCGTGGGTGCGTTTCATGATCGCGACGGCTTTACGCGCGATGTCGTGTGGAACAAGGATCGCGACAACGAACATTGGTATTCCGGTCGCATCGGCATCACCTTCAAGCCCACCGAGACCATCGAAAACTACACGATGATCTATGGCTCGAACTCCAAGAACAACGGCGCGGGCTTTATCCACAAGGGCTTCAATATCGCCGGTCTGTCTGCGCTTAACCTTTGCTATGAAGGCGTGACCATTCCTGGCGCTATTGCATCGTGCGATGTCTACCGCGCCGCGTCGGCACAGGCGAACGCACTGGGGCCGCGTCAGACCGCGCTGGGCATTGATATCTTTTCGCGCACCAAGACCTGGGGCGTTTCCAACACGACCGACATCGAGTTGAGTGACGAACTGACGTTGCGCAATATCGTCAGCTTCCAGAAGTTGAAGCTGGATTATGCCTATGACAGCGACGGCACGATCCTGCAGCAGCACGACGTCGATCCCAATCGCCTGCCTGCACCGGGCCAAGTGGTTTTGCCCGGCGACAACACGCCGCTCACCTATTTCAACGCATCCGATCCGGGCTTCCCGCGCGACGACCTGAAGCAGTTCACGGAAGAACTACAGTTGCAGGGTTCCGCGCTGGACAAGCATCTGACCTACACAGTCGGCGGGTTCTATTATGACCAGCGCCCAAGCGGCAAGCAGGTTGGCGCCGCGATCGTTTATTGCCCGGCGGCGTTCACCGGGACAAATGTCGGCACTCCGGGCATTGCCGTGTGCCCTGCGAACTACAGCACCTACGGCACGACCCAGACGTCCAAGGCGCTTTACGCTCAGGCAACGTTTGATTTCGGGGCGGTGTCACCTGCTCTGGAGAGCCTGCGCCTGACCGGCGGCTATCGTCACACCTGGGACAAGATCCGTGGTTTCTCCACTTCCTTCTTGCCGCAGATCGGCGGGACGACCGCAAAATGTGGATCGACCAGCGCCATCGTGCCGATCGGTACTGCGCTTGCGGATTGCACCTACACCGCGGAACTGAACAGCAAGGCTTCGACCTGGCTGATCGGCCTTGATTACAAGGTGATGCGCGACGTGCTGCTGTTCGGCAAGGTGAGCCGTGGGTACAAGGCAGGCGGCTTCAACCAGCAGGCCGTGTTCACCACTACCCGCACCTTCCAGCCGGAAACGGTCACATCCTATGAAGCTGGCTTTAAAGCCGACTTCCGGATTGCCGATGTTCCATTCCGCCTGAACAGCAGCGCCTATTTGCTGGACTATAAGGACATTCAGCGGGCGGGAGCGGACTATAATCCGGCGTCGGCTGCTGGCGGCGCGGTTGTCCGTAATGCCGATGCGCGGATCAAGGGCGTCGAAGTCGAAGCTTCGATGCAGCCGTTCAAGGGTCTCGAGATCGGCGGCAACTTCAGCCACACCGACGCGAAGTACAAAAATTACGAGTTCACCACGCCCACCGGCGGTTTCGGCTGTAACGGCGTCGTGGCGCCGGGCGGCACGGTGGACCTGAGCTGCCTGCCCTTCCAATATGTCTCGCCTTATATCTGGAGCATTCATGCCAATGCTACGGTGCCGATGGGCGACGACATGGGTGAGTTGAACTTCTTCGCGAACTATTCGCACAGCTCGCGTCAGTATACCGATCCCGGCAACGTGCCCGCGCTACAGCCGGGCGCTTATCTGGAACCGTTCGGCCTGCTCAACATGTCGCTCGACTGGAACGGCGTTGCGGGCAGCGGGTTCGATGTCGGCCTGTTCGTCACCAACGCGACCAACAAGCTCTATCGGATCAGCAACAGCAATGTGTATCAGCAGGGTGGGTTGTTGTATCAAACGAGCCTTTATGGCGAACCCCGCATGTACGGGCTGCGCCTGAAATATCGCTTCGGCGGAGAATGATCAGGGAGGGCCGGGGAAACCCGGCCCTTTTTCTTTGTGGACATGTCGGGCGCGGGAGGCATCATTCGGCATCGGCAGAATGAACCGGGGAGAGGATGAGAAATGGCTGTGAACGGATTGCCCGAGCGGCTCACCCGCACGGACATGAGCGCGCAAGAGGCCTTTGCCGCCTTTGTTGGCGGGTGGCAGCTGGTTCTGTGGACGACTTTTCATGCCGATGGCGCGCGGGATCATCCGTTCGGCACCGATGCCGTCGGCCAGATCATGTACAGCGCCGACGGACATATGAGCTGTCACCTGATGCAGGCAAACCGGCAGAGGTTCGGCGAGCCCAGCGTCTATCAGGTGAGCGACGCGGCGCTTGGGGAGTCGATGCGCGGCTATAGCGGCTATTTCGGCCGCTTTTCGATCGATGCGGAAGCGGGGATCGTCACGCACCATGTCGATGGCGCATGGTATCCGGACTGGATCGGATCAGACCAGCCGCGCCATTATGCGTTTGAGGGCGACCGGTTGTTCCTGGAGGCCGCGATTGGCGATGATCTGGTGCGGATCGAATGGCGGCGTGTGGTTACGGATGTGGCTCGGGCGATGGGCGGTGCGTGATCTTCTTACACGGAAGCATCGTCATTAAGGCTGCTTTTCCGTCACCCCGGGTTTGACCCGGGGTCCCGCTGCCTCGGCAGCGTCAGATAAGAAGCGGGACCCCGGATCAAGTCCGGGGTGACGACCACTAGAACATGATTATGCTCCAGCCTTAACCTCCCCGCTGAAAAAATGGCGCACCAGCTGCCGTTTCCGGTCAGCCGTGCACGCCATTTCTCCAGCTTGTCAGGATCAGGCGTTGCCGCCCGTCATGTCGCGAGCCGCGACATAGGCGAAGGTCATGGCGGGGCCGATGGTGACGCCTGCGCCGGGATAGCTTTCGCCCATGGCTGAGGCGGCGTTGTTGCCGACCGCGTACAGGCCGGTGATCGGCGCGCCTGCGTCGTCCAGAACCTGCGCCTTGGCATTGGTGAGCAGGCCGCCATTGGTGCCGATGTCGCCGGGATAGATGGGCATGGCGTAGAAGGGGCCTTTGTCGAGTGGGCGCAGGCAGGGATTGGGGCCGTGGCGGAAGTCGCCATACATTTTGTCATAGGCCGCTTCGCCACGGTGGAATTCGGGGTCTTCGCCCTTGGCCGCATGGGTGTTGAACTGGGCGATGGTGGCCGAAAGGGCCGCAGGATTGATGCCGATCTTGCCTGCCAGTTCCTCGATCGAGCGGCCTTGCTTCAGGATGCTGCGTACGCCCTTGTTATGGATGAACGTCGGCATGAGCGGGTAGAGCGGACCCATCGGGAATTTATGGCGATAGGTGTGGTCGAAGATCATCCAGCTGGGGCTGGCGTCATTATGTTCCGCTTCCCGCCGTGCCATTTGCTGGCCGACAATATGGTAGGAGGCGGCTTCGTTGAGGTAGCGCTTGCCGCTCTGGTTGACCATGAGGCAGCCGGGGAGCGCGCGCTCGACGGTGCAGAGCCGTCCCCGATCCTCGCCGGGCACGTAGAAGACCGGGGCGGCCCAGGCCGATTGCAGGTTCAGCATGTTCGCGCCGACAGCTTCGCCTGCGCGGATCGCGTCGCCGGTGTTGCTGGTCACGCCACCCGAATAGCGCGAGGTCGGATAGAGGGGTGAATTGGCGTCGCGCATCGCCTGATTCTTGTCGAAACCGCCAGCGGCGAGGACCACGCCCTTGCGCACGCCGATGCGGTAAGGCTTGCCATCCTTTTCGACCACCGCGCCGGTGACGCGGCCACCTTCGCGGATGAGTTCGCTGAGCGGGGTGTTGAGCCAGACGGGGACGCCCGCCTTATCGAGCGCCATGCGCAGGCCGCCGGTCAGCGCATTGCCGAGCGTCAGGCGGCGATCCTTGCGCGAAGTCAGGCGGAAGGGAAGGTCGAGCCAGTAGCGCGACATGTTGACTACGAGGTTCTTTATCCAGCCCTTGGTGCGGTAGAGCAGTTCGCTCGTTTCGCTGAAATGCCAGTTGAGATAGCCGAACAGGCTGGCCGCAGGCGAGGCGAAGCGCAGGGTGCGGATTTCCTTGCCGAGCGGTTTGCCGTCGATCGGCATGGGTAGATGGGTGCGATAGCCCTGCGCCGACCCGCCGGGATTTTCCGCATGATAATCGGGATAGGGGAAGGCCATGTACTGGACCGGCGTGTTCGCCATGACCCAGCGCAGCATGGGCGCGGCATTATCGACGAAGGCGCGGATATTTTCGTCCGGGACATTGTCCGCCGAAAGGCCGCGCAGATAGGTGAAGGCGTTGTCGAGATTATCTTCAAAGCCCGCCGCCCTGGCGACATCGCTGCCCGGAATCCAGATGCCGCCGCCCGATGTGGCCGATGTGCCGCCCCACAGGTCGGCCTTTTCAACGATCAGCACGTCTGCGCGGTTGTGCGCGCCGACGAGGCCCGCGAGCAGGCCGCCCGCGCCCGACCCCACCACCAGAATGTCGACTTCCTTGTCCCAATTGCTCATTATAGCCCCATTCCGATCCGGGTTCCAAAGCGGACGGGGAGCGCTGCCGCCATCAGGCCGCTGCGCTAATCCCCTCCCGCAATATTCACGCGAACTGTGCCCTTCCGGGCTATAATGTCAACTTCTTGCGTAGCTGGCGGGCGATTTTAACATGCAAGGATGACGGTTCAGGGGCGGATCAGCACCTTGCATTCGCGCGGCTGGCTGCGCAGCGCCTCAAAGGCGGCGGGCAGTTCATCCAGGCTGACGGTGGAGGTGTGGATGGGCTTTGGCTTGATCGTGCCGGTGGCGATGGCGTGGATCACTGCCTCGAAATCCCGTTCGTTGTAGGCCTGGCTGTAGCGGATCGTCAGTTCCTTGCCGAGGGCGATGACGGGGGTGATCGTTTCGTCGTGCAACACCACGCCCGCGACGATGATCTGCGCGCGGACGGCGGCCAGCTGCATCGCCTGGTTGAAGATGCCGGGAACGCCGATGCATTCGAAGATGATCCGGGGCGCATTTTCGCCGGTTGCCTGAGCGAAGGCGGCGGCGACGTCCTGCGCCTGCGGATCGATGACGGCAGTGGCGCCGACTTGCTGCGCCAGCGCGCGGCGTTCGGGAGAGCGCTCGCTCACCACCACATGGCGGGCACCGGCGTGGCGGGCGAACAGGGCGACCGCAATGCCGATGGGGCCAGCGCCGAGCACCAGAACGGCTGCATCCTTGGGCATGTGGGCCAGGGACACGATATGGTGGCCGACGGCGAGCGGCTCGACCAGCGCGCCTTCCTCAAGGGTGACGCCTTCGGGCAGGCGCTGGACCATGTCGGCGCGGGCCGTCACGAGCTGGGCATAGGCTCCCTGCGCGAGGAGGTTGGTGCCGGTGAACAGGTTGGTCGGGCAGAGCGCGGGCAGATCGGCATCGCAGGCGGGGCAGTGATGGCAGGCGTTCAACGGCAGGGCGGTCACGCGGTCGCCGACTTTCCACGGGCCTTTCACGTCGCGGCCGAGGGCGGCGATGGTCCCGGCGAACTCATGCCCCAATATGAGGCCCGAGGGCGTATGGGCGCTTTCCGCCATGTGGAGGTCTGACCCGCAAATCCCGGCATTGGCGACTTCCAGGATGACCTGGTCGGCGGCTGGAACCGGATCGGCGACGGTTTCGATGGCGAGCGGCTGGCCTGCTCCGCGAAAGACTGCTGCGCGCATCAGCAGCGGCCCGTCACGGGGATGCAGGCGCCCGTCACGGCGGCCGCGCCGTTCGACAGGAGGAAGGCGATGACGCTGGCGACCTGCGCGGGGGACACCCAGCGGCTGAAGTCCGCGTCGCTCATGTCCGCGCGGTTGGCGGGTGTGTCGATGATGGAGGGCTGGACGGCGTTGACGCGAACGCCATTGTCCTTCTCTTCCTCGGCCAGCGCTTCGGTGAGCTTTGCGATGCCCGCCTTGCTGGCGGCATAGGCGCCCATGCCTGCCCCAGCCTTGATCGCGGAGGCCGCGCCGATGCTGACGATCGCGCCGCCGCCTTCGCGCAGGGAGGGGAGGGCAGCGCGGACGGCGTTGACGGCGGTGCGCAGGTTGATGTCGAACATCGTCGCCCAGGTCGCGACATCGCCATCCGCGACGGTTTCCCAGCGGAAGGTGCCTGCGACATTGACGAGCGCTGCGACCGGGCCGTTGGCGTTGATCGCCTGATTGACCGCAGTTGCCGTTGCGCCGGGATCGGCGAGGTCGATGCCGCCCAGATAGGTGCCCTGCGTCGCGGGGCCTGCGCTGTCGGCGCGGTCGATGCCCGTTACCTTATAGCCTGCCTGGCTTAGCGCCTGGGTCACAGCCTGGCCCAATATGCCGGCGGCGCCGGTCACGATTGCGTGCGTTTTCATGCTCTCTTCTCCTGTCTCTGCGATCAGAGCGTCGATTCTTTCAGCTTCCCTTGGCCGAGCGGCGAGGGGGCTTCATCAGGGCCGCCGACGCGGGTCAGATCGTGGGGATAATGAACCGAAGCCCGCCAGAAAAGCAGCCCGCCGAAAATTGTCAGTACCGAAAGCAAGAAGAGGCTGACGCGGAGGGATTCAGCGCCGAACCGGTCAGCCAGCAAGTCGCTGACGACCCCGCCTATCACCGGGCCAAATGCGCTGCCGATCACGTTGATGATGACGACCAGCATAGCCGTTGCCTGCGCCCGTTGATGCGGCAGGACGAGGCGGGCGGCGGCGCCGAAGGAGGGGCCTGCCCACATGGCCGCCATCATGCCGGTAAGGATGGAAAGCAACGCGACGCCAGGGACGCGCAAGCCGCCGATCTGCACCGCCGTTCCGCCCGGCAGGGTGAACATGACGATGAAGACCGGGAAGGCGAGGAGGAAGGCGATGGCGGGCACGCGCAGTTGCCAAGCTTCGCCACGGACGCGCAGGCGGTCCACGATGACGCCGCTGAGCAAGCTGCCCGTGATGCCGCCGATCGCCGCGCCGATGCCGAGCCAAGTGCCTGCCTCAACAAGGGTCATGCCATGGGAGCGCATGAAGAAGGCGGGCGTCCAGATGGCGGCGGCATAGCCGAATATGTTGAAGGTGCCGACGCCCAGGCCAAGCAGGCGCAAGGACGGGATCGACCAACAGCGGCGGATGGCGCGCCACAGGCTTTCGGACGGCCCATCGCGGGTAACCTGCATAGCCTTGCTGCGGCGAGGGCCGGTAAGCCAGAGCAGCAGCGCCAGGGGGAAGCCGGGAATGGCGAGCGCGAAAAAGGCCCAGCGCCAGCCCCACATCGCGGCCACGGCTGCGCCGCCGGTCAGGCCGAGCACGACGCCGATATAGGTGGAGGCGGAAAGGACGCCCATGGCGCTAGACCGGCGACGCTCGTCATAAAGGCTGGCGAGGAGGGATTGCGCAGGCGGCAGGCCGCCCGCTTCGCCGATGCCGACCATCAGGCGAGCGATGCTCATCTGTAATATATTGCCAGCCGCGCCACATGCTGCCGTTGCCGCGCTCCACAAGGTCGCGGACAGGGTGAGGACTCCGCGTCGCGACCAACGGTCTGCGAAACGCGCGAGCGGCATGCTGAACAACACGTAACTGGCGACGAAGCCGGGTCCGCCGACGAGGCCGAGGAGCGAATCGGACGCGCCGAATTCCGATTTGATCGCGGGAATAAGGACGGAGAAGACGTGGCGATCCGCGTAGCTCAACGAATTGATCGCGAGCAGCAGCAGCAAGATATAGAGTGCATAAGCCGCGCGGGCCGGGCGTTCCTCCGTCGGCGCCATCATTCTCTCCTCACATTGGCAGGCAGCCGGTCCGCGTCGCAAAAACTTCATGGCCGAATGCAATTATTCAGGGAGGGATGGCGCAGATGCATCGGATTCGCAAGCGCGGAGGTCATCCAATCCGCAAATATGAAGTGCTGCCCGTGAATATGCGACGGTTGTCAGTGCGCTGAGGCAGTTACGGGATCATGCGGACCTTTGGGCGGATGGCCTACGAGCGCGACGCGCTTCATGACGCGGCGGCTGTTGTAATCCGCGATCGCGCAATGCTGGGTCGTGCGATTGTCCCAAAAGGCGATGTCGCCAACATTCCAGGAGAAGCGGACCTGAAATTCCGGCCGCTTCACATGATTGAGCAGGAAGTCGAGCAGCATGCGGCTTTCCTCTTGCGACACGCCCATGATCTGCGTCGTCCAGTTGGCGTTGATGTTGAGTGCCTTGCGTCCGCTGACAGGGTGCACTTCCACCAGCGGGTGGATGGCGGTGGAAAAGCTGTGCACCTTGTCCCCCAGCATGTCGCGCATCGATTGGCTGCGGGCGGCGAGCGGCTGGATGGAATGAAGGGCGCTGAGGCCGTCGATCAGGTCCCTGATCGGCTGGGACAGCGCTTCATAGGCGGCGACCGAGCTGATCCAGCAGGTGTCGCCGCCGACGTCGGGCTTCACCATGCATTGGAGCAGCGACCCCATGGGTGGCGCTTCGAGATAGGTGCGGTCGCGGTGGAGATATTCAGCGCCCGCGCCTTTTGCTGAATTGCTTTCCATCCACAGCACTTCGCGCCGGGCAGCGGGATCAGGCTGAATTTCCGAGAGGTCGAGCGTGCCGAAATGACGCCCGGCGCGCATATGTTCTTCCTCCGACAAGGGCTTTTGATTGCGGAAGAAGACGACATAATTGTCATAGAGCGCTTCGTTGATCGCGGCGACGGTTTCGGGCGAAAGATCGGTGGAAAGGTCGACGCCCCTTATTTCCGCGCCGATCGCGCCGGTCAACTTGATGACTTCGATCATGACGATTTCCTTCCGATGATTCAGGCAGCGGCCAGCGGGGCGCCCGGCGCCACGACATGGCCCGGCAGGGCGCCGGTCAGCTGTCCATTGATGACGATCGGCTGGCCGTTGACGATGGTCGCCTTGACCCCGGTGCCCAGCGCCTTCCAACGGCCGATGCCGCCGGGCAGGTCGTGCACGAATTCCTTGCGCCACGGGCCGATGGTTTCGGGGTCGAAGATCATGATGTCGGCCCAGCCGCCGACGCGCAGCGTGCCGCGATCGGCGAAACCGAGCATCGCGGCCGGGACTTGCGTTATCTGGCGGATGCCTTCCTCCAGCGTCCAGCGTTTGCGCTGGAGCACCCAGGAGCGCAGGAAATAGGAACTCCAGTCCGCGCCATCATCCTTGTGCAGATGTGCGCCGCCGTCCGACACGCCGACGATCATGTTGGGATGCCCCTGTGCCACATCGACCGCCGCCGCCCATTCGGGGCTTTCGGTGCGCCAGCGGAAGGTGGTGCGCAGATCCTCGTCCAAGGCGAGGTCTAGCATCGCGTCCATCGGCGCGACGCCCCAATCCTGCGCCAGCGCGCCGATCGACTTGCCTTCGAGGGGGCGGTTCCGTTCCTCGGCGACTTGCACCACATAGACGTCGGGCCATTGCGGCGGGGGGAGCGTGGTGCCCTTTGATGGGTCGCGGTTGCAGTCTTCGACTGAGTTGCGGACCCGGTCGCGCCATATCGTGTCGCGCAGTGCGGCGCGCCTTTCCGCGTCGGGCAGGTTCAACAGGTCGTTGAAGGCGAAGCAGGCCTTATAGTGGACATTGTTGGGGCCGATTTCGACGGTGCGGTCGAACGGGCGGCTCATCAGCAGCGAATAGACAGGCGTACCGCGCGCGGTTGCATCGTCGAGGAAGCGGGACGCCCTGTCCCAGCTGGCGGTTGGCACATCGACCTTGCTCGCCCCGCCGATGCCCTGAATGATCACGGGGAGGCCCGATGCCTCGCCGATCTGGAGCAGAAGGTCATAATCCTCCTGCGTCATGCCGCCGATGGCGCTGGCGGGCAGGTAGCAGATGGTGCCCGGCCGCGTCCGTCCGGCGGCGGCGCTGAGCGCCAGAAGTTCGTCTTGGCTGGCGCGGCGAGAGGGGACGGGTCGGCCCTTGATATCGAGATGCGTGGGGGCGGCCGAAGAGGAGAGGCCAGCGGCGCCCGCCTTGACCGCTTCATCCACGATCGCCTGCATGGCGGCGATCTCTTCGGCCGTTGCGTCGCGGTCGTAGGCGCCCTCGCCCATGACCCAGCGGCGGATATTGGAATGGCCGACATAGCAGGCGAAATTGACGCCCAGACTGCCTTTCAGGGACGCCAGATACTCGGGGAAGGTTTCGAAATTGTCCCACGGTACGCCGGACAGGGCGATGGGGTTCATATCCTCTACGCTGGCGAAGATGTCGGTCAGGAATTCCCGGTCATCCTTGCGCACGGGCGCCGCCGAGAAGCCGCAATTGCCCGCGAGCACTGTGGTGACGCCGTGGAAGCAGGACATGGTGGCGTAGGGATCGAAGGTGATCTGCGGATCATAATGGGTGTGCGGATCTACTATGCCAGGTGCGACGATCATGCCGCTGGCGTCGATTTCCTGCTCCGCCGTCGCTTCTGCGAGGAGCCCAAGGGCGGTGATATGGCCGTCCCTTATGCCGACATCGATCCGGCGGCGGGGCAGGCCGGTGCCGTCGATCACCAAGCCGCCGCGAATGATCAAATCGAATGTCTGCGATGTCATGCGCCGGGTCGCTCTCGTTGGTTCTGCTGTACGGCGAAGATTTATTCCCAATATGGAATAGGGTTCACCCATAGGCGCAGCTTTGCCGCCTATCCGGAAAAGGCGCACGGCAGCTCATCGGCCGAAGGTGAAGCCGTTGATGTGCAGAGGGGCTGAAAGCGGAGAAGCGGGCCTGGCCGGATTGGTGTCGGCAGGCCCGCATTCTTACCTCACCATTCCATCTCGGGCGTGACGATCAGGTCCTTCACCGCGTCGGGAGCATAGGTCCAGGGTTCGTCGAAGCCGACGGAGACCGAGCTGTAGCCAAGGATCTGGCGCAGGATTTTGGTCGATCCCTTCATCACTTCAGGATCGATCGTCATCGGGAAGTTGATCATGGGCTTCCACCAGGGCGGGCAATATCCGATGATCACGCCAGCGCGTTCAAGGTCCGTTGACGTGTTCGCGCCCGTGCCGTGCAGCAGCAGGTCGGTATAGATGAGCACCGATCCGGCGGGTGCTTCGGCGGGCACGGATTCATATTGCACGGCCCAGGATTGCGGCTCCGTGTCGCGATGGCTGCCGGGGACCATGCGGGTCGCGCCATTGGCTTCGACGAAATCATCAAGGCACCAGATGAAGCGGGTCTGCGCGGCGCCTGCCGACAGCGGCATCGCGCCGCTGCGGTCGCGGTGGATGCCCTGTTGAGCGCTGCCGGGGCGGGTGACGTTCGCGCCATAGCTGTGCACCAGATAGGATTCGTCCAGCGTCTGCGGCCCGAGCAGTTCGCGGGTGAGCTGAAGCGGCAGTTCATGTTCGAGGATGTCGCGGAAGAAGCGTTCCCGGTTCATCAGATGGCATCCCGACATGCGGCGATTAAGGTCGTCATTATCGGTGTAGAAGCGGCGGACGCGCTCTTCATCGATCGCTTCTTCGCGGGCGATTTCGGCGGCGAGGAAGTCGCGCATTTCGCGCGCCTTGTCCTTGGTCACGACCTCGGCCGCGATGGCGTAGCCCGCGCGGTCAAGATCGGCGCGGATCTGGTCCATGTCCTTGGTCGGTTGCGGCAGGGGGCCGTCAAATTCCAGAGGCTTTACGGGGCGCGTATCCATTGCGCCCATATTGTGCGTGACCTGCCTCTTCGCGTTTCCGGTAGCCATGGCTTATCCTCTCTCCGATATTCGTCCGGTGTTTCGGTTCACCTGTATTTTATAACCGTTGCGTTGTGCAATCAATTCGTACGGTCGTTGTACTTTCTTGCTTGAGGGCGCGCATCGCCATGGTCCAGTGCCAGGCTGCCCACAGGAAGAAGGCGGTGAGGCAGATCATCGCGTCCCGCAGGCCGAGCGCCGCGTCGCCGCCACGCAGATAGGCGAAGGCGTCGCTCAGCACGCCTGCCACAAGAGGCCCCATCGATACGCCGATCAGGTTCGCCGCGACGATGTTCATGGCGCTTGCCCGCGCGCGCATCGATACGGGCGCGAGGCTTTGGGTGAGGGCGATCGAGGGCGCGGTCCAGAAGGAGCCGACGATGTAGCTGGGGATGAGGACGAGGAGAACGGCCTGCCCATCCGCCATGCTGAGTGCGATGATGTCCAGCGGGATGCAGAGGAGCATGCCCGCGATCGGCAGCCAGAGCGCCATATGGAGGCCCGACTTGGCAAGCCGCGTGCCTTGCCAGCCGCCTGCCCAGGTGCCGATAGCTCCATATATGCCGGTCAGCAGGCCAAGGCCGACGCCGACATGCGCCAGGCTCATGCCATGGTTGCGGATGAGGAAGGAGGGCAGCCAGGTCGAAATGCCGGTTTGGGCGAAGGCCATGATCGCGGTCCCGGCGACGATGTGCAGGAAGGCGCGCCGTTGTGAGAGGACACGCAGGCTTTGAAAGAAATTGAGTGTCGCGGGCGCTTCGGCCGGTTGATCGGAGGGGTCTTCGGTTCCGCCGCGAAGTGGCTCGCGGGCGATGAGGGGGAAGAGGATCGCGATCAGGATGCCGGGGGCGCCCGCCAGCAGAAGGGCCGTGCGCCAGTCGGTCGCCTGCGCGACGATGCCGCCTATGGACAGGCCGGCCATGATGCCGACGGGCACGCCGATGGCGAAGATGCCTGCCGCAGCGGGTCGCTCGCGCGGGGGGTAGAGGTCTGAGATCAGGGAGTGGGCGGCGGGGGCGAAGCCTGCCTCGGCAAGTCCGACGCCCATGCGTGCTGTGAAGAAGGCTCCGAAGCTGCGGGTGAGGCCGCACAGGGCCGTCATGACGCTCCAGCTGGCGGTGAAGACCGCGATCAGCCGTACGCGATTGACGCCCCGGTCGATCAGCTGGGCGATGGGAATGCCCATCAAGGTGTAGAAAATGCCGAACGCTCCGCCGGTCAGCAGCCCGAGTTCCCAGTCGGCGAGCTGGAAGTCGGCCTTGATCGGTTCCTGAAGGATGACGACGATCTGGCGGTCGAGATAGTTGAGGCTGTAGATGAAGGCGAGCATCAGCAGCATCGCCGTGCGGCGTTGCGCCTTGAGCGGTGCTGATGCTGCGAGCACATCGGGGTCGGCCGCTGGGAGCGCGTCCGACATGGTCAGCGGTGCCGGGTTCGTCATCAGCTTGTCTCCCATGGAACCGCCGTCCTTGAAAACGGCTTAGGTCATGGGAGCCAAGATCATCGGATCACGGTCAGGATCAATGCGGGCGCGCAACTTTCCGCGCATATGGAAGCCCGCAGGTCAGGCGCGCGGCAGGCCGAGATGATGCTGGGCGATGATGGTGCGATGCACTTCGCTGGTGCCGCCATAGATGGTCTGGCCGATGGACTGGCGGTAGGATTCCTCGATCTTCGCCAAGGCGGGCGTTTGGTGGGTGAGCGTGCCGGGCGCGGCGAGGGCGGCGAGATCGGCGGCATCTGCCATGTAGATTTCGGTGGTGAACATCTTGGCCATGGGGCCGATGGCGCGGGTCATCCGGCCCGCTTCGATCGCCCAGGTGACGCGGCGGCAGAGCAGGTCGGCAATCTCCAGATGCGCGCGCGCGCGGGCAAGGCGGGCGCGGACGGCTGGCTTGTGGATCGGGCTCTTGCCCGACGCGTCGCTGCTGCTGGCCCAATCGAGGGCGGCGCGCATCAGGCTGTGGTGATAGATATGATAGCCTTCGCCGCCATGTTCGATTTCCATGGCGGCGGCCATGACCTTAAGCCCGCCATTGATGTCGCCGAGGCGATAGCGGTCGGGCACGCGCACATCGTCGTAGAAGGTGATGTTGGTGCGTTCATCCGGGAGCGTGTCGACCGGCTGGATCGTGACGCCCGGCAGGTTCATGGGGAAGAAGAAGAGGGTGATGCCCTTATGCTTGGGCGCGTCGGGATCGGTGCGGGCGAGCATCAGTATATAATCGGAGATATGGGCGCCGGTCGTGAACATCTTCTGTCCGGTGATGATCCAGTCATCGCCATCGCGCACGGCGCGGGTGCGGGCGGCGTACATGTCCGATCCTGATGCTGGCTCGGTGAAGCCGAGACAGGCGAGGGCGGAGCCATCGGCGAGGCGCGGGAGGACTTCGGCCTTTAGTTCAGGCGAGCCGAACTTCATCGTCATGCGCGCGCCCATGTTGGTGCAGCCTATGGGAATGCGGGAGAGGCCATATTCCTCGAACACGCGGCCGAGCGCGGTTACTTCCATGGGGCTGCGGTCTTGTCCGCCCCATTCGCGGGGCCAATCGGGATAGGCGAGGCCAGCGGCGGCTAGCTGGCGGTGGAGGTCTGGAAGGTGGCCGTCGGTGGATGTGGCGGCTTCGGCGCGCAGTTCGGGGGTGACTGCGGTTTCGAGGAAGGCGCGTACTTGTGCCGCGAAGGCTTCTTCGGCTGGGGTGAAGCCCATTTCGATGCCGGGACCGCCTGCATCGGGTAGCGCAGTTGTTGCGCCGGCCCAGAGCCGGCCGCCTGCATCGACCAGCCGGTCTTCGGGGTCGCCCTCCGCCAAGGCCACTCGGTCGATCGCGAGGAAATAGAGGTGGATGTCATATTCGTCGGAGAGGCCGTAGCCGCCGAAGGTGCGTAACGCCCGGCGTACGGCGGCGCGGGCGGTGGTGGCGGTCCACCAGCTGGTCAGGGCGGCGAGCGCGCCTGCTTCGGACTGTTGCTGCGCTACATCCCAGATGGTGCGCCATAGCAGCAGGCGGCCGCCCTCCATGTCGGTGATGGAGTCGGCGAGGGGGAAGGCCACGCCCTGAAATGCGCCGATCGGCTGGTCGAACTGCTTGCGGTCGGTGGCGTAGGCGGCGGCCATTTCGATGGCGCGGGTGCCTGCGCCGACGAGCCATGCTGAGCGCAGCAGGGTTCGTTCGGTGAGGGCGGCTTCGAAGGACTGCCTTGCCGCGTTGCCGCTGGCGATGATGCGCCTTTCGCCGGTGGGCAGGAGGGCGTGAATGGCGTCGGATTCCCAGCTTAGCTGGATGCAGCCGTCCTGCGCGTCGAGGCTGATGGGGTTGGACGTTGCTTGTTCGAGCAGTGCGGCGGCGGCTTCGCCTTCAAGCTGGCCCAGAAGTGCGCAGGCGGCGATGCCGTCCGCGATCGGGAGAGGCGCTGCGCCCCGGCCTGCCGCCTCGCAGATTAGCGCTGCTTCCAAGAGGCCCATGCTGAGGCCGCCGCGATCTTCTGGCGCGCGCATGGTGATGAAACCCATTTGCGCAGCCTCGCTCCAGAGGCTGGCATCGACTGCGCCCTTCGACGCGCGTGCGGCTTGCACTACCTCTTCCCGATCGAAGAAGCGCAGGGCCGCTTCCTGCATCATCGCCTGCTGTTCGCTGAGTTCGAGATTCATGCCAATTCCATCTTGTTCGCGCCTTCCTGCTTGGCCATCCTGAAGCGTAGGATGTCAATTTGGCGGCAGCGCGCTTCCGGTAGTGCGGAAGGGCGCTGGTAGCGGATGCCCGCAGCGCCGATCGCGCGCAACCAGCGGTCCAGGAGTAAGGCAGATGGTAGAATATATCCGTTACGCGGTCGAGGAACGGGTCGCGACAATCACGCTGGATCGCGCCGACCGGGCGAACGCGCAGAACGAAGTTTTTTTGCAGCAGTTGAACGAGGCATGGGAAAAGGCGGCGGCGGATGAGTCCGTGCGGGTCATCCTGCTGCGCGCGGAGGGCAAGCATTTTTCCGCCGGGCATGATGTGAGCGCGGAGGCCATTCGTGACGGGTCGTTCAACCGCATTCGCGAGACGATCCCGGAGCGTGGGCTGCTCGGCATCCATGAATGGGAGGCGAAGCATTATCTCGGCTATTCCAAGCGTTGGCGCGATATTCCGAAGCCGTCGATCGCGGCGGTTCAGGGGGCCTGCATTGCGGGCGGGCTGTTGCTGGCATGGCCGTGCGACCTGATCATCGCGGCTGATGATGCGCGCTTTTCCGATCCGGTGGTGCTGATGGGCATCGGCGGGGTCGAATATCATGGCCACACATGGGAGCTGGGACCGCGCAAGGCGAAGGAGATGTTGTTCACCGCCAAGCCGATCGACGCGCATGAGGCGGAGCGGCGGGGCATGGTGAACCGGGTCGTGCCGCGCGCGGAGCTGGATGCCGAGGCGCTGGCGCTGGCGCGTGAGATTGCGCAGATGCATCCGCATGCGCTGGCCATGGCAAAGCGCGCGGTGAACCAGACGTTGGACATCATGGGGCAAAGCACGGCGCTGCAAAGCTGTTTCGATATTCACCAGCTGGGTCATGCGTCGGCCTATGGCCAGACCGGCGAGTTCATCGTTGCGGGCATGGACAAGGTGAAGTCGCACTCATGAGTATAGTGACGCAAGTTGAGGGCGGCGTGGCCACGCTGACGCTGAACCGGCCGGATCGGTTGAACGCAGTGACGGAGGCGATGCTGGATGAGATCGCGTTGACGCTGCGTGGGTGGTCTGTTGATCCCGCGGTGCGCTGTGTTGTGCTGGCGGGGGCGGGGCGCGGTTTTTGTGCGGGCTATGATCTGTCGGGGGATGACAAGGCGTCGCGGGCCGAGCCGATGCGGGCCGATGAGGCGGCTGCGCGGATGAGCATTCATGGCGAGATTCCGCTGCTGCTCCATCGGATGCCGAAGCCGACCATCGCCTGTTTGCGCGGGCCGGTGGCTGGGAGCGGGCTGGTGATGGCGGCGGCGTGTGATCTGCGGATCGCTTCGCGGACGGTGAAGTTCAAGCTGGCCTTTGCCAGCGCTGGGCGGTGCGGCGATCCGGGGGGGAGCTATCTGCTCACCCGGCTGCTGGGCGCGGCGCGGGCGCGGGAGATGTTCCTGCTGGACGAGCCGATGTTGGGGGATGAAGCGCTGGCGAGCAGGCTGGTCAATCGGCTGGTCGAGGATGAGGCGCTTGAGACCGAGTGCGCGGCTTTGGCGGCGAAGCTGGCGGGCGGGCCGACGGCGGCCTTTGCGGCGATGAAACGTAATCTGAACGCGGCGGGGGCCATCGCGCTGGAGGAGAGCATGGCGCAGGAGGCGGCTGCCAATGCGCAGATCAGCTTGTTTTCGCATGATGCGAGCGAGGCGGCGCGGGCATTCATGGAGCGGCGCGCGCCCAATTTTCTCGGTTACTGACGAGCCGCAATTGGCACCTGTTCCGGCATGGCGGAATTGGGGCGGGTTCGGCTTACCTCGCGTCAAAGATTCGATATTGCAAAAAACAAGATGGGCGCGCTCGCATGCGCTCGACAGCAGATGGGATGGGATGAATGGCCACGGCGGCAAAGGCGATCGACACTGACAGCATCCGGCGGGCGGTTGAACTGGCGGATTTGAACGCGCTGCGGATTGCGCTCTACCAGAATAGTGGGGATGAGGAGATTGCCGCCCTGCCTGCCGCCGCGCAGATGAGCGAGGGGCAGAAGGCACTGCTGAAGGATCGCGCGGTCGAGTGGCTGGCGGACAATGCCGGTGCGGTGGATTTGCCGGAGCCGCCCGAGGACGAACTGCGCCGCCTGATGACGATGCTGTCGGGCGAGATGACCGATGTCGAGTTCGAGGCGCGGCGTGATCTTCCGGCCTTCCGTGCCGTTCCTTGCGCCGTCGAATGGGAGGGCGAGAAGCCGGAGATTCCAGAAGGTTTCCGGATCGTCATCATCGGCAGCGGCCCGGCCGGGATCGCGGCGGGGGTGCAGTGCGAGTTGCTGGGTCTGCCCTATCTGCTGCTGGATCGTCAGCCTGAGGCGGGGGGTACGTGGACGATTAACCGCTATCCCGATGTGCGGGTCGATACGCCGTCCATCACCTATGAATATAGTTTTGAGAAGCTCTATCCGTGGGGCGAGCATTTCAACCGGGGTGAGGATGTTCGCGAATATCTGCAACATGTGTCGCGCAAATATGGGGTGATGGCGAACAGCCGCTTTGGCCATGATGTGAAGGGGGCGGTGTTTGATGAAGACCGCAATGTCTGGACGCTGGACGTCGAAACGCCGGGCGGGCGTCAGGAGATCGTCGCCAATGTGGTGATCACCGCTTGCGGCACATTTGCCAATGCGCAGTTGCCCGATATTGAGGGCGTGCATGATTTTGGCGGGCAGATCATCCATCCGTCCGCCTGGCCGGAGGGGTTGGACCTGACCGGCAAGCGGGTCGCCATCATCGGCAATGGATCAACCGGCGTGCAATTGCTGAGCGCGGTCGCGCAAAAGGCGGGGCATGTCAGCGTCGTGCAGCGGACCCCGCAATGGATCAGCCCGCGCGAGAAATATGGCGCGCCGATCGAGCCGGAACTGGCCTGGCTCAACGAGAATATGCCCGGATACTGGAACTGGTCGCGCTATACCGCGACGATGCCGTTGTTCGACATCGACCGGTTGCAGCGCGTCGATCGCGAATGGCAGGCGCAGGGGGGCAAGGTCAGCAAGGCCAATGACGACATGCGCGCCTTCCTGACCAATTATATCCGGCAGGAAACCGGTGGTCGCGAGGATCTGATCGAGAAGCTGATCCCGGACTATGCACCGATGTCGCGCCGCCCGGTGGTGGACAATGGATGGTATCGCGCACTGACCCGCGACAATGTGGAGTTGCTGACCGGATCGGTGGAGCGGTTCACGAAGACGGGCTTTGTGATGGCGGATGGGACGGAGCGGGACTTCGACGTTGTCATAGCCGCGACGGGGTTCGATGTGCTCAAATATCTCTGGCCCGCGCGGTACAAGGGGCTGGAGGGCAAGGACCTGCACGAGACATGGGACACGGGTGATGGGCCGCGCGCCTATCTGTCGATGATGGTGCCGCAATTCCCTAACCTCTTCATGCTGTACGGCCCCAATTCGCAGCCGCTGACGGGGGGCACGGGCCTGCCCCAATGGTGGCTGATCTGGGCGAGCTATGCGGCCCAATGCGTGATGCGGATGTTGAAGGAGCAGAAGAGCCGCGTCGATGTGAGGCCGGAAGCGTACCAGCGCTATAATCGCGAACTGGATGCCGAGGCGCAGAACTGGCTTCAGATGACGCCGGAGGGAGGCATCGAGAAGAATTATTACGTGAACCGCGAGCATCGCAGGCTTCAGGTGAACGCGCCGTGGCTCAGTCCCGATTATCACCGCATGTGCACGGTGGTGAATTGGGACGATCTGGACCTCAGCTGAAGGAATAGCGATGCCCCGTCCGGCCCTGGCCGCGTCCCGCGCCATCGACATTTTGAACTTCATGGCGGCGGCGCCACTGCGCGGCTATTCGTTGACGGAGCTGGTGCGGCAGCTGGACCTTAATCCCGCATCCTGCCACGCCTTGTTGGGCGCAATGACGCGGGATGGATATCTGGTCAGGGCGCAACGTGGGCGGGTCTATCGGCTTGGCCCGGCGCTGATCGCGATTGGTCATGCCGCGCTGCAATGCCATCCGGTGGTTGCCGCCGCGCGCGACCAGATCGCTCGTATGTCGGCCGACCTGGACATGGACAGCCTGCTGACGGCTCGGCTGGACGATCGGCTGATCGCGCTGGCGTCCGAAGGGCCGGGACGGCTGCCCGGATTGCGGATCGGGCAGCGTGTGCCGCTGATCCCGCCGCTTGGCACGCCCTTCCTTGCCTGGGCGGGTGCGCAGGAAGTGGACAGCTGGCTGGCGAAGGCTGCGGGCCCGATCGATATTGATCGCCTGCGCCAGTCGCTCGCGATGGTGCGGCAGCGCGGCTATGCCGTGACTCAGCGCAGCCCGGAGCAAGTGGCGGCAGGGCTTGCTGTCATTGGCATGGCGGAAGAGCCACTTGCCGATGACAGGCAGAAGCGGGCCACCGAACTGCTCGGGCAGATGGGCGAGGATTATCTGATGATCGAGGCGCAGCCCGACCGGCTGCATCCAGTGATGATGATCTCAGCGCCCGTGTTCGGCCCGGATGGTGCAGTGCTGTGCACCCTGTCCCTGTTTGGCTTTGACCGGCCGTTGCCGCTGTCCCGCATCACCGCTTTGGGAGAGGCGGTGGGACGCTATTGCCGGGCGGCAAGCGCTGTGGCGCCAGAGCATGAAATACAAATGACGGAAAGTGGGAGAGGCTGAAAATGCGGGCGCTGGTCTACGAAGGTCCGGGCAAGGTTCGTTTTGTCGAGGATGTCGAAGTGCGGGAGCCGGGCGCAGGCGAAGTGCTGGTGCGCATCGTGGCGAGCGGCATTTGCCATTCCGATATTTCGGTTATCAACGGCACGATCGACTGGCCCGCGCCTGCGGTGCTGGGCCATGAAGGGGCGGGCATCGTCGAGAAGCTGGGGCCGGGCGTCACCGAACTGGCGGTGGGCGACCATGTGGCGCTGCATACGCTGGCCAATTGCGGGCGCTGTGGCCCGTGCGAGAGTGGCAGGCCGACGCATTGCCGCCAGTCCTATGGCAATCGCGCCCAGCCGTTCAGCCGCGATGGAGAGCCGGTGTCGAGCTTTGCGGCGACATCGACCTTTGTCGAGAAGACGGTGGTGAAGGCCAATCAGGCGGTCAGGATCGACCCGACGGTGCCGCTCGACATTGCCTGCGTCGTGGGCTGCGGTGTGCTGACCGGGGTGGGATCGGTCGTCAATCGGGCGCGGGTGAAGCCGGGCGAGACGGCGGCGGTGTTCGGCATTGGGGGCATCGGGCTTAATGTGTTGCAGGGCTTGCGGCTTTCGGGGGCGAGCCGGATCATCGCGATCGACTTGCTGCCGACGCGCGAAGAAAAGGCGCGGGAGTTTGGCGCGACCAACTTCATCGATGCATCGCAGGGCGATGTGCCGCAGCGGATCAAGGACATCGTGTCCGGGGGCAATCCCGACCATGGCAGCGGCGTCGATTGGGCTTTCGAGTGTGTCGGCAGTACGCGGGTGCTGAACGATGCCATGGCGAGCCTTGGCTGGGGCGGTAATTGCGTGATCGTGGGCACGACTGCTGCGGGGACGATGGCGGAGGTTTCGCTGACGCCGCTATCCTTTGTGGATCGCGGGGTGATGGGTGCGCGCTATGGGGCTTCGCGTCCGCATCAGGATATCCCATCCTATATCGCGCAATATCGGCAGGGTAAGCTGTTGCTGGATGAGCTGGTGACGCAGCGTTACGATCTTGCCGACTTCGAACGGGCCTTCCGCGATTTGGAGGAAGGCAAGCTGGCGCGCGGGGTGTTCGTGCTGTGACCGGTGCCGGTGCCTGGGATTTGCCGCCGTTGCGGGCGGGCTATGCTGCCGATGATGCGCTGGTCGAGCGGCGGGCGCGGGCGGCGGGTCCAGCCGATGCTGCGGCACGCGCCGGCGAGGCGATTATTGGTGGCGTGCGTTGTTTGGTCATCGAGCCGCGTGGACGTGATGCGCGGGGGGAAATGATCTACCTGCATGGCGGGGGATATCGGCTGGGGTCGCCGCTCGCCTATGTGGATTATGCGCAAAGAATCGCGGATGCGGCGGGGCGGCGGGTCATCCTGCCCTTTTATCCGCTCGCGCCTGAGCATCCTTTTCCAGCGGCGCTGCATGCTGTTGTGGCGGTTTATCGGGGGTTGGAGGACAGGCGATCGGTGGTGGTTGCGGGCGATTCTGCCGGTGGCGGGTTGGCGGCGGCGCTGAGCATTATGGCGGCGCGTGCTGGTGAGCGGCCTGCGGGTGCTGTTCTGGTGTCGCCGATGCTGGATTTGACGGCGCGGGGCGAGAGCCTTGATCGCAATGCGGCGCGTGATCCAATGTTTTCCAAGGCGGCCGTGTTGGATAGCGCGGGGCTGTATTTGCAGGGGCATGATCCGCGCGATCCGCTGGTTTCGGCGCTGGAGGCGGACCCGGCGGACTTTCCGCCGACATTGGTGCTGACGGGCGGCGCGGAAGTGTTGCTGGATGAGGCGGTTGCCTTTGCCAAGCGGCTGGCGCTGGGGGATCGGCGGGTCACGCTGCATGTCGCGCCGGGCATGGGTCATGTCTGGCCTTTGCTGGCGCCTGAAACGGGCGAAGCGCGGGATGCGGTCACGGCGATTGCGGGCTTTGTGAAAGCGCTGGAACCGGCTCAATCCGGGGATTCCGGGTAGCCGGAAAGCCTGTTCGCTCAATTGACCGGAAGCGGGCGGGTGCAGGACAACAAGTACCAACTTATCATAGCTGACCGAAAGACATTGCGATGACGACGCCCAGCCTTCCGTTCCCCGTTTATGACGCGGACAATCATTTCTACGAGCCAGAGGATGCGCTGTTCCGGCATCTGCCCAAGAAGTGGCACAAGGATTTCCGCTTCGTGGAAGTGGATGGCCGCAAGCGGCTGGCGATCAAGGGGCAGATTTCCGACTATATCCCCAACCCCACATTCGAGCGGGTGGCTGCGCCGGGGACACACGTCAAATATTATAAGGCGGATAACCCGGAAGGTCTGACGATGCGGCAGATGACGGGGAAGCCGATCGCTCCGCCGGAATCCTGGCGGACGGGCAAGGAGCGGCTGGCGGTGCTGGACGGGCATAATGTATATGCGGCGCTCATGTTTCCGACGCTCTTTTCAGTGATCGAAAAGTGGATGAGCTATGACCATGAGTTTCTGCACGATGCCTTGCACGCGCTCAATCAGTGGACGAGCGAGGAATGGGGCTTCGCGCGGGAGAACCGGCTGTTCGGCGTGCCGGTCGTATCCCTCGCCGACATGGATCGGGCGCTGGCCGAGACGGACTGGCTGATCAAGCAGGGCGCGCGGACGATCTGCATCCGCCCTTCTCCGGTGCCGGGCTATCGCGGCGGGCGGTCGATGGGGCTGAAGGACTTCGATCCCTTCTGGGCGCGGATCGAGGAGGCGAAAATCTTCGTTTCGATCCATGCTTCCAATTCTGACTATGATCATCTGATCGAGATGTGGACGGGTGGGGCCGAGTGGCTGCCGTTTGAATCCGATCCGTTCGTCAACTGCCTGCGGATCATCGAGCGGGCGATTTCCGATACGATGGCGGCGATCATCTGCGGCGGCGTTTTTGACCGCTTCCCCGGTGTTCGGGTCGTGAGTGTCGAGAATGGCGCGAAGTGGGTCATTCCGCTGATCGAACAGTTGAAGCATGTTTATGGGCAGATGCCGCAGAAATTCATGAATGATCCCGTTGACCAATTTCATCGGAATATCTTCGTGACGCCCTTTGTTGAGGATGATTTCGGGCAACTGCGAGAACATATGCAGGTGAACCGGATATTGTTCGGGAGTGACTATCCGCATCCGGAAGGGACTGAACACCCACTCGATTTCCTTCATGAATTGACGAGCTATTCGATGGCGGAGAAGGAAATGGTGATGTCGTCGAACCTCAAGGGCCTGTTGGAAGGCGTGCGCAATTAAGGACGACCGCCAATGAGCCAGGACGTTATAGAGCAGCTGCGCGCCAATTTGCGTGATCATAGCGACGCGCGGGGCATCGAGTTTGAGGGCCGGTGGGTGAGTTGGGGCGAGGTGGCGCGCTATGGCGATGCCGTTGTTGCGCTGCTCGACGCCGCCGGGTGCCCGCCATCTGCGAAGGTCGGGATCATCATCCGCAACCGGCTGGCCCATGCGGCGGCGGTGGTGGGGCTGCTGGCGCACCGGCGGTCGGTGAGTTTCGTCTATCCCTTCCTGCCCGCGACCGCGATTTCGGACAATATCGAGAATTTGGGCGCCGCCGCGATATTGGCGGATGAGCAGGACTGGCCGAACTTTTGGGAGGCTGCGGGGCAGGCTGGCTGCGCGGGGATTGCCTTTGGCGGGATCGATGACGCGCCCACGCTGGTCGATGGACTGGAGAAGTGCAGGCGATCCTCGTTCGACGATGCTTTGCCCGATGGCGGAATCGAAGTGCTGTCGAGCGGGACTACGGGGACGCCCAAGCGCATTCCCATGCCGCTGAAGCTGCTGGAGCGGGCGGTGATGAGCGCGCCCGGCGCGGAGTCCGGCAATGCGCCGCCGGTGCAGATCAATATCTGGCCGCTGGGCGGGGTGGGGGGCGTGTGCCTGCTGACGGGCGCTGCGGTCAATAATACGCCGCTGGTGCTGATGGAGCGGTTCACGGTCGATGGGCTGGTGGATGCGCTGCGCCGTCACAGGCCCGATACGCTGGGCCTTAATCCCACCGCGATCGCTATGATCATGGACGCTAATGTGTCGGTCGAGGACATGGCGAGCGTGAAGAGCGTGTCGGGGGGATCGGCCTATCTTGACCCCGATCTTCAGGAGCGCTTCGAGCAGCGCTATAAGCTGCCCATCCTGTGGGGCATGGGCGCGACGGAATTTTGCGGCACCATCGTTCGCTGGACGCCACAGATGCGGGCGGAGCGTGGAGACAGCAAGCGCGGCAGCACGGGCCTTCCCATGCCCGGCGTGGAGATACGGGCCGTTGATCCGGAAAGCGGCGCGGAAGTGGCGCGCGGGGCGGAAGGATTGCTGGAAGTGCATTGCCCGTCCGTGCGGCCTGATTGGGTGCGGACCACTGATCTGGTGATGATTGATGAGGACGGATATGTCTTTCATCGCGGGCGGCATGACGGAGCGATCGTGCGCGGAGGCTTCAAGATATTGCCTGAGCGGGTGGTTGATGTGCTGCGCCAGCATCCGGCTGTTGTCGATGCCTCCGTGGTGGGGATACCCGATGCGCGATTGGGCGCGGTGCCGGTGGCGGCGGTCGAACTGAGCCGGAGCGCCGGGGCGGTGGATGAACAGGCGCTGCTGGCGCATGTGCGGGCGGAACTGCCGCCGACGCATGTGCCGGTGGAGATCCGGATCGTGGACGCGCTGCCGCGCACGCCGTCGCTGAAGGTCAGCCTGACCGAAATCAAGAAGATGTTCCTGGCCGATGCCGCATGAGCGGGCGCGCGCAACGAAGAGGATAGAGAGGATGAGCGTGTCATTGCTGGGCCTGGAAGGAAAGAAGGCGCTGATCGTCGGCGGTGGCCGTGGCATGGGCGAGGCAAGCGCGCTGCTGCTGGCGGAGGCGGGATGCGATGTCGCCGTGCTGGACAGCGTAATGGAGCGGGCCGAGCAGGTCGCGAGCGAGGTGCGGACGATTGGGCGCGCGGGCATAGCGATCGAAGCCGATATTTTGGATGAGGCATCGGTCAAGAAAGCCGTGGCGGATGCGGAAGGGGCGCTGGGCGGGCTCGATATATTGGTGACGATCGTGGGGCAGGCGCTGTTCAAGCCGCTGCTGGATGTGACGCTGGAGGAATGGGATCATGATCAATCCCGGAACCTGCGCTATTTCTTCGTGACGGCGCGCGCCGTTGCTCAGTCCATGATTGCGCGCGGGGTGCCGGGATCGCTGATCTGCATCGGTTCGGTGGACGGAGCGGTTGGGTCGCCTATGCATGCGCCCTATGGCGCGGCCAAGGCGGGCCTCATGCATCTGGTGAAGTCGATGGCGACCGAATGGGGGCGACACGGCATTCGCGCCAATGCCGTGGCTCCGGGGAGCATCACTACGCCACGATTGCCTGAAACGGCGGAATCGCGGGCGTTGATGGAGGCGAGCGTGCTGCCGATCGGACGGCCGGGGACGACGCGGGACGTGGCTGGGGCTGTGCTGTTCCTGGCGTCCGGACTATCGGAATATGTGACGGGTCACAGCCTGTTCGTGGATGGTGGGTGGATGGCCGCCAACCATTTCGATCCAAGGGTGATGGCGACCAAGAAGAGCAACGAATAGCGGTTCACTCGGCTAGGGCTGATCGACATTCAGTTCTGGCGGCCTGCAAATGGCGGTTCTCCGCGCTTCCGGTGCTCACGTACTTTGAGTACGCTGCGTTGAAGCGAGGCGCGTGACTCGCTTCAAGGGTCGCGGAAAATCACCATTTTCGGCTCGCCATCTCCTGAATGTCGATCGGCCCTAGGAAGGGCAGGATCGCCGCCAGGCATGCGTCGAAGGCGTCATGCTGGGGCCAGTCGCTGCCGGGCAGGCGGACTTCTTGCACGTTGGGGATATGGGCGAGTAGGTCGGCGGGCAGGCCGGAGGGCCAGCTGCGGTCGCCATAAAGGAGGAGGGTCGGGCAGGCGACGTTGCGCCACAATGCCCGGACATCCTCCATGGAGATGTCGGGAAATGCCCAGACGGCGAGATAGGGATCATGCTTCCACTGCCATCCAGCCCTGCCAGCCCGACGCAGACCCTGGCGCGTCATGTGCCGTGCCTGCGCAGGGGTGAGGAAGGCATGGCGTTCCCGCATACGCTCGACCGCTTCGTCCACGGACGCGAAGATGCGCGGGGCGGAAAGGGAAGCGGCGCGGCGCTCTTCAAGCCAGTTGCGGGCGGTTTGTTCGACGCTTTGGCTGAAGCGATAGGCTTCGATATCGGGAGGCGCGCCAATGGCTTCGATCGCGACGATGCGTCTTATCGTTTCGGGATAGGTTGCGGCAAAGCGCAAGGCGATGTGTGCGCCCAGGGAGTGGCCGATCAGGATGGCCTGACGCTGCGGACCCAGCGTCAATTGTTCGGCAAGCGCGGCGAGATCGGACAGATAGGCCGCGAAGTCGTAGCGCCCGTCCTGCGACCAGCTGCTGTCGCCATGGCCGCGAAGGTCGGGGGCGATCACATGGTAATCGGGAAGCAGTGCGTTCGCCAGCGCGTCCCAGCTGCGGCTATGGTCCCGGCTGCCATGAAGGAGGATGGCGAGCGGCGCGCCTTCATGCGTCCATTCGGTATAGCTGAGCGGCATGCGGCCATTGCGAAAGCGGCGCTTTACAGGCTTCGTGCTGATGTGGGGGCGACTTTGTCTGTCGTGCATGGTTGCAGTGTAGAGAGGAGCGAAGCTGTGCTGGCGACCGGCAATGGCGGCTTTCCATATTCGCGTAATGGATCGCGGCGGAGCGGATTTCCCACGCTTGAATCCATGGTGCGCCAGGAATATGGTGGGGAATAGCAAAATCCGGGTGTTCGGCAGCGCCGACGCTGGCAAGAAGTGCGTAGGAGGCGGGATGAGCGCTAACTCACAGGCGGAAGGCAGGTCTGGCGGCAGAGGCAGCGTGAAGTCGTGCCTGCGGACGCTGGAGGTGCTGGAATATTTCATGAAGTCGGGCGAGCCTGCGCGCACGATCGAGATCAGCGAAGCATTGGGCATCCCCAATTCAAGCGCTGACGAAATCTTGCGCACGCTCGCGAGCACTGGCTATCTTACCTATAATCAGGCGACGAAGCTCTATGCGCCATCCTACAAGTTGGTCGCGAATGCTTCGGCGATCGAACAGAGCTTTTTTGGAAGCGGCCGGATCAATGAAGTGATGGAGGATATGCGGCGGGAGACCGGCGGATCGGTCTTCGTCACGCAGCAAAATGACTGCTGGTCGGAGAGTGTCGCTGAAATGTCCGGCGGCTGGGCGGCGAAGCCTGACGCTGAACCTTATTATTCCACTGAGATGATCTGTTTCCAGCACAATAGCTGGCGGCCGGGCACCAATTTTGCGGCGGCGATGCTGGCGCAGCAATCCAATGTCGACATCATCCAGCTCGCGACACGGACGCAGCGGCTGGGTTTGGGTCCGAAGGGGCCGACGCTGATGAAACATCTGGTGGACCGGATTTCAACGACGCGGGCGCGCGGGTTTGCGCTGTGCCGCCGGAGCGCGACCATTCCGGTGGACTCGATCGCCATGCCGCTGCGGGTGCCGCATGGCGTTGCTTCCTATGCGATCGGCGTGGTGGGCGATCCGCTGTTCGTGAACGACAATGATGTGCGGCAGATGCTGTCGGGCATGCAGTCGGTCATCTACCGCTATAATGATCGCATTCGCCGGAACGGGGCGGCGAGCATCCAATAAGGGGACGGCCGTTATTGAGCCGCCCCTCAGCTTTCAAAGCTGGTCGGTGTAGCTGTCGGTGCCCGGAATCGTCGGGATGAAGGGCGAGGCTATCGCGATGCGGCCGATGCCGCTTTCCTCGATTGCTTGGGCGAGCGGCACATAGGCGGTGTCCCAGACGGCTTTGGGGTCCTCGATCGAGAAGCTGAGGAAGACGGCGCGGTCGTTCTCCTCAACGGGTACATCCTTGGGACTGGTGGGATCGAGGGGCAGGGGGGAGCCGGTCAGCGCGACATCGCCCGGCAGGTCGCGGGCGCGGAGCAGGGCGGAGAGGTCCGCGCTGGTCTTGCCCGGATTGAGATCGACGATGAAGGCGACGAGTCCGCCATAGGGGCGGTCGAGCGCCAGTTCGATCGGCATGGCGCTGCCGGGCGCATTATATTCCGCGTCGAAATTGTAGAAGCTGGTGTGGATATGGTCGCGTTCCTTGAACATGCGGCCGGTGGCATGGAGGTCATTGACCTGACGAACGGCCCATGCGTCCCAATCCTTATGATGCCCGTCCAAAATCCAATAGAGCGCGAGATAGGAACCCTTTGACAGGTCCATGGTGCCTGAGCCGAAGCGCTTCGCCTTTTCCGCGTGGGTGGCGACATAGCGTGCGCCGGACACGGTATAGGCACCGATCATGCAGCCGCTGTAGAAATGATCGCGCTCATACCAGCGATTATAGGCTACCTCATGGCCGGGGCGCGGCTCGACCATGGTGAAGAGCAGGGAGCCGAGGCGTATGGGACGGTCGGCGCGGGCTATGTCGGCCCGTTCGTATAAGGTTTCGCAGCTTTGCATGGGCCTCTTCTCCTATGATGGCGCTGCTGGCGGGAAGGGCCGCGCGCCGGAATGTGGCTTTACTGAAGCGCGCAACGAGGCGCGGTTAAAGCGGCGCTGCGCCTCTTCCGGGTTGGCGGAAGCTATCGACCGGCAAGCGCTCGATAGGCGGGATGGCCTATGTCGCTCAGCACATCGAGGTGGCGGGGTGTCCAGCCGAGGTCCCGGCGGGTGCGGGGGCTGCGGGAGCGGCTGCATGTCGCCATGCCGATCAGCGTTCCGAATTTTCCCCAGCGGCGGACGCCTTCGGAAAAATCGATGCTGCGCGCCTGAATGCCGAGGTCGCGGGCGACTGCCTGTGCCAGAGTGCGGTTGTTCAGTTCGCCTGCGACGGCGTGATAAAGGGTGCCGGGTGAACCCCGGTCCAGCGCGAGGCGATACACTTCCGCCAGATCATCGACATGGACGTTGGAATAGAGGTTGAGGCCCTGCCCAAGATAGCCGACTTCGCCTGTGCGTCCGGCGTCGTTGTAGAACATGCGCAGATGGCCGCACCCGCCATGCCCCCAGATCATCGGGGGCCTGATCACCATGGCGCGCACTCCGCCCGATGATCCTGCGCGGCGGACCATATTTTCCGTGTCGAACCGGAGGCCGATATATTTGGAGGGTTCGAACGGGTCATCCTCGGCGAAACTGTCTTCGCTCCACAGGCCGTCCGTGCGTTGCGACAGAAGGCCGGTGCCGCTGGTGAAGATGAACTGATGACCGCGTCCGTCAGCTGCATTGAGCAAGCGCCTGACGGTGTCATGTTCCTGCTGAAGGAGCAGTTGGGCGGCGTAGATGGTGGCGTCGTGCTGGCGCAGCATGTCGATGACGGCGTCCAGATGCGACAAATCACCCCGTAGATGGGTTATGCCATGATCGATAAGCGCGCGATCGCCTTCGCTTGTGCGGCTGAGGCCGCTCAGCTGATGGCCGGACGCCGTAAGGTGCCGGGCGATGTGCGATCCGAGATAGCCGGTCGCGCCGAGGACGAGAATGCGCATCGGGTTCCTTCCGCGCGGCAGGAAGCAACAGCGATCCACCCGGCGTCAAGAGTCCAGCCATGGGTTCCGGAGAGGCGGAGGCGGTTAAAGCGAGCTGACGAGGTGCCCGCCGTCTACGACCAGTTCCGCGCCCGTGATGTAGGAGCCAAGGTCCGACGCGAGCAGGAGCAGGGCGCCGTCCAGATTTACCGGGCTTCCTATCCGGCGCTGCGGTATCCGGTTGATCATCGCCTTGCCCGCGTCCGTTCCCCAGAAATGCTCATTCAAGGGCGTTACGATGTAGCCGGGGCACAGGGCGTTCACGCGGATATCGTAGCGCGCCCATTCCAGCGCCATGACCTTGGTCATCTGCACCAAGGCGGCCTTTGAAATGGCATAGGGGCCAAGCTGTGCGCCCTGCCGAAGGCCAAGGATGGACGCGATGTTGATGATGCTGCCCGGCCGACCTGCCGCAATCATGGCGTGCGCCGCCCCGCGCGCGACCAGATAAGCACCGCGCGCATTGGTATCCATGACGCGATCCCATTGCGACGCATCCTGATCAAGCATTGGACCAGCGCTTACGACGCCAGCATTGTTGATCAGGATGTCGACGGCGCCGACCTCTTCCCACAAGCGATCGACGGAGGCGGTGTCCTGTACGTCGAGCGAGATGGCGCGCGCGTGGGGGAGCGATGCGGCAAGGCTTTCCAACTGGTCGCCACGCCGGGCGGCGAGGATCAGCTGAACACCCTCGGCAGCGAGCGTGCGCGCGAAGTGCGCGCCGAGCCCGCTGCTTGCCCCGGTGATGAGCGCGGTCCTGCCCGCCAGGCTGAAGGAGAGAGGCATCAGGCCGCCAGTGCTTCCTCTGGCTCCGGGGGGAAGATGGACGGCTTGCCGGGATCATAGGTCTGGACCAGCAAGCGGATGAACTGTTGATCGGTGAGCGGATCGCTGGGCACTTCGAAAGTGGCGCCGCGTGCGCGAAGATCGGTGATCAGCATGTCGAACACCTGATCATGGCTGATGTCGTCGGTGTGGTCGAGCGACTGTTTGAGTTCGCGATAGTCCATGAAGATGTCCGCGCCCCAGTGGATGAGGAAGCGGAACTCGTCTTCCGGTATCTTCTGGATGACTTTGCCGTCCGTGGTGATCTGCCAGCCATTGGGATCTTCGGGATCGGCGCTCATGAGCGAATTGATCGCGAGCCCTTCGGGTCGGCGCAGGGCGGCGGGGCCGCTGGCTTCTGCCGTGTGGTACATCATTTCATTTTCAACGACGACCGCGCGGCTCCACATCGGCGCCTTGATCTGGGCGGGCTGGCCCTGCGGGCCATCAGGCCAGTAGTTGAAGCCGCCGCCGACCTTGCCCTTATAATACCAGGTGATCACCTGCGCCTTTTTCGCGCGCCAATGTTCGAACAGGCCGGACTTCACCATGATGTTCATCAGCCATACCGGCGATGTCTGCATGGAGATGCCACGAAAGCGGGTGCCGTCGACATGGGGCGCCCCAGCGCCGGGACACGGCCCCTGAATGTTGAACAGCATATTTTCGGGCCGGGCGTATTCGGCCTTCCAATATCCCCGAACCAGATCGAGGAATTTCTTGTTGAAGAAACAGTCTTCGATATCGGGATGCTGGACCGTCGATCCTTGCGCGAGATAGCCACGGAATACCGGCGAAAGGAACATGTCCCATGTGGGGGTAAAGCCTGGGGGAAGGCCGCCCGAGGTCGTCGCAACGACTTCTTCGGGTGACTTGAAATGTTGTGCCAGGATCAACGACCAGGGGCCGTTTTCCCGCACGACGTTCAGCATGCGGCGATGCTGGTCGTCGGTATAGGCGCTTTCGATGATCTGGGGCGGGGCCACTGGGCGGAACTGGGTGGTCATGTGAACTCTCCTGAGTACCTACATCGTCGGCCACCCCTTAATTTGTAGACAGGGAAAGCTGAGGCGGCTCGCTAACCAAGTGAGTCCTAACTTATTCCGGCCCTCGCTGCAAGTTATGACAACGATTGATGTATTTCATGTGGGGCCGCTGACCGGCGTTTGGGGCAGCCATTCGCGAACTGCGGTTTTCAACAGCTTGCCGTTGGCATTGCGGGGAAGCGGCCCCTCCACAATGTAGACATGGTCGGGCACCTTGTAGTCAGACAGATGCCGTGCGCAGAAGTCGCGCAGGATTGCGCCGTCTGCCTGGTCGGGTGCGACAACGAACGCTTCGACCCGTTCGCCCAGGACAGGGCAGGGCCTGCCGATCACGACGGCCTCTGTGACGGCCTCATGCGACATGAGCATGTTTTCGACCTCGACCGAGTAAATCTTGAAGCCGCCGCGATTGATCATGTCCTTCATCCGGTCGAGCACGCGGATATAGCCGTTCGCGTCCATCGTGCCGATGTCACCCGATTTCCAATAGCCGGCGGTAAAGCCCCGTTCCGTTGCTTCGGGGTTGTTCCAGTAGCGCGGTATCGTCATCGCGCCCGCGATCCAGATTTCGCCCTGCTCCCCGCGCGGGCGTTCGCGGCCTTCCTCATCCATGATCATGATGTCGGCATAAGGAAGCGCCTTCCCCACCTTGTCCGGATGAGCGGGACAGTCGCCAAGCGGCATCATGACGGCCGGGGAGGAGGTTTCGGTCGATCCGTAGATGTTCACCAGCGTTAGTTGCGGGAGCTGTACGGCAAGTGTTTCGATGCTGGATTCGGCCATGGGCGCCCCGCCGAACGCGCCAATGCGCCAGCTCGACAGGTCGAAGTCCGCGAAATCGGGCTCCATCAGGCATAGCTTGTACATGGCCGGGACCATGACGACGTAGCTCATGCGTTCGGCCTGCGCGAGTTCCAGGAAGGGGCGGGCCTTGAATGCCTGCTGTATCACCACCTTCCCCGCGACCCGGATGCTGAGCATCAGGATGAGGCCGATCCCGGTGACGTGCGAGGCAGGGACCGTGAGGACCATCGATTCGCCATCCTTCAATTGCAGGTGCTGCTGGCTGCCGATGCAGATGGTAACGATGCCGAGATGCGTGAGAACCGCGCCCTTGGGGCGGCCCGTGGTGCCCGAGGTGTAGAGGATGCAGAAGGGGTCATCTTCGCTAACGGCCGAGCGTTGTGGGGCGTCGGTCAGCGCTTCGGGTGTGGTTTTGGACCAATGGGCGGCTTCGTCGGAATAGCGGAGCC
Organism: Sphingobium sp. TomTYG73; assembly: GCF_055394245.1. NCBI lineage: Bacteria > Pseudomonadati > Pseudomonadota > Alphaproteobacteria > Sphingomonadales > Sphingobiaceae > Sphingobium > Sphingobium sp. TomTYG73. Next base: position 375,463 of record NZ_AP027340.1, read on the forward strand.
AGTGGCGCAGTTGGGGGTGGTCGGAGCGGCCGGGCAACTGGTCTTCCAGCGCATCGTCATAGATGATGGCTGCGGCGCCGCTGTCGTCCAGCACATAAGCGGTTTCCGGCGCGCGCTGGCGGATATTCATGGGCACGGCGATCAGGCCGAGTCTTGCCGCCGCCAGTAGCAGCGTGGAATAATCGGCGCGGTTGGACAGCAGGATGGCGAGCCTGTCGCCCGTCGCGAGGCCGAGAGATGTCAAACGCGCGGCGCAGGCGGCTACGCGGGCGGCGAGAAAGGCGTAGCTCCACCGATCGTCGCCGTCGACCAGTGCGATCGCGTCGGGTGACCGGCTGACGGCGTCCAGGAACATGGCGTAAATGTCTGCGGGGCGATCCTGATGACAATTGACCAGCCTGCCGTGATGCACTTCCTTGCGGAGTTGCAGATGCTTCATCTCTTTATCGGTCCTCTCCGTGCGACCTGCCCTGCTATGACGGGCGCGAAAGCTCTTATATGGCTTTCTAATTACACCTTGCATTGCGGTTCTTCCCTTGGCAAGCGCCAAGAAACGAGAGGCGCGGAGACAAGCCATGGCAGATCATGAGGGTGATGCGGCGATTGCTCGAAGGGTCGAGAATTTCGTCCGCGACGTGGTCGTTCCTTATGAAACGGATGGCCGTCGGGACGATCATGGTCCGCTGGATGCGCTGGTGCAGGAAATGCGGGCCAAAGCGCGGGAGGCGGGTGTCCTGACGCCGCATATCCGCGCGGACGGAACGCATCTTAGCCACCGGGCGACGGCGCGGGTGCTGCGCGCTTCGGGATTGTCGCCGCTGGGGCCGCTCGCCTGCAACACCAATGCGCCAGACGAAGGCAATATGTTCCTGTTGGGCAAGGTCGCTACGGCAGAGCAGAAGAGCCGCTACCTCGATCCGATGGTTGCGGGGAATGGGCGCTCCTGTTTCCTGATGACCGAACTTGCGACGGAAGGCGGGACTGGGTCGGACCCGTCGATGATGCAGACCCGGGCGCGGCTGGAGGGCGGCGAATGGGTGATCAATGGACGCAAGGCTTTCGCTACAGGATTCGCGGGAGCCAGCTTCGCCATCCTGATGGCGAAGACGGAGCGGGATGACGGTACAGCGGCTGCGACGATGTTCCTCGTTCCGCTGCCGCACCCCGCGCTGGTGCAGGAACGGCTGATCGGCACGATCGATAGCTCGATGCCCGGCGGTCATGCGGTGGTGAAGGTCGAGAATTTGCGCCTGCCGCCCGAGGCCGTGCTGGGCGCGCCGCATGAGGGGTTTGCCTACGCACAGGTTCGGCTGGCCCCGGCGCGGCTCACCCATTGCATGCGCTGGCTGGGCGCTGCGACGCGCGCGAATGAGATTGCGACGGACTATGCGGTCAAGCGGCAGGCGTTCGGCAAGCCGCTGATCGACCATGAGGGCGTTGGCTTCATGCTGGCGGACAATCTGATTGACCTGAAGCAGTGCGAGTTGATGATCGATTGGTGTGCGGACGTGTTGGACTCAGGCGGAAAGGCGATCACGGAAAGCTCCATGGCGAAGGTGGCTGTGTCGGAGACGCTGTTTCGGGTGGCTGACCGGTGCGTCCAGGTGATGGGCGGAACCGGGGTCAGCCATGACACGATCGTGGAGCAGGTGTTCCGCGAAATCCGCGCCTTCCGCATTTATGACGGGCCGACGCAGGTGCATAAATGGTCGCTTGCCAAGAAGATCAAGCGCGAGGCGCTGGCGAAGTCATGAATGCCGAGGAACTGAACGCCGGGCTGTCCGAAGTGCGCGAGGCGCATCGGTTCGATGAGGGCGCGTTGCGGGCTTGGCTGAAGGAGCATGTGCCCGAGGCGGAAGGGCCGCTGACCGTGCGGCAGTTCAAGGGCGGGCAGTCCAATCCGACCTTCCGGCTGGACGTTCCGGGCCGTTCCTTCGTCATGCGCCGCAAGCCGCCCGGCGTTACGGTGCCCGGCGCCCATGCCGTGGATCGCGAGGCGCGGGTGATCGCGGCGCTGGGCAAGGAAGGTTTTCCGGTGCCCCGCATCTACGGGCTTTGCACGGACGATGCGGTAATCGGCAGCTGGTTCTATGTCATGGAGTGCGTCGAAGGGCGCGTTTTCTGGAGTTCGCGTTTCGAGAATGTCGCGGCGGAAGAGCGGGTCGCCTATTTCGACGCTATGAACGCGACTTTGGCGCAGCTTCACAATTTCGATCCCGTGGCTCTGGGCCTCGATGATTTCGGGAAGAAGGGCAATTATTTCGAGCGGCAGATCGCGCGATGGTCGCGCCAATATCTGAATGACGAGGCGGCTGGCCGCGACGTCAATATGGACCGGTTGATCGAATGGCTGCCAGCGAATATTCCCGCTGGGGATGAAAGCCGGATCGTCCATGGCGATTATCGCGCCGATAATATGGTGTTCCATCCGACCGAGCCGCGCGTCGTGGCGGTGCTGGATTGGGAGCTTTCGACGCTTGGTCATCCGTTGGCGGATTTCGTCAATCACCTGATGATGTACCGGCTGCCGCCCGCCATCCTTTCGGGGCTGCGGGGTGCCGATTTCGCTGCGCTCAAGCTGATGCCCGAGGAGGAGTATATCGCCGCCTATTGCCGCAGGACCGGGCGGGACGGGATCGACCATATGGGCTTTTACCGCGCTTTCGCTCTTTTCCGGCTTGCGGCCATCTATCATGGCATTAAGGCAAGGGCACTACGCGGAACGGCCGCATCGGCGCATGCAGAAGAACTGGCGGCGCAATATCCCCTGCTCGCCCAATTGGGATGGAGCGAGGCGGAAGCGGCCTGATCAAAGGGGAATGGTGGAATGAAGACCCGGATTACCGAGCTTACTGGCACGCGCTATCCCATCATCCAGGGTGGCATGCAGTGGGTGGGCCGCGCCGAGTTGGCTTCGGCGGTGTCCAATGCTGGCGGTCTGGGCATACTGACGGCGCTGACCCAGCCGACGCCCGAGGCGCTGGCCGCCGAGATCGAGCGGTGCCGCACGATGACGGACAAGCCGTTCGGCGTGAACCTGACCATTTTGCCGACCGCGCAGCCGGTTCCCTACGAAGCCTATGCGGAAGTCATCGCCGGATCGGGCGTTGGCGTGGTCGAGACCGCCGGGCGCAGTCCCGCCGAGTTTATTGCTCGGTTCAAGCAGGCGGGTGTCAAGATCGTGCATAAATGCACTGCCGTCCGCCATGCGCTGTCGGCCCAGCGGGCGGGCGTCGATGCTGTGTCGATCGATGGGTTCGAAGCGGCTGGTCATCCGGGCGAGGATGACATTCCGGGCATGGTGCTGATCCCCGCTGCGGCGCGGGCGCTGGACATCCCGATCCTGGCGGCGGGCGGCATGGCGACCGGGCGCAGCATGGCGGCGGCGCTGGCTTTGGGCGCGGAAGGCGTGACGATGGGCACCCGGTTCATGCTGACGAAGGAAGCGCCGATCCATGAGGCGATCAAGCAGGCGGTGGTGCAGGGGACGGAGCGCGATACGACGTTGATCTTCCGCCAGCTACGCAACACGGCGCGCGTCTTCCGCAATGCCGTCGCCGAGGAGGTGAACGTCAAGGAACGAGAGCCCGGTGCTACCTTTGAGGATATTCGGCCGCTGGTCGCCGGTGCGCGTGGTCGCGCTGCGCTGGAGAGTGGCGAAGTGGATGGCGGGCTGGTCTGGGCGGGGCTTGGCATCGGTTTGATGGACGATATTCCGACATGCGCCGAACTGATCGAGCGCATCGTGGGCGAATGCCGCGAGGCGCTGGGCCGCGCCGTGGCGCTGACCGGGGAGGCATGAACATGAGCTACAATACAATTCGCTATGAGGTCGAGGATGACGGCGTCCTGCTGCTGACGCTTAATCGACCGGACAAGCTGAATGCCTTCACGGTCGAGATGTGCGAAGAGCTGGTCGACGCCTATGGCCGGGCGAGCCAGGATGATGCGGTGCGCGTGATCGTGGTGACGGGCGAGGGCCGTGCTTTCTGCGCAGGCATGGATCTGTCGGTCGGCGGCAATGTCTTTGGCCTGGACGAAAGCATGACGCCGACCATGGAGGATCTGCGCGAGCGTGGTGATGATCCGGCTATCCTGAAAGGCGTGCGGGATACGGGTGGGCGCGTCGCGATGGCGATGTATGATTGCCTGAAACCGATCGTTGGCGCGGTGAATGGCGCGGCGGTGGGTATTGGATCGACCATGCTGCTGCCGATGGATTTCCGCTTTGCTTCGGACAAGGCGCGCTTCGGCTTTGTCTTTGGACGGCTGGGCATCACGATGGAGGCGTGTTCGTCCTTCTTCCTGCCGCGCATTGTCGGTTTGGAGCAGGCGATGGAGTGGGCGTACAAGGCCGATATCTTCGATGCCGCCGAAGCGCATGACAAGGGACTGGTGCGCGGCGTGTTCCCGGCCGAGACGCTGGTCGAGGAGGCGAAGGCCTTTGCCCGATCACTGGTCAAGGACCGTTCGCCCGTTTCGATCGCGCTGATCCGCCAGATGCTGAACCGCAACAGCGCGCAGCCCGATCCGTGGCAGGCGCATCTGACGGAATCGCTGGCGGTATTCTACACCAGTCAGGCGGACGGCCGCGAAGGGGTTCGCGCCTTCAATGAAAAGCGGCCAGCGGACTTCACGGGGAAGGCGTCGCAGATGCCGCCCTTCTTCCCTTGGTATGGCGAAAAATAATTCAACGGAGAGGATTGAGATGATCACGCTGGAAGACAAGATCGCGATTCAGGAATTGATCGCCCGTTTCACCCGCTGTTCCGACTTTGGCGATTGGGAAGGCGTTGCCTCCCTCTTCACGCCCGAGGTTGTGACGGAGATGGAGGGCCTGCCCATCCGCTATGAAGGCGTCGAGGCTCAGGTTGAACATGCCAAGGAGTCGGCCAACCAGACCGAAGGCAAGAACCGCCACTATAACTTCAACATGATCGTGTTCGAGAAGGACGACGCAGTATATGCGGAATATGCCTTCATGAACGCCAACGCAGGGCATGCGCCGATGAGCGCCAAGATCGTCGTGACCGGCCGTCAGCGGGATACGGTGGTGAAGACAAGCGACGGGTGGAAGATCGCGCGCCGCTTCGTTCAGTTCGACCAGTCGTTCAGCCTTGATTTCTAAGCCACGGAGGAACGGTCGTGGACATTAAGAATTTGTGCGCTGTCGTCACCGGCGGCGCTTCGGGACTGGGCAGTGCGACTGCGGAAAGGCTGTCCGAGCTTGGCGCTCGCGTGGCGATCTTCGACTTGAACGAGGAAGCTGGCGCGTCGCTCGCCGAACGGTTGGGCGGCAGCTTCCATAAGGTCGATGTGACCAGCGCCGAGTCCGTGGACGCGGGGCTGGCAGCGGCCGAAGCGAAGCTGGGGACGCCGCGTGTGCTGGTGAACTGCGCGGGCATTGCGCCGGGCTTTCGTGTCGTGGGCAAGGATGGTTCGCCCCATCCGCTGGACGCGTTCCGCAAGGCTGTCGAGATCAACCTGATCGGCAGCTTCAACGTCATTTCGCGCTTTGCCGCCCTGCTCTCCGCCGCCGGGCTGGATGGCGAAGAAGCGGGTGTGATCGTCAACACGGCGTCCGTCGCTGCCTTTGATGGGCAGATCGGCCAGGCTGCTTACGCAGCGTCCAAAGGCGGTGTCGTGGGCATGACGTTGCCGATCGCGCGCGATCTGGCGCAACATCGCATTCGCGTGATGACGATCGCGCCGGGCATTTTCCTGACGCCGATGCTGCAAGGCCTGCCGCAGGCGACGCAGGATTCGCTGGGCAAGCAGGTGCCGCACCCGTCGCGGCTGGGTAAACCAGCAGAATTTGCGAAGCTGGTTCAGAATATCATTGAAAATCCGATGCTGAACGGAGAGGTGATCCGTCTGGACGGCGCGATCCGCATGGGACCGCGCTGACCGTTCGCCATCTAAGAAGGATTGCTGCCATGATCGAGACTAGCCCGGACGTCATCAGCCTGCCGGAAACCGAGGCTAAGCTGCGCGAATTTGTCGAGCAGGGCGTCATATCGGGCGGCATCCTTGCGTGGGGAACCGCGGATGGTCCGGTTCGCTACCATGGAGAAGGCGTGCTGGGCTATGCGCGCCAGGATGGCGTGGACGAGCGGTCCATCTTCCGCGTCTTTTCCCAGTCGAAGCCGATCACCGGCATCGGCGCGATGATGCTGATCGAGGATGGCGTCATTGGTCTGGACCAGCCGATCGGGGAGATATTGCCCGCTTTCGCCGAGATGCGCGTCATCGAGGGTGATGACCCGGAAGTGACGCGGCCAGCGGTTCGCCCGATCACTGTCCGCCACCTGCTGACCCATACGGCGGGCTTTGGCATGGACGGCATGACATTGGGCGAGCTTTATACGAAGCATGGCGTGGCGCCGGGTTCGCGGGAGTGGGTGCCGGGTCCGGGCGATCTCCCGGTGCCGGCAACGCTTGCCGAATTGGGCGAGCGTATTGCCGCCCTGCCCTTGGCGACCGATCCCGGCACGCGGTTCGATTACAGCGTCGCGCTGGACGTGCTTGGGCTGGTGATCGAGGTGGCGTCGGGCATGCCGTTCGAAACCTTCCTGAAGACGCGCCTGTTCGATCCACTGGGCATGGTGGATACGGGCTTTGCCATCACGGCGGATCAGGCCGCCCGCTTTGCCGATCTTCCCCAGCAGGAGGAGGACGGGACATGGGCATTGGCCGATGATGCGGCGGACAGTCTCTATGCGCGGCCTTATTATCCGTCGGGCGGCGGCGGCATGGTGTCGACGGCGCATGATTATTCGCGTTTTGCCGCCATGCTGCTCAACGAGGGGGAGCTGGACGGCGTACGCATTCTGAAGCCGGAGACGGTGCGGATCGCACGATCGAACCTGCTGCCCGACGCGGTGACGCATGTGGACGTGCCGATCGGTTATACGCTGTCGAACGTCGGCATGGGCGCAGGCATGTCCGTATCGCTGAAGGCGAGTGAGCAGACCAACAGCTTCTTTGACTGGCCGGGTTCGGTGCCAGCGGGTGTGTTCGGTTGGCCGGGTGCTGCGGGGACGGCATGCTGGATGGACCCCGAACGCAAGTTCTTCCTCCTGTATCTCACGCAATATTGGCCGACCTGGTTGAACGGCAGCATGCGGCCTGAGATTGTCGCGGCGGCCTATCGCGATCTGGAGAAGCAATAAGGAGGAACGCTGCCATGCCGATATTGGACAATGACGCCGACTTCACGCCCCGGCTGGGATCGCCCGGCACTGGCGTCGTGATCACGGGCGGAGCTTCCGGTATCGGACTGGCGGCGGCGCATGCGCTGGCTGCCGTCGGTCGGCCGGTCGCCCTGTGGGACATCAATGCGGAAGGTGCGGCCGGATCGGCGAGCATCATCGAGAGCCGCTATGGCGTGCGCGCGGCGGGTTTCAGCGTCGATCTGCGCAACCCGCAGGCCGTAACCCCCGCCGCCATCGCGACACGGGCGGCGATCGGCGCGATCGGTGGCATCGTGCACTGCGCGGGCACGGCCGAAGCCACGGGCATCGACGGAGTGACGCCGGAAAACTGGGATGCGGGACTGGCGCTGCATGTCCGGTCGATCGTCCTTATGACCCAGGCTTTTCGCGAAGATCTGCGCACATCGCCGGGGAGCGCCATTGTCGCATTGTCATCCATCAACGCGACGCTGGGCAATGGGATGATCCCGATCTACAGCGCCGCGAAGGGTGCGGTGATATCGCTGGTCCATTCGATGGCGGATGAACTGGCGGCTGATGGGGTGCGCATCAACGCGGTGAGTCCCGGCATGATCGATACGCCGATCATTGCGGAGACCAAGGCGCATTTGCCGGGGCATTTCGAGCGGCGGATCATGCTGGGCCGCTATGGCGCGCCGGAAGAACTGGGACGCGTCATCCGTTTCCTGATGTCGGATGAAGCGAGTTACATGACGGGCGCGGAGATCGTCGTGGACGGCGGCAACATCAATTCGCAACGGCAATAGGACTGCCGTCGCACTACGCTCGGGAAGAGGGCGCTGCGGTCAGGTCAGCCGTAGCCGACCCCCATGCAGCGCCCCGGCACGCCTTAGAGGCGGTTCACTTCCTTGGCGGTCAGGCTGGTGACCAGACCCTTTTCCGCCGTGCTGAGCGTGGTTACGGGAATAACCACGAAACGGCCGCTGTAGATGATCTGGACGCCGGTCGTTTCGCCCGCGTTATTCTTCAGGATGCGGTCGATAAAGCCGACCTTGCGGCCGTCGACCGTCTTCACAAGTGCATTGGTCTTGATCGCGGGCGCGTCAGCGGCGATCGCCGCAGCGGAAAGCGAGAGCGACAGAGCCGCCGCGAAGGCAATAGAAAGCTTCATGATAATCCCCTTGTGGATAGACAAGGGGCCGATAGCACGCTGTAAAACGAATAATAAGACACCCTGTGTTGCAAAAAATGCAATTTGCGTTTCGGGTTCGGAATTTGGCGGATATGGGATGGGATCGGCGGCTGGCAGCGCCTGATGAATGGAATGGGGAGGTTTCAGCCGGGATGATTGGTGTGCTTTTCCACCTTCACGAATGTCGGTTCGCATGACCGGGCAGGCGCGTGAGTCGGGGCCGCGCCTCGCGGCATTTTCCGTGACGAGCATCGCGACCGGCGGGTTCAATATTCCGCTCCAGACCTATTTGCCTGCCTTTTACGCGACGGTGATCGGCATGGACCTGGCGACCGTCGGGCTGGTCTTCATGATCAGTCGCCTGTGGAGCGCGGCGGCCGATCCGGTGATCGGGTGGGCTTCGGACCACACACGCACACCCATTGGAAGGCGGAAACCCTGGATTTTGGGCGGCGGTGTGCTGTTCCTTCTGTCCCTGCTCGCGGTCTTTTCCCCGCCTGCCGGAGCCACGCCGCTCTATCTTGGTGGGTGGCTGTTGCTGCTGTGCCTGGGGTGGACTGCCACGTCCACGCCGCTTTACGCCTGGGGTGGGGAGATGGCGTCGTCGCCGGTCGAGCGAGCGCGTATCCAAGCCTATATCCAGACAGGGTCGTCCATCGGCATCTTTCTGGTGCTGGTATTGCCTGCCGTGCTGGACGCGCTGGGCCGGGGCAATCCTGAGGTTCGGGTCGGATCGATGGGGGCGCTCGTCGCCGCTGTCCTTGCTGTTGGCATGGTGCTGATCGCCTTTCTCTTTCGCGAGCCGTCGTTGCCGGAACGCGCCTCCACAGGCGTTAACTGGCGGCAGGGGATGAAGGCGGTGCTGACCGATGCAGCGCTTTGGCGGATCGTGGCGTCGGATTTCTTCGTCGCGCTGGGGCAGGGCTTTCGCACTGCCGTTTTCCTGTTCTTCGTGACGCGTTACATGGGCATCGCTTCACCTGCCATGCTGCTGATGCTGCAATATGCATTCGGCATGGTCGCAGCGCCGCTATGGGCGCGGATCAGTTACCGGTTCGGGAGGCTGAGAACGCTGATCATGGCCGAGGGCGTGCAGGTTGCGATCAACCTGATGGTACTGTTCCTGACGCCGGATCGCATGTGGCTGTTCATCCTGCTGATCGTGGGACAGGGGCTGACGCAGGGATCGGGCAACCTGATGTTGCGGTCGATGATCTATGATGTGGCAGACCGTCATCGCGAGGGTAGCGGCGTGGAGCGGGCCGGGCTGTTTTCATCCGTGTTCAATGTGACGACCAACGCGGCCTATGCGGTGGCCGTGGGCATCGCCTTGTCCGTCGTGGGCTTGCTCGGATTTGATCCAAGGTCTTCAGGATCGGCAGGGGTGGCGGGCGTACATCTGTTCTTTGCGATCGGTCCCGCCGTTGGACATTTGCTGTCGATAATGGTGATCAGCTGGAAGCGCGGTAGCAGCGGCGGAAGGCTGGACGCTGAAAGCCGCCTGCCTTCCGCGTGATCCTCAGATTCCGATGAACGAGGGTTGTGTCAAAGGTCGATAACCTTTTCAGGGTTCATGATGCCATCCGGGTCGAGTGCCCGCTTGATCTGGCGCATCACCTCGACAGCGGCGCCATGCTCCGTAACGAGATGGGCTTTCTTGCCAATGCCGATGCCGTGCTCGCCAGTGCAGCTGCCCTCCATGGCGAGAGCGATTTCGACGATCCGTTCCGACAATGCCTTCGCCTTTTGCGTTTCCTCGGCCGAGTTCGGATCGAAGACGAGGATGACATGGAAGTTTCCGTCGCCGACATGACCCACGATCGGTGCAGTAAGGCCACTTGCCTCAATGGCGCTGCGCGTTTCCTCTATACAGTCGCAAAGCCGCGAAATCGGGACGCAGACATCAGTTGCGATCGCCTTGCACCCTGGCCGCAGCGCGAGATTGGCATAATGGACCTTGTGGCGTGCTTCCCAGAGGGCGGTTCGGTCCTCCGTCTTCGTCGCCCAGGTGAACTGTCCGCCGCCATTGTCGGTGGCGATCTGTCCGAAGTTTTCCGCCTGTTCCGCAACGCCCGCAGGCGTGCCGTGAAATTCGAGGAACAGCGTCGGGCATTCGCGATAGTTGGTCCGACTGTAGGCATTTATCGCGCGGATCTGTAGCGGATCGAGCAGTTCGATACGGGCGACGGGAAGGCCGATCTGGATCGTCTGAATCACTGCGTTCACCGCGCCGCGCACTGTTTCAAATTCGCAAACGGCGGCGGAAACCGCTTCTGGCTGGCCATAGAGGCGCAAGGTTACTTCGGTGATGATGCCGAGCGTGCCTTCGGACCCGACGAACAGCCCGGTGAGGTCGTACCCGGCCGCGGATTTACGCGCCCGCCCGCCGGTGTGGATGATCCGGCCATCGGCAAGCACTACCGTCAGCCCCAGCACATTCTGCCGCATCGTGCCGTAGCGAACCGCGTTGGTGCCGGAGGCGCGTGTGGAAGCCATGCCGCCGAGAGATGCGTCGGCGCCCGGGTCGACGGGGAAGAACAGGCCCGTGTCGCGCAACTCGCTGTTGAGCTGCTTCCGGGTGACGCCCGCCTGCACGGTGCAGTCCAGGTCTTCTGGACTGACGCGCAGCACCTGATTCATGCGGGAGAGGTCGATACAAAGACCGCCTCTTGCCGCCAGAAAATTGCCTTCCAGCGATGTGCCGGTGCCGTAAGGCGTGACGGCGATGCCCTGTTCCTTGCAGAAAATGACCGCTGCGGCGACTTCCTCCGTGCTGAGGGGGAAGACAACCGCGTCCGGGGGCATGGCCGGGTAGAAGGTCTCCGCCCGGCCATGATGATCGCGGATGGCAGCGTTGTCGCTGAACCGATCGCCGAACATGGCGCGCATGGCGGCCCAGTCAGCTTGCGGGACATGTACCGCTGTTGCCATTTGCATCTCTCCCGTGGGTCAGTGACCCACGTTACAACGCTCAGGCATATTCCTCCACCGTGTTAGCTGGTGCGGTTTGAGCGCCCCTGACGAGCCGCCCGGGCCGCGCGCCGGTCGCGTTGTCGGTGCGGCGGATGGCTTCGCCCGAGACGATGGTGGCAACGAAGCCGGTGGCCTTCTGGTCCAGCCGTCGCCCGCTTCCGGGCAGGTCGTAGCGTATATGAGGAGCGTGGAGACGCAGGGCCTCAAGATCGATGATGTTGATGTCCGCCTTGTAGCCGGGAGCGATCCTGCCCCGGTCGCGCAGGCCCATCGTCTCGGCCGGGCGTGAGGTGAGGGCGCGGACGGCCTGAGGGATGCTGAGCTTTGGCCCTGCGCGATCGCGGGTCCAGTAGGTCAGCAGGAAGGTGGGATAGCTTGCGTCGCAGATTGCCGCATAATGGGCGCCGCCGTCGCCCAGTCCCATGACCGTGTCCGGGTGCGTGATCAGGTCATGCACCGTGTCGAGGCTGCCATTATAGAAGTTGCCGAGTGTGTTGTAGAGCATCCCCCTGCCATCGCCGCCGTTCATCATGAGGTCGTAGGCGACCTGTTCCGGTGTGAGGTTCACGCTGCGCGCTTGAGCGCCGACGCTGCTTTCCGCCGGAGGTTCATAGTTGGGCGGGTCGGACAGGGGGAATATCCAGTCCCAGTTGCGGGTCATCATCGCCAGGGGATGGCCCTCATGCGGTTGTTCCGCGATGAGCTTTGCGCGAAATTCCGGGTCGCGCAGATGCGCGAGTTGTTGATCGAGGGGGAGAGCGGCGATCGCCTCATAGCTTGGGCAGAGCGAGAAGGGGTGGCTGGACAGTTCAAAGCCGCAGATCATGCCGACAGGGCGGGGGAGTATTTGCGGGCTGATTTTGAGGCCCTGCGCATTGGCTTCCTCGCAGATGCGGAGCGCGTCCTGCCAGACGGGCTCACCTGTATTGGAGGTGCCAAGCGTGAAGGTGGCTGGCCGGTTCGCCGCCTTTGCGACGGTGAGAAGGTGGGCAAGTTCGTCGGTCCAGCTGGAGAAGGGGGCGTCCAGCACCATCTGCAACACGCCGGTATTCGCATCCCGCATGGCGCCCGTAATGGCTTTGAGTTCCTCGACATCGGCCTGATAGCTGGGGATATTCTCTCCGGCCTTTGTGCGATGGATGAGGAGGCGCGAGGTTGCAAAGCCGATCGCGCCCGCGTCCAAGGCTTCGCGGGTGAGGGCCTGCATCTTTTGCAGGTCGGCAGGGGTCGCGGCCTCGCGCTGCGCGCCTCGTTCGCCCATCACGAATACGCGTAAGGGGCTGTGCGGCAGAAGGGCGGCAATGTCGATGTCGCGGGGGCGGCTTTCGAGGGCGTTCAGATAGTCTGGGAAGCTTTCCCAATCCCAGCTGAGCCCTTCGGCCATGACGACTCCGGGGATGTCCTCGACACCCTCCATCAGGCGGATCAAACGGTCGTGATCAGCAGGGCGGCAAGGCGCGAAGCCCACGCCGCAATTGCCGATCACGACCGTGGTCACGCCATGGGAGGAGGAGGGGGAGAGTTCCTCCGACCAGATGGCCTGACCATCATAATGGGTATGGATATCAACGAAGCCGGGCGTGACGGTGAGGCCCGTTGCGTCGATGACTTCGCGGGCTTTTCCGGTAAAGGCGCCGACGCTGACGATTTTTCCCTCATGGATGGCGACATCGCCAATGAAGGGCTCGCCGCCGCTGCCGTCGACGATGGTGCCGCCACGGATCAGCAGGTCGCATGCGTTCATTCGGCTGCCCTCGCGATGGGTTCGAGGCTGGTCTTGCCGTCCGACGCCCAGAAGGCGCCTTCTTGTGACGTATCGACCTCTTCGACGCCGCGCACGCCCAGCGCCTCGCGCGCTTCGGCCAGCGGCAGGTGGAATACGGTTTCGAGCTTCTTCATGAAGAGGGCCTCGCTTTGTTGCCCCACCTTCATGCCGCGCTGGATCGCGTTGACGGCGGTCGGCCACACTTCGGGATAATGCAGCATCGTGCGTACGGTGTAGCGGAGCGATCCGAAAATCTGGATCATGTTGACCTCCGCCGCGAGATGCGGGTTGCGCATATGCTTTGGCACGTTGGTCAGGCGATACCAATAGGGCACCAGTTCGCCCATGAAATTGAAGCCGCCGCCGCAAAGGATATGTTCGAAGTCATGCGTCTGGCCGGAACGCAGATTGTAAAATTGAAGCTGTGTTTCCGGTTCTTTCCAGGGCGTGATCTGGATCTCATAATCTCCGGCCGTCATCTGCTGGTAGAAGATGCCGCCCAGGGAGCCGGGTTCATATTGTTGGAAATCTTCGATCTTGTAGGTCGAAATGAAGCCTTCGCTGAACCAGGCGTCCAGTTCGGGATTTACCTTTCTCTCCTGCGTGAACATGTCTTCGATCGCGTCGAAGTCGCGCAGTGAATCCAGGATCGGGAGGAACTCGTACATTTCCGCAGGCGGCGGCACGTCGGAGCCGTTTCGCCGCAACAGGATCATCGCCAGCCATTCGCGCAGGCGCGGATTGTTCAGATATTTGGACGATGAGATGAGTATGCTGCTGTCCGTTTCGACGGGCATCAGGCCGCGCGCGAGATAGGGAATGTCGACCATCTTTTGTCGTTCCTTCAATCAAGTACCAATTGCTTGTTGCCTGAACCCCAGGCGCTGATCCGTTCATCCCCCACCTTGAATTGCGGCAGCAGGTCGAAGAAGCTCTTGTCCGCGACGACGATGCGCTGGAGGCGGCGGGGCGTCATGCCGGTGAGGTCGCAGCGCGCATGCTGGAGCGCGATATTGTCCCAGATGACGAGGTCGCCATTATTCCAGTGGTGGCGATAGACGCGATCTTCCCGATAGAGTTCGGCGAACAGGGCGTTCAGCGTGGCGTCGCTTTCCGGCTGGTCCATGCCGGTGATGCGGGCGGTCTGCATGTCGCTGATATAGAGGATGGGCTCGCCGGTTCGGGGATGGGGGATGATGACCGGGCGTATCTGATGCGGCAGGTCGGTCGAACTGTCGTAGCCGACCGTACGGTGCGTTTGGATCGGGGCGATCACCGTGACTGCCTCCCGGCCTGCGACGGCGGCTTTCAGTTGGGGCGGCAGGGCGGCGGCCGCAGCCGCGCCGTTGGCGAAGTCGGTCCAGCTTTGTCCGTCATTTACGGCCACGGCATGCAGCGAGATGATCTTGAAGGGTTCTTCGGTGAAAGCCAGATCGCTGTGCCAGGTGAGCGGCCCCGATCCGAGGGCGCCATCGCTGGAGATTTCGCGATATTCACCGTGCGATCCCAGGACGCGGCCGAAATTTTCGAGCAGCCGGACCTGATCGGCCTCGCTGAGCTTCTGATCGCGGAACAGGATGAGCTTGTGGCGATCGAATAGCTCGGTCAGCCTTTGTTCGAATCCGTCGGGCAGCGGCCATTGCAGCCGAAGGCCGATTTCGACGCCGAACGGTTCGAGCGGCCGCTCCGTCCATGGCAATGCCATTTTATCGCTCTCCATCTTTCTATATGACCGAACGGTATCGAACCGTTCGGTTTTCGTCAAGAAGCATGGGTGCATCGGTGCCTGAGCCTGTTATAGCAGGTTCCAATGTGCGGGGATGCTGAATGAAAGTGGTAGCGGAGGCCGGGAGCCAACTGGCGTCGCCGCGCGTCCGGCATTTGCTGTCGTCGGCGTGCGCCCAGTTTGTCGAGCGCGGTTTTGACGCGGTGAGCATCGATTCGATCGCCCGCACCGCAGGTGTCAGCAAGGAAACAATCTACCGCTACTTCCCCGACAAGGAAGCGCTGTTCCGGGCGGCGCTGGATGCGCAGGGCGCGGAGTTCGATGCTCGCGCGGCGGCGGCGCATGAAAGTGCCGCGACAGGCGGGTCCGAACTGGCGGGACTTGCACGGGCGATTCTGGATTCGGCGCTGGATCAGGGAATGTTCGGCGCGCTCTGGGTTGCGGCTGGCGTCGCGCACAAGATGCCGGACCTGGCGTCGTCGTTGCAGAACGGGCAGGGCATGCGGCTGGAGCCGGTGCGGCTAGCGCTGGAGGATTATGCGAGGGAGAAGGGCGTTGACCGCCCGGTGCCGCTGGAACTGGCGCTGGATTTCGGATCGCTTGCGGTGGAAGGCCCGGTTGTCCTCATGGGCTTTCCTCCCGCTTCGCCAGAACATCGCGAGCGGATAGTGCAACAATCGGTGGCGCTTTTCGTTCAGGGTATCCGGCCGGGAGAGTCGAATGGCTTGCCTTCGCCGGAGCCGTTATTCGACGCCGAGCCGCCACTGCGTGAGGAGCCGCTTCCTCATATCCGGACCTTGCTCGATGTAGCAGGGCGCCATTTTCTGGATGAGGGCTTTGAAGGCGCCAACCTGAACCTTATCGGGGAAGAGGCACGGGTTGGGCGGGGTACGCTCTACCGGCATTTCGCCAGCAAGGCCGGGCTGTTTGCAGCTGCAATGCGCATAATGGCCGAAGACTGCGCGCGCGCGGCAAAGCCGCCAGCGTTGACGTCGGGTGAAGCCGATCCGGCGGCATTAGGCCGATATGTGGAAGCGGCCTTGGATAACCTGGCTTCCAGTCGTTCAATCCGGTTGCACCGCGTCGTCATCAGTCAGTCCCGCCGGGACGCTGCATTGGCGCGGGAGGTCTACCTTATCCTGCGAAGGCCGTGGGTGACGGGGTTGATCCCCTGGCTGGAAAGCCTGGGCATCAAGGAGAGTGCGGACTGGCACGCGCGCCAACTGTTGGTGCTTGCGATGCGTGGCAACCGTCTGCTGGCGGGCGGGCATTCCATCTCAAAGCTGGAACGGCGGTATTATGCGGAACGTGCGGCGTCGATGTTCCTGCGGGGGTTCATGGC
Source organism: Sphingobium sp. TomTYG73 (assembly GCF_055394245.1). Taxonomy (NCBI): domain Bacteria; kingdom Pseudomonadati; phylum Pseudomonadota; class Alphaproteobacteria; order Sphingomonadales; family Sphingobiaceae; genus Sphingobium; species Sphingobium sp. TomTYG73. The sequence continues at coordinate 391,636 of NZ_AP027340.1, forward strand.
AGTGCTTTGAGCCTATCTCGAATCCGTCGAAGCTGGTGAAGAAGGTTCCCAATTCACATCCTACGGCGTGACAGGCGTTCCCGATCGGATGAATGCCGCGGTTTCGGGCTCGAATGATTTCATCTGCTCCAGGAATCGCTGGATGCGTGGTTCCGCTACGCCAAGCCCGCGTGCGCAGAAGAGGATCGCGTCGCGCAACACGCGATCTTCCTCATAGGGTATCGCAGTCTTTTCATGGCAGCGCGCCACCAGCATCATCGTGCTGATATGTTCTATGAAAGCGCCGACATTCGTTGTCGAAAGCGCCTCTCCGGGTATTCCCCCGTCGGCCCGTGCCGCCTGCAACGCCTTTTCCAGATTGGGCAGTGTCAGGCGCAAGGCCCGGCGATAGACGAGGCGAGCGTAGCCTCCGTCGCCGGCAAGGCTGCCTAAGACCATGCGCAAGCCTTCTGCATTGAGGGCGTACATCCCGGCGGTCGCATATCTGAAGGTACGCCGCAAAATTTCGAGCAAGCCCTCTGTGCTGGCTTCGGCGTCACCGAATGATCGGAAGACCCTGTTCTGGTCTGCGATCACCTCGCGCAATACGGCCCGATAGATGTGCGTCTTGGTAGGAAAATGGCGGAACAGCAGGGCTTCCGACACACCTGCGGCGCGGGCGATCTGCTGCGTCCGCGCGCCTTCCAACCCGTGGCGCGCGAAAACCGCCCTGGCCGCTGCAATGATGGAAGCGCGGCGACCGACGCTGGAAAGACGGGTGGCGGACATCGTTTGTACTATTACTCCGGGACCAGGCTGGGCGATCGGCGTCCCCGCCTCGCGAAAATGTGAGAAGGCAGTTTAAGGCGTTACGGATCGGAAACAAGGCAGATGCACGTTGACCGCTATTCCGGTGAGGCGCCTGCCGTGACTTTCCCGTCAGGCTGGTCCTGTTCGATCGTCGCGATAAATCGGCTCAGCAGCGCCTTTTGCCGCTCGATCATCGCTGGAGAGAGCGGGTCAATGCCTGCCAATCCTCGAGAAAGAGGGGCGGCCCAGAAATAGCCGAACATCATGTTGAAGATGGCAACGATCTGGAGGATCAGATCCTCGGCCGGAGGCTCGACCTCGGCCGCGCGTGTGATCCGCCGTCCATAATCCATCAGCCGTTCTACCCAGGCCATGCCGATCTCGTCCCGATCCGATGGGGGCGACAGGATCGACCGGATAAGCAGCATGGACACATTGGGATGCTGTGCCAGCACATCGATCAGCTTGTCGGACAGCGTGCGAAAGGAGGCTTCTCGCGGCGACCGGCTGATGGTCGCCTCCATCTCGTCCGCCAAGGGTTGGAGCGCCCGTTGCAGAACTTGCCGGTATAGGGCGTCCTTGCTTTCGAAATGCTTGTACAGGCCGGGCTGCTGAATGTTCGCCGCCGCGGCGATGTCCCGTAACGCTGTCGCTTCATAGCCCTTCTGCGCGAACAGCAGTTCCGCCGTGTCGAGCAAGCGGTCGACGGTGCGCTGTCCCTTGCTGGTGCGTTGGACGACATGTTCGCTGATGGCGCGCTGGGCGGTGCTGGTCATGGGTTTGTTCGTAACGGGCCGACCGGGATTTGGCCATATGTCGTGGCTGATCTGGTCGGCAAGCATAGCCATTCCTATATGGTCAGGCGCCGCCGCCACCCATGTGGCACGGTGCGCATTGTCCTTGACAGTTGCGTGTGGGGGCGCATGAGCGCCTGCAAGTGCGGAACGGCGCATCCCATTGCTCAGAGGATCAGAGATGGAAGATATTTATATTGTCAGCGGCGTCAGGACGGCGATTGGCGATTTCGGCGGCTCGCTGAAGCCCTTCATGCCTTCGCAGCTCGGCAGCATCGTCGTGAAGGAAGCGCTGTCCCGTGCCAGTGTGTCGGCTTCCGACGTTGAGCATGTCGTGATCGGTCAGGTCATGCCGACCAGTGCCCGCGATGGCATGCTGTCGCGCGCCATTGCCTTGCAGGCAGGGGTCCCGTTTGAGGTTCCGGCGCTGACACTGAACAGGCTTTGCGGATCGGGCGTACAGGCGATCGTATCGGCCGCGCAGATGATGAAGCTGGGTGAAGCGTCGATCACCGTCGCGGGTGGCGCTGAATCAATGTCCAATGTGCCCTATCATGATCATGGCACGCGCTGGGGCCGGAAGATGGGCGACAATCCGGTAGAGGACGCGCTGGTCTGCGGGCTTCAGGATGCGAGCGGCGGATACCATATGGGCGTGACGGCGGAAAACTGCGCCGAACGGCATGGCATCACGCGCGAACAGCAGGATGCGCTGGCGGCCGAAGGGCATCAGCGCGCGGCGCGGGCTATCGCGGAAGGCCGGTTCAAGGAACAGATCGTGCCGGTCGAGATCAAGACGCGCAAAGGCGTGACCATCTTCGACACGGACGAACATCCCCGCGCCGACACCAGCGCCGAGACGCTGGCCGCCATGCGTCCTGCGTTCAAGAAGGATGGCACGGTTACCGCAGGCAACGCGTCCGGCATCAATGATGGCGCGGCCGCCGTTGTCCTGGCGACGGCAAGCGAAGTGGAACTGCGCGGGCTGAAGCCGCTAGCGAAGATACTTGCCTGGGGCCATGCGGGGGTGGAACCGGAATATATGGGTGAAGGCCCGATCAAGGCGGTGCCGGTTGCCCTGAAACGGGCCGGGCTGACGCTGGATCAGATGGACGTGATCGAAGCCAACGAAGCCTTCGCGGCGCAGGCTCTTTCGGTAGCCAACGCGTTGCAGTTCGATGGGGAAAAGCTGAACCCGAACGGGTCGGGCATCGCGCTTGGTCATCCTGTCGGCGCGACCGGCGCAATCCTGACGATCAAGGCGGCTTATGAACTGAAGCGGATCGGCGGCCGCTATGCCCTTATCACCATGTGCATCGGCGGCGGTCAGGGCATCGCGCTGGTGATCGAGAATGTCGACTGACGATTGAATGTTACGCCGAACCCCGGACATGCGGGGTTCGGCGCGACTGTCGATGCCTGTAGGAGAGCGGCTCTGCTGCTCCCGACGGCCCTATCACGAACATGATGCGTCATGTCCTCTCCTTATTTCGAGAACTCAATCCCTTGTCGTGCGTTTGGACGAGGCGGCGGTTTGACCACCCGCTGGCATGGAGTAGATCATGTCCGTTCTCGTCGAGTTTCCCGGAGGCGCATGCCGCGAAGTTCCCAGTCAGCTCCGGGCGATCGGTCTTCGGCAGAACGGTGCGCCTGAATTCGAACAGGTTCCGCTCAATTGCGATCCCCAGTGGAAATTTGAACGCGAAGATGGCCGTTGGGTCGCGGTGCGTCGCCAGGGGCAGTTGTTAGCGCTGCGCCCCGCTATTCCTGCGTGGTGGCATTTTGTCGCACTGATGATGGAGCCTGAACGGCTCTCTACCGCTACGGGCATTGCGGATCAGGGAGTCGACGGAGGGCTTCAATCGGCGGCTTGATAGGGAAGCGATATCGTCCTGGTCAGGGCGCTTTGGGCCGCCGGGCCTGATGGTGTCCAGATGACCGATGCATCCTGGTCCCGACCGATGGGATCACCGATCAATCCCGATCGGGATCACTCGATGATCCTACCACCCACTTGTCCGGCAGTGAACTTGCGGTGGTCGGCCGGGTCGCGATAGCCTGCATCCAGCACGATCGCCGGTGACCGGGCGACACAGATGCAATGGCTTCGGCTCGAGGGAAAACAAGCCTCAAGAGGAGAGAGAGATGACGGACATGTTGATCCGTGGCGGCACGGTGGTCGATGGCACAGGCGCGCCCGGCTATGCTGCTGACGTGCGCGTGGCAGGCGGCAGGATCACCGAGATCGGCGCGGGTCTGACCGCCGTCGCCGGTGAGGAAGTGGTGGATGCCAGTGGGTGCTATGTGACGCCGGGCTTCATCGAAAGCCATACCCATTATGACGCGACGATGTGGTGGCAACCGGATCTGGACCCCTTGCCCGGCAACGGGGCGACCACGGTAATTCTGGGCAATTGCGGCTTTAGCGCAGCGCCGCTTTCGAAGGAAAAGGCCGCGCAGTTGGAGATGATCAAGATTTTCTCCTTCTTCGAGGATATTCCGTTGAAGCCCTTCCTCCAGAACGTCCCATGGGACTGGGAGAAGTGGTCGGAATATAAGGCTTCGATGGCGCGCAACATCAGCTTGCCTGCCAATTACTCTGCGTTCGTTGGTCATATTGCCCTGCGTCTCGCTGCGATGGGCGTTGAAGCATGGGATCGCGCGGCAACGGCTGAAGAGATTGCGCGCATGGCCGAACTGCTGGAGGATGCGCTGGCCGCTGGCGCTCTTGGATTGTCGGACAATCTGCACGATCATGATGGCGACGACCGCGCCATCCCGACATTGCTCGCCGATGACGCGGAGTTCGAAGCGCTTTTTACGGTTATGGAGCGTTACCCCGGCACGACTTATCAGGTCATCATCGATACCTTCATGCGCAAGACCGGACCGGAAAGCCTGGAGCGGCTTGGGCGGCTGGCGAAAGGCCGGGCGATCCGTATGCAGGTGGCGGGTGGCATTCCGACCCTGGAATTCCAGAAGGATATTCTGCCCCGATTGCAGGACACCCTTGCGAAGCTGAAGGAAGAAGGGATCGATGTCTGGCCCGGCTATGCGCATGTCTCGCCGACCAGCACGCTGAGCCTCGTCAAGTCGCTGATCTTCGCCCAGTCCAATGACTATGTCTGGCATGAAGTCGTCCTTGCCGAAACGCATGAGGAAAAGGCACGCCTGCTTGCCGATCCCGATTGGCGGGCGCGGGCGCGGGAGAGTTGGGACACCAAGGCGTGGCCGCATTCGCCGATGAATAATCCGCAGGACCTGTATCTGCTGGATAGCGAAAATGGCACCGGCCCCGTGGGCGGCACTTTGAAGGAGTTCGCGGAGTCGCGTGGCCTGCACCGTTCGGACGCAATGGCGCAGTGGATTCTTGAGAATGGCACCAAATCCACCGTGCATATGGCGCCCTTCCCGAAGGATGAGGACCTGACCATCCAGTTGATGCTGGACCCGCAGACGGTTGGGAATATCTCCGACGCGGGCGCGCATCTTCAGATGCTGTGCGGTGGCGGCGAGAATATCCTGCTCTTCACCAAATATGTGCGGGAAGGGCTGCTCACTCTGGAGCAGGCGATCCATGTAAAAACGGGCAAGCTCGCCAATTTCTTCGGCCTCCATGATACGGGCGAGATCAAGGTCGGGCGGCGCGCCGACATTGCCGTCTTCAACCTGAGCGAGGTCGAATATCGCAATATGGAAAAGCGGTTCGACGTGCCCGATGGCGACGGCGGTACGACATGGCGCTTTACTCGTCCGGCGGCACCGATGCGGCTGACGCTGGTGAATGGGGTCAAGACCTTTGACGGCAGTGGTTATACCGGGGCTCGTCCGGGCGAATATCTGGTGCCCACCGCTGCGGCGAATGACGCGCTGGCTTCGTTGGAAGCCGCCGAATAAAGAAAAAGGGTGCGGGCGGCGCAGGCCGTTCGCACCCTGTCCTTGCAAATGGGAATATGAATTTGGCAAAATTCGGTGCGATCGACCAGATCGGGATATTGGTGGACGATCTCGATGCCAGCATAAATCGCTGGATCAGTCATTCGGGCGTGGGTCCATGGACCGTATTCCGCAATGTCGCGCTGGATGGCCAATATCGTGGCGAACCGACGCGCGTCACCATGCACGTCGGATTATCCTATCAGGATGGCGTGCAAATTGAGTTGATCGAGGCCACGAACGACGCCCCGTCACCCTATCGGGCTGATGATGGGTCGCGCTTGCTGGGCCTTCACCACATCGCCCGCATAGTCGATGATCTGGACGCTGCCGTTGAAATGGCGGTGGCGGGAGGCATGGAAGTGCTTTTCACGGCGCATAACCCTGCCACGCGCGTCGCCTATTTGCGCGTCCCCGGCGAGCCTGGCCAATTGTTCGAGTTTATCTGCGGCCCCGATATGCGCGGCATGTGCGAAGCGGGGATCGTGGCGGCCCGCGACTGGGACGGCAGCGATGCTGTAACGGTGATCGACTTCGCGGCAATGTAGTAGGCGGCTGCCCCTCATCAGAGGGGCAGCGCCAATCCTGATCTTACTCCGCCGCCATGGAGGGCATGCCCTGATGGCTTGGCCTCGGGTCTTCGCTGATTGCGGTGGTCCATGCCCATTCACCGGGCTTTGGCGGATTAGTGATGCCAAATTCCTCGCGAATATCTGTCACCTGCCAGTCGAGATAATCGCGATAAGGTATGAGGAAGAGGGGATGCTTCCAATTACGCCCTTGTGCTGCGCCAATGTCTTCAGCGTCCAGCTCTATCTTCACTGATTCAGGATAGAAAAGCCCGCTCTTCATCATCGTCTTGGCGCGCAGATAGGAACTGACGCGGTTGAAGAAGGATGCGAGTTCGGGCGTGAAATATTTATAAAGCGCTCGCATGTTCGCTGCCAGCAGCGCTATTTCACCGGCATGATTGGTTTCAAAACCCGTGATCATATGTTCGATGTCATGGGTATGGGTCCGCTCCTTCATGTAGAAGTCGAAATCGGTCTCTATCTCCATCCCCTGGAAGAAATGGTCCATATTATAGCCGCTATTGACCACGAAATCGTAGATCACGGCACGTAGCGTGCCGGGTTCAGCACCGGCCAATTCCTCATTCTTGAACAGCGAGACTTTTTTGCCGTCCAACCATGTCTTGAATTCAGGAAGCCGCGCCTTTTCTTCCTCGAACAGCTGGAAGATACGGGGCCAGTTTTCCAGTTCCATCAATATCTTAACGACATCGGGAATATAGGCGGTGTTAGGCAGTTCAGCCCCATTCCGCCGCAGCATCTCCTGAGCGATCAGCGCGCGCAGTTGCGGGTGGTTGAGATAGGGCGAAGAACTGATCAAGACGGAGCTTTCGGTCGTGAAGCCCGGCCCCGATCCATTATAATATTCAAAATCCGCGCTGCTTACGCGCGCCGCAATCTCGTTTTCCATCATGTCTCTCCTCTTCATTCTGTCTTTTAGAAACTCACCCCAAGTTCGACACCATAGGTCCGCCCGCGTTCGTAGCTGGCTATCAGTTGCAGCACGGGCGATCCGAATGGATTATAATGTTCGTTGAACAGGTTTTGGCCGAACAGCGACAGAGACGCCTTTGTCCCGCCCAAGGGCATGTCCACCCAGCCGATCCTGCCATCAACCAGCCAATATGCCTTGGTGTAGGCATATCGGTTCAGGTCCGCGCTATTGCCCGCAAGGTCGAAGAAGGGCGTCGAGACCAGCGGCGCGCGGCTGCGATAACGACCGTCCACCCGTGCCGAGATATGGCCGCCCATGTTCATGTCAGGGCTGTCATATTGGACCGAGGCGCGGCCCTGCCATTTGGAGGCAAAGGTGGTGCGGGCAATGTCGGCAACTTCGACCCCGTTCAGGATGAAGCTCTTATAATCAAGGTCAGTATAGCTCAGATTGCCGCTCAATGTTAGCCAGCGCACCGGCACCAGATCCGCCTCAAGTTCAAAACCCTTGATGCTCGCCTTGCCTGCATTGTCAAAGAATTGGCGGCCATTGATGAAGTTCTGGGTCTGAAGATCCTTATAATCGCTGTAGAACAAAGCGATATTGGTCCGCAGCCGGTTGCCCCAGCTTTGCGTCTTCAGGCCGAGCTCATAGGCTGTCAACGTTTCGGGTTTATAGGGGATGCCGCTCAATATGCCGCCAGCCACATAGCCGGTGGACACTTTGCCATAGGCGGTCACCTGATTGGTCGGCCGCCAGGTGACGATCGCCGCCCAGGTGACCTTTTTGTAATCGACCTTGTAGTCGCCGACGCCCAACTGGCCGCCCTGCCCGCCGGATACTGCGAAGATCCGGTTTTCCCGCTTGTCGATCGTGTAGCGAATGCCGCCCGTCAAATCGATCGTATCAGTCAGATGATAGGTGAGCTGCCCATAGGCTGCGTAGCTGTCATTGATGGCGCGCGTCCGCGTCAGTCCGCTGCCGAATATGCTGTCGAGCGATGGGTTGAAGTCGGCCGCATCGATGACGCCGTCGCCGTTGATGTCGGCGGCAACTGGTCCAACCGGTACGTTGGGAATGACGCCCACGGTGGATGTATCCACGACGACGCCGTTCGCCACGGGTTGGAAGATTCCCAATATGTCTGTCGCCGGGGTATTTTCATGAAAGTAGAACAGGCCCGCGGTCAGGTCGAAGGCTTCGGATGTGACCTGGACCTGAAATTCCTGGGTGAACTGCTTCTGACTGGTCGATCGCGACGTCAGCAGGGAAAAGAAGGAATCGTTGGGCTGAGGCGCATTGTTGGGGTCGAGCACGGCCGGAATATTTTGTGCCAGCAATGCCTGCAATTGGAGGGTCGTAAATCGCAGGCCTCCGGTAGCGCCAAGGTCATAGATGTTCGGGTCTTGCCGGAACTTGCGATAGGCAGTGATGCTCTTGAGCGTAATCTCATCGCTCACAGGATAGGTGAAGGTGAGGCTATGCCCTTGCGTCACTACATGTTCGGGACTGGTCGCATTGGCGACTGACGTCAGGCGATCAGTCGAAATATTGGTGATGCCGCCGAATAGCGGCTGGAAGGCGATAATCGGCGCCAACAACTGGCCTGATGCATCCGGGATGACGCCATAGCTCTGTATCGCCCGGCCGGTCGAACGCGCATCGGTATAGTCGAAGCGATAGTCGGCGGTCAGATCGCCCAGATCCAGTCTTGCCGCGACGCCGACACCATCGACATTGCGTTCGCCCAGCCGGTCGGCGATGCGTTGCACGCCGAATGACGGGTCGCGCTGACGCAGATCTATGGTGCGGCCGCCCAGCAGGTTGCGATAATCACCCTCAATCTCGTCATGCAGATAGGACAGCTTGACCGACAAGGGGCCAAAGGCGGGCAGGTCGACGGAGACCTTCGTCCGGAACGCGTCGTAATTGCCATAGGATACCGTACCGCGAACGCCGAACTCGCCCGTTGGAGCAGCCGTCACAAGGCTGATCGCGCCGCTTGTCGCGTTACGGCCGAACAGCGTTCCCTGCGGGCCGCGCAGCACTTCTACACGCTGGATGTCGGACAGGTCGAAGATCGAGCCGACGGTGCGGCCGATATAGACGCCGTCCAGATAGATGCCGACTTTTGGATCGACCGCATTGTTGGACGTGCCGGAAGCCACGCCGCGAATGATGATCGTGGGATTGGATTGCAGGCCCTGCGTATTGATCTGAAGGCTGGGCGCCAGGCCAGCGAGGTTGCGCACATTGGTGACGCGCAACTGGTCAAGCTGGTCTGCGCCGATGGCGGTAACGGCGACGGGCACCTTTTGCAGGCTTTCCTCGCGCCGCTGCGCCGTCACTATGATGTCGGCCAGCTGCCCCTGAACCGCAGCCTGTGAGGCCGGGTCGGCAGTCTGCGCCAGAGCCGCTGTCGTGGCGAACGATGATATGCCCGCTAACGCAACGGCAATAGATGAACGCATGGCAATCCCCTTCCTTTCGTCGGGCGATGCCATCCCTCGATACGGGCCGTGCTCCGTTTAGAAGCTCGGTCCACCATCCGGGACCGAACACGCGTGCACGCATCCGAAAGCGGACGTTTGGCGGTGTTCCGCCATTATATTGTTCATGATGCAGCCTGATCCGCGGCGCATGGCCGCGAGCCCTTTCCGCATCCTCTCCTGACAGCTTCGGCCACCGATCAGCTCTTCGGCCGAGCTATCTTGTTTGCATGCAGCGTGTCTTGAAATGATCCCTTCGTCAAGGGTCATCCACAATCAGCGAGGTTTCAGCGGCGCCACCGGACATGCAACCGCCAGAACAGCGTGCCATTCCCCCGGCAGCGCCGAGGTGCGACGATCCGCCTGCGCGATTTCCCGCAGTTCGGCTCTGAAACGCTCGATCCTTTCCGCGACACGCGCGACGCCCACGGGCGACAGCTTGACCGTTTCCACGCCGAAGATCGTATCTGGGTCGCCATAGTTCAGATTGAAAAACAGATGCTTCATATGCTGTTCGAAATGCCTGCGCATGGGCTCGCGTTGCCACACATGGGCCGGGTCCAGCCGCGCACGTAGACGTCCTCCCGGCAGGCGATCGATCAGCGCCAACCTTTCCAGCCGTTCGACATGTTGCGCGATATGTTCGGGCGGTATGCCAAAGCCTTCCTCGGCTTCGGACACCGGCCAACCCGTGACGATGATGAAGAAAATGGTGGATAGTTCGGGGCTTGTGGTCAGCGCCTTTTCCTGCGCCAGCGTCAGCTTGTCGGATGACCGATCGCGCACGGCGGCCTCTTCGGCGATTTCGGTGAGCGTGGTGTCGGCGAGTGCGCACAGTTGCGACAAGGTGCGCAGGCCCAGCCCACGGCCATGCAGCCATCGTTTGACGGTGGCGGTGCCCACGCCAAGCTTTTTCGAGACGTCGGCCTGGGTCAGGCCCGCTGCTCGTAGCCGCCGTCGGAGCGCCGCCAGCAGCAGCTCATGTTCCATTCCGAAAGGGTCGTTGGACGGATGAGAGGGGCTCATCAGATGATCCCTTCCCACGCTGCAAGGATGATGTGGGCCGACCACGGCGCTAGATCATATTCCGCGATGTTTGATCGTGGATGGTTCCGCGATCGATATCCATCCCTCGACTCTTCGGCTGCACGGCTTTCGTGCAGCCGAAGCTTCTTGTCTTCTCCAGTCATGGCCTCTCCAGCTTATTCTTTTGGGAAGGGTAAGTAACTCGACGCCGCTGACAAGGTCCAACTGATCCTCATCACCACTGGAGTATTTTCCTATCGCATTCGCGCATGCTTGTGCATAGTTTTGCTCTTGGAGCAGCGTGGGGGTGAATGGAATGAGCCAGTTTCTCGATGATCTTCAGGCGCGAGCGGACGAGGAAGACGTGTCGGACTGGTTCCTGGTCAGTCAGGAGATGATTGACCAGTTCGCCGAAGCGACCAAGGATCATCAATATATCCATGTCGATCCGGAGCGCGCGAAGCAGTCGCCCTTTGGCGGGACGATCGCTCATGGTTTCCTGACGCTTTCACTCCTGCCGCACCTGTGCGCCGACGCGCGAGGCGACATCGTTCCCGACGGCGCCACGGAGATCAATTATGGCAGCAACAAGCTGCGTTTTCTGGCGCCCGTACGATCCGGCAAACGTGTGCGCGGAAGGTTCAAGCCGCTGGAGATCGTCGAAAAGCGGCCGGGGCAGATTCAGCTGACCACCGAAGCAACGGTAGAGATAGAAGGCGAGAGCAAGCCCGCGCTCATCTGCGAATGGATAACCCAGTTCCAGCTTTGATCCGGCAATCGTCGGCGTAAGCGGATTGGGCTATCCATTTAGGCGGCGGTGTTGGTCGCGTGCAGGCCGAAGGCCATGCGCGCGGCGTTGATGGTGTATTCATACTCCTCGCCGCCCGGTACGAGGTCGTGCCAGTTCTTGTGCGTGATCGCCGCGAAACTGTCCTGCCATATCTTGCAGGCGATCAGTTGTATTTCTGTTTCCTTGGGGGCGCGCTGTGCTTCCAGGCAGTCACGCAATATCGCGTGAAAAACGGCGCCCCTTAATGGTGCGTGCTTCATTGGCATCCTCTCCAGGCTACTGATTCTTTGTCCAGATTGCCGAGGGGGAAAATTGCATAGCGGCGAAAAGACGTCAACTACGTCTCAAAATTTCCACGGGTATTTAACATGTATTCTATTGTAGTTTGACCGTTGCCCTATCCACTTTTACTTTATGAACATCGCCGTTCATTATGTAAGCCATTGATTGGGAAGGCCGCAGGCTCTTTCTAGATGCGGCCTTCCCCAGCATCAGAAGCTGAACTTGACGCCGCCTCTCACCGTTCGCGGTTCGACCACGCGGCTCAGCCTCCCTTCGACAGGCTCCGCATCGGTGGTGGGAAGGTAGGACTCGTAATAATAAGCGATGTCCTTGTCCCCGCTGCCAAGGATGTTGAGCAGTTCGGCATAGACTTGCACCCGCTTCCCCTTCCAGGCGGCGCGCGCGTTGACGACCGTGCTACCGGAATCGCGCACGCTATTGTCCTCGATCAGCGGCGAGGGGCCAAGGTGACGGACGCGGATGCTGGCTTCCCATGGATCGAGCACGATGGCGGCCCCGGCGGACGCGGCATTTTTGAAAGCGTTGGGGATATGGTCGCCATTGGTATAGCGGCTGTGGCTGGCGGTGTAATTGCCGTCGAAGGCGAGCCAGGGGAGCGGGCGCCAGAAGGCGACAAGCTCATAGCCGTGGCGGCGGCTGGCTCCGCTGGGTTCGACCGCGTTGGAGTCGCCGACGAAGCGCAACTCGCTCCCGACATTGAGCCACCAATAGGTCGCGGTGAAGGTGAAGCCGGGTAGTTGCAGGCGGCCGCCCAATTCCTTGCCCGTGCCGCGCACGAGCATCGGGACAGGCGTGTCGACATTGACCGCGCCGCGCGCATCGTTGGAATGAAAGCCCCGGCCCCAATTGGCATAAAGTTCGACATGCGGCGTGATTGCCCAGGCGGCCGACGCCTTGGGAGAGACGAGCGTGTCCGATCCGCTGCCTTCGCCTAGCGCGGCGGCGACGGCGTCGCGGGCGCGGACGTCATAATGATAATAGTCGCCGCGCAGGCCGCCAGTGATGCGCAAGCCCGGCAGCGGCGTGACGGTGGCTTCGCCATAAAGGGCGGCTGACCCCTGCTTTACGCGATAGCGGCCGAGCGAGGAGAGGAAAGCGCGGTTCGACGTGCGATTGACGCCGACATTGCCGATCGCGTCATAGCGATTTTCCGTGCCGAGCTTCAGTTGCAGTGCCGGGGCTATGTCCCAACGCTTTTCGCCGGTGAAGCCCAATACCCAGCGGCGGTCGAACTGCTCGATCTGCGCGCTGGTGCCGTCGGGATCGGTGTAGGTGGGATTGGAGAACATCGTCCAGTCGTAGAATTGCGCGTAGAGATTGGCGCGCCATGTCGGCTGTACAGTGGCGAGATTGCCGATGATGCGCGCCGTTTCGCCGCGCGCGGACGGATCGGGCGAACAGAAGACATCGGGGCAGAGCGGGGTGCCGATGATCCGTTCGGGGATCTGCTCGGTGGGACGCCATGTCGCGCGATAGGCGTGGAGCGTGCCGTCGATCTTACCGGCCCCGGCGGGAAGCGTATATTTGGCGAAACCTGCATAGTGGCGCAGATGTTCGGCCTCCTGCCACGGGCCGTCATAAGCCTTGGCCTGGGCGACGAGGGTGAGATTGCCTGCGCCCGCCTTTACCGTGCCGCCCGCCGCCAGCCTGCGCCAGCCGAAGGAGCCGCCCTCCGCCGCGACCCATGGACGGTCATAGCCGTCGATCGTGGTCATATAGGCCGCGCCCGCGAGCGCGAAGTCACCGCCATCGGCGCGATAGGGGCCTTTGCGAAAATCCTCCCGCGCGATGATTTCGGGGATGAGTCCGTTGAGGTCGAGATAGCCCTGGCCGTGGCCTTGGGTGCGGAAGTTCATCTGAACCCCGTCGATATAGGTGGTGAAGTCCGACCCATGGTCCAGATTGAAGCCGCGCAGGAAATATTGATTGGCCTTGCCGCTGCCCGAATGTTGGGCCGCGACCATGCCTGGCACCGCTTCGAGCAGTTCGGCGACGCGCAGCAGCGGGCGGACGAGAAGGTCCGCGCCGCCGACGCTGCCCTCGCTGGCTGCATGGGCGGTGCCTATCTTGTCCTCGCCCCGGCCGAAGACGACGATGGTGTTCGCATCCTCGCCTGCGTCGTTCGTTTCGGCGGCGAAGGCTGGCAAAGGAAGGAGAGTGGCGGTCAGCGCGCAGGCGGCGCGGCGGAGTTGGTTGGGTAGTTTCAAATCATGCACTCCGGGCGTCTGGCGACACTCGGCAAGAGACCTGCCGCCGGACGGCGACCGGCGCGCGCCGACGGCCGGACGCCCCCAAGGCGACCGCCAGCGTCACCGAAGCGGCCTCTCGCCGCTCGTTCGTCGCTCAGACGGAAACTACCGTGCCGCGGCCATCCCCTGGACCAAGGCAAGAGCGACCAGACGCTGGCAGGTCTCCTGGCTCGCGGGTCATCGCTTGATGCACGGCCTTCCCGGGCCTCGCAGGATTTAGCGTCCGGCCCAGTGACTTGCCCCATCCCGCCTATGAGGTGGGGCGATGTGCATCGCGCTCGCCGCTTACAGTTGCAGGGACAGCCTTGGCTTGGGGAGGCGGGTGCCTCCTTCACCATGTTCCCTTTTAAGCCTCTTTCGAGGCACCGGCGCGATCATGTCCGGGGGTTGCCCGGGTGACGGGGGCGATAGCGGAGCTGTGGGGGTAGGGCAAGGGGGGGTGGTTGGGTGAGGTAACTTACCCCCTCTCCCCTTCAGGGGAGAGGGTTGGGGAGAGGGAATGGGCGTGTCCCTCATTTTTCCGTTTGTCATCCCAGCGGAAGCTGGGATCCCCTTGCTAGGAGGCGCGTGGTCGCCTGAGATGCCAGCTTTCGCTGGCATGACGGTACGTGGTGGGACGCTGGCGTAGCCGCTTGGCGTTGATGGATCAGTTCAGCGTCGCGCCGCGCTCGCGCTGGAGGCGTAGGGCCATGGCTTGGTAGCGGACGGCGCGTTCATTGTGGAGGGCGATGGTGGCCTGGTCTGCGCCGCGAAGGCGGGCTTCCCTGGCTTGCCGCGCTTCCTGGGCGGCGCAGGCGGAAAAATGTGATGCGTCATTGGGGCGCATGGCCCTTATCCTCTCTCAATTTCTTATGGCTCGAACGATAACATCGGCCTGTTTCCCGCTGCCATTACGCAGGTTAACGCCGGAAAGCTTCTGTTTTTTGACAGCCTGCTTGCAAATGATTTCAGGAAGGGATTTCTGCGCTTTTCAAGCAGTTGAGCGGATGGCGCTAAGGGGCTTCTTGCTATCAGCCGCCCCGGTTCCACGATGCATCGCGGAAGGTGTCGCGCAAGAAGCCGATGAAGGCGTCTACGGCGGCGGGACGACCTGCGGCGCGGGGGTGGACGGCGTGAACGGCGAGGTCAGCGGGGCCTTCCCAACTGTCGAGGACGCGGACGAGGCTGCCTTCCGCGATCAGGTCGCCCACGTCCCAGAGCGAGCGCAAGGCGATCCCGACTCCGGTAAGGGCGAGTTCGCGCACGATTTCGCTGCTGTTGGTGCGGACATGGCTTTGGCCATCGATCAGCTTGCGCGCGCGGCCATTCACCAGCCGCCATGGCAATTGTCCATCGGCCGCGAGCAGGCGGTGGCGGGGGAGGTCGGCGATCTTGTCCGGAATGCCATGCGCGGCAAGATAGGCGGGGCTGGCGCAGAGGATGCGGCGGTTGGTGGCGAGATGATGTCCCTCCAGATGGAGAGGAATGTCGCTGGTGATACGGATCGCCACGTCGATGCGCTCGGCGAGCAGGTCTTCATAGGCGTCGGACAGGTTGAGTTCGAGATCGACGCGCGGATGGAGGTCCAGAAAGCGGCCAACATGGGGCGCCACATGCAGGCGGCCGAAGGAGGTGGGAGCCGAAATGCGCAGCGGCCCGGACGCGCTCCGATGCCGACTGGTGACGCGTTGCTCCGCCTGCTGGATGGCGTCGAGGATGGCGACAAGGTCGCGGTGCAGGCCGACGCCTTCCTCCGTCAGGGCAAGGCGGCGCGTGGTGCGATGGATGAGGCGGACGCCGAGGCGCGCTTCCAGCCGGGAGATGCGTTTCGACATCATGGCGGGCGAGATGTTCAATATGCGGCCTGCCGCCGAAAGGCTGCCTGCATCCACCGCGCGGGCGAAGAGAAGATAATCGGGATCCATCGATGATCTTTTCCTGTGAGGAACAGATGCTTTGAGTTCTTGTTGTCTAGTGCGAGGATGGAGAGGGGTCTATAGGCTTTCGTCACAGTATTTTGGATGGAGAGTTGCCCATGGACGGCATGATCGAGAAATCGGGCCTGATGGTTGCCGCCGAGCTGGCGCGCTTTATCGATGGAGAAGTCCTGCCGGGGACGGGGATCGCGGCGGAGGCGTTTTGGAAGGGCGCGGCTGCGATTTTCGCGCGGTTTGCGCCGCTTAATGCGGCTCTGCTGGAAAGGCGTGACGCCATTCAGGCGCAGGTAGATGCGTGGCATGAGGCGCGGGCGGGGCAGGCGGTCGACGGGGACGCTTATCGGACTTTCCTGACCGAGATCGGCTATTTGGTGCCGGAGCCTGCGCCTTTTTCCATCGGGTCGAGCCAAGTGGATGAGGAGCTTGCCACATTGGCCGGGCCGCAGCTGGTGGTGCCTATCCTCAATGCACGGTTCTTATTGAATGCAGCCAATGCGCGGTGGGGAAGCCTTTATGATGCGCTCTATGGGACCGATGCCATTCCGGGCGCGGCGGCGGGCAAGGGCTATGATCCGGCGCGCGGCGCACAGGTGATTGGGTGGGCCAAGGCGTTCCTGGATCGGGCGGTTCCTCTGACGGAGGGAAGTTGGGCGGATTGGGCGGGCGGCACGCCGGTCTTGCGCGACCCTGCGCAACTTGCCGGACGGGCAGGCGACAACATCCTGCTTCGCAACAATGGGCTGCATATTGAGCTGGTGATCGACGCAGGCCATCCGATCGGGCGGGATGACCCGGCGCATCTGGCGGACGTTGTGCTGGAATCGGCGCTGTCCACCATTTGCGATCTGGAGGATTCCGTTGCGGCAGTGGATGCTGCGGACAAGGTCGCGGCCTATGCCAACTGGCTCGGCCTGATGAAGGGCGATCTGGAGGACAGTTTCGAGAAGAATGGCGCGATGATGACGCGGCGGTTGAATGGGGACCGCTCCTATGTCGCGCCGGATGGAAGTGCGTTGACCTTGCCGGGACGGTCTTTGCTGTTCGTGCGCAATGTCGGGCATTTGATGACGACGCCTGCGGTGCGGCTGTCCAATGGGAACGAGGCGCCGGAAGGGATATTGGATGGGATCGTTACCAGCCTGATCGCCCTGCACGACATTCGGCGGAACGGGCGTTTCGTCAATAGCCGGGCGGGCAGCATCTATATCGTGAAGCCCAAGATGCACGGGCCGGAAGAGGTCGCCTTCACCAACGAGCTGTTCGACGCGATCGAGGATTTGCTGGGGCTGGAGCGGCATCAGCTGAAGGTTGGCGTGATGGACGAGGAGCGGCGGACTTCGGCAAACCTCGCCGCCTGTATCCATGCGGTGCGGGACCGGATCGTGTTCATCAACACCGGCTTTCTGGATCGCACGGGGGACGAAATCCATACGTCGATGCGCGCGGGGCCGATGATCCGCAAGGGCGAGATGAAGAGCGCGGCGTGGATCAAGGCTTATGAAGATCGCAATGTGCAGATCGGGCTTGCCTGCGGGCTGTCGGGCAGGGCGCAGATCGGCAAGGGCATGTGGGCGGCTCCCGATCGGATGGCGGACATGCTCGAGCAGAAGGTCGGGCACCCGATGACGGGGGCGAATACGGCTTGGGTGCCTTCGCCGACTGCCGCGACTTTGCACGCGACGCATTATCACGGCGTGGATGTGTTTGCGCGGCAGGCGGAGCGGAAGGCTGAGCTGGTTGCTGGGCTGGACGCGCTGTTGACGCTGCCGCTGGCGGCGGGGGTGAACTGGTCGGCGCAGGATGTGCGCGACGAACTGGACAATAATGCGCAGGGGATATTGGGCTATGTCGTGCGCTGGGTGGATCAGGGCGTCGGCTGTTCCAAGGTGCCGGATATTCATGATGTGGGGCTGATGGAGGACCGGGCGACGTTGCGGATTTCTTCGCAGCATATCGCCAATTGGCTGTTGCATGGGGTGTGTTCGGCGGACGAGGTTGACGCGGCGCTGCGGCGGATGGCGGCCAAGGTCGATGCGCAGAATGCGGGCGATCCGCTGTACCAGCCGATGAGTGGGCGGGAGGAGAGCAGTCTGGCGTTTCAGGCGGCGCGGGCGCTGGTGTTTGAGGGCGTGGCGCAGCCTAATGGTTATACCGAGCCGCTGCTGCACGCCTATCGGGCGCGGGTGAAGATGCCTGCTTGAACAGCTGTTCGGGCTTTGGTTTTCGCGCAGAGGCGCAGAGGGTTTTGCGCTGGTGTTGCTCTGCGCCTCTGCGCGAAGATTATTTCACGCGGAGACGCGGAGAGGGTGCGTGTGACGGGAGCAGCTGCGTCTTACTGGCTTCGCGTTGGATGCGACGTTTTTGACGGATGCACCGCGCGGGCCGGTTTGCCTCCGCGTCCCCGCGTCTCCGCGTCCCCGCGTCTCCGCGTCCCCGCGTCTCCGCGTGAAAATTAGCCTTGGAGGTGTTTGATCAGGGCGCGGGCTGCCCTTGTGACATCCTCCCATGTCTCATCGAAGCCTTCGTCCTCGCCGAAATAGGGGTCGGTGACGCTGCTGCCTTCGCGGCCGGGGATCAGGTCCATGAGGAGGCGGAGGTCGGCGGTGCCATTTGACGGGCGGATGCTGCGGAGGTTTTTGAGGTTTTCCGCATCGAGGGCGAAGATGTGGTCGAAGCTGTGGAAGTCTTGGACCGAGACCTGACGGCCGCGATAGGTGGATATGTCGATGCCGTTGCGTAGGGCTACCGCCTGGGCGCGGCTGTCGGGCGGACAGTCTACGTGCCAGTCGCCGGTTCCTGCTGAATCGACCTTGATGGGTAGGCCAGCCTTTTCGGCTTCGGCGCGTAGGGCGGCTTCGGCCAGCGGTGAGCGGCAGATATTGCCGAGGCAGACGAAGAGGACGGAGACGCTCATCCTTCGGCCGCTGCTGTTGAGAGGCCGAGCTGGGGCACGCCGATCGAGCGGCGACCGCCAAAGTCGGTGCGGGCGACGATGACGCCGATCTTTTCCATATAGTCGATGAGGCGGCGGACGCGGCCCGGCGAACTGGTGCCATAGGCGCGGGCGAGGGCTGTGTCGTCCGGGCAAGGCAGGCCCTGCATCGCGGCGCGGGCGATGAGGAGGAAGGGGGCGAGCATGTCTTCGGGCAGCGGCTGGGCGGCCTTCATCGCGTCGTCCCAGCGCGGGTCGGCGGCGTCGAACATGCCTGCCTGCGCCATGGCGAAACGCTTGCGGAAGGCGGCGAGGTCGAGCGGGGGCGTTCGCATGCCCTTCATGCGGCAGCGGACGCCAAAATCCTGATAGAGGCTGGCGACGCTGGGCTGGGCGTCGCCGAGGTCGGCGACGATTTCTTCGAGGACGGCGATAACGACGGGTTCGTTCTGGCCGAAGTCGAGCTCGGGCGCGGCGGGCTTGGCGAGGGGCGCGGCGGCGAGGGCGCGCATCAATTCTTCGGCGGGGAGCGGCGGCGGTTCGGCGCGGGGCGGAGGAGGGGGAAGCGCGTCGTCCTCGCCCGTGCTGGCGAAGAGCAGTTCCTGCATATTTTCGGTCGCGGCGGTGGGGGGCGGCATCAGCTTGTGGGTGCCGCCTCGGGTGCTGGTCTTTACGGTGCCGATCTTCACCGCGACGGGGCGGCGGCAAATGGCGGGGCCGAGCGCTAGGAAGCGGCCGCGTTCGAGGTCGCGTATCTGTTCGGCCTGGCGGCGCTCCATGCCAAGCAGGTCGGCGGCGCGGGCCATGTCGATGTCGAGGAACGTGCGGCCCATGAGGAAGTTGGACGCTTCGGCCGCGACATTCTTGGCGAGCTTGGCAAGGCGCTGGGTGGCGATGACGCCAGCGAGGCCGCGCTTTCGGCCACGGCACATGAGGTTGGTCATGGCGGCGAGCGAGAGGCGGCGGGCTTCGTCGGAGACGTCACCGGCGGCGACGGGGGCGAACATCTGGGCTTCGTCCACCACCACGAGGGCGGGATACCAATGGTCGCGGGGGGCGTCGAACAGGGTGGAGAGGAAGGTCGCGGCGCATTTCATCTGCGCTTCCAGTTCCAGGCTTTCGAGGCTGAGGATGACCGAGGCGCGATGTTCGCGGATGCGCGCGGCCATCTTGACGATCTCGCGTTCGTTATAATCGCCAGCGTCGATGACGACGTGGCCATATTCATCGGCGAGCGTGACGAAATCGCCTTCGGGGTCGATGACGACCTGCTGGACGAGGGCTGCGCTTTCTTCCAGCAGACGGCGGAGGAGATGCGACTTGCCGGAACCCGAATTGCCCTGAACGAGCAGGCGGGTGGCGAGCAATTCCTCTACGTCGATCGGAACGGGGTTGCCGTTGCCGTCGGTTCCTATGCTGATGGTGGCGGTCACGGACTTCCTTTGGCGCAGGCGAGGGGATTCGCGCAAGGGTAGTGTGGGCATGTCTCACTCCTCCGTTCGCCCTGAGCTTGTCGAAGGGCTTTACTTCTTGAGAAGTGTAGGGCTTCGACAAGCTCAGCCCGAACGGGTGAGAGGTAAGTGCGCGGGAGGAGGGGAGGAGGCCCGACAGCGCAGATTCCCTTGACCCATAGGTTGTTGCGGCGCAGCATCGATATCATGGCGACTCTTTCATCCCCTGTTCCTCCGGTCACGCAAAATCCGGACATTCGATATCTTGGCCGACTGCTTGGCGATGTGATCCGGGCTTATGGCGGCGAGCGGCTTTATCGGCAGACGGAATATATCCGGTCGGCCTCTGTGGACCGGGCGCGGGGCATTCATGGTGCGGATGTGGTGGATACCGGGCTGGAGGCGCTGAGCCTGGACGACACATTGTCGTTCGTGCGCGGGTTCATGCTGTTTTCGATGCTCGCCAATCTGGCCGAGGACCGGCAGGGGGTGGCGGCTGATCCGGACGCCGATGTGAAGTCGGCGGTCGAGCGGCTGGAATCGCATGGGATTGGGCGGGATGCCGTGATGGCGCTGCTCGACCATGCGCTGATCGTGCCGGTGCTGACCGCCCACCCGACTGAGGTGCGGCGCAAGAGCATGATTGATCATAAGAACCGTATCGCCGACCTGATGCTGCTGAAGGATGCGGGGCGTGGCGAGACGGAGGATGGCGAAAATCTGGACGAGGCGATCGCCCGACAGATCGCTCTGTTGTGGCAGACGCGACCGCTGCGGCGGCAGAAGCTCTTCGTGCAGGATGAGATCGATAATGTCCTGACCTATTTTCGGGATGTGTTCCTGCCGGTGCTGCCTGCGCTTTATGCGCGGTGGGAGCGGGTGCTGGGGGGGCGGCCGCCCAGCTTCCTGCGGGTGGGGAACTGGATCGGCGGGGACCGGGACGGCAATCCGTTCGTGCAGGCGCCGCAGCTGCGGTCGGCATTGGGGCGCGGGTGCGAGGCGGCGCTGGCCTATTATCTGGACGCGGTGCATGCGTTGGGGGCGGAGTTGTCGCTTTCTACCGAGCTGGCGCATGTGCCGCAGGCGGTGCTGGACCTGGCCGAGGCGAGCGGGGATAGCTCGCCGAGCCGGGGGGATGAGCCTTATCGCCGGGCGCTGTCGGGCATTTATGCGCGGCTCGCGGCGACCTATCGGGCGTTGGTAGGGAAGGAGCCGCCGCGTCCTTCGCGCTTGACGGGCGAGGCCTATGCGCTGCCGGGGGATTTGCGGCGCGATCTGGTGACGGTGGCGCAGGGGCTGGCGAGTGAAGGCGATGGCGCTTTGGCGACCGGCGGGGCGCTCGGGCGGTTGATCCGGGCGGTGGAGACGTTTGGTTTTCACCTTGCGACGCTGGACATGCGGCAGAATAGCGATGTGCATCAACGCGTCGTTGCCGAGTTGCTGAAGGTCGCGGGCGTGGCAGAGGACTATGCTGCGCTGGATGAGGGGTCGCGCGTTGCTTTACTGCGCGGGGAGTTGGCGAGCAATCGGCCGCTGGGGTCGCGCTTTTCGGAATATTCGGAGGAGGCGACTTCCGAACTGGCGATCGTTCAGGCTGCGGCCGAGGCGCACAAGACTTACGGACCTGCCTGCATCAGCCACTACATCATTTCCAAGGCGGAGAGCGTTTCGGACCTTTTGGAAGTGAACCTGCTGCTGAAGGAAGCGGGATTGTGGCGCGCGGGGAAGGACGGCGGCCCGGCAATGGCGGCGATCATGGCGGTGCCGTTGTTCGAGACGATTGCCGACCTTGAGGCTGCTCCGGACATCATGGCGGCCTATTTCGGCCTGCCCGAGATCGCGGGCGTGGTGCGGGAGCGCGGTCATCAGGAAGTGATGATCGGCTATTCAGACAGCAACAAGGATGGCGGCTATATCACCTCCACCTGGTCGCTTTATCAGGCGAGCAAGGCGCTGGCCCCGGTGTTCGAGGATGCGGGGACAGGGATGCAGTTGTTCCACGGTCGGGGCGGCGCGGTGGGGCGCGGCGGCGGGTCGTCATTTGCCGCGATCCAGGCGCAGCCGCGCGGCACGGTGCAGGGGCGCATCCGGATCACCGAACAGGGCGAGGTGATCGCGGCGAAGTTCGGCACGCGCGACGTCGCGATGACCAATTTGGAGGCGATGACGAGCGCGACTTTGCTCGCCAGTCTGGAGCCGGAGGGGATTTCCGATCGGGATGCGGCGCGCTTTGCGGGGGCTATGGATGAGCTGTCCAAGACGGCTTTTGCGGCCTATCGCGAGCTGGTTTATGGGACGGAGGGGTTCAAGGAGTTCTTCCGGCAGCTTACCCCAATTCAGGAGATTTCGGGGCTGAAGATCGGATCGCGGCCTGCCAGCCGGACGAAGAGCACGCGGATCGAGGATTTGCGCGCGATACCCTGGGTGTTCAGCTGGGCACAGGCGCGGGTCATGCTGCCCGGTTGGTATGGCATGGGGCAGGCCTTCGAGACTTTCAAGGACAAGGCGTTGCTGGCCGACATGGCGCAGAGCTGGTCCTTCCTGCAATCGGCGCTCGCCAATCTGGAGATGGTGCTGGCGAAGTCGGACTTGGGCATCGCGGCCCATTATCTGCCACTGGTGGAGGATCAAGCGGCGGGCGGCGCGATATTCGAGCGAATTCGCGAGGGGTGGCAGCTGACGCATGACGGGCTGCTGGCGGCGAGCGGGCAGTCGCGGTTGCTGGAGAAGAATCCCAAGCTGGATGAATCGATCCGGCTGCGGCTGCCCTATATCGAGCCGCTGAACCTGTTGCAGGTGGAGTTGATGAAGCGCCATCGCAGCGGGGAGGATGATCCGCGCATTAAGGAAGGGATCGAGCTGTCGATCAACGCGATCGCCACGGCGCTGCGCAACAGTGGGTGATCGGGGGAATTCGGGGCGGCTGCAGTCCATGCCGCCCCGAACCCCTGACCTCCCCCTGAAGGGAGGCGCGAGCCGATAATGAGGGGCGCGTCGATACGTGCCCGCTGTCCGAAATGCTAATCTATCCAATGAGATGAAGGTCGGATGAACATGAATGCCGACACGCGACGAGCAGAGTCTGGCTTTCATTCACAACCAATTCAACCTGCGGACGTTATCCTGTCTGTATTGGAGAAAAGGAGAAAGGCAATGACGTGGTCCGGACAGAAGTTTCTGGCTGCGATTAGCCTTGCCGGTGCGGTGGCACTGGGCGGCTGCGCCTATGATGACGGCTATTATGGCGGCGTGAGCGTGGGATCAGGCTATTACGGCGGTGGCTATTACGACGATTATTATGGCCCCGGCTATTATGGTTCGGGCTATTACGGTCCCGGCTATGGCTGGTACGGGGATTATTATTATCCCGGCAGCGGCTATTATGTGTTTGACCGGGGCGGACGCCGCCATCGCTGGAATGATGATCAGCGCCGTTATTGGGAAGGCCGACGCGGGCAGCAAGGCGATCATTGGCGCGGCAGTTTGGCGCGGCCGGAAGATGGCCGACTCTATCGCGATGGACGCCCCGCGAGAGATGGGCGCTGGCGCGGGCGGGACCGGAATGATGCCACGGCTGCTCCTCCGCCAGTTCAGAGCCAGCCGCGCGCGGGTAGTCCGCGCGGGAGCTGGGGCGGCGGCCGATCCGGGTCGGGAACAGGCTCAGGTTCGGGTTCCAACTCCGGCAATGGCAGTTCCGATGGGAATCACTGGCGCGGGACGTTGCGTCGCTGATGCGGGCTGGGTGGGGCGCTGTAACGCTTATCGCATGCCTCTCGCTCGCCGCCTGTGACGGGCGGGAGGAAAGCGCGATCGACAATCTCGCCAATGGCGCCAATGCGACGCAGGTGGAAAACAGCTTCCGCGCCGAGGCGCAGGCGGCGCTGGAACCGCTGAGGCCGCCTGAACCGGGCACGCCGGGTGGCCTTCCGCCGGACGCCGCGCCG
This sequence comes from Sphingobium sp. TomTYG73, assembly GCF_055394245.1. NCBI lineage: Bacteria > Pseudomonadati > Pseudomonadota > Alphaproteobacteria > Sphingomonadales > Sphingobiaceae > Sphingobium > Sphingobium sp. TomTYG73. Next base: position 415,761 of record NZ_AP027340.1, read on the forward strand.
ATCGAGGAAGGGTCGATCGATCCCAAGGGGCCGCAGGGCGCCGCACAGGTGGTGCAGGGCTATTATGGCCTGCTGGAGGAACGCCGTTTCGACGACGCGCAGGATTTGTGGAATGAGAAGGGCGCGGTTGGCGCGGAGGATGACGAAGCCTTTGCCCGGCGATTCCGTAATTTCAGCGAAATCCATGCGCATGTCGGGGCGCCCAGTGAAATGGAGGGCGCGGCGGGGTCGCTTTATGTGACGGTGCCGGTGCAGGTTTACGGGCGACTCGCGGCCAATGGGAAGCCCTGGTACATGCTGCGTCAGGTGACGCTGCGCCGCGTCAATGACGTGCCGGGGTCGAGCGAGTCTGACCGGCGGTGGCATATCGAGACGATCGGGGCTTATGTTGCGCCGGTTGAGGGTGAGGCTGAGGTCGGGAACAACGCTTCAGCGGCGCGATGATATCGGGGCGAGCGGAGATGGCTCCGCTCGCCCTTTCGCCTGATCAGGAAACGGCAGCTTTCAGGATTTTGCCCGGAGTGCGGGGCGGTTCGCCCTTGGGAAGGGCGTCGACATGTTCCATGCCGGAGGTGACTTCGCCCCATACGGTGTACTGACCGTCAAGGAAGGTCGCGTCGTCGAAGCAGATGAAGAACTGGCTGTTCGCGCTGTTCGGGTTCGACGAGCGGGCCATGGAACAGACGCCGCGGACGTGCGGTTCGCGGCTGAATTCAGCCTTGATGTCCGGGAGCTTCGACCCGCCCATGCCGGTGCCGGTCGGATCGCCGCCCTGCGCCATGAAGCCGGGGATCACGCGGTGGAAGACGACGCCGTCGTAAAAGCCTTCCTTCGCCAGCTGAGAGATGCGTTCGACGTGACCGGGCGCCAGATCGGGACGCAGCTTGATCACGACGTCGCCGCCGCTGTCGAGGGTAAGGGTGAGCGTTTCGTCGGCCATGGAAATCTCCTCTTGAGGGGGAGTGGGGAAATGTTGGTCCATATAGAGCGTTGGGGCGGGGATGGAAGCGCCTCAATCAATCTTTGGGGCATTGCTTTTAATTCATTCATGAGCAAAAGCAGCCGAATGTTACAGGAACCGGACAGTAGGGGACGCGATGAGCGAGCGAGCCGATATGGCCGAACCCCGGCCCGACGACCTGCCTGTTGACGACAAGATCGTTGAACAGCCTGAATCCCGTCATGACGAGGATGACCGGCTGAAGCCTGCATTTGTTTCCGCCGTGCTGGACGCGGTGGAAGATGAGGACCGCGATCGCGCGCGCGAACTGGTGTCGCCGCTGCACCCCGCCGACATTGCCGACCTTCTGGAACTCACCCCCTCCGACCGGCGCGGGGAAGTGGCGGCGGCGCTGGGCGACCTAGTGGGCGCGGAGGTGCTGTCCGAGCTTAACGACTATGTCCGCGACGACCTGCTCGATGCGCTGGAGCCCAAGCAGGTGGCCGAATTCGCCGCCGAACTGGACACCGACGACGCGGTCGCGATCATCGAGGACATGGAGGAGGCCGATCAGCAGGCTGTCCTCGATGCGATGGAGCCCGAAGATCGCGCCGCGATCGAAAACGCGCTGTCCTATCCGGAAGAATCCGCCGGCCGCCTGATGCAGCGCGACTTGGTCGCGGTGCCCGAGCATATGACGGTCGGGCAGGTGATCGACTATCTGCGCGACAATCGCGACCTCACCACCGATTTCTGGGAAATCTTTGTGGTGGACGAGGCGCATAAGCCGATCGGCACCTGCCAGTTGAGCTGGATACTCACCTGCCCGCGTTCCATCGCGATGGCGGACGTTATGAAGCGTGAGCAGACGCTGATCCCGGTCGATATGGATCAGGAAGAAGTGGCGCTGCGCTTCCAGAAATATGCGCTGATTTCCGCCGCTGTTGTGGATGCGAGCGGGCGACTGGTCGGCATGATCACGGTCGATGATATCGTCCACATTATTTCCGAAGAAGCGGGCGAGGATATCCTGCGCCTGTCGGGTGCGGGCGAGGGCGACATCAACCAGCCGATATTGGAGACGGTGCGCACGCGCCTGTCCTGGCTGGTGGTGAATCTGGGCACGGCGGTGCTGGCGGCTTCGGTAGTCGGGCTGTTTCAGGCCACCATCTCGAAATATGTGGTGCTGGCGGTGCTGATGCCGATCGTGTCCGGCATGGGCGGCAATGCGGGGACGCAGACCATGGCGGTGGCCGTGCGCGCGTTGGCGACAAACCAGCTGACCAGTTCGAACACGATACGGCAGATTGCGCGCGAGTTTCGCATTGCGAGCGCCAACGGCACGGCGCTGGGGATATTGATCGGCGTCGCGGTGGGGCTGATCTACGGCAATCATGACCTTGGCCTTGTCATTGCCATGGCGATGCTGATCAATAATCTGGTCGCAGGGTTGGCGGGCATATTGGTGCCAGTGACGCTCGACCGGTTCGATATCGATCCGGCGGTGTCTTCGGCGGTGTTCGTGACGACGATGACCGATGTGATGGGCTTCTTTTCCTTTCTGGGATTGGCCACGATCTGGGGCTTGTGACGGGGCTTGACCGTTCGCGTTCAGCGCCCATCTTCTGCTGATGCCGCTTCATCTCACCAAGATCGCCTTTGGCAGTGAAAGCCCTGCGACGCTGCGTGCCTGGCTGGAAAGTCATGGCGAAGAGGCGCGGCTGACGACGCGCTATTTGCCCAAGCGGGTGACGGAGATGGAGGGCGGGTCGCTTTACTGGATACATCAGCACAGGCTGGTGGGGCGCAGTCCGTTGATCGGGTTTCAGGAAACGGGGCAGGGGCGGTTCTGGATCAGGCTGGAGCCGCGACTGATCGCGGTGCGGGGCGCGCCGAAGCGGGCGCATCAGGGGTGGCGCTATCTGGAGGATAAGGATGCGCCGCCTGATCTGGGATCGGATGAGGTGGATGATCTGGATGCTATGCCGCCTGCGATGCTGGGGGAGTTGGCGCGGTTGGGGTTGGTTTAGGGTGAGCGGGATGCGTAATATATAATGCCCGTTCGCCCTGAGCTTGTCGAAGGGCTTCACTTTTCTTCAAGCCCAGCATTTGAAGGGAAGTGATGGGCTTCGACAGGCTCAGCCCGTATGGGGGGTGAGGCTATTTTGCGGGAGGAAAGCCCTTCGACAGGCTCAGGGCGAACGGAGGAGGGGTGGTGCTGTTGGGCACTCAGGTTGTTCGACGGGTTTGAGGGCAAATGGGTTTTTAGGCCGCCTTGCCTTGTAGCGCCTTCTGGCGCCGTCTCTGCACCGAAGACCCAATCCCCAACGCTTCCCGATATTTCGCGACCGTTCTTCTGGCGAGGTCCATGCCTTTGGCGCGGAGCAGGTCGACCAGCGTGTCGTCTGACAGGATCGCGTCGGGCGCTTCGGCAGCGATCAGGGCCTTGATGTGGCTTTTCACCGCTTCGGCTGAAACCGCGCCGTCTCCACTGGCCGCCGAGATGCCGCTGGTGAAGAAATATTTGAGTTCATAGACGCCGCGCGGGCAGGACAGATATTTGTTCGATGTCACGCGGCTGACGGTGGATTCGTGCATGCCGATAGCTTCGGCCACCATCTTGAGCGTGAGGGGCTTTAAGTGCGCGACTCCCTTGCGGAAGAAGTCCTCCTGACAGCGGACGATCTCGGTCGCGACCTTGATGATCGTCTTCTGCCGTTGGTCGAGCGCCTTTACCAGCCAGTTCGCGCTGGCGAGACAGTCGGCGAGCCACGCCTTTGACGCTCGGTTCTGTGGGCCAGACGAGAGTTCCACATAATAGCTGCGGTTGATGAGCAGGCGGGGGAGGGTCGCGCTGTTGATTTCGATCGACCAGCCATCGCGCGCGGGATTGACGAAGATGTCGGGGGTCACCGGCGCCGCGCGATCGGTGGAATAGCGCAGGCCGGGCTTGGGATCATAGCCGCGCAGTTCGCGGATCATGTCGGCCATATCCTCCTCATCCACGCCGCAGATGCGGCGCAGTTGGGGCAGCGCGCCACGGGCCAGCAGGTCGAGGTTGGCGAGTAGCTTCGCCATGCAGGGGTCGTATCGATCCGCTTCCTTGGCCTGAAGTGTCAGGCATTCGGCGAGCGAGCGGGCGCCGACGCCCGTGGGATCGAAGCTGTGGATGACGCCGAGGACCTGTTCGGCCTGCGCGAGGGGGACGCCCAGCGCATGGGCGGTTTCGAGGAGGTTGGCTTCCAGATAGCCTGCCTCATCAATCTGGCCGATCAACTGCGTGGCGATGAGCAGGTCCATGCTATCGAGCGCGCTGCGCGCTTGGTCCATCAGATGTTCCTGAAGGCCGATTTCCGGATTGGCGAAGCTGTCGAAGTCGATCGCTTCGCCGCCGCCCTGAAGCATGTCGTGGCCGCCTGATCCCACGGCGCTGACGGCGCGATCGGAGGGGCCGTCGTCGATGAAGGTTTCCGCGCCATAATCGACGTCGAGCGGTGCATCGGATTCGGCGTGGCCCTGACCGATCAGGGCATCGATCCCGCCGGTTTCGGGGGCAAGCGCAGGAAGGTCGATCTGCGCGTCTATGCCATCGGCGGCGGGCGCGTTGTCTATGAGGCCGCCCGTCTCCAGCAACGGGTTTTTTTCAAGCTCAGCCGCGACGAAAGCGTCGATTTCGAGATTGGAGAGGGCCAGCAGTTTGATCGCCTGCTGAAGCTGCGGCGTCATTACCAGCGACTGGCTTTGCCGCAGGTCGAGACGAGGCCCGAGCGCCATCAGCCGGAGCCCTTGCCGTCATGCTGAAGGGAAGGGCGGGGGCCAGTCATCTCAGAGCGAGAAATTCTCGCCCAGATAGAGGCGGCGGACTTCGGCATTGGCGACGAGTTCAGTCGGGCTGCCTGTGAAGAGCACTTGCCCGCCATAGATGATGCAGGCGCGATCGACGATTTCCAGCGTCTCGCGCACATTATGGTCGGTGATGAGGACGCCGATGCCCCGCGTCTTGAGCTGCTTCACAAGGTCGCGAATGTCGGCGATGGACAGGGGGTCGATGCCCGCGAAAGGCTCGTCGAGCAGGACGATGGACGGGTTGGCAGCGAGGGCGCGCGCGATTTCGCAGCGGCGGCGTTCACCGCCGGACAACGCCATGGCGGACGAGTTGGCGAGCCGGGTGAGGCCGAATTCGTCGAGCAATTGCGCAAGGCGGGCGTCGCGGGCGGATTTGTCGGGCTCCGCCAGTTCCAGCACGGCGCTGATATTCTGGGCGACCGTGAGGCCGCGGAAGATGGACGTTTCCTGCGGCAGATAGCCAAGGCCCAGGATCGCGCGGCGGTACATGGGCAGGCCGGTAATGTCCTCACCGTCAAGGATGATGCGGCCATGATCGGGGCGCACAAGACCCATGACGGAATAGAAGCAGGTCGTCTTGCCCGCGCCGTTGGGGCCGAGCAGGCCGACAACCTCACCCTTGCCGACCGTCAGCGAAACATCGGTCAGGACGGCGCGCTTGTCATAGCTTTTGGCGATGGAGACGACGGACAGTCCGTCGCTCACTTCCTGCGCGGACATGCGCCTGCTGGCGCTTTGTCTATCCTGAATCACGACGTCGTCCATTACTCACCCTTGCTGCGACATGGTTAGCGTCAAGTAAAATACTCGCGCGGCCGAGGCAATTGGCAAGCTTTGTGCATGGGATGGCGCTCGGGGCAAGGGGAAAATCGGTGATTTCGGCATCCAGGGCGTCGAAAGCTTGATTTGGTGGGCCGCAAGGGTCAGGGCGGTAAAAGCTGTGCCACCCGGTTGCAGGGCCAAGCTAAACGCTGCTGTGCAATCGACGCGGATAATAAGAGGCGAGGAATGAGGATAGAAGAGGCCGGAGCGGCCGAGGGATGGGCGCATGCGCTGATCCGGCAGCCGGTGGAGTCGTTGATCGAACAGGCTGAGGCAATGACCTTGGCCGCATTCGGGGCGACCGTCACCTATTCGCGCAAGGTTTTCATCCCGCTGACTCACCTGTGCCGCGATGTCTGCCATTATTGCACCTTTGCCAAGGCGCCGCGCCATGCGGGGGCGCCCTATCTGTCGATCGAACAGGTGCTGGAGATTGCGCGCGCGGGCGAGGCGGCGGGATGCCGGGAGGCGCTGTTCACGCTGGGGGACCGGCCGGAGGATCGCTATACGGTGGCGCGGAATGGGCTGGCGGCGCTGGGTCATGACACGACGCTGAGCTATCTGCGTGAGGCGGCGGCTGCGGTGCTGATGGAGACGCGCCTGTTGCCGCATCTGAACCCCGGCATCATGGGTGACGATGATCTGGCGATGCTGCGGCCGGTCGCGGCATCGATGGGGCTGATGCTGGAAAGCACGGCGACGCGGCTGTGCGAAAAGGGCGGGCCACATCATGGTTCGCCCGACAAGGTTCCGGCGGTGCGGCTGGAGGCGATCGAGGCGGCGGGGCGCGCGCGGGTGCCCTTTACCACCGGACTGCTGATCGGCATCGGCGAGACGCGGATGGAGCGGGTGGAGGCGCTGCTGGCGATCCGGGATGCGCATGCACGGCATGGCCATATTCAGGAAGTTATCATCCAGAACTTCCGGGCTAAGCCGGATACGCGGATGGCCGATCATGCCGAACCGCCGGTGGAAGAACATCTGTGGACGGTCGCCGCCGCGCGGTTGATTTTGGGGCCGGATATGACCATCCAGGCGCCGCCCAATCTCCAGCCCGATGGCCTTGCGGCGTTGATGCGCGCGGGCGTCAATGACTGGGGCGGGGTGTCTCCGGTAACGCCCGATCATGTGAATCCGGAAGCGCCCTGGCCGCATCTGATGGCGCTTGGCGCGGCGGCGGCGGCGGCGGGGCGTGTGCTGACCGAAAGGCTGGCGGTGGGGCCGGTCTATGCCAAGGAGCCGGAGCGCTGGCTGGAGCCGGACATCGCGCTGAAGGTCCGTCGGGCGGTGGATGCGCGGGGGCTGCCGATCGTCGAGCGATGGCGCGCGGGAGCGGGTGAGGCGCCGCCGCTGCTGCCACTTGGCGGACGGACGCTTTCGGCCAAGCGGATCGATGCGATATTGGGCAAGGCGGCGGCGGGGCGGGGGCTGGACGAGAGCGAGATCGTCACGCTGTTCAAGGCTACCGGCTCGGATGTGCGGCGAGTGATAGATGCCGCCGATGCATTGCGGCGCGAGGCGGTGGGTGACGCGGTCACTTATGTCATCAACCGCAACATCAATTATACGAACATTTGCACCTATAAATGTGGTTTCTGCGCCTTTTCCAAGGGGACGGCGAAGGCGCTGCGGGGGCCTGCCTACCGGCTCGATCTGGACGAAGTGGGACGTCGCGCGGCCGAAGCGCAGGCGCGGGGCGCGACCGAAGTGTGCCTGCAGGGCGGCATCCATCCGGACTATGACGGCCACACCTATCTGTCGATTGTGAAGGCGGTGCGGGATGCGGCGCCGGGCATCCATGTCCATGCCTTTTCCCCGCTGGAGATTACGCATGGCGCATCGACGCTGGGCATGGGGCTGGAACCCTATCTGGCGATGTTGAAGGAGGCGGGGCTGTCGACCCTGCCCGGCACGGCCGCCGAAATACTGCATGAGGAAGTGCGGGCGATCATCTGTCCCGACAAGCTGTCGGCGGATGAGTGGATCGCCGTCATGCGCGCCGCGCATCGGGTCGGCCTGAAAAGCACCGCGACCATCATGTTTGGCCATGTCGACGATTATCGCCACTGGGCGCGGCATTTGCGGGTGGTGCGCGATCTTCAGGCGGAGACGGGCGGCTTTACCGAGTTCGTGCCGCTGCCCTTCGTCCATATGGAAGCGCCGATGTGGCGAAAGGGCAAGGCACGGTCAGGCCCCAGCTTCCGTGAAGCGATGCTGATGCAGGCGGTGGCGCGGATCGCGTTGCATGGCGCCATCCCGAACATCCAGGCGAGTTGGGTGAAGCTGGGCGAGGAGGGCGTAATTGCTGCACTTGGCGCGGGCGTCAATGATCTGGGGGGAGTGTTGATGGACGAGTCGATCACGCGTGCGGCAGGTGGCACGCATGGCCAATTTTTCGATGTGGAGCGTATGCACCGCACGGCCGAGGCGGCGGGCCGCTTCGCCCGGCAGCGCACGACGCTCTATGGCACAGTCAAGCAGGAGGTAGCCGCCTGATGGGCGATCAAACTGGAACCCCCCGGTCGCGGCGCTTGCGATCATTGCTGTTCGTACCTGGCGACCGACCCGAGCGGATGCGCAAGGCGTTGGCAAGCGGCGCGGACGCGTTGATCCTCGATCTTGAAGATTCCGTTGCCATTGGTGCCAAGGCGGGGGCGCGGGAAGAGGTGGCGGCGTTCCTGAAGGAGGCTGCGGACAGCGAAGTCATGCTTTTCGTCCGGGTAAATCCGCTCGACGGCGGACTCACGGATGCGGACCTCGACGCGGTGATCGGGGGCCGCCCGGCCGGGATCATGTTGCCCAAGGCGGAGGGCGCGGCGTCGATCAGGGATTTGGACCAGCGATTGCGCCAACGAGGCGATGATCGGGCGCTGATCCTGCCTATCGCCACGGAAACCCCCAAGGCGATCTTTCGGTTGGGTGAATATGGTGATGTGTCGGAGCGGTTGGCGGGCCTGACATGGGGGGCGGAGGATTTGCCCGCCGCGATCGGCGCCCTTTCGGCACGGCATGCCGATGGCAGCTATACGTCACCCTATGAGATAGCGCGTGCGCTCACGCTATTTGCAGCCTGCGCCGCCGATGTGCCGCCGATCGAGACGGTATATCCGGCGATTCGGGATCTGGATGGTCTCGCGGCCTATGCGCAGCGCGGCGCGCGCGACGGTTTTCTGGGCATGATGGCCGTACATCCTGACCAAGTGCCGGTGATCAATGCCGCCTTTACGCCGTCGGAAGAGGAGATTGCGCGGGCGCAGGCGGTAGTAGATGCGTTTGCGTCCAATCCCCGCGCGGGGGTCCTGACATTGGATGGCAAAATGATCGACCGACCTCACCTTAAGAAAGCGCAGGCGCTGCTGGCTCGTTGTTGAGCCTGATCCGTCCGGGTTGACGGTCCCTCTCCCATATGGGAGAGGGTGGACATGGGTTCTCTCTGGGCCGATCAGAATGAGCTGTTCCTGCCTCTGGTGGACGGTATTCATGAAAGCCCGCCTTTTGGCGCTTTCATCCGCAATCTGGTGGGGCGCACCTATGCGCGGCGGGCTTTTCTGATCATCTCTCTGGCCAATGCCATGCCTGAGCAGGAACCGACCGTCATCCACATCGCCGCGCCGCGCGCGTCGCAGGAGCCGCCTTTGGACTTCCGGCGGCTGGATGCGTTGCGCCTGCATCCTTATGGATCGCTGCGTCCGGGGCGCGTCTATGCGCTGGACGAGATGCTGAATTACGATGACGCGGATGAATTGGTGCGGCAGCGCGAGGCGTTGAACGAAATGAACATCCGCTATGGCCGATGGATGCGTGTGGCGGCGGGCGGGGTGGCTGATGCACATTTCCTGCTGGTGAGAGAGCGGGAGGATTTTTCCGCCTCTGCCGTTGCCGTGCTGTCGAGCATCGTGCCGCATTTCGCCGCTGCGCTGCGGACGCTGGTGGCGTTGATCGAGGCGCGATTGCAGGTTGCCATGGCGCAGGGCGCGCTTTCCCGGTTGGGCGTCGCGCAACTGGCGTTCGATTGGGGCGGTCGGGTGATGGCTGCTGATCCTGCGGCCGAGGCGATGCTAGCCTTCACGATGAAGCCGGGACCAAGTCCGGAGCGGCGGTTGCAGTTGCTGCCCGAAGCTACTCATGCGCTCAACCGGGCCTGCGCGGAAATGGCATCGGCGCCACCGGGCGCGACGCGGGTGATCCGGATCGACGATAGCAGGGATATCGACCTGTTGCTGCGCAAGTCGGACCTGGCGCTGAGTGAACCGTGCGCCTTGCCCGCCGTGATAGGGATAGTGCGTATGGCCCGCCGCGAGCCTGCGCAGGCGGCAGTGGGTACTTTGGCGGCGTTGCATGGCTTGTCGGGCAGCGAGGCGGCGCTGGCTCACGCGCTGAGTTTGGGCGAAAGCATCGTTGGGGCGGGTGAGCAGCTTAATCTGACCACGGAAACGGCGCGTAATTATTCGAAGCGGATATATGAAAAGACGGGGGCGAAGGGGCAAGCGGATCTGGTGCGGCTGATCCTCACGGGGCTGGCGCCCTTTGCATGATGGCGTGCGATCCAGCCATTTCCGCTGTTTTGAAACTGCAGATTTTTCATCGTTCGACTGCAAGTTTCGCGGCCTGTCGTCTGGCGCTTTGACGGAAAAGTGGATAAAGGGCCGCCCAACGCTACGCATATCAATTTGGAGGGGCAGGCGACTATGAGCAATAAGAAGGCAGCCCTCGAAGGCATCCGCGTCATCGACATGACTCGGGTGCTCGCAGGCCCCGTGGGCGCGCAGATATTGGGCGACCTGGGCGCCGACGTGATCAAGGTGGAACGTCCGGGCGTTGGAGATGATGGCCGGGTATATGGTCTTGCCGAGGTGAAGGGCAAAGATGGAATGAATGTCCGCCAAGCGGGCTTTTTCACGGCGGCTAACCGCAATAAACGATCGATCACGCTGAACCATAGCAAGCCTGAGGGGCAGGAAATCCTGCGCAAGCTGGTAGAGACTGCGGACGTCCTGATCGAAAATTACAAGGTGGGCGATCTGAAGCGGTTCGGGCTGGATTATGAGAGCCTGAAGGCGATCAATCCGCGCCTTATCTATTGTTCGGTCACGGGCTTTGGCCAAACGGGACCGATGGCTGCGCGGCCGGGCTATGATGGTTTGTTCCAGGCGACGGGCGGGATGATGGCCGTCACCGGCATTCCGGACGGGCAGCCGGGAGCCGGGCCGCTCAAGGCTGGTCCTAGCCTCGTCGATTTCATCACCGGCCATAATGTCGCCATTTCCATACTGGCGGCACTCCAGCATCGTAACCAGACTGGTGAGGGTCAGCATGTCGATATCGCCCTTCTGGATAGTTCGGTCGCGATGGTCAGCCATATCATGCAGGATTATCTGCTGAGTGGCGTGGTCCCGCCGCGCCTTGGCAATGGCGGCAATGGCGGCGGCCCCGCTGATCTCATCCATACCAAGGATGGCATGCTGTATCTCACCGCTGGCGGTGACGAGCATTGGCGGCGTTTGACGGTGCTGATGGGACAGCCTGAACTATATCAGGACCCCCGCTTCGATGAGAATTTCAAGCGCGGCAAGTTGAACCGTCTGGAGTTGATGGACATCATCAATGAATGGAGCCGTGGCTTCACCTCTGAAGAGCTTCAGGCGAAGTTTGATGAGGTGAGCATCCCCGCCGCGCGCTACAATGAGCTGCCCGAGGTTTGGGAAGATCCGCAGGTCCAGCATCGCGGCCTTCGGGTGACGACGCCGCATCCCTGGGCGGAGGCCGGTACGGTCGACCTGATCGCCAGTCCGCTGGCCAATATGTCCGAAACGCCAGCGACGATCCGCCGGGCGCCGCCGCTTCTTGGTGAACATAGTGCCGAGGTGTTGGGCGAACTAGGCTATGACGAAGCGCGCATCGCCGAACTGCATGGATCGAAAATCATCTGATCGGGTGGCTCCGGCGGCTCTTATGGGGTCGCCGGATATTCCTCATCCTCTGGGTTCTCTTGGCATAGCTAATCCGCGTTCGGCGATGATGTTGCGTTGTATCTGGTCTGTACCGGCGTAGATGGTATCGGACCGAGACATGAGGTGCATGGTTGTGAGGGGACCCATGCGTTCGTCGTTGATGCCTATTTCGCCTTGTTGTCCCATGACCGCCATGGCGAGGTCGCCGAGCGCCACGTGCCAGCGGGACCAGTAGAGCTTGTAGGTATAGGCGGCGCCTGTGAGTTCGGGATTGGCTTCGCTGCCTGAGAGCATGCGCAGGGCGTTGTAGCGCATGATCTTGAGCCCGGCATGGGCGGTGGCGATCTTCTGGCGGGTGAGGGGGTCGGTTGCCTTGCCGTTGGCCTTGGCGATGGCGATGATGTCGTCGAGTTCGTTCCTGAACTGCATCTGCTGGGCGAGGGTGGATACCCCGCGTTCGAACCCGAGCAGGGCCATGGCGACCTTCCAGCCTTCGCCTTCTTCGCCAATGCGGTCGATCGCGAGCGCTTCCGCGCCATCGAAGAACACTTCGGCGAACTCGGCCTCGCCGGTCATCTGGCGGATCGGGCGGGGGGTGACCCCGGGCTGGTCCATGGGGACCATGAGGAACGAGAGGCCCTTGTTGCCGACGCTCCCGGGCTGCGTGCGGGCAACCACGAAGCACCAGTCGGCGATCGTGCCCATCGAGGTCCAGATCTTCTGCCCATCGATGATGTAACGGTCGCCTTCGAGCCGGGCCTTGGTCTTGACGTTGGCCAGGTCCGATCCCGCGCCGGGTTCAGAATAGCCCTGGCACCAGATCGCCTTGCCGGTGGCGATGTCGGGGAGGAACCGGGCCTTTTGCTCTTCGCTGCCCATCGCGATCAGCGTTGGCCCGAGCAGCTCGACCCCCAGGTGCCCGGCACGCGGCGGTCCCTTGGCGCGGGCATATTCCTCGGCGAAGATGATCTGCTGGGCGATCGAGGCACCCCGCCCGCCCCATTGCTCAGGCCAGCCAATGACGCTCCAGCGCGCTTCGCCCAGGGCGGCTTCCCAGGCGCGGCGTAGCTCGACATTGTCGACCTGGTTGGTCTGGCCGCGGATGGCCTTGAAGGGACCGGCGAGCTGCTCGTTGAGCCAGCTCGCGGCCTCCTCGCGGAAGGCTTTCAATTCAGGGGCGAAGGCGAGTTGCATGGATCAGGCGACCTCGAACAGACCGGCCGCGCCCATGCCGCCCGCGACGCACATGGAGACGACCACATATTTGACGCCGCGGCGCTTGCCTTCGATGAGGGCATGGCCAGCAAGGCGCGAGCCGGTCATGGCGAAGGGGTGGCCGATGGCGATGCCGCCGCCATTGACGTTGAGCTTGTCCGGATCGATGCCCAAGGTGCGCTGGCAGTAGATCGCCTGGTTGGCGAACGCTTCGTTGAGTTCCCACAGGCCGATGTCGTCCATCTTGAGGCCTGCGCGCTCGAGCAGCTTGGGGATGGCGAATACAGGACCAATGCCCATTTCGTCGGCGCCGCAGCCTGCGACCTGAAAACCCCGATAGATGCCGAGGATGGGCAGGCCTTCCTTCTGCGCGGTGGCAAGGTCCATGACGACCTGGGCCGAGGCGCCGTCGGATAGCTGGCTGGCATTGCCCGCGGTGACGTGCTTGCCTTCCTTGATGACCTGTCCGTTCTTGAACACGGGCTTCAGCTCCGCGAGCTTTTCGTAGGTCGTGCCCGCGCGGATGCCCTCGTCACGGTCAAGCGTCAGCTCTTCCTTGCCGGTCTCATTGCCTTCCTTGTCGAACAGGGCCTTGGTGACCGTGATCGGAACGATTTCGTCATCGAACTTGCCTGCGGCCTGGGCGGCGGCGGCGCGCTGCTGCGACTGGGCGGCAAAGCGGTCCTGGTCCTCGCGGCTGATGCCATAGCGCTCGGCGACGATCTCGGCGGTCTCGATCATCACCATATAGGCGTTGGGATCGCGCGCCTTGATGAACTCGGAGCGGTTGCGGAAGGCGGGATAATGCTTGTCGATGGTGAGCGAGACATTTTCCACGCCGCCCGAGACGGCGCAGTCAATCTCATTGGCGATGATGCCGCGTGCGGCGAACGCCAGCGCATTGAGGCCGGACGAGCATTTGCGGTCCATCGAAAAACCGCTGGTGGTGTCGGGGAGGACCGAGCCATGGACGGTCAAACGGCCGACATTGTAGCTTTGCGTGTTCCACTGGTTGGCGACGCCCAGATACACGTCATCGACGCGGGCGGGATCGATGCCAGCGCGGGCGATGGCGGCGTCGACCACATGGGAGGACATGAACGGCGCTTCGGTGTCGTTGAACGCGCCGCGATAGGCTTTGCCAACGCCAGTGCGGGCGGTCGAGATGATGGCTGCTTCACGCATGGGTAAATGTCCTTGTCTATTTCTATGTTTCGCGCCCGCCGGGAGAAGGTGGGCGGCTTAGAAGCCGTGCATGTTGGTGGGGCCCCAGAAGGCGCGCATTTCAATCACTTCATTGGCGTCGTTGAAGCGGAAGGTGTCGATGACGTCGATGCGCTTGTGGCCGCCATCATAGTTGAGGTTCACCGAGAAGGGGAAGACGGCATAATCGCCTGCCACGCGCACCGGGCCTTCGAGCTTCAATTTCGCGCCGGTCTGCATCGATTGCGCGTAAAAGGCGCGAATGGCTTCGCGGCCCTTGTGGATGGGCGAGCCGATCGGGTCTTCAACGGTTGCATCCTGCGCATAGAGGGCGGCGACCTGGTCGGCGCTGCCCGCTTCGAACGCGGCGACATAGGCGTGGACGGCGGATTCCATCTTGACGGGATCGGGCATGGTTTTGGCTCCAGCTGGGGTAGCGGCGAGAAGGCTCAATGTGAGGGCGAGGATGGCGCGGGCCAAGGCCGTTATTCCGGAAAATAGCGGTTGATGGTATCGACCACGCAGGCGGGCTTGTCTTTTCCTTCGATCTCGACGGTGACGCGGATCACCGCCTGGATGGCGCCGCCCTTCACTTCCTCGACCGAGACGATTTCGCCGGTACCGCGAATGCGCGAGCCAACGACCACCGGATTGAGGAAGCGGGTCCTGTCCATGCCGACATTGACCCCTGCGGAAAACCGCCGGACCTCGACGATCTGGGGCATGAACAGGTTGACGAGGGAAAGGGTCAAGTAACCATGCGCGATGGTCGCGCCGAACGGACCGTCCTTGGCGCGCACCGGATCGACATGGATCCACTGATGGTCGCCGGTGCACTCGGCAAAGGCGTCGATCCGCGGCTGGTCGATGGTGAGCCAGTCGGCGGTGTCGAGCTTGGTGCCTTCCTTGCCGAGCAGGTCGCGGGGATTCTCGAAGATGGTCGCCATCTTACGCCCGCTGGCTCGAGACCGCGACGATCTCGCCGGTCATGTAGGAGGAGAGGTCAGAGGCGAGGAACATCATCACATTGGCGATTTCCCAGACCTCGGCGGGGCGCTTGAACGCTTCCTTCTCGACCAGCTTGTCCAAAGCTTCCTGGGTGGTCACCTTGGCGAGGAAGGGGTGCATGGCAAGGGATGGCGAGACCGCATTGATGCGTACGCCATGTTCGGCCGCCTCGATCGCGGCGCAGCGGGTGAAGGCCATCACCCCTGCCTTTGCGGCGGCATAATGGGCCTGGCCCTTTTGCGCGCGCCAGCCCAGCACCGAGGCGTTGTTGACCATGACGCCCGACTTGTTGGCATACATTGACGGCAGGAAGGCGCGGGTCATGCGGAACAGCGAGGTCAAGGTGACGTCGAACACGCGCGCCCACTGCTCGTCGGTCATATCGACGATGTCGGCCTCGCCGCCCAGGCCCGCATTGTTGATGAGGACATCGACCTTGCCCAATGCTGCGAGCGATGCGTCGCGCAGGGCCTGCACGGCCTCCTCGCTGGTGACGTCGCACACGAAGGTGGCGGGACGCTCGACCTTGGCTTCGTCAGCGATGCGGTCGGCCGCTTCATTGAGGCGGCGTTCGTGGAAGTCGCTGATGAGGAGCTTTGCCCCTTCCTCGGCGGCGCGCTTGGCGGCGGCAAAGCCGATGCCGGTGCCGGCCGCGGCGGTGACGACCACGGTCTTGCCCTTGAGCATGCCGAGCGGGGTCGGATAGGGGGGCACAGGAGAAGTCGGGGTCATGCGGCGTCCTTCATGATGATCTGGGCGAGGGCTTCGCGATGCTGGTCGGGGGTTCCGAGCCAGCTGGCGCAAGCTCTGGCGCGCTTGAAATAGAGATGGGCGTGATGTTCCCAGGTAAAGCCGATGCCGCCATGAAGCTGGATGGCGTCGCCTGCGACCGAGCAATAGGCGTCGGAGACATAGGCGCGCGCGGCATGGGCCGCCTCGGCCAGTTCCTCGCCATTTTCATCGATCGCGGCGGCGGCATAATAGGCGGCCGAGCGCGAGGCTTCGACCAGCAGCATCATGTCGGCGAGCATATGTTTATAGGCTTGGAAGGAGCCGATGAGGCGGCCGAACTGGACGCGCTGCTTGGCATAGTCGACGGTGGCGTCGAGGCTGTACTGCATGCCGCCGGTCTGTTCGGCGGTGAGCAGGCCAGCGCCGATGGTGAGGGTGCGCGCGATCGCGGCCTTGGCGCTGCCGGGGGCGCCCAGGATCATCTCCGGCGTCACGGCGCAATCGAAGGTCAGCGTCGCAAAGCGGCGGGTGCGGTCGAGCGCGGGCAGCGCCTCGATGACGAGGCCGGGGGTGTCGGCTTCGAGGACGATGAGGCTCTCGTCAGCGGTGGCCACCACGATCAGCTCTGCCACATGGCCGAAGGTCACGAACTGCGCGGTGCCGCTGAGCTTGCCGTTGGTGAGGGTCGGGCGGCTTGCGGTCCCGGCGAAACTGGCGCGCGTGCCCGACGCGAGGCGGGGGAGCAGCGCTGCCTTCTGTTCCTCGCTGCCTGCCGCCAGGATGGCTTGCACGGCGAGCACGGCGGTCTCGAAGAAGGGCACGGGCGCGAGGACCCGGCCGGTTTCTTCGAGGACCAGCGCCATTTCGACCGCGCCCAGGCCAAGGCCGCCTTGGGCTTCGGGGATCATCAGTCCGGCAAAACCCATTTCGCCAAGGCTCGACCACAGGCTCTCGTCAAAGCCGCTCGTCCCTTCGACGGCGGCGCGGATGACATCCGGGTTGGCGGCGTCGGTCAGGAAGTCACGCGCCGCTTCCTGGATCGCGCGCTGGTCGTCGCTGAGCGCGAAGTCCATCAGGCGGCTCCGTAAACGGGCTTTGCAGGCTCGCGGGTTTGGAGAAGCCCCCGCACGATCGCGTCCATCTCGCTGGCGTCAATCCGCGCACCCTTGTCGAAGGCGGGGCTGTCGGTCCAGCCTTGCGAGAGGAAGACCTGTCCGCCCTTCAATTCAAACACCTGGCCCGTCACGCCCTTCGACTGTTCCGACACCAGATAGGCGACCAGCGGCGCCATGTTTTCCGGCGCGAACAGGTCGAACTCGCCTTCTTTCGCCTCCATGTCGAACGCGCCGGTATTGGTCATGCGGGTGCGGGCATTGGGCGCGAGCGCATTGGCGGTGATGCCCAGGCGGCCAAGCTCGGCGGCCTGTACGAGGGTGAGCGTGGCGATGCCGCCCTTGGCGGTCGAATAGGCCGACTGGCCGACCGAGCCCTGCAAGCCCGCGCCAGAGGTCGTGTTGATGATGCGCGCATCGACCGGGTTGCCGGCCTTGCTTTGCGCGCGCCAATATTCAGCGGCGTGGCGCGAGGTGCAGAAATGGCCGCGCAGATGGACGCGGATCACCGCGTCCCATTCTTCCGGGCTACAGGTGAAGAACATGCGGTCGCGCACGAAGCCTGCATTGTTGACTACGGCATGCAAGCTCCCGAAGCTGTCGAGCGCCTGTTCGACCATGCGCTTGCCTGAGTCCCATTCAGCGACATCGTCGGTGTTGGCGACGGCCTCGCCGCCCATGGCGCGGATCTCATCGACCACCTGCTCGGCCGCGCCCTTGGTTTCGCCCGCCTCGCCATGGGTGCCAACGCCAAGGTCGTTGACCACGACCTTGCAGCCTTGCGCCGCGAGACCCAGCGCATAGGCCTTGCCCAGCCCATTGCCCGCCCCGGTCACGATCGCAACACGTCCTTCGCAGATACCCACTTGCCTTACTCCTTCATTGCGCTGCGACGGGGATCAGCAGATGCTGGTTCAAGTCCCCAACGAGATCGAGCAGGGAATAATCCCGCCCGGAAAAATGCCATGCCCCGTCCGTGCGGACGAAGGCGTCATGATAGCGGCCCGCGCAGATCGCCTGGAGCGGCAGGTCCTGCGTTGCCTGAAACACGGTATAGTAAGAGCGGCAGGTGGCGGTGCCCGCGTCCTCGTCCACCTCGACGATGGGATTGGTGATGACATGTTTGGTGCGCGGCGTGCCATCGTCATGGATGCGCACATGAGCGCGCCAGAGCGCCAGCATCGGCGCTGCGCCTTCGACCATTTCGCCGCCGCCGGTCTTGATCGCCGCGCGCTCGAACAGGGCGGCGACGCCTTCGAGGTCGCCTGCGTCCATCAGTTCGGCATAGCGGTAGAGGAGGTTGGTGATGGCGACAGCGCTGTTCATGCTTGGCCTTCCCGCTGCGCCGCCTGTTTCTCACGATGCTGCGCGGTCTCGCCGGTGAGGCGCACGGCGACAGCGTCCGACGCCACGCGCTGCGCCTGCCGCTCCGGGCTGGCTTCGCGCAGCGGCTCGGCCTCGACCAGCCCAGTCAGCGCGGCCTTGGCGAGCTTTTGATATTCGCCCTCGCCATTGTTGCGCCAGGTGACCTGATGCGGCTCGAAGGTCTTGACCACCTTGGCCGGATTGCCGACGACCAGGCTGCGTGGCGGGGTCACCGTGTCGGACTTCACAAGGGCAAGGGCGGCGACGAGATTTTCGTCACCTATGACGGCATTGTCGAGGATCACCGCGTTCATCCCGACAAGCGCATTTTCGCCGATCTCGCAGCCATGGATGATCGAGCCATGGGCGATGGTCGCGCCGCGACGGATGACCGTGTCGCGCAACTGGTTGGCATGGACCGACACATTGTCCTGGATCGAGCTGTCGCCTTCCACCACGATCCGCCCGAAATCGCCCCGCAGCGAGGCACCCGGCGCGATGAAGCAGCCCGGCCCCACGATCACGTCGCCGATCAGCGACGCGAGCGGATGGACGTAGCTGGTCGGATCGACGACGGGGGTGATCCCCTGATAGGCGTAGGCGGGCATGGAGCGCCTCGTCTCTTAGAGCCGCTCGATGATGGTGACGTTGGCCTGGCCGCCGCCTTCGCACATGGTCTGGAGGCCATAGCGGCCGCCGGTGCGTTCAAGGGCGCCCAGCAGCGTGGTCATCAGCCGCGCGCCGGTAGCCCCGATCGGATGGCCGAGCGCGATCGCGCCGCCCTGCACATTGACCTTTTCGTGCGGGATAGCGAGTTCCTTCATCCAGGCCATGGTGACGCTGGCAAAGGCCTCGTTGCATTCGAACAGATCGATGTCGCCGATCGCCATGCCCGCCTTCTTGAGCGCATATTGGGTGGCGGGGATCGGGCCGGTCAGCATCCACACCGGGTTGGCGGCGCGGACGGACAGGTGATGGATGCGCGCGCGGGGCTTGAGGCCATGGTCCTTGACCGCCTGCTCGCTGGCGATCAGCAGCGCGGCGGCGGCGTCGCAATTCTGGCTGGCGACCCCTGCGGTGACGATGCCGCCTTCATTGACGGGCTTCAAGGACGCGAGGCCCTCAAGCGAGGTGGTGGGGCGGATGGTTTCGTCGCGGGTGAGGCCCTCGAGCGGTGCGACTTCATGATCGAACCAGCCATTGTCCCAGGCGGCCTGCGCGCGCTGGTGGGAGGCGAGGGCGAAGGCTTCCATCGCTTCCCGGCTGATGCCCCATTTGTCGGCGATCATCTCGGCCGACTTGATCTGGTTGACCTCTTCCATGCCATAGCGCTCGACCCAGCCCTTCGACCCGTGGAACGGGCTGTCGAAACCATATTGCGCGCCCGCGATCATCGCGGCCATGATCGGGATCTGGTTCATCGCCTGGCTGCCGCCCGCGACCACCAGATCCTGGGTGCCGCTCATCACGCCTTGCGCGGCGAAGTGGACGGCCTGCTGCGAAGAGCCGCACTGGCGGTCGACGGTGACGCCGGGGATTTCCTCCGGCAGGCCTGCGACCAGCCATGCGGTGCGGCCGATATCGCCTGCCTGGCCGCCGATCGTCTCGGTGCAGCCCCACACCACGTCATCGACGCCTGACGGGTCGATGCCGGTGCGCTTGACCAGTTCGCGGATCGGGTGCGCGCCAAGGTCGGCGGGATGGACGGCGGCGAGGCTGCCCTTCTTGCGGCCGATGGGGGTGCGGACGGCGTCGACGATATAGGCTTCAGGCATTTTCAAGCTTCCTGCTTTTGTCCAGCGTCTCTGGCAAAGGTCTGGTCCGGCCCCATGGGCTGGGTGAAGATGCGCGTGGCGATGCGCGCGCGGTGATGGGCGGGGGTGCCCCATGTTTGCGTCAGGGCAAGGGCGCGCTTCAAGAAGAGGTGGACGTCCACCTCCCAGCTGTAACCCATCGCGCCATGCACCTGGATCGAGGCGCGGGCGGCCTTGTCGGCGGCCTCAAGGGCCACCAGCTTGGCATGGCTGACACGGGCGCGGGCTTGCGTGTCGCGCGCGCCGATTTCGGCGGCCGCCGCTGCCACCACGGGCTTGGCGAATTCAATCGCGACCTGAGCGGAGGCCAGGTGATGCTTGACCGCCTGATAGCTGCCGATGGGCTTTCCGAACTGCTGCCGTTCCTTGGCATAGTCGACGGCGAGGTCGACCGACCGCTGGGCCAGGCCGAGGCCAAAGGCAGCGTTGAACAGCGCCGCGCGGTCGAGCGCCAAGTCCCAATCCGCCTTGCCCAAAGCCGTCGCCTTGTCCTTGCTCCACGCGACGGAGAAGATGCGGCGGAACGGATCGATGCTGGGCTGCGCCGTCAGCATCACCTGATCGGGCGTCACCAGATAGGCCTCACCGCCATCATGCAGGATAATAGCCGCCGCGCTGTCCGCATTGGCGACGAAGGGGTTGAGCGGATGCTGGATCGCAATCGTCGCGCTCGGATCGGCCAGCACGTCACTGTCGGGGGCCAGCGCCGCCAGCATCGGCGCGGCGACCCCTGCGCTTTCCACCAACGGCTCGGGCAGCGCGACATAACCCGCTTCCTGCGCAATCAGGGCAAAGTCAGTCTCGCCAAGCCCGATGCCACCCGCGCTTTCGGGCAGCAGCACCAGCGTCAGCCCGGTTTCCACGATGGAGGCCCAGCGCGCATCGTCGCGCGCCACGCCTGCTTCCATCATCTTGCGCCAATGATCGGGCGTGCAGCTGTCGGCGAACAGCGAGCGCGCGGTCTCGGCGAACATCAGCTGTTCTTCGCTTAAGGTGAAATCCATCTTAAATCCCCTTAGCGCGGCAGGCCGAGCATGCGCTCGGCGATGATGTTGCGCTGGATCTCGTTCGACCCGGCATAGATCGGGCCTGCGAGCGCGAAGATATAGTCGTCGATCCAGTCGACGGGGTTCGCGTCCGGCGCTTCGTGCGTGAGTTCGGCCTGCGGTCCCAGGATATTGAGCGCGGTTTGCGTGAGGTGAATGTCGAGTTCGGACCAGAAGATCTTGTTGGTCGACGCCTCCGGGCCGATCTTGGCGCCCGCCATCAGCCGCGAGGCGGTCTGGTAGATGTTGAGCGCATAGGCGTCGGCATTCATGTGCGCGCGTACGACATCGGCTTCGAGCGCGGGGTCGGCCGTTTCTTTGTTGGCGGTCCACAGCTCGGCAAGCTTCTTCGCTGCTACCTGATAGCGGGCAGGGGAGCGCAGCATGAGGCCGCGTTCAAAGCCTGCGGTCGCCATGCAGATATGCCAGCCCTGGCCTTCGTCGCCGAGGCGATTGAAGGCGGGGACGCGGACATTTTCGAGGAAAATCTCGGCGAAACCGACATGGCCGTTGATCTTCTTGATCGCATTGACCGTCACGCCCGGCGCATTCAGCGGGAAGAAGACCAGGCTCATGCCCTTGTGCCGCTCGCTGCCCGGCTCGCGGAACAGGCCGAATGCCCAGTCGGCGAACACCGCGCGGGAAGACCAGATCTTGTGGCCGTTCAGGATATATTCGTCGCCCTCACGCACGGCGGTCGCCCGCACGCCTGCCAGATCGGACCCGGCCATCGGTTCGGACCAGGCCTGCGCCCAGATTTCCTCGCCCGACGCCATCTTGGGCAGGAAACGCTGCTTCTGCTCATGAGTGCCGAATTCGATCAGCGTCGGACCCAACAGGAAAATGCCATTCTGGTTGACGCGGCCCGGCGCCCCGGCGCGATAATATTCTTCCTCGAAAATCAGCCACTGGATGAGGTCAAGGCCGCGCCCGCCATATTCCTTGGGCCATGTCACCATGCCCCAGTCGCCCGATTTCAGCGTATTTTCCCATTGGCGATGCGCTTCGAAACCTTCGCGCGTTGCGTCGAAATGCTCCAGCGATCCCTGCGGCACATGGGCTTCCAGCCAGCTGCGCACTTCGGCGCGGAACGCCTGCTGTTCGGGGGTATAGGTCAGGTCCATCAGAATTTCGCCGCGCCCTTGTTATCGACAAAGGCGTCGCGCGCCTTCTGGCTGTCTTCATGCATGTACATTTCGAGCGTGAAGCCCTGCTCGATCCGGTAATGGGCCGAGGGGTCGGTGGGCTCGATGAGGTTCAGCGCCTGCTTGGCGATGACCAGCGCGGCGCGGCTCTTGGACGCGATGATCTCGCAAAAGGCATAGGCCTCGTCCTTGAGATTTTCGAGCGGCACGACCTTGTGCACCGATCCGTGGCGATAGGCGTCCTCGACCGGAATGCGCCCGCCGGTGAAGAAATTGGCGCGCACCATCTGGACCGGCAGCATGCGGCTCATGAAGGCGGCTCCCCCCATCGCGCCGCGATCGATCTCGGGCAGCGAGAAATAGGCCCCTTCCGCCGCGATCAGCGCGTCGCAGGCGCCCGCGATATTGACGCCGCCGCCGATGACGAAGCCGTGGAGCGCGCCGACCACGGGGATCGCGCATTCGCGGATCGCCTTGAAGGTCAGGTAATTATCCTTGTTCAATTTGGCGATGCGCTCGGGATGGGCCTGCATCTCCTTGATGTCGACGCCGCCGCAGAAACCGCGGCCTTCGGCGCGGATCAGGATGCACTTCACATCTTCATTCGCCGCGGCTTCGTAAACCATGGCCGGGATCGATTCCCAACCCTTGGTGTCGAAGGCGTTGACCGGCGGATGGTCGAACAGGATTTCGGCGATGGCGCCCTTGACGGTCAGCGTAATCGGCATTGTCTTCCCTCTTCTTCAGGCGGCGCTGGCGGTCTCGCGGCCCATCGCGGCGAGCGCGGCCAGGCGCTCATGCGCCTCGGCGACGATGCGATCGACCAGTTCCTGGCAGCTGGGTATTTCAACGATGCGTCCGCCGACCACGCCGGTCGCCATCACGCCATGTTCGATGTCGCCCTCGACCACCGCCTTCTGGATCAGCATCGGCATGGTCGCGGCCATCATCGCCTGCTTCAGGGGCACCTGGCCATGGCCGGTCATGCCCTTGGCCGACTTGATCATGTCGAGCCAGCTGGCCCCGCTCAGCTTCTTCATCGCCGCGCTCGCTTCGAGCGCGCGCAGCCACATGGCGAGCTTTCCGGATTTCTCGATCTTGTCCATCAGGCGGGTGCGCACCATCCGCTGCGGGATGCCGTCGAGCTTGGTCGTGACGACGATGCGGTCGGTCGAGGCCTTGAGATATTCCGCCTTGGCGCTGTCGGGGACCGGGCTTTCCTTGGTGAGGAGGAAACGCGTGCCCATGGCGATGCCGACCGCGCCATAGGCGAGCGCTGCGGCAAGGCCACGCCCGTCGGCAAAGCCGCCGCTCGCGATCACCGGCACCTTGACGGCGTCAAGCACCTGGGGGAGCAGCACGGTGGTGGGGACAGAGCCTGTATGCCCGCCGCCTTCGCCGCCCTGGACATTGACCATGTCAACGCCGAGCTCGACCATCTTCTGCGCATGCTTGACCGCGCCGACGGTGGGGATGCACAATATGCCCGCATCCTTGAACCGGCCGATCATCTTGGCATTGGGGCCACGGCCAAAGCTCACCGCGCGCACCTGATCCTTGTTGGCGAGGATCAGCTCGACGATTGCGTCAGCGCCGGGCTGAAAGCTGTGGAAGTTGACGCCGAAGGGCCGGTCGGTGCCCTTGCGGACGGCGAGCAGCTTCTCGCGCGCTTCGTCCGGCGTCATCACCGCCGCGCCGAGGAAGCCGAAGGCGCCCGCATTGCTCGACCCGATGACGAGGCTGGGTTCCGCCACCCAGCCCATCGCGGTCTGGATGATCGGCCAGCGGCAGCCAAGCCGCTCCGTCAGGATCGTGTGCAGCGGATCGCCCATCATTCGCTCGCCTGTTTCTTATTGGCCTCGGCCATCTTCTTGGCATCGAGGCCCGCGATCGAACTGCCCTGGACGAGGTCGTTCTGGGCATGGGCGAAATGGTGCATATGATATTGCGCGTCCATCGCGTTGCGCTTGCCCATCAGCTCCTCGACATGGTTGACCGCCTGCTTGGTCAGCCAGTTGCCAAGGCGGGGCTGGGCGACGAGCTTGGCCGCCATGCCTGCCACCGTCTCGCGCAGCGCCTCGCGGGAGACGATCTTGTTGACCATGCCGAAGCTTTCGGCCCGCTGCGCGCTCATCCGCTCGCCCAGTAGCAGGAATTCCTTGGCGACGCGCGGGGGGAGCTCATAGGCATGGGCGAAATATTCGACGCCCGGGATGCCCATGCGGTTGACCGGGTCCTGGAAGAAGGCGTCGTCGGTCGCGACGATGAGGTCGCACACCCAGGCGAGCATGAGGCCGCCCGCGACGCAGGCCCCCTGCACCATGGCGATGGTGGGCTTGGGCGCATCGCGCCAGCGCCGGCACATGCCGACATATTGCTCCTTCTCGCGGGTGTAGAGCAGTTCGGCCGCGGGCTTGTTGACATGGCCGGGCACCAGCAACCGGTTCTCGAAATGCTGGTGCACGTCGCGGCCCGGCGTGCCGATGTCATGGCCAGCGGAGAAATGCTTGCCGTTGCCGCCCAGCACGATCGCGCGCACATCGTCATCGTTCACGGCGCGTACGAACGCGTCATCAAGGGCATAGGTCATCTGGCCGTTCTGGGCGTTGTTGAAGCCCGGACGGTTCATCATGATCCACGCGACATGGTCGATCACCTCATAGGTGACCGGCTCATCCGTTTCGTAAACAATGTCGACCTGCTGCGGTTCGACCAGGCGGTCGGTCTCGTTCATCGTCAGGCTGCCCTTCTGTCTCCGGCCGGATTGTCCTTGAACACGGTCGCCCGGACATTATTGGGGTCGATCTTCGCGATCAGCTCCAGCTGCTCGGCCGTTGGCGCGGGCGTGGTGGGGATTTCGCCATCGATTTTTGCCAGCGGGAAGCCGGTATTGTCCTGCACTTCCTCGAACGTCACACCCGGATGCAGCGAGATCACGCGGATCTGGTGATCCGGCCCGCCGAAATCCATCACGCAAAGGTTGGTGATGATGCGGCGCAAGTCCAGGCCCTGGGGCGCAGCGCCATTGCGGTAGCGCGCCGGGTTGTAGCCCGCCATGCACACGAAATCGACCTCGCCCTCAACAAACGCCCGCTTGTTGTGGTTTGCAAAGAAGAAGCTGTTGGGGTGGCTGATCGAATTGCCCGGAAATCCGCGCGCGCCCAGCATCGCTGCTTTGGGCTTCTTGTGATCGCCAATAACGGAGATGTTCGCCTGGCCATAGCGGTCGATCTGCACCGGCCCGACCAGCGCATGGCGGCGGCCGCTCCACAGCGCCGAGAAGACGCGGTCATAATTGGCGATGCCTTCAAATTCTGGCTCGGCGGTACGCTTGCCCGGGCCGACCGGCTCGCTGGTGTACCAGGCCTCGCCATCGGTGGTCTGGATCGCGGGCGCGAAGCTCAGTTTGGCAAGGCCAGCGCCGATGCGGGGGAGGGGGCCGATGCCGGTCGCCATCACCTCGCCATTCTCGCGCCAAACTTCGGCGCAGGCGGCGATGACGAGTTCAGCGAGCGAATAGCTGTTCTGGGTCATGGGTCTCTCGCTTAGTAAATGGGGACGGGGAGCTGCTTGACGGCGTCCGCGCCGCCGATCGCTGCCTGATAATCGGCTTCCGACACGTCGATATATTTCGCCTTATACTCGGCCCAGGCTTCGGGCGAGGCGGCGCTTTCGACATAGGTCTTGATGTGCTTGAGATCGAGCTGATAGTCGGGGTCAGCGCTCGAGGGATGCGCGCCCAAGGGTGCCTCGGCAACGCCGGTGATCATCGCGCGCTCGACGAGGTTGTAGCGGCTGTTCTTCTTCATATCGAGCTCAGCCGTCGGCACGATCTTCTCGACCGTCGCGTAGCTTTTCTTGGCTGCGCGCACGAGCAGTTCATCGAAGATCGGATCGACCGAGAGGGTGAGGATATTGCCGCGCTCGTCGGAACGATGGGCATGGATGAGCGCGATGTCGGGCACCAGCGCTGGCATGGCGACGAATTCCTCGCCATCGGCATAGGGGCTCTTCACGAATTTGAAGTCAAAGCCGTCCTGCGTGATGATGTCGGTGCCGATGCCCACGCGCGTCGGCAGGAAGGGCAGCTTCATCGCGCCTGCGCGCAGACCCCAATGATACATGCCCTCGTCAAGCTCGAGCACCTCGAAGGCGCCCGCCTGGCGGGCGTTGCGGAAATGGGGTTCGAGCGGATAATGGTCGAGGCTGGCAAAGGCGAAGACCAGCTTCCTGATCTTGCCGGTGGCGGCGAGCAGGCCGATGTCCATGCCGCCATAGCCCGCCATGACGGTCAGGTCTTTCAGGTTCGAGCGGGCGATGGCGCGGATCAGCGCCATGGGCTTGCGGCGCGTGGCCCACCCGCCGATGCCGATGGTCATCCCGTCGGAAATCTGGTCGACGATGTCGTCGACGCTCATGCGCTTGTCGAGCATAATGTCAGTCATCCTTTTGCGTCAGTCCTGCTCATGAGCCCATTTATGGCCCCAGTCGCTTACAGAAAGGCTGGTGGTGGGGACCCAGGTCGCCGGGTCGATTACCAGGCCGTTCCAGCCATATTCGATGTCGAAGCCGCCGGGCGTCTGCATGTAGAAGCTGGTCATCTTGTCGTTGACATGACGGCCCAGCGTTGCCGAGAGCGGCACCTTGCCCTTGCTCTTCAAAACCCGGTCATAGGCGCGGCCGACATCCTCGAGGGAGCCGACCTCGAGCATCATGTGGACAGCGCCATTGGGGCTTTCGGGCAGCTGGCCAAGCGCCAGGCTGTGATGGCGGCCATTGCAGTGCATGAAGGCAAAGCCCACGCCCGGATCATCCGCGCCCCCACCCATCAGGTAGAAGCGGCCAAGGTCGGTGTCGCCAAAGCCCATGACCTCTTTGTAGAAGGCGTGGGTCTCGTCGAAATTGGGGGCAGTGAGCACGACATGGCCCATCCCCATGTCGCCGTCCGCGCCATGGGGGCTGCCGGTCACGAAGCGGCTGACGCCCGCGGGCGAGACGAAGGGGGCGTAGTCGACGAAGCGGCCGTAGAAGAGCTCCATCGGGTTACCCGCCGGGTCGGACGAGCGGGCCAGTTCATAGACCTGACGGCCACGCGCTTCCATGACCCCCGCCCGTTCCACCGGACGGCCCGCCGCCTCGAGGCGGGCCAGCACCGATTCGAAGGCGTCACGATTCGCGCATTCCCAGCCCGGCGCCACGAAGCGGTCGGCCGCGCCTTTCTGCACCCGCAGGCGCCAGGGCCGGTCGTCCATGCGAAACAGCGCGACGTCTTCGTCCGGCGAAGGGGCCGCCATCAGCCCTGCGATATTGCAGGCAAAATCCTGCCACGGCCCGAGCTCCCGCGCCTCGATCACCACATAGCCTAGCGATATCACTGCCATTTCAAGCGCCTCGCCTTCTTTCCTGTCTGCCAGCCATGCTCTGCCGCAGAGCGTTGCAAAATGACCTTCCCCATACGCATATGGCAAGCGCTGCCGCCTGTTTCGCGCTTGGCAAGGAGGGGCAGTTAAGCGCGCTCACGAGCTTATGGCAATTCGTTCCCAATCCGCCTATAAGCAACGGCCCAAATGCGCAAGCCCTGTTTGCCTTGACAGTTTGCGTAATAGCAGTTTACATAATCTACGCATATAGCAAATCTGAAGTAGAGTCGCCTACAATGGAGAAGATCATGACCGGGGCAGTAGCAAGCCGACCCATTGACGAGGCGAATGCCGGGATACCTTCGCCCGAAAGTCTGATCGCCAAAGCCAGGGCCATGATCCCGACGCTGCGCCAGCGCGCGCGCGCCTGCACCATCGCCCATGACGTGCCCCCCGAAACCGTCGCCGAGATGAAGGCGGCCGGCTTCTTCCGCGTGCTCCAGCCCAAGCGTTACGGCGGCTATGAGATGCACCCCAATGTCTTCTTCGAAATCCAGAAGGCGCTTGCCGAAGGCTGCATGTCGACAGGCTGGATCTACGGCGTGCTGGGCTGCCACCCCTATGAACTCGCCCTCTTCCATGACGAGGCGCAGAAGGAAGTGTGGGGCGATGATCCCGACATGCTCGTCTCCTCCACCTATCAGCCGGTCGGCAAGGTGGAAAAGGTCGAAGGGGGCTTCTACCTGTCGGGCCGCTGGGGCTTCTCCTCAGGCTCCTCCCATTGCGGTTGGGTGCTGCTTGGCGCGATCAATTTCGACACCGATGGCGGCCCGCCCGACATGCGCACCTTCCTGCTGCCGCGCTCCGACTATCAGGTGATCGAAGGCACCTGGGACACGTTCGGCCTTCAGGGTACCGGCAGCTTCGACATCGTCGTCGAGCGCGTGTTCGTGCCCGAACACCGCACCCACAAGGCCAGCGACGGCTTTGCCGGGACCAATCCGGGCCAGGAAACCAACACCGCCCCGCTCTACCGCATCCCCTGGGCGCAGCTCTTCATCCGCTCGGTCTCCAGCGCCGCCTTCGGCGGCATCCGCGCCGCCACTGGCGCTGCGATGGAGATCATGGGCAACCGCGTCTCGACCAACACCGGCAAGGCGTCCAAGGCCGACCCCAATCTCCACGCCGCCATCGCCCGCGCGATCGCCGAGACCAACGAGATGGAACTCACCCACCGCACGACCTTCAATGACCTCATGGACTATGCGGGCCGCAATGAGCCCGTGCCGATGGAAAAGCGCGCGCTCTTTGCCTACCAGTCCGCCAGCGTCGTGCGCCGCATGGCCGAACTGGCCGACGGCATGGTCAAGCTGCTGGGCGGCCGGGCGGTCTATATGTCGAGCCCGATCCTCCAGCCCTGGCTCGACCTCCACGCCGCGCGCGCTCATGTCGCCAATGACCCGGCCAACCGCACCAGCGATGTCATCGGCACGATCAATGGCGAACCGCCCGCCTTCACCTTCATCTGAAGCGAGCATCTGACCATCTGACATCTGGACAGCATCGGGCCAGGACAAAAGAGGATATCCATGGGCAGTGAATTGATCCGCAAGACCTATAGCGTTGCGGGCGGATATGAGATTTCGATCGCGGAAATCGCAGGGGCGCAGGCAAACGCCCCCACCGTCATCTTCATCCATGGCAGCGGTCCCGGCGCATCGGGCGCGTCCAACTTCCGCAACAATGCGCAAGATTTTGCCGATGCCGGTTACCGCGTCATCCTGCCCGACCTCATCGGCTATGGCGCCTCCTCCAAGCCCGAGACCGATTATCCGCTCGAGCTGTTCACGCAAACTTTGCTCGATGCGCTCAAGCAACATGGCATCACCGGCGGCCACCTCATCGGCAATTCGCTCGGCGGCGGCATCGCCCTCCAGATCGCGCTCGACCACCCTGAATTCACCATCGGCAAGCTCGTCCTGATGGCGCCGGGCTGCGTGGCGGAACAGATGAGCTATTTCACCATGTCCGGCATCGCCAAGATGCGCTCGGGCTTTGGCAGCCCTGAATTCAACATCGAGGAACAGCGCCGCCTGATCGGCAACCTCATGCACCCATCCTCGGCGCACCTGATCACCGACGCGCTGGTCGAGGAACGTTTTGCCGTCGCGCGCACCCAGCCCAAGGATGTGCTCGCCCGCGTCAAGACCCCCGACCTTGGGCCGCGCCTGGGCGAGGTCAAGCAGCCCATCTTCGTCCTCTGGGGCCTCAATGACGAATTCTGTCCCGAAAGCCACGCCCGCCTGTTCCTCGACGCCTGCCCCGACGTGCGCTGCCTCACCTTCTCGCAGACCGGCCATTGGGTGCAGGTCGAGCGGGCGGCAGAGTTCAACCGCTACTCGCTGGACTTCCTGAAGAATGGCTGACGCTGCTCCTGCGCAATCCGTGCCTGTTCCAGAGCCCGTCGATGTCACCGCTGGCCTTAAGGGCGCGATGCGCCGCCTGCCCTCGGGCGTGGCGATCGTCACCGCGCTGGGCGAGGGCAAGACGCCGGTCGGCATGGCCGCGACCTCGATCACCTCACTCACCATGGACCCGCCAGCGGTCCTCGTCTGCGTCAACCAGACAGCGGGCATCCACGCCCATCTCTCGCCCGGCTGTCCGGTCAGCATCAACCTCCTCTCGCGCCACCAGCGCGAAGTGTCGGCAGCATTCGGCGGCGCGGTGGCGCGCGAGGCGCGCTTTGGCGTTGGCAGCTGGACCCCCGATGCCCATGGCCTTCCCATCCTCGATGAAGCGCAGGCCAACCTCTCCTGCACGATCGAGAGCATGACCCCCTTTGGCACCCACAGCATCGTCATCGCCCGGGTCAAGGCGGTGCGCCTGTCCGACGCGGTCGATCCCCTCATCTTCCAGGACGGAGCCTATCTGTGAGCGATAGCCTGAACGAAACATTGGCGGACGAGCTCTACCAGGCGCTGCGCGAGGGGCGCACCGTGCCGCCGCTGATGGCACGTTACCCGCAGCTTGGCATCGATGACGCCTATGCGATCTCGCTTGGCGCGCTCGAACGCCGCAAGGGTGATGGCGAGCGCGTCATCGGCAAGAAGATCGGCGTCACCTCCAAGGCCGTGCAGGACATGCTGGGCGTGCACCAGCCCGATTTCGGTTTCCTGACCGACCGCATGTATATCGAGGGCGATATCGATGTCGCGGCAAACGGCCTCATCGCGCCGCGCGCCGAGGCGGAGATCGGCTTCATCCTGAAAGACAGCCTCAAGGGGCCGGGCGTCACGGCGGAAGATGTGATCGCTGCGACGGAGAGCATCGTTCCCTGTTTCGAGATCGTCGACAGCCGCATCCAGGACTGGAAGATCGGCATCGTCGATACCGTCGCCGACAATGCCTCCTGCGGCGTCTATGTGCTGGGCGAGGCGCGCGCAAACCCGCGCGACCATGACCTCCCCAATCTCCATGTCACCGTCACCAAGAATGGGCAGCCGCTCTCGGAAGGCTATGGCCATGCGGTGCAGGGATCGCCAGCGCAGGCGGTCGCCTGGCTCGCCAATACGCTGGGCGCCTATGGGGTAACGCTCGACGCCGGGGATGTGATATTGTCGGGCAGCCTGGTGCCGCTCGAACCGGCGCGGCCAGGCGATATATTCGAGATGCAGCTCCACGGGGTTGGCAGCTGCACCGCGCGCTTTATCTGAATATGAAAAGTGGCGCATCGCTTGCGGGCGATGCCGTGAGGAGTAAGTAATGACGGGCAAGGTCAAGGCGGCGATCATCGGGTCGGGCAATATCGGCACCGACCTCATGATCAAGATGATCAAATATCCGCAGAATATGGAACTGGTGGCCGTGGTCGGCATCGACGAGGCGTCCGAGGGCCTCGCCATGGCGCGCGAGCGCGGCGTCGCCACCACCCATGAGGGGCTGGAAGGCCTCATGAAGATGGACGTCTACCCTGAGATCGGCATCGTGTTCGACGCGACCAGTGCCTATGCCCACAAGGTCCATGACGAAGCGCTGCGCAAGGACGGCAAGCAGGTGGTCGACCTCACCCCCGCCGCGATCGGCCCCTACACCATCCCCACGGTCAACGGCGAAGCCAATCTCGATGCTGGCAACGTCAACATGGTGACCTGCGGCGGCCAGGCGACGATCCCGATGGTCGCTGCGGTGAGCCAGGTCGCGACCGTCCATTATGCCGAGATCGTCGCGTCGGTCTCCTCGCGCTCGGCGGGGCCTGGCACCCGCGCCAATATCGACGAGTTCACCCGCACCACCGCAGGCGCCATCGAAAAGGTCGGCGGCGCGGCGCAGGGCAAGGCGATCATCATCCTCAATCCCGCCGAACCGCCGATGATCATGCGCGACACGGTGTTCACTTTGTCGGAAGGCGCGGATGAAGAGACGATCCGCGCCTCGGTCGAGGCGATGGTCAAGAAGGTGCAGGCCTATGTGCCGGGCTATCGCCTCAAGCAGGACGTGCAGTTCGAGCGCTTTGGCGACAACAACAAGCTCACCATCCCCGGTCGCGGCGAGTTCACCGGGGTCAAGACCATGATCCTGCTCGAGGTCGAAGGCGCGGGCGATTATCTGCCGAGCTATTCGGGCAATCTCGACATCATGACCGCCGCCGCCAAGGCGACCGGCGAGCTGCTCGCGCAGCGCATCGCCCAGGGCAAGACGGTCGCCGCTTGAAGCGCGCGCCCACGGAGTATCAAGACATGACCAGCACATTCAACGTCGAGGCGGGCGACAAGCTCTATATCCAGGACGTGACGCTACGCGATGGCATGCACGCCATCCGCCACATGTACGGCATCGACCATGTGAAATCGATCGCCAAGGCGCTGGATGACGCAGGGGTCGACGCGATCGAGGTTGCCCATGGCGACGGCCTCAATGGCGCGAGCTTCAACTATGGTTTCGGCGCGCATACCGATTGGGAATGGCTCGAGGCGGTCGCTCGGTGCTGACCAAATCGTGCTCACCACGCTGATCCTGCCGGGCGTCGGCACGGTCGAGGAACTGCGCCGCGCCTATGACATCGGCGTGCGCTCGGTGCGGGTCGCGACCCATTGCACCGAGGCCGACGTCTCGAAACAGCATATCGGCATCGCCCGCGATCTTGGCATGGACGTCTCGGGGTTCCTGATGATGAGCCACATGATCGAGCCGGAGAAGCTGGCGAGCCAGGCGGCCCTCATGGAAAGCTATGGCGCGCAGTGCGTCTATGTGACCGACAGCGGCGGCGCGCTCGACATGGATGGGGTCCGCGCACGGTTCGAAGCCTATGACCGGGTCTTGAAGCCCGAGACCCAGCGCGGCATCCACGCTCACCATAATCTCTCGCTCGGCGTCGCCAACTCGATCGTCGCCGCGCAATGCGGTGCGGTGCGTATTGACGCGTCGCTCACCGGCATGGGCGCGGGCGCTGGCAATGCGCCATTGGAAGTGTTCATCGCCGCTGCCGAGCGCAAGGGCTGGAACCATGGCTGCAATGTCATGGCGCTGATGGACGCGGCCGAGGATCTGGTTCGCCCCTTGCAGGACCGGCCGGTTCGGGTCGACCGCGAGACCCTCGCGCTGGGCTATGCCGGGGTTTATTCCTCGTTCCTGCGTCATGCCGAAAAGGCCGCCGAAACCTACGGCCTCGACACCCGCACTATCCTCGTTGAACTCGGCCGTCGCAAGATGGTCGGGGGCCAAGAGGACATGATCGTCGATGTCGCATTGGATATGGTCAAGGCGCGCGAAGCCGCGGCCTGATCAGCCGCCGGGCGCGGCTTGTTCGCGCCCGGCACGGCTCATGCGGAACAGGAGGAGAGGATATGGCCGATAGACGCCTGTCGCTCGACCATATCACCGTCACCGACACCACACCCTGGCAGCTTGCGCAAATCGCCGCACAGGTGGGCTGCGCAGGCATCTGCCCGTTCCTCCACTCGATGGAGGTGCTGCCCGCCATGCCCAGCTATGACCTGGTGCGCGACCCCCAGGCGCTGCGCCAGACCCGCGATGCGCTCGCCGCCACCGGGGTCACGGTCGACCTTGTCTATCCCTTCACCATGGCGGGGCGCACCAACCCTGCTGACTTCATCCCCGCGCTCGAAACCGGCGCAGCGCTCGGCGCGCGCCTCGCCAATGTGCTCTGCTACGACCGCGATCCCATCCGCCGCACCGAGAAGCTCGTCGAACTGGCCGAGCTCGCCGCCCCGTTCGACATCGCCCTCGCAATCGAATTTTATCCCCCCTCCCAGGTCCAAACCTTAAGGGCCGCCCTTGAGGAAATAGCCCGTTCCGGCCGATCCGACATCAAGGTCACAGCCGACCTTCTCCACATCATGCGTGGACCCGAACCAGACACCAGCTTCCCCCTCCTTGCCCACCCCGCCATCGCCATCGCCCAGATAGCCGACGGCCCAACAACCATCGATCCCAGCGAACTCGAACGCGAAGCCGGCATCCAGCGGCAACTCCCCGGACAGGGCGCGTTCAATATCCCAGCGTTCCTCAACGCCCTCAATCCCAACACACCGCTCAGCGTCGAAATACCCCAGCAAAACGCCATCGATAAAGGCATCACCCCACAAATGCGGGCGCAAATGGCGGTGGATGCGGCACGGAGCGTTCTGAAACGGCGACGGTAACCTAGGGTGGCGCCGCAGATTTTTTTACATAGCTAAATTGCGCGTTTCTTACGCATCGGGTCGCTGAGCGATGATCTCCGTCGTAATATTCGGCGAGGTTTACATGATAGCATTGCGTCCTCGCGAAACGCGTTAAGGCGTATGCCGTCGGCTTCACACGCCTCATGTGGCACTCTCCATTTCCACACGCTATACCTTCGTGGATCGACGGGAGTCATGGCGGCATGCAGATAAGGAATGGGCGGATGACAGCGCCGCCCTCATTGGACGCGCTGGACAATAATATCATCGAAATCCTGCGGACCAATGGGCGAGCGACCAACCAGGACATTGCGCAGCAGCTATCGGTGACCGCCGCGACCGTTTCGGCACGGTTGCAGAAGATGGAAGATGCGCGCGCCATGCGCGTGGTCGCCGTGACCGACTTCGCCGCCAGGGGATATAATGTCATCCTGGCCGTGGGCGTCAGGGTGCAGGGGCGCGGCATTCAGGATGTAGGCCGCGATCTGGCGAAATTCCCCGAGGTGCTTAGCGTCAACGCCATGAACGGCGGATATGACCTGGAATTGATGGTGGCGCTGCACGATTTTTCCGAGGTTCAGCAATTCCTCTACGATCATATTTCCGGCATCGAGGGTGTTGCCCATATCGATTCCGGTATCGCGGTGGATATCGTGAAATATGAATTCAATGTGGTGCCCTTGGGGCCGACCTGACTTTCACGGGGCCTGCTCTGCGGATAGCGACGGCTTTGGCCTGATGGCGCAGGCGGCGGCGAGATCGTTGGTGACGTTGCCCACAGTGCGAAACAGGTCCGGGATCGCCTCGATCGCGAGGAGCAGCGGTATCGCTGTGACGGGGATGCCCGCAGCGATGCAGATGGGGGCGATAGTCGCGAAAAAGGATATTTGGGCCGGAAGACCCACTGCGCCAAGGCTGATGGGAACGGCAACAAGCGCGATCAGCGCGAGGGTCGCGGCCCCGGGAAAGATGCCGTGCATATGCCCGAGATAGATGGTGACCGCGACGTTTGCGGCGACACTGGCCGCGCGGAATAGCGAAACCGCCATCGGCAGCACGATGGCAGTTGTTTCTTCGGGAACATCCAGCTCGCGGGCCGCATCCACCATTACCGGCAAGGTCGCGAGTGATGATTGGGTGCCCAGTGCTACCGCCTGAGCGGCCAAGGCCGATCGCCCGAAGCGCAACGGGGAGCGACCGCCTGCCATCGCAGCCCAGATATAGGCGAGCAGCGTGGCGGCAAGGCAGCAGGCTATGACAACCGCCACATATTGGGCAAAGGCGCCGACCACGCCGACGCCCAGCTTCGCGCCCGCGCCGAATGCCAAGGCGGCTACGCCGACAGGCGCAACCGCCAGCACCCAACCCACGATGATCAGCATGGTTTCGACCAGTCCGCGCAGCAGTCCAAGCAGTGGATCGGCCAGGTCCGTGCTGATGCGGGAGATGGCGAAGCCGAAGAATATCGCGAATGTGACGAGCGGCACCATGGCAGTTTCGGCGGCGGCCTTCAGGGGATTTGCAGGAATGATTCCGCGAAACCATTCGCTTTGCGAAAGAGGGAGAGGGGAGGTGCCTCCGGCCTCCGCCAATCCTTGAGTGACAGGCCATAGCCGCAGCAGCCCTTCTGCCAATAATGCCGCTGTTACAGAGGCTGCGGCCAGCATCAGGGCGAAGAGGATGAGGGCGCGGGTCGCGATACTGCCAGCAGCGGCATTGCGGGAGGCGGAGGCGATGCCGGTGACGAGCAGGCCGAAGATCAACGGGACCACTGTCATGGTTAGGGCATCGAGCCACAGACTGCCGATGGGCAGCAGGATTTTACCGACCAACTCCTGTGTCCGCCCGCTGGTGGCGATGCCTACAATCAGGCCGATGAGAAGACCGGCAAGAAGGTGCAACGGCCGACCGTTCACCGTGATCAAGCTGCGCTGTCCTTTCGTTCAATGATCGCGGCTATGAGCGCGATGCGGTCGACGTCGGAATAGACCTGATTTTCCAGTTCTTCGCCAAACACATCCGGGTCGATTTCGGTGTAGCGTAGCGCGCAGTTCCGCGCCGCCGCAAGATCGGCCAATCGGTCCTTCAACTGGTCGTGGCCATCGACGATCGCGCTGCCAGTGTAAAGAATGAAGCGCCCGTCAGCGGTCAGCCGGGGGAGGGCCTGCTGTGCCATCATAAGCGATACTTCAGCACCGTGCATGCCCCCGCCGTCACGATAGGCGCGGCCTGCAGCGTCCATGATATAAGGAGGGTTCGCGAGCAGGAGGTCGAACGTCCCATGTGTCGTGGACAGGTCCCCGGTCTGGCGGAAGCGGGCCGTGATACCGGCGGCCTGCGCGTTGATGCGGGCGAGATAAAGCGCGAGGGGATTGATGTCGGTCATCAAAATATCGACAGCAGGGCAAAGATGACCGACCACGATCCCGCCTACCCCGGCGCCCGTGCCGATATCGACAAGCCGCGCGCCCTTCTTTTGCGGGCATCGAGACAATTCATCGCCGATCAATCGCGCGAAACGATAGCTGTCGGGTCCGAAGAATATCGCTTCATGGCAATCAGTCGGATAAGCGGAGTGAAGGAATAGGTCGTTCCCAAGCGATGACACGCGGAAGCGGCTTTTTAGGCGGTCGCCATATCTTTCCAGTGCGTCGGCCTTTGTCATGATGCGAGCAAGTTCCGGGTCCAATAGCCTCGGATCGAACGGTAGCGACCAGCCGAAAATATCCCGCAGGTCATGGGCGGGCCGACGCGACGCTCGTTCGACAAACCGTGCATGCGTGGCGGGCGTGGGGGTGATGAAACTATATCCACGGTCCTTAAGGACGTGTAGCAGATCAAGCAGAACGGCTGCCCGGCCGTCGCCAGCCACGATGTTCCCGTCGGTGCTATCTTCTTCCGATGGCTCGACCGCCACCGGTGCCCCCAACTCTATGTGCTCCATGCCCGCTTCTCCCATCATGAGGGCAAAACGCGGAGAGTGGCGTGTCGGGTCCCGTTATCGCATTTCTCTGAAGGGGTGGGAAAGTCAGCTGTCCATTTTGCCCAGGTTTGAACGGATGCCGTTCAGGAACAATCCCGTGACCAACCGTGCATGCGCGGCCATTTCGCTGAGCGTAAGCGGAGGCTCGCCGAACAATAAGCGGCGTTGCCATTCGCCAAAGGCCATGGCGACGAATTGCATGGCGAAGCTGCGGCTTTCCGCGGCGGAGGCGCCTTCTTTCTTCAACATCGCCGCAACCGGACTGACCTGATACCGTTCAAACTGGTGACGAGCGATCTTTCGCAGTTCGTCGAACTCTC
Source organism: Sphingobium sp. TomTYG73 (assembly GCF_055394245.1). NCBI lineage: Bacteria > Pseudomonadati > Pseudomonadota > Alphaproteobacteria > Sphingomonadales > Sphingobiaceae > Sphingobium > Sphingobium sp. TomTYG73. The sequence continues at coordinate 453,306 of NZ_AP027340.1, forward strand.
CGCCTTCCCGGTAGATAAGCCGGGAAATCCGCATGCTGCGGGTCGAGGAAAGCTGGCGCTGCATTTCTGTCGCGTAGGTGACAAGGCGCGTGTGCAGGTCACCCTCTAGATCGGGGACGTCCGGCTGAAGCTGTGCGCCGGAATATTCAAGGCAGGCGGCAAAAAGCGCCAGCTTGTCGGGGAAATGATTGTAGAGGGTGCGGCTCGACACCTGCGCCTTTTCCGCGATGTCGCGCAAGGAGGCCGCGTGAAAGCCTGCACGGGCAAATTCCTCCACCGCGATGAGAATCAGGTTCATGCGCTTCTGTTCGGCCGCCTCCGCCGTCGGGCGGCCCGCTCGCCTCTTGGTGCTCGTTTCATTCATATTTTGCCTCGTCGCGCAGCGGAAGAGCAATGGCAAGCAGAGTTGTCATTGACCAATTACACACCAATGTGTAATTCATTCTCATCGAGTCCGAAAGCGGACACATATGAGGAGAAACGGGATGCACGAACGGGTGCTGGACATGAATGCCAGGGTCGATGCCGCGATCGATGCGCTGGACCCCACCATGGCGCTGATGGCGTTGATCCAGATGACCGGCAATCGGACGCTGCTGAACCACTATTGGGATGCGATCGACGGCCGCCAGGAAGATCTGGTCGAGACGTTCGTCGATATCCATGCGCATGAAGAACGGCCTGCCATCGATCCGGCCGTGGTCGCCGAGATCCGCGATCGCCTGCGCGTGGCGGTAAAGGCCGGGAAGCCTCCGGTCATGCCACAGCTGGACCGGCCGATGTTCAAGCGGATGAGCCGTTTGCTGCTGGGTCAGGACCTTCCCGAAATGTCGGTGGATGTCGCGTTCCAGCATGCCGGGTTCACCACCGACACGCGCATTCGCAAGGCGGCCGATGTCCCGCCCGCCGATTTCAAGGTGCTGGTCGTGGGCGCGGGCATGATGGGCATCAACGCGGCCATCAAATTGCAGCAGGCGGGATTTGACTTCACCGTGCTGGAGGCGATGGACACGGTTGGCGGCAACTGGCTGACCAACACCTATCCGGGCGCGGCGGTCGACACGCCGAGCCGCATCTATTCCTTCTCCTTCGAGCCCAACGCTTCCTGGACGCAATTCTACCCGCGCGGCCAGGAATTCCTGTCCTATCTGGATCGGGTGACCGACAAATATGGCCTTCGCGACCGTATCCGGTTCGGGACCTGGGTCGAGGGTGCGGAATGGGATGAGAAGCGCAAGATCTGGACGGTGAAGGCGATCCGGAACGGCAAGCCGGAAAGCCATGAGTGCAACGTGCTCATCATGGCGGTGGGACCCAACAACAATCCCAATTATCCCAAGGTGAAGCATCTCGACAGCTTCAAGGGGCCGGTCATTCATTCGGCCGCCTGGGACCATTCGGTCGATCTGACGGGGAAGAAGGTCGTCCTGGTCGGCACGGGCTGTTCGGGCGTGCAGGTGGCGACGGCCATTGCCGACAAGGTCGGCGAGCTGGTGATCGTGCAGCGCCAGCCGGAACATATCATCCCCAATCCGCAGGCGCATGCGCCGGTGGCCGAAATCGAGCGCTGGGCGATGGAATATGTGCCCTTCGTCGCGCAGTGGAAGCGTCTGCAAAGCCTGCACAGCCAGATGCGCGACATGCACGGCATGATCATGAAGGATGAGGACTATGCCGCGAAGACGGGCGGCTTTGGCCCGATTAACGACGGCATGCGCATGATGTGCGAAGGCTATCTGAAGAGTCATTTCCCGGACGATCCGGAGATGGTGGAATTGCTGACACCCAACTTCCCGGTGTTCGCGAAACGGCCAATCCTGGATTGCGGTTTTTACGACACGCTCAAAAAGCCCAATGTGTCGATCGTGCGCGGCGAATTGGCCGAGGCCGAGCAGGACGCGGTGATCCTGGCCGATGGCACGCGCATCGAATGCGACGTGCTACTGCTGTCGACCGGCTATAATCTGCATTTCGGGCGGCAGTTCGACATTCGCGGCGCCGGCGGCCAAACTTTGACGGACGCGTTCGACCCGCATCCCTTCTCCTATGAAGGCATGCTGATCACCGGCTTCCCCAACTTCGTCTTCATGGGCGCGCCCTACAGCTATCTGGTCGCCAACCATGCGGTGGTGAGCGAGCAGCAGGTCCATTATATCATCGAACTGCTGCAATGGATGGTGGACGATCATCTGTCGTCCTTCGATGTCTCGCCAGAGGCGACGCAGGCGTTCATCGACGATGTCGATGCGAACCTGGCCAAGACCGCCTGGGTCCAGTGCGGCAGCGCCCATGGCTATTATCGCGACAAGGGCGCCGACGGGCAGAAGAAGGTCATCCTCGCCATCCCGCGCCACAACTCGCGCATCTGGCATGTCCTGCGTTCGCCCCGCGAAGAAGACTTCAACGTCACCCGCGCCGATGATGCCGTCAAGCCCGCACCGCGCGAAATGGAAATGCTGACCATCTGATCAGGGACAGTGGCGGACAATCAAACAAGGAGAGATGTAATGGAACTTCCTTTCGGTGCGGAGCAAGATATCGACTTCATGTTCACGAAGTTGATCGTTCACGACATAGAAAAGTCTGACGCCTTTTATAAATCCGTGTTCGGGCTCGTCGAAATGAACCGAATGGAAGCGAATATCGCTGGTCGGGCGGTTGTGGAGATCGTTTACCAGCCGACTTACAAGGGCGGCCCGCTGCTCATTCTGGCGAGCTTTCCCGACGACACGCAACCTGCTCGCAATGAATCGATCATCGGCTTTGCGAGCGGAGATTTCGACGCTTGCTTGCAGCGCATCGAGAAGGCTGGCGGAACCGTGTTGGAAGATCGATCGATTCCTGACGTGGGGCGTCACGCTTTTGTGAAGGATCTTGAAGGGCATCTCCTTCAGATCAGTCAGCGGCACGGCTGAGTGGTTATGCAGGGAAATATGCTGATGCACCGTAGATCGCTGCCTGATCGCAAGCTGTTCGACCAATTGCACCGGACGGTTGCGCCGGGCGATCATTATGGTCTTGCATTCCCCATCTCTCCAGAAATGCTGGCGGAATTCGGTGCGGCGTTTCTGACAGAGGCCTTCCGGGCTTCGGGGGTCATGTCCGCCGACAATGAAGTCACGGCAATAGTCGCGCTGAATCCGATCAGTGTTCCGGGAGCATCCGAGCGAGCGCTTCTTACCGTAGCCTATGCGCGGGACGAAGAAGGATTGCACACCGAACTGTTCGCCAAGTTTCCACCGGCGGATGCTGATCATAAATTTGGCCTGATCCGCCTGGGTAGCGGCGAGATCGACATGCAGCGCCTTGCGCTTGAAGTTGATCTTCCGGTCACGACGGCGAAATATTATTTCGGTGACTATTCTGGCAGCACGACCAATTATATCCTGATTACAGAGCGTATCGCCTTCGGCGTGGCGCCGATCGAGCCGGCTCACCGCAAAGGATATGATCACGAGATCCGCAATGTCGAGGATCATTATGTGCTGCTCGCACGATCGTTGGCACATTTGGTGGCGGCGCAAAAACGCGGCGCGCTCGGGTCGGACATCGAGAAAATATTTCCCTTTGGAGAAGCCGCGCGCGACTTCGACCCGATACCGGATGTCACTGCCAAGATCGCAACGCTCGAGAAATTCGTCACACGCACCGCGCCACATCTATTTATAGATGAGGTGTCCGATCCAGACTTCATGGCGCGTTGGCGAGAGGATGTGCTGTTCGGGCTGGAGCATAAGGACGCGGTTATTGCTTACCTGCACGAGGACCTCGATTATACTGGCCTTTGCCATCCAAATCTGAACGTGGATAACGCCTGGTATTGGCGCGAACCATCGGGAGAGCTCAAGGTTGGGTTGCTCGATTGGGGAGGCGCGGGCCAAATGAGCATCGCGCAGGCGTTGAGCGGCATGATGATGATGCCGGAGCCGGAAAGATACGGGGAACTGGTCGACCTGGTCCTCCGGACCTTCACGGCTGAACTGGAGGAGAAGTCTGGAGTCCTGTTGGATCCCGTCGAACTACGCCTGCAATATAAGGCCTCGCTCTATTCTACAGCGATCTGCACGATCCTGGACATAATCGCCGGTGTCCTTGATGAGGTTCCGGCAGATGTCTGGGCATCCATGCAGAACCGTTCGGATCAGGCATTGAGGGATAGTGGACTGCTGCCCGCGATAATCTGGGTCGACAATATTCTGCGCGAATGGTGCGAAGACATCACTCCTGGAGATGCATGCCGCCAGATCGTTGCGCCGCTCCAATCCGCGAAGACTTCATCCGGTCAAGGTTGCTGACGGCATCGACCTTGATCTGTCTGTAGGCCCGAGCCTGAGCAGCTGTATATGGGCGGGCATGGAGGATGCCGGTCGACCGAGGGCACAAGAAGCCATGACGGTCGGAGCCGACTGCATCGGGCTTTGATCCCGGTGCAGCGTGGAGAGTTTACTTGTGATGATGGTTGGAAAGGACATAAGGGGCATAGAGTTTAAGCTTTGGGTGGAACATGCCGCTTACGGGAAAGACGACAGAAAAGGCGGATTCCGCTGAGGCAAAGGCCCAAGATCGGCTGACGCCCAATCGCCGAACCGGTCGACCGCCTAACAAAAAAGCGGGCCAGATCGATGAGGCGATCTTGAGCGCGGCGCGGGATCTGTTCCTATCGGTCGGATATGAGGCGACGACCATGGAGGCGGTAGCGCAGGGGGCAGGGGTTTCCAAAAGAACCCTATATGCCCGCCATTCGACCAAGGAAGCGCTCATGAAAGCGGTTGTGGAAGACCGTGTGCGTAGATGGTCGAATGAAGCAAGCGCCAATAATGTCGATCTTCCGCAGGAATTTTCCGAACGCCTGAAACATCATGTCCGGACTGCGATGGCTTCATTGGGAAACCCGGAAATTCAGCAGTTCGATCGACTGATCCTGGCAACAGCATCGCGGTTTCCCGAAATCGCCGAAACCTTTTACAAGATCGGATATTGTTACGAACTTCAGTTCCTGACCGACGAAATTACCGAGGGAACGAAGAACGACCCGGTTCCCGCCGCAAATCCACAGCGCGTCGCCCGGCAATTGCTGAGCATGATCCAGGGATGGCGCCGGACGGAGGAAACGATACGGGTCTTGAGCCTGGAAGAAGCAGCGAGTTTCGCTGACGATGCCGTCGATGTCCTGTTACGGGGGCGGGATAGCTGGTAATCGTCTACCCACAGCGGGAGCGCTCAGAACTGGATGATAATGAACTGGCCGGGGCTGATAATCCCGGCCAGTAGCATTTTCCGTCTTATTTCTTTGGGAGCTTTGCCAGATCTGAGTCAATGTCGGCGAGAACCTTGTCCGTGATCGCATCAGGCGAATATTGCTGAATATCCTTGAGGGTCATCGCGCGGGCCATGTCGACCTGATCGCTGGTCGTCATTTCGGGAATGTGCTTTGCCAGCACTGCCTTGGCTGCGGGATCATCGAGCAGGGTGCCGATTTCCGTCGTAGAGGAGGAATAGGCCGTCTGCGCCAAGGCAGGCATAGGCGACATGGCAATCAAGGCGGCGGCGATCATCCAATTCTTCATCATACTCTCCGTTTGTAAGCCACTTGGGGGTAATGCACCTTTGTAAAAATGCAACGCATATGTTTACTTCGCCACGGATATACGGGTATGCCTTGCTCGCTGCTGAACAGCCACGCCGCAGGAATGGATGGGAACATATCTTACTCAAAATTCGAGCGGGTGGCGCGGATATATGTCGGCCTGACCGATGTCGCGGCGGTGCGGCTGATTGGCCAGAGCATGTTTCAAGACGCTCGGCGTTGATATTAAAAGGGGGGAGAGAAGTTGATGGCGAGGGGCAAGAGCATGGCGATGCGCGTCCTCAAATGGCTGGTGGCGTTCATCGTCTTGGCGGTGATCGCGCTGGCGGTCATGTTCACGATGGCAGTGGGGCCGGGCAATGCGGGCCGCCTCGTCTTCGGCATTGGCGCGAGCTATGACAAGACCCCGCCGCAGCTGCCTGCCAAGCTTTCCGGCAACGCCATCCTCATCTTTTCGAAGACGAACGGCTTTCGCGACGACGAGCAGATCGTTGCTGCAAATCGCGCGTTGGAGGAGATTGCCCAGGCGCGTGGCTGGAGCAGCTACACGACGGAAAATGCCGCGATATTCAATCCGGCGCAGCTCGCCCTGTTCAAGGCGGTGGTGTGGAACAGCGTCAGCGGTGACGTGCTGACGCCGGAGCAGCGCAGCGCCTTTCGCGCGTGGTTGGAAAAGGGCGGCGGCTTCGTTGGTTTGCATGGGGCAGGTGGCGATCCGCAATATGCGTGGCGCTGGTATGTCGATGATTTGATCGGCGCGCAGTTTATCGGCCATATCATGGACCCGCAATTTCAGGCGGCGAACCTGAATGTCGAGGATCGCGATCATCCTGCGACGCGCGATTTGCCCAAGGTCTGGCGACGGACGGACGAATGGTATTCCTTCGACTCAAATCCTCGGGACAAGGGCTACCGCATCCTCGTCACCATCGACGAGAAAAGCTACAGCCCGTTTGAAAAGCTGCTCCCCTTCACCAAGCCCAAGGATATCCGCATGGGCGCCGACCATCCGATGGTGTGGACTCATTGCGTGGGCGATGGACGCGCATTTTATTCCGCGCTGGGTCATGCCGCATCCACCTATGGCGAACCGCTACATCGCAAGATGATCGGCGGAGCAATCGCCTGGGCGGCGGGGCTGGAAGGACCGCGCTGTGTCGGCGGCGAGCTTTCGAAATAAGAGGTCAGGCGGCGTGTAGACGTCGCAGTTCGGAAGAAAAACGGCGCAGCGTTTCGCTCGCTTCAACCCGTCCACTGCTTGCCGGGTCGATCAATATCCCGATCTTGCGACGTTGATCGAAGCCGGAAAGCGCAGGCATTGCGATGCCGGGTTGAAGGAAACAACGGGGCATGACGGTGATGCCCAGCCCGGCGCGGAGGAAGGCGATCGCGCGGTCGTCACTAACCGTGCGGGCGGTGAAGAAGGGGCGGACGCCGCGCTGTGTGAAGAAGCGGCTGACTGCGGCAAGCGCTTCGCAATTGCGGCGGACGATCATGTCCATGCCTGCGACCTCATCCGCGTCCAGCCTTTCTCGATCGGCCAGTGGATGCCTGTCCGACAGGGCGAGGGCGTAGCCTTCCTCGAACAGGGTTTCTCGGGCGCGCGCATCATTGTCCAGCACGCCAATGATGGCATCGATCCGACCACGTTCAAGGCGCGGCAGCAACTCGCGCATGCGGCCTTCGACGATTTCCAGCCTTTCGCCTTTCGCCCCACAGGCGTGCCGAGTGGCTTGTTCGATCCAATGGGACGGCAATGTCGATATTATGCCGAGGCGGATGAGTTTGCTGCTGTCATTTTCCGCCATAGCCTGCTGGGCGCGGGCGAATTCCGCTTCGATCCGGCGGGCATGGGCGGCAAAGCGGGCGCCTGCCGACGTCAGTTCTACCCGGCGATTGGTGCGATGGAACAGGACGTGCCCGATCTGCGCTTCCAGCTTGGCGATGCCCACGGACAAGGTGGGCTGCGAGACGCCACATTGTTGGGCCGCGCGGGAGAAGTTGCCGTGATCCACCACTGCCAAAAAATAGTGGATAAGGTAGCGTTCAATCATAGACCGTATCTATGATATCATTAGTGTCTGGTCAATTTTCCAGCCGTCCGAGGGCATGATAGAAGGGCGCAAGATATTCAGGAGAGGCCATGACGCCCGATTTCGATTTCGCTCTGGGTGACAATGCCCAGATGATCCGGGAAACGACCCACCGCTTTGCGACGGATTTGATCGCGCCACTGGCCGTGCGGATCGATGCGGAGGATTGGTTCCCGCGTGACGAACTGTGGCCAGCGATGGGCGCGCTCGGCCTGCACGGCATTACCGTTGCGGAAGAAGATGGGGGCCTTGGCCTCGGCTATCTGGAGCATGTGGTCGCGCAGGAGGAAGTGGCGCGGGCCTCTGCCTCCATCGGGCTCAGCTATGGGGCGCATTCGAACCTGTGCGTCAATCAAATCCGCCGCTGGGGCAATGCCGAGCAGAAGGCGCGCTATCTGCCCAAGCTGATTTCCGGCGAGCATGTCGGCAGCCTGGCCATGTCGGAAGCAGGTGCTGGGTCCGATGTCATTTCGATGAAGCTGAAGGCGGAAAAGAAGGGCGACCGCTATATCCTGAATGGCACGAAATATTGGATCACCAACGCGCCCTATGCCGATACGCTGGTTGTCTATGCCAGGACGGGAGAGGGATCGAAGGGGATCACGACCTTCCTGATCGAAAAGGGCTTCAAGGGCTTTTCGATCGGGCAGAAGATCGACAAGGTTGGGATGCGTGGTTCACCAACCGCGGAACTGGTGTTCGAGGATTGCGAAGTCCCGGAAGAGAATATCATGGGTCCGCTGAACGGCGGCGCTGGCGTGCTTATGTCGGGTCTGGATTATGAGCGCACTGTGCTGGCGGGCATCCAGCTTGGGATCATGCAGGCATGCCTCGACACCGTGGTGCCCTATGTCCGGGAACGCCAGCAGTTTGGGAAGCCGATCGGCGCATTCCAGTTGATGCAGGCCAAGGTGGCGGACATGTATGTCGCGCTGAATTCGGCGCGCGCCTATGTTTATGCGGTGGCGCGGGCATGTGACGCGGGCAGGACGACGCGGTTCGACGCAGCGGGTGCCATATTGCTGGCGAGCGAGAATGCGGTGCGGGTATCGCTGGAGGCGGTGCAGGCGCTAGGTGGTGCGGGCTATACGAAGGACTGGCCGGTGGAGCGCTATATGCGCGACGCCAAGCTGCTGGATATCGGGGCTGGAACCAATGAGATTCGCCGCATGCTGATCGGCCGGGAGCTGATCGGGGCATGAGCGGGCCAGCGCTCGACACGAAGTTGTCGCCGGAGGCGGAAGGATTTCGCGCCAATGTTGCCCATAATCGGGCATTGGCGGAGGAATTGCGGGCGAAAGTCGCGACGGCGGCGATCGGTGGACCGGCCAAGGCGCGGGACAAGCATGTCGGGCGCGGCAAGCTGTTGCCCCGCGAACGGGTGGAGCGGTTGCTGGACCCCGGCAGTCCTTTTCTGGAGATCGGGCAACTCGCGGCCAATGGTATGTATCATGGCGAGGTGCCGGGCGCTGGGCTGATCACTGGGATAGGCCGCGTCGAGGGGCGGCAGGTGATGATCGTCTGCAATGATGCGACGGTGAAGGGCGGCACCTATTATCCTCTGACGGTCAAGAAGCATCTGCGCGCGCAGGAGATCGCGCTCGAAAACCGGCTGCCCTGCGTCTATCTGGTCGATAGCGGCGGCGCGAACCTGCCCAATCAGGCCGAAGTATTTCCCGACCGGGAGCATTTTGGGCGCATCTTCTACAATCAGGCGCAGATGTCCGCACGGGGCATTCCGCAAATTGCCTGCGTCATGGGCAGCTGTACGGCGGGCGGGGCCTATATGCCCGCCATGTCGGATGAGACGGTGATCGTGCGCAATCAGGGGACGATCTTCCTCGCCGGGCCGCCGCTGGTGCAAGCGGCGACAGGGGAGGTCATCAGCGCCGAGGATCTGGGTGGCGGCGACCTGCATGGCCGCAAGTCCGGCGTGGTGGATCATGTCGCGGAGAATGACGAGCATGCGCTAAGCATCGTGCAGGACATCGTATCGACGCTTCAGCCTGCACCCGCGATCGACGTTAACATGCGTGAGCCGGTGCCGCCGAGATTTGATCCGCAGGAACTTTATGGGATCGTGCCGCAGGACGTCCGCGCGCCCTATGATGTGCGCGAGGTCATCGCGCGCATCGTGGATGGCAGCGAATTTCATGAGTTCAAGGCGCTGTACGGGACGACGCTGGTATGCGGTTTCGCGCATATCTGGGGCATGCCGGTGGCGATCCTCGCCAATAATGGCGTGCTGTTCAGCGAGAGCGCGGTCAAGGGCGCGCATTTCATCGAACTGGCGTGCCAGCGGCGGATACCGCTGCTGTTCCTGCAAAATATCTCCGGCTTCATGGTGGGTGGGAAATATGAGGCTGAGGGCATCGCCAAAAATGGCGCGAAGCTGGTGACGGCGGTTGCCACCGCGAGCGTGCCGAAAATCACCCTGTTGATCGGCGGCAGCTTTGGCGCGGGCAATTATGGCATGTGCGGTAGGGCCTATAGCCCCCGCTTCATGTTCACCTGGCCCAACAGTCGAATATCGGTGATGGGCGGCGAGCAGGCGGCTAGCGTGCTGGCGACGGTGCATCGGGATGCGGAGAAATGGACGGCGGAGGAGGCGGAAGCCTTCAAGGCGCCGATCCGCCAGAAATATGAGGATGAAGGCAATCCCTATCACGCAACCGCGCGGCTGTGGGATGATGGCGTAATCGATCCGGCGCAGACGCGCGATGTGCTGGGCCTCGCCTTTGCGGCGACGCTGAACGCTCCTGTAGCCGAGCGCCCGTCGTTCGGCGTTTTCCGGATGTGATGACGATGATCCAGTCCCTTCTCATCGCCAATCGTGGCGAGATCGCATGCCGGATCATCCGTACCGCGCGGCGGCTCGGTATTCGTACCGTCGCAGTCTATTCGGACGCGGATGCCGATGCGCTGCACGTCCGTTCTGCTGACGACGCGGTGCATATTGGTGCGTCGCCCGTGCGCGAGAGTTATCTGCGGGGGGCGCGCATCATCGATGCGGCTTTGCAGACGGGTGCGCAGGCAATTCACCCCGGCTATGGCTTCCTGTCGGAAAATGCCGAGTTCGCGCAGGCTGTGATCGACGCTGGGTTGATCTGGGTCGGGCCGAATCCCGCTAGCATCACGGCCATGGGTCTCAAGGATGCAGCCAAGAAGCTGATGAGCCAAGCCGGGGTGCCGACGACGCCCGGCTATCTGGGGGAGGATCAGAGTCCCGACAGGCTGAAAGCCGAGGCGGACGCTATCGGCTATCCTGTGCTGATCAAGGCCGTTGCAGGCGGCGGCGGCAAGGGGATGCGCAAGGTCGATAGCGCGGCGGACTTTGCCGATGCGCTAATGTCCTGCCAGCGCGAGGCGGCGTCTTCCTTTGGCAATGATCAGGTGCTGCTGGAAAAATGGGTAACGAACCCGCGCCATATCGAGGTGCAGGTATTCGGCGACAGTCACGGCAATGTGGTCCACCTGTTCGAACGCGACTGCTCGCTCCAGCGGCGGCACCAGAAGGTGATCGAGGAAGCGCCCGCGCCGGGCATGGATGAACAGACGCGGGAGGCGATTTGTCAGGCGGCCGTGCGCGCGGCCAAGGCGGTCGACTATGTGGGCGCCGGGACGATCGAGTTCATTGCGGACGGCTCCGAAGGGCTGCGGGCGGATCGCATCTGGTTCATGGAAATGAACACCCGCCTTCAGGTCGAGCATCCGGTGACGGAGGAGATTACCGGGCAGGATCTGGTCGAATGGCAATTGCGGGTGGCGTCGGGCGAGCCTTTGCCAAAGGCGCAGGATGAACTGTCGATCAGCGGTTGGGCGATGGAAGCGCGCCTTTATGCCGAAGACCCGGCGAAAGGCTTTTTGCCCTCGATCGGCAGGCTCGACCGCTTCGATGTCGGACCATCTTATCGTGTCGATACGGGGGTGAAGCAGGGGGCGGAGATATCGTCCTTCTACGATCCGATGATTGCGAAGCTGATCGCCTGGGGTCCAGATCGCGACGCCGCGCGGTTGCGCCTGTCGCAGACGCTTGAGGAGACGGTCATATGGCCGCTCAAGACCAATGCGGGCTTTCTGACGAAGGCGCTCCAACATCCCGATCTCGCTGACGGCCGGGTAGATACGGGGCTGATCGGGCGTGAGGGGGAGGCGCTGTTGCCATCTGTCTTGCCCTCAACGGCGGCTTTGGAGGATGCGGCGTCCAGGCTCGCGGAGCCGGGGCCTATGGCTGGCTTTCGCCTGAATGCGGAGGCGCGGCGCGACGGCTGGTTCCTGCTGGATGGAGCGCCGGTGAAGGTTGCGCTGGCGGTTTCGAGCGGGGCCAGGACTGGACGTAGCGTGATCGTCGCGGAGGGCGGCCAGAGTTGGCAGCTGACGCCTTGGCGAGCTGGCGGGCTGGGAGGCGGTGAGGCGTCCGATGGCGCGATCCTCTCGCCGATGCCGGGGCGGATCATTTCCGTCTCCGTCGCGGCGGGGAACAAGGTGGCGAAGGGGCAGAAGCTGTTGACGTTGGAGGCCATGAAGATGGAACATGGCCTTGTCGCGCCGTTCGATGGGGAAGTCGTCGAACTGCACGGCGTTGAAGGCGGACAGGTGAGTGAAGGCACGCTGCTCGTCAAAATAGCAAAAGCGGAGGAAGGTTGATGGCCGGGAAGTTTTTCGAACAATGGGAAGTGGGGCAGACCCTTGTTCACGAAATCCGGCGGACGGTTACGGAAACCGATAACCTGCTTTTTTCGACGATGACGCATAATCCGCAGCCGCTGCATCTGGATGTCGAAGCGGCCAAGGCGAGCGAATTTGGTCAGATACTGGTCAACGGCACCTTCACCTTTGCGTTGATGATCGGCCTGTCCGTGGGCGATACGACGCTGGGGACGCTGATCGCCAATCTGGGCTATGACAAGCTCGTCATGCCAAAGCCCGTATTCCTGGGCGACACTTTGCGCGCCGAGACCGAGGTCATGGAGTTGCGCCCGAGCAAATCCCGGCCGGGTTCGGGCGTTGTCACCTTTTCGCACCGGATGCTGAACCAGCGGGACGAGCTGGTATGCCAATGTTTGCGCATGACGCTGATCAAGGGCGGTGGTGCATGATCATAGGCGCGCACCTATATAATTTTATCGGCAGTAGCGTCTAGCTGGCTTTTGAGGGAAGTTGTCATGCAGAATGATCCGGTTGTCATCGCTGGTTATGCCCGCACGCCCATGGGTGGGTTTCAGGGGATATTCTCCCCTTTAAAGGCGACCGATCTGGGCGCGGCTGCGGTCAAGGCGGCAGTGGAACGCGCGGGTGCGCCTGTGGACGCGATCGACCGTATCTACATGGGCTGCGTCCTGCCAGCGGGGTTGGGGCAGGCACCCGCGCGGCAGGCGGCGTTGGGCGCGGGCCTTGGCCTCGATACAGAGGCCACCACCGTGAACAAGATGTGCGGTTCGGGCATGCAGGCCGCCATCATGGCGCAGGAAGCGTTGCAGGCAGGCGCTGCCGACCTGATCGTGGCGGGTGGCATGGAAAGCATGACGAACGCGCCCTATGCGCTGCCCAAGCACCGTTCCGGCGCACGCATTGGTCACGACCGGATCATCGACACGATGATGATGGACGGGCTGGAGGATGCCTATCAGCCGGGCAAGGCAATGGGTGTCTTTGCCGAGGAGGCGGTGCGTGATTATCAGTTCACGCGCGAGGAGCAGGACGGCTATGCGGTTCGATCGTTGGAGCGAGCGCAGGCGGCCATCGCAAGCGGCGCTTTCCGGCGCGAGATTGCGGGGGTGACGGTGCCCGGACGTGGCGGCGATACGCTGGTGGATACCGACGAGCAGCCGGGCAAGGCTCGTCCGGACAAGATCCCCTCGCTAAGGCCCGCTTTCGTTGCCGATGGCACCATCACGGCGGCGAACAGTTCGTCCATCTCCGACGGGGCCGCGGCACTGGTGATGACGCGGCGCAGTGTGGCGGAGCGTCTGGGCTTGCCGGTAATAGCCACGGTAGTGGCCAGCGCCGCACACGCCCATGAACCGGCGCGTTTTACGACCGCACCCGTTCCGGCGATGCGCAAGCTGCTGGACAAGGCGGGTTGGTCCGTGGCCGACGTTGATCTGTTTGAGGTGAACGAAGCCTTCGCCGTTGTTGCGATGATCGCGGCGAAGGAACTTGGCATCCCCGCCGACAAGTTGAACGTGAACGGGGGCGCGACTGCGCTGGGGCATCCGATCGGGGCTTCGGGGGCGCGGATCATTGCCACCCTGCTGGGTGCGCTGGAGGAGCGCGGCCTCAAGCGCGGCGTGGCAAGCCTGTGCATCGGCGGTGGCGAAGCGACAGCGATGGCGTTTGAGCTCGCCTGACGCATTGGCGCCTTCCCTTTTCAGCGCCGCAACAATAAGCCTCTCGCCCTAAGATCAAATATCAAGAGGCAGGCGCTGGATGAAGGCGGTAGGATTCAGGCAAGGCGGCCCGCTGGAGCGGGAAGACTCGCTGATCGACATTGAGGTCGCCGATCCGTCGCCCGGCCCTCGCGATCTGCTCGTTCGTGTGCATGCTGTGTCCGTCAATCCGGTCGACACGAAAGTGCGCGGCGGCGCCAAGCCCGCTGAGGAGCCGATGGTTCTGGGCTATGACGCGGCGGGCGTGGTGGAAGCCGTCGGCGCTGACGTTACGCTTTTCGCGCCGGGTGACGAAGTCTTCTATGCTGGCACCATCAAGCGGCCGGGGACCAATTCGGAACTGCATGTCGTCGATGAGCGGATTGTCGGGCCAAAGCCGCGTTCCTTCGACTTCGCACAGGCGGCCGCGCTCCCGCTGACCGGGCTTACGGCATGGGAGCTGCTGTTCGATCGTCTGCGCGTGCCGCGGGGCGGGGGTGAAGGACAGGCGATCCTAATCGTCAACGGCGCTGGCGGTGTCGGATCGATGCTGGTGCAGTTCGCCCGGCAACTGACCAAGCTGCGCGTGATCGCTACCGCTTCGCGCCCGGAAACCATCGCCTGGGTGAAGCAGATGGGTGCGCATGATGTGATCGACCACCGCAAGCCCTTGAATGAAGGGCTTGCCGCGATCGGCGTCAAGGCGGTCAACTTCGTGGCAAGTCTGGCTGGGAGCGAACAGCATCTACCGGCCTATGCCCGCATCATCGCGCCTCAAGGAAGCCTGGCGGTTATCGACGACGTAAAGAGTTTCGACATAGTGGCCCTCCGGCAAAAGTCGATCACCGTCGCGTGGGAGGGTGTTTTCACGCGCTCCATCTACGAAACCCCGGACATGATCGAACAGCATCGCATATTGTCCGAGATTGCGCGGCTGGTGGATGAAGGGGTTTTGCAGGGGACGATGACGCGCGATCTAGGATTGATGAGCGCAGCTAGCCTGAAGGCCGCGCATGAGTTGGTCGAAACGGGCGCATCCATCGGGAAGGTCGTTCTGCGGGTTTAAAAAGAGCTCGCTCGGCATCGGGGGGCGGTCAAACAGAAGAGAAATGCATGGGACGAGGGGATGAGGAATTGAGCCACGAACATTCTGCCGTCGCGGGCGGCAGGGCCAGCCTGAGGCAAGGCCATGTCGCGCTCGGCATATTTCTCGTAGCCTACATCCTTTCCTTCATCGACCGGCAGATATTGAGCCTGATGGTCGAGCCGATCAAACAGGATCTGGGCCTTAGCGATTTGCAGGTCGGGTTGCTTCAGGGATTGGCCTTTGCCCTGCTCTATGCAGTGGTCGGCATTCCCATCGGCATGCTGGCCGATCGGATCAGCCGTCGCCGGATCATCGCCGTGGGCGTCCTGTTCTGGAGTGCCTGCACCGCACTTTGCGGCTTTGCGGGCAGCTATGCGCACCTGTTCGTCGCGCGCATGGGCGTCGGTTTGGGGGAGGCATCGCTATCCCCTTCGGCGCACAGCTGGCTGAGTGACGCCTACCCGCCAGCGCAGCTTTCGCGGGCGATGGCGATCTATAATCTGGGCATCACCATTGGCGGCGGGCTGGCGCTGCTGGTCGGGGGCGCGGTTGTCGATATGGTTGCGGCGCAGGGTGCGCTGGTGCTGCCCGGCATCGGGCCGATGCCTACCTGGCGGGCGGCATTCCTGCTTGTGGCCTTGCCCGGTCTGTTGGTGACGGCACTGGTTTTCGTGGCCCGTGAACCGGCACGCCGCGCAGGGTGGGTGAAGGCGGGTATGCCGTTTCGCGCGGCGCTCTCGCACCTGCGTGCCCATTGGCGGACATTCGCTGCGATCTATGCCAATTCCACTTTGCTGGGGACCATGGGTTATGGATTGTCGGCATGGTATCCGACATTGCTGATCCGGACCTTTGACATGACGCCCGGGCAGGCTTCGCTCCGTCTGGGGCTGATCTACCTGCTAATCGGGAGTTTGGGATCGTTGGCGGGCGGTTTCGCGGCGGAGAGGCTTTCGCTGAAAGGTGTGCGCGACGCCAATTTGAGGATGGCGATGATCCTCGCCTTTCTGTGCGTCATTCCGGCGACGCTTGCGCCGGTCATGCCTTCCTCAACGCTGCTGCTGTTGCTCTTTTCAATCCTGACCTTCTGCTTCAACGGCTATTTCGGTTGCTCGCTGGCTGCGATCCAACTCGCGACGCCGCCCAGCATGCGGGCAACCGGAGCCGCGCTGTTCCTTTTGGCGAACAGTCTCGTAGGCTTGTCGCTCGGAACAGCGATCGTGCCGTTGATCGACAACGCCTTGTTCGATGGCCGTGGTCAGATCGGCCCCGCGCTGGCGACCGTGGGCCTATGCGCATCGCTAATCGCCGCCCTCGCCGCATGGTCCGGATTGCGCAGCTATGCCGCGACCAATCAGGCGGTGGCACGCGGCTGAGCGCAGAAAAGGTCAGCAAACGGCATGATATTTCTGATTATAGCGTTTGTTATACCTTGCGTGAAACGCCCGAGTTTTCGGGACAATTCAAAGGTGTGGAACCAATGCGGAAGTTTTGCGGGCGGTTCGCAGCCGGAACCGTAGCCTGCAAAGCTGGTTAGCTGAGAGCAGGTTATCCTGCAGTGCGACCCAAACTGCCCTGCCTTCTTTTTCGGAGGTGGGGCTTTTTGCGGTTGAGATCAGATGCTTTGGTTCAGGCGACTGGCCGCAGATATTCCGGTAGTTCATCGGCAGCATGATTACGGCACTCGATCCGTGGTGACGCACTGTAGGTGCTGAAGTGTTCAAGGGGCATGGCCGATCCGCAGAAACTGCATTCGGCGGTCATGCGCCCTATGATCCAATGTTGCCTGTCACATCCGGGACAATGATTGGGCTCATCCTCCCGATATAGTGGGGAGTAGCTACAGGTTGCCGACCAGCCCGTCGCGCTTTCCATCCGCATTGAATTGCCTCACTTTTTTACGACCTATCCTTGTTAACGGAAGGCGAGGCGTTCAGTTTCATCGGCATCGGCATCGGCATCGCCGCTTGGCTTGGCGGCTGCGTGACTTACAAGCTGATCAGGACAGGAATTTGATGATCGAGGAGAAATCCTGACCCGCTTCGCCCTTGTTGGCCAGCAATTGATAAAGGCTTTCCGCCTGCGCGCCCATGGGCACGCTGGCGTTGACGGAGGCCGCGGCCTCCAGCGCGAGCTTTAGGTCCTTCAGCATCAGGGCAACGGCAAAGCCGCCGCTATAGCCGTTGTCTGCGGGGGATTGCGGACCAACGCCGGGCACGGGGCAGTAGCTTGTCATGGACCAGCTTTGTCCCGACGAAACGCTGGAAATGTCGTAGAAGGTCTGGGCGTCGAGCCCGATCTTCTCCGCCATGGCAAAGGCTTCGCACGTTGCGACCATGGTCGCGCCCAGCAGCATGTTGTTGCAGATCTTGGCCGCCTGGCCGTTGCCGTCACTACCGGCGTGGATTACGGCCTTGCCCATGGCGGACAGGATGGGCTTTGCCTTGGCGAAGGCTTCATCGTCGCCGCCCACCATGAAGGTTAGCGATCCCCCATTTGCAGCGGCGATTCCCCCAGAAACCGGCGCGTCGGCCATCAGGAAACCCTTCGCCTTCGCCGCAGCGATGACGCGGCGAGCGGTCGCGACGTCGATGGTCGAACAGTCGAGGAACAGCGCTCCTGCCTTTGCCGTGCCGAAAACCTCGTCATTATAGACCGCTTCGACATGCTTGCCAGCTGGTAGCATCGTCACCACTGCATCGGCCCCCGCGACGGCTTCGGCCGCGCTGCTGGCGCGGGTCGCGCCAGCCGCCTCGGCCTTGGCGAGGGCCGCGTCGGAAAGATCGAAGGCGCGCACGGCAAAGCCGTTCTTGACGAGATTGGCGGCCATTCCGCCACCCATGTTGCCCAAGCCGATGAAGGCGATAGTCTCAGTCATGCCGACTTCCTTCTGTTAATTGTCTGGCCGCCTTCAGGGGCGCAGCAGGTCGCGCGCGACGATCATGCGCATCACCTGGTTCGTGCCTTCCAGGATCGAATGCACGCGTAGGTCGCGCCAGAAGCGTTCGATCGGATAGTCCATCAGATAACCATAGCCGCCATGTAGTTGCAGCGCGCGGTCGGCGATAGCGGACCCAGCGTCGGTGGCGAGCCGCTTTGCCATGGCGGCGAAGCGGGTCTTGTCGGGTGCGTTTTCCGTCACCTTGACCGCCGCCATGTAGAGCAGCGCGCGCGCCGCCTGAAGTTCGGTTTCCATGTCGGCGAGGGTGAACTGCGTATTCTGGAAATCAGCGATGGCCTGCCCGAACTGCTTGCGGTCCTTGCTATAGGCGATCGCTTCATCGAGGCAGCGCTGCGCCCCGCCAAGCGAGCAGGCGCCGATGTTGAGCCGTCCGCCGTCAAGCCCCATCATCGCGATGCGAAAGCCTTCGCCCTCTGCTCCCACAAGATTTTCCGCAGGCACGCGGACATTGTCGAAAATGACTTGCGCGGTGGGTTGCGAATGCCAGCCAAGCTTGCGCTCCTGCGCGCCGAAGCTGACGCCGGGCATGTCCTTTTCAATGACGAGGCAGCTGATGCCCTTGGGGCCATCCTCGCCCGTGCGGACCATGGTGACATAGATGTCATTTTCGCCGCCGCCGGAGATGAACTGCTTGGAGCCGGTGACGAGATAATCGCTGCCCTCCTTCACGGCGCGGGTCTTGAGGGCCGCTGCGTCCGATCCCGATCCCGCCTCGGTCAGGCAATAGCTGCCCATCCGCTCCATCGGCACCATCGAGGGCAGATATTTGTCCTTGACCGGATGCGCGCCGAAACGGTCGATCATCCAGGCGGCCATGTTGTGGATCGATATGAACGCGCTGGTCGATGGGCAGCCATAGGCCATGGCCTCCATGATCAGCGCGGCTTCCAGACGGCCAAGGCCGATGCCGCCCGACTCTTCCGACACATAGATGCCGCCAAAGCCCAGCTCCGCCGCCGCGCGGATCGTGTCGCGCGGGAAGATGTGCTTCTCATCCCACTCGGCCGCATGCGGCGTGATCGCGTCGGCGGTGAAGCGCCGCGCCATGTCCTGGATCTGGCGTTGGTCGTCGGTAAGGTCGAACTGGGTCATCATGCATCCTGTTGCGGCGATGGCCTGCCGCTGGCGTGTGAGGGAGAGCATGCGCTCTCCCCTCGCGGCTGTCACCCCATGGTCGGGATGACGAAGGCGCTGTCGCCGGACGCGCCGCCATCGGGCCAGCGCTGGGTGATGGTCTTCACCTTCGTCCAGAATTTGATGCCTTCCATGCCGTGCTGGTTCGTGTCGCCAAAGGCAGACCGCTTCCAGCCGCCGAATGTGTGATAAGCGACGGGCACCGGGATCGGCACGTTGATGCCGACCATGCCGACATTCACCCGCGCGGCGAATTCGCGCGCGGCGTGGCCGTTACGAGTGAAGATCGCGACGCCATTGCCATATTGATGCTGGCTGGGCAGCGCGATTGCGTCCTCGAAGCTTTCGGCACGCACCATTTGCAGAACGGGGCCGAAAATCTCTTCCTGATAGGTCCGCATGTTGGGCTTGACGTGATCGAACAGCGTAGGGCCGACGAAGAAGCCCTGCTCATGCCCTTGCAGGGTGAAGCCGCGGCCATCGACCACCAGCTCAGCGCCTTCATCGATACCCATCTGGATATAATTCTCAATCTTAGCCTTGTGCGCGGCGGTGACAACCGGGCCATAATGCGCTTCGGGATCGGTCGAAACGCCGACGCGCAGCGCTTGAATGGCGGGGATCAGCTTTTCGCGAAGGGCAAGGGCGGTCTTCTCGCCCACCGGCACCACGACGGGCAGCGCCATGCAGCGTTCGCCAGCAGAGCCGAAGGCCGCGCCCGACAGGTCGTTGACGACTTGGTCCAGATCGGCATCCGGCATGACGATGCCATGGTTCTTCGCGCCGCCCATCGCCTGCACGCGCTTGCCGTTATCGACGCCGCGCTTGTAGACATAATGGGCGATGTCGGAAGAGCCGACAAAGCTGATCGCGCCAATGTCCGGATGATCGAGGATGGCATCGACCATCTCCTTGTCACCCTGCACGACCTGCAGAATGCCTTCGGGCAGACCGGCTTCAAGGAAGAGTTCGGCAAGGCGCACGGGGACGGACGGATCGCGCTCGGAAGGCTTCATGATGAAGGCGTTGCCCGTCGCGATGGCGACCCCCGACATCCAGAGCGGGATCATCGCGGGGAAGTTGAAGGGCGTGATGCCAGCGCCGATGCCTATCGGTTGGCGCATGGAATAGACGTCGATGCCCGGGCCTGCGCCCTGCGTATATTCGCCCTTCAGTGCATGGGGGATGCCGCAGCAAAATTCGATGACTTCCAGCCCGCGCTGGATATCGCCGCGCGAATCCGCGATCACCTTGCCATGTTCGGACGAAAGCAGATGCGCCAGTTCGTCCATATTCTTCTCGACCAGCGTCTTGAAGTTGAACATGACGCGAGCGCGCCGCTGCGGATTGACTGCCGCCCAGGCGGGCTGCGCCGCCTTCGCCGCCTCTACCGCGCGGTCGAGCAGGGCGCGGTCGCCCAGGGCCACACGGGCCTGAACCTGCCCATCATTGGGATTGAACACATCACTGTAGCGCGGCGCTTCGCTGTTATGAGCAAAGGCGAGCTTGTGGGAAATTTCGCGCATGGCACCCTCTCGATGAGATTTGCCTTATCATGCCGAAAGGCGATAATGCATTCAATTCCCCTTTGTTGCAGAGTTGATCTGCATTTTTGCATGGATGGCGTGTGATGTTCGATTGGGATGATTTGCGCATATTTCTGACGGTCGCGCGGCTGAAGAAGGTGGCTCCGGCGGCGCGGGCGCTCGGCATTGACGCGACGACGATTTCCCGGCGCTTGGGGCGATTGTCGCAGGCGTTAGACGCGCAACTGTTCGAGCAGACTGGCGCGGAGAGGGTGCTGACGGAACATGGCGCCGCCTTGCTGCGCCACGCCGAGAGCATCGAAAGCGCGGCGATGTCCGCGATCGTCGATGTGAAGGGGGAAAGGCACAGTCTGAACGGGCAGGTGCGGCTGTCGGTTGCCGAGGGTTTTGGCCGGTGGATATTGGCCCCTGCGATCCCCGAATTTCACGCCCGCCATCCAGGCATCCGGCTGGACGTGATTACCGCGTCGGGATTTCTAAATCCGTCGAAACGGGAAGCGGACATGGCGGTGATGCTGGCGCGGCCGCAACGGGGGCATTTGGCGGTGCGAAAGCTGGCTGATTACAAGCTGCACCTTTATGCGTCGCCCGGCTATCTCGCGGCGCGGGGTGCTCCAGTGTCGCGCGAGCGGCTGCATGAGCATGTGCTGATCGGCTACGTGCCTGAGTTTCTCTACTCGCCGGAACTCGACTATCTGGACGAGGTCTATGCGGGACTGGAAGCGTCGCTCCGGTCGAGCAGCATCGGCATGCAGCGTCAACTGATACTCGATGGTGCCGGGATCGGCGTGCTGCCGGACTTCATCGTCGCCGATGATGAGAAGCTGGTCCGCCTTTTTCCAGAAGAAGTGGAGATTGCGCGATCCTTCTGGCTGGTGACGCATCCGGAAATGACGAAGCTCGCCCGCATCCTCGCCGTGTCCGACATGCTGCGGGAAAGATCGGAAGAGCTGCTGGGCCGGGACGTTTCCATCGGTTGAAGCGCCCCGGCGAAGTTTGGTAAGTCAGGCGACCAGACGTGGCTCGACCGGGTCCTGCGGCACGCCCTTGGGCGTTCCCACATCATAGACGCGGGTCAGCAGGCGAATGAAATTGGTGTCGTGCAGCGGATCGCTCGGCATCTCGAAGATTTCGCCTCGCGCGCGCAGATCCTTCACGAATATGTCGAAGGCCATGTCGGTCGTGATGTCGTCGCTATGGTCGCGCGAAATGCGGAGGTCGTTGAGGTCGGTGTAAACCTGCGCATTCCAATGGAGTAGCAGGCGGAATTCCTGCTCCGGAATCCTGGCCACGACATCGTCGCCGGTCATGATCCGCCATCCGGCAGCCACATCGGGATCGGCCGACATGGTCGAATTGATCGCGAGGCCCGCAGGTTTGCGCTGATCGACCGGGCCACAGCCCTGCGCGGTGTGGAACATCATTTCATTTTCGACCACGACGCCGCGTCCCCACATCGGCGCTTCGAGGCAGACCGGATCATTTTGCGGCCCGTTCGGCCAATAGTGGAAGCCGCCGCCGATCGAACCCTGATAATACCAGGCGATGACCTGCGCCTTTTTCGCCTGCCAGCGCCGGAACAGCCCGGACTTTGCCATGATGTTCAGCAGCCAGATCGGGCAGTTGACCTCGTATAATCCGCGAAAATGCGTGCCATCGACATGCGGCGATCCGCCGGCCGAGCTTGGACCCTGAAGGTTGAACATTAGCTGGTCGCATTCGACATAGGGCGTGTTCCAGTAGGCGCGCGCCATGTCGAGGAACTTCTTGTTATAGAAGCAATCGTCCAGTTCCGGATAGCGATTGACGCCATTGTCGGCGAGGTAGCCCCGGAAAACCGGGTTCATGAACATCTCCCAGGTCGGCGTGAAGCCTTCTGGAATGGAGCCGGTGGATGTCGCGATCACCTCCTCGGGCGAAGCGAAATATTGCGCCAGGATCAGCGACCAGGGGCCTTCCCGGCGGACGACGTCCAGAACCCGCTGATGTTGGTCTTCGGTATAAAGATTGTCGACGATTCTGGGCGGCGCGACGGGCAGGAAAGTGGAAGCGACATCGGCGGGCATAGGCTCTCTCCAGCAAGCAATTTCCTGGCGCGAACGGCAGGGTCTGAAGACGGGAATATCCCATCACCGCTTCGCTGGCAATAATTTCCGAAAATATGTTCGACTATTCGCCGCGCCGTGCGGCCAATCCGTCGAGCGCCAGCGCCAATGTGGTGCGCCAGCGGGGGAGGGCGGTGTCGGCATAACGGTCAGGATGCGCGGCGATGACCGGTACGTCTTCCTCCGAACGCTGCCTGATCGAGGAGCGCACGGCTTCGCGATATTCCGCTTCGCCGCCTGCAACCGCGCGGGCATAGGAGGAGAGGAACGCGCCCCCGAGCACGATCAGGTCGATGGAGCGCAGCAGGTCCAGCGCGTCGGGCAGGTCGAACCCGCGTGCTAGCATGGCTTGCAGCCATTGTTCCGAACTGTCGATCTCGACCGCTGGTCCCAGATTGCCGCTGACGAGGGTGGAGACGAGCTGCCCTTCCTCTACCAGCTTGTGCAGCGCTTCGGCATATTGGGTGGCATATTCGCGCCAGGATTGGCCCTCATCCTCCGGGAAGGTGGCGGCCCCCGAAGCACGCTGCGCTGCAAGTCGCACCAGCTCCTTGCGGCCGGTGACGTAGGTGTACAGCACCGCCGGGCGGACGCCGAGCCGATCGGCGAGCGCCGCGATCCTGAGGCCATCGAGCCCCATGTCGATCGCGGCGTCGAGGATTTGAGCCAAGGTCAACCGGCGCGGCCGCCCGACAGTGCGGGGAGTGGGTGGCGGCTCCTCCACCTCAACAGAGGAAAATTCAAGATTGTCGCTGCTCATGGCCCGACCCATAGCGTTGGAAGGATCAGCCGTCGATCCGGTGGCGCGGCGCAAAGGAGGCGGTGAAGGATGATTGATCCGCATAATTATGGGCGCTTCACGACATAAAATGGGGCTGATGACGCACGGGCGCCTGCGGTAGGCATCGTCGGCCGAGAGGGGGCAGGGTATAAGGCTTTTGGAGAGGCAGGAGAGAAATCGGTGGGGACAAGTTTGGTCCATCTCATTGGAGTGGCGAGTCGACATGCGCCGGATGGTGCTTGGCCAAAGTTCCGATGAACTCAAGCGCAAGATCGGGTTGCTGACCCGATCGGCGTTCCATGATGGGCATGATCGCCAATCTCGATTTCGTGCGCAAGGCGACGCACCAATGGATGCCGCTCGGCAAGCGGATCGTTATCATTGGGGGCAAACTGGTCGTGGCCGAGTTTCTGAATGAACGTGGACGCGAGGTGGTAGTGGTGGACGATGCGCCGCGATTGGGCGCGGGTCTGACGATCGTCCGCCGGATGCGGTTGCTGGCGGAACTGAAGGAACATGGCGTTCAGCTCTATCCGGCGTCGAGTGCCATCCGGATCGAGCGCGACGCTGTCCGCTTCATCGACAAGGGCGGAGCGGAGCAGGCTGCCGCCGCCGACATGTGATCGTGGCGAAGGGCGCGACGGGTGACCTGACGCTCGCCGATCAGTTGCAGGCGCAGGGCTTTACTGTTCACGTCGTTGGCGATGCCAAAGGGGTTGGTTATATCGAAGGCGCAATGCGCGGCGCTGCACAGGCGGTGGAGGCGATAGCCGGGTGAAGGCCCGGTCTGTTTTCAAACGGAGCCAGCGGAGGGATGCGCGCTGTGGTCCGCAAACATCGATGATCGAGGCCATATGAACCAGACTGATACACGCTTTTCCTTTCAGGATGCAGAGCCTGCCTCGTCAGGCGGCGGCAACGGGACGCGCGGGAAGAAGGGGCGTCGTGGCTGGCGCCGCGCCGCGCTGATCGGTGCTGGCGCTGTCGCGGTGCTGGGTGGAGGATATTGGGCCTACAGCGCCAACCTGTTCCGGGCCAAGCCAGCGATCGATTATTCCGGGCCGACGGCGGGCTGGAGCTATTATGGCGGGGATGCGGGCGGGACGCGCTATTCGCCGCTGACGCAGATCACGCCGGAAAATGTCTGGGCGCTGAAGCCTGCCTGGACCTATCATATCGGCATGGTGACGGCGCCTGAGCCGCTTTCCCCGACATTCCAGGCGACCCCGATCATCGCGGAAAACCGGCTTTATCTCTGCTCCGGCAATGGCCGCATCGCGGCGGTGGACCCGGAGACTGGCAAGGAAATCTGGACGAAGCAGCCAAGCTCGGACAATTTCAGCACCTACCTTCTGAACTGCCGTGGCGTCACCTATGCGCGTGACGAAAGCGTGCCAGCGGGCGCTGAATGCGCGGGACGGATCTTTGCCGGGACACTGGACGGGCGGCTGGTGGCGCTTGACTCCGCCACGGGCCGCGAGTGCCGCTCCTTCGGGCACAATTCCGTGGTCGATCTGAAGCCGGGTCTGGGCAAGATAGAGCGGGGCGACTTATCGATCTCTTCACCGCCCGTCGTGATCGGCAATGCCATCGTCGTGAATGGACGGCTTACCGACAATATGCGGGTAGACATGCCCGCTGGAGCGATCCGGGCGTTCGACATTCATTCTGGCAAGCCCCTCTGGTCCTGGAACGGCCTTCCGCCGGGGATGAGTGATGCGCAGAACGCGCCAAAGGGCGAGCAATTCGTGCGGAGGACGCCCAATAGCTGGGCGCCCATGGCGGTCGATCCCAAGCTTAACCTTGTCTATGTGCCCATGGGCAACGCGCCGCCCGACCACTATGCCGCCAACCGGGCGGGCCTCGACTATTATGCAAGTTCGGTCGTGGCGCTCGATGGGACGACAGGTCAGGTCAAGTGGCGGTTCCAGACGGTTCATAACGACGTGTGGGATTATGACATTCCCGCGCAGCCGGTGTTGTTTGACCTGCCCACGGCGAACGGGCCTGTCCCCGCGCTCGCGCAGACCACGAAGGTCGGGCATATCTTCATCCTCGACCGGCGTACCGGCAAGCCGATCTTCCCCGTGGTCGAACGCCCCGTGCCGCAGGAGGGCAAGGTGACGGGCGAAAAGCTGTCGCCCACGCAACCATTCCCCGCCAATCCGGCGTTCATCATCCGCGATCCGGACCTGCGCGAAGAAGATATGTGGGGCTTTACCCCCTATGACAAATATAAGTGCCGGGAGCTGTTCCGATCCGTGAACTATAAGGGCGTTTTCACCCCTCCCTCGACAAAGGGATGGCTGCAATGGCCAAGCTTTGAGGGCGCGTCCAACTGGGGTGGCGTGACCGTTGACCCGCAGCGCGGCATCTTGATCGCCAATACCACGCAGGTGGGTGCGATCATGAAGCTGATCCCGCAGGCCGAAATCGCGTCCCGCACCGCTGCGGGAGAGGCCATCCTGCCGACCAAGGGCGCGCCCTACGGCCTGCAACTGAAGCCCATGCTGTCTCCCTTTGGCGCGCCATGCAACCGGCCGCCTTGGGGCCGCCTGACCGCGATCGACCTGAAGGCTGGCAAGACGCTGTGGAACGTGCCGCTTGGCACCACGCGCGACCAGGCGCCGCCGCCCATGTGGCTGAAGCTTGGCGTGCCGAACCTTGGCGGCAGCGTCGCCACGGCTTCGGGACTGGTGTTCCTTGGCGCGACCACGGACAATTATCTGCGGGCCTATGACATTAGGTCCGGCAAGGTCGTCTGGCGCGTTCGTCTGCCTGCGGGCGGGCAGGCCACGCCCATGACCTACCGCCTGAAGAAGGATGGCCGCCAATATGTCGTGATTGCCGCTGGCGGGCACAAATTCCTCGGCACGAAGCTGGGCGATTCCCTCGTCGCCTATGCCTTGCCGAAATAAGCTCGGGCGAGCGGCGGCCGATCAATCTTGTCGCCGCCGCGGCGTCTTTCCCATAAGAGAGGAGGAAGAGTCGCCACGCATATGGCGCGGCGCATGGAGAGCGCAGCAGTGCACGAATATGTCACTTGGACAGAGGAACGTCTTGCCACGTCTCGCATCCCCGGTGTCGTCGTTCGCCTGAACCTTCCACACGGGGGGAGTTTCCCACAGCATCTTGCAGGACGGGAGCCTACTCATCAGGTCGGCATGTGGACGTCGAGCATTTACAGGCCGCGCGGCCGATTTCGCTACGCCACCCAGTCCCACTATCAGGAATTGAAGCAGGCCACCTTTGTCCCCGCCGATATCGACTGGATCGCCGAAGTCGAAAATTCCGGTCCCCTGAAGCCCGCAATTTTCTGCGATTTCGAAAAGGAATATTTCAACGAGACCACGGGTATAGAGCCGCTCAACCATGTCGAGCAGCTGCTATATTGCGAGAATGGGAATGTCTCTCAACAGGCGTTGAAGCTTCTTGCAGATGAGCTTCGCGCGCCCGGTTTTTCCCATGCCGTGAAGGTGGATTCCTTGTGCCGGTTGATCCTCGTGGAATTGGTGCGGCAGCTTGACGATACGCACACCAATGCGCGCGCTGGCGAGGGTGGTAAGCTCGCCTCATGGCAGCTTCGCCGGATCCGCGATATCGTAGAAACCATCGAAGGACGGCCAATCACCGTCCGCCAATTGGCCGATGAATGCGGTATCAGCGCGCCGCATTTGCGTCGCCTGTTCAAGGCCAGCACGGGAACTTCCGTCAGCGCCTATGTCGATGGCATTCGGCTCGAAAGGGCAAAGATGCTCCTCGCCGACCGATCGCTTCCCTTGAAAGGGATAGCGCACCGTCTGGGCTTCGCGAATGCCAGCGCCTTTTCAGCGGCATTCAAGCGCGAGGCCGGAAGCAGCCCGAACAGATATCGTCAGCAAATCGCGTCCTGACGTCGCCAGTTGTCGAACGGTCTATCGGCGCCGTCAGTGCACGGGTCCAACAATGCTTTGTAGCTTCGTGCCTTAAGAAGGAACGCCTGGACCGAAGGCGCGTTTGCGTCCTGAATTTCAGGGAGAATGAAGATGGCGCGTATCACGTCGATGATCCTGGTCGCAGGGTTGACGCTGGCGGCGTGTAATCAGGCAAGTGAACAGCGCAATGCCGACGCACTGAATGCGGCCAAGAACGCTGCTGAAAATGCCGGCGACAGGATCGAAAATGCGGCGGAGAACGCAATCGATGCATTGAAACCAACCCCTGATGCGCAGGATTTCGTAAACCTTGCAGCCAGAAGCGATGCGTTCGAGATTGCGGCTGCGAAGCTGGCCTCGGCCAACGCCACGTCCGCTGAAGTCAAGGCCTTCGCCGTTCAGATGATCAAGGCCCACTCTGAGTCCACTGCGAAGATCAAGGCGGCAGCGGGCAAGGCACGGCCTGCTGTTATGCCCAACCCTGACCTTACCGATGGGCAGAAGAAGGATTTGGACGAACTGCGTCGGAAGAAGGGCGCGGCGTTTGACGAGGAATATATCGATGGCCAGGTCGATGCGCATGAAGACGCTCTTGCGCTGATGCGTTCCTACGTGTCGGGCGGGACGGACGCGGCGTTGAAGGCGGCAGCGGGCGAGATCGCTCCGGTGGTAGAGGGGCATCTGAAAATGGCACGGGCGCTGGAGAGCAAGACTGATAAGTGATCGCCGCTATTGGTTAAGGCGCAGCCTTCGTTCAAACCACGATCATCAGTAAACAGGGGCGGACTGTTGCCCGCCCCTTGCACTTTAGAGTCCATCGAGGCCTTTGCTGACGAGCACATTCACCGCGACGCGGCGGTTTTGCGCCTTGCCTTCGACCGTATCATTGCTGCTGAGCGGGTCCGCTTCGGACATGCCAGTGGGGGTCAGCATGCGATAGGGCTTCCAGCCGCAGGTCTGCTGAAGATAGTTGACCACCCGACTGGCCCGCTTTTCGCTAAGCGCCTGATTGAAGTCGTCGCTGCCGGTGGAATCGGTATAGCCCACGACGAGCAACAGGGCGTTGTTCATGCCGTCGGCCGCTGACGCGGTGGCGCACAGGTCGTTCTTCGCCTGCTCGGACAATACCGCCTTGCCAATGTCAAAGTTCACGTTTGTCGTGCTTTTGACGTTATATTTATCGATGTCGCCCACGCGGCTACGCAAGGCTTCCGTCGCGGCGGTCTGTTCGGCAAAGCCTTGGGCAGTGCCGCTGCGGATCATCGACGCGGTCTTCAGATCCTTGCTCTTTAGATCTATCTGACTGGCGATCAGGTCAGCACCCGACTGAAGCGTCTTGATGGAAACCGGCAGGCCGTTCAGCAGCGAAGCTGTGGCAAGCTTGCTGCGGCTAAGGCCAAGGAAACCGCCGCTGGACTTGACACGGGTCGCGTCATTGATGGTGACGACAGTGTTGGTGCCGTCGGCAGCGGTAACCTGCAATTTATCGCCGTTGCGCGCGGAAATGAGGCCTTCGACCTCAGGCCCTTCGGCGAGTTGCGCCGCTTCGGGCGCAGGGGCGCTGTAGGTCGCCGACAGATTGGCGTCAGGCGCCTCCTGCTGCGCTTCCTGCGCGAAGCTGGCCGAAGCAGTCCCGGCAGTCACGGACAACAGTAAGAAAAGTTTCGGGCTTTTTAAAATGTTACTCATTGCGCTACTCCTTCAAACTCGATCGGGCGGGCCTGCGTGATCGCAGCTTCTCGTCCGACCGCCGCATCCGTGATGTCGTAACGGCTGTCAGAACCCCCTCCATGTAGTCTCATTATGACGCGCGGTATTCGGCCGCACCTGAACAGCATGGGCGTCCTGCCTGTTCAGCCCAACCTTTCGCGGAGATGAACGCGTCCGGTCGCGCTCCGCTGCTGGGGCTGGTAGGACTGCTTCATGCGACGAACCGATGTCCGCGGAGTAAGTTTATTAACCCGAAAGTTAAGATTAAGCAATTTCCCCTCGATGCCGTGGTCGCCGCGAGGATCAGCCGCGTGACTCGGACGGCCAGAATGCCACTGGAGCTGCCAAGGATTTTCGGGCATGCTGGCGCATGCTGACGTAGGGGGCTTACGCGGTTGAAATATCTTGATTTCATCTCGTCTGTTCCTCCGCCTGCATTGCCGATCGGTGCTCAGGGCTATCTTCTGACGGTTTCCGATTCCAGTGCGCCCAAGATCCACAGGGTGGAATGGAACCACCCAGCCGCTGAACAGGGGGAATAGTCCATGTCCGAACGGCAGTTGAAGGCGTGGCAGGACGCAGGGCTGATCGACGCCGATACCGCCGAGCGCATTCGCGCGTGGGAATTGACGCATAGTCGGCCTGTTGGATTGTGGGCGATCGTCGGCCTGGGTGCGTTGACGATCGGCTTGGGGATCATCTCCGTCGTCGCCGCGAATTGGGACGTGATACCCGGTGAGACGCGTCTGGCGATCCACTTCGCCCTGATGACCGGCTTTGCGGGGCTTCTTTGGTGGTATTTGCCCAGGGTATCGGCGAAAAACCATTATTTCAGCGATGGATTGCTGTTCGTGGCTGCGGTTCTGGGTCTCGCTTTCTTTGGCCATGTCGGGCAGGTGTATCAGACCTCCTCGCCGCTCTGGCAGCCGCTGCTGGCGTGGCTGGTCATTTTTTCGCCGCTGCTGCTCCTGTTTGGAAGAGGCTGGCCGATCGCGGGCCTCTGGCTGGCGGCGATAGTCGGCACGGCATGGTCTCACGCCGACGAATATGGTCATGCGTGGGCATGGGGGCAGCATGTGCCCCAGCCCGCCTTTCCAACACTCTATTGGGGCCTGATCGTTTGCCCGCCGATTGTGGTGGCTGCCTTCGCCGCGTTCATGCGGGACCGGAGTGACCGGCCCGCCTTTTGGCGCTTGCTGGAACAGCTGGCGATCAGCGTGATCCTTGCGGGCATCAGCATCGCCATCATAGCAGGCGGCTGGGGCAGCCGAACCCACGCTGCCCTCGGCAGCATCGCCATACAGAGTCTGGCCCTGATCGGTGCCGCCGCGATCATATTCCGCGTCACGCCCACACGATCCGGGGCAGCGACGGCGGGGATATTGGCCGCTGGGGCGCTGCTGCATTTCGCGCAGGCCTTGCTGGTCGATCTGCACGGCCCGATCCGCAGCCCTTGGATCGGAGCGTCATTCTTCGTCATGCTGTGGGGTGCCGTGGCCGCAGCGGCTATCTTCGCCCAGTGGCGGCGGCTGTTCCAGGGGGCGATCGCACTGGTGGCGCTGCGCATCATTATTTTGAGCTTCGAACTTAATGACAGCCTGCTTGAAAGCGGGGCGGGCCTTATATTTTCCGGGGCTTTCGCCATTGCGGTGGCGTGGTCGACTGTCCGTATCTCGAAACGCTATGCACCGGCGGGAGGGATGGCGGCATGAAAAGGCTTGCGGCATCGCCCCGCCTTCTGCTCGCTGCCGCCCTGCTGCTGCCGATCACGGCTTTGGCTTACAGCTGGATCGCGACCTATCGCCTCGCGCAGCAAGGGCAAGAATGGCTCATTCCCATTCGGGGTTATGATCCAAGGGATTTGCTTCGCGGGCACTATATTCAGTATCGATATGACTGGCCCGTGGAGGCATCGCGCGACGGTCACAACGGCGGCAAGACTTCCTTTGATGCATCGCTTGCACCTGAATTATGCATTCAGGGCACCGCGCCGCATATTGCCAGGGTTCGCCAATTAAATCCCATTCCAGGTCGTCCCGATGCTCAGCAAATAACGGGGTGCGCGATTATCGTTCGTGCTTCGATTGGCACGCGGCGCGAGGTGCGGGGATTGGATTCCGGCATATTGTTCACGTCGCAAGCTAATGTGATGTCTTTGTCGCGCCGATTGGCGGACGCGGACGAGCAGGGTCTGGTGCGCGTCAGGATCAGGCCGGATGGGGTCATGCGGCCGGTAAGTCTGGAATTCGGAAAGCGTCAGCACTGAGACTGATCATTCTTTCCGCTATAGTGACATAAGTGCATCACAATTGTGTATTGCTCAATTGCGTAGTTTGTTTCCATATTCTACTCTGAAGATCGACCGCCTGAACAAAGGCGGCGAACTAAAATAGGAGGGGATTTTGAAGAAGCATTCCGCACTGCTTTTCAACAGCGTAGCATCATGCGCGGTTCTGATAGCCACACCTGCCTTGGCGCAGGACGCGTCAGGCACCCAACTCGGTGCAACCGCCGACATCATCGTGACGGCCCAACGCCGCGCCGAACGTGCGCAGGACGTGCCTATCGCGATTACGGCTTTTTCGCCCGAACGACTTCAGCAACAAAACATCACCCAGTCGCAGGATTTGAACGCCAGCGTCCCGTCGCTGGTCGTCGGGTCCGCAGGGCAGGGTTCACGCGACTCCCAAACATTTACGCTGCGCGGTCAGGGGGCCACGTTCCAGGCGTCGCCTGGCGTCGTCCTTTACCTGAACGAAGTGCCGCTACCTGCCCCGATCACACTCAGCCAGCAGGGCGGGCCCGGCAACTTTGTCGATCTTGAAAATCTTCAGGTGCTCGCCGGTCCGCAGGGCACGTTGTTCGGTCGTAACACCACAGGTGGCGCGATCCTTCTCGTGCCGCACAAGCCGACGAACGACTTTTCAGGCTCGCTGCTTGCGAAATATGGCAATTACGAAGCCAAGGAGATTGAAGGCGTCATCAACGTGCCCGTGGTCGAGGACAAGCTGCTCGTCCGCGTCGTCGGCGCCTATCATGATCGCGACGGCTATACCCATGATGTGATCTGGAACAAGGATCGCGACGATACGCATTGGTATTCGGGACGCATCGGTATCACCTTCCGCCCGACCGAGCGCATCGAAAATTACCTGATGGCCTATGGCTCTTATTCGCGCTTCAACGGCACGGGGCTTATCAATAAGGGTTTCAATATAGAAGCAATGAAGTCGCTCGTGGATGGGAACGGAAACCCCACTCCTTTTTGTGCTGAAGGTCCCGTTGCAGGCAATCCGTTCTCCTGTGACGTTTATCGTGCGGCTACTGCTCAGGCTGACGCGCTAGGGCCGCGCCAGACCGCGCATGGCGTCGATGATTATCAGAAGACCAAGACCTGGGGCATCACCGATACCCTGTCCTTCGATCTCAACGACGAACTCGTGCTGCGCAACATCGTCAGCTTTCAGAAGTTCAAGAGCTTCTACCGCTACGACGGCGACGGCACCGTCTTGCAGCAATATGATGTCGATCCCTACAAGCTGCCCGCGCCGGGGCAGGTCACGCTTCCGGGTGCGGGAACGCCGGTCGTGTATAATAATACGTCGCCGGTCACGCTGCCGCGCGATAGCTACAAGCAGTTCACTGAAGAATTCCAGATCCAGGGCACCTATCTGGACAACAAGCTGACCTTCACGGCGGGCGGCTTCTACTATAGCCAGAAGCCTGACGGCGATCAGGCAGGCAGCGCCATCAACTATTGTCCGGCGGTAATTACCGGCACGCCAATTCCGGGTATCCCGCCCGCTTGCGTCGCCAACGCAACACCGGGCTACGTCGCGACGACCTCAAAGGCGCTCTATGCGCAGGGCACATTCGATTTCGGAGCGATGACGCCGTCTCTCGACAGCCTGCGGCTTACCGGCGGTTTCCGCTATACCTGGGACAAGATCAAAGGCTTCTCGCAAAGCTATACGCCGACCCTAACCGGACAGTTTATCTGCTCGGCGGACTCGTCGTTGGTGGACGCGATCTCGGATTGCAACTTCACCGCTTCGTTGAAGAGTAAAGCGGCCACCTGGCTCGTCGGGCTGGATTACAAGCCGGTTCGCGACCTGATGGTGTTTGCCAAGGTCAGCCGCGGCTACAAGGCAGGCGGGTTCAATCCTTACGCGGTTCGCGAAACCACCCGCACGTTCGAACCGGAAAAGGTCACCTCTTATGAGGCTGGGTTCAAATCGGACTTCCGGGTCGCCAGCGTGCCCGCCCGGTTGAATGCTTCCTATTATTATTTGAACTACGAGAATATTCAGAAGGCAACCGGCGATTTCAACACCGTAACCTTGGCCAGCGGCGCGCGGATCAACGCGGCGAAGGCCCATGTTTCAGGTGTCGAGGTCGACGCGTCCATCCGGCCGTGGAAGCCCATCGAGATTGGCGGCAATTTCAGCTATACGCGCTTTAAATATACCGAATATACTTTGCCATCGAACGGCTTCCTGGCGGATTGTTCCGGCACGGCGCTGCCGCCTGGAACGCCCACGGACCTGACCTGCCTGCCCGGTCAGTATGTCGTGCCGTACATCTACAGCTTCCACGTAGCGGTGAACCTGCCCATCGCGGAAAGGCTAGGAAACCTATCCTTCTTCGTGAACTATGCGCACAATTCGTCGCAGCATACCGAAGCCACGGTCGTTGCGCCGCAGCAGCCGGGCGAAAAGCTGGACGCCTTCGGCTTGCTGAACATGTCGCTGGACTGGAACAATATCGCAGGTTCCGGCTTGGATGCAGGATTGTACGTCACCAATGCCACGAACAACCTCTACCGGATCAGCAACACGGACGTGTACCAGGGCGGCTCGTTGCTCTCCTGGGCAACGATCTACGGCGAGCCGCGCATGTATGGCCTCAAGCTTCGCTATCGTTTCGGCGGAGAATAAGGCTTAAAAAAACGGGACGGCGGCCATGACGGCCGCCCCATTCTGTACCCCCGGCCGGTTCAACAGCGTTTGCGTTGGACCGGCCGATCTGTTCTGGCGCTCGATGTTCTACCAACAACCGACCGTGACAAGATGCCGGAAGCCCCCCACCGATCAGTGTTCGTTAGCGGCGAAGGCGCCGATGCCGGTCTCGGCCCGTACGCGTTGCGCCGCATAGCCAGCCCTGTCGATCGCCCCGCGTGATGAACGATCGAAGTGCGAGATCAGCCAGATAGCAAGGAAGCCGGCTGGCACTGAAAATATCGCAGCAGAGCTGTACGGGAAAGGAGCCGGACCAAGGTTGAAGGTGCTTGTCCAGACCGTCGGCGACAGCAGCGTGAGGATGAAAGCGGTAAGCAGGCCAATCGTGCCGCCCATGGCCGCACCACGTGTCGTGCAGCCATTCCAGAGAAGGGAAAGGATCAGCACGGGGAAATTACCCGACGCGGCCAATGCGAAGGCCAGGCTGACCATGAAGGCCACATTCTGCTTTTCGAACAGGAGACCGAGCAACACCGCCAACGCGCCCAGCGCGAGCGTGGTCAAACGCGACACGCGCAATTCGTCAGCCGGGTTCGCCTCGCCATGTTTCAGCACGGTTGCATATAGGTCATGGCTGATCGCGGAGGCAGCCGACAGGGTCAGCCCCGCGACCACCGCAAGAATAGTCGCAAAGGCGACCGCGGATATGAAGCCGAGGAAGAGATTCCCGCCGATTGCATGGCCAAGATGGATCGCCGCCATATTGCCTCCACCCCGCAGCGCGCCTCCGGTATCCAGATAGGCAGGCTGCGTCCCGACTAGCACGATCGCACCAAAGCCGATGATGAAGGTGAGGATATAGAAATATCCGATCCAGCCGGTCGCCCACAGCACGGATTTGCGCGCTTCCTTTGCATCAGGCACTGTGAAGAAGCGCATCAATATGTGAGGCAAGCCCGCCGTTCCCAGCATCAGCGCGAGGCCGAAGGAGATCGCGGACACTGGGTCCTTGATGAAGTTGCCCGGCGCCATGATCGAACGCCCTTTATCAGCAGCATCGGCAGCGCTGGCGCCCGCATCGAATGCCCCAGTCGTCTTGACCTCAACGGCCCTGGCGAAGAGCGCCTCCAACGAGAAGCCGAACCGCGCCAGCACCATCACGGCCATGAAGGTGGCGCCGCCAAGCAGTAGCACGGCCTTGATGATCTGGACCCAGGTGGTCGCGCGCATACCACCGAACAGGACGTAGAGCATCATCAATGTGCCAACGATCACCACCGCAACCGCATATGGCAGGCCGAACAGCAATTTGATGAGCTGTCCTGCCCCCACCATCTGAGCGATCAGATAGAAGCTGACGACCAGAAGCGTGCTGACCGCTGCAAAGCTGCGCACCGGCGACTGGGCAAAGCGGTAGGAGGCTACATCGGCGAAGGTAAAGCGTCCGAGGTTGCGCAGCCGCTCCGCCATCAGGAACAGCAGGATCGGCCAGCCTACCAGAAAGCCGGTAGAATAGATGAGCCCGTCATATCCGTCCAAGTAGATCTGCGCTGAAATGCCGAGGAAGGACGCCGCCGACATATAATCGCCCGCCATCGCGAGGCCATTCTGAAAGCCGCTAATGCCTCCGCCCGCTGTATAGAAGTCCGAAGCTGTGCGTGTGCGCGCAGCCGCGACCTTCGTGATCCACAACGTCAGCCCGACAAAAGCGACGAACATGCAGATCGCGATCCAGTTGACGGGCTGGCGTTGAGCCTGTCCTTCCAGCGCGGCCGCAAAAGCGGGGAGCGGGGCCAGCGTTATCGAAGCCAGGGCGATCGCTAACAAACGCCCCATCACGCGCTATAGTGCTTTCGGCGGTGTTCCTGAAGAATTGCGGCCATTTGTTCGTCATGATGACGATTGGCGTGCGCGACGTAGATTCCGGTAAGCGCGATCGCCAGAAGGATGAGGCCAAGGCCGACGGGTATTCCGACCGACGTCACGCCACCAGCAATAGGTGCGCCAAGCGCTGCCTTTTCGAAGGCGATCAGCAGCAGATAGCCGATAAACGCAAGGAAGATGATGGCGGACAGCCACCAGCCAAGACGCGAGCGCCTCGCCACCAGGTCAACATAACGCTGATCGGCCGCCACACTGGCGACCAAGGCATCCTCTCGCGCATTCATCACACTGCTCCCCCTGCAATATCATCATGCTAGGCGCGGCGCCCATGATTGCAATAGCGTCTGCCCAATTTGGAAGATCTTCACGAAGCGCGGGAGTCCGCCGCTTGGAGCGTGAAAGCAGCCTCACCCGCCATCTGATAGCTGAAGCAATTTGCGGCGGAATTCGGTTGGGGCCATGCCGGTCCATCCGCGACAGGCACGACGCAGCGCGTTGGAATCGCAAAGGTCGAGCCGTTCGGCTATGTCCTCTATCGACAAGCGGCTGTTGGTCAGCATGTCGATGGCCATTTCATGGCGCAGTTCGTCCCGGATCGCACGGAAGGAGGTGCCAGCGCTATGCAGCCTGCGCCGCAGCGTCATCGCCCCCACGGTCAGGTGTCGGGCCAGTTCTTCGAGTGAGGGGAGCTTGCGCCTTTCCCGCAATGCCATCGCCATAAAGTGACGCGAACGGCGGACGATTTCCAGCGGATCCTCACCCGACCGCAACCCGAACAGGAAATTGAGCGTCGGCAGCGCTTCGCAATCGGCCATGGTGCGGATGACCGGCTGATCGAGGAGGGCTGCAGCAAAGCGCATTTCCAGCTGGTCTGCGTCCAGCAGCAGATCGAACGGCAGCAGTTGGCCGTCCAGATGCCGTCGGGCGAATTCGGGGAAATCGAGAGCCAGTGCGCCTTCCAACGGCTTGCCGATAAGCCAGCTGAAAATGGAGTGGAACATCAGTTGGCCGTGCAGAATGACGATGAAGTCCATTTCTTCATCATCGCTGCGCGCACCCGTATATGACAGGCAGGCCTGTCCGCTTGTCCGCTTCAACGTCATGTTGCCCATGCCCCCGTCGATCGCCAGCAGCAGTTCCTCCGTCCGCATGATGGCTTCGCGCAGGGTGCGGCTGCCGACCAGGCAGTAGAAAAGCAGGCGCCAGTCGCCGCCACGAAAAGGGAGCCGTCCGGTGGCGTAGGCCTGCATATCGGACAGTTCCACGCTGGCACGGGACGAAAGCTTTTGCAGACTGGCGATGTCCAGAGACGGGAGGGTGGCGATCAGAAACCGGTCGAGCGGCTCGTCAAACCCGTTGACCCTCAAGACGCCGACCGCATTTCCCCCGCGTCGTGCGATAAGGCGAAGAAGGCGCGCCACGATGTGATGGCCTGGCTGCCCGATGTCGCTGGAAAGCGGACCACGATCTTGATCGCATCCTCCTCGGGGCGCGGCTGCGTTCACCACGATCTTGTCCATCATCCTCTCTTCTCGCCGCCAAGAAAATCTAACGATGTAAGGGAGTCAATGAGGGGCATGGTCGTGCCTGTTCCACATCATGGAATTGGACAGCGAAATATTTGATCTACCCACCGGATTCGGTGTGAAGATGAGCCGTGCTTTAAAGGGGGCGTAGCGCCCGGATAGATTCCGGGCGCTACTGCGCGCGGTGGCAGACGACTGACCAACCGCCTTTCCGAGCGCTCAACCCGAAAGATCATCGGCGCACTTCAATGCGTGAATTCGCAAATGTTGCGTGGGAGGTCTTAAACAAAAAAGGTTCAGCGCGGCGTCGCTGAACCCTGAGTTTGGGGGAGACGTAGGCAGTCGCGACCGGGGGATCGCCTTAAGCAATCCCCCGGCCAGTCGATCACCAGTTGAAGCGCAATGTCGCACCAAATTCGCGCGGCGCCGTGATGTTCGCCACGCGATAACCGGAGTCGAACGGGATGGTGCCAAGGGTTTCGAAACCGGGCAGCGCGCGCGTTCCGACCTGGAAGTTTCCTTGCGACACGCGTTGTGCTCGGGTCTGATTGAGCAGGTTCTTCACGAACAGGTTTAGCTCCCAGCGATCTTCGCCGCGAAGACCGACGAACAAATCGATCTTGGTGAAGTCGCGATAGGTGTAGTTGCTGTTTTCTGACTTGAATCCTGGACGATAGGACAGCAGCCCGCGAATGAACGGTGTTAGTGAGCCCATACCGAACCGGACTTCGCCATTGCTCGACAGGCTGAGCTTCGGAACGTCAGCGATACGATCATTGCGGGTGCAGGTGGCGACTTGCTGACCTGCTGGTACGCTGGGCGTGCCACTCGAATCCGGTATGCCATCACCATTGAAGTCATTACAATAAAGTTTAGCGTTATCGTAATGCGCATCAGCGTAGGTGGCGTTCACGTTGAGATCGACCCATTGCGAGGGCTGGAAACCAAGCTGAACTTCGACGCCTTTGCTGATGGCGTCACCAAAGGTCGGTAGAGGCGCTGTCGCTGTATCCGTTTGTCCGGGCGCACGCGTCGAATTGGTCGTAAGGCCGGGTGCAAAATCCACATAATTTTTGAAAGTCTGGTAGAAGGCTGCGATGTTCAACGTCACCTTTCGGTCGAACAGGCTCGACTTGAGGCCAATTTCGAAGCCGTCCGAAGTTTCATCGGGGGTTTGCAGATATTGCGGATCAAGAGTTGTAGTCACGCCTGTCGCTGCAACGCCGGGGCGAAATGATCGGCCATAATTGGCGTAGAGGTTTAGGTCAGGATTGACTGTCCAACTTATCGCCGCGCCGCCGGTGAGGGCGCTGGGTTTAACCACGCTAGGCGTTACGGACGATGAGGGAGTCCCTCCTCCAATTACAAGAGTTGTGGTCTGCGTCCGGGTCGTCTTTCCCCAAGTTTGACGTAGACCGCCAGTGATTGTCAGTCCATCTACCACTTCATAACCGATCAAGCCCGATACAGCGTAGGATTTGCTGAGAATTGGTAGAGTGACCGCGACATCGACGGGGACTGTGTAAATCTGCGGAGGTACCGCGCCCGGACCGGTCATTCCGGGGAAGATCGTCCCGAACGGATCGGTAAAGAAGACGTCGTTGCTTTGATTTACGCGGACGTCGTTGAACTTTGAATAATCATAGTTCGCGGCAATTGCCCAATTCAGCCGAGAGCCGCTAGGTGACTGGAGGCGAAGCTCCGTCGTCCATAGATCGTAAGGCGTGTGTACATGCTGGTTCAGCTGATAACCGGGAACCGCATTGCCTTCGTCCTGATCGCGTTGCTGTTCCAGCCGCGTCTTCTGATATCCTCCATTGAATACCAGTTCGGCCCAGCCAAAATTATAATTGGTGTTGAGGGTGACAAGATGCGTTTCATTGGTGAACCGCAGTGCGCCTTCGCTTACCGCCAGGCGATCGTTAAGGCTGATCGCGGGACCGCTGCGCAGCGGAAAGAAGCTGT
This sequence comes from Sphingobium sp. TomTYG73, assembly GCF_055394245.1. Lineage (NCBI taxonomy): Bacteria > Pseudomonadati > Pseudomonadota > Alphaproteobacteria > Sphingomonadales > Sphingobiaceae > Sphingobium > Sphingobium sp. TomTYG73. The sequence goes on from NZ_AP027340.1 coordinate 492,927, forward strand.
TCGGGCTGGGCTGGTTGCCCGGGCCGAATACCGCGCGGAACGGCCGCGTGTCGGTCCAGAGATACTGGTAGACAAGGTCCGCGCGGAAGTCGGACGACGGCTCCCAAGCGAGCGAAATGCGACCGCTCATCGTTTCGTTATATGACTTGCGCCCATCGACATTCTTCACCTGACCGGCACGGTTGCGATCATAAAGCAATGCGCCCCGGACGGCCAGGCTGTCCTGAATGATCGGAACGGATGCCGCGCCCTGGAAGTTGCTAGCGTGCAGATCGCTGGCTGCGACCTGTGCATAACCGGTTGGCTTGCTCAGGTCTGGACGGGCAGAGCCGATGACGATCGAGCCTGCGGGGGAAACCTTGCCACGGAACAAGCCCTGAGGACCACGAAGAACCTGGATCTGGCCGAGATCATAGATTGCGCTGAAGAAAGTGTTGGGATCGACGTCGATCTCATTGAAATAGACCTGAACCGCGTCGCTCGACCCACTATCGGGATTGAACGAGATGCCGCGTAAGGTTGCGATGTTGCTGCGGCCATCGCCATTTTCGAGCGTAAGGCCCGGGACGATGTTCTGAATTTCCTTGACGTCGAACAGATTGAGCTTGGCAACTTGCTGTCCTGATACGACGTCTACTGCCAACGGCGTTTGCTGTAACGTCTCGCTACGACGTGTCGCTGTGACGATGATCTCGGCAGCACTTGGTTCGGCAGCGCCTTGCTCAGCTTGCTGCGCAGCGGCGCCGCTGGCAATGGCCAGCCCGCAAGCGCAACTCAACAGCTGTATAAGATGACGACCTCTTGATCTCTTCATAGTCCCCTCCATTTTAACCCCGAAACCTTTTGTTCGGACATTGAGCGATTCAGGGTTATATAAGAGCGAGAACATCCCCAGAAGTGGCCATTCCACCATGTGGAACGGAATCACGAATTCTAATCATCTTCAGTTCTTGCCGAACGTTCCGATATAGAGTCCCGCCTGATGGCCCGACTTTCCGGAGGGGTCCTTGATCGCGAAGGCAATGCGGCGGCCGTCGGGGGACACCGTCGATTGATGCGCCTGCGCGCCGGACGGGCTGATGTTGGTCAGCGCCCGGCGTGATTTGCCATCCATGGTGATGACGAAGATATCGAAGCCCTTGCCGGAATTCGCCGCGGCGATCTCCGCTGCACGGCTTTCGCCCTTGAAGCGCAAAATCTGCTCGACGCCCGGCCTGATATGCCCGCTTATTCCGCGATAGGGGCCATCCGGATCGGAATGAATATTCGCTTCCTCCAGGCCATAGCGTTCGTCGGGAAATACGTGGGTTTCGTTATGGGAAGGAGTGGCATAGACCTTGCTCACCGCCTTGGTCGCGATGTTGACCTTATACATTTCGCTGTCCAGCGCCGCCATTTCGGTGGTCCAGAACATGACGCTGCGCCCGCCATCGATGAAGTCATAGGCCTCGGGGAAGCTTGCCGGGCCGGGCTGGCCGGGGCGGTAGCTATAGGCGGCCTGCATGTCGGCAAGCCGCGCGGTCCTGCCGTCACGAACCAGCCGGGCCACGGTCAGGTCCAGGCCAGTCGCCGAAGGACGCGACCAGGATAGGTTGATCGATCCATCGGCGTTGGGTTCACGCGCTATGGCGATGTCGCCCATCGCCCCACTGTTGAGCGAAACCGGACGGGCCAGCGACTTCGACATCCAGAACAGCTGGGTCCGGGTGGCATCGGCCGCGCCGCCGCTGCCCCCCTTCATGCCCGGCGCCGCTTCGATCAGGAAGCTGTTGTCGGGCAGATAAAATATGCGGGTGACGAACTGCGTTTCACCGAATTTACAGGTGAGGCAACGCACTTTTTTCGTGCGTACGTCGATTTCATACGCCGGGCTGTCGACCAGATCGTCTTTGGTGAAGGCAATGCGACGGCCATCGGGCGACCAGTTGGGCCGGTTGCCCCAGTCCAGGAGGCGTTCCTGATGGAAGGGGGCAGTCAGATAGTCGATTTTCGTATCCTTGGCCGTGGCGGCAGGCGCTGCCGTCAGCGGCAGGACAGCGGTCAACAGCGCCGCGCTCAGAAGTTGAGCAGCAATGCTGGACTTCCTGCGCTTGATAAGGTTCGTCACGTTCAGGCTCCTTGAGTTCAATATTCTAGCTGGTGTGTGCAATGGCCGTATCCAGACCATGCAGCACGGCGATGCGATCCGGGATGGAGGCCGCCGCGCCGAGTGACTGAACGGCGATAGACGCCGCCATGTTGGCCTCCGCCGCGGCATGTTCGATGCGATCGCCCCGCGCGAGGCCAGCGGCGAGATAGCCACAGAAGCAGTCGCCTGCTCCAGTTGTGTCGACCACAGCCGTGGGCCATCCCGCTATGCGCTGGACGCCGCTGGCCGCAACGATCGCCACGCCATCCGCGCCCAATGTCACCAACAGGGTTTGGCCATGGTCCAGGCCAAGCATGGTCTTGCTCGACAGCAATCCTGCGTTGTCCAGCCTAGGGACGCCCTCAGCACCCGTCAGCAAGGCCAACTCGCTTTCATTGACAATCAGCAGATCGCAGAGCGGCAGCAGCTGGCGCGCAGCGGTTGATGCGGGCGCAGCGTTGAGGATGGTGCTGGCTCCAGTGGCGCGAGCATACTGAAACAGCGCTAAAGTAGCGGGAACGGGCGTTTCCATCTGGGCGAGGCAGACATCATCCGGGCCAAGATCAATCTCGGCGAAGGTGGCATCGACATCCGCATTTGCCCCGGCGACATGAATGATCTGATTGTCCTGCGGCGATGTCGCCACCAGCGCGCAACCGGTGGGGGAGGAAGTGGTGCGCACCCGGCTCACATCGATGCCATGATCGGCAAGCGCCGCGACCATCTGCGCGCCGTCCTCGTCCGCCCCGACCGCGCCCAACAGGATGCAATGCGCACCCGCACGCGCTGCGCCGACGGCCTGGTTCGCCCCTTTGCCGCCCAGCTGGCGCGTCAGATTTTTCCCTGACACGGTTTCACCCGCGCAGGGCAGACGCGGAGCGGTGACCAGAAGGTCGAGATTGATGCTGCCCAGCACCACGACCTTGCCCGCGCGCGCCGTCGTCATCCGCCTTGCTCCAGCAATGCAAGCTTGGCAACGCGACGGCGGAAATGTTCTTCGTCGCTGAACTGCGCGGCCAGGAAATGGCGAACGATGTCGAGGGCTATCTGCGGGCCGGTGATCCACGCGCCGATGCACAATACATTGACGTCGTCATGCACCACCGCCTGCCGCGCGACATAGGTGTCGTGCGCGACAGCGGCGCGGATGCCGCGAACCTTGTTAGCGGCGATGCATGCCCCAGCGCCCGTGCCGCACAGCAGGATGACGCGATCGGTCTCCCCAGCCAGGATGGTTTGTACCGCCCGGCGGGTAATGTCGGGAAAGTCCACTGGCTCTTCCGACTGCGCGCCGACGTCGATGATGCGGCCGCTGTGGCGGCCTAGCAGGTCCAGCACTGGCGGGCGCAGCGGGAAACCGGCATGGTCGTTGGCAAAGCCGATGACGTCCCGGAAAGGTATATGCTGTTCGTCCCCCGACAATGTTTCTGGCTTGCGCATCGATCCCCCGAATTCCCCGCCAGTGCCGCTTTCGCAGCATTTCACCGACAGAATCGAACCTGCCCACTGGCGCTTTGATTGCACTGTGGTATTACCAGTTTGGAATCCGATCAAGGGGGAGGACCGAATGACGCGTGGCAGGGAGGATGCGATGGGGCGTGGAAGGCTGGCAGCCTTTTGCGTCACCGCGCTCGCGATCCAGGCTTATGCGACGCTGGTCACGGTGTTCCTGCCCGAATTCTACGCCAATGCGCTGGCTCTGCCGGTCGGGGCGGTGGGCGCCGCCTTCATGACGGTGCGGGTGTTGGACCTGATGATCGATCCGCTGCTCGGCGGAATGATGGACGCGACGCGATCGCGCTGGGGGCGCTACCGTCCTTGGCTGGCGGCGAGCGCGCCAATTCTCATGCTGTCGACTTACGCCCTGTTTCAGGCGGAGCGAGGGGTCGGCATGGCTTATCTTTGGGCGTGGCTGTTCATCGCCTTCATCGGCTTTTCGATGATCGTGCTGTCGCATCTGGCCTGGACGGCGACCCTGTCCACAGGATCGGCGGAGCGGACGCGCATTTTTGCCTGGTGGCAGGTATTCGCGACGGCAGGGCAGTTTTCGATCCTCGCCATATTGCCGGTGGTCGCCAGTGCCTATCCCGGCGATCCGGCGGTAGGGATGCATGCAGCCGGTTGGGTAATGATTGTTTTGATCCCCGGCGCGATCCTGTTGGCGCTGCGGACCACACCGGAAAAGCCACCTGCGGCAGGTGCTCAGGCGGCGCTCGCCGTGCGGGATTATATCGCGCTGTTCTCGCAAGGGCCGGTCGTTCGACTGGTGCTGGCCGACCTGCTGATCGCCTTGTCCACGGGCGTCGCCAATGCGGTGGCGTTGTTCTTCTACATGGGGCAGCTTGGTTTCGACCGGGCAGTGGCGAGTACCCTGATCCTCATTGCCTATGCCGCCGCCTTTGCCGGGACGCCATTGTTCGCCAAGCTGGCCGGGCGGATCGGCAAGGCGCGGGCGTTACAGGCGGGCGCGTTCATTCAGGCGTTGCTGCAATTGGGAATGGCGGTGCAGCCCGCCAATTCCTTCTGGCTGACGGCGGCCAATGTCGCGGCGCTTGGCCTGTGCATCCCGATCGCCTGGTTCCTGCCCCGTGCGTTGATGGCCGATGTCGCCGACGCTACTCGCGCGCGCTTCGGCGTCGATCGCACGGGGCTGCTCTATGCGACGCTCAATGGATCGATGAAGCTGGCGTTGGGGCTGGCGGTGGGTCTAGCCTTCCTGTTGCTCGCCTGGCTCGGCTTCGATCCCGCCCATGCCAGTGACCCGCGCAACGCCCTGCCGCTGCGGAGCTTGATCGGCATTGTGCCAGCGCTCTTTTCGCTGGGCGTAGTCCTGTGCATGATGCGCTACCCTGAAACATCCCTGCGAGAGGCGAGCCGCCAGGCCGCGCTCGCCTGAAACTTCGAAAAGCCGAAAGAGATTGCCAATGAACCGTCGCGACCTGCTCAAATCCTCTGCTCTCCTGATGCTCGCAGCCGGTGTTCCTGCGGCTGCGCGACGGAAATCTGCTCCCCTGCTGGGGGAAGATGGTCCGGGCGTGCAGCTCTATATGTTCGAACCCGACCTGTATCGTGACCTTGACAGTACGCTCGCCGCGATCGCGGCGGCAGGTGTGCGATCGGTGGAGCTTGCCTCGCTGCACCGTAATACGCCGACACAATTCCGCGCCGCCCTGGACAAGTCAGGTTTGAAATGCCGCAGCGCCCATGTCGCTGCTTCATCGTCGGTGCCCGGCGCGAGCGGGCTGAATTTCGACAATCTGGACAAGCTGGTCGAGGATCTGAACATATTGGGATCACGCAATGCCGTGCTGCCGCTGTTCCAGTTCCCCAAGGACCCGAAATGGGGTCCGCCGGTGTCCTTCATGTCGCTGATGAAGCCGGGCGGCCCGCCGGTGCCAGCCGAGCGTTATGAACGCATGGCCGACTTCCTCAATGAAAAGGGTTCCTTCCTCAAGAAGCATGGCATCCGCATCGGCTATCACAATCATAATGGAGAGCTGGCCCCGCTGGGCGACAAGACCGGCCTTCAGATCCTGCTGGAAAAGACCGACCCGCGCATCGTTGATTTCGAAATGGATGCGGGCTGGCTGGCGGCGGGCGGGCAGGACCCGGTCGCCTGGCTCAAGCGCTATCGCGGGCGCTTCACCCAAATGCATGTGAAGGACATCGCGGCGGGAACCGAGGTTAATTATCATATGCAACAGAAGCCGACGGAGGTGGGATCGGGCACGATGGATTGGCCCGCCATCCTGAAGGCAGCGCAGACTGCGGGCGTGCGCAACTTCTTTGTCGAGCAGGAGCCCCCATTCTCCGGCGCGCGCATCGACTCGCTGAAGAAGAGCCTTGCCTACCTTCGCACACTGGAGACTGCACGATGAACTGCCGCCTGATGACCCGCACGGCAATCTTCGCCTCATTGATCGCCGGAGCCGTGCCGGGACAGGCGCAGGATGATGCGGGGTCAGCCCTGCTGTTCGACGATGTGACTGACACCCATGTGCCCGTTTCCAAATATCTCCACGCGCTGGACGTCGCGCTGGTGGACGTGGATGGCGATGGCGATCTGGACGCGGCGATCGCGGTCGAAATGGGTGCGAACCGGCTCTACATCAATGATGGGCAGGGCCACTTCACCTGGAAGCAGGGCGCGCTCGGCACCAAGGCGCATGATACGGAACATGTGCTGTCCGCCGACTTCAACCGTGATGGCTGTCCCGACCTGATCTTCGTCGCGGAAGAGGACCATGCGCACCAGCTGTTTTTAGGCGGACCGGGGGGCGAATTTACCGACGCGTCGGATCGGCTGCCGAAAATGAGCGAGGGCAATGGTCTTGCGGTGGGCGATGTCAATGGTGACGGCCTGCCGGATATCGTGATCGGCAATTCGGGGGAGGAGCGCTGGAACAAGCCGCGCGCGTCGGGGCAAAACTTCCTGTGGCTGAACGACCCCAAACAGCCCGGCACTTTCATTGATGCGACGGCGACGAACCTGCCCGCTTATGAAGACGATACGCAGGACATCGCGCTGGCCGACCTGGACGGTGACGGCGACCTCGACATGGTGGTCGCGAACGAAAGCCCGCCCAACCGCGTGCTGATGAACGATGGCAAGGGGCATTTTCGCGAGGCGCCCAAGGCGCTTCAGCTTCTCACCCCGCTGGAAACGCGCGAAGTGCATGTGTTCGACGCCAATGGCGACAAGCGTCCGGACATTCTGTTCCTGAACCTGACCAGCAACAACAAAAAGTGGGACAAGGATCCGCAGGCGCGGTTGCTGATCAACAAGGGGCGGGGCAAGTTCCGTGACGAAACCAAGACGCGCCTGCCTGCCAACCGCTTTTCCAGCTGGGGCGGGATGGTGATGGATTTCAATCATGACGGCCATCCCGACCTGATCGTTGGCGCGATCGACGTGCCGGGGTTCAAGCCGTTGCAGTTGCGCGCCTATGCCAATGACGGGAAGGGCCGCTTCACCGACGTGACGGCTTCGGTCATGCCTGCCGCGACCGTCGCGCGCAGTTGGAGCATGGCTAAAGGCGACGTCAACGGAGACGGCGTGGAGGACTTGTTCGTTGGCAGCTGGGGCACGCAGGCGCGCCTGCTGCTGGGCAAGCGCAAATAAGGGGTGGCCGCCTTCCTGTTCCGCCAGACGGAATTGCAGTTTCCGTGTAAGTTGTAAATTGCAGCTTTCATTGCCGATTTGTAAGTCCAGTGCAGAACGGCGGCGAGGGAACAGGTTTTGGCGGACGACGGGGAGATGAAAGAGGCGCGGATCGCGCTGGCGCGGGAGATGTTCGACGTCGCGCTGTCCGCAGTATCTGCGGAGCGATGCCTGCCTTCGCATATGCCATCCCCGCCGAAAGGACGGCGGCTGGTGCTTGCCGTGGGCAAGGCGGGCGCGGCGATGGCGGATGTCGCGCTTCGCCACTCTCCACAGGGGACGCAAGCGATCATCCTTACGCCCTACGGCCACGGCCTGCCGCCAGGAACCTTCCCCGCCGACGCCCTCGTGATCGAGGCCGGGCACCCCTTGCCCGACGAGCATGGTCAGCGCGCGGCGCAGATGATCCAGGAAGCCGTGCGAGACCTTGGCGAAGAGGATCAATTGCTGGCGCTGATCTCTGGCGGTGGCTCTGCGTTGTTGGCTTTGCCGGTCGATGGCGTGTCGCTGGATGATAAGCGCCGCGTGACGCGCGAGCTGCTGTTTTGCGGCGCTACCATATCGCAGATAAACTGCGTGCGCACGCATCTGTCGCAGGTCAAGGGCGGGCGTCTGGCTGCGCTGGCGCATCCCGCGGAGGTCGTCACATTGGCCTTTTCCGACGTGCCGGGCGACGATCCGGCCCTGATCGCTTCAGGTCCCACCGTTGCCGACCGGACGACACTGGCAGACGCGCGGCGGGTGATCGAACGCTATCGCATCACCGTTCCAGACAATGTGATGGCAGTGTTGAGCGACGACCGCCACGCCACGCCGCGTCCGGGGTCGCCCGAACTCGCGCGGGCCGATACGCGGATCGTCGCGCGCAACCGCATGGCGCTGGAAGCCGCAGGGGAAGTCGCCAGGGCGGCGGGATACAAGCCCGTCTATTTGGGTGACGATCTGGAAGGGGACGCGACCGAACTCGGCATCGTCCACGCTGCGCTCGCCCTGCATCATCAGCGGAAGGGCGGACGCTGGGCGCTGCTGTCTGGTGGCGAAACTACCGTGCTGGTCGGTAATCCGTCAGGCAGCGGCGGGCGCAACAGCGAATATATGCTGAGCCTCGCCATGTCGCTGGACGCCGCGCCGGGCATATCGGCGCTGGCGTGCGATACCGATGGCATCGATGGCGTGGGCGGCCATGCGGGGGCCATCGTCGATGAAAGCACTTTGGCGCGGGCTCGTGCCGCGGGCATGTCGGCCAGCGGGATGCTGCGCGAAAATAACAGCTTCGGATTCTTCAGTGCGTTGGGAGATCTGGTGTTTACCGGGCCGACGCGCACCAACGTCAATGATTTTCGCGCTATCCTGATCGACGGGTGAGCCCACATGCGGAACGTCAGTCGGCGGGAGCCCCATGAATTTTCCAGGCCGCGCCGATGGCGAAATGGCTGAGGATCAAGTCGTCCGCCATCAGAGCGTCGCCCGCGCGGACAGCTTCATAGATGCGGCGGTGATGATCGACCAGATATTCCCGCGCCATCGGGCTGTCCGCAATGCGTTGGCGCCGTTCGACATGGGATCGTTCCAGCAGGTGCGTAATCGTGCCGTAGACGGTAGATAGCGCAGGTGAGTGCGCAGCCGCGACCAGCTGCGTATGGAAATTGAGGTCGGCATGACCACCTTTGGCGACATCGCCGATCGTCGCTTCTATATCCTCCAGCGCCTGTTCAAGGTTCTGGCGATCTTCTTCCGTGGCGCGGGCGCAGGCCAGCCGTAGCGCCTGCCGCTCCAACGCGATCCGCACCTCGACAATATCGTCGATGATTGCCGGTTGTTGCGCCAGAGCGAGCGAGAAGAATTCGCCCAGCACCGATGCATCGGGAACGCGCACGGTGCTGGCGCGGCCGTGGCGTGTTTCCAGCACGCCGATCATCTCCATCGCCCGTACGGCTTCGCGCACGGCCGGGCGGCTTACCCCTAGGCTGAGCGCGAGTTCCCGTTCGCCCGGCAGACGGTGGCCGGTCTGGACGCCGCCATTCACCAGCAGATCGCGCAAATGGGCAAGCACCCGGCGATATCCGGAACTTTCTGGCTCTGAGGCTAGAGTGGCGCACTCTATGGTCATCGTGCGGCTTTATCGCCCGCAAGCGCTGCTGACCAGTGGTTAGTCTGGCTGTCCACATGGTGAAACGGCAACAGGCCCTGCTTGACTTATTACGGCCATCACGTTGCTTGCGCAGGGACAAGGAGACAGATCGATGAAGGCAAAATATCTCTCGTTATCCGTCATGCTCGCGGTGCTGCCCCTGTCTGCGCTTCCCGCGCAGACCTTTACGCGGGGCGAGGCCGTTCCTGCTGCGATGCCCCTGGGGAACAAGCCCGGCAATCCAATCCAGGACATGCCCTCCGGACAGCGGCTGATTTCAGCCTTCGGAGAGCGGCCGGTCTTTTCACCCAAGGGCGACAAGCTGGCTTTCATTGGCAAATCCTACGGTGACGCTTTCGAATATGACATGGCGACGGGGCGTACCCGCAACTTGACAGGCCATGCACCGAGCGAAGGTTATTTGCGGGTGCATTATCTTGCTGATGGCAGCTACGCGCTGCTCGGCCCCCGTATATTGGGAAAGACAAGGGAAGAGACGCGCCACGGCCGCATCGAACTATTCTGGATGGACCCGCAGGCGATGCGCGCACCAGTGCCACTGGGCATCACGGTGTTCGAAGGGATAGCGCTCAGCCCACGCAGCAACATGATCGCCTGGAGCCAGGTAAAGCCTGCAGCAGGTGGCAAACCAGCATCGACCACCATTTATACGGGGCGCGTTGCCGTTAACGCGCAATCAGCGAAGTTGGAAGATGTACGGGAAATCGTGACAACGACCGAATGCTTCGTCGAAGCGCAAGACTTCCTGCCGGGCGATAAGGGGCTGGTCATGCCCTGCTATGGTTTTGGCAAGGGGCCGACGGGCGTGGAGACAAAGGTGTTGTCCGTAGATTTCGCGACCAAAAAGATCACCGAATATCCGACGCCGTCCACCCTTTATAGCGAGGTCGAAGGCATCTTCCCGGATGGCAAGCGGACATTGGTGGAATGCGCACAGGACCGCGCTAAAGGCATGGACCTGTGCGTCCTTGATCTCGATCCAAAAAAGCCGCGCTACACGCGCATGACGAACATCGTGCAATATGGCGGATGGAAATATGGCAATCCGGTCGTGCGGCCCGATGGCCGGATGATCGCTGCCCAAGTGGGATCTGCGGACGTGATCGACGCGGGCGTGGGGCAGGGCATCGTATTGATGGACCTGGCGCCGGACTTTTGATCGTAGCGGGTTGGGGAGGAACTGAGAGTTGCCTCCCCAACCCCGCAATCAAGCAAGCGTCAACTGCACCGCTTCGAACGTATCGATCGGCGGCAGATCGAACCACAGATCGTCGCCATCTCCATTCCGTCGCTTACCCTTTACCGATTTTCCCGCCACCAGCATTTGCGCCGTGCTGCCCACTGATCCGCGCACGCCCAGCTTCAGGCCGTGGGCGATGACGGGATCGCCATAATGGGTGTTGCGCTGGCCCGAATAGTTGATGACATGCACCAGCATCTTGCCCGTCGCGAGCTGCTGCATCGCCATCATCTCCATCGGTCCCGGCCCTTCCAGCACCAATGGCGGTGGCGGTGCATAGCGGGCGATCAGGCTTTCAAACAGCACCCGATGTGCATCCAGCCCATCGCGATAATAAAGCCAGTCGGGCAGCCAGGGGATGTGCACATGGTGCCCCTTGCCATAGGCCATGACCAGCGCGCCAGCGTCGGCGCGCGCCGCTTCGCCCGGTCGCGCATAGGAAAATTCGGGCGGGCCGAAACGCTGATCGGGCGCGAAGGGGATCAGGCTCGACGCGCCGCTGCGCGCTGTGACGGGGAAGAAGTCCGCATCGATCGGCATGCGGCCGGGTCCCATGGGGATGGCGGCCTTGCTCATGTCGAGCGACCAGCCATGGCCATCGCGCGGCTGACCGAAGCTGCTCACCGGGCTGGACTTCATCGCCGAGCCGGAGCGCGGCTTTCCCCCTTGCCCCTGTGCGCCGGTATAGCCGGTCGCGATGAGCAGGCCGCCGGCCTCGACGAAGGCGTCGAGCGCATCGGCATCCTCATCGCTCAAGGTCATGATATGCGGCAGGATGATGACGTCATAGGCTTTGTCGCGCGTGGCGTTGCGCACCTGCATTCCGTTAGTCATCCAGAAGGGGAGGCGGGCATCGACCAGCGCCTGATAGGCCCCGCGCTGCGCACCGATGCCATAGCGCGCCAGCCCGGCGCCGGGTGACTGGAAGATTGATCCTATATTGTAGATCGCGACGCGGGCAGCCGGGGTCAGCCCGGCATAATGCTGTTCATTGGCGGCGTGCCAGTGGAAAAGGCGCGAGACGGGAGGCAGAAACCGAGGATCGTCCTGATCTTTGAGCGTTCCCATCAGATAAAGGTCGAGCTTGGCGCCCGTGCCAAGCGCCTGCGCGAAACGCAGCATGTGGTTTTCGGTGCTTTCCGTCACCTGCCGCCAAGGATAGTCGATATGCGCAGTGGAGGTTGCGGAAAAGGCCTTGCCCGGCGCAAGCGCCATGAGCGCCCGTGTCTGTTCGCCCATGGCGTGTGGCCATTCGGGCGCCTTGCGCGACACCCGGCGCTGCACCTCTCCGCGCGCAACGACGCCGCCGAAAAAATCCATCAAAGGCACATGGGGCCGTGCCGCCTCGATGACTGCGCGTGCCTTTGCGGAAAGCTCTGTCATGACGCGTGTTTGAAACTGCTGATAAGCATCCCAATTGGGATCGGTGCCGTCTTCGGTTTTGGGTAGGTCCAGCTTGTACAATTCCCGGAAGCGTCGCTTGCAATTGTCGCATACGCAAATGCCATGATCGACATCGGAATAGTCGGTGCGGACGAAGCCGGTCATGTTGAAGAACATACCGTCCACATCATGGCGTTCGACCCCTTCCTTCAATATCTGAAGGCTGTAATCCTGCGCCCAACCGCCATTGGGGCAGGCTTGGTAGGTCCCGGCATATTCACGCGGAATGCCATCGCGGTTGCGCATGAACCATTCGGGATGTGCGTCATAGGCAGGCTTCATCGCCTTGGACAGGTCAAAGCGGCCGATATAGGCCAGCCCTTCGGCATGGGCGGCGGCGACCATCTCGCCTGCGAAATCGTTTTTCAGATAGGGGTTGCGATAGTGGAGCGGCAGCTCAGTGGGATAGAAGGCAACGATCCCGCCGATGTTCGACACGATCATGTTCGCACCGAAGGCGCGGGTTTGCCGGGCGATCTCTCGCGGATCCTCCAGGGCGTCGATTTCGCGCAGGTTGGTCTGGACTATGCGATATTCATGCTTCCACCATTCGCGCCGGTTAAAGCCGCCGATGTTCAGGGCGGACCAGCCCGGGCCGGGAATGGCGCTCATCATAGCTGCCGTGGGCAAGACGCGTACGAGGTCGCGGCGCGAGATCCCGCCGTTCGCTTTCAAGTCCATCCTCCTCATGCTCCTGAATCGACAGATTGGAACGTTCAGTCTGCACCGGCGTGCCTGGATGGACAATGATGCCGCCGACGCCGTTCCGCGATATGGAACGGCAGGCCGCCCGCCACAGTGTCTGTTCCGCATCGCGGAAAGACGGGTATCTCTTGCCTGTCATCCTCCTTAGCGACGGTCGAACGGCTAACAGCGGAGGCGAGTGGCGATACCACGGAAATTCCGCATGATTTGAAATAGACCGTGATAGGAAATGGGCAGGGATGGCGCCATGATCTGGGCACAAAATTACGACCCTTTCGGCAATGGCTTGCTGTCGGCTCTGGTCGCGGCCGTCCCCGTCGTCGTGCTGTTGGGGGCGATCGGCCTTTTTCATGTGCGGGCGCATATCGCCGCCCTGATGGGGTTGGGGGCGGGCCTTGCAGTCGCGGTGCTGGCATTCGGCATGCCTCCGGGCCTGGCGGTGCGCGCAGCCGGTTTCGGGGCGGCCTACGGGCTGCTGCCGATCGGCTGGATCGTGCTCAACATCATCTTCCTATACCAGCTGACGGAAACGACCGGGCAGTTCCACATCCTGCGCGGCGCGATCACGTCGATCACCGCGGACAGCCGGTTGCAGCTGCTGCTGATCGCCTTCTGCTTCGGTGCCTTCTTCGAAGGAGCTGCGGGGTTCGGGACGCCGGTCGCGGTCACGGGCGCGATGCTGATCGGCCTTGGCTTTACACGGTTGCAAGCGTCGGGGCTGTCACTGATCGCCAATACCGCGCCCGTCGCCTTCGGCGCGCTAGGAACGCCGCTCGTTACGCTTTCGGGGGTGACCGGCCTGCCGCTGCTCGAACTGTCGGCAATGGTGGGACGGCAGATGACGCCGTTCGCCATCATCGTGCCCTTTTGGCTGCTGGTCGCCTATTGCGGGTGGCGGCGGACGCTAGAAGTATTGCCCGCCGTGCTGGTCGCTGGTGCCAGCTTCGCGCTGGTGCAGCTTCTCATCTCCAACCTTCATGGCCCTTGGCTGACCTCCATCGGTGCGGCGCTTGCGTCGATCACGGCGCTTATCGCTTTCCTGCGGATATGGCAGCCCGCGCGGATCATGCATGTCAACGAAGCGAAGCTCGCGCCGGGTGACGAGCGGGACGTGGCCGCGACCGTGGACGCCGCCCATGCGCGGCCCCTGCACGATCCCGCTGCCGTTCGGCGTGCCTGGATGCCGTGGATCATCCTGACGGCGTGTGTCTTCCTGTGGGGCCTGCCCTTCATGAAGCAGGGGCTGGACGCCATCTTCGCGCTGCGCCTGCCCTTTGCCGGTCTGGACGGGGTGATCCAGCGCCTGCCCCCTGTCGTCACCGCGCCGGAGTTTGAAAAGGCGGTCTACAATCTCAACCTGTTGTCGGCGACGGGCACGGCGATATTGGTGGCCGCCCTTGCCTCCGCGCTGCTGTTGCGAGTGCCTGCGCGCACGGTCGGTCGCGTCTATCTGCGCACGTGGAAGCTGGTGCTGCCATCGCTGCTCACCATCGCGGCGATGTTGGGGCTTGGCTATCTCACCCGTTATGGCGGCATAGACGCGTCCATGGGCCTCGCCTTCGCGGCGACGGGAGTTCTCTATCCTTTCTTCGGCACCATGCTGGGGTGGCTGGGCGTCGCCGTCACCGGATCGGACACAGCGTCCAATGTCCTGTTCGGCGGATTGCAGAAGATCACCGCTGAACAGTTGAACCTGTCGCCCGTGCTGATGGCGAGTGCGAACAGCGCGGGCGGGGTCATGGGCAAGATGATCGACGCGCAGAGCATCGTCGTCGCCTCCACCGCGACGCAGTGGTTCGGTCAGGAAGGCCGCATATTGCGCCATGTCTTCGTTCACAGCCTGGTGCTGGGTTCCCTGATTGGCCTGTTCGTGATGCTGCAAGCCTATGTCTATCCCTTCACTCTCCTTGTTCCCTGAGATGGCGCCTGTTATGCAGACGGCCGCCGCCCGCGCTCTGCTGGAAAGCATCTATCTTGAGGCGCTGCTGTCGGTGCGCGGCGAAAGGCTGGTCGAAGCGCTTGGCGTTCCAGAGGGTGGCCATTGGTCCATATGCCACCAGGGCAGAGCCATAGACTGGCCACTGGCTCCAGATGGTCGCATCGTCGTGATCGGCGCTGGAAAGGCCGTGGGGTCGCTCGCGAAGGGGCTGGAAACTCTGCTGGGTGACCGGATTTCGGACGGCTGCATCATCGTCAAGCACGGTCATGATGAGCTGCTCACGCGCATCCGGCAGCTTCAGGCGGGGCATCCGATTCCTGACGCGCAGGGGATGGAAGCCACGGCCGAAATGCTGCGGACGGTCGAAGGGCTGACCGAGCGTGACAGTGTGATCGTGCTGCTGACCGGCGGCGCGTCCGCGTTGATGGTTGCTCCGGTTGATGGCGTTACGCTAGAGGAGAAGGCGGCGACAACGGAAATGCTGCTGCGTTCGGGAGCATCGATCGAGGAGATCAACGCCGTGCGCAAGCGCCTGTCGCGGGTGAAGGGCGGCGGGCTTCTGCACCATATCGGCCCCGCATCGGTGCTGACCTTGCTGATATCCGACGTGCCGAGTGGCGACCTCTGCATGATCGGATCGGGGCCGACTCTTGCGGGCGGGGAAGGACAGGAGGACCCGGTCGCTATTCTCGCGCGATATGGGCTGCAAGATACTGTGCCCGCATCGATCCGGCGTGCGCTTGCCAAGGGCGTGCATCCGGTGCCCCAAACGGTGGGACGGCGCGAGACATTGCTGCTGGCCGACAGCGCCACGCTGGTGGATGCTGTGCATCGCATTGCGGCGCGGGAGGGGGTGGCCGTGCGAGATATGGATACGGCAATGGCGGGCAACACTCATGACGCGGCGCTGGCGATGGCCGCTGCCCTGCGCGTCGTACCGTCGCAGGATCGCCCCATGTTGCTGGTGTCGGCTGGGGAAACCACACTTCAGGTGACGGGCGACGGGCTGGGCGGACGTAACCAGGAATTTGCCCTGGTCGCCGCCATGGCGCTGGCCGGGCAGGACAATGCCGTCCTGCTTGCCGCTGGCACCGATGGCACCGACGGGCCAACCGATGCGGCGGGGGCTTTTGCCGATGGCGGGCTTCACGAGCGGGCGCGGGCGGCGGGGATCGACCCGGCGGAGATGTTGGCGCGCAATGACAGTCATCGCTTGTTCGAGGCGACGGGCGACCTGTTCCGCACCGGACCCACCGGCACCAATGTCATGGATCTGGTGCTGGGCCTCGCCTTCTGACCGGGCGCGAATTGAAAAGAGAGGAAGAGACATGGTCAAGCTGGCCGCCAATCTGTCGATGATGTTCCAGGACCTGCCCTTTCTCGACCGCTTCGATGCGGCGGCGGAGGCTGGCTTTTCCGGCGTCGAGTTCATGTTTCCCTATGATCATGGCGCGGGAGAGGTAGCTGAACGGGCGCGGCGATGCCGGCTGGAGGTCGTGCTGTTCAACCTGCCCGCTGGCGATTGGGCTGGCGGAGAGCGCGGCATCGCGGCGCTGTCCGATCGCGTGGAGGAGTTTCGCGCGGGCGTCGCTAAAGGGCTGGACTATGCCAATGTGCTGGGCTGCCCACGCCTGCATCTGATGGCGGGGAAGGCGCCTGCGAGCGCGGAGTGCCGGACTGCATTGGTGGACAATATCGCTTACACAGCCGATCTGGCGGCGGCCGATGGCATCGAGATATTGATCGAGCCGATCAACACGCGCGTCGATATCCCCAGCTATTTCTATGGCACGACCGACGCGGCGCTGTCAGTGATCGACGAGGCGGGTCGCGCAAATGTTCGCCTGCAGTATGACATTTATCATATGCAGATCATGGAAGGGGACCTTGCCCGCACGATTGAGCGGTTGCTGCCTCGCATTGGCCATATGCAGCTAGCCGACAATCCGGGCCGCGCCGAACCCGGCACGGGCGAGATCAATTATCTCTGGCTGCTGAGCCACATCGACGCGCTGGGCTATGGCGGGTGGATCGGATGCGAATACCGGCCTGGGGGCGATACGAAGGCGGGCCTTGGCTGGGCGCGTGATTATCTGACATCCGGGAGAGCGTGACATGAAGATCGGTTTCATCGGCCTTGGCATCATGGGCCGTCCCATGGCCGGGCATCTACAGGCGGCGGGCCATGCGATCTACAGTTGCGCCAACCGCACGCCGATGCCGAATGAGTTGCGCGAAGGCGGTGCGGTCGCCTGCGCCACGCCTGCGGAGGTGGCGGCGACGGTGGAGTGCCTGATCCTGATGCTGCCCGACACGCCGGACGTCGAACGCGTGCTGTTCGGCGCGGACGGTGCGGCGCAGCGGTTGAAGCCCGGCACGATCGTCATCGACATGAGCTCCATCGACCCGATCGCGACGCGCGACTTTGCGGAGCGGATCGAGACGCTAGGCTGCGCCTATGTCGATGCGCCGGTTTCCGGCGGTGAGGTGGGGGCCAAAAACGCGGCGCTTACCATAATGTGCGGTGGCAAGGCGGATGTGTTTGAAAAGGTCCGGCCGCTGCTGGAACTGATGGGAAAGAGCATCACGCTGGTGGGTGACGTTGGCGCGGGACAGGTGACCAAGGTCGCCAACCAGATCATCGTCGCGCTGAATATCGAAGCCGTTTCCGAGGCGCTGGTCTTCGCTTCAAAGGCGGGCGCGGACCCGGCGCGGGTGCGCGAAGCGTTGATGGGCGGCTTTGCGGCATCGCGCGTTCTGGAGGTGCATGGCCAGCGGATGATCGACCGAACCTTCGACCCCGGCTTTCGCATCCGGCTCCACCAGAAGGATTTGAATCTGGCGCTCTCAGGTGCGCGTTCACTGGGAGTTGCGCTGCCCGCAACGGCAAATGCGCAGCAACTTTTCAACAGTTGCGTAGCGCACGGCGATGCGGAAAAGGATCACAGCGCGATGGTGACGGCGCTCGAACGAGCTGCTAACCACATGGTGAGTGGTTACTCAATTAACGACGTTTCCGACGCCAACAGCTTTTCCGGAGGATGCTCATGACCAACAATCGTCTCAAAGACCGCCGTATCATCGTGTTCGGCAGCGCGACCGGCATCGGCGCTGCCACTGTGAAGCGCCTAGCTGAAGAGGGCGCGCGGGTCTGCGCGGCCGACATCAACATTGAGGGCGCGACGCAGGTGGCGCAGGAAGCGGGCGGCGAAACCTTTGCGGTCCATGTCGATATTTCCGACGAGGCATCGGTGCACAAAGCGACAGAGGAGGCGGTGAACCGCTTCGGCGGCCTCGACGGGGCGCATATCAATGCGGCAGACCTGCGCGTTATCATGGAGGATAGCGACGCGCTGGCCATCGACCTTTCCACATTTGACCGCACGATCGCGGTGAACCTGCGCGGCCACCTGCTGTGCACCCGCGCGGTGGTGCCGCACCTCGTTAAGAGCGGTAAGGGCGCGATTGTCTACACCAGCTCCGGCTCGGCGCATGGTGGTGAACCGACGCGGCCCTGCTATGCCATGGCGAAGGCGGGCGTGAATGCGCTGGCGCGCCACGTCGGTGCGCGCTGGGGCAAGGAAGGCATCACCGCCAATGTGCTCGCGCCCGGTTTCACCGTGACCGGCGAGATGAAGGCGGCGATGGAAGCGAACGCCGAGGAAGCCACCAAGTGGGCCGACTATTTCATGGCGCGCACGCCGCACACCCGGCTGGGCCAATCTGAAGACCATGCTGGCGTCGTCGCAATGCTGTTGTCTGAGGATGGCCGTTGGATCAACGGTGCAATCTATGACGTCAATGGCGGATCGATGATGCGCGCTTGACGACACTGATTGTGGCGCTCGCTTCTGCACCGGCGGGCGCCGCAGCGCTTGTTCAAAAGAGCGCGATCACGCGCGCGGGCATGCCGGTGGCGTTTTCCAGCGGCGCGACGCCTGCGAACAGCAACCCGCCCGCAGCAGGTGCGCGGTCGAGATTGGCCAGCCCCTCCAACGCCCAGCGTCCGCTGCGCAGCCATGCCTGATGAACGGGGAAGGCGGGCATCGCCTCACCCGCATCGATTGACATGGTATCGACGCCGATGCCACGCACATCCCGCTTCATCAGAATGTCCATTACGGCAGGATCGAAGCCGGGGCTCTTGCGCCGTTCGGCGGGGGGCAGGCTGCCATAGCCGGAAAAGGCGCTCAGCGGATCCCAGCCTGACAGCATGACGACGCAGGAACCTGCCGGGATGCGGCTGTGGCGGCGCTCCCAAGCGGTGATATCGCGCGGGTCCACTCGGGCGTCGCGATCAGTTTTGACCTTGTCCCTTATGTCGATCACGACGAGTGGAACGATCAACTGGCTGACTGGTATGTCGCCGACCGATGCCCCATCAGGCGCGAAATGGCGGGGGGCGTCGAGATGCGTGCCGGTATGTTCGACGATCGATATGCGGTTGAGCGCCATCCCTGCTTTCGTTCCCGATCCTTCCACGGCCTCCATGGTCAGGCGGCCAGGGGTGAAGGCGAAGGCCCGCGTCAGCTTGTGCGTGAGGTCGAGGATGTGCAGTTGGCGTCCGTGCAGGGAAAGACTGGTCTGATCGGGGGTTATGGCAGCAGCATCGGCGGCGGAGGCTGTGCCCAGGGCAAGAACGCCCAATGCGCTCAGGGCTAGCATGTCGCGGCGGTCGATCATCGCGGCTTGTTCCTTTTCTTGGTCGAAAGCGACCTGAGTTATATGGGATCATCTCAACCGCGTTCGGGCTGAGCTTGTCGAAGCCTCTTCTTGTTCTTCAAAGAAGTAGAGCCCTTCGACAGGCTCAGGGCGAACGGAGTTTAGGTTTGCAGAAGTGTCCGCTCTTAAATTAAGTCGATCGCGACAACTTCATGGAAGTCGATGTACGGCACATCGACTTCGACCCAACCGTCTGCCGCCCGGTGTGGCACAGCCATTCCGGCGGTCAGCAGCCGGGCCTGCGCAGCGCCTTTGCCTCGTGGCAGTTGCATGCGGACCCGGTAGGGACCGGTCCTGATTGCCTCGCGATAGCTGCCCCGCATTGTCATGGGGTTGTTGAGATTGACCAGATGCGCGGTCATCGATTTATCCTGGCGCCAGCAAGCGATGTCCAGCAGGCCGGGGCCTTCGATCTGTAGCGGATGCGCCTCGTGATGGGTCCAGTCGAGCATTGCGCGTAGCAGTGTCAGGTGATCGCCATGACCAAGCTCTGCAAAGGTGCGATCGATGTCCATGGGCAGATAGGCGACGCGGCCACGGCCGACTTGACGGCAGATCGCCATCGGCAGGTTGGTCTCCGTCTTGTCGGTGAACACCCGCTCCATCGGAAGGTCGGGATAGCTGGGCACCAATGTCAATGCGACGTCTGCTTGATCGCGCGCAGTGACAGGCTGGCGGTAAAGTGGGCCGATGGTGCGGTTAATGTCGCTTAGCCCCGCTATGGCCGGGTGGGCATGACGCAAGGTGAGATAAGCGTTCTTGAGCGGTCCTTCGGCCTTTCCGGCGGCGGAGGAACCAAAAAGGTCCGCAAGGCCGAAGTCCGCCCGCTGCCGTCCGTCCCCATCATAGAGTGAGGTCTGATAGGTGGCGATCACGTTGCCACCCCGCTTCACAAACGCGCGTATCTGATCGCATTGCGCGTCAGACAGCACCGCCGCATTGGCGAGAATGATGGTGCGGAAGCGCGATAGGCTGGTTTCGTCCAGAAAATCCTCGTCGATGAGGTCGAAGGGCACGCGCGATTCAAGCGCAGCCTGGTAAAAACCGCGCGAATGACCCTCCAGCTGCCCACGCTGATTCCAGCCACCCAGATAGGCAGTCGTCCTGGGCGAATGGACGATCGCGACCCGCGCCAGATTGCCGCTGTTGCGCAGATAGGCTTCGTTGGCGTGGTGCCAGCTGTAGATCTGCCGGACCACGTCCATCCAGCGGAGGTCGAGCGGCTTGGCATTGAACTTGGTGATCCAAGGACGCGCGCCCTGAGCGATCGCGCCAGCGGCCCAGATTCGGATTTCGGCCGGGCTTTGCACCGAATCCTTCCAGCGATAGGCCTCTTCCACTCCCACGGAGATGATATGGCCGACCGGTTTGTCCTTCATGAACGCGCGCAGTTCGCGGGTGTAGCGGCCCGCACCCCAGACCTCGGGACCCGTGCCCCAGCCCGAATCGTCGGACGAGCGTGCCTGGCGATCGCAAAAGGCGAGCGGAAGTCGCTTCGACAGGGCGGGGCCGTTCAGATCGACCAGTCCCCGGCGGTCACCGCCGGGGATGAAGAAGGTCTGGGGCCGGTGCTTGCGCGCGGCCGCGTTCCAAAGGTCCATGAGGGCGAAGAGCCGATCTTCAACCCAGGTGGCGTATCGCCGCCCTTCCGGTTTGGAAGGATCGGGATCGGCTGGAATTTCCTGCCCCGATGCGGCGCGGTAGAGCGTCCGGCAGCTTTGGCAATAACAGGTGCCGCTGCCGTTCCAGCGGTTGCCGAAAAAGCCATCCACCGGATAGCGCTGGGCGATTTCCTCGATCACCTTGGGCATCAGCTCGAAATTATAGGGGCCATAGGCGCAGGTCAGGGTCAGGTCCGGGGCGCTGCCATGGCGCTTGATCTTGCCATCCGGGCCGGTCAACGCCCATTCGGGATGGGCAGCGGCGGCGGCCGCGTTCATTGCGTGCGGATCGATACGGGCGAGCACGCGCATGCCCAGCTTCTTGCACGCAGCGACCATGTCGCCGAACGGGTTCACGCCCTTGCCGATGCCCTGCGCCATGCCATGATAGGGAATGGCCGTTGGGTAGAAGGCGATGCCTCCCCCAGCGCTCAGGCAGACGCCATCGGCGTGAATCTGCTGGAAATATTCGATCCAGAAGGCCTGATCGTAACGGCCCGGATCATCTTCGGTAAAGGCAAGCTGGAACCAACGCATAGTTTCGCTCGCCCAGTCCGGCGCGCCGCTTTGTCCGATTTTGCGGGCAAAGGCGGGCTCAATACTGGACAGCAGCGCACCGGCCCCCAACGTCAATGCCGTGCGGCGATCGAGCGGCAAGATGTCGGGCATGGTCCTCTCCTCAGCTTTGCCCGATCCTTAGCCCAAGGCCGTCGATCCACAATCGATCATCCCATGATGTGGGACGGCGATGCCGACCTGATGTTCCCCGCACGCGGATGATGGATAAGGGCCGATCGAAGCCCGACGCAAAGCATATCGACAAAGGCGAGCAAACAGGTCATACCAGTTTCTCTAAGGCTGGCGTTCGCGCGACGACAGCTCAGCAGGGCGAGGAACAGGATGTGACCGATAGTCAGCAAGAGCCGGAGGACGGTCTGCTTGGGCGAGTCCAGTCGCTGGTGCGGGCATTCGGCATTCTCGATGAATTGGCCAAGAGCGATCATATGACGCTCAGCGACCTTTCCCGTGCCGTGGGCCTGCCGCGATCTACTACCCATCGCCTGCTGACGACCATGGAAGCGTTGCGCTATGTCGCTTTCGACCGGCGGAAAAATGGCTGGTCGGTCGGTGTCCAGGCCTTCACCGTGGGTGCGGTTTTCGCTCAGACGCGGGACTTGGGCCAGTTGGGCCACACGATCATGCGGTCACTGATGTCGGAAGTACAGCATTGCGTGAACATCGCCGTGCCCGAGGGGGCGGGTGTCTGTTATGTCGGGCAGGCCGCGACCAACGGTTTTCGCCAGACTGCGGCGCGGCCGGGTGCTGTGCTGCCGCTGCATAGCACGGCGTCGGGCAAGGTGCTGATGGCGCAATGGTCCCGGCCGGAGTTCGATCGCTATCTGGACAGCACGCCGCTCAAGGCCCGCACAGCGCGTAGCATCATCGACGGGGACCGTCTGCGCAGCGAGTTGGCGCAGATCAGGGCGCGCGGATATGCGCTGGACGACGAAGAGCATAGCGACGGGCTGCGCTGCGTTGCGGCGGTGGTCAAGGACCGCTACGGGCTGCCCAAGGGGTCACTGTCGATTTCGGACCGGTCTTCTCATCTGACCCGCGCCCGGCTGGACGAGTTGGGGCCTGCGTTGATCAGCGCGGCGCATCGGATGAGTGTGGAAATCGCGATGCAGAGTTTCTGATCAGCCTGATCTGTCTAAAGCCAGCCTTACCAGACATTTCGGATCATTTCTGCCGCTTCGGTGAACAGTAACGCCGTGGCGGGCACCTGCGCGGCTGCGTGATAACGGACGAAGAAACACCGGCGTAACAGCGCGGGCGGCAGGAGAGGGTGATGAAAGATATGAGATCCCATGTGCGCGACAGGCGGGTCGCGGCGGGATTGCTGGTAGTGAGCAGCATGATGGCGATTGGCGCGTCCGCGCCGCAGCCGCAGCCGCAGAGCTTTTCTTTTGCGATGACGAACGTCTATGTCGCGGCTTACGAAGATGAAAAGGCGTGTCGCGCGCTGTCGCTCAGTTCGTCCGACTTGTTCCTGAAAACCCTGCCGCGCGCCGAGCGCGCGAAATATGAGGCGCCCGACAAAGTGCAGAACTTGCACAATCTGATGGGCCAGCGGCTGGGCTTCAAAATGGTGCCTACCGGCAAGCCTTCCGGTTCAAACGGCAGCATGGCTCAACTGAGCGAAGCGGAACAGGAAGCCTTGCGCCAGAAATATCATATACCGAAGGGGAAGGGCACGGCTGCCTTCCTGGGCACCCGTTTCGCCTATGACAGCTGCACCAATCCGGAAGACTTCCCCTTCATGGAAAAGGGGAATGAGGATTATCGCGGGCCAATCGCCTACGGCATCGATCTGGACGGCCGCGCGAGCAAAGACGATTATGTCAGCCCCGATAAGAAGCCGGGCGTCGATAACCAGCTGATCCGGGCGGTGGGATGCACTTTTTCCACGCGTGATTTCGGTACGCCCAAGGTGGCGGACGAGGTGATCACATCGATGTCGTCGCCCACGCTGGTCGAGGTCAGCAGCGTCGATGATCCGGTCAACGACGATGATGTGACGGTGCGCCTTTATGCCAGCGCCAATCCTTTGGAATTGTCGGGTGCGGGAAAGCCGCTGGCATGGGCCAGTCTGGATGTTGATCCGGATCGCCGCTTCATGGCGCAGGCCAAGGGAAAAATCCGCAACGGCGAACTGCTAACTGAACCGTTCGACTTACGGTTGCGGTTGCGTGAGCAGATCATCGACAGCTATCGCGAGGTCCGGCAGGCGCGCATTCAGGCGAAGATCAAGCCGGGCGAAGCCATAGAGGGTGGCATTTACGGCTATCACACTTTGGCGAGCATCGAGGACAATTATCATCAATCGACCCAGGTGGGCGCCAATCTGACGCGCATGTCCTGCCCCGCGCTGATCAAGGCGGTGCGCCGCTATGCCGATGCCTTCCCTGACCCGAAGACGGGACGTAACACGGCCATTTCATCGGCATTGCGGTTCAAGGGCGTGCCCGTCTTCCTGATCAAACCGCAGCAAGTGGCACAAGGAGTGCAGCAGTGAGCGGGCCTGTGATCTCATCCCGCGTCCTTCGCGCGCTGTCCGCAGTCACGGCGCTCTGTTCCATCGGCGCAATTCTGATGGCCGCCAGCGCCGGACAGGCGGATGCGCCAGCCCGGCAGCAGGCGCAGCAACCTCAGGTGCCCAAGTTCCGGCGGCTGACCGAGGCACAATATCGCGCGACTATCGCCGATATATTCGGGCCTGACATCAAGGTGAGCGGTCGGTTCGAACCGGACATGCGGGTCGGCGGTTTGCTGGCGGCGGGCACCAGCGCGGTGTCGCTGACCCCCGCGGGGGCGGAGCAATATGAGCAGATCGCGCGCGGCATCGCCGAACAGGTAGTCGATGCGAAACATCGTGACCGGCTGGTCGGGTGCGCGCCGTCAGCATCCGATCCGCAAGGCGCGGCCTGCGCGGCGGATTTCTTCAAACGGGTGGGCCTCAGGATCTACCGTCGGCCGCTGACTGACGGGGAGGTGAAGCTCGCCGTTGCCCAGACGCTGGCGGCGTCAGCCACGCTCAAGGATTTCCACGGCGGGCTGGCGATCATGCTGACGGCGATGCTGTCGGACCTGCCCTTCCTGTTCCAGACCGACCGGGAGGTGGCCGACCCCAGTGCTCCGGGCGGGCAGACGATCGATGCCTGGTCGCGCGCCAGCAAGCTCAGCTACTTCCTGTGGAACAGCACGCCAGACGAACAGCTGCTGCAGGCGGCGGCCGACGGTAGCCTGATGACGAAGGCGGGGCTTATCCGACAGGTCGATAGGCTGATGGCCTCTCCCCGGTTTGAAACCGGCGTGCGGTCCTTCTTCGACGATTTCCTCCAGTTGGAAGGGATGATGTCGCTGTCCAAGGACGGGATCATCTACCCGGCCTTCCGTTCTTTCGCCGCGCCCGCCGCGCGGGAACAGACGCTGCGCACCATCACGACACTGCTGGTGGAGGAAAATGGCGATTATCGCGACCTGTTCACCACCCGCCGGGTGGCGATGAACCGGCAGTTGAGCCCGCTCTATCGCATACCCTATGGCCCGCGCGACTGGTCGATGATCACCTTGCCGGATCAGGATCCGCGCGTCGGGCTGCTGACGCAGATCAGCTTTCTGGCGCTCCATTCCCATGAGGGGCGGTCCTCGCCCACGTTGCGCGGCAAAGCGCTGCGCGAAGTGCTGATGTGCGAACATGTGCCGACCCCGCCCGCCAATGTGAACTTCACAATCGTTCAGGACACGAGCAATCCCGCCTTCCGCACTACGCGCGAGCGATTGAAGGCGCATCTCGACGATGAGGAATGCGCGAGCTGCCATAAGCTGACTGACCCGATGGGGCTGACGCTGGACAGTTTCGACGGCGCTGGACAGTTTCGGCCTACGGAAAATGGCGTGCCGATCGACACGACGGGCATGCTGGACAAGGTGTCGTTCACCGACAGCGCGGGTCTGGGCAAGGCGTTGCATGACAATCCAAAGGTGACGCAGTGCGTGGCGCAATCGGCGTGGCGTTACGCGGCGGGGCGGTCGCTGCTTCCGTCCGAAGAGCCTTTGACGACGCGCCTGCATGACGATTTCGCCCATGCTGGATTTCGCATCCGGCCGCTGTTCCGGCGGATCGTCATCGATCCCCAATTCTTCGCTGTGCGGGCGCCAGTGGCATCCCGGATCGCGGGCAAGCCATCGTCAGGAAGGAAAGGTTGATGACGCAGTTCGACAGGCGCGGCTTTTTGTTGCGCGGCATGCTCAGCGGCGGCGCGGTGGCCGTGGGCCTGCCGTTCCTCGACTATTTCCTGGACAATAATGGCGCGGCGGTGGCCGCGACCTATGGAGGCGGCCGCTTACCGGTGCGCTTTGGCACATGGTTCTGGGGCTGTGGGATGATCCCCGATCGCTGGAACCCCAAGACGGCTGGCGCCAATTACGACCTGCCGCCTGAACTCGTGCCGATCAAGCCGGTGCAGGACAAGGTTTCCGTCCTTTCAGGCTTCGGTGTCACCTTGGGCGGCAAGAGCAATCAGCCGCATATCTCGGGCAATGTGGGCCTTCGAACGGGGACGCCCAGCGACACATGGCAGCAGCTCGTCGGTCCGACATTCGACGTCAGCATTGCGGACGCGATCGGCGCGGGTACGCTGTTCCGCAGCCTGGAACTGAGTGCCGACGGCAATGCGCGCACCAGTTTTTCCTATCGCAGCGGGACGGAAATGAACCCCAGCGTCGCATCGCCCATGGAACTGTACCGCCGCATATTTGGCGCGGATTTCCGCGATCCCAATGCGGCGGAATTCACCCCCGACCCCAAGGTGATGGCGCGTCGCAGCGTCTTGTCCGCCGTGACCGACGAGCGCC
Organism: Sphingobium sp. TomTYG73; assembly: GCF_055394245.1. NCBI lineage: Bacteria > Pseudomonadati > Pseudomonadota > Alphaproteobacteria > Sphingomonadales > Sphingobiaceae > Sphingobium > Sphingobium sp. TomTYG73. The sequence goes on from NZ_AP027340.1 coordinate 519,496, forward strand.
GCAGGATGCTGGGCAAGCTGGGGGCGGAGGACAAGGCGCGGGTGGACAGCTACTTCACCTCCATCCGTGAAGTCGAGAACAAGCTGGCGCTGCAACTGGAAAAGCCGCCCCGGGCCGAGGCGTGCGTCGTGCCGACACAGCCTGCCGACCTGCCCGCCAGCACGGACGTCACCGCCCGCCAGCAGTCGCACAAGCTGATGGCGGAACTGCTGGCGATGGCCGTCGCCTGCAACCAGACAAAGGTGTTCAACATGGTCTTTTCCACCGCCACCGCCGACCTGCGGCAGGCTGGATCGCCCACCGCTTATCATCAGGCTACGCATGAGGAACAGGTGGACCGCACGAAGGGCTACCAGCCAACGGTCGATGCCTTTTCCACGCAGAGCATGCAGGGATGGGCCGACTTCGTAACGGCAATGTCGGCGGTGAAGGAAGGGGACGGCACCTTGCTCGACAATATGCTGGTCGTCGCTCATTCCGAGGTCAGCTACGCGAAGAACCACGATGTGAACGGCATTCCCGTAATGCTGGCCGGACGGGCAGGCGGGAAGGTGAAGAGCGGCATCCATATAGCAGGGCAGGGCGACCCGATTTCGCGCGTCGGCCTCACCATGCAACAACTGATGGGGGTTCCCGTCGATGCCTGGGGCACGGACGCTATGCGCACGTCGCGCAGCTTGTCGGAGATCATGGCATGAAGCGCGTCGCGATGATTGCCCTGTCCGCGCTGCTGGCAACAGCGCCCGCTTACGCGCAGACGCAAGGTCAGCCTACGATGTCAGGGTTCAGTTTCCTGTCGCTGGAGGTGGCCGACATGGCCCGCGCCCGATCCTTCTATGTCGACGCGCTCGGCATGAAGCCGGTCTTTACGATCAGCAAGCCGGGTGATCCTGCCGAAAAAATCGCATTCAATTTTTCCGGTGATCCCCGGTCCAGCGAACCGCTGTTGATCCTCATTCATTATGGGAAACCGAACGCCACCCAGAACCGTTCGATGGGGGCGAAGGTCGGCATTCGGGTCAGTGACAGTCGGGCCGCCGCGCTGCGCGTGCAGAAGGCGGGTTTTCCTATCGTCAGGATCGCTGCGGCCGACGAGAAGGGGCCGGTGATCAACAGCGTCGTGCGCGATGCCGATGACGTAATCGTGGAACTTGTGCAATTGCGGGGTCAATAGGGGTGTCTGAAGGCGTGGCGAGCAGTGGCGAGCTGTGTTCCACCTCTTCAGGAACGACCTTCTCTCGCCTATTGTCAGCATTGCATGAGACATTTATGGCCGATTCGAACGGTCAGGTGGCGGACTGTGCGCAGACAAGTTCGCCCGATTCTGCTTAAAATGCGGATTTTTTGATCGATCGCCGTCGGGGAATCGCGCCAAAGCTATTCCCTGCCGTCCGCCGCGCGTGTAATGGCGCGCTCGCAAGATCGCACGGAATGGAATGTGAATGGCTTACCCAAGCAAGCAAGGTTTATATGATCCCGGTAATGAGCATGACGCATGCGGCGTCGGCTTCATCGCCAACATAAAGGGATTAAAAACCCACGATATTGTTCTTCGTGGCTTGGACATTCTGCGCAATATCGACCATCGTGGCGCAGTCGGCGCGGACCCTTTGGTGGGTGACGGCGCGGGCATTCTGATTCAGATTCCTGATTCGCTGTATCGCGATTGGGCCACCGGCGCGGGCATCGATCTGCCGCAGCCCGGCGATTATGGTGTTGCCATGTGCTTCCTGCCGCGTGACGGGGATGCCGAAGCCGCCGCCGTGCAGCAGCTTGAGCGCTTTATCCTGAAGGAAGGCCAGGTCCTCCTGGGTTGGCGCGACGTGCCGGTGACCCTCGACGGGCTGGGCCAGACGGTGCTGGACGAGATGCCGACCATCCGTCAGTGCTTCGTGGGCCGAGGCGCCGGAACGAAGGATCAGGACGCGTTCGAGCGCAAGCTGCTCGCCATCCGCAAGCAGACGCAAAATCCGCTGAAGGAATTGTCGCAGAAGCAGGGGCTGGAGGCGCTGGCCGATTTCTACGTGCCGTCCTTCTCCACCCGCACCGTCGTCTACAAGGGGCTGCTCCTCTGCGATCAGGTCGGCAGCTTCTATGACGATCTGCGCAATCCGTTGACCCAGTCGGCATTGGCGCTCGTCCACCAGCGCTTTTCGACCAACACCTTCCCCTCGTGGAAGCTCGCGCACCCCTATCGCTTCATCGCGCATAATGGCGAGATCAACACGGTTCGCGGCAATGTGAACTGGATGAACGCGCGCCGCCGCACGCTCGAATCCCCGCTGCTGGGCGCGGACCTCGACAAGATGTGGCCGCTGATTCCGCATGGTCAGTCGGACACGGCTTGCCTCGACAATGCGCTCGAACTGCTGGTCGCCGGTGGCTATCCGCTGGCGCAGGCGGTAATGATGCTGATCCCGGAAGCATGGGCGGGCAATCCGCTGATGGACCCGAAGCGTAAGGCCTTCTACGAATATTTCGCCGCGCTGATGGAGCCGTGGGACGGCCCCGCCGCCATCGCTTTCACCGACGGCCGCCAGATTGGCGCGACGCTGGACCGCAACGGCCTGCGTCCGGCGCGCTTCATCGTGACAGATGACGATCATATCGTGCTGGCATCGGAAAGCGGCGTCCTGCCCTTCAAGGAAGAAAATATCGTCCGCAAGTGGCGGCTTCAGCCGGGTAAGATGCTGCTCATCGACCTGGAGCAAGGCCGCATCATCGAGGACGAGGAGATCAAGGCCCAACTCGCGGATGAACATCCCTATGAGGAGTGGCTGAAGGAAACGCAGTACAAGCTGGAAGAGCTGCCCGCGACCCTTGGCGAGGACCTGCTGCCATCGTGCGGCAACGACGCGGCGGCGTTCCTCGATCGTCAGCAGGCGTTTGGCTACACCCAGGAAGACGTGCTGAAGTTCCTGGAGCCGATGGCGCGCAATGCGGAAGACCCGATCGGGTCCATGGGCATCGACACGCCTATCGCCGTGCTCAGCCAAAAATCGCGGCTGCTCTACGACTATTTCAAGCAGAATTTCGCCCAGGTCACCAACCCGCCGATCGACCCGATCCGCGAGGAACTGGTGATGAGCCTGGTGTCGATGATCGGCCCGCGTCCGAACCTGCTTGGCCATCATGCTGGCACGCACAAGCGGCTGGAAACTCTTCAGCCGGTGCTGACCGACGAAGACCTTGCCAAAATTCGCGGCATCCATGATGCGCTGGACGGTGCGTTCCGCACGCAGACGATCGACATCAGCTGGCCGACGACGGAAGGAGCCGCCGGTCTGGAGCGCGCGCTCGATCGCATCTGTAACGAAGCGACTGAAGCGGTGCTCGCGGACCAGAACATCCTGATCCTGTCCGACCGCAACGTTTCAGCCGAGCGCATCGGCATCCCGGCCGCGTTGGCAACCGCAGCGGTCCACCATCACCTCATCCGCCAGGGCCTGCGCATGCAGACCGGCCTGGTTGTCGAAACCGGCGAAGCGCGCGAAGTGCATCATTTCTGCGTCCTTGCCGGTTATGGCGCGGAGGCGGTTAACCCCTATCTCGCGTTCGAGACGCTTGAGCAGATCCGCGTTAAGCAGAACCTGCCGCTGTCCGCCTACGAAGTTCAGAAAAACTATATCAAGGCGGTCGGCAAGGGCATCCTGAAGGTCATGTCCAAGATGGGCATTTCGACCTATCAGAGCTATTGCGGCGCGCAGATCTTTGACGCGGTCGGCCTCAACTCCGCTTTCCTCGAACGCTATTTCACCGGCACCGCGACCACCATTGAGGGCATCGGCCTTGCCGAGATCGCGGAGGAAACAGTCAATCGCCATCGTGAGGCGTTCGGCGACAATCCGATCTACCGCAACATGCTGGATGTCGGCGGCGCCTATGCCTATCGCGTCCGTGGCGAGGAACATGCCTGGACGCCGCAGAGCGTCGCGTCGCTCCAGCATGCGGTGCGTGGCAACAATCCGAAGGAATATGAAGTCTTCGCCGCGTCCATCAATCAGCAGAATGAGCGGCTGCTGACCATTCGCGGCCTCATGAAGTTCAGGTTCGCGGATCAGGCTATTCCGCTTGAAGAGGTCGAACCGGCCAGTGCTATCGTGAAGCGTTTCGCGACTGGCGCGATGAGCTATGGGTCGATCAGCTGGGAAGCCCACACCACCTTGGCCGTCGCCATGAACCGTATCGGCGGCAAGTCGAACACGGGCGAGGGCGGCGAGGATCCCAAGCGGTTCACCCCGTTGCCTAATGGTGATTCCATGCGCTCGGCGATCAAGCAGGTGGCCTCCGGCCGCTTCGGCGTGACGACCGAATATCTGGTCAATGCCGACGATGTGCAGATCAAGATGGCGCAGGGCGCGAAGCCCGGCGAAGGTGGTCAGCTGCCGGGTGACAAGGTCGACAAGACCATCGGCAAGACGCGGCACTCAACGCCGGGCGTCGGCCTCATCTCGCCGCCGCCGCACCATGACATCTATTCGATCGAGGATCTGGCGCAGCTGATCCACGACCTGAAGAACGTCAATCCGGTCGCCCGCATCTCCGTGAAGCTGGTGTCGGAAGTCGGCGTGGGCACGGTCGCGGCGGGCGTCAGCAAGGCGCGGGCGGACCATGTCACCATCTCTGGCTATGAAGGCGGCACCGGCGCGTCGCCGCTGACGTCGCTGACCCATGCGGGTAGCCCATGGGAAATCGGCCTTGCCGAAACCCAGCAGACGCTGCTGCTCAACGGCCTGCGCACCCGTATCGCCGTGCAGGTCGATGGCGGTCTTCGGACCGGTCGCGACGTGGCCATCGGCGCCTTGCTCGGCGCGGACGAGTTCGGCTTCGCCACCGCCCCGCTGATCGCGGCGGGCTGCATCATGATGCGCAAGTGCCACCTCAACACTTGCCCGGTCGGCGTCGCAACCCAGGACCCCGAACTGCGCAAGCGTTTCACTGGCCAGCCGGAACATGTGATCAACTATTTCTTCTTCGTCGCGGAAGAACTGCGTACCATCATGGCGCAGCTCGGTTTCCGCACGATCGAGGAAATGGTCGGCCGCGTCGATCGGCTCGACATGCGCGACGCCATCGATCACTGGAAGGCGAAGGGTGTCGATCTCAGCCGCCTGCTCCATCAGGTCTCGCCCGATCAGAATCTGGTCCTGCGCAACACCGAAGGGCAGGATCATGGTCTGGATGCTGCGCTTGATCAGGAATTGATCAAGGCGTCGATGGACGCGCTGGAAAGGCGCGATCCGGTTCGCATCGAGCGGCCGATCCGCAACGTCAACCGCACCGTCGGCGCAATGCTGTCGGGTGAGGTCGCCCGTCGCTTTGGCCATGCCGGTCTGCCCGACAACAGCATCCTGGTGAAGCTGCAAGGCGTTGCGGGCCAGAGCTTCGGCGCGTTCCTGGCGCACGGCGTGACGCTAGACCTGACCGGCGATGCGAACGACTATGTAGGCAAGGGCTTGTCCGGCGGCCGCATCATCGTCCGTCCGCCGGAAGATACGAAGCGCGTTCCCGCCGACAATATCATCGTTGGCAACACCGTCCTCTATGGCGCGATCTCCGGCGAAGCCTTCTTCCGCGGCGTTGGTGGTGAACGTTTCGCTGTCCGCAACTCGGGCGCGATCACCGTCGTCGAGGGCGTCGGCGATCATGGCTGCGAATATATGACCGGCGGCGTGGTCGTCGTGCTCGGGCAAACCGGCCGCAACTTCGCGGCGGGCATGTCTGGCGGCATCGCTTATGTCTACGATCCCGATGGCAGCTTCCAATCGAAGGTCAATCCCGCGATGGTCGATGTCGATCCGATCCCGGCAATGGCTTCGGACGACGATGGCCTTGGCCGTCCGCTGCAACGCGGCGTGGACGTGCATGATTGGGGTATGGGCGACATGCTTCGCCATGACGCCGACCGCCTGCGCATCCTGCTCGAGCGGCATAAGCTGTACACGGGTTCGGAACGCGCCGAGGCGCTGCTGGCCGACTGGCAGGGCACGCTTGCGAACTTCGTCCGGGTCATGCCGAAAGATTATCGCAAGGCTCTGCAGAGCATGGAAGATGAACGCGTTGCCGTAGCCCCCGTGGCCGCCGAATAGGCTTCATGGGGCGAGGGCATTGCTCCCTCGCATGCGACAAGATTGAGAAGTTTGGAGAAAGAGTTTGGGCAAGCCCACCGGTTTCCTCGAGGTTGAGCGCAAAGATCGCAGCTACACCGCGCCCGAAGAGCGTCTGAAGCACTGGAACGAGTTCATCGTTCCGCTGTCGAAGGAAGAGATCCGCGACCAGGCCGCGCGCTGCATGGCCTGCGGCATTCCCTTCTGTCACAATGGCTGTCCGGTGAACAACATCATCCCGGACTGGAACCACCTCGTCTATGAAGACGATTGGAAGACGGCGCTGGAAACGCTGCACAGCACCAATAACTTCCCGGAATTCACCGGCCGCGTCTGTCCCGCCCCGTGCGAGGCGAGCTGCACGCTGAACATCGTGGACTCTCCCGTCACCATCAAGTCGATCGAATGCGAAATCGTCGATCGCGGTTGGCGTGAAGGCTGGATCGAACCGCAGCTGCCAGCGCGCAAGACCGGCAAGCGTGTTGCCGTCGTCGGTTCCGGCCCCGCTGGCCTGGCCTGCGCGCAACAACTTGCACGGGCTGGTCACACCGTGACCGTGTTCGAAAAGAATGACCGGGTCGGTGGATTGCTGCGTTACGGCATCCCCGACTTCAAGATGGAAAAGCACCTGATCAATCGCCGCGCCCAGCAGATGGAAGCGGAAGGTGTCGAATTCCGCACTTCGACGGAGATCGGCGTCGCCATCTCGATGGATGCGCTGCGTAGCAATTATGACGCCGTGGTTCTGTCCGGTGGCGCCGAACATCCGCGCACGCTGGATATTCCGGGCAGCGAGCTGGCTGGCGTGCGGCTGGCGATGGAATTCCTGACGCAGCAGAACAAGCGCAATGCGGGCGACGATGAGCTGCGCGCCGCGCCGCGCGGCACCTTGTCCGCGCAGGGCAAGCATGTCGTCGTCATCGGCGGTGGTGACACGGGTTCGGACTGTGTCGGCACATCCAACCGGCAGGGCGCAGCATCGGTCACCCAATTGGAGATCATGTCAAAGCCACCCGAGAGGGAGGAAAAGTCGCTCAGCTGGCCCAATTGGCCGCTCAAGTTGCGCACGTCTTCCTCTCATCAGGAAGGGTGCGATCGCGACTGGGCGGTCACCACCCGGCGGGCGATCGGCAAGAACGGCCAGATCGAGGCGCTCGAATGCGTGCGCGTCGAATGGGTTGACGGCAAGATGCAGGAAATCGCGGGCAGCGAATTCCAACTGAAGGCCGACCTCGTCCTCTTGGCGATGGGCTTCGTTGGCCCTCGCAAGGCAGGCATGGTTGAACAATCCGGTGCCGACCTCGATGCGCGCGGCAATGTGAAGGCCAACATGATCGACTATGCCACCAGCCAGACGTCGGTGTTCGCCTGTGGCGACATGCGCCGCGGCCAATCGCTGGTCGTCTGGGCCATTCGCGAGGGCCGACAGTGCGCTCGCGCAGTCGATCTGCACCTGATGGGCGTCAGCGACCTTCCTCGTTAAGCGCTGAAGGCAATTGCGACGGTGAAAGGCTCCGAAGGACGGGGCCAATCATCCGCATTACTCCGGCAAGGTCTCGACCCAATCGCCATACGTCGCTGCTAACTTGCTCTTGAGCGAGGGGGCAGCGGCGTTTGAATGGCGGCAGGGGCCGGGGCTTTGTGTTTAACCCCTGTGAGTTGGCGACGAACGGATAGCCGCCTCTATAATGAGGACCAGCGGCCTTCCGGAGTTCGCGTCGATGGTCTTCAGATGGTTCTACATCAGCGCCAGCAGGCTCGCCGAGGATGAGGCCGATGAGCTGGCCGCGGATATCGTCAGGGATTCCGTCCCGCGTAATCACCGCCTTCACGTGACGGGCGCGCTCCTGTTTACCGGCCGCAGTTTCGCGCAATATCTCGAAGGACCAGCAGACGCCGTGGAAGTGTTGCAGCGTCTCATCCTCGATGACTTGAGGCATGAAAATATCCGCACCATCGCCGAAGGCGTCTATCCCCACCGACGGTTCGTCACCTGGTCGCTGGCCTATGTCGTACCTGCTCAAGTGAATTATCCCGAAGTTGAGCAGTTATTGAGGGAAGCTGCCTATGATCCTGTAAACTGCGCAGAAGCACTCGCCCGGTTCATGTCCGAAACGGCCATGATGGGCCGGGGATAATGTGCGGCGGATTCCTCATCGGCGCTGCGTCGATCAACGCCATTTCCTGCCACACGGCATGCTCAGGCCCCTCCCATGACAAAGTTGTAATCTGCCGACCATGCGTCGGTTAGGCCATGCCCGCTATCCCGTGCAGCGGCTCACATGGTGGCCACGTAAGTGAGAGGCGGCGCTCACCCCTGTTGCGTCGCCTCTCCAGTCGGATGGGCGAACGATGCACAGGCCAGTTTTCTACGATGCCACCGGCCGCAGGCGCCGCTTGACGCTGCCGACTTTATTCTGCCTGATAATGGTCATTCTCACCGCCGGAATGGCCTTTGCCTATACCATCATCAATGTGCCCATCCCGCCTGCCGTTCCTTTGCAGATGGAGCGCCGCCGTCCGGAAGGCATCGGTCAGCGCCTGAACCATTTCCAGGCTTCGGTTCGCCATCGCCTGTCAGAATGGCTGCCCCATCGCGGCCCGGGCGCCGATGGTAAGGCTGTCAGCGTCGCCTTCTATGTACCATGGGACGACGCAAGCCGGGCGTCTTTACGCCAGCATATCGGCCAGATCGACTGGGTGGCCCCGACCTTGCTGTCGGTTACCGGCCCGCGCCATGATCTGCGCGTCACGAATGATCCGGTTTTCACGTCGCTCATCCGTACCTCGGCTCATCGCCCGCGTGTCATGCCGGTCGTGCAGAATGCCGATGATGGCGATTGGGATGGTGCCGGGACGTCGGCGCTGCTGCACGACCGCGCGGCGCGGAAGGCGCTGCTCCTGCGCCTGGCTCAGTCGCTGAAAGCGCTCAAAGCATCAGGAGTCATATTCGATCTGGAAGCGCTGCCGCCTAGCGCGCACGCCGATTATCTGTCGTTCCTCAAGGAAGCAGAACAACTGCTGCACAGTCAAAATCAGCAAGTGATGCTGACCGTGCCCGTGGATGATGCGCGTTGGAACCTGCATGCCTATGCGCGTGTGGCCGACCGCCTTTTCCTGATGGACTATGACCAGCATTTCATCGGCGATCAACCGGGTCCGATCGCAGCGCAGCCCTGGTTCGTGGGCCGCTTGCGCGCTGCACTGCGTGCCGTCCCAGCATCCAAGGCGATCGTGGCGATCGGCAACTATGCCTATGACTGGAAACAAGGCGGAGGCCCGGCTTCGATCCTGTCGATCGAAGATGCATGGCTGACGGCGCATGACTCCGGCGCTCCGATCCGCTTTGACGCCAGAAGCGGCAACGCGACCTTCGACTATTCCGAGGATGGCGTTGTCCATCATGTCTGGATGCTGGACGCGGCTAGCGCCTGGAATCAGGTTCGCGCCGCCCGGATCACTGGCGCAGGCGGGATCGCGCTGTGGCGCCTGGGGTCGGAGGACCCCGGCTTCTGGTCCGCACTCGCCGGGAAGAAGGGCAAGGTCGAAGGGCTTGGAAGGCTTACCAGCTTCAATTCCGTCGATGTCGAAGGCAATGGCGAAATCCTGCGGATCGACGATGTGCCCACCATCGGTCATCGAACGGTGCGCATGGGTTCAGGGCCGCTAAGCGGGCTGATCATCGACGAACATTATGCCAGTCTGCCCACCCCTTATGTCATTCGGCGGACGGGCTACCGCCCGCATATGCTTGCGCTTACCTTCGATGATGGGCCGGACGCGGTGTGGACGCCGCCGATCCTCGACATATTGAAGCGCGCGCACGTGCCCGCCACCTTCTTCGTCATAGGCGAAAATGCGATCATGCATCCTTCGCTGCTGCGCGAGATCATTGCGCAGGGCAGCGAAATCGGCAGCCACAGCTACACCCACCCCAATCTGGCCCAGGTTTCGCCACGCGGCGTCTCGCTGGAACTGAACAGCACGCAGCGGCTGGTGGAAGCCTATACCGGCCGGGCCATGCGCCTATTCCGCGCGCCTTATTTTGGGGACGCCGAACCCACCAGTGCGGACGAGATCGGTCCCGCGCTGGAGGCGCAGCGCGCCGGTTATCTGAATGTCGGCTTGCATGTCGATCCGGGCGATTGGACGCGGCCGGGCGTCGATGCAATCGTCGACCGCACGGTTCAGCAAGTTGAAGCCGGGGACGCTGACCGCTCAGCACAGGTTGTCCTGCTGCACGACAGCGGCGGGGACCGGGCGCAGACGGTCGCGGCGTTGCCCCGCATCATCAAGCGGCTGGAGGCGAAGGGCTATCGCTTCGTCACCATATCCACCCTCGCAGGGCTGACACCGGACAAGGTGATGCCACGGATCGGCGGCGCAGATTTGGTGGCGGTGCGGATCGACGTTGCGGTCTTCCTTGTGCTGGCCGCGATCGCGGCGGCGCTTAAATGGCTGTTCTTCGCGGTCATCCTGTTCGGCATCGGCCGGGCGCTGATGCTGGCGGCGCTCGCGCTTGGCAGCCGCCTGCGTTCCAACCGGGTCGAACCACCAGAGATGCAACAAGGCGCTCTTGTGTCAGTGATCATCCCTGCCTTCAACGAGGCCAAGGTAATTGAGGCGTCGGTGCGCCGCGTGCTCGCCAGCGAACGGGTGACGCTGGACGTCATTGTCGTGGACGATGGCTCTACGGACGAAACGAGCGCGATCGTCACACGCGCCTTCGCCGGAGACGAACGCGTCCGGCTGCTCACCCTGGCCAATGGCGGCAAGGCTGCGGCGCTCAACCGCGCGCTGGAGCTGGCGCGCGCGCCGATCATCGTAGCGCTTGACGCAGACACGCAGTTCGAACCCCTGACCATCGCCCGGCTCGCCCGCTGGTTCGCCGATGAGGATGTGGGCGCGGTGGCGGGCAATGCGATGGTGGGCAACCGCGTGAACCTCGTCACCCGCTGGCAGGCGGTGGAGTATGTGACGGCGCAGAATCTGGAGCGGCGGGCGCTGGCGCGGTTCGGCGCGATTACGGTCGTGCCGGGTGCGGTCGGCGCATGGCGACGGGCGGCGCTGGACGAGGTGGGCGGTTATCCGCTCGACACGCTGGCGGAGGATCAGGACCTCACGATCGCAGTCCAGCGTGCGGGCTGGCTGGTCGCCTATGATACCGAAGCCGTTGCGTGGACCGAAGCCCCTGAAAGTTTCCGCGCGCTTGCCAAGCAGCGCTTCCGCTGGGCCTATGGCACGTTGCAGTGCCTGTGGAAGCATCGCGGCATCTGGCGCGATGGCAAGCCAGCGGGTTTGAGCTGGGTCGGATTGCCGCAGGCCTGGCTGTTCCAGATCGGCTTTGCGCTGGTGTCGCCGATCATCGACCTCGCCTTGGTCGCCAGCAGCATCGATACGGCGGTGCGCATCCATCAGCATGGCTGGGCACAGACGCAAACCGATGTGCTGCGCATGGGTCTCTATTGGCTCGCCTTCTGCGCCATCGACGTGCTGTGCGGCGCTGTCGCCTACAAGCTCGAACCGCGCGAGCGGCGCTACCCTGCCTTGCTGCTGGTGGCACAGCGCTTTGTCTATCGCCAGATCATGTACGGCGTCGTGATCCGTGCCACCGCGACCGCCATATTAGGGCCATGGGTCGGATGGGGTAAGTTGGAGCGGAGCGGCCGGGTGCAGGCATCGGGCGGCGCGGCGGAGGATATGGCGGCATGGAACAAGGCGGCGTGAAATCGCTGGCGCGCACATTGCTGCTGTTATGCGGAGCCATTGTCCTGTCCTTCTGGTATCTGGGATATGTGGGCGGGCATCTGTTCGACGTCATGCCTGCCAAGGCCGAGCGGAAGGCTGATCGGCATGCGGTCGCGCTTTACCTATCTGGTGACATGGGCTTCCATGCGGGACTTGGCCCGGCGATTGCCGATCACCTGACGGATCATGGTATCCCCGTGGTCGCCGAGAACAGCCTGCACTTCTTCCGCGTCCGCCGTACGCCCGAGCAGACCGGCGCAATGATAGCCGACGGGTTGCGGCGCGCGATCGCGATCGATCCTCAGGCCCGGCTGCTGCTGCTAGGCCAATCCTTCGGGGCCGATGTCATCGCGCCATCCCTGCCCTATGTGCCGAACGAACTGCGCCGCCGGATCGCCTTTGTCGGCCTGATCGTCCCGGGTGGAACACGCGAGTGGCGCGCGTCGCCCTCGGAGATATTCTCGATCGGGGAGCCGGAAGAAGATGCCTCTCTCGCGGGCCGCAAATTGAGTTGGGTGCCGCTGCTTTGCATCCATGGCGCGGAGGAACGGTCGAGTCTTTGCCCTGCGCTCCGCCAGCGCAATGCGACGACCGTCCGCCTGCCCGGCGGACATGAGCTGCACCATGATGCGGACGGCGCGAGCGGGATATTGTTGCAGGCTATAGACCGGACGCTGGCCTCGCCCGTCCATCCGGCATAGCGCCATGATCGCGGCGCTCTCCTCTGCCAGACATCGGCGCGCCCTTTCCGTCGCGCTCCTCCTGATGATGATGGGTTTAGGGTTGGCGATGGTGTTCCACCTCCTGTCAGAGGTGCATGGCCATGACCTGCGCGGCGCGATCCGGGCCATCACGCCTGGCGCGCTCGCCGGCGCATTGGCGCTGACGATCCTCAGCTATCTTTCGCTGACGCTGTATGACCATATGGCGCTGCGCATCATCGGCGAGCGGATCGCCTGGCGCACGGCGGCGCTCGCATCCTTTTGCAGCTACACACTCAGCCACAATCTAGGGCTTTCGCTGCTGACCGGCGGATCGGCGCGCATGCGCATCTATGGCGCGGCGGGATTGGGACCGGGCGATGTCGCCCGAGTGATCGCTTCGGCCAGCCTGTCCTTCTGGGGTGGGGTGATGACGATGGCGGCTCTGTTCCTGGCGGTCGATCCGATGCCGATCGCCATCAAGGCTTTTCCCATTGATGCCTCGGCTCTCCAACTGCTTGGCTTTTGCATGCTCGCGGGAGTCGCGGTGGCCTTGGCTGCGCTAAGGCGCACGCCGCATCCCGTCCGGCTATTCGGATGGACGCTCATGTTGCCATCGCGCGGACAGGCGGCGGCACAGATCGGCATCGCCTGTGTTGACCTCACGCTGTCTAGCGCGGCGCTGTTTGTGCTGCTGCCTCATATCGCCATCACGCTCTTTCCGGCCTTCTTCCTGGCCTATACGCTGGGCATCATCATCGCCTTGATCAGCCATGTGCCGGGCGGCGTCGGGCTGTTCGAGGCCGTGGTCCTCGCTACCGTGCCGCAGGTCGCGCGGCCTTCGCTGTTCGCAGCGCTGCTCGCCTATCGCCTGGTCTATTATCTGCTGCCCTTGGCGGCAGCGGCATTCCTTATAGTTTTGCATGAACGACACGCATGGCAAAGCCCGGTTCGGCGCGTGCTTAGTGGTGCGGAAAGTCTGGGTCGGGAGATTGCCCCTGCGGTTCTGGCGATGCTGGCGGCGGCCGGTGGCATCGTCCTGCTGGTGTCCGGATCGCTGCCCGCCATACCGGCCCGGTTCAGGGCCGTGAGCAGCATCCTTCCCATGCCCTTTGTCGAGGCGTCCCACCTCGCCGCCAGCATGATCGGGGCGATGCTGGTGCTGCTCGCTTCGGGCCTCTACCGACGGCAGGATGGCGCATTCTGGCTGACCCGGCTGCTGTTGCTGGCGGGCGCTGGCTTCTCCCTGATGAAGGGGCTGGATTATGAGGAAGCGGCTGTCCTGATCATCATTACCGGCCTGCTGCAATGGAGCCGTCCCGCCTTTTACCGCAAGACCAGCCTGACCTCCGCCATGCTTGCGCCGGGCTGGATCATTGCGCTGGCGGTGGCGATCGGCATTTCGGTCTGGATCGGCTTCTTCGCCTTCAAGCATGTCGATTATCAGAATGACCTATGGTGGCAGTTCGGTCGGCACCATGACGCATCCCGCTTCCTGCGCGCAGCCCTTGCGACCGGCGTCCTGCTGATTTGGGCAGCCTTGTGGCAGTTGCTTCGTCCGGCATCGCCCTTCGCCGGGCCGGTCATCTCGACCAGACCCAGTCAGGAGGCGCTGGCGTCCGCCCGGAAAACCGACGCGTTCCTGTCGCTGACCGGTGATAAGCTGTTCCTGACGTCCCCATCGGGCAGGGCGTTCCTGATGTATCAGATTCAGGGTCATAGCTGGATTGTCATGAGCGACCCAGTCGGGGACCCGAGCGAATGGGGCAGCCTGCTTTGGGAATTGCGTGAGCGGGCGGACGCAGCGCAGGGGCGGCTTCTGCTGTATCAGCTCAGCCTTGATGGCCTGCCCCTCGCCATCGATCTTGGCCTGTCGCTCGTCAAATATGGGGAGGAGGCGCGCGTCGATCTGTCTCGCTTTACGATCGAGGGACCCAAGGGCAAGCCATTCCGCCACGCCTTGCGTCGCGCCGAAGGGGAAGGCGTGACTTTCGAGATCGTGCCCGCCGCTGACGTCGCCCTGCTGATCGATGAGATGGAAGCGGTGTCGCGCCGGTGGCTCAAAGCCAAGGGGGGTGCCGAAAAAGCGTTCAGCGTCGGCCGGTTCGACCCGGCCTATTTGCAGCGTTTCGATTGCGCGGTCGTGCGACGGGAGGGCAGGATCATCGCCTTTGCGAACATATGGGCCACCGCCGATCACGGCGAACTGTCCGTGGACCTGATGCGGCATGATGCAGACATGCCTGCGGGCATGATGGATTTCCTCTTTTGCCGCCTCATGCTTTGGGGAAAGGCGCAAGGCTACCGCTGGTTCACGCTCGGCATGGCGCCGCTGTCGGGACTGGAGGCGCGTCGGCTCTCGCCCATCTGGGTGAAGGCGGGAGCGCTGATTTTCAAGCATGGCGGCAGCCTCTACGGCTTCAAGGGCCTCCGCGCCTATAAGGCGAAGTTCACACCGTCCTGGGAGCCGCGCTTCATCGCCGGGCCGCAGGGGTTGTCGATGCTGCGGGCCATGCTGGACCTTCAGCGCCTTATCGAAGGCGGGCCGAGGAGCGCCGTCAGCCGGATGCGGAATGCTGGACGGAGGGCGTCGGATGTCCGATAGGGCGACCATGAGTTACAAAGTTCTGCTCGTCGAGGATGATGCCACGACGGCCGACTATATCGCAAAGGGCCTTGCCGAAGAGGGCTTTACCATCGACCGTGCCGAGGACGGGCGGGAGGGATTGTACATGGCGACGGAGGCAAGCCATGACGCGATCATCCTCGACCGGATGCTGCCCGGCATGGATGGCATGGCCGTGCTGGCGGCGTTGCGCGCGGCGGGCATCGAAACGCCGGTGATGATCCTGTCCGCGCTTGCGACGGCCGACGAACGGATCAAGGGATTGACCAGCGGATCGGACGATTATCTCGCCAAGCCGTTCGCCTTCGCCGAATTGCTGGCGCGGCTGCGGATCATGTTGCGGCGGGGGAAGGCAGGGCAGGCCGAAACCCGGCTGACATGCGGCGATCTGGAAGTGGACCTGCTTTCAAGGAAAGCCATGCGAGGGAGCCGGTCGGTCGACCTGCAACCGCGCGAATTCCGCCTGCTCGAATATATGATGCGCCACAGGGGCGAGGTCGTTACGCGGACCATGTTGCTGGAGGGCGTGTGGGATTATCATTTCGATCCCGGCACCAATGTCATCGACGTCCATATCAGCCGTTTGCGGCGCAAGATCGATGAAGACGGCGAGCGGCCGTTGATCCACACGGTGCGTGGCGCGGGCTATCGCCTGAGCGAGAATGGCTGATGCGCATCATGCGCTGGCGCTATTCGGTCATCTGGCGCTTTGCTCTGCTGATCTTCCTGATGCAGATCGCCTGCGTGCTGGTGTCGCTGTGGGCGGTCCATCGCTTCACTAGCCAGTCAGTCAACCATGCCAGCCGCGAGATCGCGGTCGGCCTGCGCGACGACATATCGGCCACCTACGCCGCTGCCGGATTAGCCGCCGCCGGGGCGACGGTGCGCAGCCGCATCGCCGCAGATCCGGTCGGCGACTCCATCCTTCTGCTCATGGGACCCGACGGTCGCCGCATCGCCGGCAATCTCGATAAATGGCCCGATCATGTCGGCACGGCTGAATCCTGGCGTCTGGTGAATCTGCTGCACGCTCCCCGCCAGCATGGCGATCCGCAGGTCATGGGCATCGTCAGCACGCGTTTCCCTGACGGCACGCGCCTGCTGACCGGACATGTGGTGGAAAGCGACTTGCGTTTCGGCGGCTATCTGGAAGCCGCGCTGTTGAGCGCTGTCCTGATCGCGGTTCCCCTTGCGGCGGGGGCCGCCTGGCTTTCAGCCTCTATCATGCGGAGGCGACTGCACGCCGTGGCCGATACGGCAAGCGCGGTGAAAACAGGCGACATGGAACGCCGCATCGCCCTGACCGGCAGCGGAGACATGTTCGATACGCTGGGCCAGGCGATCAATGCCATGCTGGACCGGATTACCGGGCTGGTCGACGAACTGCGTCTGGTGACCGACGGCCTTGCCCATGACCTGCGTTCGCCGCTCACTCGCTTGCGTGCCGTGCTGGACGGAGCGGTCAAGCAAAGTCATGATGAGGCCAGCGTCAGCGCACTTGAACGCGCGGTTGAGGAAAGCGACACGCTGCTGCGCATGCTGGACACCGCCCTGCTCATCAGCCGGGCCGAAGCCGGAATAGGTCGGGACAGCTTCATGCCGGTCGATATCGCTGCGCTGCTCCATGATTTTCAGGACATGTACGGCGCCTTGGCCGACGAACGGGATGTGACCATTTCCGTGGAGGCTGAAGCCGGCTTGTTTCTGTTTTCCAATCGAGAGATGCTGGGGCAGGCGCTTTCGAACCTGATCGATAATGCGCTGAAATATGGTGGTGATCGCATTGGCCTTTCAGCGCGCACTGAAGCCGGGTCGATACTGATTCAGGTGTCCGACAATGGTCCCGGCGTTCCAGAGGAGCATCGCGAGCGCGCCCTCAGCCGCTTCGCCCGGTTGGACCTGTCCCGCCACATCGCGGGCGCAGGCCTTGGCCTTTCGCTCGCCGCCGCTGTCGCGCGGCTCCACGGCGGCGCGCTCGTGCTGGGTGACGCGGAACCCGGATTGCTTGTCACGCTGTCGTTCCCCTATTCGCCGAGTGACGGTGAGGCTGCGCAATCGACGTCGGCGATTTAGCATTTCCCCACCTTTGGGATTGCGGAAAGCGATAAGAGCGGGGCGGCATTCTGGTTCTGAATGGCTCCCGGAGGTGCTCCGCTTTTCCACGAAATCAGTCTATTGACGGCGCGCCATATCGCATTTAGCCCGCGCGGGGCTGGACAACTCACGGAATGAACCGCGACGCGATCTGGACTTCGAAGGCCCAGCCGGATGTGGCGATCGGCCGCTGCAAAGGACTGGACTATGCTGCTGCCGGGCATCGCCGCGGGAATGTTGATGATGGGCGCACAGGCGGCAACGGTCGACGCGCCGCCACCCGAGGCGTCGCCGACGGTGGATGTTGCAAGCGCTGCGGCCGCGCTGAACATATCCTTGGCTCCCAAATCGGAAAACGGCGCGGAGGAACAGCCCACCGACATCGTGGTGACCGGCGCAGATCGAGCCCCACCGGGCGACCCGCTTGAGCATCTCAATGCAAAAAGCTTTGAAGCGGTTCAGTCGGTTGACAAGGCCGTGGTCGAGCCAGTGGCGAAGGCCTATAATAAGAGACTGCCCAAGCCCGTTCGGAAGGGTTTCCGTAACTTCTTCGCCAATTTGCAGGAGCCGGTGGTGTTCGCCGCTTATATGCTCCAGCTGAAGCCCGGCAAGGCGGTGGAAACGGTGGGGCGCTTCACCATCAATACGACGCTTGGGGTCGCTGGCCTGTTCGACGTCGCCAAGCGCAAGCCCTTCTTCCTGCCCTATCGGCCCAACGGTCTCGCCAACGTGCTTGGCTATTATGGCGTAGGTCCGGGGCCATATATGTATCTGCCCATCGTGGGGCCGACCACGCTACGCGATATCATCGGCGATACGGTGGACAAGATGGCGGTGCCTTTCCTGATCGGAAAGCCCTTTACAAAGCCTGCCTACGTCATTCCGGCGACGATCCTCAACCAGCTTGGCGAGCGCGCGGCCTTTGACGATACCGTCCAGAAAATCCGCAAGGAGGATGATCCCTATGCGGCGTATCGCGAGCTGTATCTGAAGCAGCGTAAGGCGGAGATTGAGGCGCTGCACGGCCGGGCGAGCGATGACGTGGTGCCGGTTTATGGGCGACAGATGGGGGAAGGTGGGGCGGCGTCGCAATAACAGACGCTCTGCTGATCTTCGATGCCGCTCAACCTGGATCGCATCACAAATTGAGCGGCGCCGGGGGCAGTGTGCGTGAACAGACGCACCGCGAATGTCGCGAGAATATAGAAGATACGGCGCAGCGCCTTCTGCGTTCAGAAGGCGCTGTTTACACCCGTGCAGATCAACTTCAATTCAACATAGTCATCGATGCCCCAGTGGGAGCCTTCGCGCCCAAGACCTGATTCCTTGACGCCGCCGAAAGGCGCGACCTCCGTCGAGATCAGGCCGCTGTTGAGGCCGACCATTCCATATTCCAGCGCTTCCGAAACGCGGATGCTTCGATCCAGATCCCGCGTGTAGACGTAGCTGGCAAGGCCAGCCGGAGTGTCGTTGGCCATCGCGATCGCCTCCGCCTCGCTTTGGAACCGTACCAGACCGGCGACCGGGCCGAAGGTTTCCTCCTTGCAAAGCAGCGCGTCGGCGGAAACATTCGCCAATACCGTGGGAAGGAAGAAATTGCCTTCGCCCTCGATCGCGTGACCGCCGGTCAGAATATGCGCCCCACGCGTCACTGCGTCATCGACATGAGCGGAGGCCTTGGCCACTGCCCGCCCGTCAATCAGGGGGCCTTGGTCTGTGGGTCCGCTCATGCCCGCGCCCACCACAAATTGGCTGACGCGTTCGGCCAAGCGCGTTGCAAAGGCTTCGAAAATGTCATCCTGGACCAGAAAGCGGTTTGCGCAGACGCATGTTTGGCCGGTGTTGCGAAATTTCGACATCAGAGCGCCTTCAACCGCGCTTTCGACATCGGCGTCATCGAAGACGATGAAGGGTGCGTTGCCGCCCAGTTCCAGGGAAACACGCTTCACTGTCGACATGCAACGTGCCGCCAGCATTTTGCCCACGCCCGTCGAACCCGTAAACGTGAATTTTCGCACTCGCGGGTCCGTGGTCAGGATTTCCCCGATCGGTGCCGCATCGCCGGTCACGACGTTGAATATCCCTGCGGGCACCCCGGCTTCCTCCGCCAACACGGCGAGCGCCAGTGCCGAAAAGGGTGTGAGCTCGGAGGGCTTGAGCACCATCGAGCAACCGGCGGCCAAAGCGGGGCCTGCCTTGCGCGTGATCATGGCGAGGGGGAAGTTCCAGGGCGTGACGGCGGCGACGACGCCAACCGGCTCCTTACGTACGGCCAGACGGCGATCGGATGCGTGCGGCTGGATCAGTTCGCCATTGATCCGCCGTGCTTCCTCCGCGAACCATTCCAAAAAGGAAGCTGCATAGGCGACCTCGCCTTTGGCCTCGGCAAAAGGCTTGCCCTGCTCCAGCGTCAAAATTGTGGCCAGATCGTCCTGGTGCGTGAGCATCAGTTCGCCCCAGCGCCGCAATATGGTGCCGCGCGCCTTTGCAGCCAGCTTGCGCCAATCGACTTGCGCCCGCCAGGCGGAGGCAACCGCCTGTTTTGTTTCGTCCGCGCCCAAATTGGGCACAGTCCCCAATTCAGAGCCGTCCGCGGGATTGGTGACGGCGATCTTCGCCGCTCCCTCGACCCACTGCCCGTCGATGAAAGCCGCTTCCTTGAGCAGGCCGGGCCGAGAGAGAGTGTGAGGGAAGGTCACGCCACCTCCCTCGCGGAAACTGTCAGCGCCTTCTCCAGAATATTCAGGCCTTGCTCCAATGTTTCGTCCTCAACAGTTAGCGGCACCAATATCCTTATAGCCTGACCGGACTGGCCGCAGCTTAGCAATATCAGCCCTTGTTCGAGCGCGCGAGAGCAGACGCGCTTTGCCTCAACGCCGTCGGGCTGGCCATGTTCATCGACGATGTCGAAGGCAATCATGGCGCCGGGGCCGCGCAGGCCGGTGATCTTCACCAGATTCTTGTTCTCAGCGAACTGCGTAATGCGTTCCCGAATTCTGTGGCCGATGACATTGGCACGGTCGAGGAGACGTTCATCCTCGATAACATCCAGCACGGCCAAGGCTGCAGCCAGCCCGACGGGAGAGCCGCCATAGGTGCCCCCCAGACCGCCCGGGCCGATGACGTCCATCACATCAGCGCGCCCTATGACCCCGGAAATCGGAAAGCCGCCGCCTAGCGATTTCGCCACGGTAAGGAGGTCGGGCTTGATCGGCATATGTTCGATGCCGAACATCTTGCCGGTTCGCCCGAAGCCGGTCTGAACCTCGTCCGCGATCACCAATATGCCATGACGGCGACGGATATCATCCAGCGCCTGGAAAAATTCAGGCGGCGGGCTGTGAAAGCCGCCTTCGCCCTGAACCGGCTCGATAATGAAAGCCGCGATGCGTTCTGGTTCGATGTCGGCCGCGAACAGGAAATTGAGAGCCTTGAGCGTTTCCTCAACGCTGACCCCGGTGGTCGGGCTGGGATAGGGGAGATGGTAGATTTCCCCAGGAAAGGGTCCAAGGCCCTTTTTGTACGGCGAAACCTTGCCGGTCATGGCGGACGTCAGCAGGGTCCGGCCATGGAAGCCGCCCGCAAAGGCGATGATGCCGGGGCGGCCGGTGGCGGCGCGTGCGATCTTGACCGCATTCTCGGTCGCTTCCGCGCCGGTCGTGAAAAAGATGGTTTTGGCATCGCCATCGACGGGCGCCAAAGCGTTCAGCCGCTCAGCCAATTCGATATAAGGCGGATAGGCAACCACCTGAAATGCCGTGTGCGTGTATTTGTCGATCTGGTCGCGAACCGCCGCGATCACCTTGGGGTGACGATGGCCCACGTTGAGAACCGCGATCCCGCCCGCAAAATCGATATAGGCATTGCCTTCGACATCCCAGATGGTGGCGTTCTCGGCCCTGTCGGCGATAATATTGGTGGCGGTGGCGACGCCCTGCGGAATGGCTTCCTTGCGACGGGCGTTATATTCGGCGTTCCGCATCTGACGACCTTCATGATGGTTTCTGGAATCTGTCTTGATGCTGACACATTAGGGGATTCTGCCTTCCGGAAGCAGTTGCTTTCGGCGGCCGCTTTGGTAACCTGAGGTCACCATCTACTCCTATGGCTGAACGCGATGAACTCACCATTGCCTCCTTTCTCCGCTCTCAAAGCCTTTGAGGCAGTGGGCCGATTGGGTGGTATCCGGCGAGCAGCGAAGGCCCTTGGCGTAAGCCATGCCATTGTCAGCCGTCATGTAAGAGGGCTGGAAGAGCGTCTGGGCGTTACCTTGCTTGACCGGGAAAGCGGGCAGCTCACAGCGGTCGGCGTTGATTATCATGGCCGTTTGGTGAAGGTTTTCAATGAATTGAGGGAAGCAACGGATGCCGTTCAGGGCAGGACCGATGGCAAGCTCGTAATATCCTGCGTCGGGGGGTTGGCATTGCATTGGTTGGCTACGCGGCTCGCAATGTCTTCGGGTCGAAACGGAATGCCGCCGGTCGATCTTCGATCCGAAGAAGGTCTCCTTGACCTTTCGAACAACGCCGTTGATGGCGATATTCGATATATTGGCGATAGCCAGACGCTGGACCGGAAGCGTGGGGTGAGAACGCTTGAACTGGCGAGGCCACATGTTTTTCCGTTGGCCTCACCGATGTTCGTCTCTCGCTGGGGCGACAAGATCCGTTCGGCGGAAGACCTGGCAACATTGCCGCTGATCGAGGAACGCAGTGATGTGGAATGGCGCATGTGGATGAAGGCGCAATCTATCGATCTTCCGCCGAACATCCCGACCGGCAGATACGGCCATGCTCATCTGGCGCTGGCCGCCGCGCGCGCGGGGCAGGGGATCGCGCTTGGCAATCACTATCTCATTGCCGAAGATCTTGCAGCGGGTAGACTGGTGAAGGTGGTGCCTCGTGAAAAGGAATTCGTGCCTGTGACACTGGGAGCTTATGTTTTCAGGGGTCCCGCCAATCGGTGGTCGGACCCATCAATCGTCCGTTTCAGACGCTGGCTTGCGGCGCAATTCAGCGCGGACCCGGCATATTGAGCGCGTCTTCGACAGGCTTACGGGGACGCGTTTGCCTGAACATATTTCGTTTTGAAGTCAGGGCAGGGGGGAATGTCTGAAATGTTGTCACTGGAATATCTGGCTTCCCCTGAGTGGAATGGCAAGATCGCCCAACTTATCGCTCTGGAAGGTAAGGCGAGAGCAGAAGCACTGTTTGACATGTTCTCGGCCGCGCTCCGATCAGATGAGATGATGTTGTTCCATTTTCGTGAAAATGTAGGGCCAGAGGTCGTGCAACATCGTACGCTGAAGTCAGTCAGGCAGCAGCAGATCAACGATTATAAAAATGGATTTTACCTTACCGATCCATTCTATCTCGCCATTGAGCGGTCCATCGAAAATCAAGCGATCAGTCTTAAGGATGTGGTAGATCAGGATGATTTTCAAACCAGCGATTTCTTCGTTCGGCACTATATCGACACCGATCTTGTCGATGAGATGTGCTATTGCATGTCCGACGGGCAGGGTGGGCACATATTGCTTTCTTTCGCCCGGTCCCGTGATGCGGGGCGTTATTCGGATGAGGAATTGGAACTGGCCAAGGCGATTGCTCCGATTGTCTTCGGTACGCTTTCTTCGAGCTGGCGACATTTTGCCGATCCGAAACTATTTGTTCCTCCTTCGCCCGAAGAAGTGAAGCTGCACGACGATCTGAAAAGAGCCCGCGATAATTTCGGCCGTTCCTTGTTGACCGATCGGGAGTTCGAAGTCGTTCAGATGATGCTTAGGGGATATCCGATAGATGTGATCGCCAAACGGCTGAAAATGGCCGAGGGCACGGCGAAGGTGCATCGGAGGAATATTTACGCCAAGCTGGATATCAGTTCGATGGCGGAGCTGTTTTCGCTGTTCATCGACGTGGTTGGGGAAGTGAATGTCGGCCTGGATGCCGATCCGTTGCTCCAATATGGGCAGGTGCCCCGCAGCAACTGACTTGCCCTGACTGCTCGTGCTCTATTTGTCTTTTGTTTTCCGCATTTTCCGAGCCAGAAGATGATGTCATCTGCTTCGAAAATGCCTCAGGGGGCCGATTCATTATGTCGCAACCATATGCGGATGGAAGCGAGTTGGACTGAGGCGAGGAAGTTGTCGTCGCGCTTGTCGTATCGGGTGGCACCGCGCGGAACTGCTTGAGTTTGCTGAAGAAGCGTTCGACGAGATTGCGGTATTGCCCGTCGGACGTTCTATCGCGGGTATGATCGCTTCGTCGAAGGCGGGCGGGAAGCGCTGGAAGATCGGCCATCGGCGTCAAGCCGGGTGTGGAACCGCATCGGCGACGATATCCAGCATCAGATCGTCGAGATGGCGCTGGATTACAGCGAGTTGTCACCACGCGAACTGGCGGTGCGCTTCACCGACGAAAAACGCTACTTCGTGTCGGAAGCCTTGGCTTACCGCCTTTTGAAGGCCCATGACCTGATCACCAGCCCGGCTTATGTCGCGATCAAGGCCGCTGATCAGTTCCATACCAAGACCACCTGGCCGAACGAGATGTGGCAAACCGACTTCACCTACTTCAAGATCATCGGGTGGGGCTGGATGTATCGGCGCTTGCAACACCGCAAGCTCGCCGTCTGACATCAAAACCCAGACGGATCGGCACTCCGCTAATTACGACGAGACGTGTGCCGAATGTTCTGACGACGGACAATGCCGATCAACTGGGCTGCGCGCGTGAACGACCCTGTAGACGCCACAGCCAGAAATTCGTCGAACCCGTCCCAGGACGACATAACTATCCCTCCCACGCAATAGTGTATTGAGGAAAAACCCTATTACCGCCTTATTGGCCTAGTGCTAAGAGGCGCAATGTTATTTCGGATCGAGGAAATTGAATGAAAACCCGCGCCGCCGTCGCTTTCGAAGCCAAAAAGCCCCTTGAGCTGGTCGAGCTTGACCTGGAAGGCCCAAAGGCGGGTGAGGTGCTGGTGGAAATCATGGCGACGGGCATCTGCCACACGGATGCCTACACGCTCGATGGTTTCGACAGCGAAGGCATCTTCCCCTCGATCCTGGGGCATGAGGGGGCAGGGATAGTTCGGGAGGTCGGGGTCGGCGTAACGTCCGTAAAGCCCGGCGATCACGTCATCCCCCTATACACCCCGGAATGCCGCCAGTGCAAAAGCTGCCTCTCGGGCAAGACCAACCTATGCACCGCGATCCGCGCCACCCAGGGCAAGGGGCTCATGCCCGATGGCACTACCCGCTTTTCCTACAAGGGGCAGCCGATCTTTCATTATATGGGCTGCTCGACCTTCTCCAACTTTACCGTTCTGCCGGAAATCGCCGTGGCGAAGATAAGGGAGGACGCGCCGTTCCAGTCGAGCTGTTATATTGGCTGCGGCGTCACCACCGGGGTCGGCGCGGTCGTCAACACCGCCAAGGTGAAGGCGGGCGAGAATGTCGTCGTCTTCGGCCTTGGCGGCATCGGCCTTAATGTGATCCAGGGCGCCAGGATGGTGGGCGCGGGCAAGATCATCGGCATCGACATCAACGCCGACCGTGAGGAATGGGGCCGCAAGTTCGGCATGACTCATTTCATCAACGGCAAGGGACTGTCGCGCGACGAAACCGTGGCGAAGATCCTTGAGGTCACGGATGGCGGGGCCGACTATAGCTTCGACGCCACCGGCAACACCGAAGTCATGCGCACCGCGTTGGAATGCTGCCATCGTGGCTGGGGTGAAAGCATCATCATCGGCGTGGCGGAGGCGGGGAAGGAAATCAGTACCCGCCCGTTCCAACTCGTGACCGGCCGGGTGTGGAAGGGGACGGCTTTCGGCGGCGCGAAAGGCCGGACCGATGTTCCCAAGATCGTCGACTGGTACATGAACGGGCATATTCAGATCGACCCGATGATCACCCATCTTCTGACGCTGGATGAAATCAACAAAGGCTTTGACCTCATGCACGCGGGCGAAAGCATCAGGTCGGTGGTCCTTTTCTGAAAGCACAGCTTCAATGGGAGCGGAATATCCAGATGGCAGTAATCTCCGACGATGGCGACGTCGCCCCTTTTCGCGATCCGGCGGGCACTGACCAATGAGCATAGAGCAGGTCAGCGCGAGCCGTTCGTTCGAAGGCGTGCAAGGCGTGTACAAGCACGCGTCGAGCGCGACCGGAACGGAGATGACCTTTTCGGTCTTCGTTCCACCACAGGCGGAAGGGCGGAAGCTCCCCATTGTCTGGTATCTGTCCGGGCTGACCTGCACCCACGCAAATGTGACGGAAAAGGGCGAGTTTCGCCGCGCATGCGCCGATCTTGGGCTGATCTTCATAGCGCCCGATACATCGCCGCGCGGCGATGATGTACCGGACGATCCGGCGGGCGCTTATGATTTCGGCCTTGGCGCGGGCTTCTACGTCGATGCGACCGACGCGCCCTACAACCGCCATTATAAGATGTGGTCCTATCTTACAGACGAACTGCCACAAGTGATCGCGGACAATTTCCCCGCCGATATGACCCGGCAGTCGATCATGGGCCACTCCATGGGTGGTCATGGCGCCTTGACCATCGGACTGCGCCACCCGGATCGATATGCGGCAGTTTCTGCCTTCGCCCCCATCGTTGCCCCAAGTCAGGTTCCGTGGGGGCAGAAGGCTTTGTCAGGATATCTCGGCAACGACCGCAACGCGTGGCGGAAGCATGATGCGGTAGCCTTGATCGAGGACGGCGCGAGGGTCAGCGCGCTGCTGGTAGACCAAGGCGGGGCAGACATGTTTCTGGATCAGGAACTGCGCCCCCATCTGCTGAAGGACGCCTGCGCCGCAGCGAATATCGATCTCACCCTCAACATGCGCGAGGGCTATGATCACAGCTATTATTTCATTTCCACCTTTATGGCGGATCATCTCCGCTGGCACGCGTCACGTTTGGCTATCCACAATTGAACAGCAGATGGTTCATCCGATATTCGAGGTGGAATAAGCGCTCCGCTTCGACATAGTCCGGCTTGCCGCTGTAGCGATGAGCGTGATGGCACCGCCGACGCAAAAGCCCCTTCGTTCTGCATGGTCGATCATTACGGCGGGTTTCGGTATCATCGGCCCGCCAGCCATGCGCGATATAAGTATCGTACCGTAGCGCGCCCCCGACGCGACCGTCCTACTTCAAGCATTCAAAGCCCCGCCTTGGCTTACTGACGTCAACATGCTGTCGAGAAGCAGGGACGTAGATCAGACGAGGAACTGAGATGGACCATGCCCGTCACGATCATCACGCCTCCATGGCGGAGCAGAATGTGCGCGATCCCGTCTGCGGTATGACGGTCGATCCGCATGGCACTGCACATCGCGCCGAGCATGGCGGCAAGACTTTCTATTTTTGCAGCAGCAAGTGCCAGGCAAAGTTCGCGGCCGATCCCCTACGCTATATTGGCGGAACGCCGCCCATCCCGAACGCAAACCCTGATGGCACGATCTGGACCTGCCCAATGCACCCGGAAGTGCGACAGGATCATCCCGGCGCCTGTCCGATCTGCGGCATGGCTCTCGAACCGGAAATGGCGCGTGCGGAGAGCGGTCCCAGTCCGGAACTGGCCGATATGACACGTCGCTTCTGGATTGGCCTCATCCTCGCCTTTCCCGTGTTCGTGCTGGAAATGGGCGGGCATCTGTTTCCCGCTCTTCATCATTTCGTGCCTATGCCGGTTTCAACGGGGATTCAGCTAGTGCTGGCGACGCCCGTCGTGCTTTGGGCCGGATGGCCGTTTTTTGCGCGGGGCTGGGCCTCACTCAAGACCCGCAACCTGAACATGTTCACTCTGATTGCCATGGGCACGGGTGTCGCATGGGCTTACAGCATGGTCGCCGCACTGGCCCCCGAGCTGTTCCCTCCGGCCTTCCGCAACGCCGATGGCATGGTGGCTGTGTATTTCGAGGCAGCGGCGGTGATCACTGTGCTCGTCCTGCTTGGCCAGCTTCTCGAACTGCGCGCGCGCGAGCGAACGTCAGGTGCGATCAAGGCACTCCTCCGCCTGGCGCCCAAGACGGCCCGCCGTCTGCTCGCAAATGGCGAGGATGAGGAGGTCAGTCTCGATCTCGTCGGCGTTGGCGACCGTCTTCGGGTGCGACCGGGCGAAAAGGTGCCCGTAGATGGGACTGTCGAGGACGGACGTTCATCACTGGACGAGTCCATGGTGACGGGAGAATCCATGCCGGTCACCAAGGCCAAGGGCGACAGCGTCATCGGCGGTACACTCAACCAGACCGGCGCCCTTGTCGTCGTGGCCACCAAGGTCGGCCGCGATACGATGCTGGCCCGCATCGTGCAGATGGTCGCCGAGGCGCAGCGGTCGCGCGCGCCGATTCAACGCGTGGCCGATCAGGTTTCGGGGTGGTTCGTGCCGGTCGTCATCGCCGTCGCTGTCCTTGCTTTCGCCGGTTGGGGTATCTGGGGGCCGGAGCCTCGCTTCGCCTACGGCCTCGTCGCGGCTGTCGCGGTACTGATTATCGCCTGCCCCTGTGCGCTGGGCCTGGCAACCCCGATGTCTATCATGGTGGGCGTGGGCCGGGGCGCGGGCCTGGGCGTCCTCATCAAGAATGCCGAAGCGCTGGAGCATATGGAGAAGGTCGACACACTGGTCGTCGACAAGACCGGCACGCTTACGGAAGGGCGTCCCGCCGTGACCGCCATTGTGCCGACTGAAGGCCAGATGGAGGCCGAGTTACTACGCTTCGCCGCCTCGGTCGAACGGGCTTCGGAGCATCCGCTTGCTCTTGCCATTGTCGAAGCCGCCCGCGGCCGGTCGATGGTCTTGCCCGAGGTTGGCAAGTTCGATTCTCCCACCGGACGCGGAGCGACCGGCATCGTCGAAGGGCGCCGGATCGTCCTGGGCAACGCGTCATTTCTTGATGATCAGGGCGTCGATACCGGTGCGCTCGCCGCTGCCGCTGACGATCTGCGGCGGGACGGCGCAACTGCGATCTTCGTTGGTATCGACGGCGAAGCGGCTGGCATTATTGCCATCGCAGATCCCGTCAAGCAGACCACCCCGGAAGCGCTCGCTGCACTGCGTAAGGAGGGAATCCGCGTCGTGATGCTGACCGGCGACAACAAGACCACGGCGCAGGCGGTGGCGGCACGGCTGGGCATCGACGAGGTCGAGGCGGACGTGCTGCCCGATCAAAAGAGCGCGGTCATCGCCAAGCTCAAGAGCGAGGGGCGGGTGGTCGCGATGGCCGGGGATGGCGTGAACGACGCTCCAGCCCTTGCTGCCGCCGATGTCGGCATTGCCATGGGTTCTGGAACGGATGTCGCCATCGAGAGCGCAGGCGTGACCTTGCTCAAGGGCGATCTCAACGGCATCGTTCGCACCCGCCTCCTTAGCCGGGCGACCATGTTGAACATTCGACAAAACCTCGTCTTCGCCTTCATCTACAATGCCGCTGGCATACCGATCGCGGCGGGCCTGCTCTACCCGCTATTCGGCATCCTGCTTTCACCCATGATTGCGGCGGCGGCGATGGCGCTGTCATCCGTCAGCGTCGTCACCAATGCTCTGAGGCTGAACAGGAAAACTCTATGAACATGAGCGGACGGCTTTCCAAATCCTCTGTCAGCGTACTTCGGAAAGGAGCCTACGCGATCCCGGATCGTCCATTCTGATCAGAAATAAGCCGATTGCCCAATTTGGCGGGGTTTGGGCGCGCGCTCTGTGCCAACCTTGCGCCCCGCGTTTCACGAAACTCGCTCACGGGGATGTCGGTCGAACCAGAAGTCGCGCGCCTGAAATAGTCAGCTATCCCTTCAGAGCGCGTAGTCGATCTGCGCCCAGAACTTCTTCGTGTCAGCGTCGCCGGTGAAGCTGGCGACCCCCTTGCGATCATAATCGGCATATTTGACGAGCGCGCTCAGATGCTTGTCGAACTTCAGCGCGACCTGCGCATTATATTCGTCGCCATAATGGATCGACAGCCGGTCGCTGCTGAAATGATGATAGGTGAAGGACGCGACAAGCGGCCCCGCCTTGCCAATCTTGGGCACGGTATAGCCGACGCCCGCATAATAGTCCTGAATGCCTGTCCCCGGCGTCGTCAGGAACTTGTCCGCCCAGCCGTTGAACTTGTGCAGCGTTGCGAAGGGAGTCTGGAAGGCGAAGCCGCCCGCAATCCCCGTCGCGCCCGCATCGGAGCCGAGCAGTTCATATCCGCCGGTCAGCTTGAATGCAGCGACATCCAACCCCAGCTCCGCAGCGGCGTAATCCGCCGAATAATCGACCGGATTGCCCCTATAGTCGCTCTGGTGCGCATAGCTGGCGAGGTAGCTGAGCTTCACCTGCTTCGACAGCGGCATTGCGCCCGCAAACCGCGCGCCATAGGTCTGGCTGCTGTTCCGGCGCAGCGCCACCACAGCTTCATCCTCATCGACGAGATAGGCAAAGCCTGTCAGCGTGCCATACTTGGTCTTGTAGGAGACATTGGCGAAAATATCGTCGCCATCGATTTGGGTCGGCCGGTTGGTCGCACCGAACTTGCCGCCATCGATACCCCAGATGGTCCGGGCAGAAATCGCGTAGGTCACGTCGACCTTAAGATTCTTGACGCCCATATATTCGACCCGCACGGCATCGAACGTCTGTTCATTCTGGCGCCACGCGACCGATCCGACGAAACGCTGATCGTCCAGATTGATCCGCTGACGCCCGACCGTCACCACTAGCGGCTTGGTGCGATACTGGAGCTGGAGGCGGTTCAGCTCGACATTTTCCGGGTCTGGCACCACCGGATAGAGCGTCTTGCCATTGACGCCGCTGTTATAATCCTCGTCGATCGCCAGCGTGCCTTCCCCCTCGGCCAGGAAGGCGAACGGCCCCTTGGAAATCTCGCCACCCGCGCGCAGACGCACAGTCACCGCATCGGCATCGCGGCTGCTGGTGAGCGGCGCAGGACCATCCTGGTCCACCGTCTCATACCGCAGACGCGCCTCGATGATCGGCTTGAACACAATGTCCTGCGCCAGCGCCGGTCCTGCGATGGCAGTCAAGGCCGTTGCCGACAACAGAAATGAAATTCTACCCATAAATCCCCCTTAAAATTGCTCCCGATGGCTTTTTTCGGCCTTTTCAGAGCATCCTCTCCAAGCTGGACTATTGTTGGTGAAATCTCAGACGGCGAGCGTTGCTGGATTGCGGTAGCGCTCGTGCAGGAAGTGGATGACGGCCGATCGCGCCTCGGCATATTCGGGCGTATCGATGGCTTCGAGCCGGTTGCGCGGCCTGGCGAGCGCGATGGTGCGATCCTCACCGATGCGCGCCGCCGGGCCGTTGGTCATCATCACCACCCGGTCCGCCAACAGCACGGCTTCATCCACGTCATGGGTGATCATCAACACGGTGTTGTTGAGCCGCGCCTGCAAATCCATGACCACATCCTGCAACGCGGCTCGCGTCAGCGCGTCGAGCGCGCCGAACGGTTCGTCCATCAACAGCACGCGGGGGTTCATGGCGATAGCACGGGCAATGCCGACGCGCTGTTTCATGCCGCCCGAAAGCTCGCCCGGCCGCTTGGCGGGGGCATGCGCCATCTGGACCAGTTCCAGATTATGCATGACCCAATCCTTGCGTTCGGCCTTGCTCTTGCCCTGCGCCGTCTTGTCGACCGCCAGCCGCACATTTTCCTCGACCGTCAACCAGGGCAGCAGCGAATGGTCCTGAAAGACCACCGCCCGATCCGGTCCCGGCGCATCCACCACTTCCCCATCTAGGAAGATGGCGCCGCGCGTCGGCTTGACCAGGCCCGCCACGGCATTGAGCAGGGTCGACTTGCCGCAGCCCGAATGGCCGATCAGCGCGACAAACTGTCCCTTTTCAACTTCCAGATCGATTCCGTCGAGCGCGCAGAAGCGTCCCGCCTTGGTCGGAAATTCGACGGTGATGCCTTCTAGTGCGAGATAGCTGCGTTGTTTCATGAACGCCTCCCTTGTTCAGCCTGCGCGGCCGATGATGCGGCCCGCAAAGGCGACGATGCGGTCCAGCGCAAAGCCCACCAGCCCGATCCAGATCAGCGCCACGATGGTGTCGGTTAGCAGCGAACTGTTGTAACTGTCCCAGATGAAGAAGCCGACGCCGGTGCCGCCCTGCACCATTTCAGCCGCCACAATGGCGAGCCAGCTCATGCCGACGCCGATGCGCAGGCCGGTGAACATGTGCGGGACCGTGGCGGGCAACATGATGCAGGTGAAATATTCGATTGGATTGAGCGCCAGCACCTTTGCGACGTTGCGATAGGCCGCCGGAATGGTTTGTACGCCCGCGGCCGTATTCAGGATGACCGGCCAGATCGCGGTGATGAAGATCAGGAAGATCGCCGAGGGCTGCGCCTGCTGGAAAATGGCGAGGCTGATCGGCAGCCATGCCAGCGGCGGTACTGTCCGCAACACCTGAAACAGGGGATCGAGCGCCCGGAAGGCAAATATGCTCTGCCCAATCAAAATGCCCAGCGCCACGCCGACGATCGAGGCCAGGCTGTAACCGATCAGCACCCGGCTGAGGCTGGTCAGCACATGCCCGGCAATGCCGACATCGCCGCCGTCTTGAATGCTGAAATGGGTGAGGCCGATGTCCACGCCCTTGAAGGGGTGGACGATCACCTCATGACTTTCCTGCCAGACCTTGAGCGGGCTGGGGAAGGTCGTGTCGGGTGAACTGCACAGCAGCTGCCAGAAGGCGAGCAACCCGACCAGCATCACCAGCGTCGGCAGAACATTGGCGGCCACGGCCCGCCCCGCCTTGACCAGCGGATGGACCGGCGCCGCGACCGGTTCGAAACTGCGGCGGGCAATCGCTTCTTCGGGATAGGGCAGGATGACCCCCAATTCGGTGGCGGCTGGAGCGGCACCGGCGGCCGAAGCCGACGGTACGCTCTTGCCGTTGGATGATGGCGAAGCCATGGCTTTCTCCCTCAATCAGACGCGCTTGATCGCCAGGCTGGCCAGATAGGCCTTGGGATTGGCGGGATTGAATGTCTTGCCGTCGAAGAATTTCTCGACGCCGCGGCTGTCACTGGCCGGACCCTTGCCCCCCAGCATCGCGGCCGCCTTGCGCCAGATGTCGGATCGGTTGACCTTTGCGATCGTGCCCGTGGTGTCGAGCGTCATGGGCAGCTTGCCCCAGCGCTGCTCTTCGGTCAGGAACCACAGGTCATGGCTCTTGTAAGGGAAGCTGGCATAGCCGTTCCAGAACTTCATCTTGAACGGTGCATTCGGATATTTCCGCCCGTCGCCCATGGCGAAATTGCCCTGCAACCGGTCGGCAATGTCGGTGATCGGACATTTCAGATAATCGCGGCCAGCGATAGCCCCGGCGAGGCGCGTGACATTGTTCGGATTGTCGGCCCAGCGCTGCGCCTCCAGCACTGCCGCCGTGATCGCGACGGCCGCGCGCGGATATTTGGCGACCCAGTCGGAACGCATCGCAAAGCTTTTTTCGGGATGGTTCATCCACATCTGACCGGTCGAAACGGCGGTGTAGCCCAGTTGCTGCGCGACCAGCTGGTCGTTCCACGGCTCACCCACGCAGAAGGCGTCCATTGTGTCCGCCTTCATGTTCGCGACCATCTGCGCCGGCGGAATGGTGATCAATTCCACATCCTTGTCGGGATCGATGCCGCCCGCCGCCAGCCAATAGCGGATCCACAGGTCATGCGTCCCGCCGGGGAAGGTCATGGCCATGGTGATCTTCTTGCCCGCGCCCTTGCGCTGCGCGATCACGCCCTTCATCTTGGCGGCATTGATATCGGCCTTCGCACCCAGATATTCCTTGGACACCGAAATGCCCTGGCCGTTGACGTTGAGGCGGGCAAGAATGCTCATTGGCGTTGCCTTGCCGATCCGGCCCAGCGTCAAAAGATAGGGCATGGGGGTCAGGATATGCGCGCCGTCAATGCCGCCAGCGGCGCTGCCCAACACCAGATTGTCCCGCGTCGCGCCCCAACTCGCCTGCTTCGTGACCTGCACATCAGGCATGCCATATTTGGCGAAAAGGCCCAGTTCCTTGGCAATGATCAGCGGCGCCGCATCCGTCAGCGCAATGAAGCCGAGCTTGGCGCCGGTTACTTCCGGCCCGGCTCCAGCAGCAAAGGCGCCGGACGGAAATGCCTGTTGCACTGCGGCAAAAAGGGCCGCAGTTCCGGTCGTCTTGAGCAGCCCGCGCCGACTGACGCCATTCGGATTGTCCACCTCTGCCATTCCCCAAATTCCTTCCCTGTTGTGCGCTTCGGCTGCACAAAGGCGCAGCCAGCCGTCGCCAGAAATGCGTTCCGGCGTTTGAAGATGATGTTGAGAGCCGCCCGGCAGCATCCAGGCCGCCAGCGGAAAACCAATAAAAAAGCCGCCAGGATAAAGGTCGATCGACCTATCCGGGCGGCGTCATTGCCGTGCAGATCCGTTGAACCGTGCCGTCATCGGCTAGGTTCAACTTATGGATCGAAGCGCCCCTGCTCCGATAAAAAGCAAGCTGTCATCGATTCATTGGAGTCGCAAGCATTTTTTTGCGCTGCACAAATTTAATTTGCCCAATGGTCCGGGGATCGAAAATAGTCCTGTTGAGATATAGGGCAAGCCCGGTCTCGAGAAGACAGACATCTGGAGAGAACCAGCGGCGAAGGCGGGCCGGCGGGCTGCGCCTGACAGCAGCGCGACAATTCCATCAGACGAGGAGGACATAGGCCGCCCCCAAGCCAGCGCACGTAAACAGGACCGGGATCATGCCGACTTTGAAGCGGAAGACGGCGATCGCTGCGCCCACTGCCAAAACAAGCGCCGGAAGGTTCAGCGACGCCAGAACGGGCATATCGAAACTGCTGCCCACGAAATGGACCGGCCGTACTTCGCGGAACAGGGTATGGATCGCAAACCACAGCGCCAGGTTCAGGATAACCCCGACCACGGCGGCAGTGATTGCGCCAAGAGACGCCGAAAGTGCCCGGTTCCCTCTCAGCCCTTCGACAAAGGGCGCACCCGCGAAAATCCAAAGGAAGCAAGGCACGAACGTAACCCAGGTGGTGAGGATTGCCCCCAGCGTTGCCGCCACGAGCGGGTTCAACCCGGTCGCTTCGCGAAATGCCGCGAGGAAGCCGACGAACTGCGTCACCATGATGAGCGGACCGGGCGTCGTTTCCGCCAGCCCCAGACCATCCAGCATCTCGCCGGGGCGCAACCAGCCGAAGGTGCCCACCGCCTCTTGCGCCACATAGGCCAACACCGCGTAGGCTCCGCCGAAGGTCACGACCGCCATCTGGCTGAAGAAGGCCGCGATTTTGGTGAAGACATCATTGGGTCCCGCGAAAACAAACAGCAGGACCACGGGTGCGAGCCAGAGGAACAGCAAGGTTGTCGAAATCTTGAGCGACCAGGAAAGGTTGGGCCGGGCGTGATCCGGCAGGCCTTCGCCAAGTGCGGTGTCGCGATCATGGACAATGTTGCCGCCGCCCGATCCGTGGCTGCCGCCGCCCCTGAACGCGGGAAGACCCGCCCGGCCGCCGATATAGCCGCCAAGTGCGGCCGCCAATATGATGACGGGGAAGGGCGCGCCCAGGAAGAAGATCGCTGCGAAAGCTGCGACCGCCATGCCCCGCATCACGTTGTTCTTGAGCGCGCGGGAGCCGACGCGAACAACTGCCTGAACGACGACCGCCAAAACAGCGGCTTTGAGGCCGAAGAAAAGGCCTTCGATCAGAGGCGCATGACCGAGCAGCACATAGATGTAGCTCAGCGCCAGGATCGCCAGGAAGCCGGGGAGGACAAACAGGGCTCCTGCGACCAAGCCGCCCTTGGTCTTGTGCAACAGCCAGCCAATATAGGCTGCGAGTTGCTGCGCCTCGGGGCCGGGCAGCAACATGCAATAGTTGAGCGCGTGCAGGAAGCGTTCTTCACCGATCCAGCGTTTCTCATCGACAAGGATGCGGTGCATGACGGCGATCTGACCTGCTGGTCCGCCGAAACTTAGCGCGGCGATCCGCGCCCAGACGCGCACGGCCTCTCCAAAGGCGATCCCATGATCTCCGTGCGAACCATCAGCGCCTTCGTGAAGATCGGTGATGGTGGTGCTCATCGCTCGGACTTTCTGGTGCTGAAATAGGCGTGGAACTGGTTGAGCGCTTCGCTGGCGGTGGCGACGCGCTGGAGATCGTCGTCGGTCGACGCGCAGACACCCGACAGCATGGCGCCGACGCCCGCCGTTTCCGGCCGGGCGAACTTGCCATCGCCAATGTCCAGTTCATGGATGATCTCACTCATGGCGACGAGCGGAGCGGGAGAAACAACCGGCTATTTATGGAGGCCGTGCTGTGGATTATCCGGACAGGCAGTCCATGGCGCGACCTTCCTGCGGTGTTCGGTAACTGGAGCACGGTGTTCCGACGATTCCGCGACTGGCGCAAAGCCGATGTTTTCAAACCCACGTCGAAGCAAGCCCATCCCGCTCGGTAGCGAGATGTACAAGTGGCGGCATTTGATCGAAAACTTCTTCTGCAAACTCAAAGAGTTCAAGCGCATCGCCATGCGCGCCTGCAAAACAGATCAAAGCTTCGAGGCCATGATCTGCCTCCCCGCCGCCGTCATCAACTCGCGATGAATCCCCACAGGCCTTAGGTTGCAGACCCACAATCGCCATAGTCCGGTGTAGATGTAGCTAAGCGAAACTCTTGTACTTGCTGCCACGCTAATCGTGCAAGCTCCGGAAATGCTTCGGCCCGCTCCGCTGCTTGCACGGATGACGCCGTGCCGCGGATGACGCGGCCTTTGATGCCGTGAAAGATGGCCGCCAACCGAAAGAAATTGAACGCAATATAGAAATGGTAATTGGGAATAGAGGCTCTGCCTGTCCGCTTACAATAAGCTGCGACATATTCGTCCTCAGTTGGAATATTGAATGCGGCAAGGTCGACGCCGCCCAACCCCGCCACAATGTGGGGCGGCATACGATACATCATCGCGTTATAGGCGAAGTCCGCGAGCGGATTACCGAGCGTCGACAGTTCCCAGTCGAGAACGGCCACAACCCGCGGTTCCGTTGGGTGGAAGATCATATTGTCAACGCGGAAGTCGCCATGCACGATCGAGGACTCGTCGTCGGGCGGAATATTAGCGGGCAGCCATTCGATCAGCCGATCCATGTTCGGATCGCGTCCGGCCTCGACATCTCCAAGATACTGCCGTGACCAGCGGTCGATCTGGCGTGCGAAGTAATTGCCAGGCCGGCCATATTCACCCAGCCCTACGGCGTGGTAATCAACTCCGTGAAGCTGGGCCATAGCAGCGTTCATCGCATCGAAATAGGCCGGGCGGTCGGCAACATTAACCTCTGGCAGCGTAGCATCCCAGAAGATGCGCCCTTCCACCAATTCCATGACATAGAACCATCGGCCGATCACGCTATCGTCAGTGCACAGCCCATAGACGTGCGCCACCGGGAAGCCGGCTTTTTCGAGGCCGGTCAATACCTGCGCCTCGCGTTCGATCGCATGCGCCCCGGCCAGTAA
The DNA here is from genome assembly GCF_055394245.1 of Sphingobium sp. TomTYG73. NCBI lineage: Bacteria > Pseudomonadati > Pseudomonadota > Alphaproteobacteria > Sphingomonadales > Sphingobiaceae > Sphingobium > Sphingobium sp. TomTYG73. The sequence continues at coordinate 556,309 of NZ_AP027340.1, forward strand.
CTGCCCCATAGGCTTACAGCGCAGAACATAAGCCCGGCCAGGCGTCATAAGCCGGTAAGTTGGGTTGGATTGCCCGCCCTTGAACTGGTCAACACTCAACGGACCGGTGAAACCCGCGACATTCGACTTCATCCAGCGGGCCATCGCCTGCTCATCGAAGCCCTGACCCGCGCGTACCGGGGTCGTGCCCACATTGGACTGCGGATCGGTGCTCATTCGATATTCGCAATTGCGAAGGTGCGCTTAATTTTTTTGGCCAGCGACCATTTATGAACTTCTGTCGGACCGTCATAAATGCGGAAAGCCCGGATTTCGCGAAAGACCTGCTCGACGACCGTATCGCGCGATACCCCCGTGCCGCCCAATATCTGTACGCAACGGTCAGCCACGCGGTAGAGCGCCTCCGACACCGCAACCTTTGTCATAGAGCTTTCAGTCACAGCTTTGTCTCCGCGGTCGAGTGCATCGGCGCACCAATCGATGATCAATTCACTCTGCTTGAGGTCGATCAAATTTTCCGCCAGCATGAAGCCGACGCCTTCGTGATCGATCAGCAACTGGCCGAAGGCCTTGCGTTTGAGCGCATAGGCTGTCGCAATTTCGTTGGCACGCATAGCGCTCCCCAACCAGCGCATACAATGTGTCAGCCGGGCCGGGCTGAGGCGTATCTGTGCGTAGGCGAACCCTTCGTGCGGCGCACCGAGGATGGCGCTGGTCGGCAGGCGTAAATCGTTGATCGTGACGACCGCATGGCCACCCGGCATCGAACTGTCGATGGTGTCGATCAGCCGATCCTGCCTGATCGCGGGATGCGGAAGATCGACCAGAAACATGGTCGCGGTATCCTTGCCGTCGCGCACCGTCTTTGCCATCAGGATCGCGAACGCCGCGCCTTCGAAGCCCGTCGCGAACGCCTTGCGCCCGTTCACGATCCAGTAGTCGCCGTCCTGCCGCGCCATCGTCATCATCATCGAGGGATCGGACCCGGCGCCGCCCTCTTCCGCCGGTTCCGTCATCAGGAAGCAGGAGCGGCTGTGCCCCGCGATCAGCGGGTCAAGGAAACGCGCTTTCTGCTCTGTCGTTGCGACGTGGCCCAGAAGGTAGATATTGCCCTCATCCGGCGCGGCTGTGTTCAAAGCGACGGGACCGAGCGGTGACAGGCCCGACGCGCGCAGGATCAGTGCGGTTCCGCGGTGTGTGAAGTGAGACCCATCTGGTCGAACATGCGGTGTCAGCAGCCCCGAAGCGATGGCCTTGGCCCGCATCTCCTGGACCAACGCATCGGATGGCCCATGATCTCCCTGGCGATAATCCGTCTCAAAAGGGATGACGACATTCCTGACGAAAGCTTCCACCTTGCCAGCGATGATTTGCGCTTCGCCGAGATCATTTTCCATCAACATGTGTTCCTGCACATGGCTGGACGGAGGGACTGCCTATTGCCCTGTTGGACCTCACAGCGCCTCGATCCCGGCCCTCAGTGCATTGAGGAAAGCGATGACGGGGCCTCCGTCGATCGCGCGGTGGTCGAAGGTCAGTGAAAAACAGACCATCGGCTTCACCGCCACAGTCCATTCACCGTCTACCATCGCTGCGCGAGGCGAGTGAACGATGCCGCCCACGCCCAGCAGCGCAACTTGCGGAACATTCAGCAAGGCTTCGGCGCGCATGACAGGTCCGACAGAGCCGGGATTGGAGATCGTAAACGTTCCACCTTCGAGATCCGCTTGCCTGACCGATCCGGTACGGACGCTCTCCGCCAATGCGGCGATTGCCTGAGTGAGCGCCATCGGGTCTTGCTGTTCCGCGTTACGGATCACCGGCACTATCAGGCCGTCTTCCGCATCGACCGCGATCCCCAGATTGACCGTTGGCCAAAGCGACAGTCCCTGCTCGCCCCAAGTCGCATTTAACTTTGGATGTTTGAGAATGGTTGTCGCAGTGACATGGGCGATATAGCCCAGAATGGAAGGCGTGGGTTGCCCCGCCTCTTTCAGGGCAGCGCGCCTTGCGAACAGCGCCGAAAGATCGATCTGCATATCCGCCGTCAACGAAGGCACTGCCGCCGCTTTCGTCAGCGTTTGGGCAATGGCCTTTCGCCGCATCGAGTGCGGCGCGAGCGTCAGCCGATCGCCGCCGCCTGCGGCAAGAACGTCGTCCTGCGTGACTTTGCCGCCGGGCCCGGTTCCGGTCACGGCCGACAGGTCAACGCCACGATCCTTTGCAAGTTTGCGAACCAGCGGGCTTATCCGTCCCGCAATGCCTTTCATGTCAGTCGGGTCGGCCGTTGCGGTCGAGGGCGCAATGGCCTGTTCCGCAACTGTGGCCGGGCCAGCCTCATCAATTGCCGCCAGCGCCTCCGCGATCGCGGTCGGTGACGTGCCGGGCGGAACCCAGAGGCCAACCTTGTCGCCAATCTTCATCTCGTCGTCTGTCCGACCGATCTGTCGGGCGAGTATCCCGGCCTCGACCGCTTCGACCTCCGTTGCGGTCTTGTCCGTCTCCACCTCGTAGAGGATATCGCCTTCTTTGAAACTGTCGCCTTCCGAAATTCGCCATTCAAGGATCTTGGCATTCTCTACCGAGCCCATTTGCGGAATGTTGAGGGTGTGTAGAATGGACATTGGCATTTCCTCAAAGGCTCATCAGGTCCCGTGCCATCTGTGCGATGGCATCGATGGACGGGATCGAAAGGGCTTCCAGATCACTGTGCTGGGGCAACGGAAAATCCTTCGCGCCAAGGCGCAGGATTGGTGCTTCCAGATCGAAAAATGCGGTTTCCTGTATCTGCGCCGCGATTTCCGCGCCGGGGCCAGCGGTCTTGGCCGCCTCATGGACGACCATTGCACGATGCGTCTTGCGCACCGATCCGAGCACGCAGTCCCAGTCCAGTGGCACAAGGCTGCGAAGATCGATCACCTCGACATCGATGCCGTCGGCGGCGAGCTGATCGGCCGCAGCAAGTGAGCGAGATACCATCGACCCATAGGTTATCAGCGTCATGCTGTCGCCTTGGCGGCGGATCGCGGCCTTGCCGATCGGAACGATGAATTCAGGGTCGAGCGGGACAGATCCCTTGCTCCACCCCAGGCTCTGGACGCTGTGAAACAATACCGGGTTGGGTTCGCGCAGCGCCGCTTTCATAAGCCCCTTTGCATCTTCCGGCGTCGAGGGAACGACCACCTTCAATCCCGGAAAATGCATCCCCAAGACTTCGGTGCAGCTTGAGTGTTCCGGCCCCGCGCCGCCCATCGCTCCGATCGGGAAAATGATGACGGCAGTCATCGGCACATTCAGGCCGTGCATATAGCGCCATTTAGCGAGCTTATGATAAATCTCATCGCCAGCGATCAGGGCGAAATCGCCAAAGCCCATATTGATGACGGGCTTCATCCCCGCAATCGCCGCCCCGGTGGCGAGGCCCGCCTCGAACGCTTCGGAAATATTGCTGTCCAAAACCCGGTCGACGCCGAACTCGTCGATCAGCCCCTTTTCCGTGCCGAACCATCCGCCCGTGGCGACACCTTGCCCCAGCACGAATATGCTGTCGTCGGCGCGCATTTCTTCAACCAGGGCAAGGCCCATCGCCGCATTATAGCCCATCGTTTCAGTCGACATAATAAAGATCCCGTTCGATAACCGACATGTCGGGGTCGGGCGCGGCCTTTGCCTCCCGATAGGCTGCATCCACGATGGCTTCCGCCTCCTCGATCAGCCGTGCAGCGGCATTTCCCGAAAGCCGCGCGGCCAGAACATCCAGCGGATCGCGATAATCGTCGAATTCGCTGTCGCTGCGATAATTTTGGGGATCGCCCGCATAATGCCCGCGACGGCGCGTGACCTTGGCTTCGATCAGCGTCGGCCCGTCGCCCCGGCGCGCGCGATCGACCGCTTCACAGGTCGCCGCATAGACTTCGATCGCATCCTGGCCGTCGACGATGACACTGGGAATATGATAGCCCGCCGCGTAGTCAGCGATGTCCGTCGTCGGGTTGACCGATCCCAGACGCGTACCAACCAGCAGGCCATTATTCTCGCAGAAATAGATCAGCGGCAATTTCCATGCCGCAGCGTGGACCATCGTTTCGTGAAACGTGCCCCTTGCGGACGTGCCGTCGCCGAAATTTGCCAGCGAGACCCGCCCGTCCTTTCGGATCTTGGACGCAAGCGCTGACCCGCCAGCCAAAGGATAGACGCTGCCCAGCGTCGCGCCTTCGCCCATCACGCTGATCGAATAGTCGGCCCAATGAGGAACACCGCCACCTTTGCCGCGTGTCGCGCCCGACATCTTGCCGAGCAGGTCGCCAAGGATGGGGCCGGGCGCCATCCCCTTGCCAATCGCCCAGGCAGCGCCGCGTCCCTGATACCAAAGATAATCCGATGTCGCGAGAGCGGCGGACGCGCCGATAGGCGCAGCCTCCTGTCCTTCGCCCGGATGCCACCAGCCGGAGAATTTATGATCCCGCGTGTGGCGCAGCATTAACCGTTCGATCGCGCGCGATACCGCCATGCGCGAGAACATCGTCTCGACGAGTTCTGAATTTGGCTCCGACATTGGCCCTCTTCCCATTTGGTTGTTTGCGGCAAGACGCGCGTGCGTTATCCCGCCGTCTGCGCCCCATCGACGGGCATGGCGATACCGCTGACGCTCCGCGCGTCGTCCGATCCCAGAAAGGCGATAGCAGCGGCGACTTCTTCGGCGTCGATCATGTCGCCCATCTTCGATGCATTGCGCGTCAGCAGGCTGACATCGACATCATCTGGCCAGACGAGTTCCCCGGTCATCGCCGTTTTCACGCCAGTCGGACAGATGGCATTGACGCGAACGCCAGTGCTTGCGAATTCGACTGCCAACGACTTGGTGATGCCGATCACGCCATGCTTGGTGGCGCAGTAGGCCGTGGTGTAGGCGATGCCGACGAGGCCCGCCGCCGAACTGATGTTGACGATATTGCCCTTCGCGGCGATCAGGTGCGGCATCGCCGCCTGGCAGAGGTAAAATATGCTGCTCAGATTGACGCGTACCATCCGCTCCCAGCGGCTGTCGTCGAAACGGGCGAGCGGCGCCCAGTCCATGATGCCCGCGATGTTGCACAGCATGTCAATGCGGCCCGCCGCCTTTGCTGCGTCAGCGATGAACGCGCGGCAGGAATCGGGATCGCCAGCATCGAACCCGATCACCACCGGCGTGGTCAAGGTATCGAGCGTGTCAGCCACGGCCTTGGCACCCGCTTCGTTGAGATCACCAAGCACAAGTATCGCGCCTTCTGATGCCATCCGCCGGGCGGTGGCACGACCGATGCCCGATGCGGCACCGGTTACGATGACGACCTTGTCTTTATATCGCATGAGATCCGCTCCTGTTCAGTTCGCTCGCGTGGGCGTTATCGCGCGCAGATCGCGTCCATGATCGGTCAGCGTGCCGATGAGATCATTGCCCATATGGCGTTCGATGAAGCGCCACTGGCCATCGACCTTTGCCACGGTGTCGCGGTAATCTCCGCCAATGACGGGCTGGAGCGGCAGCGTGTCGGTTTGCTGGAAGACCATCACATAGGATGAGACGACGGCTGTGCTCTCGTCCTTCGGCCGAATGATGACATTGCTTATGAAATGGCGCGTCCGCGGCGTTCCGTCCGAATAGGTAATGACCCAGTCGCGGAACGAGGCTGCCATCGCGGCAGGATCGCGGTCGGCCATCAGCATCCCCGCGCTGTAAACGACAGCATGTTCAAAAAGGCGCCCGACCGCGTCGAAATCGCCCCCGTCGAGCAGCATGGGGTAGGTGAAAATGAGATTCTGTATCTCGAAATAGTCCTCGCCGGTCATTTTAATTCCTTTTTGCGGTCTTTTGCCGCGCCATCGAGATTACTGGTGGCTCTGGCGATCATCCACCTTCATTTGGGGTAAGTCGCCCAAACTGGTGGACTGCGCGCGCGATTACGCCAGTTCGAAATCCTCCATCCGTGGTGCGGCCATCGATTGGGCGAAATGGTCGTAACTCCATGGCCATGTCTGGGGCACGCCCTGCGCGTCTAGATACCAGCTCGTGCACCCCGAGCCGAAAATCGTCCGCTTCGCCGCCGCGATACGGCGCTCCTCATAATCAGCCATGGCTTCGGGCTTTGCAGCGATCGCGGAACAGGTTCCGTCGCGCAAAAGATCGAGGAGTTGGTCGATATAGTCCCATTGCCGCTCAGCGATGTCGATCAGCGAGAAATTGCCCACTGGTGCGGTGGGGCCGTTGAGCAGGAACAGGTTGGGGAAATCAGGCACGGTGATTGCGTAATAAGCGGTCGGGCGCAGCGCCCAGGCATCATCGAGGTTATTACCGCCTCGTCCGATTACCTTAATGGGGCGCACGAAACGATCGGTCTTGAAGCCTGTTGCCAATACCAACACGTCCAGTTCGTGCAGCGTGCCATCTTTCATGCGGACGCCTGTGACCTCGACCCGTTCGATTGCCCCCGTCTCAACGATCACACCGGGACGTTGCACCGCCTCATAATAGTCGGGCGAATAGATCAGCCGCTTGCAGGCAGCGCGATAATCAGGCCGGAGTTTTTCGCGGAGGACCGGGTCCTGAATATTGTCCTCCAGATTACGCAGGACCACGCCTTCTATTTCTGCCATTTCGGGCGAATCCACCTCGATGATCGCCTTGTTGAACCGCCGGATGCCGGCCCAATATTCCTCGCCGAAGCGGATCGCGTCGATCCGGGACACATCCGAACGAAAGGCGTGGCGGTCGGTTTCCGAATAGATGAAGTTCTGGACCGGCATGATCCATTGTGGCGACCGCTGGAAATGGACAAGCGTGCTGGCGCGGGTCGACAGGGCCGAGACGATCTGGACGCCGGTCGAACCATTGCCAATCACGCCGATGCGTCGGCCGTCGAGCGCTACGCTGTCGTCCCAGCGTGCGCTGTGAAAACTATCGCCCCCGAAGTCCTTCAGGCCGGGAATGGCCGGGATATTGGGGTGATGCAACACGCCGGTCGCAGCGATGATGACATCGACGATGTCTTTGCAGCCATCGGACGTCTCGATATGCCAGCGGCCATCGACGTAGCGGCAGTCCGTCACTTCCGAATTGAAGCGGATGCGGTCACGGAGCCGATAATCGTCCGCGATCCGTTCGAAATAATGCTGAATCTCCGGACCGGGGGAGAAAAACTGCGTCCATTCCGGGTTGGGCGCGAAACTATAGGTATAGGCATGGGCGGGAACGTCGCAGGTCAGGCCCGGATAACGGTTTTCCCGCCATGTGCCGCCGACGGTGTCCCCTTTTTCATAGATGACGAAATCTGCATCACCCTTCTGGTCCAGCCGAATTCCGGCGAGCAGTCCGGCCATGCCCGCGCCAATTATCGCAAACCGTAATCTGCGGTGGCCGGTTTCGATTTCCTGCTTAGCCATGAGTCGGTATGCTTTCGATCTGGTCTTGGTGGTTCTGTGGCATGGGCGTTCAGGCGACCCATTCGGGCGGACTGTTCAACTCAGACAGCCGTCGTTCCCTGAGCGCACTAAGGTATAACGCGATCGCATCGCCGGTATTTTCGATGAGATCGATATGGTCGGTCGCAACGGCTTCATCGAAATGGTCGCGCACCTCTTCGATGGTCAGGTCGCCACCGGCATAACCTTTTGAAAAGCCGGTCACGATTTTGGCGAAACGGCCAGAGGATGCAGCGATCGACTGGCCGGTGCATGTTGCATCGCGATGGACCAGCCAGGCGACCACTGACGCCACGCGTTCGGGTGTGGCGGCCTTTTCCATCCAGTCGCGAATGTCGCTGTCGGGAAGATGCATGGCGACCAGTCGGGTAAAGGCGGCTGGCGAGATCGCATTGCACGTAATCCCGTGCGGCGCGCCCTCCATGGCCAACGCCCGCACGAACCCCATCATCGCCATCTTTGCCACCGGGTAGCCGATTCCGGCGCCTCCACCCATCCCGAACATCGAATCCGACAATGTGCAGACGATGCGCCCGTACTGTTGACGCAGCATCGCTGGCCATGCGGCGTGTACGAGATGGAAGGGGGCATAGGCATGGATCTGCATCTGATGGTCGAACTGCGCCAACTCCATCTCAGCGAAGGATTGTGTCACGTCTGGCGCAATGCTGCCGGCGTTGTTGATGACGATATCGACCCGGCCCCAACGATCGAGTGCAAGCGCGACAAGGCGTTGCGCGGTCGAGGGGTCCGTCACGTCGCCAGCATCGGCGATTGCCTCACCGCCCAGCGCCATGATGTCGCCGACCACGGCCTCGGCCAGATCCGACGATTTTCCACCACCTGTAGTCGATCCGCCCAGATCGTTGACGATGACCTTTGCGCCACGCGCAGCCAGTATCCGGGCATAGCTTCTGCCCAAACCCCGCCCCGCACCGGTGACGATGGCGACCTGGCCGTCATAGCGTAGCTGTTCCAAACATCTTCTCCTTGAGCGGATGTCGTGCGGCGCATCCGATCTCCATTGGCTGATCCAAAAGACGGCGTCGCTCCACCCCCAAATTGACTAGACCGTGATTTACAGCGCCTCCTCTGTTTGGATGAGGCACCGGCTTTTCCAACGGAGCATGTTGCCGGAACAGAACTGGCGATACGACCAGCATAGGATGAGGATCGGGCGGTTTCATGATGTTCAAAAACAGGTCCGCGTTGATCACGGGCGGCGGTTCGGGAATCGGCGCCGCTGCGGCAATGCGTCTTGCCGAGGAAGGTTGCCGCGTTGCGATCGTTGATATCCGGGCAGGCGAAGGGCAGCGCATCGTTGATTTGATCACGAAGCGCGGCGGCCATGCTATCGCCATCGCGGGCGATGTGTCCTGCGAAGCCGATACTGTCCGCTTTTTCGACGAAGCCGAAACGGCGCTCGATGGGTTGGACATGGCTTTTCTCAACGCTGGGGCGTTGCAGGACTATGGTCCCTTCGACACGATCACGGTCGACCAGTTCGACCGGATGATTGCAATCAATCTGCGCGGGCCTTTCCTGGGTCTGCGACAGGCGCAGCGGCGACTGCGCCCCGGTGGCGCGGCGGTTGTAACGGCCTCTGCAGCCGCGTTGCTCGGCTTTTCCGATGCCGTGGGGTATACTGCCGCCAAGCATGGCGTCGTTGGCCTAGTCCGCGCCGCAGCACGCGAATTTGCCGCGCGCGGCCTGCGGGTCAATGCGATTTGTCCCGGCCCGGTGCAGACGCCAATGGTAGGCGCACCTCCGCAGGATGAGCTTCTGCCGCCCGAAAATATCACACCGCCGACCTACCGTGGTGAACTGACGCCGCAGATGGTGGCGGAAGTCGCGCTGTTCCTGATGGGACCGGCATCGGCGGCAATCAACGGGCAGGCGCAGCTTGTCGACGCAGCGCTGCTGTCCGCCTTTCCGACCGCCCCAGACGCCAACTGAACAAAGGACCGACCATGCTCGACACCGCCTTCGATCAGAAAACCGGCTTTGATCCGGCCAATGTCGTGAGTTCCGACAAGGTCACGATCGAGGCGCCTGCCGGAATAGTGTGGGAGATTCTGGTCGATCTGGACCGTTATGGGGAATGGAACCCCTTTTGCGTGAAGGCGGCATCCACGCTCGAAATCGGCGCGCCGGTCCATATGAGCCTTGTCAACTATCCCAATCCCGGCGCGCTGCTGGTGAATTGCGAATATGTCTGCGCGTTTGAGCCAGAGCGGCGACTGGCGTGGGAGGCGCCCTGGCACGAGGCATGGCCCTATGCCGCACGCCGCGACCAGATGATCGAGCCCGTTGAGGGAGGAAATTGCCGTTATTGGTCGACCGACGCGTTTCTGGGTGAAAACGGCGTTCATGTGATGCGCTTTTGCGGTCCGTGGGTGAAACGGGCCTTCGACGATACCGCCCGTGCGCTCAAGGCCCGTGCTGAGGCTTTCCATGCCGAGCGGCGAGCTGGCTCACAATGACCGCGAGCACGGGTCAGACGATGCAGCCGCAGCGATTTGATAGTGAAGCAGCCTTCTTGCCGACAGGGGGCAGGCCATCCCGCTTTCTGGGGTGGCGCATGGTGTGGATCGCCGCGTTGACGCAGAATGTGGCGGTCGGACTCACCTTCGGGTCTTTCGGTACGCTCGTCCTTGCCATCGAGCAGCGTTTTGCGACGACGCGAACGCTTTCAACGCTGGCCATTTCGCTGACTATTCTGGTTCTATCGCTCGGTGCGCCGATGATCGGCATGCTCCTTGTGCGTATGTCGATCCGCCGCATGATGTCGATCGGCGCATTGCTTGCCGCTAGCGGCTATGTGCTGCTGCCGTTGTCTACGGGCATCGGTATGTTCCTTGCGTTGTTCGGTCTGCTCGTGTCGCCCGGAGTCTTGTTGCTGGGCGTGATGCCGTCCAACATCCTGGCAAGCAACTGGTTCATTCGTGGACAGGGCCGTGCACTGGGCTTCGTCACCATGCCGGTGTTCGTGATGATCGTGCCAATGATCTGTTCATGGGCACTCCAGCGGTTCGGACTTGATGCCGTGCTCATCGGGCTTGGCCTTGCCCATCTGATCGTCCTGCCGTTCATGCCGCTGGTGATCGATCGGCCCGAACAGGTTGGCCAGGTTCCGCTCGGTCATGACGAAGCCAACGGCCCGATCGAGGCGCGGTCATTGCTATCCGCGCGGGATATGCTGTCCCGCCCGGTGACCTGGTTCGTCACCGCCGCCATCGGCATCGCCGTGGGGGGTGGCATCCTGAAAGCCGCTCATCTGGTGCCACTCGTCATGGCACAGGGTTGGCTGCTGGACGAAGCATCCTTCCTGCTCGCCATTTCCGGCGGTACAGGCATATTAGGCGCGATGGCATTCGGTTGGCTTGCCGACAGGTTCGGGCCGGGGCACGCTTTGGCGCTCAACTGCCTTGTCCAGGGCATCGTCTGGTTCATCTTCCTCCAGCCGGTCGGCTATTCGCTGCTGGTGCTGGATGCGATTATAGTGGGTGCGTGCGGCGGCGGGATTGCGGCAGCGCAGGGCGTGCTGCTGACCCGGCTGTTCGGCATCCGTAATTTTGCCCGAGCAATGGGTCTTGTGACACTGTTCACCGTCCCGTTCACCTTCGGCAGTTCACCGCTGGCGAGCGCGCTGTTCGACGCCACCGGCAGTTACTGGACGCCGATCGTGCTGCAAATCGCCGGCTTCGGCCTGGCCGCCTGTATTTTCCTGTTGGTCGAGCGTCGCGCGCGCCGCGCGGCTGACTGACATTGTTTCAAGACATATGGAGATGAACATGATTCTTAAGGACAAGGTGGTGATCGTTTCGGGCATTGGTCCGGGGCTGGGACAGGAACTGTCCTCTCTGGTGGCGGCCGAAGGCGGCCATGTCGTGATGGCCGCGCGCACTTCTGCAAAGCTGGACGCAGCCGAAGCGCTGATCCGAGAAGCTGGGCATGATGTCGAGGTACTTAAAGTTCCAACCGACATTTCCCGGCGCGAGGATGTCGCACGGCTGGTCGCCGCTACCAAAGAGCGTTTCGGACGTATCGATGGCCTGATCAACAGCGCCTATATTCCCGGCGCCTTCACCGATGTCGTGGATGCTGATTTCGACGAGTGGCGGCGCACCTTCGACGTCAACCTGTTCGGAACACTGGACCTTTGCCAGTCAGTCATACGGGAGATGCGCGAGACAGGCGGCGGATCGATAGTCAATGTAAACACACAGGTGACGCGCAAGCCGTGGGTGCAGCAGGCCGCCTATGCCACGTCCAAAGCCGCAATGGCGATGGCGACGATGCAGATGGCGACCGAAGTCGGGCAGTGGAACATCCGGGTCAATTCGACCTTCATGGGGTGGATGTGGGGTCATTCGGTCGAGCAGGCGTTCGACCATATGGCGAAGGAAAGCGGCCAGTCGGTGGCGGAACTGAAGGCAGCACAGGAAGCGAACATCGCGCTGCGCCGAATGCCGACCGATCGCGAGTGCGCACGGCCGATCATCATGCTGCTGTCGGATTATTGTTCGGTAGTCACAGGCGCAAGCCTCGACATCAATGGTGGCGAGTTCATGCCAGGGTGAGGAACAGGACCGTTATGCATTCATCTGCCGAACCACGCGTGATGCGCGCCGCCGATTTCGTGGAGCCGGGCACGGTTGATGCACGGCGCGATGCATCGATCCCTGCGCCTGCCGCCGGCGAGGTCATAGTAGCGGTCGCTGCCTGCGGAATCTGCGGGTCCGACCTGCACATGTTCCGTAACGGCGCCTATCGCGATCAACTCGTCCGTTCGACGCCGGAAGGATATCATGTCCCCGGCCATGAGTTTGCGGGCACCATCGCCGCCCTGGGCGAAGGTGTGACGGGCTGGTCGATCGGCGACCGGGTCGTCGGCGTTACCGGCATGGGTGGCGGAATGGCCGACTTTGTCGCGGTGCCGGTCAATCCATACCAGCTTGTGCGCGTGCCGGACGCGGTTGGCTTCATCGAAGCGGCAACCACGGAACCAATGGCAGATGCGCTCCAGATGGTGCGCAAGGCGGCAATTCGAAGCCGAGAGAATGTCGTCATATTCGGCGTTGGCATCATCGGGCTGGGCGTCATCCAGGCGATTCGCGCCAGGGGCATAGAGACCGGCTCATTGATCGCGGTGGATGTGCATGTTGCGCGGCTTGAAGCGGCGGTGGCAGTCGGCGCGACCGCGGCGATCAACGCGCGCGATGGTGATGTGTTCGATCAGATTGCCGCTCTCACTGGTATTGAGGAGGGCTATAACGGCATCTCGGCCCGGATCGGCGTGGTGTTCGATTGCGCCGGATACATCAAGCATATGCCCGGCCCGCCGCCCCTGGAAACGGCGCTGAGGTTGATCGCACTGGATGGCGGGCGGATCGTATGTTTCGGCGGCTATGAGGATCGCATGACGATCGACTTCGGTCCGGTGATCCAGAAGCAGCCGACGATCATGGGATCGAACGGGTATGCGCCGGAAGAACTGGTCGAGGCGCTGGCGATGATGGCCGAGGGACGAATCGATCGGGGGGGGCTGGTCTCCCACCAATTCCCGATCGACCAGGCGGCAGCGGCATTTGCCGCGCAATGCGCGCCGGAAGCCCTGAAAGTAATGCTGACGATGGAGAAGTCATGAGCGCGATGAACGGATTTGATGAAGAGGTCGATATCCTGATCGTGGGATCAGGGGCCGGTGCGCTGACGGCTGCGATCGTGGCTGCGGATAACCATGCGACGGTCGCCATCGTTGAAAAAAGCGACCAGTTCGGTGGTACGTCCGCCACATCGGGCGGCGTGATCTGGATTCCTGCGAGCCACCTGGCGAAAGCCGCCGGCGCGAACGACAGCCCCGAAGAAGCCGCGCGCTACATCACCGCGCTTGCCGGTGATGACGCCGACGCGGATCAGATCACCGCCTTTGTCGACAATGCCCCGGCGATGCTGGCCTACCTCGAACGCGAGACGCAGGTGCGCTACGCTTCGATCCCTTACACCGATTATCACGCCGAACTTCCAGGTGGCAAAATGGGGTGGCGCAGCCATGATCCACAACCGATCGATGGCCGCGCGCTGGGCGATGATCTTGATCGCTTGCGGCCGACGCATCCCGCTGGGCTGTTGTTCGGCCGGATAAGCTGGACCGCCGCCGAGGCCGCGCCGCTGATCACGCGGATGCCCGGTTGGCAAAAGATGCTGACGAAGGCCTTGTGGCGCCATTATACCGATTTCGGCCAGCGCCTGCGATCGAAGCGCAGCCGCTTCCTTACCTCTGGCAACGCGCTGCTCGCCCGGCTGAAATTGTCGCTCGACACGCGCAAGGTGGATATTCGCTATCGCCATGCACTCCTGTCCCTGATCCAGCGCGATGGCCGCGTCGAGGGCGCGGTGGTGCAAACGGACGCGGGCGAGCGGCGTATCCGCGCGCGCAAGGGCGTGATCCTGGCCGCCGGTGGGTTCGAACGTGATGCACAAATGCGGACACGCTATCTCACCGGCTCGCCCAACCCCGACTGGTCGGGCAGCCAGAGCGGTAATACCGGCGACGCGATCCGCGCGGCGGAGGCCGTTGGCGCAGTCACGACACGGATGGATTCGGCGTGGTGGGCGCCCACGATCAAGGTTCCGGGCGAAGATCGCGCCCGGCCGCTCTTCTTCGAACGCTCCCTGCCTGGATCAATGATCGTTGACAGTTCCGGCAAGCGATTCCTCAACGAAGCCGCCTCCTATCACAAGGCTGGCGAAGCGATGCGCGCTGCAGGCGGGGGGCAGGCCTGGATCCTGCTCGATGCACGGTTCCGCTGGCGCTATCCGATGGGGCCGTTGATGCCGATGATACCGGACTGGATGCATTCATCGGCTGTCCGCGCACTCATGCGCAAGGCGGACACCATTGCGGAACTGGCAAGGAAGATCGGTGTCGATCCGACCGTGCTGGAAACGACCGTCATCCGCTACAACGAAAATGCGCGGGTTGGGCAGGACCCTGATTTTGGTCGCGGTCAGCAGCCCTATGACCGCTATTATGGCGATCAGAAGGTGAAGCCCAATCCCAATCTCCTGCCGCTCGAAAAAGCGCCTTTCTACGCGCTGCCAATCAACGCGGGCGATATCGGCACCAGCGGCGGCCTTGCCACCGATGCCAGCGCGCGCGTGCTTGATGCAGCGGGCCAGCCCGTTGCCGGACTCTATGCGGTCGGTAACAGCGCCGCTTCGGTGATGGGCCGATCCTATCCCGGTGCGGGATCGACGATCGGCCCGGCGATGACCTTCGCCTACATCGCCGCCCGCGATGCAACGGGCGCCAATTGAGAAGCGCTATTCGATGACGGCCGGATGGAAGGGACGTGGCTCGCCAAGCATCGCTGCGAAGGAGGCGGGTTCACGGCCATCGATATCGGTAAGGCCATAACGCATGGCGAGATCCGCAGTGTAAAAGGCCTTGCCCGATAGCGCCATCCGGTCCCGATCACGCGCAACCGCATCGATCACCAGCCCTTGCAATTGGGGCGTTTCGGCGGCGTCATACATCTGGCCATAGACTTCGGGCCGTTCTTTTCGCCCCAGTTCCAGCCGTTCGGTCCGCATCGGTCCCGGCCAGATCGACAATGTGGCGACGCCGAACGGGCGGAAGTCGTGCGCCATGTCGGACATCATCTTGTCGAGGCCCGCCTTTTGCGCGCCATAGCCCGGACCATGCATGTAGCAATGCGCGCCCGGCGACGAGACCGCGACGATCAACCCGGCCTGCGCCTTTAGCAGCCACGGAGCGGCCGCGCGTGTCGCGATATAG
Organism: Sphingobium sp. TomTYG73; assembly: GCF_055394245.1. Taxonomy (NCBI): domain Bacteria; kingdom Pseudomonadati; phylum Pseudomonadota; class Alphaproteobacteria; order Sphingomonadales; family Sphingobiaceae; genus Sphingobium; species Sphingobium sp. TomTYG73. The sequence continues at coordinate 571,571 of NZ_AP027340.1, forward strand.
GCGGAACGCAGTCCGACATCTAGAATATCGGCCAGATCGCTGGACTTCTCCCAGAAGGGTCCCGGCTTCACCAGATCGTCGGAAAGCGCGGTGGCGCTGTGGACGAGAATATCGATATGGCCCGCCTCATCTGCGACGCGCGAAAAAAAGGCTTCCACCGCCGCATCATCGCGATGATCGAGTGCGACCGCGACACCCTGTCCGCCCGCTTCATCTACGGCGCGCGCGGTGGCGCCGATCGTGCCGGGGAGCGGCAGCCCCTCGTCGCTCAGCGAACGACCGGTGACATAGACCTTAGCGCCCGTGCCCCCCAGTGCGATCGCGATCCCTTTGCCCGCGCCTCGGCTCGCGCCTGTGACGACCACGATTTTATTACTGGTCATTGTCTCTCTCCTATCTCGCTCGTCATTATCCTGCGCCGCGTCTCGCTCCTCCCCCCAAATCAAGTAATCGCGACTTTCGAAAATCGGTTAGCGCCAGGCAAAAGGAGAGGATCGATGACCAGTACCGCCAACCGTGATTTGTTCGTTCGGATGCTGACGGCGCTTGGCATCAAGGATTTCGATACGTTCGAATCCTGCCTTGCCGACGACATACAGCTCGAATGGCCCTTTCCCGTTATGGAGGGCTTTCCGCTCGAACACCGTGGTGCGCGCTGGTTTCGCGATGCGTTGGAAGCGAGCTGGCGCGATTTTGATCCTTACGCCTATCGCATTGAGGTCATCCACGATCTGGCCGCCGAGGATCGGCTGATTGCCGAATATAGCTCGCACAGCCGCTATATTCCGACGGGCGAACCCTATTCCAACCGATATGTCAGCATTCTTGATTTCGCCGAAGGCCGGATCACGCGCTGGCGCGAATATGTGAACCCTCAGGTCGTGTCGAAGGTGCTCGGTGAGAATGCCGGGTGGAGCGAAACGGGCGGCGCACGCACCGCCTAGTCTATTTCGAGGTATCGGCGGCCGGATCGAAGGTCTCAAATAGCGGTCAAAAGTCGGATTGGAGAGCGAAGATGGCACAAACCGCAGACTATGGGTTGGGCGAATATACATTCCCCCGCGGCTGGTTCATGGTCGCCGAAGGGAGCGAAGTCTCGGCAACCCCAAGCACGATCCACTATTTCGGCCGGGACTTCGTCCTGTATCGCGGCGAAAGTGGTACGGCGCACATGGTCGATGCCTATTGTCCTCATCTTGGCGCGCACCTGGCCAAGAACACGACCTCCTACATCGTGCGCGATGGACAGCAGGTGGAGGGCGAATCGATCCGCTGCCCTTATCATGGATGGCGTTTTGGCCCGGATGGTGCTTGCGACGACATCCCCTATTCAAAGTTCGTCCCCAAAGCTGCCTGCCTGCCGACCCACCGGATCATCGAGCGCGCGGGCATCATCTGGTACTGGCACGACCCAGAAGGCCAGGAGCCGGATATCGAATTGCCCCCCTTTGCGGAATGGGACGATCCAAGCTGGGTGCGCTGGCAGGTCGATCATCTGGGCATCATCCCCTGCCATCCGCAGGAGATACTCGACAATATGGCGGACGCCGCGCACATGGTTCCGGTCCACGGATCGACCGACTGCGCCTATTTCGAAAACGCCTTTAATGGGCCGATCCTTCACCAGACGTTCGGCGCGGGCCACCGTACGCTGGTCAGCAGCGATGCAGTGCTGGAAACCGACACATGGTATACCGGGCCTGCAATCCTTCAGGCGCGACTGACCGGGGCGTATCCCTCGCTGATGCTGATCTGCCATACGCCAGTTGAGGATGGCGTGGTCATGGTGTGGCATGCACTGATGTCGAAGGCTGCTAACACGCCGCCAACGCAGGACGACATCGCGATCGCATATGGTTATGCCGAGGCGGGACGGCTGGCGCTCGCGCAGGATTTTGAAATCTGGGCCAACAAGCGTCCCTGTTTCAACCCGCTCCAAATTCCGGCGGACGGGCCGTTTGGCAAGGTGCGCATCTGGTATCGACAATTTTACAACCCGCGCGCCCGCGCCAGTGAATTTCAGGACCGGGTGGACGGCAAGATCACGACATATGACACGCGCGGCAGCAGCGTGGCGGCCTGAAAAAATATCGAGAGGATGACGATGGGCAAGGTACAATTTCCCGCAGGAGCAGCTTTGGTGTTCGGCGGCAGCGGCGGGATCGGTCGCAGTGTGGCGCGATGTTTCGCGGAAGCCGGAACGGAGGTGGCGATCGGCTATCATTCGAAGGCCGATGCCGCCGCAACGCTGGCCAGCGCAATTGAGAGCGAGGGGCAGAAGGCATCAACGCATCGTGCCGATGTGCGCGATCGTGAACAGGTCGAGGCGGCTTTCGCAGCGGCGGTCGCGGCGCACGGACGCATCCACACCGTGGTCTGGGGCGCCGGGCCACTGGTCGATCAGGTCATGCTGGGCGATACCACCCACGAACAATGGCGTCGCGCGATCGACATAGAGGTCCATGGCTTCTTCAATGCCGTGCAGGCTGCCTTGCCGCATTTTCGCGAACAGGGCGGCGGATCGTTCGTCACGCTGGGATCAGCGGGGCAGATGCGCTGGCCGGAGAAAGACGGTCTGTCTGTCGCACCCAAGGCGAGCAATGAATCGCTCGTCCGCGGCATTGCGCGGGAAGAGGGACGGCACGGCATCCGTGCGAACAGCGTGCTCGTCGGCGTGATTGAGGCCGGTATGTTCCTGGAACTGACGAAACAGGGCGTGTTCGGTCCCGAATGGGTGGCGGAAGTGCAAAAGGGCCTTGCCCTCAAGCGTTGGGGCCAGCCGGAAGAGATCGGTGAGGCGGCGGTGTTCCTTGCATCCAACCGCGCCGCCTATGTTACCGGGCAGCAGATCAACGTATCGGGTGGCTACGGCCTCTAGGCATGGCATCCTATCCACAACAAGAGGTCGAGGCCGCCATCACCCGCCTGCGCGACGCCTTTGTCGAAGCGGAGGCGCGTAACGACTGGGCATGGATCGCCGACGAACTCTACCATGAGGACTGCCTCTATATCTGTCCCTATGGTGGCGCGATGCCCGTCCGTGCGGAAGGACGCGAGGCGATAAGACGGACCCATTATGGCCGCGACATGGATGTCGGTTCAGGATGGGAGGGCTGGACCTTCCCCATATTGGACTGGGCGATCGCGGATGATCGGATCATCAGTCACTGGGTCAATCGCGGCCCCGGCCGACGAGCGGACGGAGGGTTTTACGAGACCCATGGCGTATCGCTGATCACCTATGGCGGCGGCGGGAAATTTTCATCGCAATATGATCTGTTCGACATCGCCCACCAGATGCGCCTGTGCGATGAGCTGGAGGATGCGGGTCTGCTCAGCCCCACGCTTAAGGCGGAATGGGTCGATCCGATGAAGGACAGGCTCATAACCATGCTGGAACGGCGCTGATCCCCTACAAATTGATGATGCGCGCCTGATGCGTAACCACCAATCAGGATGTTTAGCACCTGCCATCCGAGCAGGGTGAAGGAGGATCGCCACATGGCCTATAGCTATCTGCTCGCACCGGGACGTATCGGCGCGATGGACTTGCGCAATCGGATATTCATGACGCCGATGGGGTCCAACCTTGCGGACGAGGACGGGATCACCGGCGAACGGCTGCACGCTTATTATGAGGAACGCGCAAAGGGCGGCGCGGCGCTGATCATGATGGGATCGGTATCGATCGGCTATCCCGAAGGCTCCGGCAACTGGCGCAACGAGGCGATTTCGCACGAGCGCCATGTGCCGGGCGTGCGGGCGCTGGCCGACGCGGTCCACGCTCATGGCGCGAAACTCGCGATGCAGCTTCAGCACGCTGGTCTGGTCGCGATGAATGACATGCTGGCTGGACGGCCGATCTGGACGCCTTCGATCCCGGCGGTCGGCAAGAGCGATGGCGACATGATGGAGGGCTTCCTGGAGGATGAACTGGCCATCTTTACCGCGCCATTTGCTGCCATGGGTGCGCCCAACTACCGCGTCATGACCGCGCAGGATATCGAGCAACTGGTCCAGATGTTCGCCAGCGCCGCGCAACGCGCCCAGCGCGCAGGCGTCGATGCGGTCGAACTTCATGCCGGTCACGGTTACCTGATCTCATCGTTCCTCAATCCATTGATTAACCAGCGCGACGACGATTATGGCGGCTCGATCGAGAACCGCTCGCGTTTGCTGTGCGATATCATTCGCGGCGTGCGCGCTGCCGTCGGCCCCGACATGCCGATCTGGCCGCGCCTGGACAGCCAGCATTTCCTGATCGACGGCGGCATCACAGTGGAGGACGCGGCCGCCACCGCCCGGCTGGCGCAGGAGGCAGGAGCAGACGCCATCCACATATCGGCCGATGGCCATCCGGGTCGGGGCCTTACCTATTCGACCGGACATGCAACCGACACGCGCAACGGGTTTGTCGAGGCGGCAGCGCGGATCAAGGCACATGTGACTATACCGATCATCTGTCCCGGCCGGATCGAGCCGGAACATGCCGACCGCTTCATCGCTGATGGCAAGCTGGATTTCGTGACGATGGGCCGTAAGCTGTTGGCCGACCCTCATTTGCCGGCCAAGCTGGCCGCGGGGAAGGCCGATCAGATTCGCCCCTGCGTCTACTGCTACACCTGCATCAGCCAGATATTTTTCAGTCGTCCGGTGAAATGCGCGGTCAATCCCGAAACAGGCTTTGAGCGTGAGCGCGCGCTCGTTCCTACCGCCGCCGCTCGCCATATTGTCGTGATCGGCGGTGGTCCCGCCGGGATGGAGGCGGCGCGTCGGCTGGCAAAGCGGGGCCATCGGGTCACGCTGCTGGAGGCAACAGACTCCTTAGGCGGGACCGCCCGCTTCGCATCGATCGCCTATGCCCCGAACCAGGGCATTGTCGATTGGCTGAAACGGGAAGTGAAGGGCGAGCCGAATATCGCCGTGCAACTGAGCACGAAGGCGACGCCCGAACTGCTCACTACCCTGGCCCCCGACGAAGTCGTGGTCGCGACCGGCGCGCGACGTGCGCTGCCCCCCATTCCCGGCGCGGATCGCGACAACGTGTTTAGCGGCGACGAAATGCGCAGTTTGATGCTGGGACAGGATCTGGGCAAGCTGGCGCGCAAGGTCGATACCAAGACGCGGCTGATGATGCGTGCAGGTCGTGTCACCGGCCTGACGGGGCGGCCCGGTTTCATCCGCGCTGCCAGCACCTATTTCATGCCCTTTGGCGAACGCGTGGTGATTATCGGCGGCGAACTGGTTGGGCTGGAACTGGCCGAATTCCTTGCCAAGCGCGGCCGAAAGGTCGTCGTGATCGACGAAGCGGCCAAGATGGGTGCGGGTCTTCAGGTCGTGCGCCGCTGGCGGGTGCTTGATGAACTTCATCATCTGGGCGTCACGCTCCTGCCGAACGCCGGGGACATTGCGATTGGCGATAAGAACGTCAGCTACCGCAACAGCTTCGGACAAGTGAGAACGGTGGCTGCCGACCAGGTGATCGTCGCCAAGGGCGCGCAAGGCGACTCTCGTTTGGCCGACCAACTGAAAGCGGCCGGATTCAGTGTGCGCAGCATCGGCGACGCCAATGGTGTAGGCTATATCGAAGGTGCGATGCAGGATGCGGCCGACGCCGTGATTGATATTTGAAGAAAGGAATGGCGATGTTCGACTTTACCGGACGGCACGTGCTCGTCACCGGCGGGACCAGCGGGATCGGCGCGGGCATCGCTGCTGCCTTCATCGCTGCGGGCGCACATGTTATCGTCACGGGTACACGGCCGACAGAAGCGGATTATGAAGACATTCCGCCGGGTGCCACCTATTGCCCCCTTCGTCTTGGCGACCGGCTTAGCATCGACGCCTTGGTAGCGGGTTTGGGGGCGTTGGACATCCTCATTAACAATGCGGGCGGTACGTCCGTCCCGGAGGATTTCGACGCAGCCATCGACGCCAATCTGAAAGGCGTCCATGCGTTGACGATCGCCTGCCTGCCGCTGCTGGTGCAAAGTAGGCACGACGGCGGCGGCGCGGTCGTGACGATCGCCTCGATGATGGCGATCTTTGGCAACTCCATGTTCCCCGGATATAGCGCGGCCAAGGCTGGCCTTCTGCTACTGACCAAATCGCTGGCGCAAGGGTGGGGGGCAAAGGGCGTGCGGATCAACGCCGTGGCGCCCGGTCCGGTTCGCACGCCGATGACGGAGCGCTACGCCGATGATCCTGTCTATGGTCCCGGCACGGCGCAGCGGATGGCGCTTGGCCGCTGGGGAACACCAGACGACATAGCAGGGCCGACCCTGTTCCTCGCCAGTGCGGCTGCGCGGTTTGTGACGGGGGAATGTCTGGTGGCGAGCGGCGGGTATATGATCGCTGAGGCATGATGCTTGCCAAAGACATGGTGACGATTGGCAAGCCTCGCGCAACCGACTACGCTCTCCATCAGACGCATCCGGTAAAGGAGCGCGAAGGAGATAATAGGATGGTCGCACACGCGAATGAGGTCGCCTGCTTTTCGCGTATGATCCTGGCACTCAATGCTTCGCTGGTCAGCGAAGATCCATGGCGAGACTTTCTGCTGCTGCTTCGCGATCATGTGAACGCAAAATGGGCAACGCTGATCCTCACGCCGCCCAATATGGATGGTTTGGGCACAATGATAACGCCCACCGCACCACCGCCTGCGATTCAGGAATATCTTGACCGCTTTATGCAGATCGACCCCTTTGTCGGCCTGCCCGAAGGCAAGGTCGTGGCGTTGTATGAATATGTGGCCGAGGCGAAACTCAAAAATTCAGCCTATTATAAAGGGTGGCTGGAAGGCATCGACGGTTCGCACGTTCTTGGCGTGGATCTGCGCATAAGCAATGGCCTGGAAGCCCGACTTCGGCTGACGAGGGCGCCTCATGGGGCGCCTTTCGATACTGAAGAGCGCGGCCGTATAGAAGAAATCGTGCCCCATCTGCGGCAGGCGGTCGAACTCTATCGCCGACTGGAGGTGTCCCGTTCGGAGCAGGCAGTGATGACCGGCGCCATCGAACAGTTCGCTGTCGGCACCGTGATGCTCGATCATAATCTGAATGTTCTCAAGATGAACGAACTTGCCGCATCCATCCTGGCCGATGGGGATGGGATAAGCATCGTGGGGCAGCGTCTGGCGATCGCCAATTCCAGCCGTGACCGCGAATTTCGCCAGCAACTCAAGGATGCGGTGAACGCCGCGCCAGGATCATCTCCTTCAGTATTCCTGGTCGAACGTCCATCGGGCCACCGAGACATCGGGATCGTCATTCGGTCAATCACTATTCCTAATTTCATGCATGGTGGGACAACGCCGGCCATCGCGCTTTTCCTGGGCGATCCGGAACGTCAGTGCGTCGTGACCAGCGATGCCCTGAGGGAATTGTTCGCCTTTACCCCGACAGAGGCGTCGATCGCGGCTTCGCTTGCAAACGGCGTGTCGGTGATCGAGACCGCGCATCGGCTGGGCATTGCCGAAAACACCGTGCGCGCGCATCTCCGCTCTATCTTTGCCAAGACGGGCGCGACCCGCCAATCACAGCTTGTGCATCTCATCCACACCAGTCTGCCCGAACTCGCCGTCGTTCGCCGCTAAATTATCCAACCTAATTGATTTGAAGGTATTGCAACGCGCTTAGCAGGGCGATGCTCAACCCCACAGGATCCGCGCCAAAGCGGACAGAACCGAGGGGATACCGAAGATGGCTTACGGAAAATATCATTATCTTGCTGGTTCGGCATTGATGCTTGCTCTGGCAGCGTCGCAGGCAAATGCGCAGGATTCTTCACCAGCAGCACCCGCTCAAGCGACGCAGGGCGTGGGTCTTCAGGACATCGTGGTTACTGCGCGGAAGCGTTCTGAAAACCTGCAAAATGTCCCAACAGCCGTAACAGCTCTCGGTGCGCTTCAAATCGCGGATTATCAGATCAAGAGCTTCCAGGACGTCGGCAAAACCGCGCCAAACGTCAATATCCAGAAGCAGGCAGGCTCGCCCAGCGCGCCGCAGTTCAATATTCGCGGCGTTTCGTCCGGTTCTATCAACTTCCAGGTCGATTCCGGCGTCGCGCTCTATGTAGATGGCGTTTATCTTGGCCGACCCGGCAACTCCGCCTTCGATCTGGCCGATCTTGAACATCTCGAAGTCCTGCGCGGTCCACAGGGCACACTCTTTGGCCGCAACTCTACCGGCGGCGCAATCGCATTTGTGACGGCCAGCCCGACCGGTAAATTCGGTGTCGAGGCCGAAGGAACGCTAGGAAACTACCATCGCCATCGCGGGCGGATAACGGTCAACACGCCTGAATGGGCTGGTCTTTCGGCGCGGTTCACATATGTCCATGACGAAAATGACGGTTATGTAAAGAATTCCGCCCCGCAGCGTACATTCCTTTATCCGGAACCGTTCGGGCCGTCGACCAGTGCGAAGAGCTTTGGCGCGAACAACACCGAGTCGTTTTTCGCAGCAATCCGCTATGCGGGGATCGATGGCCTGACGCTCGATTATCGCTTCAACTATACCGACATGGTAACCACGCTCGACGCCATGCAATTGCTGCACAGCGGCGCCGCATTTGGCGGCATCACCAACTTCCCGAACCAGCCTGCACTTGGCGGCACGATGGTGGAGAGCCTGACGCGTCTCGACCGCATTCCGATCGATGGCCTTTCTCCAGCTACCCAGAAAACCTGGGGCCACAGCCTTACGGCTGTTTATGAGCTTAGCGATTCCTTGAGCGTCAAATATATCGGCGGACTGCGCGGATTTACGCTGAACTCATCGTCTGATCTCGACGGAAATTCGCTGGTGGACCCTTATGGCGGGACGGGTGGATATTTTCAGGCGCTTGCAGCCGAGCGCTATGCAAAGCAGCGGCAGTCGTCCCACGAACTGCAACTCCTCGGCCACACCGGCAGTTTGGATTTTGTTGGTGGCCTGTTCTATTATCGCGAAAAGGCCTATCTTAACAGTCCGGTCATTTTCGGGCAGGTCAGCCAGCCGGGCGTCCCGATCCCCATCGACAATCCCGGCAGCTATCTTGCGGGTGGCGACCTGCTTAAGGTGCTCAACAAATCTTACGCGGCTTATGCACATGCCAATCTCAAGTTGACCGATGCGCTCGAACTGGGCGGCGGCATCCGCTATTCTAAAGATGATCGCACGGAGAATGATCTGATTGATGCGGATCGGACCCCCACGGTTCAGCGCGGCAGCTTCAACGCCAAGCAGGATCGCGTCGATTATGACGCATCATTGAAATATCAGTTTGCCCAAAGCAGCAACGTCTATGCGAAATTTGCCACCGGTTTCGTTTCGGGGGGTATCTTCCATGGCGTGGAATTCCAGCCGGAAACCATTAAGTCCTACGAAGCGGGCGTGAAGTCTGAATTTCTTGATCGGCGCATCCGGCTTAACGTCGCTTTATTCCAGGCGGATCGAAAAGGCCTCCAGGTGACGGGCTTTGATCCCAATCAGGGTGGCAACATCCTGCTGAATGCCGGTAGCGAAAGAGCGCGGGGCTACGAAATTGAAGCCACGATCCTGCCGGTCGACGGCCTTACTTTGACCGGCACCTATGGCTCTACGGACGTCAATGCAAAGCCACAAACGGCTAATCCGGCAGCTACCCCGGTGCGTACATATCAACCCCGGCGCACCGGCTATGTCGCCGCGCAATATGAGTTCCCCGAATTTCCAGGTGGCACCAAGATGAGCTTCCGCATTGATGGCCAGTATAAGGGCGATCATTTCCGGTTGCAGTGCCCGGTCGGCGCCACGCAATCGGCGACGGACGGTTGTATCGGTGCTGGTGATCCCGTGCTCGACGACCAGTTGGTTATAAGGGCAACTTGGGAAATAGGCGCACGGTTCACCTTTGCCGAAATCCCGGTAGGCAACGCCAAGGGCAAGATTTCCCTCTGGGGCAAAAATCTCAACAATTCGGATAAGCCAGAGTTTCTGTTTCCGATCTTCGATACGTGGGTACTCGGCACCTTCCAGGCTCCGCGCACATACGGGATCGACGTCGGTATCGCGTTCTGAACTTCAAGTGTGTGTGTGTCGGCTGCTTCGTTATTGTCGACACACACACGCCATGTCTTATTGCGACGGACGGGTATATCGCCTTCCTCGTCAGAAAATGGCTATCCCTTCCGGCGGTTTCGATTTGAAGTGCGACACCCGGGGTGATGCATAGCATTTCATCCGGGCTTGAGGAGGGCGATCTGTTCTCCCACGACCTTGTGCGGGGTGCGATAGCCCAGGCACTTGAGGGCTGTGCTGTTGAGGCGATCAGCGACGGCTTGTGGATTTCCTTGTCCGACAGCAGCGCAATGTGTTGGAGGGCAGGGGGATGCCCCGCAAACGCCGATCGATGCCGGCCATGACCCCAGCGGAATGCCGGCTCGGATTATGCGCGAGGAAAGTGAAGCGGCTGCGGCGTTCAACCAGCGAGGTGAGATTGGCTTTGCCATACTCTCTCCTAAAAATCAGAAGATGGCCTTCCCAATGTCCGAATCTGCTGCGATCCGCAATTTCCGGCGGTCGTGCGCCGATCGTATTGACCACAGTAATATGGAGACCGCGTGGCTTACGAGCGTAGCGTAGCGTTGTCGGCGCGAACGGCGGGCAACCGCCAGGTGGCACACCGCGTCCCGGTTGCCCTGATGACGCCCGCAAGTAACCCGCAATCTGTCTGCGATAAATCGTCGATGGATGGCGCCGCAGCGCGTCCACAACCTTCCGCACAGACCGTCGACCAATCGATAAATGTCCCGCCGCTCGTCCAAACTCAGATGCTGATAGCCGTTCACTGCGTGCCGTCCTGGAAAGGGGATCAAATCCCTATAAATCCTAGGATTTCGCACTTCGAGATAGAATCCACTCTTACACTGAAATGTTCGGACCGGTTAGAAAAGACACTATCTGTCCCGGATAGAAATGACACCATTAATGACAGCAGGGGCTGCGTGGAGCCCTCGGCTTAGCGCAGCGCAGACCCTGCTGATGGCGTGAGGTTGAGGGGATGAGCATGGACCCGCTGCGCAGGCAGCGGGCTCGGTCAGCGCCGCTTTAGCGTGCCTTCACGAACTCGAGCGTGCCGCGCGCCCGTAACTCCGCCTGGCTGAGCCGTGGGCCGCGTTTGAGCTTGGGACGGCCTAACCGGCGCCGATCGATTTTCGCTGGCGCCTCTGGCTCGGGGAACAGATGTGTGGGCTGGTCGCGGCGGGCAGGGGCATTGTTGTTCCGCTGCCGGTGATGCGGCGTGATCGCCTGGATCTCCTTTGCCCGAGCCAGCGCCGCATCGAGATGCTTGTTGTCGACGATGGCAGGTTGATTGATCCGGGGCATCTTGTCGAACAGGCTATAGGGGAGGGAGCGCCCCTCGTGCCGGATCTCCACCGTGCCATTAGGATATTCACAAACATCCACGCGCTTGCGCGCCAGCTCCTTGCTGATTGCGTTCGGCTCCAGAAGGAACAGAACCTTGTTATAGTGCAGCGTCAGCGCAGCCGTGACTGTTCTCTGTTCGCGCCAGACCATGACGGAGTGGAGATTATCCCGCGGTGCCAGAGGGCGGTGCAGATCACGACTGTTTGCTGCCGGGCGAGCGAAGCGCGCATTATGGGTCGTCTGGTAGCTGCTCAAAAAGCTATTGGCTTCTCCGATTGAGGAGATACCCTCCAGTCGCATCGCCTTGACGAGCCGATCCTGCAGCGTGCCGTTCGCCCGTTCGACCCGACCCTTGGCCTGTGGCGAGTTGGCACAGATGATCTCGATGTTCAGCGCGTCCAGCGCACGCCCGAAATGCGTCATGCCATCGCCCTTCGCCGTCGCCTTGGGGTTTCGAAAGACCGTGTGTTTATCGGAGTAAAAGGCCACCGGCTTACCGTGCCGCTCGATATATTCGCGTGTCGCCTCCATGTAGGAAAAGGTGCTTTCGCTCTCGACCATCTTGAGGTGCATTAGCTCACTGGTCGCGTCATCGATGTAGACAAGCAGCGTGCAGCGCGGCCCGCGATCCTCGAACCAGTCATGATCCGAGCCGTCGATCTGAATCAACTCGCCACGGCACTCCCTGCGATGGCGCGGTTGATAAGGGCGAGAACGACGTGCGGCGCGATCATGCCATATACCCGCCTCGATCATCATCTGCCGCAATGTCTCGCAGCCCACCGCGATATCATGGCGCTCCGCCAGATACTCGCGCGCCAGGGTCGGACCGAAATCCGCATAATGCTCTCGGACCAGCGAAATAATCTGCGCGCGAAAGGCATCGCTGTGACGCCGGTTGCTCGGCCGACCACGCTTACGCGACACCAGGCCTGAGGCGCCTTCGGCGCGCAGACGCTCAAGCAGCCGAAAAATCTGCCGGCGCTTCAATCCTAGCAGCGTTGCCGCATCCTCAACCCGAAGCGCGCCGCGCTCCACGCGCATCAATGTGTCAAACCGCGAAAGCTCACCATGGCTCATCGCCACCACCGTCATAAGCGCGTCCTCCCGAACTGCCAGGAGGACCATGCCACCAAGCTTTGCTAAGGACGCCCAAGGGTGTCATTTCTATTCAGCAGAGGGGTGTCATTTCTATCCGGCGCTTACACGAAATGTTCGGACCGGTTAGAAAAGACACTATCTGTCCCGGATAGAAATGACACCATTAATGACAGCAGGGGCTGCGTGGAGCCCTCGGCTTAGCGCAGCGCAGACCCTGCTGATGGCGTGAGGTTGAGGGGATGAGCATGGACCCGCTGCGCAGGCAGCGGGCTCGGTCAGCGCCGCTTTAGCGTGCCTTCACGAACTCGAGCGTGCCGCGCGCCCGTAACTCCGCCTGGCTGAGCCGTGGGCCGCGTTTGAGCTTGGGACGGCCTAACCGGCGCCGATCGATTTTCGCTGGCGCCTCTGGCTCGGGGAACAGATGTGTGGGCTGGTCGCGGCGGGCAGGGGCATTGTTGTTCCGCTGCCGGTGATGCGGCGTGATCGCCTGGATCTCCTTTGCCCGAGCCAGCGCCGCATCGAGATGCTTGTTGTCGACGATGGCAGGTTGATTGATCCGGGGCATCTTGTCGAACAGGCTATAGGGGAGGGAGCGCCCCTCGTGCCGGATCTCCACCGTGCCATTAGGATATTCACAAACATCCACGCGCTTGCGCGCCAGCTCCTTGCTGATTGCGTTCGGCTCCAGAAGGAACAGAACCTTGTTATAGTGCAGCGTCAGCGCAGCCGTGACTGTTCTCTGTTCGCGCCAGACCATGACGGAGTGGAGATTATCCCGCGGTGCCAGAGGGCGGTGCAGATCACGACTGTTTGCTGCCGGGCGAGCGAAGCGCGCATTATGGGTCGTCTGGTAGCTGCTCAAAAAGCTATTGGCTTCTCCGATTGAGGAGATACCCTCCAGTCGCATCGCCTTGACGAGCCGATCCTGCAGCGTGCCGTTCGCCCGTTCGACCCGACCCTTGGCCTGTGGCGAGTTGGCACAGATGATCTCGATGTTCAGCGCGTCCAGCGCACGCCCGAAATGCGTCATGCCATCGCCCTTCGCCGTCGCCTTGGGGTTTCGAAAGACCGTGTGTTTATCGGAGTAAAAGGCCACCGGCTTACCGTGCCGCTCGATATATTCGCGTGTCGCCTCCATGTAGGAAAAGGTGCTTTCGCTCTCGACCATCTTGAGGTGCATTAGCTCACTGGTCGCGTCATCGATGTAGACAAGCAGCGTGCAGCGCGGCCCGCGATCCTCGAACCAGTCATGATCCGAGCCGTCGATCTGAATCAACTCGCCACGGCACTCCCTGCGATGGCGCGGTTGATAAGGGCGAGAACGACGTGCGGCGCGATCATGCCATATACCCGCCTCGATCATCATCTGCCGCAATGTCTCGCAGCCCACCGCGATATCATGGCGCTCCGCCAGATACTCGCGCGCCAGGGTCGGACCGAAATCCGCATAATGCTCTCGGACCAGCGAAATAATCTGCGCGCGAAAGGCATCGCTGTGACGCCGGTTGCTCGGCCGACCACGCTTACGCGACACCAGGCCTGAGGCGCCTTCGGCGCGCAGACGCTCAAGCAGCCGAAAAATCTGCCGGCGCTTCAATCCTAGCAGCGTTGCCGCATCCTCAACCCGAAGCGCGCCGCGCTCCACGCGCATCAATGTGTCAAACCGCGAAAGCTCACCATGGCTCATCGCCACCACCGTCATAAGCGCGTCCTCCCGAACTGCCAGGAGGACCATGCCACCAAGCTTTGCTAAGGACGCCCAAGGGTGTCATTTCTATTCAGCAGAGGGGTGTCATTTCTATCCGGCGCTTACACGAAATTTATTCGATAATATATCTTATGTTAAATATAATCTGAATGGGAAGGGGTAGATGATAGAAAGGACACAGTCATATTCTGACCGCGCCCTTTCAAATTTTCAGATCAGACGATCCCTGCGCCCAAGCCGACCGGCTTACGCTCCTGCGCCTTGCGTTCGCGCCACAGGCTGGCGCGGTAGGTTGCGAGCACATCAATCGCGCCGCCAGCCTCCAACCGTGCCTTGGCGATGATCGGTGCCACGTCGACATTATAAGCACGGCGCAGCGCCTGGAACGCCATCATTGTGTCATTGCCTTCCTGCGCGGCGTGCAGCGCGTCGCGATCGACCAGCAGCGCCTTGGCGTAGCAAGCCGTGATCGTCTCGGCAGACGACAGCATGGATTCGATCGGGTCGGTCACATTGTGCGACTGGTCGATCATGTAGCTGGGGTTGAACCCGTCGCGCGGGTGCATTTCCGCCTCGACCAGCTCATTGAAGACCAGATACAATTGGTGGGGATTGATCGAGCCGCTGTCCAGATCGTCGTCGCCATATTTGCTGTCGTTGAAGTGGAAGCCGCCCAGCTTGCCGAAGCGGTGCAGGCGCGCCACGATCTGTTCGATATTGACGTTGGGCGCATGGTGGCCAAGGTCGACCAGGCATTTGGCCTTCGGACCCAGTTCCTGTGCGGCCAGGATTGACGAACCCCAATCCGAAATGACGGTCGAGTAGAAGGCGGGCTCGAACATCTTATGTTCCAGCAGCATCCGCCAATCGTCGGGCAGCGCCGCATAGACCTGAGCTGCAGCTTCCAGATAGCGGTCCAGGCTGCGGGCGAAGTCCTGCTGGCCCGGGAAGTTGGTTCCGTCGCCAACCCAGACGGTCAGATCGGTGGAACCCAGCTGACGGCCGATCTCGATGCACTCGATATTATGCTCAACCGCCTGCTGGCGGGTCGCTTCCACGGTCGAGGACAGTGATCCCGTGGCGTAGGTCTGAGCCTGTCCAACCTGATCCTGGAAAGTGTTGGAATTGACGGCATCAAAACCCAAACCAAGGCTCTGAGCTTCCTCGAGCAGGCCTTTGTAATCGCTTACCTTGTCCCAGGGAAAGTGCGGCGAGACGCGTGGCGTAACGCGGCTCAGCTGGTTGATGACGGCGCAATCTTCCAGCTTCTCATGGATGTTGGTTGGCTCGCCCGCGATCGGGAACTTGGCGAAGCGGGTGCCACCCCGTCCCGCGCCCCAGCTGGGCACGGCAACGGAAAAGCCCGCGACGCGGTCCTTGATCGCGTCGATGTCGATGCCGGTGCGCGACAGCTTGCGGCCGAGCGCGGCATAATCTTCTTCCAGTGCTTGCGCGTCGCGGGCATTGGATTCCGCGATCAGCTCAGCGGATATGGGCAGGTTGGTCATATTGATAGCCTCTCCGTTGCCGATCAGCGCGTGAACGCTTGGGCGTTGCCCGCATCGACATTGATCATGTTGCCGGTCGACTTGGCCGACATGTCGCCGGCAAGGAAGTAAACCGCTTCGGCGATGTCGGACGGCAGCACGTCGCGCTTCAGCATCGAACGCTGGCGGTAATGCTCCTCCAGCTCCTTGCCCGAGTCAATGCCGTGCGCACCGGCGCGTTCCTTGCGCCAGTCGCCGTCCCAGATCTTGCTGCCCTTGATGACAGCGTCCGGGTTCACCGTGTTGACGCGGATGCCGAAGGGCGCGCCCTCCAGCGCCAGACAGCGCGCCAGATGGTTGGCGGCTGCCTTGGCCGACGCATAGGCCGACGCGTTGGTCGCAGCGGCAACGCCATTCTTCGAACCGATGAACACGATCGATGCGCCGCCCTGCTCCTTCATCCGCTTCATCAGCGGGAAGGCTGCGCGGGCGGTGAGGAAATAGCCCTCGGCCAGCACGTCGTAATTCTTGCGCCACAGGGCAACGGTGGTTTCCTCGATCGGTGCCGACGACGCGATGCCCGCATTGGCGACCAGAATGTCGAGACCGCCGAACTCACGGGCGCAATCATCGAACGCGGCCTGGACCTGCGCTTCGTCCGTCACGTCGCAGACGGCGGCACGGATCACGTCCTTGCCGAACTGCTTGGCAAAGCCCGCCCGCACTTCCTCGATCGCGTCGGCGGCACGGTCGGCCAGCATGACGCAGGCGCCGTCCGCCAGCAGACGCGCGGCGGTCGCGGCCCCGATGCCGCCCGCGCCACCCGTCACCAGGGCGATCTTGCCGACCAGCGGCTTGGGCTTGGGCATGCGCTGGAGCTTTGCTTCTTCCAGCAGCCAATATTCGATGTCGAACGCTTCCTGCTCGTTCAGCGCGATATATTCGCCGATCGCTTCGGCGCCGCGCATGACGTTGATCGCGTTGCCGTAGAACTCGCCAGCCAGGCGCGCGGTGGTCTTGTCACCGGCGAAGGTGATGCGGCCGACGCCCGGCACCAGCACGACGATCGGGTTGGCATCGCGCATCGCGGGCGAATTAGACCGCTTGCAACGCTCATAATAGGCCGCATACATGTCGCGATAGGCCGCGATCTGCTCCGCCAGATAGACGTCGTCCTGCAACTTCGCAGGATCGAGCGGCAGCGGCGCGATCTTGGTACGCAGGAAATGGTCGGGGCAGGATGTGCCCAGTCCGGCGAGGCGGAGGAATTCGGCCGAGCCGACAAATTCCAGCGCTTCGGCGTCGTCCGAATAATGGCCGACCTTGGTGCGCGCGCCGGTCATCAGGCCGCGCAAGCGGGGCATCAGGTCGGCAGCGATCGCCGCACGATCGCTATTGGGAGCAACAACCTGACCACCAAAGGCAGGCTTTTCGGCCAGCTTGGCGTTCAGATAATTGGCCGCATCCGCGATCAGCTCGACCGTATGTTCGTAACAGGACTTGGCGCTGTCGGCCCAGCAGATGATGCCATGGCCGGCGAGCATTACGCCTTCGACGCCGGGGTTCGCCTTCACATAGTCGCGCAGCTGCACGCCCAGCGTGTAGCCGGGACGCTTCCACGGCAGCCAGCCGATCTTGCCGCCCCAGATTTCCTTGGTTGCAGCTTCGCCGCCCGAAGAAGCGGCCAGTGCGATGATGGCGTCGGGGTGGACGTGATCGACATGTGCAAAAGGAAGTAGCGAATGCAGCGGGGTGTCGATGGAGGCGGCGCGGGGATTGAGGTTGAACGTGCAATGGGGCAGGTAGCCGACCATCTTGTCGTCGTCGTCGGGGCCGCCATAATGCTTCTCAAGGCCTAGCAGCTTTTCCTGATAGAGCGTTGAAAAGCCATCCAGCTTCATCGAACCGATGTCGCCGCCGGAACCCTTGACCCACAGCACTTCGGTCTGCGCGCCCGTCAGGGGATCGGTCTCCACGATCTTGGCGGAGGTGTTGCCGCCGCCGAAATTGGTCACCGTCAGGTCCGAACCGAGCAGGTTCGACCGATAGAGGAGCAATTCGGAAGGGCTGAGAGTCGCGGCGACGCCGTCATCCCAGCGGCTGGAGGGGACGGCAAAGGGAATGGCCGCCGACGAGACTGGATTTTGCATGTTCATGGCGCTCCTATTATCATTTGCGCTTTCCTCTATCAATCCTTTGCGTTACTAATCGATCATATTCGATCAAACAATATGAGAAAAGTTTCATGCGGGAGGACGAACTGAACCGCGGCTTCGCCATCATCGTCGATATCGGCAAAACGCTGAGCAAAGTGTCCCTTTGGTCACGTGACGGCCAGATTCTGGACCGCCAGGTCCGCCCGAACGAGGTGCGGATCGAGGACGGGATTCGCCGCCTCGACACTGCGGGCATCGCCGACTGGCTAATAGAATCACTGTCGCGCTATGCGTCGATTCCCGTGGAAGTCATCGTCCCCGTCGCGCACGGCGCGGGCGTAGCTGCGCTTGTTGGCGATGCACTTGCCTTCGCGCCGCTCGATTATGAGCAGTCTATTCCGGGCGAGATCATGGACGCCTATCGCGAAGAGCGCGATGCCTTTGCGATCACCGGTTCGCCCGCCCTGCCCGACGGCCTTAATATCGGGTCGCAACTTTACTGGCTTGATCGCCTCTACCCTGCCGAGATGGCGGCGGCGATACTGCTGCCCTGGGCTCAATATTGGGGCTGGTTCCTGTCGGGCGCCGCAGCGACGGAAGTGACAAGCCTCGGCTGCCACAGCGACCTATGGACGCCCGATCAGGCCCGTTTCTCGCCGCTGGCCGAACGGCTCGGCTGGGCGGCGCGCTTTGCGCCGCTGGTCAAGGCGGCGGACAGTTTGGGCACTATCCGGCCCGAGCTGGCGGAGCGCACCGGCCTTTCGCCCAATATCCGCGTTCTTGCCGGGCTGCACGATTCCAACGCGGCGCTGCTTGCCGCGCGCGGATTTGACGAGATCGCACAGGGGGATTCGACGATCCTGTCCACCGGCACCTGGTTCATCGCGATGCGCTTGCCGAAAGAAGCTTTGGCGACCAGCAGCCTTGCCGAAGGACGCGATTGCCTGGTCAACGTGGATGCCTATGGATGCGCCGTGCCCTCGGCCCGCTTCATGGGTGGCCGTGAAATCGAGACGGTGATCGAATTTGACACGCGCCGCGTCGATATCAAACCCGATCAACCAGCCTTGCTGGCCGCTGTGTCCGAGGTCGTACAATCGGGTGCGAGGTTGCTGCCGACGTTGGCGCAGGGCTTTGGCCCCTACCCCACCGGCAGCGGCAACTGGATCGCACGGCCGGAAGATTGGTATCAGCGGCGCGCTGCGGTCTGCCTATATGCCGCATTGGTGGCCGACACGATGCTGGACCTGATCGGCTCACGCGATCGACTGCTGGTCGAGGGACGCTTTGCCGATGCGGAGGTGTTCGTGCGGGCCCTGGCTTCGCTGCGGCCCGACATGCAGGTCTATACGGCCAACGCCCATAATGACGTGTCCTTTGGTGCGCTGCGCCTGATCGATCCGAGCCTGAAGCCGCAGGGATCGCTCAGCCTTGTCAAACCGCTGGATCAGGATATTTCCTCTTACCGTTCCAGTTGGTTGGCTGGAATTGGTGAGATGGTTTCTTAAAGGTTTCCGCGAATGCCGATAGCCAGCGTTGCCGATTTCCGCGAGGCCGCCCGCCGCCGCCTGCCCCGGTTCCTGTTCGAATATATTGATGGCGGTTCTTATGCCGAAGTGACGCTGCGCAAGAATGTGAGCGAGCTGAGCGATATCGCGCTTCGCCAGCGGGTGTTGCGCGATGTGTCTGAACTCGATCTTTCGACCCACCTGTTCGGGCAAAAGTTGGCGCTGCCGGTGGCGCTCGCGCCGATCGGGCTTGCCGGGCTGAATGCGCGGCGCGGCGAATGCCAGGCGCTTAAGGCGGCCGAAGGCGCTGGCGTCCCCTTCACCCTGTCAACCGTCGGCGCCTGTTCGCTCGACGAAGTCGCACGCGCGGCATCGCGTCCTTTCTGGTTTCAGCTGTACATGATCCGAGATCGGGCCTTTATGAAGGACCTGCTGGCCCAGGCAGCGGCGGCCAACTGCTCGGCGCTCGTCTTCACGGTCGATATGCCGGTGCCGGGCAGCCGCTATCGCGACTATCATAGCGGGCTTGCCGGAGCGGACGGCCTGAAGGGTGCGATCTGGCGTGCCGCTCAAGCCGCCATGAAGCCCGGTTGGGCATGGGATGTGGGCGTTCGCGGCCGTCCCCATACGTTGGGCAATGTCGCTCCCGTGCTTAAGGGCAAGACCGGGATCGAGGATTTCTTCGCCTGGATGCGCAATAATTTCGACCCGTCGATCAATTGGCGCGATCTGGATTTCATCCGATCGGAATGGAAGGGGCCGTTGATCATCAAGGGCCTGCTCGATCCCGAGGACGCGCGGGAGGCCGCTGCGCTGGGCGCGGACGGGATCATCGTGTCCAACCATGGCGGGCGACAACTGGACGGCGTGCTGTCCACGGCCCGCGCCCTGCCCCCGATTGCCGAGGCAGTTGGCGACAAGCTGACCGTGGTGGCCGATGGCGGTGTCCGATCGGGTCTGGACGTGGTGCGCATGCTGGCGCTGGGCGCCAAGGGCGTGCTGCTCGGGCGGGCCTGGGCCTATGCGCTGGCCGCGCAGGGGGAAGCGGGCGTTACGAAGATGCTGCAATTAATTGAAGCCGAAATGCGCGTGGCGATGGCGCTCACCGGCTGCTCCAATATCGCCGACATAGACCAGAGCATTTTGGCCGGGAGGGACGTGAAATGAGTGCGGGAGCACAGAAGGACAATTGGCGGGATACGATCCTTGCGGGTCTTGCCAACTATATCGACGCTGGTTCGATCGTTGCAGGCTCTGCCGCACTCGCGCTTTGGCAGGAACATTATAAGCTGTCGAACGACTTCATCGGCCTGATCGGTGCGTTCGGCCCGAACGCGATCGGCGCGGGCGTCGGCGCCTATGTCGGCGGGCGGCTGTGCGACAAGCTGGGCCGGAAAAAAATCTATCAGTGGGACATGCTCGTCTACGCGGTCGGCATGGCGCTGCTGGTCTTTGCCTTCGCGCCATGGATGATCGTGGTCGGCTTCCTTATCGTTGGCGTCGCGGTTGGCGCCGACATTCCGGCATCCTGGTCGCTGATCGCGGAGCAGGCGCCCGATGACCGACGCGGCAAGCATTCAGGCGTCGCGCAGGTGCTGTGGTATCTAGGGCCGGTGGTCGTGCTGCTGCTGAGCCTGGCGCTGACCAGCCTTGGCGAATTGGGCGCGCGCATCGTCTTTGCCCATCTGCTGGTGATTGCCCTTGGCCTTACCTTCCTGCGGTCACGCATGAAGGAATCCGAACGCTGGGAAGCCGCGCAGAAGGAAGGCACACCCAAATTGCCGGTGTCCACGCTGTTCCAGCCTAAATATCTCGCCTCCATCCTGGGGCTGGTTGGCATGTATGGTTTCTGGAACCTGTGGGCAGGAACCAACGGCTTCTTCTTCCCCTATATCCTGCGCACGGTTGGCGCTGCCACACAGGCGCAGTCGGTCGCGATCCAGGCGCTGTCCTTTGCGATCGGCATGGTTTCCATCGGTCTTGTCTTCATGCGCTATGCCGACAAGGTGAACCAGCGCACGATGTTCGCGATTTCCGCAGCCATCCAGATCGTCGGCATGGCGTTGCTCGCCATCTTCCCGCTGACGATCCCGGTGGCGCTGCTCTACGTGTTCCTGCTCCAGTTCGGCGGCGGTTTCGGCGCGCAGAGCTTCTTCCAGCTGTGGAGTTCGGAGATGTTCCCGACAATGCTCCGGTCCACGGCGCAGGGGCTGTGTTTCGCCATCGTCCGCATCAGCCTTGGCATATTCAGCTTCTTCGTGCCGATGCTGAGCGCTACCGGCTTCACAACACTGGCGTGGATTTTGACAGGCTTCCTCGTCATAAGCGGCGTGATCGGCACCCTTTGGGCGCCACGTAACCAAGGCAAGTCGCTGGAACAGCTTGAAGCTGAACGGGCGGCTGCCTGATCAAGGGGGTTTGGGGACAATGCACGCGGAGGAACGCGAAAGGCTGATCATCGAAGCAATGGGCCTTACCGGCTTCGTCAGCTATCGCGCTCTGGAATCGCGGCTTGCGGCGTCCCCCGCCACCATCCGCCGCGACCTGACCCGCCTTGAGGAACAGGGGGTAATCCACCGCGTTCGTGGTGGTGCAAGGTTGACGGAAAGCCATGGCGGCAAGCCGGAAGGCGCCGCCCGGCTCGCGGGCACCCCCTTTGCCCAGTCGATCACGGAACATCTGTCGGAAAAGCGATCGATTGGGCGGGCCGCCGCCCAGCTATGCCAGCATGGCGAAGGCATCATGATCGACGGCGGCACGACGACGTTGCAGATGTGCCCGCATATAGGCGGTCTGGATCTGTCGGTGCTGACCAATTCGCTGCACATCGCCAATGCGCTGCTGCCTCAGTCGGGGACGCAGATATTGCTGCCTTCCGGGACATTGTTCAGGGAGCAGAACATCATTCTCGCGCCTGCGGGTGAAGAATCGATGCCGCGTTTCCATGCGCCAAAGCTTTTCATGGGCGCGGCGGCGGTGGGGCCACAGGGGGTGATGCAACAGGATGTCATTCTGGTTGCGGCCGAACGCCGCCTGATTGATCGGGCGGAACAGGTGATATTGCTGGTCGACAGTAGTAAATTCACCTCTTCATCGGGCGCGATCGTTTGCGGCTTGAATGAGGTGGATATCGTCGTGACGGATCCGGGCGTCGCACCGGCAGCGATGGCGATCCTGGATAAAGCAGGGGTGAAGGTGATCATCGCTGAGGTTTGATCACCCGTCGACCCAGCATGTAAAAAGCGGGCGAGATATCGCGACAGCTTTTTCGGCCATCGCGGCATCTCGCCCGTTTATCTATTCAAAAATGCTTGATTGGGCGAGTGTTACTCCTCGCCATTGTCCTTCACGCCAACGGTCGGGACGTCGATGGTCTCCTTTTTGGAGCCGACGACTACTGCCTTCGAATCCACGTCGACCTTGGGAAGCTCTCCGCCCTTCACGCTGACTTCCGGAACATCGCCGCCAGATACGTCGGCCTTCCAGAAGCCGGTGGCAAACAGGATGCCGACAATTGCCAGAATGACGACCAGCACGATCGCAACAGTGCGTCCGCCGCTGCTCTTGTGAACGACCACGCGGTCTCCGGTATAGGGATCTTTATGTACTTCGGCCATCTTGTACCTCCTCCAGGTGGATATTGAACAGCTGGACCTTCAGCTTGTTCCGTCACCAGCCTAGAAGAAGCAGAGCGTCGCTCTCATCAGGTCACGCTGTTCAAATCCACTCCGCGCGTTTCGGGAGCGGCAGCCACGGCGATAAACGTGATGAGCAGACCACCTATCACATAGGCGGCGACCATGCCCGTTCCGCCGCTCGCCTTGTATAATGACAGGGCGATGATGGGGGCGAGAGACCCTGCCACGATGGAGGTCGCCTGATAAGCGATGCTGGCGCCCGAATAGCGCAGGCGCGTCGGGAAAAGTTCGGTGATCATCGCGCCCTGGGGCGCATACATGGCGCCGTGCGCTACCATCGCGATGGTGATTGCCAGTCCGACGGTCCAGATCGTTCCGCTGTCCAGCAGGGAGAAGAAGATCGTGAACCAAGCTGCAACGCATATCGCGCCCGCGCCATATACGAGCCTGCGTCCGATCCTGTCCGACAGTGCGGCGAAGAAGGGCATGGTCAGGCATTCAAGGGCAGAGCCGATCAGCACGGCGTTAAGGACGAGCGAACGGTCGCCGCCCCTTATTTCGGTCCAATAGGTTATCGAGAAGGTCGCGGCGACATAGTAGCAGATATTCTCGCCGAAGCGGAGCCCGGCTCCGGTGAGCAAGGCGCGGCCCTTGCGCCGGATCGCTTCTACCGCCGGGAAGCGCTCGACGCCGCCTGCGGCCGCTTCGCGCGCGAAAACCATGCTTTCCGAAACGGCGCGGCGGAGCCACCAACCCACCAGTACCAGCACGATCGACAGCAGGAACGGGATGCGCCAGCCCCAGGCCATGAAGTCCGCTTCCGTCAGCAGTGCGGATGATGTGGCGAATACGGCAGCGGCCAGTAGATTGCCTGCAGGGGCGCCGACCTGCGGCCAGCTGGTCCAGAAACCGCGTTGCGAAGCGGGCGCGACCTCCGCCACAATCAGAACCGCCCCGCCCCACTCCCCACCGACGGCGAAGCCCTGGAGCAGCCGGAGCAGGACGAGCAATATCGGCGCCCAGGTTCCGATCTGCTGATAGGTCGGCAGCAAACCGATGGCCGTGGTCGACAGGCCCATGGTGAGCAGGCTGATCATGAGAAGCGTCTTGCGCCCGACCCGGTCGCCGAAGTGGCCGAAGACCACGCCGCCGAGCGGCCGGGCGAGGAAGCCGAGGGCATAGGTCGAGAAGGCGAGCAACGTGCCGGTCAATGGATCGAAAGACGGGAAGAACAGTCGATTGAACACCAGCGCCGAAGCCACGCCATAGATGAAGAAGTCGAACCATTCGATCATCGTGCCGATCAGACTGGCGCCCACGACCGTCCGTAGTTCGCGCTTGCTGACGCCAGATGTCGCCGCAACGGCCGGTTCGTTCGTCCCGGTCAGCATAGCCCCTCCTGCCCTTCCTGCTCCAAGACGCCTGCATAGAGGCGAACGGCCCGAGTGAACAAGGGCGTGAATTGGTAAAGCCTGATTATCGGGGAACCAATATTCGCTCGGGTCGTTGGAGACCGCCGGGATGGAATTAATAGCCCTGTATTGCAGGGTCTGGATGTTCGATCACGGAATGGGTCTAATGGGGGGAGCGAGCTTCCTGTGCGCTTGGAGCGTAACAGGGGCTCTTTTTTTAAAATGCAGCAAATCAAATCGTCGATCACGCAGGCCGGGCTTTATGCGGCATTGGCCGTCCTGCTCGCGCTCCCCTTTCTCGCCGATATAATCTTTCCGTTGGGAACCGCCGTATGGGTGGCATATTTGCTGCCGCTCGTGCTGTCCTATGTTGCCCGGCGTCCACTAGTCCCGATCGTTGTTGCAACAGCCGCGACACTATTGATGATCGTCGGCTTCACCCTCGCCCCGGTCGGTGTCGATTCTCAAGTCGCCATCACCAACCGTTCGCTGGCGGGCGTGACCTGCTGGATTCTGGCGATTGTCGGCGTCCTGTTCATCCGCAACCGGCTCGCGATATCGCGGGAGGAATGGTTGCAAAATGGGCAAGTCGGCCTTGCCAAGGCAGTGGGCGGGGAGCAGCCGCTGGATACGCTGGCGTCGAGCGCTCTTACGTTCATGGCCGATTATCTTAAGGCGCAGGCAGGGGCGCTCTATATCGCCAATGGCGAGGGCTTCCGCCGCTACGCCACCTACGCCGTTCCCGCCGATGCGCCCCTGCCCGAACGCTTTTCGGTGGGAGACGGATTGCTCGGACAGGCGGTGAGTGATCGCCGCAGCTTTTTCCTGAAAGATGTGCCCGAGGGCTATCTGTCCTATGGATCGGCGCTGGGCCAATCAAAACCGGATAGTCTGCTGATCAGCACCACGCAGGCTGACGGCACGATAAATGCCGTCATAGAACTCGGCCTTCCCAAGGACGTCGATGGCGATGCGCTGGCCCTGCTCGACAGGATTGCGGGGCAATTGGGTGTCGCCATTCGTTCCGGCAAATATCGTGCGCGCCTGCGCGAATTGCTGGAGGAAACGCAGCAGCAGGCGGAGGAATTGCAGGCGCAGAGCGAAGAGCTGCGCGCCAATAATGAGGAGTTGGAGCAGCAAAGCCGTCAGTTGCAGGAATCGGCCGCAAGGCTGGAAACACAACAGGCGGAGCTGGAACAGACCAATGCCCAGCTGGAAGAACAGGCGCGGCAGCTGGAAATCCAGCGCGACGACCTGACGCGCACACAGCGGTCGCTGGAGAACCAAGCTGGCGAACTGGAACAGGCGAGCCACTATAAATCCGAGTTTTTGGCGAACATGAGCCATGAACTGCGCACCCCATTGAATTCGCTGTTGATCATGGCGAGGTTGCTGGCCGAAAATCGCGGCGGCAATCTCTCCCCCGACCAGGTCCGCCACGCCGAGACGATCGAAACGTCGGGCAATGACTTGCTGACTTTGATCAACGACATTCTCGACATTTCGAAGATCGAGGCGGGCAAGCTGGAATTGCAGCCCCGCCGCATGAGCATCCGCGCGCTCACCGAGAAGATGGAAGCGATATTCGCGCCCTCCGCCCAGTCCAAGGGCCTGGCCTTCGACGCAAGCCCCTCCCCCAACGCGCCAGCCGAGATGGAAAGCGATCCTCAGCGGATCGAGCAGGTGCTGAAGAATTTCCTGTCAAACGCCATCAAGTTTACCGAGCGCGGATCGGTCAAGCTGAGCGTCGATGGGACGCCCGATGGGCGCATCGCCTTTACCGTGCGCGACACTGGCGTCGGCATCCCGGCCGAGCAGCAGCAGGTGATTTTCGAAGCGTTCCGCCAGGCGGACGGCACGGTCAGCCGGAAATATGGCGGCACCGGGCTTGGCCTTTCCATTTCGCGTGAACTCGCCCGGTTGCTGGGCGGCGAAGTGCAGGTGGAAAGCACAGCCGGGGAAGGCAGCGCCTTCACGCTGATCCTGCCCGAGCGATATGACGGCGCGGCGGCATCGGCGGACAGGATACGGCCTGCCGAGCAGTTCCGATCCGCGCCATCCAACCCCAAGCCTAGCCGCCCGCGCCGAGGCCCCGCTGCGCAGGACGATCGCGAGAGATTGTCAGGCGACGCCCGCGTCATCCTGATCGTTGAGGATGATCCTGTTTTCGCCAAAATCCTCTGCGATGTGGCGCACGAACTGAATTTTCAGTGCCTGATCGCCAGCACCGCGGATGAGGGCGCTCTGATGGCGCGGCAATATGTGCCCAATGCCGTCATTCTGGACATGAACCTGCCCGATCATACCGGCCTGTCCGTGCTGGACCGGATCAAGCGGGACGTGCGCACCCGCCATATCCCAGTTCATGTGGTGTCGGTGGATGATGACAGTCAGGCAGCCCTTTCAAGCGGCGCCATCGGTTATCTGTTCAAGCCGGTGAAGCGCGACGCGCTGGTCGAGATGCTCGAAGGGCTGGAAGCACGCATGGCGCAGCGCATGCGCCGCGTGCTGGTGGTGGAGGATGATGCCCAGCAGGCCGAAAGCGTCAAGCTGCTGCTGGCGTCGCGCGATGTCGAAACGGTGGAGGCGCATTCCGCCGCGCGATGTTTCGAACTGCTTGGCCGCGAAACATTCGACTGCATGGTGCTGGACCTCAACCTGCCCGACGCGTCCGGCCTCGACCTGCTGGAGCGTCTGAGCGCTGACGAAGCCGTCGGCTTCCCGCCCGTGATCGTCTACACCGGGCGCGACCTCGCCCAGGAAGAGGAGATGCGGCTGCGGCGCTACAGCAAGTCGATCATCGTCAAGGGCGCGAAGTCGCCCGAACGGCTGCTGGATGAGGTGACGCTGTTCCTGCATCAGGTCGTGTCGGACCTGCCCGAACCGCAACAGGCGCTGATCGCCAAGTCATTGAACCGCGACGCCGCGCTGGATGGACGCGAAATCCTGGTGGTCGAAGACGATATTCGCAACGTCTATGCCCTCACCTCCATATTCGAGCCGCACGGGGCTAAGGTGCGGATCGCGCGCAACGGGCGCGAGGCGCTCCAGACGCTGGACGAGGCGGCGCGCGGGCTTTCCGATCCGGTCGATCTGGTGCTGATGGACGTGATGATGCCGGAGATGGACGGCCTGACCGCCACGCGCGAAATCCGCTCGCAGCCATGGGGTCGGCAGATGCCGATCATCGCGCTGACCGCCAAGGCGATGGCGCGCGACCAGCAGGATTGCCTGGACGCGGGCGCGAACGACTATCTCGCCAAGCCGCTCGATGTCGACAAGCTGCTGAGCCTCACGCGCGTGTGGATGCCGCGATGAGCGAGGAGGTTTTCGCACCCCACGAGGAGCTGGAACTCGATTTGCTGCTTGAGGCGCTCTGGCGGCATTATCATTATGATTTTCGCGGCTATTCGCGTGGTTCGTTGCATCGCCGCCTTGCCCGCGCGCAGCAGCGGCATGAATGCGAAAGCCTGTCGCAACTCCAGCATCTGCTGCTGCGCGACCCGGCGGTGTTTGCAGACCTGATGGGTTTCCTGACCATTCAGGTGAGCGAGATGTTTCGCGACCCGGCCTATTTCCGGGCGTTGCGCGAAATGGTGGTGCCGCACCTTCGCACCTACCCTTCGCTCAAAATCTGGATCGCGGGCTGCGCCAATGGCGAGGAATTTTATTCGCTGGCGATCCTGTTCCGGGAAGAAGGGCTTGAGGATCGCACCATCTTTTATTGCACGGACATCAGCCCCGCCGCGCTCAAGAAGGCCGAGGCCGGGATATATGATCTCGACCGGATCGCGCAGTTCACGGAAAATCACCGGCTGGCTGGCGGCAAGCAATCGCTATCCGACTATTATACCGCAGCCTATGGCGCGGCGGTGTTCGACAAGACGCTGCGCCGCCGCGCGGTGTTCGCCGAACATAATCTCGCCAGTGACGAAGTGTTTGCCGAAGTGCAGCTGGTGTCGAGCCGCAATGTGCTGATCTATTTCGATCGCGACTTGCAGGACCGTGCGCTGGGCCTGTTCGGCGGATCGCTGGTACGCGGCGGGTTCCTGGGGCTTGGGTCGAAGGAAACGCTACGTTTTTCCCGATATTCCGAAGCGTTTGCCGACTTCCACGAGGCTGAAAAAATCTACCGCCGCAACGTCAAGGATATGGAGGATCTGCGCCATGCCGCCTGAAAAGCCCAAGATCCTGGCTGTCGATGATGTTGAGGAAAATCTGACGGCGCTGGATGCCCTGTTCGCCGGGGAAGGCGTCGAATTGCTCAAGGCGCGTTCAGGGGTGCAGGCACTCGAACTGCTGCTGGTGCATGATGTGGCGCTCGCGCTGCTGGACGTGCAGATGCCGGGTATGGACGGCTTTGAACTCGCCGAACTGATGCGCGGCACCGAACGGACACGCAGGGTTCCGATCATCTTCCTGACAGCGGTCGCGACCGATGAACGGCGGCGCTTTCGCGGCTATGAAGCAGGCGCGGTCGATTATCTGCTGAAGCCGGTCGATGCACATATCCTGCGTAACAAGACGGCGGTTTTCGTCGAGCTGTTCGGGCAGCGGCAGGAACTGGCCCGGCAGCGTGACGAGATTGCCGCCGCCCTCGCCCGGCTGCATGCCCACAGTGACAATTCCCCGCTGGCGATCATCGAATTCGATGCCGGGCGGCACATCGTGGCCTGGTCCAACGGGGCAGAGCGGCTGTTTGGATGGCGGGCGCCCGAAGTCGCTGGCTTCAAGGCGGACGAGCTGAAATGGATCGACCCGGAAGACGAGGCTACCTTCGACGCCTTGATGAGTGACCTTATCGCCGGGCGATCCGTTCGCGCGGTTCAGCATCTGCGCATGCGGACGGCCGAAGGACCGACGCTGGAATGCGAATGCTATTGCTCTGCGCTGCTCAATGGTCAGGGGCGGCTCGTGTCGGTCAACGTCCAGGTGCTGGACGTCACTGAAAGGAAGCGGGCCGAGGATACGCAGCGCCTGCTGATCGGAGAACTCAACCATCGGGTCAAAAACACCCTCGCCTCGGTTCAGGCGATCGCGGTGCAGACATTGCGGCATTCGTCGGGTCCGTCGGATTTTGCTCCAACCTTCACCGGGCGCATCCATGCCCTCGCCCGCGCGCACTCATTGCTGAGCAGCACGACATGGCAAGGCGCGTCGCTGCGGGAACTGGTCAATGGGCAGATCGACATTGGCGCTATCGATCTTGGGCAACTGACCATCGAGGGGCCGGAACTGGAACTGGCGCCTGAACTGGCTTTGCACGTCGCACTCATCCTGCATGAACTGGTGACCAACGCGCATAAATATGGCGCGCTTTGCATTCCGGCGGGCACGGTTTCGCTGTCGTGGAAGGTGGAGCGGGACCGGCTTTTGATACGCTGGGTGGAAAGCGGCGGGCCGCCCGTCACTCCACCATCACGCAGAGGGTTTGGCACGGCCCTCATCGAACGCAGCCTGAAGGCGGAAGGCGGCCAGGCCAGCGTGGAATATGAGGAAAGCGGGGTTTGCTGGACCATGACGCTGCCGTGCGGGCCACGGATCAGCCGGATCAATACCGCCAGTTCCGTCTTGAACGTGAGCGAAGAGGCATTGGCTGTGCAAGGCGGCGCGATAGCGGGGCGCAGTTTCCTCATCATTGAGGACGAACCGCTTGTGGCGATGGAGATTGCCAGCATTTTGGAGGATGGCGCGGCCGCCGTGACCATAGCGGGATGTGCGCAAGAGGCTCTGGCGTTGATGCAGCATGCGGATTTCGACGCCGCGCTGCTGGATGGCAATCTGCAAGGCATGCCGGTTGATGATGTGGCGGCTGCGCTGTCGGAAAGGGAGATACCTTTCGCCTTCGTCACGGGATATGGGCGCGAGAGCCTGCCTGAACAGTTTCAGGATCGGTTACTGATCAGCAAACCGTTTGATCCCAAGGCATTACTGCACTGTAGTGGCAAGCTGTGTGAGGAAAATAGCGGGGCTGTTTCAGGCGGGCTCGACAGTCAATTCGGCGATCTCGAACAGGAAGCTGCGCCACCCGCGCATCCTTGAGGCCTCCTTTGCCGCCGTGCGTTTCCTCTTCGCTTCGGCGAGCGATTTGACATGACCCCAGAATATTTCGGTTTTGCCATTTTCCAGTTCGGCAACGATCCGCCAATAATGGGTGAAGGGGTCGGTCGTCGGCCCGATCCGCTTCACATATCCGTCCGGCATCGTTGCTGTCAGATATTGTCTTTTCCGCTTCGCCATGCCCTTTCCTACCATAGATGGTGCAAATTCGCGCAACAGCCACCATGTAGGGGGCATGGAAAAATTCACTGCCTCTTCACTGCAACGCCATCGGCTATCGCCTGCGGCTCACTGCCCGGTGCGCGCATGAACGAGAGCATCGCTTATATCGGCCTGCTGGCTGACGAAGAGATCGAGCTGGACAGCGCCGCCTTGATGCTGAGCGCTCTTGACCATGAAGGGATCGACGTCGAACCTTATCTGGCTCTGCTGCGCGAGATCGGCGACGCGATCCAGGCGGAACGGACGGACATCGACGACGATGATCTGCAAACGGGAGCAGCGCAGGGCGCCCTTCTCGCGCACATATTCAGCGGCCAGTTCGGCTTTGAAGGCGATAGCCTGACCTACGACGCCCCCTTGAACGGCGACATGATCCGGGTGCTGGATCGTCGGCGGGGACTGCCGGTCAGCCTTTCCATCCTCTATGTCGCCGCCGGCCGGCGCGCCGGATGGCAGACGCATGCGCTGAACACGCCCGGCCATGTCCTCGTCAGCATCGGGCCTGATGAGGCTCCGGCCATCATCGATCCGTTCCGCAGCGGCGCGCTGGTGCAGGCCGGGCAAGTGGCCGGGCTTCTCACGGTCGCCGCGTCGACGGGCAGGCAAGACGTTTCGACCCTTGAGCCGATGTCGAACCGCATGACACTTGTGCGCCTGCTCCTCAATCAGGCCACTCGGGCGGAACAGGCGAGCGACACATGGCGGGCCTGCTCGATTTATGAGCGCATGACGGTGGTTGCACCCGAACATGATGCAGGCTGGTGGGCGCTTGCCCGACTGCAGTTGGAACATGGCGAGGTGGAAGCCGCCCGTGGGAGCCTGTGCGCCATGCTGGAGATCAGCCGGGACCCTGAGCGCCGCCGCTATGTTGCCGCAGCGCTCAGCCAGTTATCCGGCCAATCTCCGGCGTGAGTGATCGGGCGAGAGGATCTTGGCCATGAGACTCACGCCACTTGTTCAATCCCTCTTCAAGTCATTCCCCGCGCGTTCCATAGCGGCGCCCGCATCTTCCTTCGCTTCCCGGGCTTCGCGCCTTGCATCCTGTGTGGCGTTACTCGTCGCCGCACCGATCTCGTTCGTGCCCCTGTCGATCGCCCGCTCGGCATGATCGAGACCATTGTCGATCTTCGCTCCTGCCTGATCGACCGCCCGGCTGACGTCATTGCCAATCGCCGATCCCGCATTCTCGAGGCTGTCAGCTGCCTTTTCCGAGCAGGCGGACAGGCCCATCCCCGCGACAATCACCAAAGCGGCCACAATTGATGCTTTCATGCTTCCCTCATCTTGCTGTCAAACGCATGAGCCAAACCGTTAGCCAGCCTTATGGTTGCCTTTGGATCAGCGGCTGCGCAGGCCGGAAACCATCGATCGATCCGCGTCGGGGATTAACCCCTCCAGCACCCGCCAGAAGCCCGTCACCGACCCCTGCCCCGCCTGCGCATAAGCCGCCGCCATCTTTTCACGCAGCGCGCGGAACAACTCGGCCTCCAGCATCTTGCCCGACGGGCTGAGCCGCAACAGCTTCTGCCGCCGGTCGCTCGCCCCCTGCCGCGTTTCAATATAGCCACGCTCTATAAGGTCATTGAGCACCCGGCCCAACGACTGCTTGGTGATGGACAGCAGGCGCAGCAACTCCTTCACCGTCAGGTCCGGCTGACGCGAAATAAAATACAGCGCGCGATGATGCGCACGCCCTAGCCCCTGTGCCGCAAGCCCGTCATCGATCGACCGGGTAAGTGCGGAATAGCCGAAATACAGCATCTCGATCCCCCGCCGAATCTCATCCTCCCGCAGGAAGAGAGGCGACGCAGGCGTGATCTGCGAAACCGGTGCGTTGGCAGGCGAACTGTTTGCATTCATGCGAGGCGTCCAGGAAGATTTCGAAGCCCGCATATTGGCGAAGCCATAGTGACATGACTAGGCTTTCCTTTCGCGCAACAGACGCTATATGCCGTCCCGCGCGGCATCGCCGCACACATGCTGGGGCGTCGCCAAGCGGTAAGGCAGCGGCTTTTGATGCCGCCATGCGCAGGTTCGAATCCTGCCGCCCCAGCCAGTTCTCCCGATAAGTCATTGTTTTTGTTGATGTAATAGGGCCTCATCCGCCAGATTGAGCTGGTGGGTGTGCCGACTCCCTGTGGAGAGCCCGTTGCCCGCGATACAGAATGTCGAACGCCGGGGCGCCGTTTACTACTGGCGCCGCACCGTCCGTTTCCTCGATGGTAAGTCTTTCACCGTACGGCTGTCGCTCAGGACGACCAATCAGGCCGTCGCGCGCCGCCTGGGCTGTGCGCTGACGGCGAAGAGCGAGACGCTGAAGATGACGCTGACCCACGCCGACCGCACTGCCACGCTTACCGCGGAGCAGAAGGCGGAGATTTTCCGCAGGGCGCTGGAGAATATGCGGGATGAGCTGGACCGCAACCATGTCCAGTTCCAGAGCGATGAGCCTGACAACGCGACCTATCTGATCGAGGGCTATATCGGCATTTGCGAGGCGATGATGAAGGAATTCATCGTCCATGGCATCCCGGCCAACGCAGGGTCGCGGGATCATGTCGATGAACGCTTCGCCGATCTGTCCGATGATCAGCGTCAGGCCGTGGTCGATCTTTTCGAGATGAAGCCCGAGTGGAGCGCGGAAGTGCTGGAGGGCGCTGGTCGCGCGCTAGATCTGTTCAAGGTCGAGCGGACGGACGCGAGTCTTGCCATCGCGCGCAAGGTCATGCTGGAGGGACGACTGGCCGGGGCCGTGGAATTTCGGCGGCGGCTTGCTGACCCGATGAGCATGTGGTCGCAATTCTCGGTGCCGCAGCCCGTCGTTCCTGCCCATGTGCCGGTTGTCGCAACCCCGGTGGCGATAGAAGCAGCTGTTGATGAGCCGTGGGCCTCGATGACGCCGACCCAGGCCGCATCCCGCTTCATCGCAGAGAACCCCAAGATTCTTGGCGACGCGAAGCGCAAGGCGCGATGGACCGACAAGACCCGGAGCCAGTTCGAGGCCGCCGCTCGACTGCTCGAAAAAAGCTATGGCGCCCAGCCTATCCGGTTTCTGACCCGCGGGTCGATCGTTGCGCTGAACGATCATTTCAGCCGCCTGCCGACCAGCCACCATAAATCCTCCCGCCATCAGGACATGACATTGGAGGAAATCTGCGCCGAGGCGGCAGCGGAGATCGCGGCCAAGAAACGATTGCCCGAGACGATCGGCCTGGGCGCTACCACCACCAACCGTCACTTTTGGACATGTAACGGTTTTGTGCCTGTCACTTATCTCATTATGCCACCTTGGCTTCGAAGGCGAGCGGGCTAATGCCGCCCAGATATGAATGGCGACGACGGGCGTTGTAGAAGCCGTTGATGTATTGGAAGATGGCAGCTTCTGCCTGCCGTCGCGTTGGCCAGCGCTGCCGCCAGATGAGTTCCGCCTTCAGGGATTTGAAGAACGTCTCGACGGAGGCATTGTCGTAACAATTACCCTTGCCGCTCATTGATGGACGCAGGCCATAGGCCTGCAGCTTTTTCTGATAATCGTAAGAACAATATTGGCTGCCGCGATCCGAATGGAAAAGGCAGCCCTCTGGTGGCTGGCGCAGGCGTACCGCCATATCCAGTGCCCTGATCGCCAAATCCTTCTTCATCCTGTCGCTGACAGCCCAGCCCACGACGCGGCGGCTATGCAGATCGAGGATGACAGCGAGGTAGAGCCATCCCTCCGACGTCCAGATATAGGTGATGTCGCCGGCCCATTTACGGTTGGGCGCATCGGCGGCGAAATCGCCGTCCAGCCAGTTTGCCGCGACACCCAGGCGATGGTGGCTGTCTGTCGTAACCTTGTGTTTGCGCGTGCGGACCGGCCTGATCCCGTTGATGTTGGCTACGCCGCCCTTCGGGTCATAAGGCGCTCACCCACATCGAGCCCCACCTCTTTTAACTCCATCGTCATGCGAGGACGGCCGTAGCTGCCAAGGCTCAGCCTGTATTGTTCGCGGATATGAGCCAACACCTTCATGTCCGTCCGGCCCCGGCAACTGATCGGGCGCGAGCGCCAGGAACGATAGCCGCGTTCACTGACAAGCATGACACGGCAGAGCAGTGCAACGGGCCAGCGATGCCGCCAGCTATGCACGAAAGCGAACTTCACGGCCTTTGGCTCGCGAAGAACTGCGTGGCCTTTTTTAGGATTTGCCTCTCCTCCCGCAGCACGCGGTTCTCAAGGCGAAGCCGTTCATTCTCGCGCGCCAGATCTGCTTGCGGCGCTGAAACCAGATCACTGGGCCGATACTGCGACACCCACTTGTTCAGCGTCGATTTGCCAACCCCCAAATCCAACGCGACCCGCTCCCGCGGCAACCCACTGGTCAGCGCAATCCGTACCGCCTCCTGCTTGAACTCCTCGCTATGTTTGATCATCTCGTCGGTCTCCTTGAACGAGCTTTAAACTCTCAAGTGACCGGCACAAAACCGTTACATGTCCAAGCTTGACCGGTTTCAGGATGCAGCTAGCGCCGCCTAAGCGACCGACTTTGGCGCGTAGCTGCCGGTCTGCTCAATGAACCGGGGATGGCGGGTTTCGGCAAAAGCAGCCGTTCTGGCTTTGGTGGGGGAACGGCCCGACTTGGTCGCTTCTTGCCGAAAGCTCGTGGGACATTGCCGCCGTTCCAGGTTCCTAGATTGAATGACGGCCTACGGCGAGAGCAGACGCTCCCGCCAAGCGCAGCGTCCGCCAGCGCTTTGCTGCTTCTGCAGTACTGAGGTTGGCCTGGACGAACTTGACCCCGCCGATCGGCCCAGAACCTTGGCGCCACCGCTGATGGCCACGCGCTTGCCTGCAAACTCGGTCGGATCAGCCTTGATCGTCATATCGTGACCTTGTGTTTTCAGTGACGCTGCTGTTACGAGCACAGAATGAAAAGGCGCGGACCATACGCGAAAGGACAGGAACGGCGGGACGAAATCCTGCGTGCCGCCGTCGAGGTCATCAGCCGCGAGGGATATCGCGGTGCATCGCTAAGCCAGATCGGACGCAGTATCGGGATCGATGGCGCGCACATCATCTACTATTTCTCGTCGCGCGAAGTTCTGCTGCAGGAAGTGCTGCGCATGTGGGACGAGGGCAATGTCGCCAGCCTGACAGCTGACAAGGATATCTTCGCCTCGCTGGTGGAAACGGCCCGACGCAACACGGCAACGCCAGGCCTGGTCCAACTCTACACCGCCTTCGCGGCCGAAGCTGCCGATCCGTCACATCCGGCGCACGACTTCTTCGGCGCTCGTTTCACCGCGCTGCAGGGATACATCGCAGATGAAATCCGCAAGCGGCAGGCAGCGGGCACCGTCACGCCGACGCTCCACGCCGATCATGCCGCAATGATGCTGATCGCGCAGTCAGATGGCTTGCAGGTGCGCTGGCTGGTTGATCGGTCGATCGATATGGCGGCAGCGCTGGCAACCGAGATCGATCTGCTCCTTGGAAATGCGGACGGACGGCGATGAGCGACCCGTCCCACCCATTGTCCGACGTCAACACGCTCGTCGGACGGCTGGCAACCACAATTCATTCGAAGCGATAATCTTTCTCAGTGCAATGCGGTCCGACGCTTATTTTATCGTTCGAAGATAAGCGATCAACGCTG
This sequence comes from Sphingobium sp. TomTYG73, assembly GCF_055394245.1. Lineage (NCBI taxonomy): Bacteria > Pseudomonadati > Pseudomonadota > Alphaproteobacteria > Sphingomonadales > Sphingobiaceae > Sphingobium > Sphingobium sp. TomTYG73. The sequence continues at coordinate 607,892 of NZ_AP027340.1, forward strand.
CCCTATTTGTCGCGTCGGCCACATTCATCGGCATGCGTGTGCCCGGCGCGAATTTGACGGGAGCCGCAAGGAAGGCGTCCAGATTCTGCTCTGTCCACTTGTCCCCTTGCTTCGCCTTTAGGCCGCTGGAATAAGTAAAATCGGGCCAGCTCGCAATCTTGCGTCCCACCACATCTTTCAGTGCGGGTGCCAACGGTGTGCTGACCGCAGGCTTGTGACACATCGCGCACTGGGACTGAAACAGCTTGGCACCATCAGCTGCGAGCGCGGGCGGCGCTCCAGCAACCAGGGACAGGCTGATCAACAGGGTATAAGGTGACATGCGGCCTTCTTTCATTTCGTGGGCAGTGCAAAGGCAACATAGGCAGAGCCTTGCCGCGCCTTCGGATTGCGCTGGTTACTTGTGGCGATCACGATGAACTGGCGACCGCCGGACATGAATGTCGTAGGCGTGGCTACACCGGCATAAGGCAGCACGGTCTGCCAGAGCAGGCGTCCGGTGCGGCTATCGAAGGCGCGGAATTTGCGATCATAGATCGTCGCCCCGATGAACAACACGCCGGAACTGGTGATGAGCGGGCCGCCATAATTTTCGCTTCCGGTCGGCGGCTCGCCTTTGGCGACGAGTTCGGGATATTCGCCCAGCGGAATCTTCCAGAGATATTCGCCGCTGTTGAGATCAATGGCGTTCAGTGTGCCCCAAGGCGGCACGACAGCGGGGTAGCCGTCGACGTCCACAAACTTGCGATAACCGGTGAGATAATAGGGCGAACGCGCGGGCTTCGCATCGGCGGGAGCGGCAACCTCCCGCTTGTCCGAGGCGCCGGCCTGTTCCTGTTCGCCGAGCAAATAGGAAGTGATCGCGCTGCGATCGGCAGCGGATATCTGCGGGAAGCCGGGCATACGTCCCCGCCCCTGCTGGATGATTTCGTTGATTTTGGCCGCCGAAAGCTGCTTGCCCACATCAACGAGGCCCGGGAAAGCGGGCGGCGAACCCTTGAGATCCTGACCATGGCAAGCCGCGCACTGCTCCTGATAGAGTCCGGCTCCGCGCGCTGGTGTAGTCGTTGCGGCGGCAGACGTAGCCGGGCGGGCCGCAAGCTGCCCGGTCCAGGCGACGTCATTGCTGTTGATGAACAGTATACCCCGCTTGCGATCAATGGCGGGGCCACCCCATTCGGCGCCGCCGTCAAAACCGGGGAACATCACGGTCGGCGCCTTCGTCGTGAACGGGATGAACGGTCCCTCGCTCCGCATCTTCGCAAAGGCTTTCACAGCTGCCTCGTGCGCCTCCGGCGTACGTTTGGTCAGCATATCGGCTGTCAGGCGCTGCCGCGCGAACGGGGCAGGCGTGGTGACGAACGGCTGGGTGGGAGAGGCGAACTCGCCCGGCATGTCGCTGGCCGGAACGGGGCGCTCTTCAATCGGAAAGACCGGCTTTCCGGTGACGCGGTCGAGGATATACAGAAAGCCCTGCTTGGACGGCTGCACAACGGCGTCGATGCGCCGTCCGTTGCGCGTAACGGTGACCAGTGCAGGCGGGCTGGACAGGTCGCGGTCCCACAAATCGTGATGAACGGCCTGGAAGTGCCAAAGCCGCTTGCCGGTGCGCGCGTCGAGCGCCAGCAGCGAGTTGGCGAAGAGATTGTCGCCCTTGCGGTCCGCGCCGTAAAAGTCGTCTACCGCCGATCCAGTCGGCACATAGACGATTCCGCGCTTTTCATCGAGCGCCATCCCGGCCCACGCATTGGCGCCGCCTGCGTCCTTCCACGCGTCCTCGGGCCAGCTTTCATGCCCCGCCTCCCCGGGATGGGGAATGGTATTGAAGGACCAGCGCAACTGCCCGGTCCGCACGTCATAGGCGCGGATGGTCCCTGGCGCGGCAGGGCGCGTTTCCGATGTGCGGAAACCGACGATGATGAGGTCGCCGAACACCATCCCCGGCGACGTCAGGAAAGTCGCCATCGTCTCAGGATCGCGCCCCAGATCCTCCCGCAGGTCAACGGCGCCATCCTTGCCAAAACCCGCAATCGGCTTGCCACTATCCGGGTCGAGCGCGATCAGCGTGCTGCCGAGGGAAGAAAAAAGCCGGCGTTCCGACCCGTCCTGCCAATAGGAAAGGCCGCGAACCGGCTGCTGGCCCCGCACCGCGGCACTAAACTTCCAGAGTTCCTGACCGCTCTCGGGGTCCAGCGCGGCAACCTGCTGGGTTGGCGTGACGATATAGAGGCGGCCGTCGCGAAACAGCGGGGTGGTCTGCAATCCACCCGCGCCGGTTTCATAGGTCCATGCCACTTGCAGCTGGGCGACGTTGGCGGGTTTAATCTGATCGAGCGCATAAAAGTGGTCGCCCGCTTGATCCTGCCCCAGCGATACCCCGGACCCCTGCGTGGAACCTGTGAGGGTGGCGACGCCTCCGGTGGTGCAGGCGGCGAGACCAAGGGCGCCAAGGATCGCCATTTTTGGCGACAGGCGCTTTGTAGTAGCGAATAGATTCACGCCCTACTGCCATGTTCTGCGGATGCGCGCTCCAGGCCGAGTAGTTGTCGATTGCGGTCCGCGTCGATGCCGCTTGCGGCAAAGTCGTCGAACGCATGATCGGTCACACGGATGATATGGTCGCGAATGAACGACGCGCCCTGCCTTGCCCCCTCCTGCGGGTGGAGAAGCGCACATTCCCATTCCAACACCGCCCAGCCGGGATAATCGTTCGCTGCCATCTTGGAGAAGATGGCGCCGAAATCGACCTGCCCATGGCCCGGTGAGCGGAAACGCCCGGGCCGATCGACCCAGCCCTGATAGCCGCCATAGACGCCCGACCGGCCATCGGCACGAAACTCGGCATCCTTCACATGGAATGCGCGGATGCGCTCATGGTAAAGGTCGATGAACGCCAGATAGTCGAGCTGTTGCAGGACAAAATGGCTGGGGTCGTAAAGGATATTGGCGCGGTGATGACCGCCTACCGCGTCCAGGAACCGCTCGAACGTCGCGCCGTCATGCAAATCCTCCCCCGGGTGGATTTCGTAGCAGAGATCGACCCCGGCATCCTCGAACGCGTCAAGGATCGGATGCCAGCGCTTCGCCAGTTCCGCGAACGCCTCCTCGATCAGTCCAGCGGGGCGTTGAGGCCAAGGATAGACATAGGGCCAGGCCAGCGCGCCTGAGAAACTAGCGTGCGCGTCAAGGCCCAGCCGCCGGCTGGCGACAGCAGCGGCGCGCATCTGCGACATAGCCCATTCTTGCCGTGCGGCCGGATTGCCCCTCACTTCCGGCGGCGCGAACCCGTCGAACAGCGCGTCATAGGCCGGATGAACAGCCACCAACTGACCTTGCAGATGGGTGGAAAGTTCGGTGATCGTCAGCCCGCGATCCGCCAGCATGCCCTTCACATCGTCGCAATAGGTCTGGCTTTCGGCACCCAATGCGACGTCGAACAGCCCGCCCACGCCGGTGGGAATTTGCAGACCCGCATAGCCAAGATCGGCGGCCCAATCGGCGAGATTTTCGAGCGTATCGAACGGCGGCTTGTCACCTACGAACTGCGCCAGGAAGATGCCCGGTCCCTTGATGGTCTTCATTACGCCATGTCTCCGATGGAAACCCAAGTCGAACCGCTGCTGCTTGAACGCACCGCCGCTGTTACGAAAGCGAGGCTCCGTACGCCATTGTCGATGTCCGGCAACGGCGCGCTGAGGGGACGGCCTTGGATGAGGTCGGCGAAATCGCGATAGAGTGTAGCGAACGCCTCGATAAAGCCTTCAGGATGGCCAGTCGGCAGGCGGGACGCCGCCAGGCTAGACCCGCCAAGATAGGGCGCGCCACTGTGCAAAATCTGCGTGGAGCCATCCGCCGGGTTGACGATCAACCGATCGGGCTGTTCATGGCTCCAGTCCAGCCCCGCCTTTTCGCCATAGACGCGCAGGCGCAGCCCGTTGCGGTCACCGGTCGCGACCTGTGATGTCACCAGCACGCCAGGCACGCCGCCCTCCAGCTTCAACAACGCGTTGCAGTCATCGTCCAGCACCCGCCCCTCCACCAGGGCCGACAGGCTGACGCACAGGCTCTCGACCCGCATCCCGGTGACGAACTCCACCAGATCAAAGGCATGGACGCCGATGTCGCCGCTGCATCCGCCCGCACCTGCGAGATGGGGGTCGACGCGCCACGCGGCCTGCTTGTTGCTCGCATCGTCGCCCGTGGCGAGCCAGCCTTGGCTATATTCCACGACCACCTTGCGCACCCGGCCGATGACGCCCCGCTCCACCATCTCCCGCGCCTGACGGATCATGGCATAGCCGGTATAGGTGTAGGTCAGCGCATAATGCGCGCGCGCCGACCCGACGATGTCCCGCAACTCCAGCGCCTCAGCCAGGGTCGCCGTGGCGGGCTTGTCGCTGATGACATGCAGTCCCGCCGCCAGAGCCGCCCGCGCGACGGGCAGATGAAGGTGATTAGGGGTGACGATCGCCACAGCCTCCACCCCGTCCTCGCGGCCTGCCTCCTGAGCGATCATGGTCTGAAAGTCGGGATATCCCCGCGCCTCGTCCAGCGCCCAGCCTCGCGCAGCGCTCCGCGATTTTTCTGCGTCACGGCTAAACGCGCCCGCGACAAGGCGGAAGCGGCCATCCAGTTCGGCAGCCATCTTGTGAATCGGGCCGATGAAGGCATCGGGGCCGCCTCCGACCATGGCGAGGCGGATCGGGCGGGTTGCACCGGTCATGAGTCAGTTATCCTCCGATTTTGCTACCGGCGCGGGGCCTCGCTGAGCGGGGCGAAAGGCTACCGCCAGCAGTAGCGCACCAAACAAAGCAAGCCCCGTCGGCACCATGAACAGGGTCGAATAATCGACCTCGGGCGGGACCAGCGCAGTTCCCGGACGGATGGTCAGCCGCGCGACCAGCATCGGGAACAGGAAGCTGGCGACCACATTGCCGACGCCCAGGATCAACAGGTTGAAAAGCCCCTGCGCGCTCACCCGCACATCCTTTGGAAAGGCGTCATCGACGAAGATGTATACGGTTGCAAAGAAGAAGGCGTAGCAGACGCCATGCAGCAACTGAACCGCGACCACAGCCGTCACGCTGTCAGGGAACAGCGCAAAGACACCGAACCGGGCGGCATGGCCCAGAATGCCGACAATCATCGTGGTGCGCCAGCCTAGTCGGGCAAGCACGACCCCCAACACGCCCATCGTCACCACCTCGGCCACCTGGCCGAGGCTCAGCACGACCATCGACAGATTGCCCGCAATGCCCACCCGGTTAGTCAAAAAGGCGTCGGACACGACGAAATAGCCGTTGTGGACCACGGAATCGATGGAGGTGACGATGAACAGCACCAGGATCGCGGGCTGCCGGAGCAGGCCGAATGTTTCACGCCATGCGAGCGAATCCGAATTACGGTCCCGACATGGCGGCGTATGAGGCAGCGTCAGGGAATACAGCGCCATTGCAAAGGACGCGATGGCCGATACGACCAAAATCCACCGCACCTGCGTCACGTCCGCATGGGCGCTCAACAGGAAGATGAACGGCCAGCTGGCAATGACCCAGCCGACGGTGCCGCCCATGCGGACCTTGCCGAAGTCACGGGCCGGATCGTGCAGGTTGGCAAAACTGATCGTGTTGGCGACAGACAGCGTCGGCACATAAAGCAGGCTATACCCGAGGAAAAACAGGAAGAATGGGAGGAATGTAGCCGAAAAGGCCGCGCCCAGCAGACAAGCGCCGCCGATCGCATGGCTGAACGCCAGCATCCGTTCTGCCGCGAAATTGCGGTCGGCGAACTGGTTGGAAAAGAAGATGCCGAGGATCGACGCGATGCCCCAGCAACTGCCGACCAGCGCCTGCTGGCTCGCGGTGAAGCCGAGCATGGTCATATAGGGAAACAGCTTGGGCGCCCAGGCGCCCCACACCGCCATTTGTAGCGCCATCATGATGAACAGGCGCACGCGTAGCCCTCGATTGCCCGTCACGGGGACATTGGCGACGGGCAGTACCGCGTTCATATGTGCCATCCGCACGATACCTCGCTGCCGCAGCAAACGCTCTTCACTACACTATCCACGGCCACCCCGCCCATCGATGAAAAGGCGCAAATCTATAGACGGATGAATTTTTAAGGCAACTAAATTTCATACTGATGGATGATGCCGATCTCGCAGTAAAGGTCGGCCGCTACGGTGCGCGTTGTGTGCGGTCACAGCGTGCGCCGTTCCCTGAGAAATATTGCAGCAGGTTCACAGCGACCAGGCGAAGCGGCATTCCGGTATCACCGCTGACCAGCCACCCTGCAGTCATGTTTCCGCCCCTTAGCCGTCCAGCCGACCGCGTTTGGGAGCAGCGTTACATAGCGCGGGTCCGAATAGGTTTGGGGAAGATGACCGATGGCAGAATAGAAAACGCGTCCCCGTCCGACACAGCGTGTCCATGCGATCGGATGATCGCCCATGCGTAGATCCCGCCCGGGCATACCGACCGGATCGTAGCTTTTTTTATCAAGCGTCGCGAGGATGGTTGAGCCGGTGGCGCGAGGGTTGCTGGTGAAGGAATACCATTCATCAACTATCTGCCAGCGCTTAGCGCGATCGCACCGCCTGCGCCCGGGGCTGATTGCGCACGACCGGTTCTAGGTACCACAGCTCTGGTTCCGAACGACGGAGAATGGTGCTTGGCTGGCGGGCTGCTGTTAAATGTTTGAACAGCTGGTTCCGGCATGAGCCGACATCCCCACTCAATATCGGAACGTCTTACATTGGTCGAGAGCCGCCTGGATAGCTGCCGGTCCGCGTGCCGACCGCTCCTCAGTTCAGCAGATCCCCCGGCGCGATCCCGAATGGCACCGCCAGCTTCTCAACCACGGTGATGGTGGGATTGCGCCGCCCGCGCTCGATGTCGCTCACATAGGTGCGGTGGATTTCGGCGCGGTCGGCATAATCCTCTTGGCTCCAGCCCTTCTCCTCCCGGAGGCGGCGAACATTAGATCCAAGGCGCGCGCGAATATCCACCGCAATCTTAAAGCGCCCATGTCACTGATTGATCTACAGACGATCAGTGACATTTGCCTTGACTTCCCTTGGGCTGAGAGCGTGTGTGTCCGTTACTGATTGTCGACAGGAGACGCACTGTGAGGCTGGAATTAACGAGTGAAATCAATCTCACATCGGGACGGAGCAGAGGATGTCCACTGCCGGAGCGGGCCGCTTCCCTCAGTAGGGCCCTGGTCCTGTGACTCAGATGATCCCCCTGCCCGCCCGCAAGGCACTTGGCGCGCCCTTCCTGCTCGGGACGGATGGAACGAGCCACAACTGGAGCCGGTCGAACTCGGATCGGCCGGTGGGTTCAAGGAGGCGTGGCTGCAGCAGCTGATCCACGACCATCCTGAAATCCTCCCCATCGCGCAGATTGAACCGGGCTTTGGCGCACCCATCGCGGTGGGACGGGAGATGGCCTGCGGGCACGGCTTCATCGACAATCTCTTTATCACCCCCCGGGGCGACATCGTGCTGGTGGAAACCAAGCTATGGCGTAATCCGCAGGCGCGCCGCGAGGTGATCGCGCAGGCGCTTGATTATGTCGCGGCGCTGATGACGATGGATTATGCCAGCTTCGAAGCCGCAGCCGCGAAGGCTGGGCTGACGACGACATCGCTCCATGCCTTGGTTGCTGACCAAGCCGATGCGCTCGAAGAGAGCGCCTTCTTCGAGGTACTGACTTTTGCATCCATGCCTCCATCCGAGAGGCAGACATTCAACTACGAATTGACGACAAGCCCATATCATCGAGCGCGAGACGAAGTAGCTCTGTCATAGCCGATCGCGCCCCGTCCGCGTCTCTCGCCGCAATAGCTGCAAATACTGCTTCATGTTCACCGATCGGATCGCGCGGATGCGCAAACTTCATCTGCTTGAAACGCGTCGTCCAGGTGAGCGCGGCGCCCACCGAACTAGGCCGGATCGACATTCAGGATTCACAAAAGGCGTGATGTCTGATTCATGGGGCTCCGTGTTGAGGCGCGGAGCGAATGATGGGGATCAAACGGTACGAATTGAATGAGGCGCAATGGGCGAGGGTTTCGCCACTTCTGCCTGGCAAGGCGAGCGATCCGGGGCGGACGGGATCGGATAACCGCTTGTTCGTCAACGGATGTTTGTGGGTGCTGCGCTCGGGCGCGCACTGGTGCGACCTGCCGGAGCGCTACGGTCGGTGGAAGACGGTCCATCGGCGTTTCAGCAGGTGGTGCCATGCGGGTGTCTGGGAACGGGTGCTCAACACGCTGACCGCCGACCGGGACAACCAATATCTGATGATCGACAGCACCATCGTCCGCGCCCACCAACAGGCAGCGACCGGAAAAGGGGGGGCAAGGACCAGGCGCTGGGGCGTTCCCGAGGTGGACTGACGACCAAGATCCACATGCTGGCGGACACGTTCGGTCGGCCATTGCGCTTTCGCATCACGCCCGGGCAGGCCAGCGACGTCACCGCCGCTCCCGATCTTCTGGAAGGCCAGAAGGCCGGGGCCGTACTCGCTGATAAAGCCTATGACAGCAATGATTTACGCGAACATATCGCCGACATGAAGGCGCAGGCGGTGATCCCGTCGAAGCGAAATCGCAAGGTCTTCATCCCGCATGACACCGCTATCTACAAGCACCGCAACCGGATCGAGCGATGCTTTGGTCGCCTCAAGCATTTCAGACGCTTCGCTACCCGCTACGATCGGCGCACCGCCCACTTTGCCGGCTTCGTACATCTCGCCGCTGCCATGATCTGGCTACGCTGAATGTCGATCGGCCCTAGACAAAGATGCAAGCGGCTCATTATCGCTCGCTTCCAGGATGGCGCCATGGAAACGCTGATCCGCTTCTCGGCCGCTCTCCGTCGATAAGCCGTACCGCGCCATTGCTTCAAGCGCCGCACGCATTGTTTCCAATTGCTCGGGCGAGCGCCGTGTAGCTGCCCATGCCGCCGCCGCAGGCTCGATCAATCCACGAAGCTCAAACAAGTCCCGAACGAAGCGCTCATCAGGGTGATCTGATGAGAACATCCAGGCAAGGATGTCCGGATCCAACACATTCCATCGGGAACGAAGCGTCACACGCGTTCCGGCTTTGGGCCTGCTTTCGAGAAGGCCCTTTGCCGTTAAAATGCGCATCGCCTCCCGATAGGCGGTCCGAGACACGCCGAGAGCCTGCGCCTCTTCTATCTCCGCCCCGAAACCATAGCCTGGAGGGTGCTCACCCGAAACGATGGCTATGCCGATCTGCCGCGCGAGTGCCTGATGGATTCGCAACCTCTTGGCTTCTTCCTGAGGCTGCATCCCGAGCCATTCTCCGTAGTAAAATTGTCCGGTGGTTTTGTAGGGGCATTTTTGCGGTAAAGATATGCATTGCGACTGACGAGACGGTCAGCTCCGCGCCTGGTATGTCGCCGCGTTGGCAGCATGCCGACACCGAACAGGCAGGCCTAGCGCGTGCTGGTCATAACACCCTCACTTTAGCCAATCCTTCTTCGGCTGCTTCCATCAGAGGATTGCGAAGTGGCATGGTGAAGGCATCCGCCTCAATCTCGAATATATCGCCCGCGCGCGTTTCCACCTGGTCGGTAAAGGAGAGGGTCGCCGTGCCGAAGAAATGCACATGCACGTCGCCGGCACGTCTGAACAAGTCATATTTGAAATGATGATGCTCAAGATTCTCGATGCTGTGAGACATGTTCGTCTCGCCAGAAAAGAAACTACTTTCCCACAAGATCGCACCGTCGCGGATAATCCTGCTGGCGCCGCGAACGTCGGCGGGCAGGTCGCCCAGCAGCAATTCCGCGCCCAGCGACGCCTGACGTAGCTTGGAATGGGCGAGCCAGAGATAATTGACCCGTTCGGTCACATGGTCCGAAAACTCATTCCCGATTGAAAAGCCCAGGCGAACCGGCGTACCATCCGGCGCATTGAAGTAGATGCCGGCGATTTCCGGCTCCTCGCCCCCATCTCCCGCGAAAGCAGGTTTGCGGAAAGGTGCGCCCGGCGGCACCAGGATCGACCCGTCGCCCTTGTAGAACCATTCGGGCTGCACACCCTCAGTTCCGGCGGCTGGCTTTCCACCCTCCTCGCCCATCAGGAACATGCGCATGGAATCGGTGGCCTGACCGGCGGCGGCGGCCTTGTGCATCTTGTCGCGGCCTTCGGCGGAGCCCAGATGCGTGAGGCCGGTGCCGCTGACCAGCAAATGCGCGGGATCTTCATGATCGATCGGTGGCAGCAAGGTAACAGCGGCCAAATCGATCGAAGCCCCTGCGCGTTCCTCGGCAAGAGCGGCAAGCGTGGTGGACGACGCCAACGCATCGCCAGCCAGCATCCGCACGGAAGCCGTGTCACGCACGATCAGGGCTGCTCCGCTCTCGTCCAGAGCGGCTACGCCGCGCCGGCCATCCTGTTCATATTGGACGAGGGAACGGATCATCGGGTGATCTCCATCTTGCCATCAAGGCGGCGCGGCAAGCGCCAGGGGTTAGCGTCCTGCAATGGCGGCGGGATCAGCTTTGCGCCGATATCCTGAAAGCAGACCGGCCGCAGGAAGCGAGACATGGCGAGGGTGCCGACCGAGGTGGACCTTCCGTCCATGGTGGCGGGGAATGGCCCGCCATGAACCATCGCCCAGGTCACTTCGACACCCGTCGGCCAGCCGTTCGCCAGGACCCTGCCCGACTTTTGCGCGAGAAGAGGAAGTATGGCGGCCGCGTCGGCAGCATCAGAATCATCCATGTGGATCGTTGCGGTCAACTGCCCCTCCAGTCCGGAGATGACCTGCGCCAGCGCATCGGCATCCTTGCAACGGATCACCACGGACGATGCACCGAACACCTCTTCGGCAAGGGCCGGTTCAAGAGCGATTTGCTCAGCGTAGCTTTCGAACAACGCCGCACCGGCACGCCCTTCCGGGGCTTGGGCCTGTGCGATCAACCTGGCGCCCGGCATGGTCTCCAGCTTGGCTACGCCATTGGTGAAAGCGGCTCGAATGGCGGGCGTCAGCATTACCAGCGGCGACGCCTCGCTAACGGCCGAAGTGGCCGAAGCGAGGAAGCGGTCGAGGTCCGGTCCGTCGATCGCGATGACCAGTCCGGGATTCGTGCAAAACTGTCCTGCCCCCTGCGTCAGAGAGCCCACAAATGCCGTCCCAAGCGTCTCGGCGCGGGTTCTGAGAGCGCCCGGCATCAATATGACGGGATTGACCGCGCTCATTTCGGCATAAACGGGGATAGGTTCAGGACGCCGGGCCGCTATCTCGGCGAGCGCAAGTCCGCCCGCCCGCGATCCTGTAAAGCCGACCGCGCGGATGCGAGGATCGGCCACAACGGCAGCGCCAAGCGCATTGCCAGTGCCGGGCAGATAGGAAAAAACGCCCGGATGAAGACCGCAGTCCGTCACAGCTTGGGTCACGGCGCGAGCGATGAGCTCTCCGGTTCCGGGGTGACCCGGATGCCCCTTGGCCACCACCGGACATCCCGCCGCGAGCGCCGACGCGGTATCGCCGCCAGCCACGGAAAAAGCGAGCGGGAAATTGGACGCGCCGAACACCGCTACCGGGCCGAGCGGCACATTCATGCGGCGAAGGTCGGGACGCGGCGGGGTGCGATCCGGCAAGGCGCGATCGATCGTCACGTCGAGCCAGTAGCCGGCCCGCAATTCGGAGGCGAACAGCCGGAGCTGCCCGGTAGTGCGTCCGCGCTCGCCTTCGAGACGCATGCGGGGCAAGCCCGTTTCCGCCATAGCCGTTTCGATAAGCGAATCGCCGATGGCATCGATCCGCTCGGCAACGGCTTCGAGAAAGCGCGCTCTTGCGTCCGGCGTCAGGGCGGCAAAGGATGGCGCCGCATCAGCCGCCAGAGCGCATGCGTCCGCGACGTCCTCTGGCGAGGCTTGTGAATAGCTCTGGGCAAGTGGCAGATCCGTTGTCGGATCGATACCCTTGAACCGCTCTTCCTGCTGGCGTGCGTCGCCGCCCACCAGAACGCTGCCGTCGATCACTTGTGCATTCTCCATCAATGATTGTCGCGGGGCAGGCCCAAGGTCTGCGAGGTCGGATAGGGATAGCCGCCCTTGCCAAGCCGACACTCCGCCAAGCTGGGGTCAAAGTTCAGGCGGCGCTCAAGCGGGACGGTCGTCTCCATATTCTCGGAGTTGTCGAACCAAGCGGTTGATCGGCCTCCGTGGGTGCTGGCGGTCATTGCAGTCTTTCTTGAGCGGCGTCGGGCGATTGACGCCGTCAAGCATTCATATATACTCATACTAATTAAATATCAACGAGCGGACGTGCCTTGGCTGATTCATTGAACTTGAATGTTCGGCATCTCACGCAAGGGGGCAGCGCCCTGTTGCGAAACAGTTTTTTCTTGACGGCGGCATGTGAGCTATATGTGCCGTTCTGCGTGCTTGGGGGCAGTAGGTCGGCCAATGCGCTCGCAATGGAGACCGCAATCGCATGACCCAGCGTCTTCTCATCGCGCTGCTGGCGCTGATCAGCACCGTAGCCCCGGCATCGGCCGCGACACTGGATTGCCCGCTGCGCGACGCGCCATTCTCGCTCGCGTCACCGTTCATGGACATATTGCTGAACCCCGCGGCGCGCGCCGCTGTCGAAACGGAAGCGCCGGGCATCCTCGCGAAGCTGCCGCCGATGTTCACGAGCACCACCGCGCCCAGTTTTTCGGCGATTCTTTCAGTGCGCGAAGCCGGGGCGATGCTGCGGATCAGCGCGGACAAGATCGCCAGCATAGCGGATCGACTGAAGGCCATCAGCGTGACGGATGCGGATCGCGTAGCGCGCTGCGCCCGCTATGACGACGACCGGCCGACCTTCATCCTGCCCAAGGGCAAGCCGCGCATCCTGTTGTTCGAAAAGATGACCGGATTTCGCGACGGCCCCTCGGTGGAGGCCGCCCATGCGGCGTTCCTCGACATGGCGAAGCGTCACGGCTGGGCGATGGTGGCCACGGATCGCGGCGGCGCGATCTCTCCGGCGATCCTCAGCCGGTTCGATGCCGTGATATGGAACAACGTCAGCGGCGATGTGCTGACCCTGACCCAGCGCGAGGCGCTCAAGTCTTATATCGAGCGCGGCGGCGGCTTCGTCGCGGTCCATGGTTCAGCCGGGGACCCCGCCTATTTCTGGGACTGGTATGCGGACACACTGATCGGCGCGCGGTTCATCGGTCATCCGATGGGGCCGCAATTTCAGGATGCGCAAATCCGGCTGGATGATCCGAAACATCCGGTCGCAGCCGGGCTGCCGACGGCATGGACGATGAAAGACGAATGGTATTCCTTCAAGGCAAGCCCCCGCCTGTCGGGAGCCCATGTCCTCGCCACGTTGGATGAAGGCAGCTATTCGCCGATCGGCATGATGAAGCAGGACCTGCGCATGGGGGATCATCCCATCGCATGGACCCGCTGCGTCGGCCGGGGGCGATCCTTTTATTCGGCGATCGGCCATCGGCCGCAGACCTATTCCGACCCAACCTACCGGACGATGCTGGAAAGCGCGATCTCCTGGGCCGCGGCCAGGAAACCCTGCGCGCGTCCTGCCCCAAGCCGGTAGGGATGCATGGCCCGGCGATCGCCAACTCGTCGGCCCGGACAGGACGGCACTGGATTGACGCCTTCTGGTGCCGGATATACTCATACTAATAAACAAGCGGTGGAGAGCTTTCAGCGAATGGCTTTGTGACGTCCCAACTGGGCTCGGGCATCATTGCGAGCAGCCGCCGCCGCGACCCCGACAATGAATTGCAGGAGTATAGAGCGATGAACGTGCGATTTGGCGCTGGTCTTTCCCGGCGGACACTCCTGCGCCTGTCGGTGAGCGCCGCAGTGCTGATCCCTGCTTCCCGCGCGTTTTCCCTTGTCCCTCGCCTACCGCCCGCCCCGTTGACGCTCGACCGTCGGGGCCAAGTTTTCGACGATGGATGGAGCTTCCTGCTCGGCGACGGCGCGGACGTTGCGAAGCCCGCCTATGACGATTCGGCATGGCGCCGGGTCGAGTTGCCGCATGACTGGAGCATTGAGGACCGTCCGGGAAGCGATCCAGCCCTCAATGCGGTGCTTCGCTCGGTCGATAGCGCCCCCTTGTGGCAGAAGGTGCCGTCGAAGGACGTGCCCCGCCTCATCGGCCCGTTCGATGCCGGATTGAACGACAATCTGGGCTATGCCCGCAGCGCCAGCGGCGCGCCCACCGGCTTCACCGTCGGTGGCGTCGGCTGGTATCGCAAGCGCTTCAAATTGCCGCCGCTTAGCCCTGACGCCCGCGTCCAGATCGTCTTCGACGGCGTTCACATGAATGCCCAGGTCTGGTTGAACGGCGTCCTGCTCGGCCAGCGGCCCAACGGATATGTCCCCTTCGCATACGATCTGACCCCGCACCTTTCACCATCAGGCGACAATGTGCTGGCGGTGCGCGCGGCCAATATCGGCCGCAACAGCCGCTGGTATGCGGGCTCGGGCATTTACCGGCATGTGTGGCTCGACATCACGCGCGCGTTCCGTTTCGAACAATGGGGCGTTACGGTCACCACACCCAGCGTGTCGCAAGAAAAGGCCACCGTGGAGGTCGTGACCCGGATCGAGGGATCGCAGACCGGCGGCATGGTGACGACCCGCATCCTCGACGATGCAGGAAAAGCCGTCGCCGAAAAGACCGTGGCGGCCGGTGACCGTGTGACAACGTCGCTGGAAATGGCACGTCCCCGGCTGTGGTCGCCGGACGCGCCCCATCTCTATCAGGTGGAATGCACGTTGCAGGCGGGCGGCGAAGTCATCGATCGGATGACGGCTCCCCTCGGCATCCGCCGGGTCGAGATCGACGCCCAGAATGGCCTGCGCATCAACGGCAAGCCATATAAGTTGCGTGGCGGCTGTGTTCACCACGACAACGGCATCCTTGGCGCCGTGGCGATCGACCGCGCGGAATATCGCAAGGTCGAAATGCTCAAGGCGCGAGGTTTCAACGCGCTCCGGACATCGCACAATCCACCCTCTCCCGCCTTTCTCGACGCCTGCGACCGGCTCGGCATACTGGTGATGGAGGAATCCTTCGACATGTGGCGGGTGGCCAAGAATCCGGACGACTACAGCCTTTATTTCGATGGCTGGTGGCAGCGGGATCTGGAGGCGATGGTCCGGCGCGACGGCAATCATCCTGGCGTAATCATGTGAAGCTTCGGCAACGAGATCCCCGAGCGCGGCCAGCCTGAAGGCGTTGCGATAGCGAAAATGTTGAGCGACGAGTTGCACCGGCTTGACCCGACCCGTCCGGTGACGCAGGCGATCAACGGCAGCCCCGGCCCCGATGTGACCGGTCCGGATGGACGACCGGATCAGGCCGCCGCCCAGTTCCTCGACGTTGCCGGCTATAATTATAAGTTCAGCAACTACGAACGAGACCGTGCAAAATTCCCCGACAGGGTCATGGTGGGAACGGAAAGCTTCCCGGCCGACGTGGACAAGGTGTGGCGCCTCACCGATCGCTCGCCATACCTGATCGGCGACTTCGTATGGACGGCAATGGATTATCTGGGCGAGGCGGCGATCGGCCGCACGCTCCTGTCCGGAGAGACGTTCGGCCCGGATGAATATCCGTGGTTCGGGGCGTCCTGCGGCGATCTCGACCTGATCGGCCAACAGCGGCCGCAGTCGCTCGCCCGCGACGTTATTTGGGGCCTCAGCCCACTTGAGGTTGCGGTCCAGCGGCCGATCCCGGAAGGCAAGCAGGAGCGGCCTTTCCTGTGGGGCTGGCGCGATGAGCTTGAAAGCTGGACCTGGCCGGGTGCCGAGGGCAAACCGCTCGACGTCAGCATCTTCACTCCTGCTGACCGCGTCACGATCGAACTGAATGGCAAGATGATCGAGGACCGGGCGATGACACCCGAAAATACATCCTCAGCGCGGATCCCAGTGGTCTATGAGCCCGGACGGCTGATGGTGACCGCCTATTTGGCAGGGCGAAAGATCGGAAGCCGCAAATTGGAGACTGCGGGCGCTGCAGCAGCCCTGCGGCTTAAGCTCGATCGTCCCAAGATAGCCGCGGACCGGAACGATCTCGCCCATGTCACCGTGGAGGTCGTCGACGCGAACGGCCGGTTGGTGCCTGACGCCGCGCATGTTCTGCGGCTTTCGCTGAGCGGAAGCGCCGAACTTGCCGCATTCGGCAACGCCAACCCCCGCGGCTTGGCGAGCTTTCGGCAACCCGTGGCGAAAAGCTGGCACGGCCGCGCACTGGCGATCATCCGGCCCACCGCCTCAGGCACCACGACCATCAGTGTCGGATCGGAAGGATTGCGGAGCGCTCAGGTCAAGCTGTCAGTCGTCGGCAAGAGCTGAACGGCCAGAAGCCTGCGGAGCATGCTGACCACCTATTTTCATGGCGCCGCAATTTCCGTGGATATAGTCCGCGAAAATCTCCGCTAACTTGACGGCTCGCCCGCTCTTGGCGTGATCTATCGGCATTGCCCGCCGGCTCGGAATTAAGCGATGGCTCATGACAGCCTCAACTGCCAGCTCCAGTTCGTCGTTTGCCGGACCGATGCCGGTGGAACTTAAACCCACCTATCCATGTGCTGACCCACCGCCTCCATCGTGCGCCTACCCTGAGCTTATCGCGATTCGCAGCTGCGGATGTTGGCCCCAAGGGCTGAATTCTAGTTAAGATTGCACCGGTAACCCGAACCGTCCCCGTTGCGGCGACATTAGCTGGAATTGACAAGAAAGTTTCAACCCAGCCGCAATCGAATGTCTGCTTTCAAGCGCAAGGAATCGCGATTGGACGACGAGAAGTGGCGCAAAGCCGCCGTCGGTGCTGGTCGGCTCGCTTGTGCGGTGCGATGCCGACAAGATGGTTGTCCTCAAAACGTCTTTAGGGCTAGATTGAGGCCTGATCAGACCCTGTTCCCCTTTTACTCTTATGGACGAGCACCCAGCAACGATCATCTTAAAGCGGCACGCTGCGGGTGCAGATGTACGCTGGAGTACGATGTCAGACGAAGGCTTGCGAGCTTCCAGGCCAGCTGAATGATAGGGTAGCGGAGCCAACTACTAGGACCGATCGACATTCAGCGTAGCCAGATCATGGCAGCGGCGAGATGTACGAAGCCGGCAAAGTGGGCGGTGCGCCGATCGTAGCGGGTAGCGAAGCGTCTGAAATGCTTGAGGCGACCAAAGCATCGCTCGATCCGGTTGCGGTGCTTGTAGATAACGGTGTCATGCGGGATGAAGACCTTGTGATTTCGCTTCGACGGGATCACCGCCTGCGCCTTCATGTCGGCGATATGTTCGCGTAAATCATTGCTGTCATAGGCTTTATCAGCGAGTACGGCCCCGGCCTTCTGGCCTTCCAGAAGATCGGGAGCGGCGGTGACGTCGCTGGCCTGCCCGGGCGTGATGCGAAAGCGCAATGGCCGACCGAACGTGTCCGCCAGCATGTGGATCTTGGTCGTCAGTCCACCTCGGGAACGCCCCAGCGCCTGGTCCTTGCCCCCCCTTTTCCGGTCGCTGCCTGTTGGCGGGCGCGGACGATGGTGCTGTCGATCATCAGATATTGGTTGTCCCGGTCGGCGGTCAGCGTGTTGAGCACCCGTTCCCAGACACCCGCATGGCACCACCTGCTGAAACGCCGATGGACCGTCTTCCACCGACCGTAGCGCTCCGGCAGGTCGCACCAGTGCGCGCCCGAGCGCAGCACCCACAAACATCCGTTCACGAACAAGCGTTATCCGATCCCGTCCGCCCCGGATCGCTCGCCTTGCCAGGCAGAAGTGGCGAAACCCTCGCCCATTGCGCCTCATTCAATTCGTACCGTTTGATCCCCATCATCCGCTCCGCGCCTCAACACGGAGCCCCATGAATCAGACATCACGCCTTTTGTGAATCCTGAATCTCGATCCGGCCTAGGGCAATGGCAGCCCGTCGGGATAGGTCCGCGCGTAGCCGCGCGGACTGGCCGGCCCGCCGAAGCCCATGGCGCTCCAGGCGGAGGGATGCGCCCAATGCGCCGAGACGATGTCGGGCAGCACGCGCCACGCCCACAGCAGGGCTGGATTGACGCCCGCCCAGCCGGCGGTGAGCGCCCGTCCCTCGCGCATGTCGGTCAGCAGCATGTCGATCTGCCCGCCCGTCAGCTGCGCGAAAAGGAGCGCTCCACCGCGCGCGCGCCTCCGCCTCCAGCCCTGCGAGCGCGAGACGCCATGCTGCCTGGGTCTGCGGCATTCTTGCGGGGCGATAGCCGTCGCTGCCATTGTCCGCGATCTTCTGGAGGAGAAGGGCGACGGTATTCGTGGGCGGCCGCCCTTCCGGTTCGGGCGCGACATGCGCGACCAGCACATGCAAGGTTTCCAGTTCGGCGACCCCAAGCGCTTCAACGGCTTCGCGCATCGCCAGACGCTCGTCGATCACGGCCCGGGTCTGCCTGTTCCAGCTTAGGCTGCCGCGCTTGGAGAACACGTCATAATCCGGGAAAGGATCAGCCACGCCTTGCCCTCTCCATCATTTTCAGCGCTCCAAGCCCTGTGAGGGCCAGCCTCGTGAATGAGGGCGGCGCAGGCAGCGGTAACCGAATATTCGGCGCACGCCCCATTGCCGCAGTCGTTCCCAAAAGAAATCGCTCACGGTCTGCGTCATGTCAGCTCGCCAGGTCAGATGTCGGGGCGGTTAAGGGGTAACGGATCGCCGACCCGTGCGTTCCCCAGTCTGATCAGGAGAAAACGGGATGGGCGAAGCGATAGGTTCACGCCTCTGGGTCATTCCGGAGGGCTATATCCCCGGAGGCGAGGGGGCCCGCGCAGACCGAGCGCTTGCCAGCCATGAAGCGGCCTGCATGCTTAATACATCGGACGAGCGGGCGAATGTGGAGATCATGCTCTACTTCACGGATTGCGAGCCCGTCGGCCCCTATCGCGTCAGCCTGGAAGCGCGGCGCACGCTGCATCTGCGGTTCAACGACCTTGATGATCCGCAGCCGGTCCCGCTGGACACGGATTATGCCAGCGTCATCCGGTCCGATGTGCCGATCGTGGTGCAGCATACGCGGCTCGACGCCCGGCCAGAAGCGATAGCGCTGCTGTCGACCATCGCCTTCCCCGGCTGATCAGGCGGGTCCGGATCGGTCGATAAGGCCACTGTCGAGCAAGGGCGCGGCATCGATGTCCTGTGCGTCCATCAGCATGGCCAGCCGCTCCACTGCCGCCAGCACCATCGCCTGTTCCCAAGAAGGCAGGCAGTCAAACCGCTTCGTAAAGGTCGTCTGCAGCAGGTCGGGAGCATCGGCGAGCGCCGCGATGCCGGGCGGAAGCGTGGTCAGGATGAACTGCCGCTTGTCCCGTTCATTGCGTTGGCGCTGGACAAAGCCCAGTTCCTGAAGCCGATCGACGACCGTGGTGATGGTCGCCTGGCTGAATTGCAGCGCCTGCGCGATCTCACTGGGCGTGGCCGAATCGCGGGAGGCGATTTCGCGCAGGACGAGCCATTGCGAAGGGGTCAGGCCGGTTGCGTTGGCGAGGCGGCGGCTGCCGATTTCAGTGGCGCGCAGGACGCGGCGGAGAGCGCGGAGTGTGAGAGAGGCGATGTCGGAACTCATGCAGGAAACATAGAAAAGACGGGGATTTGAAGCCATGCAAATTCCTTCGATAGACAAAGTATTTTTATGGATTCTTTATGCGCCAAAGAATCCTAAAGCGGCCTTCTGGTTGAAAAATGCGAGAAATTGCTTTAAATGCCTGTCTCGCATCAGGGGGTGGATCGAGCATACCGCAAAATTATAATTCGGGAGATAAAGCATCTTTAGGTCAGATTCCGATGCGGCGACGAGACCGCCACGGGCATTTGCGCGCCTTTCACCCGCGCGTTCATCCAGGTTGCTGTTCCGCAAGCCCACGGCAACGGACGGCGCCGCGGTCAGCGCGCTGATCGCGCAATGCCCGCCGCTCGACCCCAATTCGGCCTATTGCAACCTTCTGCAATGCACGCATTTCGCCGACAGCTGCGTGATTGCCGAGCAGAACGGGGCCTTGGCCGGATGGGTTTCGGGATACCGGCCGCCGTCCGAGCCGGACAGCTTCTTCGTCTGGCAGGTCGCCGTCGCGCCCGGGGCGAGAGGGCAGCGGCTGGGCGGCCGGATGATCGAGGCGCTGCTGAGCCGCCCGTCTGCGGACGGCGTGACCCATCTCATCACCACGGTGACCGACGACAATCTGCCGTCTTGGGCCTTGTTCGAAGGCCTGGCGAAACAGTGGAGCACCGCACTTTCGAAAAGCGCGCTGTTCCATCGCGACACCCATTTTGCCGGTGCCCATGCAACCGAATGGCTTGCCCGCATCGGCCCGCTGCCGCGCATGAGCGGTGGCACAGCACAAGGAGAAATGGCGATATGATCACCACCCTTCCCCGACCCACAAGTCGAAAACCCGACATCACGTTGTACGAGCGGCGCGAGTCCGCCGTGCGCAGCTACGCCCGTTCCATGCCGCGCCAGTTCAACGTGGCGCAAGACGTCTGGATGCATGATAATCAAGGGGGCCGCTATCTCGACTTCCTCTCGGGTTGTTCGACCCTCAATTACGGTCACAACCACCCGGTCCTGAAGCAGGCGCTGCTCGACTATATTACGGCCGACGGCATCGCTCACGGTCTCGATCTGCACACCGATGCCAAGGCGGAGTTTCTGAATACGCTGGAGAGCGTGATCCTGAAGCCGCGCGGGCTGGATTATCGGGCGATGTTCACCGGCCCGACCGGCACCAACGCGGTAGAGGCGGCGATCAAGCTTGCCCGCAAGGTGACGGGGCGTGAACTGGTGATCGCCTTCACCAATGGTTTCCACGGCATGACGCTGGGCGCGCTTGCCTGCACGGGCAATGCCGCCAAGCGGGGTGGCGCGGGTGTGCCGCTCTCCCACGTCGCGCATGAACCCTATGACGGCTATCACGGCCCAGAGGTAGACACCGCCGATCTGTTGGAGCGGCGCTTGTCCGATCCATCGAGCGGCCTGGACGCCCCGGCGGCGATATTGGTCGAAACCGTGCAGGGCGAAGGCGGCCTCAACGCCGCGTCCTCCGAATGGCTGCGCAAGATCAGCGCCATCGCCAAGCGTCACGGCGCACTGATGATCGTCGACGACATCCAGGCGGGCTGCGGCCGCACCGGTAGCTTCTTCAGCTTCGAAGGCATGGGCTTCACGCCCGACATCGTGACGCTGGCAAAATCGCTTTCGGGCATGGGGTTGCCGTTCGCGCTTACGCTGCTCAAGCCGGAATTCGACCAGTGGGCGCCGGGCGAACATAATGGCACGTTCCGGGGCAACAACCACGCCTTCGTGACCGCCACCGCCGCACTGCGCCACTTCTGGAGCGACGGGCAGTTCCAGCAGGACATCGCCCGCCGTGGAACGCTGATCGCGCGCCGGTTGGAAGCGATGGCGGCGGAACATGGCCTGTCCACGCGCGGGCGGGGCATGATGCGCGGCATCGACGTCGGGTCGGGCGAAATTGCCGCCGCCGTCACCGCCGCCTGCTTCGATCGCGGCCTCATCATCGAAACCAGCGGCGCGCATGACGAGATCGTCAAGATCCTCGCCCCGCTCGTCATAGACGATGCCCAGCTTTCGGCAGGGATCGACATATTGGAAACTTGCGTCCGTGAAGCGCTGGCCGTCCCGTACGGCGTCGCCGCGGAATAATGGAGATATCATGATTGTTCGCAAACTTCAGGACATCCGTAAGTCCGGCAGGAACGTGAAGTCGGAACAGTGGGAAAGCGCACGCTTGCTGCTGAAGGACGATGATATGGGATTCTCGTTCCACATCACGACCATGTATGCTGGCGAAGAAATCCACATGCACTACCAGAACCATCTGGAAGCGGTACTGGTGCTGAAAGGCAATGGCACGATCGAGGATCTGGGCACCGGCATCACGCATCAGCTGGCGTCGGGCGTCATGTATGCGCTCAATGCCCATGACAAGCATATCGTGCGGCCCGACACCGATATCCTTTGCGCCTGCGTCTTCAATCCGCCGGTGACGGGTAAGGAAGTGCATGACGAAAACGGCGCCTATCCGGCCGAGGCGGACATGGTCCGCGAGGTCGCTCTTAGTAATTGAATCTGACAAATAGGGGGAAGTCCCTTGCAAGACATCTACCCATCCCGCCATGCGAAGATGGCGGAGTTTTTGCCGCGCCTAGACCCGGTCGTTCACAGCGACTGGAACGAGGACGCGCCCATCAGCAAAGCCCAAGCCGCGCAGTTCGATCGCGACGGCTATCTGGTGCTGGAGAACCTGTTTTCAGACGAGGAAGTCACCTTTCTTCAGCGCGAAGCCGGCAAGCTGTTGTCAGACCCCGACGCGTTGGAGGAAGAGACAGTCATCAGCGAACCGGGCAGCCGGGAAATTCGTTCTATCTTTCGCATTCACGCGCAGAGTCCAGTTGTCGCGCGGCTCGCGGCCGATCAACGGCTGGCCGATGTCGCGCGCTTCCTATTGGGCGACCAGGTCTATATTCACCAGTCTCGCCTCAACTATAAGCCCGGATTCCAGGGCAAGGAATTCTATTGGCACAGCGATTTCGAAACCTGGCATGTGGAAGATGGAATGCCGCGTATGCGGGCATTGTCCATGTCGGTGCTGCTGGCTGAAAACATGGCCCACAACGGGCCGCTGATGCTGATCCCCGGATCGCACCGCAGCTTCCTGACTTGTGTCGGGCAAACGCCCGAGGATCATTATCGCATGTCATTGAAGCGCCAGGAATATGGCGTACCGGACGAAGACAGCCTGGCCGAACTGGCGCACAAGCATGGCATCGTCGCGCCGACGGGCAAGCCGGGATCGGTCGTCATCTTCGATTGCAACATCATGCATGGGTCGAACGGCAACATCACGCCCTTCCCCCGCGCCAACGCCTTTCTGGTCTATAATGCCGTCAGCAACCGGCTGGGCACGCCCTTTGGCGTCGACAAGCCGCGCCCGGAGTTCATCGCGACGCGCGGCGAGCCACAGCCAATCGTGCCCGAAACAGGTCCGCTGGCCGAGGAGACCCTGATATGAACGGCCATAGCGTCGAGAAGATCGGCGGCACGTCAATGGCCGAGACGGCCGCGCTGTTCGATAATGTGCTGATCGGAGGCCGAAAGGGCCCGGATCTCTATAACCGCATCTTCGTCGTGTCCGCCTATGCCGGGATGACCGACCTGCTGCTGGAGCATAAAAAGAGCGGGCAGCCGGGCGTCTATGGCCGCTTCGTCGCGGATGAAGGCGCGGACGGCTGGCGCGAAGCGATGGAAGCGGTGCGAACCGCCATGCAATCGCGTAATGCGCAGATGTTCGCGCGGGCGGACAGCCGACGCGAAGCCGATGCCTTCGTCGATATGCGGATCGATGCCGCGGCGGCCTGCCTGAACGATCTGGCGCGGCTGCGCAGCCATGGGCGCTTCTGCGTCAAGGAGCAGCTGGCGACCGTGCGCGAAATGCTGGCGGGGCTGGGCGAGGCGCATAGCGCGCACAGCACCGCCCTGTTGCTGCGCGACCGGGGCGTCAATGCCGCCTTTGTGGATCTGACGCCGTGGCATCAGCAAAATATGCAGCAACTGGACGAGCGGATCATGACGGCGCTGGACCCGATCGACCTATCGTCCACCATGCCCATCGTCACCGGCTATGCGGGATGCAGCGAAGGCATGGTGCGCCGTTACGCGCGCGGCTATTCGGAAATGACCTTCTCGCGGATCGCGGTGCTGACCAACGCGCGCGAGGCGATCATCCACAAGGAATTCCATCTGTCGAGCGCCGACCCCAAGCTGGTCGGCACGGACAAGGCGCGCAAGATTGGCCGCACCAATTATGACGTCGCCGATCAGCTCGCCAATCTGGGCATGGAGGCGATCCATCCCGGCGCCGGGCGCGGGCTGCGCCAGACCAATATTCCGCTACGCGTGCGCAACACGTTCGACCGGGAAGATGGCGGGACGCTGATCTGCGGCGATTATGTGTCCGAAAGTCCGAGGGTCGAGATCGTGACCGGCGTTCGTCATGCGCAGGCCCTCCAGTTCTTCGAACAGGACATGGTGGGCGTGAAGGGCTATGACGCCGCCATATTGGAGGCGCTGACACGGCATCACGCATGGATCGTCAGCAAATCGTCCAACGCCAATACCATTACGCATTACCTGTCGGCCGACGCGAAAACGATCAAACGGGTGATCGACGATCTCCAGCAACGCTATCCTGACGCGGCGATTTCGGCGCATCCGATGGCGATGGTGTCGGTGATCGGGAGCGACATATCCCGTCCTTCGCTGGTAGCCGATGCGTTACGCGCACTGGCCGATGAAGGGATCGACGTCATCGCGATGCAGCACCAGATCCGTAATGTCGATGTGCAGTTCATGGTCGATGTGGCACATTATGATGCAGCCGTTCGGGCGCTGCACCAAGCCTTGGTGGAATGCGACGACATGACAGCGGAGGGACGGCGCGCCGCCTGATCGGCGCCCGAACTATCAGGCATGTTATTGGCAATCCAACCTGTTCGCAGCCTTTTGCTGTCCATCTTCATGCTGATGGCGGGCAGCGGATTTCTGGCGACGCTGATCAGCCTGCGGCTCAATCGGGCGGGCAGTGGCACGATGACCATCGGCATCGTCGCCACCGCCTATTTTGGCGGGCTGATCATAGGGTCGCTGCGCGCGGGCGGTATCGTGCGGCGCGTGGGCCATATCCGCGCCTTCGCCGCTTTCGTCGCGCTGCTGTCGGCCAGCACATTATCCTACGCCCTGTGGACGCAACCGCTGTTCTGGATGCTGCTGCGGCTGATCGACGGCGTCTGCGTCGCGGGCGTGTTCGTGTGCCTGGAAAGCTGGCTCAACGACCGGGCCGATCCGCAGATGCGGGGCAGCGTGCTGGCGGCTTACATGGTCGCCCTCTATTCAGGGCAGGCGATCGGCCAGTTGCTGCTGGGGGCGAGCGGGGCCTTGCCCGCTATTCCCTTCCAGATCGCGTCCATCCTGATCTCGCTGGCGATCATCCCGCTATGCCTGACGCGCAGTTCCGCGCCTGTGCCTGTGGAGGCAAGCGCCTTTTCACTCCGATCCTTGCTGGCGGCATCGCCGCTGGGCGCTTGGGGCGCAGTGGCGACGGGGCTGATGCTGGGCGCGTTCTATGGGATGGCGGCGGTGCATGTGCGGCGGCTGGGGCTGGACCTTGCCGAAACCGCGCGCTTCATGATGATCGTCATTCTGGGCGGCGTGGCGCTGCAATGGCCGCTGGGGCGCTTGTCGGACCGGTATGACCGGCGGCGTGTGATCGTCGGCAGCTTTGCGGTCGCGGCGCTGGTCAGCGTGGCGTTGTCGATGGTCGGCGTAGGCGGCCTGCTGCTGATGAGCCTTGGCGCACTGTTCGGGGGATTGAGCTTCGCGCTCTATCCGCTGTGCGTCGCGCATTGCAACGACCGGCTGCTGGAAACGGAGCGGGTGGCGGCGAGCGGGCGGCTGGTCCTGCTCTATTCGATCGGCGCGGCGCTGGGGCCAGTGCTGGCGGCGGGATTCATGACGGCGGCGGGCACCGGCGGGCTGTTCCTGTTCATCGCCTGCTGCGCGGGGCTCGCCATGATGGTCGGGCTATGGCGACAGCGGGCGTCCGAGCCGGTGCCGGACCAGTATCAGCAGGAATTCCAGATCATGCCCCGCACCACGCCCATGGCCGCGCTGCTGGACCCCAACAGCGTCGATGAAGGACAGACGACATGACCGCGATTTCCGCCACCGACGCAGCCCCTCCCCCTACGGAGCAGGACGCCACGCTGCGCCGCGCGATTGCCGCGTCGGCCATGGGCAATGCGACCGAATGGTTCGACTATGGTATCTATGCCTACGGCGTGACCTTTATCTCCGCCGCGTTATTTCCCGGCAGCACGGAGGAGGCGGTGCTGTTCGCGCTGGCGACATTCGCCATTTCCTTCCTGGTGCGCCCATTGGGCGGGCTGTTCTGGGGGCCGCTGGGCGATCGGCTGGGGCGCAAGTCGGTGCTGGCGCTGACCATCTTGCTGATGTCGGGAGCGACGCTCTGTGTGGGGCTGATCCCCGATCATGCGACGATCGGCTTCTGGGCGCCCCTGCTGCTGATCCTGTTGCGCATGGTGCAGGGATTTTCGACCGGCGGCGAATATGGCGGGGCGGCGACCTTCATGGCAGAATATGCGCCCGATGATCGGCGCGGATTCTATGGCAGCTTCCTCGAGTTCGGGACGCTGGCGGGGTTTTCGCTGGGCGCGGCTTTGATGCTGGGTTTCTCGCTGATGCTGGGGGATGCGGCGATGCACGCGTGGGGATGGCGCGTGCCTTTCCTTGTGGCGGCGCCGATGGGGCTGGTCGGCATGTACTTGCGCTCGAAGATGGAGGACACGCCTGTTTTCCGCGCGGCGGCGGCGCTGCATGACAGCGGGCCGCCCTCCCCCGGCCTGTCGCTGCTGATGCGGCGGCACTGGCGGCCGATGCTGGTGGTCGGCGGGTTGGTGGTCGCGCTCAATGTCGTGAACTACACGCTGCTCAGTTACATGCCGACCTATTTGCAGCGGCGGATCGGACTCTCCAATGATGAGGCGCTGATCGTGCCGATCATCGGCATGCTGCTCATGATGGTGTTCCTGCCCTTTGCCGGCGCGCTGTCGGACAGGGTTGGGCGGCGGCCGATGTGGCGGGTGTCGCTGGTCGGGCTGCTAATCGCAGTGGTGCCGCTCTACATGCTGATGGCAACGGGGCTGGCGGGAGCGATCGCGGGCTTCGTCCTCTTGGGGCTCCTTTACGTGCCGCAGCTGGCGACGATTTCGGCGACCTTTCCGGCGCTGTTCCCGACACAGGTGCGCTTTGCGGGCTTCGCCATCGCCTATAATCTCGCGACCAGCATCTTTGGCGGGACGGCGCCCGCGATCGGCAGCGGTCTGATCAGCTACACCGGCAATGAGCTGATGCCGGCCTTCTACATGATCGCAGCCTGCATCGTCGGGCTGATCGCGCTGCGCTTCATGCCCGAGACGGCTGGCAGATCCCTTTATGACGATCCCTTCGCGGAGAAGCAGGCTTGATAACCCACCTTCCGGTTTCCAACGACAGCATCTCGACCTTGACGCGCGGCTATGTGAACGAGCCGTGGATGCAGAGCGGGCTGGCGCTGCTGCTGCTCGGCATAGTCGCATGGGCGGCCAACTGGGTGGCCAAGCGCATCGTGCTGCGGCTACTGCTCCGCCTGCTCCATCACCTGCCCTTCCGTATTGAGGGGAAACATATCGGCGCTATCGTCGCGCGGCTGTCGAACATCGTCCCCGCACTGGTGATACAGGTCGGCATTGGCGCTGTTCCGCATCTGCCTGCGCAAGCCGTCACATTCGTCCGCAGCCTGTCCACCGCCTTCATCATCCTGACCATCGCGATCGCGCTCAGCGGCTTCCTGACGCTGCTCAATGACCTGTATCAGCGGCGCCCGAACGCCGCCAACCGGCCGATCAAGGGCTATGTGCAGCTGGGTAAGCTGCTGCTCTACGGCGCGGCGGCGATCCTGATCATCGCCGCGCTGATGGATCAATCGCCCCTGCTGCTGCTGTCGGGCCTGGGCGCGATGGCGGCGGTGCTGATGCTGGTGTTCAAGGACACGATCCTGTCGCTGGTGGCGTCGGTCCAGATCGGTTCCAACGACATGGTGCGCGTCGGCGACTGGATAGAGATGCCGCAGTTCAACGCGGATGGCGACGTGATCGACATCGCGCTGCACACGGTAAAGATCCAGAATTTCGACAAGACGATCACCACCGTTCCGACCCATCGCCTGATTTCGGAAAGCTTCCGCAACTGGCGCGGCATGTCGGAATCGGGCGCACGGCGCATCATGCGGTCGCTGATGATCGACCAGCGCAGCGTACGCTTCCTGGACGACGGCGACATCGAGAGGATGGCGCAGTTCGCGGTGCTGCGGCCCTATCTGGAAGGGAAGCGGCAGGAGATTGAGCGCTGGAACGCCGAACATGGCGCGGACGGCACCGTCAATGGCAGGCGGCTGACCAATATCGGCACCTTTCGGGCCTATGTGCTGGCCTATCTGCAATCCCGCAGCGACATCGCGCAGGATAAGACATTGCTGGTGCGTCAGCTCGCGCCTAGCGAGAACGGCTTGCCGATGGAAATCTATGCCTTCGCCAGCAGCACGGTGTGGGCAGAGTATGAAGGCATACAAGGCGACATTTTCGACCACCTGATCGCCATCCTGCCCGATTTCGACCTGCGGCTGTTCCAGCGCCCGGCGGGCGCGGACGTGACGGCATTGGCGGCGGCCTAGGGGCCAATGTCGATCGCCTCTGGCTGCGACTTGCGGCCTGCGCCAGTGAAGCCCAGGCGCTGTGCGACTGCATCGTTCCAGCCATAGGGGTCCGCGCGGAAGGCGATGTCGCCCGAAGGCCTCAAAAAGACATTGCGATAGAGCAGGCGCACCGGAATTTCGCGCGGAAGGGCGACGAACTGCTCCTGCCCGGATTGGCGCGCCGTCAGCCATTGATCGAGGACACCCTCATCGGACGCGAGCATCTCCGCAAAACCAAGCGCATCTTCGACCCGGACGCAGCCATGGCTGAGATGCCGTTCGCTCCTGTCGAACAGGGCGGGCGCGGACGTGTCGTGCAGATAGATGGCATGACGGTTGCGC
This sequence comes from Sphingobium sp. TomTYG73, assembly GCF_055394245.1. Classification (NCBI taxonomy): domain Bacteria; kingdom Pseudomonadati; phylum Pseudomonadota; class Alphaproteobacteria; order Sphingomonadales; family Sphingobiaceae; genus Sphingobium; species Sphingobium sp. TomTYG73. Next base: position 636,615 of record NZ_AP027340.1, read on the forward strand.
ATGTCGAACTTTACTTGCCCCAGCGCATTGTCCGGCCCCGGCTGCTGGACGATCCAGCCCCCGCGCATGACCATATTGTTGCGCTGGAGATAGGCGGCATCCACATGCGCTAGCTCCGTGTTCTGGATGGATTTGGGCACGGTCCACGTCGGATTGGCGACCAGCCGGAATATGGGTGAACCGAGCAACGGTGTCGGCCGATCGGGGCGGCCCGCAACCACTTTGCGCTGATCCACGACTACGCCATCGCGGATATATTGCAGGCGTGCGGCCGCGATGTTGACATCGATACGCGTCGCTGGCTGCGACCGGGGCATCCAGCGCCGCCGCTCCATCGCAACGGCAAGCGCGCGTGCCCGGTCCTGTGCCCGCAGATTGAGGACGCTGAATGTGTCAGGGCCGATAATGCCGTCTGCCGCTATGCCGTAGTCCTCCTGAAGGCGCTTGACCGCGCTTTCCATCGAGAAGGTGTAGAGCGCACCCTCACCGACAGTTGCCGGGCGCGACCCCGCGCCGGCCCGGGACAGGAGATAGTCATTGTCCGCAAGCTGCGCCGCGATGGCAGGGATTCGAGCGTCCCGGTCGCCGACATGGATGAGCCCATCGTCGGGCAAAGGCTTGCGTGCATCTTCCAGCGCTTTGGCGGAATATTCGCGATAGGCCGTCGACAGCCGGCGATACTCGTCGGTCTGGGGCGTCAGGCTGGCGAGCCAAGCGCCAACTCCCTCTTCCTTCATGGCCCCTGCCAGTCCAGCGGGCACATCTGCCGCTGGCCTGGGCAAGGTGTAGATTTCGCGCAGGGAGGCGGGATTGACGACGCCGCGCGCGAGCGCCGATGCATAGGCGAGCGCAAGTCGGGTGAGCTTCAGTTCACGCTGGAGCGCGCTGTCGGACGCGGACGGCCGCGCGCCAAAGTTAATTTGATCAAGGCCATGTTGCGATCGCCGATCCAAAGCGCTGAGCAGTTCCTGTTCGGCCGTAAGTGACCAGCATGCGCGCCACCCCGCCACTTCATAGAAGCGACGGACATTTTCATCCCGGGCGGCGGCGCGCAGTTCCTCGCCCAACGCGGCAACGTCCATGGCCGTCGCGGAGGGGGGCTGGACAGCTGACAGCGCCGGACGATGTGGCAGACCGCTGGCCGAAATCGCGACAAAAGGCAGAAAGAAGGAGCGAAACTTCGAATTCCTCATTGTCGATGAACGGCTTGTCGACGATTTGGCTCCCTCCGCAGGCGGAACGAGCAGCCGCCTCCCCGGTTATAGAATCAACGGCGACAATGATGGCACCGGACGGCTTGGCCGGATACCGCGTTCCCCGCCCCGGAACGATGCGGTGGACCCACCTCCGTTTTCACGGCGGGATATCGCACCGGCGATGAGGGAAAGGACCGCTATGTTCTTCGATAATTGGTGTGGTCTCTGGCGAGTGATGCTGGTGGGCACCGCCGCCTATGCCGCGTTGGTCATCGTGCTCCGGTTCAGCGGCAAGCGGACGCTGGCAAAGCTAAACGCATTCGATCTTGTCGTGACCGTGGCGCTCGGATCGACGCTTGCGACGGTGCTGCTGACCAAGGACGTCGCGCTGTTCGAGGGAATGGTTGCCTTTGTCTTGCTGGCGCTACTGCAATTTCTCGTTGCCTGGAGTGCGTGCCGCTTCCGCATTGTCGCGCGGTTCGCCAAATCCGATCCCAGGATCCTTCTTGCTGATGGGCATATTCTGGAAGATGCTCTGCGCGAGGAGCGCATATCGCCGGACGAGGTGAAGGCGGCCGTTCGAGGCGCGGGGGTGGGCGACCTTTCGGATGTAGCCGCGGTCGTGCTGGAAACAGACGGGAGCCTGAGCGTCATCGCGCGCGATCGTGCCGGGGCACGAACCGCATGGCCGCAGGAGCGTGGGTCATGAAGGCTCGTCTGCTCCGCTTGGCCGATATGCTGCGGCAAAGCTACTGGTTCCTGCCCTCCATCATGGCCTGCGGCGCGATATTGCTGGCAGGAGGCATGATCTGGCTGGACAGTTATGAAGGCTCGGTTTGGATGGACCGCTTCGCCTGGTTGCGCGCCTCGCGGCCTAGCGGCGCGCGGCAGCTTCTGTCGGCGATAGGCGGTTCGATGATTACCGTTGCGGGCACGGTCTTCTCGGTGACGATAGCGGCGGTCGTTTATGCCTCCGGCCAATATGGACCCCGCTTGCTCAGCAACTTCATGCGGGACCGGGGTAATCAGGTCACGCTCGGCACCTTCATCGCCACCTTCCTCTACTGCCTCATCGTCCTGCGAACGGTGCGTTCGCCCTAGGAGTCCGGCGGCGTGGGCTTCGTGCCGAACATCGCCCTGCTGGTCGCGGTGCTGCTAGCGCTCTGCTCCATCGCCGTGCTGATCTTCTTCATCCATCACGTCCCCAGCAAGATCCACATCAACAATGTGATCGAGGATGTCGGGAAGCGCCTGCTTCGGGAGGTAGGCCATCGTTTCCCGCGCTTCCTTGGCGAACCCGCCGATCGGGGTCGTCACAGAGGCGACACGATCGTGCCCGAACCCTTTCGGCAGGATGGCGAAGCGAAAGCGGCTGCGCCGGTGCGGCTGGTGACGGCGAGCCATACGGGTTATATCCAACTGGTCCGTGACGAGGACCTGCTCCAGCTGGCGTCGCGCCATGATTTGGTGCTCCGCCTGCGCTACCAGCCCGGGGATTTCGTGCATGCCGGGCGCGCGCTGATCCTCGTCTTTCCAGCGGAGCGTTGCGATGAAAAGGCCAGCCAGGCGTTGGCCGACGCCTTTGCCATCGGATCGCAGCGCACCGCCTTGCAGGACCTGCGCTTTCTGATCGACGAGATGGTCGAAATAGCGGCGCGGGCCCTGTCGCCGGGCATCAACGACCCGTTCACCGCGATCACCTGCCTGGACTGGCTCGGCGCGGCTATGTCGGACCTGTCCGGGCGCGAGATCCCCTTTCATCTACGGCAGGATGCCGACGGGGCCCTGCGCGTCATCGCCCACCCGCAGCGCTTTGGGGATTTTCTCGAACGGAGCTTCGGCTCTCTGGCGCAATATTGCGCAGGCGACCGGGTGGCGGCTCTCCATTTCCTGAGTTCGCTGGGCGAGGTGGCGGTCGCATGCGAGGACCGCGAAAGACTGGCGGCCGTCAGGACTCACATTGACAGGATCGCGGGGCTTGCCGGAAGCAAGCTGGACCGCCTGAACAGCCAGGTCGTAACCGATCGCGCCAACCTTTTGCGCGACGCCCTGGCCAAGCCCGATCACCGGCGGAGACTGCGCGATGACTTCAGCTGGTTGGGCGGCGCGGCGTGACCGTGCCGGGGGCGAGACCAAGCGCAGGCCGGTTGCTGTGGGTGATCGCGCTGATCCTGATCCTGGCGGCTTTGCGGGCAAGCTATGCCGTGACTATGCCGATCCTATTCGCGGCGATCATCGTTGCGGCGTTATGGCCGCTCAAACTGTGGCTGGACAAGCGACTGCCGAGCTGGCTGAGCTATATACTGACAGTCGCAACACTCGTCATCATTCTGACCGTCTTCGTCGCGGCGGTCTATCTCTCACTTGGACAATTGATGAGCGTACTGGGCGCACAGTGGCCCAAGCTCCTGTCTCTCTATGATGCGGCAGCCGACAAGGCTCGGGATTGGGGTGTGACACTTGACGCGCGGCTGCTCGATCAGCAGCGCATTGTTGCCTTCGCGCAGATGCTGGCGTCAAGCATCTACAGTTTCGTCACCTATGTAGGGTTCATCGGGCTGTTCGTGATTCTGGGACTGCCTGAAGTGGCTCGTATGCAGGACAAGATGCGGGCCGAGCTGGAGTTGGAGACGCGTGGTCAATTGCGTTCGACTATGATCTCCATATCCGAGCAGGTGAGGCGCTATTTCAGCACGACGCTGGCGACAAGCCTGCTGACCGGGATGGCATCGACCCTGTGGGCTCTGGCAACCGGGCTGGACCTTCCGATTGTCTGGGGTCTGCTTAATTTCCTGCTGAACTTCGTTCCCGTCATCGGCAACATCATCGGCATCATTCCTCCGACACTCTATGCGGCGTTGCAATTTCACGGTATCGGCATGCCAGTCCTGGTGTTCGCAGGCTTTGCCGCGTTGCAGATCATCATCAGCAATTTCGTCTATCCGATCCTGCAGGGACGCCGCTTGTCGCTTTCGCCGCTCGTCATTGTCGTCGCCATGACCTTTTGGGGCTGGATGTGGGGCATCGCGGGGACGCTGATCGCCGTTCCCTTAACAACCTCAGTCGTCATCATATGCGATCATTTCGACAGGAGCCGGTGGGTCGCCAAGCTGCTTTCCGCCTGATCGTGCGGGGCGTGAACAGGGCTGCCGCAGAGCCGAGACAAAGGATAGTCTGGAGGGCAGCGACGGGAACATCGGACAGCCTTTCTCCGTTAGAGTGGTAGCTCCCACGATAAACGGATGTACCATGCTGAATGCTGCGTCGCCCGCCCGCGCCCGATCACAATGGGCTACCACAATCGTCGGATGCCTGATCGGCATGATCGGCCTTGCGCTTGCCATTGGCGGGGCATGGCTGCTGATCCTTGGCGGGTCGCCCTATTATCTGATCACGGGCGTGGCGATGATCGCCTCGGGCTGGCTGCTGTACAGCCGCCGGATGTTGGGCGCGTGGCTCTATGTCGCTGTGGTCGCGGCAACGCTTGCCTGGGCTTTTTGGGAAGTCGGCGCAAACGGCTGGGCGCTCGTCCCCCGCGTGATCGCGCCGCTGATCTTGTTGGTCGCCGTTCTGCTCGTCATGCCGCTAATGTCATTTCGCGCGGATCGCTGGAAGCTGGCAGGCGGGGCGATTGCCGCCGTCATCCTCCTGACTGCCGTCACCGGCTTCACGCTGAGCGAGGTCAACGAACATGAGGTGCTGGCCGCCCTGCCCGCCGCATCCACCATGATGAGCGACCCGGCACTGCGACAGGCGGGTGCCGACTGGCCCGCCTACGGGGGATCGGAAAGCGCCCGGCGCTTCACGCCCCTCACGCAGATCACCCCCGCCAATGTATCCTCGCTGGAGCAAGTCTGGCTGACGCACACGGGCGACATGCCGTCAAAGGCTGCCAAGGGGACCTATGGCGCAGAGAACACGCCGCTGAAGGTCGGCAACATGCTCTATGTCTGCACGCCCAAGAGCATCGTCGTCGCGCTCGATCCAGCCACCGGACATCAACGCTGGCGTTTTGATCCCCGCGTGCCCGATACGGCCATTCCCTACACCGCCGCCTGCCGGGGCGTCAGCTATTATGAGGTGCCCGGCGCGGCGGCGGGCCAGGCCTGCGGCAGAAGGATCATCTGGGGGACGCTGGACGCGCGCCTGTTCGCGATAGACGCGCAAACCGGAAGGCCATGCCAGGATTTCGGGTCGAACGGCCAAGTCGATACCAAGATCGGCATGGGCGAAACGCCAGCCGGCTATGTCTCGATCAACTCACCTCCGACCATCGTGCGCGGCGTCGTTGTGACGGGGCATCAGGTGCTGGACGGGCAGGATCGCTGGGCGCCTTCCGGGGTGATCCGGGGTTTCGATGCCGTGACGGGCAAGCTGCGCTGGGCATGGGACATGATGCATCCCGACTGGGATGGCTATCCCCCGCCGGGACAGACCTGGGCGCGCGGCACGCCCAACATGTGGACGATCGCAAGCGGCGACGAGCAACTGGGCCTTGTCTATCTGCCGATGGGCAATGCCGCTGCGGACTATTATAGTGGCCTGCGCCGTCCGCCGGAAAATTTCTATGCGACCTCGCTGGTGGCGCTCGACGTCGGCAGCGGCAAGCCGCGTTGGCGGTTCCAGGCCGTGCGCAAGGATGTGTGGGATTATGACTTTGGTGCGCAGGCGACGCTAGTCGATTATCGCGGCACACCCGCACTGGTCCTGCCAAGCAAGCAGGGCGACATCTACATCCTCGACCGCCGCACCGGAAAACCGCTGACGCCCGTGGGCGTGATGCGCGCGCCGGTCGGCGGCGTCGAGCCGGGGCAGCGCTCGCCGGTCCAGATCTATTCCGGCTGGCACACGCTGCGTAAACCGGATCTTACCGAACGCGACATGTGGGGCATGTCGCCGATCGACCAGATGATCTGCCGGATCCAGTTCCGCCAAGCGAGCTACAAGGGCTTCTACACGCCGCCCGAGAGCAACAGGCGGTCCATCCAATATCCAGGCTATAATGGCGGGACGGATTGGGGCGGCATTGCCGTCGATCCCCGGCGCGGCGTGATCGTTGCCAACTATAACGACATGCCAAACTATGTGCGTCTGGTGCCTCGCAAGGAGGCGAACAAAAAAGGATGGGCGCCGCGCCAGCAGGCGCGGGGCAAAATCGGCGGGGCGGAGGGAGCGGGCGATCCGCAGGCCCATACTCCCTATGCGATCGACGTGAATGCTGGATGGCGGCTGAAATTCACCGGCATGCTATGCAAGCAGCCGCCCTATGGCGGCATTCGCGCGATTGACATGGCGAGCGGCCGGACGATTTGGGATCGGCCCTTTGGCACTGCACGAACAAATGGTCCTTTCGGCATACCCTCGATGCTGCCGATCACCATCGGCACGCCCAATAATGGCGGCGCAGTCGTGACCGCGAGCGGTCTCATTTTCATCGCTGCGGCGACTGACAACCTGATCCGCGCCATCGACCTCGCCACGGGCAGAACCCTTTGGCAACGGAAACTGCCTGCCGGAGGCCAGGCGACACCAATGGTTTACGAGGCGCGTGGGCGCGAATATCTCGTGATCTATGCGGGCGGCCACCATTTCATGGAGACGCCAGTGGGAGATTCTGTCGTCGCTTATGCTCTTCCATAAGCTGAGGTCGGCACCGCCCAACAGCCTCTAGATCACCAGATCGGATTGCAGTGCGCAGGCTGCGGCATCATAACAAGATGCGCTGTGAGCGCAGTTTCGGTCGTACTCATTCCCCAGATGTGCAGGTCATGCACGGCTTCCACCCCCTGCAACTGCTGAAGCTCCTGAAGCACCTTCCCTGTATCGATTCCCGCCGGTGAGGCTGAGGCTCATAGCAGTGGCTTCGCGCAGCAGGCCCCAGGTCGTCCAGACTATGACCGCCGCGATGATGAGGCTGACCACGGGGTCCAGCCAGTCCCAGCCGGTGAGACGAATAGTAAGCCCCGCGATGACAATGCCCGTCGAAACGGCCGCGTCCGCAGCCATGTGAAGGAACGCGCCTTGGATGTTGATGTCGCCCTTCCGACCGGACGTGAACAGCAGCGCCGTCGCGGCATTGATGGCGATGCCGATGCCCGCGACGATCATCACTATATTGCCTGCGACGGGCTGGGGATCGCCAAAGCGCTGAAGGTCTTCGACGGCGATTGCCCCTGCCGCCAGCATTAGCAGGATGCCGTTCGCGAGCGCCGCGAGGATCGATGTGCCAGTCAATCCATAGGTGTACCGCCGGCCGGGCAATTTCCGCCCGAGGATGATCGCAGCCCATGCGATGCCAAGGCCCGCGACGTCACTCAGATTATGCCCCGCGTCCGCGAGCAAGGCGAGCGAGCGGCTGGTCAGACCATAGACGACCTCGGTAGCCACAAAGGCGACGTTGAGACAATGCCGATCGCAAAAGCCCTGCAGAAGCTGGCGGGTGCAATGAGCATGTCCGCCTGCGCCAGACGAATGCACGTGTTCGCTCTAATCGTGCCGATGGGCATGAGCGTCAGCCATTCTCATCTCCCAGCAAGCTTGCTCATCAGAGGGAATGCAACGCCTCCGGTCTCGTTCCGCCTCCAACGCGCAGGCGCCGCTTCAGCCTAAAATGGGAAGAACCAGTGGATCGCGGTCACCGCCGCCGCCCAGGTGATGAGGTTGAGAGGAAGGCCGACCTTGGTAAAATCGAGATAGCTGTATCCCGCCATCTGATAGACCAGAACATTGGTCTGATAGCCAAAGGGCGTCGCAAAGGCCGCGCTGCCCGCCATCATCACCGCGACGAGGAATGGACGGGGGCTGACGCTGAGGCTTTCCGCCAGCGCAACGGCGACCGGAGTGACGAGCACGGCGACCGTTGCATTCGACAACAGCTCCGTCAGCACCAGCGTTGCCCCATAGAGGAGGATCAGCGCGCCCAGCGGGCCGAACAGCCCAACCCTGCCCACCAGCGCATTGGTCGCAGCGGCGGCAAGCCCCGTCTGCTCCAGGGCGATGCCGATGACGACCATGCCCACGATCAGCATTAGTATTTCCGGCCGCAGTCCGCCATAGGCCTCCTCTGGACGGATCACGCGCAGAAGGATCAGCAGTACCGCGCCCGCAAACGCTGAGGCAGCGATCGGGGCGATGTCGAGAGCGGCAAGGGTGATGACGCCTACGAATATCGCCGTCGATGCCACAGCCTTGGTTGGCGCCAACGGCCGTTGTACGGCGAAATCTTCCGCGTCGCCAATCATGTCGCCAGCGAGATCAACATGACTGACGTGGTGCGGGAGTGCGGCCTCCACCCGCTCAAGCGATGCCGGCAGCGGCCTGGCCAGCAGCCGGCCGGAAAAGAAGAAGAGGTAAAGACCCCCGGCGGCAGCGACCACAAGACCGACGGGCGTGATCTCGAAGATCGAAAATGGCGGCTGCCCCGAAGATCGCGCCATGTCATCGACGAGGAGGTTGGTCGAGGTGCCGATCAGCGTACAGCAGCCGCCCAGCACCGCGACATAAGAAAGTGGCATCAAAAAGCGCTTGGGATCGAGCTTCAATGATTTCGCCACGTCACGCACCACGGGCGCGGATAGGACGACTATAGGAGTGTTGTTAAGAAAGCCAGATGCGCCGCCGCAAAGCGCAATGAGCAGCCAGATGCCGAGCGCCCCGATCCGGCGGCACAGCGCCACCGCCTTGGCGATCAGCAAGTCGAGCAGACCGGACAATTCCATCGCGTGGGCGATGACGAAAAGCGAAGCGAGAGCGATGATTGCCGGGCTGCCGAACGCGCCCTGGACCTCGCTCGGCCGCACAGCGCCTGTCAGCAGCAGCAGCGCCGCCCCGGCGAGAGCCACCACATCGGCGCGCACCTTGTCCCATATCAGCGCGGCGACGACGCCGCAGAGCACGAAAAGGGTGACAAGTTGCTCAAGCGTCATCGGCTTCGGCTAGCATAAAGGGACCGCCCAGGCAGGAAAAATACAAAAAGTTGGCGATTTGAAAGGCAAGGGGTCAATTTACCGGACGCTATATGATAGCTCTGTTCCATGGCAGAACAGAATATCCGGTTGGGCATCCTGTCCCATCTGATTGCGACTGGGGCTGGTGCAGCGCTGACCTTTTTGCTCGTCAACCAGCATTCCGTGCGTCAGACGGTCGAACCCAGGCAGGCCGCTCAGGAGCCAAAAGCGGTCGTCCAGGTGCCGAAAATTCCGGTCGTTCCCACACCGCCGCCTCCGCTTGGCCGTGCAGAATTGCTGGCGGCGGCGGCCGCCGCGACGGATGCCGTGGCGAGCGGCACCGCCCTGCCCCCGGCCAACGCGGCGCTCATCGGACGATCGTTCATCCTGCGCATGCCGTTCGGTTGCGGCGGCGAGATGAGCGATGAGGAGAAGCAGGAACGGTGGGCGGGATGGACGTTCAATCCCAAGAGCCAAGCATTAAAGCTGACAGTGCGCGCAGCCGAATTCGCCAAAGCGGAGTGGATAAAGCAGCTGGCCGGTGAAATGACCTTTGATGCGGTCGAAGGCTTCTGGATAGGGCGCCCATGGACAAGCGCGGATCGGTGTGGGTCGGGCGGCAATGCATCGTCCAATGTCGTTCTGAGTGAGCCGAACCAGCAGCTGGCGATCGCCCAATTCTACTCCCCGGAAGGATCACGCACCTTGCGGCGGGGCGATCGCCCCTACTCCTCCACCGTTAAGCTGGACGAGGGCCAATCCCCCTCCCCCGCCGGTTATCAGGTTCAGCTGGAAGGCAAGTTGTCCGGCTTCCCTGACGGGCAGCCGGTCCATTGCGTACAGCAGGATTCAGCCGTCGCCCCGCGCTGCCTCATCGCAGTGCAGTTTACGCGCGTCGCCTTCTTCGCTCCCGGTCAGGACAACGCCATCGTCGAGTGGCGCTGAGTTAAGACGTAGCGCGCCACCAGCGTGCAGGGCTGAGGCGCGCGTCCTCAGGCGGCCGTCAACCCGCCTTGGAGCTCTGCGCCAGAACCTGAGCGGAGGGCCTGTTGGCCGCGTCCACCGTGCCGTCCGCTATCATCGCCTTCGACATGGTCGCCGCTTCAGCCTTGAGTGCGGCATCCTCGCTGGTCTGGCTGGCGCCGATAAGCGCGGCGAGCAGCAGGTTGCGGTTTACCGCATTGGTCTGTTCAGCGACCGCCTTGCGGGCCAGGGGAACAGCTTCGGCATAGAGCGGCGCGGCTCCTGCCTTGTCCTGCTTGCCCAGCTTGAAATTGGCCGTTTGGATGAGGATACCGGTCAGTACGCCCCTGCTCTGCGCGTCGGTGGGCTTGGCCTGCACAACTTGCCTCCAGTAAGGCAAGCTCTCTTCATAGAGCGGCGCGACGGCGTCCAGTTTCTGTAGGGCGGCGTTGGCCGCCGCCGCTGCGTAGAGCGCATTGGCGAGGAAATTGACGTTCTCGATCTTGCCGGGCTGGGTCTTGACCGCATCACGGATCGCCGGAAGCGCGACTTCATATTTCGCAAGAGCGGTCGCATTGTCGCCCTTCTGTTGCGCCTGCTGGCCGGCGGTGAAGTCCGTAACCGCCTTGTTGAAGGCAGCAATCTGCGCCTGGCTGAGCGCGGGCGCGGGGGTCGCAGCCGGGGTTGCGGCAGGAGCTTGCGCGACGGGGGCGGTTTCCTGGGCGGCGGCCGGTAAAGCGGCGGAAAGGAAGAGGGTGGTGAGGAAAGCCTTATGCATTGTTCTTCTCCGGGTGTGTAGGCAGTTCACGGGTTTCAACTCCGACCCGCGACCACGGTTGCTTTAAGAAGTGTCAGGTCGCGAACAGGGCGATCGGCTCCGAAGGCGGGAAAATGGCGTCGATGATTTTCGATGCCAGAGCGTCCAGATGGTAGGGTTTTGGCAAGACTGGTCCAAACTGCCGCAGGTCGTCGGGAAGCTCTTGGCCTCCCAATCCGCCGGACGTGATCAATATTCGAGTGCTGGGCCAACGACTGCTGACCTGCCGCGCCAGATCGAACCCATCCTGCTGGCCCGGCATGTTCACGTCCGTGAACAACAGATCGACCAGGCCATCCAGCCGATGAAGGATGCCGAGCGCCTCTTCAACGTCCTGTGCGGCAAAGACGGTAAATTCCTGATCGATCAGGAATTCGCACACATTCATGCTGACCAGAGCCTCATCTTCGACGACGAGGATGATGACGGGCCTTGGGAAGCGGGGCCTGCCAGTCAGTCCTGCCATTTCGAACCGTCCGTCCGGTTTCATGCCATCCCCACGGTGTTCGAGCAGCGGCTGTGGGGTGCTGTATCCCCGAGCCAGGATCGGAAGGATGAGAGTTGAGGTTGAGCAGAAAGTGGCGGCAGGAAATTCATTCGTCTCATCATCGGGTCCGCTAGCCCAGGCATTTCATCTGACCTATCTAAGCACCCGCAGCGGTGAGCGTTATTATAGCTTTTATATGCATGGACCGGGCGGGAGGGACTGACTAAGCTTGGAAATGCCTCCTCGCCGCCGTTCCTCAGATCAGCGCCCATGGTAGATCGGAACCATCCAGCGGTGCCTTCGTCCCTGGGGGCAGCGCCACGCACGCTTGACTGGCGAGCGTTAATACTGGCGGCCGCTATCGTCCTTCCATCCTGGTTCGTTGCCATATATGCGCAGCCAGGGCTTGGGCGCGTGGCGGCGGCGTTATTCTTCGTCCTTGGGGTGGTAATCTGCGGTGCGCTGGGCGGGCTTGGCGCCGCACTTTTAGCGGCGACAGCGGCATTCCTGCTCTACAATTTCTACCTAGTCGAGCCCGTCTTCAGTTTCCAGATCTCCACCGGCCGCGACATCATTCCCTTGCTCCTGTTCAGCCTGTGCGCCGTGGTCGCTGGCGTCCTTGCAGCCCGGCTGAAGGATCGGGCCAATGCGGCAAATTCCAGCAACCGACAACTAAGCAGTCTGCTCGCCATAAGCCAGTCCCTTCAGTCAGCAATGCGCGTGTCCGATATTGCCACGGCGCTCAATGAACATCTGTCCGGAGGCGTTGGCACGACAGCAACGCTCTTCCTGGTCAAGGACGGCTCGTTCGATGCAGTCAAGGATGGACCAGATGACAGCGGCAAACTTCAACTTGTCAGGGACGCGGCCCAATATCGCGACGGCCAACGGGAAAATGGTCCCTATACGGTTTGCCGCCTCGACAGCAGTGCCGGTTTCGAGGGAGCCGTTCTGTTTGAGTATGACCCTTCACAGCCACTGGAGCGCGCCTTCATATCGGCGCTGGCCAATCTTATCGCCCTTGCAGTTGAGCGCGCCGCTCTTTCAGAAAGTCATGCCGAGCGCCGAGCGCAGGCCCGCACCGAGGAGCTCAAGACCGCGCTGCTCTCCTCTGTCAGCCATGACTTTCGAACGCCTCTGACCGCGATCAGCGCCTCCGCATCAAGCCTCATCGAATTTCGCGAGAAGCTGGAGCCTGCCGCAGCCGAGCGCCTTCTGCGGGGCATCGTCAACGAATGCGAACGTCTGAACCGCTACACCTCCAATCTGCTGGAAATGAGCCGCTTGGAGGCAGGTCAGTCATTGGCTCGCAGGCAGACGTTGGGCGTTGCCGACACCATCGGCGCGGTAGTGCAAAGGATCCGTTCACGAGCTGGCTGCCGGGACATCGTGCGGCAGTTGAGCGGCGATGATCTTCTGGTCACCGTCGATGCGGCCATGTTCGAACTTGTGCTCGTGAACGTGCTCGACAACGCGATCATCTACAGCGAAGACGGAACGCGGATACAAGTCAATGTCGTCCGCGAGGGTGACTATTGCGTGATCACCGTGGCGGACGAGGGCCAGGGCATACCGCCCGACGATCTCGAGCGCGTGTTCACCCGCTTTTACCGCGTCTCCCGACCTCGCGCCTCACCACGGGGCAGCGGGCTCGGCCTTGCAATCGCCAAGGGGTTCACAGAAGCGCTTGGAGGCCGGATCAGGGCTGACTCTCCCGGTAGGGAAGGCCGCGGCACCACCATCACGATCATGCTCCCCCTCGCCACAGAAAACCTCGCCAAAGAAAACGCAGCCTCATGACCACCCCGCATATCCTTGTTGTCGATGACGAGCCCTCGCTGGTCGACGTGCTCAAATCCGTTCTGGAAGCAGCTGGCTACATCATTACTGTCGCGCACGACGCGCGGGACGCCATGTCCGCCATCGAATCCGTGGAATTCGATCTGATTTTGCTCGACCTCGGCCTGCCCGACATAGACGGCAAGACGCTTCTTCAGCGCATCCGGCTCGATCACGATGCGCCCATCATCGTCATTTCGGCGCGGCATCAGGAGGTGGAAAAAATCGCCGCTCTCGACGAGGGCGCGGACGATTATGTCAACAAGCCGTTCGAGATTGGCGAGTTGATGGCGCGGATGCGCGCGGCGATCCGACGTCATTCGCTAAACAAGGCGGAGGCATCGACCTATTGTGCCGGTGGGCTGGCAATTGATTTTCCCACACGCCGAGTGACGCTGTCGGGAGAGCCGGTCAAGCTGTCGCCGAAGGAGTATGATCTTCTCCAAACATTGGCGCGAAAGGCCGGACAGGTCGTGACCCACAAGCGATTGCTGGCGGCGGGCTGGGGAGCAGAGGCAACCGACACCCAATATCTGCGCGTCTACATCGGCCTCCTGCGCCAAAAGATCGAGCAGGATCCTTCCGATCCCAGTCTCCTTCTTACCGAACCGGGTGTCGGATACCGCCTGATCGCGGCCAGCTGACATGAGTCGCCTGATCGTCGTTTCCAACCGGGTCCAGCCGACGAGCCTTCATGATGGCGGGGGCAGCCAAGGTGGGCTCTCTGTCGCGCTTTCCGCTGCGCTGCGAGAGGACGGTGGTATATGGTTCGGCTGGTCAGGCGAAGTAACAGAGAACTACACCGGAGGCATGCACTTCGAAAATCCCTACAGCTGCGAAGAGGTTTCCGAGGCGATCATTCGGGCGCTGGCGATGCCCCTGCAGGAACGCCAGCGACGCTGGCGCCAACTGAACGACACCGTCTGTTCTCAGGATGCAGCTTGGTGGCGCAAAATGTTCATCAACTTCCTGAGCGCAGAGCCTGCAGCACTACCCATCAGATCATGACCCGGCGGAGCCGAGAAAGCTTGTTGCTCCTTCCACTGTCATGGCGCCGTCGACGCAGGGAAGGTGCACCAAATTTTCGAGGAAAGGATTTTCGGGAAGTCGCTGCCGCGCCATCCTAATCGCCGTCTGCACAAGGGCAGCGTATAGTTGTCGGCGGACTTCTACATCACCGGTTTGACAATCCAGTTCTGCGAAGGCTCCCACCAGCCGCGCTTCAACCTGTGATTGAGCAGAACGCACAGCTGGCGTTTCCCACCGCTCATTTGCCAGAATGGCGCCGTGTGCCTCAGTAAAAACAAGATTTCCGCTACCGTTCAACAACATTTCTCCGCAGATGGCTCTTCGCTCATCATGGGCAGAATAGCACAACAGTCCCGGCAGCGTTTTTATGAGATTTCTATGAAAGCCAACGTTGTACTGGACATGTAACGGTTTTGTGCCGGTCACTTGAGAGTTTAAAGCTCGTTCAAGGAGACCGACGAGATGATCAAACATAGCGAGGAGTTCAAGCAGGAGGCGGTGCGGATTGCGCTGACCAGTGGGTTGCCGCGGGAGCGGGTCGCGTTGGATTTGGGGGTTGGCAAATCGACGCTGAACAAGTGGGTGTCGCAGTATCGGCCCAGTGATCTGGTTTCAGCGCCGCAAGCAGATCTGGCGCGCGAGAATGAACGGCTTCGCCTTGAGAACCGCGTGCTGCGGGAGGAGAGGCAAATCCTAAAAAAGGCCACGCAGTTCTTCGCGAGCCAAAGGCCGTGAAGTTCGCTTTCGTGCATAGCTGGCGGCATCGCTGGCCCGTTGCACTGCTCTGCCGTGTCATGCTTGTCAGTGAACGCGGCTATCGTTCCTGGCGCTCGCGCCCGATCAGTTGCCGGGGCCGGACGGACATGAAGGTGTTGGCTCATATCCGCGAACAATACAGGCTGAGCCTTGGCAGCTACGGCCGTCCTCGCATGACGATGGAGTTAAAAGAGGTGGGGCTCGATGTGGGTGAGCGCCTTATGACCCGAAGGGCGGCGTAGCCAACATCAACGGGATCAGGCCGGTCCGCACGCGCAAACACAAGGTTACGACAGACAGCCACCATCGCCTGGGTGTCGCGGCAAACTGGCTGGACGGCGATTTCGCCGCCGATGCGCCCAACCGTAAATGGGCCGGCGACATCACCTATATCTGGACGTCGGAGGGATGGCTCTACCTCGCTGTCATCCTCGATCTGCATAGCCGCCGCGTCGTGGGCTGGGCTGTCAGCGACAGGATGAAGAAGGATTTGGCGATCAGGGCACTGGATATGGCGGTACGCCTGCGCCAGCCACCAGAGGGCTGCCTTTTCCATTCGGATCGCGGCAGCCAATATTGTTCTTACGATTATCAGAAAAAGCTGCAGGCCTATGGCCTGCGTCCATCAATGAGCGGCAAGGGTAATTGTTACGACAATGCCTCCGTCGAGACGTTCTTCAAATCCCTGAAGGCGGAACTCATCTGGCGGCAGCGCTGGCCAACGCGACGGCAGGCAGAAGCTGCCATCTTCCAATACATCAACGGCTTCTACAACGCCCGTCGTCGCCATTCATATCTGGGCGGCATTAGCCCGCTCGCCTTCGAAGCCAAGGTGGCATAATGAGATAAGTGACAGGCACAAAACCGTTACATGTCCAATACCACCGTTGCCCAGCGCGAAGGATAATCCCGCTCGTGATCCAGCACCATCCGGATCGCTCGCTCGCGCACCTCCGGTGCAAACTTGTTCGTCGTCTTGCTCATATCGGCTCCATCTACTCAAGAGTTGGAGCCTCCGGCAAACCCGGCCCGGTTCAAGACGGCGTAATACAAACAGAACACTTGCAGATGGAGCGCATCCCGCACATCGGCTTGCGCAGCTGTTCACCTCGCCGCGCAACCTTCTCCCCGCTGTGTAGCGGGGAGAAGGTGATAACAACTCTGTTTAGAAGTTCAACTCAGCAGACAAACCGATCGACCTGAATGAGCCGTAGGTAAACTGCTGAGTTAGAACACCTCCGGTGAGAGGCGCGCCCTGGATATAACCGACGAAACGTTTGTCGGTGCAGTTGCGACAGAACACGCTAAAGCGCCATTTGCTGTCAGCGGCCCTCAGACCCAGATCGAAGTCAACCGTCGTATACCCCTCTTGTTTCGTGTCGGGATCGCCATTCGACGTGTAGTTGACGGCAGAGCGTGAATATAGAGAGCTTCCGATGCTCGCCACCAGGCCCGCTGTAACTGGCCGCTCATATCGTACGCTCAGCAATCCAGTCCAGGCAGGAGCATTGGGAAGTCGCCGTCCGCTCGAATCGGGCACATGGCTGAGTATGGCTGGGTTGCTCCGAAAGGGCCGAGCTGGGTAGCGCAGCTTGGCGAGCTGATCGATGATGCGGTCACTGCGTCGCTACCCTCGGCTGCGCGAGAAATGTTCCGCGTCATGCTCGGCATACTTGAGGAGTTTGATCACCGGATAAGCCGAGCACGCCTCGCGCTGCACGTCCAGGCTGTTGAACGCCTGGTCGAGTCCTTCCTCCGTGGATTTGCGAGTGTAGATGGCGCAGCGCAGCCGCTCTTTTTTGCGTCATTGCTTCACCCCGAAGAAGCGAGGCCCCGCCCCATTCGCGCACCAGCTGTGTGCCCGGCGCCAAGGCGGGCGCGGAGGCGACGCGCGTCCCCCCTGCCCCGCTTAGTCGCCGGCGCATCTTTGCCCCTGCCCTGCCTTTGGGCCGCGCACTGCGCGTCAAAGGCGAGCGCACTAGCGAGCAGGCTTGAAGCGATGGGCGGCGGCTCCTGCCCATGCCCCCTCTCCCACTCGGCCTTGATCGCTGTCGGTTTCATCGCCTCGATTTCGGCGCCGCCTGCCACTAGCCCCCGCATCAGGCCTGGCCTTCCAGATGATAGCAGGTCACCTCACCGCGCTTCCGCTTATCGGTCGCGTGACCCTTCTTGCGCGGGCCGGCTAGCGCGGCGCGGGTGGTATGTGGCAGCCTGCTGGTGGCGCTCGTCAGCTCATCGAGCGTGGCCCCGCTAGTCCGGCGGAGCATCTCGAGTACCAGGGCGGTCCTAGTGCGCGCGGCTGGCGCGGCGATGGCGGCCGGTGTGGGATTGGGAGCCGGTGCATCAGCTGCGGGCTGCTCAGTCTGACGCGTCATGTCGTCGACCGTGGGTGCCAGATCACCCTTAGGCGTCTTACCGCCGCGAGCGGCAGAGTGATTTTGAAGGTGCAGCCACGAGCGCGAGTTCAAATTTGTAATGCCGTGCCCTCCTCGTTAGACAAGACATATGGATAAGGAAGTCTATTCCGACATGCGTTTCATCCCTGCCGGCAGTTTCCAGATGGGAGCCGACAACTGGTATCCTGAGGAGAAACCTGCTCGTCGGGTCCGGGTGGATGCCTTCTGGATCGATGAGACGCCAGTTACCAACGCCGCCTTCGCCGCTTTCATTGATGCTACGGGATATGTCACCCTCGCCGAAATCGCGCCTGATTGCCGGGATTATCCTGATTTGCTGCCGGAACTGGCACAGCCGGGTTCGGCGGTTTTTGAGATGAGCGCCGGACCCGTCGACTTTGCGGCGCTCGATTGGTGGGAGTTCCGCATCGGCGCCAACTGGCGCGCGCCGATCGGACCTGGCAGTTCGATTAAGGGGATCGAGGATCATCCCGTCGTTCACATCGCCTATGCGGACGCGGAAGCCTTTGCCGCATGGGCGGGCAAGGCGCTGCCGACCGAGGCGGAGTGGGAATTCGCCGCGCGTGGCGGACTGGACGGCGCAGACTATGCCTGGGGTGACGAGCTAGCGCCCGGAGGGAAATTCATGGCCAATTATTGGCAAGGCGATTTCCCCGGCCACAACCAGCTTGACGATGGATATCTACGCACTTCGCCAGTGCGGACTTATGCCTGCAACGGCCACGGCCTTTATGACATGATCGGCAATATGTGGGAATGGACCGCCGACTGGTATGCCCAGCCCAAAATCGAGCGCAAGCCAAGGGGCGCTTGCTGCATTCCGGCAAATCCGCGCGGCGGAACACGCGGCGGCAGCTTCGACAAGCGCGCTCTCGCGCGCATCCCGCGCAGGGTTATGAAGGGCGGTTCGCACCTCTGCGCGGAAAATTATTGCCAGCGTTACCGACCCGCCGCCCGGTACGCCCAGCCGATCGACACAACCACCAGTCATGTCGGCTTCCGCTGCGTGGTCCGGCCAGCGCGGTAAGTAGGGAGCGCGGCCTGTCGCCGTAAGCGCCGCTTCTGCCATCGTGATTAGATCGCTTGCACTGACGCTGCGAAGATCCGCGCACCAGAGCGGCTGTCCCACCGAAGCGCCTAAATCGAAGAAGCGAGGCTTGGTTCGGATAGCCCTCCTATACCAACGGAATTAGATCACCTTTACGCAGGCTTCATCGCGAACGTTCACGAGTGCCGTTGAGAAAAAGCGTTGTCGCCTCGCGCGAAAGAGCGGCTCGCTGCGAGGAGTCGGGATTTTCGGCCGTCACCACGAACCGCACCCCGAACGTTGCCAAGGTGTAGAAGGTCCGACTTGCAAGGAGGGAAGGTATGGGCATGCCGAACTCAACCAGTCGTTGGGTCAGGGCTGAGGCTGTGGAGGCCACCTGGCCATCATACGCCCACCGGGCAATGTCAGGATAACGTTCGGCTTCGCATATCATAAGCCTTTGATACAAAAGATTACGCGGATGAAGATGCCGATCCAGCAACCATCGGGCAAGCCGCTGGAGGGTGGCCCCGACCGTCGATTCTGCTCTGGGCGCGTCTGTAACATCACTTGGCCTGCCGAGGTGGATCAGCACTTGTTGGAAAAGGCCCCGTTTGTCGCCAAACTGGCGATAAATGGTCGCAGCGCCCACCCCCGACTTTTCAACGATATGATCAATCCTCGCGCCGCGAAATCCTTGATTGAGGAATTCATCACTTGCCGCATCCATCAAATCCTCGATGCGCTCGGGCGCTATTCTTCGCTTCTTCTGGATTTCGTCAAACCGGGGCTCCTCACTGAGGGGATCGTCCAGTGTCGCATCACCGAACTGAGCGGCTCTCCGGTAGCCGTTGAGGAGCAGATCAATCGAATATCTGGCCTGATCATACTGCCACTGCCGATGGATCGGAAACCCCATGAGGAAGCGGGTGCCTTGGGTCGCAACGCTCCCAAACCGGCGCGCCAATGCTGCGGGATCCCATTCCTGCAATATGCCATCTTGCATAAGCGACGCCAGGTAATGAGCCAATGCGGGCGCGCCGTTGATCGTGCGGTTATGCAGTTCGGTCGCGAGATGCGGAAAACATCGGGTAGCGACCAGTTGCGCGCGCGTGAGGCCCATATTCTCGGGAGACAGAAAATGCGCGAGATAGCTCTTCATGACATCGCCGATCGCCGTCGCCGGGTCGCCGCTCGCAATCGAAAGCTCTGAAGATATTTCGGCTGAAATCGACGCAATCACGTCTCGCATGACCGCACCGAATAGATCGACCTTCGTCGGATAAAGTTCGTACATGCTCTGTTTGCTAACGCGCGCCTCACGAGCGATCAGATCAATCCCGGTCTCTTCAAAGCCGCTCCGCAGGAAAAGCTGACGGGCGACGGCCTTCAAACGTTCGTCGGCTGTATCAGCCATAAATTGCCCGCTCCAATAATTTGGACCGCTCGGTGCCACCTCTCGCGTCGGATCGCCAGCGCTGAAGACCAGCCATTGATGTGTACGATAATTTCCAGTACAGCAAGACAGCATATTGCATAGGCATTTCCACACAGAAAAGCTGGGAAGCTATTTGGAACTGCGCGCGGCAGGATCACGGGGAGCAGACAAGCATGAAGAAATGGCTCAAGGCGGCGCTATCCGGGGCCCCTATTTTTACGTTGCCGTTTGTACCGGCTATTGCCCAGACGAGTGCGAGCAGCCCTGTCGCGCTGCCCGCCCCCCCTGCGCCCTTTGGCGGCGTTATCGGCACCAACTATTCCAATTCTGAACCGGCATTTCCCAAACCCGTCGCCGCGCCCGCAAACGCACCCAATGTGGTGATATTCATGACGGATGACGTGGGCTTTGGCGCCGCCAGCACCTTTGGCGGGCTGGTCCCCACGCCTAATCTCGACCGCCTGGCAAGCCAGGGCCTTCGGTATAACCGCTTTCACACGACGGCGATGTGTTCCCCCACCCGCGCAGCGTTGCTAACCGGGCGCAATCATCATGCGGTTGGTAATGGCATCGTGGCCAATCTGACGACAGGGTTCCCCGGCTACTGGTCGGAAATGCCACGCAGCGCGGCCACCATCGCCGAGACATTGCGGCTCAACGGCTTTAATACGGCCATGTTTGGCAAGCATCATATGGGTCCGGAAAGCGTCGTTTCAGCGGCTGGGCCGTTCGATAACTGGCCGACCCGCTTGGGCTTTGATTATTTTTATGGCTTCGTCGCCGCCGAGACCAACCAGTTCAAGCCTGCCCTCTATCGCGGAATAACGCCGATACCGACTTTGGAGGACGGTGTGCTGGACAAGGCCCTTGCTGATGATGCGATCAACTGGATCCGCAACCAGAATGCGGCCGCGCCGGACAAGCCATTCTTCCTCTATTATGCGACCGGATCGACCCACGCGCCGCTGCAGGCTCCGGCAGAATGGATCGCCAGGTTTCGCGGCAAATTCGACGCCGGTTGGGACGTACTGAGCAAGGAGATTCGGGCGCGGCAGGAAAAGCAGGGACTGGTTCCCAAGGGCACCAGATCGCAGCCGCGGTCTGCGGAGATCCCAGCCTGGTCATCTCTCTCGCCGTCACTCAAAAAGGTCAATGCGCGCGCCATGGAGGTGTATGCCGGGATGCTGGCCTATCAGGACGCACAGATAGGCCGCATCCTGGACGAACTCGATCGCACCGGCGAGGGGAAAAACACGCTGATCTTCTTCATCGAGGGCGATAATGGCGCCGCTGCCGAAGGTGACGTGAATGGCGCCACCAACGCCTTGGCAGGTTTTAATGGGTTTCAGGAAACAGACGAACAGCTTCTGGCTGCCATTGACGACTTTGGTGGCCCGAAAGCCAATCTTAGTCTTGGTTTTGGATGGGCCTGGCTGACGAGCACCCCTTTCCCCTTGTTCAAACAATATGCCTCGCATTTGGGCGGAACGCGCAATGGCCTGGTCGTGTCATGGCCAGGGCATATTCAGGGCGGCGGAACGCGATCGCAGTTCACTCACGTCACAGACATCGTGCCTACCATATTGGAAGAGGTCGGCCTCACCGCGCCCGCTACGGTCAATGGCGCTCTGCAGCAGCGAATGGACGGGATAAGTTTCGCCTACACGTTCGACCAGCCCAAAGCGCCGGAACGCAAGACGACGCAATATTTTGAAATGATGGGCAATCAGGCCATTTATCATGATGGGTGGTGGGCGAATACAACGCCTGGCCGACTCCCCTGGACATGGAACAAGAGCAGTGGACTTCCGAGCGATTATAAATGGGAACTGTACGACCTGAAGCGCGATTTTGCGCAGGCTGATAACCTAGCCACGAAACAACCGGACAAGCTGCGCGAAATGCAGGCTATATTCGTTTCTGAGGCAAAGAAGAACAATGTGTTTCCGCTCGACGACAGGATGACCGCAGAGCGTTTCCTTGCGGCGCACAGCGCAAAACCACAACGTGATCGCTATACCTACTGGGGTTCGGGCGTATCCATTCCTTCAGGACAGGCCGCGCCCTTGTTCAACCGTTCCTTCACCTTGAGGGCCGATATCATTGTTCCGCAACAGCCTGTTTCCGGTTCCATCCTTGCTCTTGGCGGCGCGTTCGGCGGATGGGGTTTCTATCTCAAGGACAATCGGCCAGTCGCAATGGTGGCGGCATCGCAACATCGCGAAGATCAGTTCCGGGTCGCCGCGACGCAGGCGCTCCCGCCGGGGCGCGCTACGTTGACCTACAATTTTGATTATGATGGCGGCGTCAATGGCGGCGGTGAAATGCGTATTTCGCGCGATGGGCAGGAGATTATGCGCGGTCGTATAGACAAATCGATTTCCCGACTTGTCGAAATGACCGACACCTTGGACGTCGGCATGGACACCTCAACCCAGATGACTTCGGACTATCCCGAAGGTGGCGTATTCAATGGCGTCCAGCGCGTAGACATCTCACTCGGCGCGGTTGGACTTCAAAGTGAAGCGCCGCAATTGATGCGGTAATATCTGTTTAGCCTGAGGCCCGCCACAATATTGCGGGCAAATTCAAGACCAGAACAGATCTGGCATTTTTTCGATTAAACGAATCGATAAAGGATGGATGCGAAATGAGCACGAAAAGCGGACGAATCCTCAGATTTTTGGCTTTGTCGGTCAGCGGAATCGCAACGATGGCCCATGCTCAGGTCCCGGCGGCTTCTCCGGCACCTTCAACCACGTCCGCAGCCCCTGAATATGTGCGACAGGCTCCCAAGGGCGCGCCCAATATCGTCCTGGTGCTGCTCGACGATGTCGGCTTTGGAGCCCCCTCGACCTTCGGCGGTCCGGCGCAGACAACCACGCTCGACCGGCTTGCGCGCGATGGGCTGCGCTATAATCGCTTTCACACGACGGCCATCTGCTCGCCGACACGGGCGTCCCTGCTTACCGGGCGGAACCCCCATGCCGCAGGCATCGGCGCTGTCATGAACTCGTCGGATGCGCGGCCGGGTTACAGCGGGTTCCAGGGGAAGGACACCGCCACGATCGCCACGATCCTGCGCGAAAATGGCTATGCCACCGGGGCTTTTGGCAAATGGCATCAGACCCCTGACTGGGAACTGACGCAGGCTGGGCCGTTCGATCGCTGGCCGACGGGAGAAGGTTTCGACACCTTCTACGGCTTCCAGGGTGGAGAAACGGATCAGTTCAACCCCACATTATATCAAGGCACGGCCCCGGTGATGCGGCCCGCAGGCGACAATTATCACCTGACCGAAGACCTCGCCAGCCGTGCGGTAAATTGGCTCCACACCGTGCGCACATCAGGCGCCCGGCGACCCTTCTTCCTCTACTTCGCGACCGGCGGCATCCACGCCCCGATCCAGGTTCCCAAGGAATGGATCGATAAATATCGCGGTCAGTTTGACCAGGGCTGGGACAAGTTACGCGAAGAAGTTTTCGCGCGTCAGAAGAAGCTGGGGGTGATCCCGGC
Source organism: Sphingobium sp. TomTYG73 (assembly GCF_055394245.1). Classification (NCBI taxonomy): domain Bacteria; kingdom Pseudomonadati; phylum Pseudomonadota; class Alphaproteobacteria; order Sphingomonadales; family Sphingobiaceae; genus Sphingobium; species Sphingobium sp. TomTYG73. The sequence goes on from NZ_AP027340.1 coordinate 660,046, forward strand.
CAACACCAAATTGACGCCTCGTCCGGCAGAGCTTCCGGCCTGGGACAGCCTCACGCCTGAACAAAAGCGATTTTCCTCGCGCTTGATGGAATCCTACGCCGCATATCTTGCGCATACCGATGCCCAGGTCGGCAAATTGGTGGACGACCTCAAGGCGAACGGCGAATTTGACAACACACTCTTCATCTATGTGGTGGGCGACAATGGTGCCAGCGCTGAAGGCGGACTGGAAGGCAGCCTGGATTATATGGGCAGGCTAACCGGCATTTCTCCCGCGCCGGACGCAAAGGCCTTCGCTCGTGAGGACGAGATTGGCGGACCGTCAACTTATGCTCACGTCAACTCGGCCTGGGCCTGGGCTTCAGACGCCCCCTTCCAGTGGACCAAGGCGGTCGCGTCCCATCTAGGGGGAACGCGCAATGCCATGGTGCTCAGCTGGCCGACCCGGATAAAGCGAGAGGGAGGCATGCGCAGCCAGTTCGGCCATGTGAACGACATCGTTCCGACAATATTGGAAGTCACCGGCATCCCCACCCCTGCAGAGGTGGACGGCGTGCCGCAAAAGCCAATGAATGGCGTCAGCCTCGCCTACACGTTCAACGACCCGAAAGCTCCGGAACGGCATTCGACGCAGTATTTCGAAGTCTTTGGTCACCGATCCATCTATCATGAAGGCTGGATGGCATCGGCCTTCCACAGCCGCTATCCTTGGACCGCGTTAGCGGACAATGGACGTCCTTTCGAAGAGGACAAATGGGAATTATATGATCTTCGGACTGACTTCTCGCAGTCCAGGGATCTTGCCCAGAAGAACCCGAAGAAGCTCGAGGAGTTGAAGGCGCTCTTCATGGCAGAAGCGTCTGCAAACCAGGTGCTGCCGTTGGGTGGTCAAGCCCCGGGCAAGGGCAATCTGCCGGACCCATCAGGAGGTCGCGAGTCAGTTGATTACCGCCAAGGCGATATCGGCGTGCCAGAGGTAGCTCTTCCCCGCATGTTCAGTCGTTCCTGGACCATGCGCGCGACGATCGATACGACTGATCGGGCGCGTGGCGTCGTCGCGGCCTTGGGCGGCACGGACTCCGGGATGGCGTTGTATCTGGATGGCGATGGAAGGCCGAAATTCACATATCGTCTGTTTGACGTCAAAACTGTCGATCTTGTGGGTCCAGGCCCACTGACACCGGGCAAGCATTCCATTCAGGTGGACTTCGACTATGTCGGAGGCGGCTATGGGAAGGGCGGCACACTGAAGATGGCCGTAGACGATCAACATGTCTCCTCCGACAGGATTCCTGCCACCCCTTACATGTTCAGCATACACGAAACCTTTGGTGTAGGCTTGGACACGGGAGCGCCGGTGGGTAGCTATCCCGCCGATGCGAGGCTCGGCTATCCGATCGAAGGCGCAAAAATCGGCCGCGTGACCATCCGCGTTCGCTAGAGCGTTTCCAAAGCGGGTGGTTTCGGGGCGGGAGGAGATATATTGCGCGATCTGTCAGGCTTGAGACTGTTCGTTCTTGCGGCACAGAATAAAAGCTTTGCAGCGGCCGCTCGCCAAGCTCAGCTCTCCAACGCGTCTATGTCTCGGCAAATAAGTGCGCTCGAAAAAAGTTTGTCCGTCAGGCTCTTTAATCGGGGAGCGCGTGCTCTGACACTCACGGAGGCTGGCCAAATTCTACTGGCGCGTCTGCTTCCGCTGCTGGGTGAGATGGACGAGATATTCGACAGCGTTTCGCTGTTAGAAGCAGAACCGCGAGGTTTGCTCCGTGTTGCAATTCGCGGTTTAATTGCATCTCAACGGGTTATGCCCGCATTGCCAGCATTTTTGGAAGCGCATCCAAGCGTTCAGATCGACCTACAAATTTCCACCGATGAGAAGATGGACCTCGTTGCCGAGAATATCGATGTCGATATTCGCTTCGATCTTCCCGATAGCGGCGAGTTGGTTGCCCGGCGCCTAGGGCCGATGACTCAGTTGGTGCTTTTGGCTTCGCCAGCCTATCTTGCCAAACGACCCGCTCCGTCGGTGGTCAACGATTTATCCGACCACTCGGCGATCTTGTACGGCTCCAAGTCTGAAAAGACGGTTTGGGAGTTCGCTGGCCCTGACGGTACCACCGCGCGGGTTATGCCTTCGGGACAATTGAGCGTGAATGATGGAGGAATGAACCGCAGCGCGCTGCTTACGGGCGTCGGAATCGGAATCATGCCGCTGGAAGAGATTGAGCGAGAAATAGCAGACGGGAGCCTGATCCGCCTGTTGCCCAACCATAAGATTATCCAGCCCCGTACCGGCAACGAGGGCATATTCGCAGTTTACCAGCGGTCTGCTTACCAGACCGGCAAGCTGCGGAGCTTCCTTATGTTTCTCGATGCTACCTTTAAGATGTCGAGCGACCATCAAACAAAACCGCCTGAAGCCCACGATCTGGGCATTCCGCAGCTGTATTCGTTACGCAGAATGTAACAGTTCATTTCGTATTTGGGGGCTACCGAACGAGCGCGGCCGAAGCTATCAAATGCTGGTACCGTAATCGGCATGAAAATCAGATGTCCGATGCAAAATTATTGGGTTTTCGCGTTGTCATGGTGCGAAATTTAAGAAGAAAATCTAGTCGGTGATAGGCATCGTCGCTGAAAATTAAAATTGATTCGGTGTTGGGGGATATTGTGCCGATTCAGGTTGAGCAGGGATCAATTCTCCATGTCTTTCGTGGCGATGGCGCATGCGTCACGATTTATGAATAGGGAATTTTGACTATGCCAAAATTGGCCAGCAACACCACAAGAAATCTGTTTATGCGAAACGCTAGCTGTGGGGACACGGTAAAATAATTATACGGATCAATATAATGATCAGAGCCTATGAAATGGCACATACTAAATAATTATTGGGACTTTGCAAAAATTAGTTCGACGTCTTGACCGGATCAAAGGCGCCCAAATCGTTTTGGCAAGTCGACAAATTATATCGCGTCAATGAAAAACGACAGTCATTGATTCTTCATCAAGTAATGAACAACGGGGCATAATAAATGTCGGAATCACTACGCAGATGATTAATCAGAATATAAATCTATTTCATTCTACGAAAAAATTATGAACGGAGGGGATAAGATGCCTAAATTGTTTGCCAGAACTTTAATGGGGGGGGCCGCGATGATGGCCTTCGGTGGCGACGCGCTAGCGCAGGTACAACCACCTACTGCTTCGACGGGCGTGAATGGTACTGCAACTGCTGTCGAAGGCACAGGTCTTTCGGAGATTGTTGTCACGGCACGCCGCCGGGCTGAGCGACTGCAGCAGGTTCCGATTTCTGCCAGTGCATTCGATGCTAATTCGCTCGCGCAACGGAATATTTCGAACACGCAGGACCTGCTCGGACAAGTTCCGTCGCTCGTCGTGGGTGGGTCAGGGCAGCAGCGCAGCACCGAAAATATCACGATCCGCGGGCAAGGTGCGACCTTCAACGCCGCCCCGGGCGTGGTGCTGTATTCGGCCGAAGTTCCGCTTATTGCCGACCAGCGCAACAATGCGCAGAATGGCGGCGGCCTCAACTACTATGATCTCGCCAGCTTGCAGGTTCTGCGTGGGCCACAAGGCACGCTGTTTGGTCGTAATACGACCGGCGGCGCCGTTCTCTTCGAACCTCAGCGTCCGACTGATCGGTTCGAGGGCTACGGCCAGATCCAGTACGGCAATTATGACTCTATTGAAGTGCGCGGCGCGCTCAACGTGCCGATCGTGGCAGACACGCTGCTGCTGCGCGTCGCTGGCATGTATCAGAAGCGCGATGGCTTCACGCACGAGATCACCACGGACACCGATCTCGACAATCGCAACCGCTATTCCTTCCGCGCAGGCCTGACCTGGCGTCCAGCGCCAGGGATCGAGAATTACCTGCTCGCAACCGTCGGTCGCGTGCAGGAACATGGCACCGGGACAGTGCTCAACGCGGTTCCAGCGGGGGTCAATCCGCAAAACGGTGTGCCCTACAGCGATTATCTGGAGGAGCAGATCGAGCGTGGTATCCGTTCAGTCGCGCTCAGCCCGCTGCTCTTTAGCGAGCGGACGCGTTATTTCTCCATAACGGACATCCTCTCGGCGGAACTTACGGACAACCTGACGTTCCGCAACATCGCCAATTATCAGCGTCTGAAGAACAGTGCTCCGTTCGACGGCGATGGGATTCCTGATGATCACCGCCCGCCATTGTCCACGGACGGTGGGGGCTCGATTGGCGCCCAAGAGATTGATCCGGGCGGCCTTCCCAATTACAATTACTACACCGATGTCCGTCAGTACTCGTTCGAGCCTCAGCTTCAGGGCAAGGTTGGTGGAGACGCGCTCAACTTCACCGTGGGTGCCTACTATGAGAGTGTTAAGCCGCTAGGACAACAGCTGGTTTCGGCAACCAATCAGACCCGCAGAGGCCAGAGATCAACCAGCCAAGCGCTGTATGCGCAGGGGACGCTGTCTTTCGGCAGTTTTTCGAACAGCCTTGATGGGCTGCGGCTGACCGCTGGCTATCGCTATACATGGGACAGCCTGACGGCATTCTCCAACTTCGGATTGCCCGGTGCACCAGTCACCTCGGAGCGCGCCAAGTTCAAGGCGCCGAACTGGACGGTCGGCCTTGACTATGATGCCATGCAAAATGTGTTACTCTACGCCAAGATCAGTCGCGGCTATAAATCGGGAGGGATCGGCACTGCCACCCCGGCACCAGAACTACGATCCTTTCGGCCTGAATTTGTCACCTCCTATGAAGGCGGCATAAAGGCAGATTGGCACCTCGGCGGCGTGCCAATCCGAACCAATCTAAGTTATTACTATACGGACTATAAAGATCTGCAGAGGACCGGCGGAACCGCCTACATATTCAATGGTCAACCGGTCTTCGGCGCGCAAACCAGCAATGCTGGACGAGCGCACATCCAAGGCGTGGAGTTTGAAGGCGAGATACGACCCGCCAACTGGCTCACGCTATCGGGGACCTATTCCCACACTGCTGCCAAATATGATGAATATACTGCGCCCTCCCTGTTCCCCGCAGGCATTCCTGCTTTCGGCCTGCCGCCCGGCTTCGACTGCGGTTCAGGCGTTCCGTTCAACGGCGCAACGGGCCAATGTATCCTGACCGGGATACCGTTCCAAAATACGGCGAAGAACCAGTTCAGCCTTACCGGTCGCATCGATTTGCCAGTCGATGAATCGTTCGGGAAGGTCGCCGTCTCCGCTACATATGCCTATATCAGCGCTCAATATCAGTCGGCATCCAAGGCACCTGTCGATGAGCCGTTTGCCTATAACGGCGGTAACTGTCCCCGCCTGCAGTCGGGACCCAATGTCGGTGCCGTTCAGTGTGGCCCGGGCGATGGCTATGGCTTGCTGAGCGCCAAAATACAGTGGCAAAATGTTGCAGGGTCGAATTTCGACCTCAGCGCATTTGCGACCAATCTGACTAACGAAGACTATATCATTAGCAGTAATGGGACCTCATACCAGAGCGGATTCAACTCCTACATTTATGGTGAGCCCAGAATGTACGGGATTTCTGTTCGATATCATTTCGGACACTGAGTGATCATGCGCCATCACGCCTTATCAAAGGGTGATGGCGCAATTTCGGAGCCAGAGATTGACCATATGATTGAATCTGGTCTGCCATCGGCCAATCCTATGATTGGACCTCACCGAAATCGAGCTTTTACAGAGAACTCGTCGTAGGAGAGTTGCTGGCCCAATCACTTCGATCCACCGATCATTATCATGCCTGAGCAGAGCACCGCCCTCGCCTTTGCGAGGCCCTTATTTGGCTGCGATTTATCATGATTATCTGACCACCGCGATTCGGGCAGTCCAATGCACAGGCTGGCGACGCGGCGCATCAGACCCCATGCCGCAGGCACCCATCAATGTCGCAAGGATGCGCGCGCCCGATGCGCCGATTGGATGTCCGAGCGCGGTCGCACCGCCGTTCACATTGAGCTTGTCCGCCGGAATGCCGAGATGATTAGCGGCGATCATCGCTACCACGGCGAAGGCTTCGTTGACTTCGAATAGATCGACGTCATCCACTGCCCAGCCCGGCCGAGCCTGTCCGCAACGCTCCTCCCGGTCATGACGAGCGCCGCGGCGCCGTCGGAAATGGAGGATGCCTTAGCGGCGGTGATGGTGCCGTCCTTGTCAAAGGCGGGCTTCAGTGAGGAAATCATATGGGGCCGCCTTACCTGGCTGCTCATCGGTATCGACTATTATCTCGCCGCCCCTGCCGGGCACCGCAACCGGCGTGATTTCGCGGATGACGGCCCCGCTGGCAATGGCTTCATTGGCGCGGGACAAAGAACGAAGCGCATAGGGGAGCGATCATCGCCTATAACGCGCCCTTTGAGCGGCGGCATCCGCGATCTACGAGCTGTTCCCGGATTTAGCTGGCCCTCTCCAAGCGATGGCCGATCACCGCATTTTCAGCGTAGCCCGTGATGAAAAATCTTCAGGTCAGACCTCCGGGACGCTGAAGCATTTCGTGCCGTGATGAAAAACAAACTAATTTCGGGCGAAGTCACCGGCTCGCCGTCGCATATCGCGCTGCAGCACCCCCTTGCAAGCGGCGGAGGTAGGCCATGGATAGGATCAATCGCTCCAATCTCACAGAATTTCCGCGCTGAAACAGGCATCGGCATCATCTTGTTCCCAAAAGAGGAGCCGGTATGAAGAGTATGCCCATGCTCTGGGGAAAATCATCGATGTAGTCCGTCGGGAAACGCGGGAGGCAGCCAAGCGACTTCGCCCCTGAAGGGTCGGGTTAAGGCCGCTTTGAAGCAAGCCACACAGTGTGGATAGTGTTTTCTCCGTCGACGACCGCCGCCACATCAACTTCATCAACATCGAAGCCGTTATTTTCGAGGCGCGCAACAAATGCATCGTCATTATAGGCCGACCAGATCGCCAGGATGCCCCCAGGCTTGAGCGCTGCATGAGCCGTGCGCAGGCCCCAATTGCAATAGAGGCGTTCGTTCGCAACATGGATCAACCCGTCAGGGCCATTATCGACGTCCAACATAATGGCGTCGAACCTGGCTTCGGCGTTTGCAATCACATCATGAACGTCGCCCAGTTCAAGAACGACACGGGGGTCCAAGAGGTAATCATGGAAGAGATGGGCCAAAGGGCCTTTCGCCCAGTTCACGATCTCAGGGATGAGTTCTGCTACCTTGATCTCGGCCGCCGGAGGCAGTGACTGCAAAGCAGCGCCGAGCGTGAAGCCCATGCCCAAACCGCCAATGAGAACTTGAGCATTCCGTCCGGCCAAGCGCTGACATGTCAGGGTAGCGAGCGCTTCTTCCGAATGACGTACTTGGTTTCCCATTAGTTCGTTATCGCCGAACCTGATGGAATAGTCCTCACCCCGGCGTAAGAGGCGCAGCCGGCCTCCATCGGGTAGCTCCGCCATGCCAATCAGTTCGATCGAAATCGTCGCGCATTCGTCAGGTGATGCCAACACGGCTTTTTCCTTTAGTGCTACGGCGCGCATATACAGGACGCCGACCGCGATCCTCCATCCTCAAGACGAAGGTAGTGGCAGGTCGAATTTTTGGTGCGCCATGGAGCCACGAGATTCACTTGGTGGCAAACTGCCCGGGCTGAGCCCTGAACACGAGGCGCGCATGGGTTCGGACTGAAGCCGCCGTCTTGAAACTCTCCTCCTGCAAGTGAGATGTCACGAGCGGATAGCCCTGCGAATTATACCGTGTTTCGCGGACCGTGAGCCGGAAATTTCCATCCTCGTCCTTCGTGATGAGGAAGGGGGCGACTTTTTCTCGGCTCATGATGTCTCCTTATGAGGTTGCGAAAGATCGGCAGCATGTCCGGCTGCCGTTATATGCACGTTCAGCCAAGCATCGCCGCAACGATCTGCTTTAGCTCACTAGTGGACAAAACCGCCGCCCGAACCTGGACGGATCGCGGCGCTAGTCCTTGGCTAAAGGGCAGATGGAGGGTGGTGCGTTTACTGGTCGGAAAGATACTATTCATTTATAACCTCGCGGCGTAGGCCGCATTATTCTTAGTTGGAGTTCGCGCGCTAAGGGCCGCAGCGATGCTGAGCCTGAAGCGAGTAATGACAGATAGCTTGCAACTGAACCGGCCAAATTAAGCGGCCCAATATGTTCGGTTACGGCAACGTCCGCATGCAGGAGGGCTCCAGAATTCATCTCCCGATGCCGCTTCACCATAGGTGCAGGCACGGCGTCGTCAGGATGATGCACGCTTCTTCCGCGCGAGATACCGCGCATCGCGTGCAGCCTTTTGTTCAGCTTCCGTGAGGATGGGCTTATGCCGTGGGGCATTCGCAGCGGTCGCTTCAAGCTCTTGCGCACGTTTTGCGGCCTTTTGTTCCTGGGCCATGAGCAGAGCCTTTTGGCGCTTTTCGCGGGCAGCGGCCTCTTTGGTCTGTCGGAGTTCCGCCTTCGCGGCCGCAGCGGTTTGGTCAACCGGCGGTTTGTTGCGCAGTTGCTGGAGACCCTCCGTCCGGGCACGCGCCGCTGAGGCGATACGCTCCTGGAAGGATGGCTCTTTATATCTTTTCATGCAGGGAAATGTCCTGTGCTAAAGCATTCGCCTGAAGCCGCCGGGCAGCGTCAACCGCCCGGCGCCATTTTCAGGCTGCCTGGAGGTTGACGGCCGAGGTCTTGCCGCGGCGGTCCTGCTCCAGATCATAAGTGACGCGCTGATCCTTTTCGAGGGTGCGCATGCCTGCCTGTTCAACGGCAGAGATATGTACGAAAGCATCGCTGCTGCCATCTTCAGGGGCGATGAAGCCATAGCCCTTGTCGGCGTTGAAGAATTTGACTGTTCCGGCGATCATGCTCGGTCTCCTTGTCGCATGTCCTGGGAATGCGACCATTCGCTCATCCCGGCTTAAAAGAGGCAATGTGGGGACAAGGAGAGCCGAAGTGGCCCGATATCCGTCAAAACGCGACGTTCAGCAACATGTTGATAGCACAGCTTGAGGAAAATGCAAAATTGAGGCGGGCGGATCAATTGCACCATCTATCGAGATCTGCCACCGCGCTTCACTCTTACAATATTTGCGTCGTGCCAACGCGTTGGAAATGGCTACGGGCACCCCATTCTATCTACTTCGAGCGGTGGCTTCGTCCCGCTTCGCCTGCGCGACCGCATCGTTCAAAGTCGAGTACCGCCAATCCCGATAATGAAAACGATACACAGGCACCTTCGTGATGCAATAGCGAGCCATGAGTTCGGTGTCGTCTACAGGTTCCACAGTCATTTTCTCTCCGATCGTCACGAGCGAGGGTTGACTGACGAGATCACTGACGGCCGCCGGCCGTGGGCTGGGCAAGGAGCTTAACTGCATTTTCAACCGTTGAGTATCCGGTCGGATCGGCGATCGCCAGATCGAGTGGCCTTGCGCCCAAAGATGCGTTGTGGGTGTTCAGAAAGCGGATTGCCTCCTTCTGACCGAGAAGTACGAATGCAAGGTGAGTGATCAAGCCTTGCCGCCTTGCCTGCTCAGGAGAGAGCTTCATCTCGCGGTTGACGAATACTCGCCTTCGTGGGCGTGCGGGCGCGGTTGCATCCACTGTCATGCGGGAACAGCCAGGCCTACTGCAGGGGCCAATTGACGGGTCCAGAACAGCCAATCCGCCGAGGCGGGAGCGTTCTTCGAAGAGAGTAAGTCGAAGATTTGACCGCCGACAACCCCGGCGGCACACAGATGTTTGCGCCGGGCCGACTCGCTATGTGCGTCAGCGGCACGCATCAGCGAAACCTGGTGCTCGGAATAAAGTCGATTGAGATCCATGTGCGAATTCCCTGGTAAGCGGGAGCGCGGTGGTCTCTCAGTCAAGAACGCCTACATTGCCTATGCCCTTGATAACATTCATATAGGAAATATATAGCAATTTACAAGAGCGCATGCGATCCAATATTAATAAATGATCATCAAATATATCGTTGCGATACTGCTCTATGAAATAGGTAATACATCATATATTGCCAATTATATACTTTCTTCATATGTCAATTTGACTGTGTGATATCGGGAAGATCGCTAGGGTATACCTGTGATCTTCTCGTTCGCGTGACACCATTATGCGAGCATTTGATCCAAAGCAGCTAGGATCCAGACTCGTTCAGAGCCAGAAAGCGACGGCCGCGGCGAGGCTTACGGCGGATAGGAAGTTCCGGGCGAGCTTGTCGTAGCGGGTGGCAATCCGGCGAAAGTCCTTCAAACGGCAGAACATGGCCTCGAGCCGCCAGCGGTCTTTGTAGCGGCGTTCATCATAATGGATCGGGCGCTTGCGGTTGCGTCGGCCCGGGATCACGGGGATCGTGCCCTGCTCGCGCAAGGCAGCCCTGTTGCGGTTGGCGTCATAGCCACGATCGGCGATCACCCGTTTCATTCCGGCCGTTTCGCCGATGAGCAGGTCGGCGCCCTTCACATCGGATGTGTTGCCGGGCGTCAGGACAAGGCGGAGCGGCCGATGCGTGTCCAGATGCCCCGGCGGCTCCTCCTGTTCGAGCGGTTGTAGACGGTCGTCGCGGGGCCGTATTCTCCCGGACAATCCGCCCAGCGGCCACCGCACTTGAGCATGTGAATGATGTCCGAGATCACTCGTCGGTCATCAACCCGCCGCGCGCCTGGCTGGTTCTTCGGCAGGTGGGGCTCAATTGCCGTCCATGCTTCATCCGACAGCCAGAACAACGAACGCGAAATCCAAGGACCTCCTGCTTCAGTGGAGGCTCTCTGAATCAATATGGCCGCAGATTTTCAAGACCCTGATTGGGTTTGGACCCTAAGCAATTGCTCGCGAGCTAAGCCTACCCTTGCCCACCGAACTACATCATGTGGAGACTGGTTCGCCTTGGTCTGACAGCACCGTCGGTTTCAGACCGGCCCTGAACCGGCTTCCACAGACGGGCTCTCCGTTCCGGCCTTTGCATAGGCTTCGCGCAGTCGCGCCTTGAAGACCTTGCCCGTCGCCTGCCTTGGGATGTTGTCCACCAATACGGCCTCCTCGGGAATCCACCATTTCGCGCACTTGCCTGCGAAATGGGCGAGAAGATCGGCCGGAGCCGGTCGACAGCCAGCGCGGGGAACTACGACCAACAGCGGCCTTTCGTCCCATCGCGGATGCGGGATGCCGATGACAGCCGCTTCCGCAACATCGGGATGAGACGCCGCGATATTTTCCAGCGCGATGGAACTGATCCATTCCCCGCCTGACTTGATGACGTCCTTTTCGCGATCCACAATCTCGACATAGCCCGCGGGATCGACGACGGCGATGTCGCCGGTCGGAAGCCACCCTTCGCGCGCAGCTTCGATGGGGGGAGCATCACCATTATAATAGCTGGACGTGACGCTGGGGCCACGAATCTGCAGGCTGCCGAACGTCTTCCCGTCCCAGGGAGCCTCCTCCCCGTCTGCATCGACGATGCGAATGCTGAATGGGTAGGGCGTGCGCCCCTGCTTTCCAAGCATGACGCGCCTGTCTTCATTGTCCAGATGATCCCAATCATGTGGAGCGTTGAAAAGGCCGCCAGCACTGGTTTCGGTCATTCCCCATCCATGGCAGGTCTGAACGCCGTATTTTTCCTCCAGCGTCTTGATCATCGACGGCGTGGGAGCCGTCCCGCCGACGATAACGCGCTCAAGCGAGTCGACGCGTTCGTCCTGCGCTTCCAGAAACTGGATCAGGTCGCTCCAGATCGTGGGCACCCCTGCGGCCAGCGTCACCTGTTCCGTGCTGATCAGTTCGAACAGGCTGCGTGAATCGAGAGCGCTGCCCGGAAGGACCAGCTTCGACCCGTTCATCGCTGCGGCAAAAGGCAGCGTCCATGCATTCACATGATACATGGGAACTATGGGAAGCAGGCTGTCCCGGCGCCGAACCGCGAACCAGTCGATGCCCGAAATCACCAGCGATTGCAGCACGACCGAGCGATGGGAATAAAGGACGCCCTTGGGGGCACCGGTCGTGCCCGAGGTATAGCAGAGCGCCGACCCGGTTCGTTCGGCGATCACCGGAAAGTCGAAGACGGCGGACGCTGCTTCGACCAGTTCCTTATAAGGCAGAAGCCCCGCAACGTCCTCACCGCCTGACCCCATGACGATAATGTGGCGAACATTTTTCAGGCTTCCCCTGATCTGCTCGACCAGCGGAACGAATTGCGGCTCGACCAACAGGACTTTGTCCTGCGCGTGATTGATGATGAATTCGACCTGTTCCGGGAACAGGCGAGGATTTACGGTATGGATGATCGCGCCCATGGCGGGGACGGCGAAATACACCTCCAGATGCCGCAAGGAGTTGGTGGCCAGCGTGGCGACCCGGTCTCCCGCGACGACACCCAGGCTGGTCAGCGCACTGCACAGCTGCCGGGAGCGGTTGAGAACCTGCGAATAGGAGCTACGAACGATGCTGCCGTCGGGCTGGCGCGACACGATTTCGCGATTCCCGTGAAACCGGTCCGCATGCAGCAGGATAGAGCCTATCGTCAGCTCAAAATCCATCATCGTCCCGATCATCTAAAGCTCACATTCTTCAATGCTGCGCGCAAACTACACCGCAGCGGTGCGCTCATGCCGATCATCGCCGATCTGATGTTTTATGCCAAGGAAAATGCTCTTGGTATTCCGCGTGAGGTTCCTGTTAAGGTCCTGTTCCGTCGTGTCGAGGAAGCGAGGCGGACAAATACGGCGGGTGCGGCTTCGTTGAGGTCGCCCAGGACAATGTTGGCGCCAGATTCCAGTAGTTTTGACGTCGATACACGGCCCAGCGCATGATCTCGACCGACTTTTCTAAAATTCAACCATATCTTCCTTGTGCATTGAAGTGCAGAGGCCGTGGGGGGGCACCAGGGCTTGTAGTGACCACAGATTTTGTCGCTGCCATATCTACAATATGGGCGCACAATGTTACCGCCGCGCCTTCATTAGGCCCCACCCGGCAGAGCATCGCACCCCGTTCGGCATGCCGCAGCGCGACTTCCCGCCCGATATCGCGCCGGTGACGAGCGGTACTCTGGCGAAGCATCCGATGTTCCCTTCCGACGTTCATGTTTGAACATATGGGTCATTCCACGCTGCCAGGATGGGGAAGATGACGGAGGCGTTCCTCTGTAGCCGCACAGAAATTGTCGATGTCCTCGTCAACCATGGCGGTGGAAAGGAACCCCATGCCCGCCCCCGACACATGGAAGCCCTTGAGCACGAGCAGCCGTTGCAGCACGACCATCGCAGCGCTTTCGGCGGGCGTGTGCTGCTGGCTCCTATAGTCATAGACAGGCCGCTGATGCGTGATGATCTTGAACATCGACCCGACGCCCGTCACCTGCCCTGGAAACCCTGACGAGGCGAAGGCTTGCGTCAACCCGGCGCGGACGCGATCGCCGAGCATGTTGATATGCGCGACCAACGCGGGGGTCAGGAGTTCCAGCGTCACCCTGCCCGCCGTCATGGTTATGGGATTGGCCGAGAAAGTCCCGCTCCAGGGCACCAGCGGCCTGCCCGAATGATGGTCGAAGACTTTCATCACCTCTTTCGATCCGACCAGTGCACCGACAGGAAAACCGCCACCGATGATCTTGCCGAGGACGGTGAGGTCCGGCTTTATGCCAAATCTCTTCTGTGCTCCGCCGTGGTCCAGGCGGAAAGTTATGACCTCGTCGAGGATGAATACTGCTCCGATCTCGGTCGCCAGTTCCCGCAACGTGGCCGCGAATTCTGGAGTTACAGGGGTGAAGCCGAGATAGCTGGGCGCGGCGTCAAGCAGGATCGCCCCGATGCGATCCTTATGCGCACGGATGATCTGGACGGCAGTTTCAGGATCATTGAACGGGATGACATAGACATCTTCCAGAAGTCGGTCAGGTACGCCCGCAGCGTAGCCAACCGACTTTGGCGGCGTGGCGAACTCCTCTTTGGGCGTGTCCAGGCTGACTTCGGCATAGTCATAGGAGCCATGATAGCTGCCTTCGACTTTTACTATCGCGGGTCGGCCGGTGTACGCGCGTGCAGCCTTGATCGCGGACATCACCGCTTCCGAACCGCTATTGCTGAACCGGACATTTTCAGCCGTCTCTATACGGTCGCACAGCAGCTCAGCGAGTTCGATCTCCACCTCGGTCGGGTTGGTGTAGGCCGTTCCCAGCACTAACTGCCTGGAAACAGCATCTATGATGGCCGGATTGGCATGACCGTGGATCAGCGACGCAAAGTTGTTGAGCAGGTCGAGACGCGCCGTGCCATCTACGTCGGTGACATAGGCGCCCTTGCCGAATTTCGTGTAGACCGGGAAAGGCTCAAGCCATGGAACCAGACGCGTAATTCCGCCCGGATAGACCTTGAGCCCGCGTTCGTAGAGCCGCTTCGATTGAGAGTCGCAATCAGGCCAGATCGCCATTTTAAACCCCGTCAGTATCTGGTCATTCCCGTCCAATTACGGAATACTATCGCATTTTCGGCTGTATCATAATAGCGAACATTTGTTAATGCAAGTGCGAGGTTGGAGTTGCGGTGAGGGATCAGGAGCCAAGCAACATCGCAGGAGGTTGCATCGATGGTTGCCATCGGGCTTCGGAGAGTATTAAGGAACCAGCAGAATGACTTCACCGACAAATCAGACGAAGGTCCTGCGAAAGCGCGCTGGATACGAGGCCAGGCTGGCCGAATCCGAAGAGCTGGCGATCGAGCGGGAGAACCGCGCCACGCGATCGGATACCCGGGCACGGCTGCTGGTCGCGGCGCTCGACCTGTTTTCGAAGAACGGCTTCGAAGCTTCGACGATGCGTGACCTGGCGCAGTTCGCAGGTATCAAGGCGCCCGCCATCTACAATCACTTCAAGTCGAAGGAAGCCTTGCTGGGCGAAGCTCTGCTGTGGGCAATGGAGGACTTCAACGAGCGGGTCCTGGGTCCTCGCGACCCCCGCGAATCGAATGTAGAAGCGTTGGAAGGGATTTTGGAGCGGCACATCCGCTACCAATTGGACAACCCGGTCATCGCCAGGGCCTTCGACATTTTGATGGCACACAATCTGCTTCAGCGCGTCGGCGAAATAACATTCCAGCAGGCCATCCAGGACCGGCTGCGGCTATATTTGCGCGAGGTGACAAAGCTGGTGTCTCTGCTTGTCGAAGAGTCGTCGGTGAAGGCAGACTACAGGATCGTGTCGAGCGCCATATCGACCATGTATGATCAGGTCGGACGCTGGTACGTTTCCACCTCAAAGGCAGCTGACGACAATCTCGTCGCGACTTATTGGGACTTGGCAAGGCGGATGCTTGGCATCGACAGGTAACACCGGGTTGCCTGATTCCTTGACGTCGATGCTCGTCAAGCACTGGCCAAAATGAGGCGGTGTCTCTCCGTGCCCATCAGAGCGGGTTGTCAATAGGTCGCCTCGAAGCCGACCACTACCGCCACTGAAGCGAACCCTATCATCGGCATAGGAACGGCCATGCTCCCGTCCACTGGAGCATGGCCGTCTCTTTAACTCCGCAGCCGGTTATCCCTGGGCGCAGGATCTCAGCATGTCGGTATATTCCTGACGCGTCGCGACCCGGCGGCCCAGAACCTCACCCAGCTTCGCGCCAAGTTCGAAGGTCTGCAGGTTCGACTGGATGCGATCATCGCGATGCGGCCAGAGCCAATAGGTATCTTCCATGCCCACGCGGATGTGCAGGCCCATCGCGGCTGCGAGCGTCGCGACATACATGGACGCGCGGCCAGCAGCACACACCATGATCACGCCGTCAGGATCGACGTCGCGGATCGTGGTGACGGTACGCATCAGGCCTTCGACCATCTGGCGTGGATTTTCCATGGGGCTGCAACCTGGCAATGCGGGAAGGATCAGCCAGAAGGCCGGTCCCTTGATGAGGCCGCTCTTGATCAGGAAACGATCGGCATTGGCAACGTCGGCGTCGGTGTAGACGGCGATTTCAGGAATGCCGCCATTTTCCAAAATGAGGCGCACCTTTTCGATCATGACCGGCGCGGGCTTGCTGAACAGAGAATCGCCGATATAGGTCGTCGTGGTGTTGATCGGCGCACCGTCCAGCAGACCGGTCGCCAGCACCCGCTTCATTTCAGCCCACTCGCCTTCGAGCGCCGGGACAAGGCAGCCGTCGACCGACAAGTCGGGATAGTCCTTCTTCAGCGGCGCAACGACCTGTTCGAAGCGATCGAGCGAGAGAACATTATAGCCTTCATCGTCGCGAACATGGATGTGAACCGTGCTCGCCCCTGCCTCAAGGCATTCGCGGGCAGAATTGCGGATTTCTTCCGGCGTGTAAGGCTGGTTCGGATTCTGCGAGCGGCGGAAGAACGCGCCGGTAATGGCAACGGATACCGCCAGGGTTTCAGGGATATTCCACGGAACGGAGATCGGCGCATCGTGGAACGCGGAATGTTCCAGATCCAGAACGATAGGCGCGCCGTAGGGCCGCCAGATCATCCGCTCATTTTCGCGAGCGACACCTTTCCCAACTCTATCCCAATCAATCTTAACCATTTTTCACTCCTACGCTAAGTAATCCGTCCATCCGCAACGGCATGTGCCGCGCAAATCTCACTCATTCATCTATCCGCAGCAGCTCGCAGAACATGTGCCGTCCGTAGCGCCCAGCCGGGGATCGACCTGCTGGATGACGGACCGCGTCCATGCGCGCAGCTTCACCGCCGATCGGCCAATCCCACGATCGAAGCTGAGCGGCGTCACCGAGACATGGCCTTTGTCCAGCGCCCATGCGTCCGACCCCGGCTCTTTCGCGAAACGGGGGAGCCCATTGGCGTAGGGCTGCACCAGCCAGCTACCGTCAGATTCAGCGTCCGCCCGTTGGCAATCCAGCGGTTTCCAGATGCATTCACTGAAGGAGGTCAGCTTGATATGCCGGTCTGCCAAATGAGCCGGTACATTTATGTTCAGAACGCTGCGATCGGGCGGCGGCGAGGCGGCCAACCAGGCGGCAAGCTCCGCACCGACCGCGCTCGCCCATGCGAAGTCGGGGGTACTCCTGCTCCCGCAGCATGAGTGAGTCCCATGCGCCTGTTGCGAGATCGCCATGGCCGGATATCCCAGCATCCCGCCTTCCAGGGCGGCCCCAAATGTCGAGCTATTGCTTGCATCCTCTCCGACATTGGCTTCCTCGCCTATTCCAACCACGACGGCGGACACCTTGCTTGCAAGGCCCGACAGGATCGCGATGCGCACGCAATCGGGCGCCGTGCCGTGCACGCGATACAGCGGGTGACGATCATCACCGCCCGACCTCTCCACCAACACTGGCTCGCGCTCCGAAATCGCTTTTGAAAGCCAGACCTGCGGGGCTGCGGGCGCCACGGTCAGCACGTTGAAGCCGGACAGTATCAACGCGCTGCGCAGGGCAGCGATGCCCGGTGCGTCGTAACCTTCCGCGTTGGTCAACAGGATGTTCATCGACGTATCGCTTCCGCTTTTGCAAAGCCGAGGAGCGCTCGGACAGATATAATAATTAACGTTTGTTTCTGTTGGCAGCAACTGTTCGTTTATGATGGGTGGCCACTCGCCAACCCCCGTTTCAATCCAACGGCGTCATCTCTCCGGCCTCACTGCGAAACCGCTCCGTTCGGTGACAAAGGCGGTCGGCGTTGTTCCTATCAAGCGTTTGAACATCGCGGTGAAAGCGCTGGGCGTTTCGTATCCCAGCGACAAGGCCGTGCTCAGGATGGGCTCTCCGGCGATGAGTTTGGGCAGTGCCGCGACGATCCGCGCTTGCTGCCGCCAGACGGAAAGAGGACAACCCAATTCATCGCGGGCCAGACGCGACAATGTTCTCGCCGAAGCACCCGATGACCGTGCAAGCTCCTCGATATCAGGGCCACCGGGGCTATCGAGAATCTGCTCGCACGCGCGGACAAGGCGAGGATCGGACGGCATCGCCAGCGTCACGGCGTCCGCCGGTAGATCGTTCAGTTCGTCCAGCAACAGCGCATGCAGGCGAAGAGTGCGCGCCGAATCCCAGCTGGGAACGGCCTGGTCGATCGCTCGCAATATGAGTTCACGCACGAGCGGTGTGACGACGAATCCTCCCGCCCTTTCGCCCAGACGGGGCGGCGTCCGATCCGACGCGATATAGAGCGTACGCAGCAGAACAGGCGTTCGCGCCCGGAATTCATGTACGGTCCCGGGCGGGATCCATACGGCGCGTTGTGGCGGAACAACCCACAGTTTGTGATCCGCCCTGATTTCCATGACACCTGAAACAGCGTGAACGAACTGGCCGTTTGGATGCGAATGCGCCGAGATGACGTCGCCTTCGACGAAGTTGCGGGCAAGCACATGGACGGCGCTGGTATGTCTACTAGTGTCAACCAAGTGAATGCTCCTCCAACCCGTTGGAAGTCTCACCATCCTTAGAGCGTGCGCCCTGAGGGTCCACGCTTCCGAAGGAAAATTTCGGGGCCACGTCTGAAACTGCGAAGTGGCCGTGTTCCGTCCTTATGGCACAATGACGTCTGGCGCGAAGCGGGTTGATGGCCAACTTATACGCCTAATCGGCCAAAAAGCACGCGAGTGCTCGCCAGGCAGATGTCGCGCATCAACGTGGTCCGCGATCCGAGAGAAATAGTTTCCATTTGAACGGCGCCGTCCGACAGGGCATATGCATTAATATGAAAGACCGTTTGCATTTATACATTCGCGACTGGGGCATCGAAGCGTGTCAGTGAAGGATAGTAACGTTAAACCGCTGCAAACGAACTCCGCAAAGGTCGGCGATGCTACGGCGGCTCCGATCGTCTCGGCGCACCGCGTCCGGCCGAAAAGGACCCGTCGCAAATCGGGAATGCGGGAAGAGTTGCTGAAGGCTGCGGTGGAGCTGTTCGGTTCTCGCGGCTATGAAGCGGTGTCGTTGCGGGACATCACGGCGGAAGTTGGGCTGAAGCCGCCCGCCTTCTATAACCACTTTAAATCGAAGGATGAATTGCTCGTTTCGGCGGTTCTTGCTGCCCTCGACATGTTCAACAGCGAAGTGGTGGACAATGACGAAGAGGACATGCTGCCGGTCGAACGGATGAACGCACTCATCCGCCGTCATGTACTGTATCAGATTTCCAACGCCGCCTTCGCCAAGGCGAACGACCGGCTGATAGATTCGGCGATGCTGGAAAGGATCGGAAGTCCTGGCGCAAAGCAGGAAATACGTTCACATATGCGCCGCTACCTTGACGTCCTCACCCAGATTGTACGGGACATTTTGGCCGGACGATCCGATAACGCGCTGGATCCACGCATTTGCGCGCTGGCCATAGGCACGATGTGCGACAATGTTTTAATGTGGTATCGCCCGGGCGGGTCGGACAGCCCGGAAAAGGTGGCTCGACGTATGTCGGAACTTGCCCGTAACATGCTAAAGGTTGACTGACCCGAAGACACTTGACGAGATCGCAGGGCGGGTTAATATGAATGAACATTCGTATTAATGACGGCGGGAAGACTCGGAAATGAGCGGGTTGGGTCAATATGTGATCGGCGTCGTGATGCTGTTCGCGATGTGGGGCGCGATCGCCGCCGTTCGGGACGATAGCACAGGCATGGGCTGGGAATTCATGGAGGGGATCCGCACGACTGGAGTCCTCTTCCTTCCAGTTGGTGCCGTTCTCGCAGCCGCCCCCGTCCTGTCAGCGGCCATCAACCATGCGATTGCCCCCCTCTTTTCCTTTGTTGGGGCAGACAGGGCGATGGCGGCAACGACCCTGATTTCCGTCGATATGGGCGGTTATCAGATGGCCGACGCCCTTGCTGCCAGCCGCGAGAACTGGATTATTGCATCGTTCAACGGATTTCTGTTGGGGCCGCATGTCGTTTTCACCATCCCTGTCGCGCTGGCGATGCTGCCCAAGAAGGATCATCGATATCTGGCACTGGGCATGATGGCCGGCCTTATCACCATACCGATCGCGCTGTTCGTGGGATTAAGCGTCGTCGCAATGACCCACCCGCTCATCCGGCCCACGGTCGCGACCGGCGGCCCGGCGACATTCCGCCTCGCCATGACATTTGGCCAGATACTGCACGATCTTTTCCCACTGACCATCATCGTGGGCGCTATCGTGGCGGGCCTGCGGTTCATCCCGGACCTCATGGTCCGTGGGTTCATGGGCTTCGGTCGCCTTGCCGATGCCGCGATAAAGCTGATCTTCGGCGCTTGTATCGTCCAGTATTTCACGGGCGTTTTCAGCCATCTGTTCGGCGGATGGCCGTTTGACCCGCTGCTGGCCGACCCGGCCAATTCCATAAGGGGGCTGGAGATCGCCGGATATATCGGCATCATGCTGGCTGGCGCCTTTCCGATGGTCTACGCGCTGCGCCGTTATTGCGGCAAAGCCATCGAGAAGCTCGGCAAGCTGACCGGCTTCAGCGCGGTCGGAAGCGGCGGGCTGATTGCGACCACCGCCAACCCGTTGACGCTATTCAGACTGATCCCGGAAATGGATGCGCGCAATAAGGTGATGACGATCGCCTATGCGGTGTGCGGTTCCTGGATATTGGGTGACTCCCTGGCCTTTATCGCGAATTTCCAGCCTTCGCTGATCGTCCCTTTGATGTTCGGCAAGTTGGTGGGGGCTATCTGCGGCATTCTGGTCGCGCGCTGGCTGTCGGTGCCACGCGCCTTGCGCTTCGAGGAGGAGGATAAGGCAGCGGCCGAGGCGGCTGCGGCACCGTCCAACACGAAGCTGCATGCGCTTGAAGGAGCCATGCTGTGACCGCCGACATCCGCCTGTTCCGCCTGCAGGATACACCCATGTCGGATTATGGTGATGGTCAGGGTTCGGCCAGCATCGCTCGATTGATCGGGCCTGATAGCAGCCAGACGATGGGCGCTTATTTCGCGACGTTCGATGGCCGATCGGTGCCATGGACGGTGCGATATGACGAGATGATTCTGTGCCTGTCGGGCAAGTTCCGCCTGCGTACGGGGGATGAGGTCCACGAACTGGGACCGGGGGACATGTTGTGGATCGGGAACGGCACTGAATTGCGCTATGAAGGGGAGCAGGCGACCGTCTTTATCGCGATCGCCCCCGTCGATTGGCGCGACCGTCAGCCGCACGCCTGACACCATTCCGGCGATCAATATGCCGGGATGTTCGTCACATTCTTCCTTTCACGCCTCGTCGCCGAGGCCAGCCGTCCACTCCGGCTCAAAGGGTGTCGAGCGATCCTGACGCGTCCATGCCGGTTGCCCATAGATGGACTGCCCGCCATCAACCGACAGGTTGGCGCCGGTGATGAAGCCTGCCTTGTCGGAACACAGAAATGCGACAGCCTCTGCAATGTCGTCGGTCAGGCCCAGGCGGCCGATCGGCGTTTTCTGCAACAGGTCGCGGCGCACCCCCGGCTTGTCGACCATCCATTTGGTCATGGCCGTTTCAATAACGCCCGGCAGGATGGCATTCGCCCGGATGCGGTGGATACCCAGTTCGGCCGCCATTGTCTGGACCAGCATCAACAGGGCAGACTTGGTCGCGCAATAAGCGCCGATCTGATCGGCATGCCGAAGCCCCAGCGAGGATGAGATGACCGCGATCGACCCGCCCCTGCGGCCCTCCGCGATCAGCCGCGCGGCTGCCTGGCAGATGTGAAAAGTGCCGCTCAGGTTGATCGCAACATGCCGGTCCCAGACGGCTGGTTCCATCTCCAGAAAGCCGGTGAACTTGGCGTATCCGGCATTGGCGACCACAACGTCGAGGCGGCCGAAATGGGCGCGTACCTCATCCATCGCCTGATCGATCGCACCCCGGTCGGTTTGATCCGCCGCCAGAACGAGGCAGTCACCCGGCATGTCCTGGCGCAGGGCCGCAGCCGTGGCTTCGTCGCGTTCGAACAGGGCCAGCGCATGGCCAGCATCCGCCAGCCGCTGGCTGATGGCCCGACCCAGTTCGCCCCCTGCCCCGGTCACCAGGGCGACTGGACGTTCATCCACAGCAGCCGCTCCCGCACTCGCCGTTGCTGGCGCCCAGGCGCGGATCGATAATCTCCACCGACTGCCGGAGCCAGCGGCGCAGGCGACCGGCCGCGCGGACATCGCCAAAATCGAAGCTGACCGGCGTGACCGAAACATGGCCCGCCGCGACGGCGCTGGCGTCCGACCCCGGCCGCATCGTGAAGACCGGATCGCGATCGACATTGGTGAGGAAGGTGTACCAGCCGTGGCCAGTGTCCGTTTCCACCGCCTCATAATGGCCCGGATCCCAGACGCGATGGTCGAGCGCGGTGATCTTGAGGCGGCGGTCCTTCAACATGCCGGGCGCATTGACATTCAGGATGCTGCGTGGCGGCGGCGGGCTGGCTATCATCCACGCCGCCAATTCAGCGCCGACCTCGCTGCACCAGCCATAATCATAATCGGTGAGATCGACCAAGCGGAAGCGCCCGTCACGCGCCTGCTGCGACATCGACAACGCAGGCAGGCCGAGCAACGCGCCTTCCGCCGCAGAGCCAAAGGTGGATGAATAGGTGGCGTCGTCGCCCAGATTAGCGCCTTCATTGATGCCGGAAACGACCAGACGGACATCCTTTGCCAAGCCGGACAAGATCGCGGCGCGCACGCAATCGACGGGCGTCCCGTCGGCGCGATAGATCGGGTTGCGATCGTCACCCCCATCGCGCGTCATCACCACCGGCTTGCGGAAAGAGGCCGACCGGGACGTGCCGCTGCGTGGCCCGTCAGGCGCCACAGACAGCACGTTGAGCCCCGCATTGATCATCGCGTCCCGGATGGCAGCCATGCCGCCCGCCTGATACCCGTCATCGTTCGTCAACAGAACGTCCATGATAACCTCGCTCATCGAAAGCTGCTCAAACTGGGGCGGTCGGGCCGAAGCGCCTCTACGCCGGGTACGGTCGCAGGCTTGCCGGATAGCGCCCATTCCGCCGCACACATGCCCAGGACCGAGCCAGACGTAACGCCAACACCGCCAAGCCCGCCGACCACCAGCACGGAAGGATCGGCTTCGAACGGACCGACCTGAAAACGATCGTCCATGCTGATGGGATAGAGGCCGAACCAGCCGTTGGAAAAGCCGAAATCATCCATGCCCATCCGTTCGGTCAGAAGAGTTGCGACAGTGATCAGATGATCGTCGCCAGACGGCGGGCTGAAGCTGTCGGGGTCGACATCGAGTCCGTCGATAGCTTCATAGGTGTGAAGCCCGGCGATCAGGCTGTCGGGACCATCCTGCCTGAAATAAAGACCCTCGCCCTCCTGCCCCGGCATATAGAGATTGACCATCGGAACGGTATAGCCAAGGTCCCGTGGCAATCGGACCAGAAAGACTTCATGTACTTGCGGCTTGATCGGCACCGCATGACCCAGCAGCTTGCCGACATTCCCTGCCCATGCGCCAGCCGCATTTATAACGATGTCAGCTTCGACCACGCCCTTGCTGGTTTCCAACCGATGCACCCCGCCCGCCTTGGAATGAGAAAGCACATCGGTCTGAACACTGACACGCGCGCCCTTCTCCTTGGCCTCTTCAAGCAGTGTCGTGCACAGAAGATAGCCATCGAGATGCCCGTCGGTAGGCCCAAGCAGACCGCCCGCCAGATCATCCACGCGCATGTCGGGCACCAATTGCCTAAGCCCTTCCCTATCGATCAGGCGGGAATCCATGCCGCCCAGTTCGCGCTGCACCTTAACCGCGGCGGCCAGCCGGTCCATCTGTTCGTCCGTATAGGCCACGCGAACATTGCCGATCTTGGCGAGCGGCAGCCCGCGCTCTCGTTCCAACCGCAAGAACAGTTCCTTCGCGCGGATGCGAATCTCGATGTCGAGCGGGTTGAGCGTTTGATAATTATAGACGCCAGCGGAACGACCGGACGACCCGCTGGCGGGCGCCTCCCGCTCCAGGACGATGACGTCCGCGCCAAGTTCCGCGGCGCGAAGGGCGGCGCCGCAACCGGCGGTGCCAGCACCGATGATGGCGATCCTAGGACGGGTCACTGCTTATCCTCTTCATTGGGAAGCGAACGGTGGACATGGATGTCCGCGAGAGTGCCGCCATCAACCACCAGATCGGTGCCGGTTATGCCCGATGCGGCGTCGCTGGCGAGGAAGGCGACCGCGCCTGCAACCTCATCAACAGTCACCAT
This sequence comes from Sphingobium sp. TomTYG73, assembly GCF_055394245.1. Classification (NCBI taxonomy): domain Bacteria; kingdom Pseudomonadati; phylum Pseudomonadota; class Alphaproteobacteria; order Sphingomonadales; family Sphingobiaceae; genus Sphingobium; species Sphingobium sp. TomTYG73. Next base: position 684,211 of record NZ_AP027340.1, read on the forward strand.
GCGCTTCATGGGTACGCGTCTGAAATCATGCAGCATATGTTGCAGCATTGCTGGCCGAAGCGCTTCTTCCACCATCTTGGTGTGCACCCAGCCGGGACTGACGGAATTGACGCGAATGCCATATTCGGCCAGCTCGATCGCCGCGCTCATGGTCATGCCGCGCAGTCCGAACTTCGCGGCAACATAGCTGGCGAAGGGGCCATCCGCCGCATGCGCTTCGATCGACCCAATGTTGATGATGGCGCCGCCACCCCCCTGGCTGCGCATCTCCCGCGCTACCCTTTGGGTCATGAAGAAGACGCCGTTAAGGTTGACGTCGATCACCCGCCGCCATGCCGCCTCTTCGATGTCGAGGAACGCCGCTTCGTCGGCAACTCCCGCATTGTTGACCAGAATGTCCAGCCGCCCATGGGTTTCCAACGCGCCGGAAACGACATTTTCGACGTCGCTGGTCAACGAGACATCGCCCGGTTGCACGCTGGCGCTGCCGCCCATGCTCTCGATCGTCTTCGCGGTAGCCTGAAGATCAACGGGGTTGCGCCCGCTCAAGACGACCGCCGCTCCACGTTTTGCCAAGGTGAGGGCGATACCTTCGCCGAGGCCCCGGCCTCCGCCCGTGACCAGCGCGACCCTGCCTGCCAGATCCTCGCTCATGCAGCCTCCGATGTTCCCGCCATCAGGTCGCGAATACGCAGCCTTTCACCCTGGCGTCCGTTTTCGAGACGATAGACGCCCAGCCCGCCACCGCCGAGACTGACGCGCCGAAGAGTGGAGAAGAACTTTTCGGGCGACAGTGCTTCGGGCGCGAACACGCCGCCGCGCGGCGTATCACCTTCCGCAAGCATCAGCACCCCTGCGGCGGCTGGAACGCCAGTGGCTTCTTCCATGCTGGTGTCCGCGCCCGAAGCGTAGCGAAGCCCGTTGCCGTTGGTATGGACGTCGATCTGCAACCCGCTTCCGATCCGTTCGCCACCTTCGAAACGGGCGAGGAATTGCTGGAACGCCTTGACCAGCAGGTCGGTGCGTTCACCCGAGCTGCCGGGCTGCTGCTCATCCGCGACGGCCGCAAGGGCCGCTGCCACCGCATGCGCGTCGATGGGGGCGATGGCCCCATAGTTGACCGCCCGTTTGACGGGCAGGAAGCGGGGGACGGTAAGCGGCTCGGGGTGGGCCAGCTTTACCACCGTCTGTCGGCCGACCGTTCCGGGGAAATCGACGACGCGCGAATGCATCTCGCCGGGAAGCGGAACGGGATGAACCGTCCCGTCGAAGTCGACAAGGTTGAAGCAATGCCAGAAATGCTTGGTCGCCGCCTCGGTCATATCCTTGGCATCGACCACCCAGGCGATCTCGACATCATCCGCGCCATTCAGATGATCGACCGCAAGACGGATGAGGATGTTCGACACGCCGGGCGTCGAACCCAGCCCGATGATCGCGGTAACGCCCGCCGCCTTGGCGGCTTCATCTCGCGACAGGATCGGAACCGTGATGTCAGCGTCATCGCAGATATCGAGATAGTCGGTCCCGGCCGCGATCGCTGCGTCCAGTACGGTAAAGCCCGTGCGGTAATAGGGGCCTGCCAGGTTCGCGACGATCGCCGTGGAACGCATCAGAGCGTCCAGCGTGCTAGCATCGGCCAGCGGATCCTGTTCTCTCGTCTGCATGCCGAGCGCCTGCGTTGCAGCCAGCGTTTCGGGACGCCAAGCGCGATCGAGCGCGAGCCAGCGCGTGACGTCGGTGCCCCGCGCGGCCGCCGCAAGCATGGCTTGCGCCTGGCGTCCTCCAGCCCCAATCACCACGACATCGAATTCACGTTTCATCAGTCTCTCCCGAATTTGGGCCTTGATCGTTCAGCATCGCGATGACGGCATCGCGCACGTTCCGGCGGTCCACCTTCCCGGACGCAATGCGCGGGAAGGGATCAAAAAGGATGAAGTGAACCGGCATCGCATAGGCGGGCAGCCGCGCAGCCAGGAAAGCACGCGCACTATTTTCATCGAACGTCCGGCCCGGCCGGATTTCAAGCGCCGCGACGGGCACTTCCTGCAACACCGGATCGGGGATGCCGATCACCACGCAATAGCCAATCTCTGGCAATTCCGCGAGCAGGCACTCCAGATGGGACGGCAATATCTTCTCGCCGCCACGGTTGATGACGTCGTCCCGCCGCCCGTCCAGAAATAGGCGGCCAGCATCATCGAACCGGCCAAGGTCGCCTGTCCGCAACCATTTGCCCGACAATTTTTCAGCATTAGCCTCGGGCCGCCGCCAATATTCCGTCATGCGAGTGGGCCCCGCGACCCAGACTTCGCCAGACTCCCCTTGCGCGACATCCCGCCCGTCTTCGCCTACCACCCGCAATTCTGCGAAGGGGGCGGCATAGCCGACGGATTCGCCAAAGTCGGTGATCATCGCGGGCGGCAGGAAGCTGCACGCGCAACCAAATTCCGTCAGCCCATAGCCATGGACCAGCTCAAGATGGGGCCAGCGTTCCAGCATCTCCCGGGACCAGGCAGCGGGCATCGGCGATCCGCCGAACAAGACGGTTCGGGCCGGTCCGAACACCGCGTCGGCATCGTCCAATATCATCAGCATGCGCAGCACGCTGGGCACGGCGGTGACGAAGGTGGCGGGCGCGGCCTTGAAGGCGGCAATCGCTTCCTTGCGGTGGAATTCCTCCACCAGCATCGTCTCCCCGCCCGCCAGCAGCATCTGGCCGAACTGGTCGATGAAGCCGGTATTGTGGAACATGGGGGCGATCACGACAGTGCTGTCGGCGCTGGTCGCGCGGAAGAATTGGCGGAAGACTTCCGATGCCATGCACAAGGCTGCGGTGCTGAGCAGCGCACCCTTTGGCTCGCCGGTCGTTCCGGAGCTGAAGCTGATCAACGCGGGCGCTTCCCCCGTCACGAAATCGGGCAGTTCTTCCTGTGCCGTCATGGCCGTAGCCATTTCCAGCGGGAGCACCAATATCGACGTCTGGGCAAGAAGCGATGCGTGGCGCTTGTCCGCAATCGCCACGCGCGCCTCAAGCAGGTTGACCAGGCCAGCCATCTGCAACGCGCTGATGCGATTGTTCGCGGGCACGGCGATGGCGCCGAGACGCATGACGGCGAGATAGGCGACGACCCATTCGATGATGTTGAGGCCGACGATGATTACCCGGTCTCCGCTCTGTACGCCGGACGAGCGAAGGAAACGCGCATAGTCTTCCGCCTTGGCGGCGAGATCATGATATTCGACCGATCTTTCACCCTGACGTAGGGCGATCCGTCCCGGCGTTTCGTCCGCCCAATGACGAAGCGCATGCCAAAGTGTTTCGAAAGGCGGCATCAGAAACGCGCCCCTTCTCGCACATGGGCCGCAGCTTTCAGCATCTCGGCAAAACTCCCCTTCTCCCAAGCCTTGCGCGCTTCGGTCAGGTTGGAACTTGCATAGCCCTGATAGGTCCAGCCATCGAGCGGCGTCGTATGGGCAGACAGGATCGGTTCGGCCATGGCCGCCCAGGCCGCCTCCCGGACCCCCGCGACCGCGCGCATCAGCCCAACACGGGCGCGCTGACTATCATCGAGCTGGGGATCGTACAGGCGCAGAAATATTTCCGTCTCTTCGTCCGTAAGGGTGGCCTGACAGGCGAAGCTCGCCATTTCGAATGCGACCCAGCCCATCCCGGCATAATCCCAGTCGATAAGGCGCAGCCGGTCGCCGACGATGAAATTCTGCGGCACGAGATCGCTGTGACAAAATGCCCGCGGGGCATCGATACTGGCAAAAAGCTGCGCGATCTGCCTGACACGATCATACATGTCCGGAAACTCGGCGGGTCGCACCGCGCCTTCCGCATCGCCCAGCTTCACGAAATGCGCCGCGTCCTCAAAGGGCGAAAAAGCGCGCCCGGTGGTCGGCTGCGCATGGAGGCTGCGCAGCGTTTCCACGACATCGCCCAGCAGTCCCTCTTCCCGCATGCGCGTGGGCGTCATCACGCCACCGTTCAGGAACGGGCACAGGAAATGCCCCTCCGGCAATGTCGAGGCCAGGATATTGGGCGCAAGGTCCGCTCGCGCCGCATCGCTCTGCGCCTGGATGGATGCAGCGCGGTCAACGCCCCAACGCTCCGGTTCGGGTGCGCAGACGCGCAGTGCGAGCGCGTGGCGTGATCCTTCCAGCTTCAGATTGACGTTGCTGCCACCCCCGCTCATCGCGCTGACCTGATAATCGTCGGCAAGATCAGGGAGCGTCCACTGGGACAGGATGCCAGTCACCTGTTCCTGCAGCGCCGGACCAATTCCCGGCGCGAAGCCAAGCTTCATGCCAGACGCGACCGTCACAGCTGATATCCATGGCTGATGGCGACATGCTTGAACGCCGTATGTTCCTCGATCGCGTGGATCGACATGTCGCGGCCGATGCCCGACAGCTTGAAACCGCCAAATGGCATTTCCGCCGCAGTCGGGCCATGATCGTTGATCCAGACCGTCCCGGCTTCGATCAACGCGGCGCATTTGACGGCGCGATTGATGTCCCGCGTCCAGATCGACGCCGCCAGGCCGTAGGCAACGTCATTGGCCTTTGCGATCGCGTCATCTTCGTCATCGAAGGTGCTGACGACCAGTACGGGGCCGAACAGCTCTTCCTGCACGATGGCCGAACGCTGGTTCGCCCCTGTGACGATCGTGGGCGTGTAGAAGGCGCCGCTGCCCTCGCCGCCGGTGACGATCCGGGCGCCCTCGCCCACCGCCCTTTCCACCTGCCGCGCGATGCTGTCGCGATGGCGCTGGGACACCACCGGCCCCATCTGGACCGCCGGGTCGAGGAAGCCGTTGCCGACGGTCAGTCCTTCCGCCATCTGCACGAGCCGTTCGGTCACTTCGCCGAACAGCGCCTTCGACACATAGACGCGGGTTGCCGCCGTGCAGTCCTGACCGGAGTTGCGAAACGCAGCGCCCCGCATCGTCGCCACGAACTTGTCGAGATCGGCATCGTCGAACAGCAGCACGGGCGCCTTGCCGCCCAGTTCCAGATGGACCTTCTTCACCATGTCGGCGGCGTCGCGCATGATGGTCTTGCCAGTGCTGGTGCCGCCGGTCAGCGAAACCATGGCAACGTCGGGATGCCGCACCAGCGCCTTGCCGACACTGTCGCCACCACCCGTCACGACATTCAGGACGCCAGCGGGGAATATGTCCGCAGCGATGCGGCCGAGCAGAAGGGATGTCAGCGGCGTTTCGTTCGTCGGCTTGAGCACGACGGTATTGCCCGCCATCAGCGCCGGGCCAATCTTCCAGCTCGTCAGCCCCATGGGGTAGTTCCAGGGCGCGATCGCAGCGACGATGCCCAGGGGTTCGCGCCGCACCAGGCTCGTGATGCCCGGCTTATATTCATCGCATACAGGCGCGGTCAGCGCCCTGCCCGCACCCGCGAAGAACCGATACTTATCGGCTGCGGAGAACATTTCCGCCCGCGCGTCGGCCAAAGGCTTGCCCACGTCGCGCGCTTCCAGTTCCGCGAACTGATCGGCATTCGCTTCAAGCGCGTCGGCCAGGCGCAACAGCATCGCCGCGCGATCCTTCGGCGTGGTGGCCGCCCATGATCGACGCGCATCCTTGGCCGCGCCTACAGCCGCCTCCACCCCGGCTTCGCCGACATCGACCATTTCGGCGATCTGATCCCCGGTCGCAGGCTCAATAACCGCTTCCACCTTGCCTTCACGCCATTCGCGGTTCGCGATCATGGGAAAGAAATCCAATGACATCGCTCCAGTCCTCTCGAGTCAGTTACAGGCGATCTTGCCGGGCCATCCCGAACAGCGCCATGGGCCGTCTGCCTTGATGAAATTCCGAGACGCTTCGCTCGCGTCGATCAATCCCAATTCTCGGGGGTTCGCCAGAAACCTCGGCCTGCGCGCGGCTGCGGCATCAAAGCTTCTGCGCATCCTCACCAAACGATCCCCTACCCAGTTCCGATACAAGCTCCACTCCATGGAGCGGCAACCTGAAATTCGCGAGTTAATACGAATATGCATTCATGCTAATCGGATTCGAGGCGAATTGTCAATCGGTGGATTTGGCCCAGAGATCACTGCGGATTTGCCTAATATACGCCTCATTCGCACAGAATCCAATGCGGTAACATCGCATATTGACAGATTGGGTTTTAGATACGAACATACGTTCACAATAAGAGATGCAGGAGTCGAACCTGCGCTTGTTGATATCTGCTCGATCAACAAAGGGAGCGAAGGGTATGTCAAAGTTGAAAAACCGATTGTGCAGGCATGGCAGCTCCAGTCTGGGAGCGCTTGCCATGGTAATGGCCTTCCCAGCCGTGGCGCTGGCACAGCAAACCGAAGAACCGGCGGCAGCACCTGCTCCCGTTCAGGGCATCCAGGAAATCGTAGTCACCGCGCAGCGTCGCGAGGAAAATCTTCAAAAGGTGCCGGTGTCGGTCACCGCATTGTCGGGATCGGATCTGCAAGCCAGGGCGATCGTGGACAGCACGGACATCGTCAAGCTTGTTCCCGCTCTCAAATATAATGCCTATAGTCCTTCCACGACCGTCTATAATCTTCGTGGCGTATCGCAGAACGACTATTCCGATCAGCTGGAACCACCTGTCGCAGTATATCAGGACGACTCCTATCTAAGTTCCATGGCGACAGCGGGCTTCCCCCTGTTCGATATTGAACGCGTAGAAGTCCTGCGCGGCCCTCAAGGGACGCTTTTCGGCCGCAACGCAACCGGTGGCGCCATCCAGTATATCTCGCGCAAGCCCACCAACGATTTTTCCCTCGATGCTTCGGCCACATGGTTCAGCGACGGCGGCTATGCGACGGAGATAGGCGCTGGCGGCGCTGTTTCGGACACGCTTGCGGCCCGTTTCGCCATTGCGCGAGTGCAGAGGGATGGCTTCGTCAAAAGCAACAATCCGGCGATCGGCGACAGCGGCGAAACCGATCAGTTTGCGGGCCGTGTCCAGCTTCTCTGGAAACCCACGCCCAGCCTGAAAATACTGCTGCGCGCCATGCGATCGCGCGATGACAATTCAATCGCGGGCGGCACCTACACCTACACGCCCGCCGTCCCCGCCGATCATGGCCGCGGCGTGACACAGTCGCCTACCGATGATTTCTGGGGCACCGGCCCCGGCGTCGATCCGAACGGCTATGTGAAGCCGGCAAGCTACGGCCTGTATGAAAACAACAACAATATCCCGTCCGTCTTTAGCCGAACGATCCAGGCCTATACCGGCCGAATCGACTGGTCCGTTGGAGACGTGACGATTATCTCGATCACCGATTATCAGCGGATGCGAAAATTCTATCAGGAGGATTGCGACGGCACGCCACTCAACGGCTGTGTATTCGCCCCACGGACCAATCTTCACCAGTTTTCGCAGGAAATACGCGCCGAAGGTGACACCGGAAAACTCCGTTGGGTCGCGGGCGTCAACTACATCGACATTGACGGGCATTACCAGTCACATGCCGAATATAATCTGATCGGGCTAGATTATTTTTCGACCGGCAATTCCGACTATTCGATCCGTACCAAATCGCCGTCGATATTCGCGCAAGGTACATATGCGCTGACCGAAAAGCTGAAGTTGACGGCCGGTGCGCGCTATACCCGCGACAAGAAGACCGACGACTACCGTCTCGACTTCACATCGACCAGTGGTGGCGTGACCGACAATCAGATCATCGAGTTCAACCCGACGCTCAATCCCGATGAGGCACGCAAGCGCTACAATCTCTATTCGGGCAAGTTGCAGCTGGATTATTCGCCAACGGATGACATCCTGCTGTTCGCAGGTGTTACGCGCGGCACGAAGTCAGGGAATTTTTCGGCACCGGTTTCCGCGCCGGTAGTGGTGTCGCGCCTGCCGCATGGGCCGGAAGTGCTGTGGTCCTATGAAACCGGCTTAAAGTCCAAATTCCTGGACAATCGCCTGCGGATCAACGCTTCCGCCTTCTATTATGACTATCATAACTACCAGGCCTTTTCGCTGATCGACCTCGTTCAGACGATCAGCAACCATGACGCCTGGGTCTATGGTGGCGAACTGGAGATAACGGCCGTTCCGGTCGAGGGCCTCAACATTTCGGGCGGCCTTTCCTATCTCAAGAGCAAGGTCAAGGGTATCGGCCTGCCCGACGGCACGACCACCGATAGCCGCCTGCCCCAGGCGCCTCGCTTGTCCGGCAATGCCAGCATCAGCTACACGCTGCCGGTGGGCAGTGGAGACCTGACCGCCCGCTTGGACGGCACCTTCACCAGCGGTTTCTGCTTCAGCGTCGTATGCGCCCCGGTGGAACGCGAAAAGGCGTATCAGACGCTGGATGCGAGCCTGAGCTACAAGTTCGATCCTTTCACGCTGACGGCGTTTGCGAAGAACGTGACGGCGGAGAAATACCGCACCTACGCGCTTGATGTTTCGAGCCTGGGCTTCCTGGAAAGCATCTATACGCGTCCTCGCTACTATGGCGTGACGTTGTCGGTGAATTACGGGAGGTAAGAGAAAGGGGGATAGCTGTTAAGGCTATCCCCCTTCTTCGTTCGAACGGCACTGCCAGAGCAAATGCACCGCTCGTTATGATAGCGCTGGTAAGCATGTTCATGCCCTGGCCCCGTAAGCCCGCTAGCCCTTTCCGCTACTTCAACTCTTCGCCTGAAATCATCCGGCCCGTGTGGTGATATGGGCGCTCCGAAGTGCGCGCTTACCATGATTGGAAAGCGCGCGTTCATTCTTGCCGATCAGTGTCGCCTTGAGCCGGGGGGAAACCGGAGAAAAAACATGAGGATCGCACTGAGGCAATGCGAAGAACGCGTTGAACTGCGTCACGAGGCGAACATCCCCGCCACACTGTTCCATGATGGTGTCGGCGTGCCGGCAACAATCAAGAACATATCAAGCTACGGCGCGATGCTGTCGGTTCAGTACGCTCCACCGCTTGGATCGCAGGTCTCGATCATCACAGACCGGCGCGAACTCCTGGCAACCATCATATGGGCGCGCGATGATAAATGCGGTGTGCTACTCAACTACTCTGTCGACCCAGCCGATTGGCTGGTCTCCGATAGGTAAAAACACCTTATCTCGGTGCCACCAATCCGGCAGCAGACCATATCTGGCGGTCGACCCAGTGATCACACTGGCGCGAAAGTCCCGGCAGAGCCTCCACCGTCGATCGGGATGAGAGCCCCATTGATGTATCCGCCAAGTTCTGACGATACGAAATCGACAAGATTGGCGACGTCATTCACCTTCGCGAAACGCGCCAACGGCACCGCCTTTTCTGCATCATCGAACGCCCAACCAATTTCCGCCAGCAACTGATCGAGCATCGGCGTTTCAACATAACCGGGGCAAATGGCGTTGCAGCGAACGCCCTTCGGGCCGTGGTCCAGGGCCATGCTCTTTACAAGTCCTGCGACGGCATGCTTCGACGCGCAATAGGCGGCATAGCCCTGGAAGCCATTCAGGCCAGCGTCCGACGCGATGGCAGTGAAAGTCCCACCCCCATTCTCCAGGAACGGGATGATTGCTTTCGCGAAGAGGAACACGCCTGTAAGATTGACATCGATCATCTTCCGAAACAGCTCGGCCGACGTATCTACAACCGTGCCCGTCGCAGCGATGCCCGCACAGGCGACCGCAGTCGAGGGCCGTCCGCAATCCTTCGCGACGCTTTGGATGAAACTGGCAAGTTGATTTTCGTCAGTCACATCAACAGTCGCGGCTATGCCCTGTCCGCCAGCGCGTTCGATCTGCTCAAGCGTCTCCCTGACCCCATCGGCATTTCGGTCGGCCAGAGCGATAAAGCTCCCGCGTGCGGCGAGCTTCATGGCGACGCCAGCGCCGATGCCTGAGCCTGCCCCGGTGACTACTGAAATTTCCATCGAGGCCCTTCCTTTTACTCGTGGGAGGTCAAGAATCCCGCGCTACACAGCTGACTGGACAGGCGTACCATGATCCGCGCCCTGACTGGATCGAACAACATCGCGCCCGAACAGAACTGCGATAAAATTGAATATCAGAAGAGACCCGGCGGCCGAAACAAAGCCAAGCGTGTAAAGACCCGTTTGATCGCGAACATATCCCAGGACGAGGGGGTAGATAACGCCCCCGAATATCAATCCGGTACCCATGATACAGCCCGTCGCCATTCCGGCCATTTCCAGCCCGACGGCATCAGCCGCAAGACAATAAGCCAGCGGTAACCCGCCATAGGCGAACAATCCGCCCAGCGGCAGCGTCATCGCCAACAAATCATATCGATGCTGATCGACCGCCATCGCCGCGCCCATGAAGGAGAAGACCATCCCTATACCGGAAATCAGCATCAGCGGTTTCCGATACCCAAGGCGATCTGACAGCAGGCCAAAGGTCACGGCCGAAACGACCCCGGCAAACGGATAGAGCGCACCAGCAAACCCGGCAGCGGCTTCGGACCAATGGCCTTCCTCGATCAGAAGCGTGGGAACCCAATAGACAGCGATCGAATATGTGCCCCACACTCCGGTGAGAAAGAGCGCGGCCACTCGCACATTGGTTTGGCGCAGCACGGAGAGATATTGAGCAAGCTGAGAAGGTTTGTCCACGCGCGCCGAAGGATCGGCCCGCGCTGTGGACTCCGGTTCGCGCAGAAGCAGCCAGACCAGACCAGCAATAATCAGAAGCGCCGCCGCTCCCCACAGCGATCCGATGCGCCAGCCCCAGGTTTCGAGGACGTGCGAATAGGCATATCCGGCAAACACTGTGCCAATACCATCGGTGGAAAGCATGATGCCCATGAAGACGCCAAGCCTCTTGGAATGCTCCGCCCAATGCATGGCGATGGTATAGGGTCCGACAAAAAGCAGCGGAATGGCGGCACCCTGAAGAATGCGCACGGCAAACATCATTTGATAGGTTGAGGCGAATGAGAATAAACACTGCCCGAGAGCGGACAAGACAAGTCCTGCGACGCAGACATTCTTGGCCCCCCAACGGTTGAAAAGCCCTCCGGCCGAATAAACGACGATGCCGCCCGACAGGGCCGTCCCCGATGCCAGGGCGCCGGCCATGGTATAGTCCATGGAAAGATCGCTCATCATTGTCGCGATCTGGGTCGAATAGCCCACATAGGGAAGAAAGATAATGACCGTCGCTACGAAGCAGAGGGCCAGAGCCACCCATGCGCGGAAGTCTGGCTGCTTTTTCTCTGTCACCTGATCACTCCGTTCGACGTCCGTCAGCGCGGGGAGCCTAGAGCGGGCTGCATCAAATCAGACGCAGCACGCCATGCCAATTTTGTCTCGGCCCGCGCAAGACCGGCCGCCACTTTTGCGCGAGTCCAAGATGCCTTCATTCTTACTTCGTGAAGCGGCGAGCCTTGTTGAACAACCGGAAATCGTCATATTTTTGACCGTAGATATACGGCCGATAGTCATGACCGTCATCCAGTTCTTCCCAGAAAGGTATGGTCCAGCAGGAGGCGCCTTCTCCATAGGAAACGCCGCCCACTTCGACCACTGGTATGGTGTCGAGCGGATCGACCGCGGTGCCGGCGAGCTTGAGCGTGCCCGTGCCCTGCCGCGTGACACGGAAGTCCTCCGCGGTATCAAGGCAGCTCAACACCACCTTGTTCTGGAAGCCCTTGCCGGTCGTGTGCGGCTGCGCCTTCAGCTCGAAATCCTTGACGTTGTTTTGCGCCGGGCCGAGGTCAGGACCGAGTTCGGCCTGAATTTCTATCAGGCGCACACTGTTGCGTTCAGCATAAGCGTAGACTTCATGACCATCGACATACAGGCGGGCATTACCAGTCTTCTTGCCTTCGCCCCACATCTCACGTCCGATGGTGACAGGCATGTCGCCACTGACGAACAAGGTCAGCATGGTGGTGCCAGCTTCACCCTTATATTTGCACGACAGATAAATGATGCCGCAGTCGAATTCACCGCAAAGCGCCGACTGCCAGTGCGACACGTTGGCGTAGGCGATCGGCTCGTCGGGAAGGTCGAAGCAGGGCGGGAGGACCTTACGCAGAAATTCCTGCGTGGTTTTGAACTCAATCGTCAGAGATTCGGTTGTAAACTGCCCCTTCGACAGCAAACCCTCAATTTCTGCGACTTCCTGGTCTGTTTTGACGAAGCTCATTGCTAGCCTTTCTGTATTTCTTTCATGAATTTAAAATAAAACTGGATTTCACTTCTCGCCGCCAAACGCTTCCGCATCTGCATAGGGGAACCACCAGAAATCATGAGACGAGCAGCTCGGATCGATCATCACCATCTTCGAGTGCCGGAACTGGTCCAGGCCCTCCGCTCCTAGCTGGCTCCCCATGCCGGAGATCTTGCGGCCACCGAAAGGCGCGGCGTTATTATCCATCAGCGGCGCGTTGATCCAGGTCATGCCGCTTTCAAGCTCTTCGATGGCGCGGTGCGTTTCACCAAGGTCCGTGGTGTAGACCGTCGATCCCAGGCCATAGTCGGACCGATTGGCGAGCGTGAGAGCTTCGTCGAAATCAGCGACGCGGCAGATGGACATCACCGGACCGAAGCTTTCGACATTGAGGATTTCGGCGTCCGGCTGGACGTCCGTCAAGACCGTGGGTTCGACGAAGTAGCCAGCGTTGAGGTGAGACGGGCGGGCGCCGCCGGTCGCCACTCGGGCTCCCGCCTCGATCGCGCGCGAGACCAGTCCTTCGTAGCGGCTCCGTTCGCGCTCCGACACCATCGGACCCATATCGACCTTGTCCAGACCGTTGCCGATACGGATCTTCCGCGTCAGTCCGACCACCTTGTCGATGAAGGCATCGTGGATGTCCTGATGGATATAAAAGCGTTCGCCCGACGTGCAGACCTGACCCGCATTGAGATTGGCGGCAAAGACGGCGGCGCGCGCGGCGATGTCGAGATTGGCCGACGGCATGACGATGAACGGGTCGTTGCCCGACGTTTCGATCAGAGCCTTTTTGAAATTTTCCGCACATCCCTTCGCAACGGCCCGGCCCGCGCCCACGCTGCCAGTGAAGGCGATGCCATGAATGTCCTTGTGCGCCACCATCGCGGTGCCGACACGAACGCCGCCCGTGATCATACCGATCAGGCCAGCCGGGAGGTGCGGCATCATCGCCTTGAGGAACAGAATTGACGAGACCGACGTGTGGTCGGACGGCTTCAGGATCACGGCGTTCCCGGCGCCCAGCGCCGCCGCCGCTTCCCAGGAATAGAGGCAGTAGGGGAAATTGAACGCCATGATGATGCCAACGACGCCGAGCGGATGCTTGGTGACCAAATTCATATGGCCACCCACGACCGGCCCGACGACCCGGCCATGATCATGGCGGGACACTTCTGCATAATAGCGGAACGCCCATACGGACCATGTAACCTCGTCGAAGGCTTCCTTGTACGGCTTGCCCATTTCGCGAGTCATCGATTCAGCCAGCAGCGGCCGGTTGTCCTCAATCGCCTGCGCGACCTTATGAAGCGCTTCGGTACGTTCCAGCGCCGAAAGCTTGAGCCATGCGCGTTGCGCCTGCTTCGCGCTCGCGACCGCCTGATCGAGTTCAGCGTCAGTTGCGTCCGATACGCTCGCAACCACCTGTTCCGTGGCGGGATCAATTACATCAAGCGCGGTCGTCGAAGCGCTTCGCCGCAGTTCTCCGTGCACCAGAATATGGTTGCTATAGTCGGCAAATGGCTTGAACCCGGACATCAAAATGCTCCCAGAAAGACTATGGTAAAGTTCAGTTGCGCTTCGCTCCCGCACCCATGATCACGCACCGAGCCAGCCCCCATCGACGGCATAGGTGTAGCCCGTGCAATATGATGAAGCGTCGGACGCCAGGAAGAGAGCCGCGCCCCGCAGTTCCTGCGGCTGAGCGTAGCGCTTCATCGGCGTGCGAGCTAACAGTTCGGCCTGGAGGCGGCGAACTTCTGGATCGGGATGATCCAGCTGCTCGCCTTCGCTCAATCCTGTGGCGACATAACCGGGGGCTATCGAATTTACCCGGATACCCTCGGGAGCCAGCATGGCCCCCAACTGGCGCGTAAGCTGCACGACCCCACCCTTCGCCGCCGCGTAGCCGATGCAGCCCCATTGCGAGTCCGCAGTCACACCGACGATGGACGCGATGTTGATGATGGAGCCTCCGCCACGACCCTTCATGGCCCTGGCCGCCGCCATGTCGGTGAAGAAGACGCCCGACAAATTGACATCGATCAGCCGACGCCAGAGATCCGCCGTGTAATCCTCCCACGATATAGGAAGATTCGGTTCAGCGATGCCTGCGTTGGCGATACACACATCAAGGCGTCCGTGCCGTTTCATGACGACATCAACCATGCTGGCGACCGACGTCTCCTGAGACACGTCCACCTGTATTCCATGGGCGGCGCAATCGCCATCCGCGGCAATCCGTTCAGCCGCCTCTTCAGCGCCCGCGCCATCGATATCGGCACAGTAAACAATCGCGCCGGCGTGCGAAAGGGCCGTAGCCAGCTCAAAGCCGATACCGCGCGCGCCACCCGTTACGAGAGCCACTCTCCCATCGAGCTTGAACAAATCGATCGTGTTCACGCGCCGCCTGATCCTCTAACTTCCAAAGTTATGAAAACTCTGTTCTTTTTTAAGAGTGCGCGCCTTCAAGGCCGCGAAATTGCTATAGCTGCTGGAAGGCCGACTTCTATTTGCGACTAGAAGACGACCATAGCTTATTCGTCCGATGGTGCCGGTGGCGGCGTTGATCGGCAATACCTCTGCGAGGGTATCACCGAAGCCCTGCCCTTCGGCAAAGGCAGCGAGTCCACGGGGCCAAGCACCTCGGTCTTTTTCTTACTTGGACACCCTCCCTCTCTCCGCGTTGCCGAGACGGCCGATCAGGCGGCCTTTGGTAGCGGAAGGAAGCTCGTGGAAATGACGCCGATACTGCTGGGAAAAGCGGCTCGGATGGTGGAAGCCCCATTTATACGCCAAGTCGAGCACGTCAGCCGCAGCGCCTGTTCCTAGGATATCTGAACGTACACGGTTCAACCTTTGCGTCAGAATATATCGTTTCGGACTTAAAGCCGTGATATCGGCAAAGCTATATTCCAAGGTGCGCTGACTGACGCGTAGAGCTTCACAAAGCTCTGCAACGCTGAAGTCCTCGGTAATCCTGTCCAGGATATATTCACGCGCTTTTCGAAAGAGATAGGTTCGTGTGTCGAGCGAGGGCCTGCTGCTCGCCTGAATGTCCAGGGCAGCCACGACGGCTCCAGCCGCGAGCGCCACATTTTCACCTCGGTCCACCAGTTCAGCATTGCGCGGATCATCCGATAAACATTTCAGAAGATCAAAAACGGCGGCGTCCAGCATGGCTGTGCGCTCCGCTGACACCGAAATCCATTTTCTGACCCTGAAATATGTCCGCCAGTCAAAATCGGCCAGCAAAACGTCGAGCAAATCCTGGTCGATCGCTACATAGAAGCCGGAATAATCGCCGCGCACCAGAAAGTGGAGTAACGCCTCATCGGCGCATATCAGTCCGAATTCTCCATTCAGCGCCTGCCCTTCACAAAATGCCTCGCCATTGGAGCGCGCCCGGAAATAGAAGAATTTGCCGGGGGGTGCGCAAAACATCTCCTCCATCGGCAGGTTATATTCTTCCAACCCTACCGTTACGCCAGCCATTTCCATGTCAAAGAGCGCCCCCTCAAAAAGGCCGGGCAACAGCTGCACATATTGCGTGCGCCAGTTCATCTCCTTGATTTCGGCATGTTCGTCAGGGAAGGATGTAGGACGCCGGGGCAACGGCAAAGGCAGATCGCGTCCCCTTGCAGGACGGATGTGAGGCCAGCCGATGCTATCCAATTCGTCCATTTACGCGCTTCAATTCGCAGACGGTGCGCAGTGGCGCACCCCTATCCCAATTGCATTAGGCTGGCACATTCGCACCCAGCCCGCAACAGCTTGCGGAAAACGGCTAACGGCATCCTCAAAGCTGTGACAGCTTTTCAAGCCAACGCACCTTCTGGAGATTCGAGGTGCGGGAAATCCAGTGATGATATCGAGGAAATATTTCAATGTCATATGTGTGGTCGGAAGAGCAGGTTCGCAATTTCCTGGATATTTTCCATAGCGAAAACACCCACACGCACAGCTGCTTCGTAAATGTCGAGTTTGAAACAACAGCAAAGTTCGCGCGCTCCGTTCTCCCACCATGTCTCGACGTTCCTGAAAATCCCACGATCACCATCAGCGTCGGATTGATGCGCGAATCGTTCAAAGGCCGCTTGCAACAAGGGAATGAGATTCGCGCGGAGGAGGAAATCGGCTGGATCGTGATCAAGGCCGTCCATGAGGGCCGTGAAGGGATATATTCCCTTCAGGAGATCGTCAGCGGCGACTATGAAGTATCATCAGGCCGCGAATTCTGGGGCAATCCCAAGAAGCGCGGATCGGCCCAGATATACAGCGACAGCAAAACGGTTTACGCTTGGGCTGAGCGCCACGGTACGCGAGTTATCGAGATTGAGGCTAGCCTCGGCAACGACTTGCCAACCACCACGGACGAACGTTCCCGCTACTTCACCATCAAATACGACTTCGCGCCAGACGGCTCGGGATTCGCGAGTGATCCTTCATTGGTCACGCTCAACAATGGATGGGATACGCTCTATGGGAAGGAGCTAAACGATGTGCGCGTCGCGCTGCGACCGAATGGTTTTGACCCGGTGGATACGCTTGAACTGGGGCAAATAATCAGCGCTACAATGACCTATGGGGGTGGCGGATATCTCGTCGAACGTGTCGACAGGCTTGAGGGCGGAAAGACATATCTTCCTTATGTCCTGGGCCGGATTTTCGATGAGGCGACCCGCGAGCCGACAAACAAGGGTGCACGGATCTTCACCTGATCCACGCTGGGACGCGGGGAGATTAGGTTTTTTGAAAAATGGGGAGGTCCTGATGGGCCAGGTAAAATATTTCCGGCTGTCGAGCAGCCTTTTTGCGCTCGCAGCACTGACCGCTACGGAGGCCGTGAACGCGCAGGAGGCCCCGGCGTCTTCGGCCTCGACGGGAGGGCAGTTGGATGAGATTATCGTGACCGCCCAAAAACGGCGGGAGAGGATGCAGGATCTACCCGTTTCAGTGACGTCGCTTTCCGGCAGCGCATTGCAGAACCTGAAGCTGACCGACGCCTCTCAACTCGCGGTCCAGGTCCCGAACCTGACCGTTCAAACGCCCTTCGGTGAAGTACAGCCTATATTCGCCATGCGCGGCGTTTCGCTGGTCGATTATTCGCAGCATCAGCAAGGCCCGATCGGGATGTATGTTGATGAGGACTATAAGGGGGCGGGCGTTTTCCGCGCCCAGCAACTCTACGACATTGACCGGGTCGAGGTGTTGCGCGGACCGCAAGGAACGCTCTTTGGCCGCAACACCACCGGCGGCGCGGTCAATATCTACACCGTGCAACCCGATCTGGACGGTACGGAAGGCTTCGTCACTGCCGGGGTCGGCAACTATGGGCTGCGGGAATTGACCGCCGCCGTCGAGCTTACGCCGGTGCAAGACGTCTTCGGCATTCGTGCCGCATTCGATGGCCGCAAGTCCGACGGCTATCTCCACGCGGTTCAGCCGGGACTCAGGAATTTCGCCAACGACGACAGCTATGCGTTCCGGGTCAATACCGCGTTCCGCCCCAGTCCCGGCCTTCGCTTCAATCTGGGCTATAGCCGCAGCCGTTCCGACACGCGGCCCGCTGGCTACACGGTGACCAATGTCGGCCCCGAAGGTCTAGGATTTGCCGGCATCTTCAATCAGGGGCTTGGCTTCTACGATGTGAACGCGGGCGATCAGGGATATCTCAAGGTCGATAACGACAGCGTCATCCTGCGCGCCGAGTGGGACATGAGTCCCGACGTCGGGATGACGTCAGTGACGACCTACGACAAAGGCCGCTTCCGCGCCTATAGCGATGACGACAGCCGCCCCGAAGGCATCCTCGCGGATGGCAG
The DNA here is from genome assembly GCF_055394245.1 of Sphingobium sp. TomTYG73. Taxonomy (NCBI): domain Bacteria; kingdom Pseudomonadati; phylum Pseudomonadota; class Alphaproteobacteria; order Sphingomonadales; family Sphingobiaceae; genus Sphingobium; species Sphingobium sp. TomTYG73. Next base: position 702,201 of record NZ_AP027340.1, read on the forward strand.
CGACGCCAAGGCCCGTGTCTGGTCGCAGGAACTTCGTCTGGCTTCGCGCGGCTCGGGACCATTCACCTGGCTCCTTGGAGCCGCCGCGTCTGATGAGAAAATCAGCAGCGCAACCCGTTACGATTCCTATGCTTCCTTTTCCGAGGACGTTGGCGGCACGCCGATCTGCCTGATCGATAATGTGACGGGATGTGTTTATACCAATCAGTTCAGGATGAAGCGCCGCAGCCTTTCCGCATTTGGCCACACGACCTACAAGTTCGACAATGGAATCGAAGTTCAGGTCGGGCTCAGATATTCCAACGATCGCACGGACATCAATGAATATAAGGCCTATCTGGGCTATTTCGATCCGGCGACCGGCACCCCGATTTATGGCGTCAGCACCTTCATCGAGGCACCGCCGCAAGATCGCTTCACCAACCGCAATCTCAGCGGCAAGGCGGCGCTGCGCTACAGGCTTACGAACAACGCCAGCGTGTATGCCAGCTTCAGCCGAGGCTATCGATCGGGCACATTCAATGGCTACGCCTATTTCGATCCCGCAGAGATCACGATCGTCAAACCGGAAATCCTCGACGCTTTCGAAATCGGAGCCAAGAGCGAGCTATTCGGCAGAAAGCTCCGACTGAATGGCGCGGTCTATTATTATAAATATAGGAACCAGCAGTTCCTCGACGTGACGGATCAGGGACTGGAGATTCTGGTGAACGCGCCACGCAGCCGCATATGGGGCGCGGAACTGGAGGCGGCGGCCGCACCCACCAGGAACCTGACGCTTAGCGCGGGGATCGGCTACACCAACGGCAAATTCCAGGATTTGACGTTGAGCGGGGTCGTACTCGACGGCAACAGGCTGACTTCGGCGCCGCGATGGACGCTGAACGGGGCTGTGGATTGGAAGTTGCTTCAGGACACCGACGCAGCGTTCGCGATCCATATGGACGCCCGATATTCAAGCCTTCAATATTTCGACGCCTTCAACACAGCCGATATATCACAACCTGGCTACTGGCTGGTCAACGGTCGGCTCACCAAGCCCATCGGAAATACCGGCCTGGAAATTGGGCTATGGGTCAAGAACCTTCTGAAGAAACGCTATTATGCTTATCTCGTCGACTACAAATCGTTCATGAACGCCAACCTGGCCACACCGGGCGCGCCCCGGACATATGGCGCCGATATTTCGTTCCGCTTCTGATATCCGCGTTGATTTCGCAGTCAGGAAAAACAAGACGAGTGAGAGGGTTCGATCCGATGCGATCAGCCTTTGGGATATAAACGGGATCCAGCATTGACAACATCCACGCAAGACACTGCCACCTCCGGCGCTCTATCTCCCTTAAAGGCGGTAGCTCTTGGATTTGCAGCAATGCAGGTCGGGCCATGTCTGGCGAGCGTACCGACGCTGCTGCTTCAGTTCGGAGGCGCTGGCTCGTGGATCAGTGCGCTGATGACGCTGGGGGTCGCGCTCCTCATCGGGCGCGCGATCACGACCTTCGCCAGCCGGTATGTCGTCAGCGGATCGCTTGTCTCCTACGCCGAAATCGCTTTTGGCGATTGGGGTCAAAGGGTGGTCGGTATATCGCTGATGCTCGGTTATCTCGGCGTGATCGCGATGATCGTAAATGACGAGATATATTATCTGACGAGCCTGCTGTCCGAGACCGGATTTCCCCAGGCGACGAGTTTACCCTGGCAATGCGCCTTAAGTCTCGTCGCTTCCGCCTTCTCGGCATTTTTCGCTTATCGCGGCCCTGATTTGTCCGCCCGCGTTGCAGGATTGCTCGCCCTGATCAGCTTGCCGGTCATCATGGTGGTAATGCTCCTCGCCTTCTCCAACCATCCCGCCGGATTCTTCGATCAGTTCAACACGAGCAAATTCGATGCCGGAGGAATACTCGCGGGGGCGGTATGGGGCATGGCGATCTATGTCGGTTTCGACGGCCTGACTTCGGTCGCATCGGATACGGTGAATCCACGGAAAAATGTTCCTCGCATCCTGACCTACACCCTACTTTTATGTGGAGTGACATGGTCGCTGGGATCCTTGCTTCAATATTCGGTTTTGGCGCCGCATATGAACGACATTCTCGCAGGCAGAACGGCCATATCTGTCCTTGCCGCGCAGGCGGGCCTGCCTGGCTTGACGGCCGAGTTCGACCTTGTGGTCGGCGCTTCGGTCGTGGCATCGACGATCGCGTTCTTCAATTTCGCCGCACGCATCGTGGCGACGGCCGCCCAGGATTCGATGCTGCCAGCATCGCTAGGGATCATAGACCCTGAAAGCCATGCCCCCCGCCGCGCAATTTTGCTGGTAGGCATTATCGGCGCCATCGTGCCGATGCTGATACGGCTGAGCGGAGCCGAAAGCCCTATCGAGGCCATCACCACACTGGCAAGCATCGTGATCAATTTCTGGATGCTGCCCTATTTCCTGATCAGCTTGGGCGCGATCCTGATCCTGCGCCGGGAATCCGTCGCCAGCTTCGCACATTTGGCGCCACCGGCTGCCGGAGCGCTGCTTCTCATTTTCGTGGTCGCTCAGAACTTTATCGCGCGAGAGGGAAAGTGGCACATGCCCGTGATTGCGGCCACTATCCTCGCGATCGCGTTGGGGCTGCTCAAACTTGCTGACCGGACCCGGCAGTCGCAAGACCTGCGAATGCATCCCAGTCCAGAATAACATGCGGCGCCAGTGCGCAGCCGAAGAAAAACGGCCCTTCCGAATGAGTCCGGAAGGGCCGCCAATCAGAGAGGAGATGAAACGTCAGAAATCTTTGCGAAGCTCAATGCCATAACGACGTGGAGGGACGTATGTGACAATTCTGGTTCCGAACAGCGCGATATAATCGAACGCGGATACCTGCTTCGCCGCATTGGTAAAGTTCTTCACAAAGGCGGCGATTTCGAAGCCATTGCGCGAATAACTTATGCGAGCGTTATGCAGCGTAGCGGCGGGAAGCAGGTTCATCGCATTGTTGTCGACCGATGAGTAACGCTTAGACTGATAGCTGAAATCATATACGAAGGCGAGCTGGCCGTTGCCGATGTCGAACGACTTGCGAGCCAGGCCATTGACGGTCCATTTGGGCGCATTAACAGCACCCTGGTCAATTACGCCGCTGTAGCTGGTGTTTACATCGTAAATCTTCGTATGAAGATTTGCTACACCAAATTGGAGATCAAGGCCTCGCATAGGTGTAATAGACAGTTCCATTTCACCACCATACATATAGGCATCATTATTGGTCACAAACGATGTCAGACCCTGAAGCTGGAATGCCTGGAAGCCGGAATAATCATAATAGAATGTGCTGAGATTTAGGCGAACGGCACGATCAAATAGCTTCAGTTTCGATCCCGCTTCGTAGGCGATCATTGTTTCAGCGCCAAAGGGCGTCTGCGCGAGAGATGTGGTTCCGCCCGCGTTGCTATTGAAACCGCTGCCCTTCACGCCTCGCGAGACGCTGGCATAGAGCAGCGCGTCATCACTGGCGGTGTAATCGAGTTGAAGGCGACCGCTCCACAGCCATTCTTTCTTCTTCGCGGCGCGACCGACAGTCGCCTCCGAAAAATCATATCCGAGTAGCGGAGGATTGTAGACGGTGTTGGTGACCCCGTCTCCCAACTCATTATAATATACCTGGGAAGAAAAGCTCTTGGTGTCATGAAGCACCCGCCCGCCGACGGTCAGCTTAAGGCGATCGGTAAGCGCATAATCACCTTGTGCGAACGCCGAATAGGAACGGACATGCTGGTCGAAGACGTTGCTGATATCAAACGCGAACTCCGTGCCAGCATAAGCAGGAAATGAATAATTCTGATAATTGGACTGTTTTATATCCAGAAAATATACACCGCCGGTGAAGTTAAACCTGTCGCCCACTTTCGACACGCGAAGTTCTTCCGACCATTGGTTCAAATTCTGGCCGCTCGGGAAATAGCAGGCATTCAGAGGCGTACCATCGCAATCCTCTGCATAAGCGAATTTGAAGTGCGTGTAGTTCGTGAGAGAAATCAGACTAATTTCGTCCGAGGCGTTCCATTCAAGGCGCAAGGTCGGTGAAATCCGCTCTTTCTTCAGATAGCCGACGGCGTTGAACGCAGTCTTGCGCGCGTCTGGATAGGGATCGCGATATCCCGTGGCGTCGTTCCCCGGGCCGGTGCCATAGGCATCGACATCGGCGGGGAGGAGTTCCGGCGTGCCATTCACCAGATAGGCTGGCTGGGAGTCATAGGTCCCGATCCTTGCACGCGGATTGCGATCATAGGAGATTGCGAAATAGGCTTTGAAATTGTCGCTCAGGTCCCGCTGGATCTGTCCGCGCACGCCAAAGAATTTCTGCGCATTCGTATCAGGACCGGCCGCGTTCTTCCACCAGCCATCCGAATAGTCGAGCATGCCCGAAATACGAAACTGCGTCTTGTCATCCAGCGGGCCACCAACTGCGGCCTCCAGGCGCTTCTGATCATAGTTGCCGATCGTGGCCGACACGAACCCTTCAAACTGCTCTGTCGGCTTCTTGGTGATGAAGTTGGCGAGGCCGCCAGTGGAATTTCGACCGAACAGCGTCCCCTGCGGGCCACGCAGAATTTCTACACGCTCCAGATCATAGACCGGGAAGTTGGTTTCATAAGGCGAGCTGACATAGATATCGTCGAAATAGATGGCGTTGGGCGATTCCTGATTGGTCGAAAAGTCGGTCGCCGCGACGCCCCGCATCGTCAGATTGCCGTTCAGCCCTGAACCGCCGCTCGATTCAAGCACGACGCCGGGAACTTTGGAAGCCAGTTCAGTGGCCGACTGGACCCCCATCGCCTGCATCTGGTCGGACGAGAAGGCAGAGATCGAAAGGCCGACCTTGTCCAGCCGCTGCTCACGGCGCTGCGCGGTCACCACGATGTCACCGCCCAAGCCATCGGGCTGGGGAGCACTCGCATTGGCGTCCTTTCCACCCTGTTGGGCCATAGCATAGCCAGGAACCATGCAGATACCGATTGCCAGCGCTGCTATCGAAGCCCGCATCGCACGCGCGCCGCATGTCTGGAAAAGATCTTGCCCTTTACTCAAGGATTGCAAAGCATAGAAGCTGTTGTGATAAGCCATTGGATAAACCCCCGGATCGTTGTTGGGCGAGGTCCCGGTCGCCAAATTTAAGACGGCCTGAAGATCAGGCGGAAGAAACTATCATACAATACCCTGCGAAGGGTAGCTATGCTTGCCTGAACAGTGCTCTCTTGCCATCGGGAAACGGATAGCTCTTTTATTACCGCGACTTCCGCTCCAGTTGCTCTGGATTGCTTCCCGCTCCCGACTGCCGCAGCAGCGCTTTGCGGAGGCGGTGCAAGCAAAACCAGGTTCCAGCCAATATGAGCGGTGTCGCGACGGACACGATCGCCGAAGCGTGGAGAGCAGGCGCGAAGGGCTCGATTCCCTCAAGCATATGCCCCAGCAGCGACACGCCATAATAGCTGATGGCGACCACGGACAATCCCTCCACCAACTGCTGAAGCCTCAGGGTCATGCTGGTGTTTTGTTCGAGCGAGGCCAGAAGTCTTGCGTTCTGATTTTCGATCCGCGTTTCGATCCGGGTCCTCAGCAAACTGGAAAGATGCGCCGCCAGATTGGCGATCTGCCGCGACCTTTTGGTGAAACTCGCACATGTGCGCACCGCTGGAAGAAAGCGGCGTTGCGTGAAATCAGTGAGCGACTGGCATCCCCTTATCGGCCGGGGAGCCAGTTCGGCCAGCCGCTCATCAACCAGCTGAGCATATGCTGCGGTCGCACTCATTCTATAGTTTGTTGCGCCAGCGAGGGCGCCGATCTCCAATGAGAGCTGACACAGCTCGCTCAGTAGATCGTCGTCGCGGACTTCTGGATGACTCAGCAGTTGACCAAGGTCTCCCAGCTTCGCCTCTGCTTCATGCAGCAATCGCGATTGCGCCTGGGCCACCGGCAAACCCATAAGGGCCAGATTGCGGTAATTTCCTAGTTCCTGAAACCGCTGCACGGTACGCGTGAGGTCGCCGTCACTGGCGCCATTTGCGGCTACCAGAAGCCTGCCATAGCCTTCGGGGCCGATACGAAAATCGGACCAGATGCGAATACCGTCGCCCACATGGCAGGATATCAATTCATCGCCGACGAACGCCATATCCTCCAAGCGGGCCTGAGCATTCTCCTCGTCTTCGACGATATTGATCCTGGTTGCGCGTATCGCAGCGCCCGGCAATTTTTCCATTTTCGAAACAGCGTGGTACGCCGATTCCGACTGGCCAGAGTCTATGAAAAGAGTGACGGTGCTTGCTTCGCTGTGACGCTCCCAAGTGTAGGCTATCCCGCTATGCAGCGTTCCCGAAACATGGCTGGCGCCGGTTAGGCAAGCCGGATTCCCGCTGAATTGGACGACAAAATCGCGTTCCCGCGCCCGATCGCCTTCATCCAGAATGTTGAGTATCTGCACGATCTCCATCGGCGCTGAAAGCCTTGGCCAACGCCGCAAATGCATTTCTTCGACGACCCGCTTGCGGAGATCATGTTCTCTCATGCTCCTCGTCCCCTCATTTGCCCATCCTACCAACGCCTTTCTCGCAACGGCGCATCCGCAGATTTGTGCTGTTCATCCAATTAGATGGAAAGGTGCTGGGCTTGATCCGCATCCCAAATCAGTTCTGGGTACAAAAGCCCGCCATCGGTTCACCATGACGAATATATAGCTGGTGAGTGCTGGCCATGCTCCTACCCTCATCGGAGTAGTTGCCGGATTACAGTCGCAGACTTTACCTTCTGCCATTGCTGCCCTTGAGATATGCGGCGTGCGAGAAGTAGGGTTACGAGAGACGGATGCCACACGTCTAACTGACGGTGGCCCAAATCAGCCGCATTTCCCGTTCGCGCGGCCTTTAAATGGCCCATGCCCCCTAGCCGGCCTGCACAGATACTACCCCGAGCGGGGTATTGTTACACCAGTCCATCATCAGCACTATGCCATCTCTAGAATAGATTTTCTCTTGATGGGTGTGTCGTTCCAATGGCGGATAAACAGTTTGCCGGACGATCAAACGCTCCGATTAAAATTTACAGACCTGGTGCCGGGCGATGACTTGAGAGACCGGCGCACCTTTTCACATGCGCATGTGAATACCTCTGCGCACTCGCCATATCGCAGACATCTGGAGTGTTTTTCGTGACGTCATATCCGAGTTCCGCCGAAGTCGTAATCGTAGGTGGCGGCATCGCAGGATGCTCCATAGCTTACCATTTGACCAAGCTGGGCATTTCCGACGTTGTGCTATGCGAGCGCAAGCAACTGACCTGTGGCACAACCTGGCATGCCGCCGGACTGGTGACCCAGCTCCGCGCAAACCGGCGGATGACAGAGCTTGCCTATTATACGGGGCAGCTGTTCGGACAGCTGGAAGCCGAGACGGGCATGGCAACCGGTTATATGCAGCGGGGTTCGCTGCGCCTCGCCAAGACGCCCGAGCGGCTCGAAGAGCTTGCCCGTGGGGCATCAATGGGACGGAATTTCGGCTTGCCTGTCGAACCTGTTACGCCCGGCCAGATCAAGGAACGCTGGTCGCCGGTAAACATCGACGGCATCGTCGGCGGTTTCTGGTTCCCCAATGACGGTCAGGTCAATCCCATCGACGTAACGATGGCTTATGCAAAGGGCGCGCGCATGGGCGGCGCCAAGATCCTTGAACAATGCCTCGTCAAGAACATCATCGTCGAAGGCGGCAAGGCCGTCGGCGTCATGACCGAGCAAGGCGAAATCCGCGCGAAAAAGGTCGTCATCACCGGCGGCATGTGGTCGCGCGATCTGGCGGCGCAAATCGGCGTAAGCCTGCCCCTGCATGCCGCAGAGCATTTCTACATCGTCACCGAGGCTATCCCGGAACTTCCGCGCAACCTGCCTGTCATGTTCGTCACTGACGAGCACGCCTATTATAAGGAGGATGCAGGGAAGCTCCTGCTCGGCTGCTTTGAGCCGAACGCCAAGCCTTGGGGCATGAACGGCATCTCACCCGATTTCTGTTTCGATACGCTGCCCGAAGATTTCGACCATTTCGAACCGATCCTCGAACTCGCGGTGAACCGTGTGCCGTTGCTGGCCAATGCGGGTATCCAGCTGTTTTTCAACGGGCCTGAAAGCTTTACCCCCGACGACCGCTACCTGCTGGGCGAAACGCCAGAGGTGCGCGGCCTGTTCACCGCTTGCGGCTTCAACTCTGTGGGCATCCTGTCTTCGGGCGGCGTCGGCAAGGTTCTTGCGGACTGGATCAACGACGGCATGCCCCCCGTGGAGTTGGTCGATGTCGATGTCCGTCGCACGGTCTCGTTCCAGACCAACAAGAAATATCTTCACGACCGGACGACGGAGACGCTCGGCGCAATGTACAACATGCATTGGCCCAACCTGCAGATGGAGACCGCCCGCAACGTCCGCCGCAGCCCCTTCCACGATCGCCTGATCGCCAAGGGCGCCTGGATGACCGAAATGAATGGGTATGAGCGACCCGGCTTCTTCAGCATTGCAGGAACGACACCGAAAGTAGAATATTCCTATCATAAGCCGAGCTGGTTCGACGACACTGCTGCCGAATGCCGCAACACGGCGGAGAATGTGTCAGTCTTCGACCTCAGCTGCTATGTGAAATATCTGATGGAGGGCCGCGACGCTCTCAAGGTGCTCAACAAGCTTTCCGCCAATGAAATCGACGTCCCGGTCGGTAAGCTGGTCTATACCCAGTGGCTCAATCCCAAGGGCGGCATCGAGGCCGATGTCACAATCACGCGCCTGTCCGAAACGTCCTTCATGATCGTCACGATCGCTGCGTCGCAGCGCCGCGACATGGCCTGGCTGAAGCGACATATCCCGGACGACGCGCATGCCCATGTGATCGACATCACGTCTGGAATGCCGATGCTGGCCGTGATGGGACCCAAGTCGCGCGAACTGCTACAGAAGATTTCGCCTGCCGACTTCTCCAACGAAGCATTTCCTTTCGGCACCAGCCAGGAAATCGACCTCGGCTACGCGAAGGTCCGCGCCAGCCGCGTCACCTTTGTGGGTGAACTGGGTTGGGAACTCTACATGCCGGCTGAGTTCGCCCAGCATGTGTATGATGTCCTTGTCGAAGCGGGAACGGAGTTCGGACTTCGCGACGCTGGCTTCTTCGCCCTCAACTCCCTCCGCATGGAAAAGGGCTATCGACACTGGGCGCACGACATCGGCGAGGAGGATACTCCGCTGGAGGGCGGCCTGGGTTTCGCAGTCGCGCTGGACAAGCCGGGCGGCTTCATCGGCCGAGATGTGCTTCTGCGTCAGAAGGAAGCAGGCAAGCTCACCAAACGCCTCATCCAGTTCAAGCTGAAGGATCCCGACGCCCCGTTCGTCTTCCACAACGAACCGCTGTGGATCGGTGACCGGATAGTCGGCGACATCTCTTCGGGAGCTTATGGCCATCGCATCGGGGCTTCGCTGGGGATGGGTTATGTCCATCACGAGGATGGCGTCGACAAGGCGTTTCTGGAAGCGAGTAGCTTCGAGGTCGAGATTGCATGGAAGCGGCATGAGGTGGAGGCGCAGTTAGGCCCCTGGTATGATCCAAAGGGCCTGCGCATCAAGGCGTGAGCCGCTCAAGCCAGCATTCTCGCAACAACAGCTACACCCATTGAAGGCGCTTTAGCGTCGCCGGGAGGATATCATGCGCATTCTCGTTCCCGTGAAGCGAGTCATAGATTTCAATGTAAGGCCCAGGGTCAAGGCGGACGGAAGCGGCGTTGACCTTGCCAACGTCAAGATGGCCATGAACCCCTTCGACGAAATCGCCCTTGAGGAAGCGATCCGCCTCAAGGAATCGGGTCAGGCGGCCGAGGTCATCGCCGTTTCCATCGGCCCCGCCAAGGCGCAGGACACCCTACGTACGGCATTGGCCATGGGGGCGGATCGCGCCATCCTTGTCGAGACCGACGCGGAAGTCGAACCGCTCGCCGTCGCGAAAATTCTGAAAGAGATCGTGGCGGAGACCGACCCAGGTCTCGTCATCCTCGGAAAACAGGCGATCGACGACGATGCAAACCAGACCGGACAGATGCTAGCGGGCCTGCTCAACCGGCCGCAGGGCGCCTTTGCAAGCCGGATCAGCGTCGATGGCGACGCAATCGAGGTGACGCGGGAGATCGACGGTGGCCAGGAAACGGTAAGGCTACCCCTTCCAGCGATCATCACTGCCGATCTCAGGCTGAACGATCCTCGCTACGCCTCACTTCCCAACATCATGAAGGCGAAAAAGCAGCCGGTCGCGATAAAGAGTCCGGCAGATTACGGGGTGGATTGCACCCCGCGCATCAAGACCCTGAAGCTGGCCGAGCCGCCTGCCCGCTCCGCCGGTATCAAAGTCACCAATACGGACGCTCTGGCCGTCAAAATCAAGGAAATGGGAGTTGCCTGAGATGAGAACTCTCCTTTTGGTCGAGCATGACAATGGCGCGGTTAAGGACGCCACTCTGCCCGCCGTCACGGCCGCTGCCAAACTCGGCCCCGTCGACCTGCTGGTGGCCGGACTTGCATGCCGTGGCGTGGCAGAGGCGGCTGCACGGATCACGGGCGTCGATAAAGTCCTTCTGGCCGATCACGCCTGTTACGAGCACGCGTTGCCGGAGAATGTCGCGCCGCTGGTGGCGGCCCTCATGACCGACCACGACGCATTTCTCGCCCCAGCGACAAGCATGGGGAAGAGTGTGGCGCCACGCGTCGCCGCGCTGCTCGATGTCATGCAGATTTCGGAGATCCTCTCCGTGGAAGGAGAAAGAATCTTCACCCGCGCGATCTACGCCGGAAATGTCATCGCGACCGTCGAATCCACAGATTCCAAGCTGGTGATCACCGTGCGGGGTTCGGCCTTTCCCATGGCACCCACGACAGGCGGTTCCGCCGCCATCGAGGAGGTTTCCATCGGGGCGGACGCCGGTCTGTCCACTTTTGTGGGTGCGGAAATCGCAAAGCTGGAACGCCCTGAACTGACCTCCGCCAAGATAGTGGTTTCCGGCGGTCGCGCGCTCAAGGATGCGGAAACGTTCGAGCAGATCATCATGCCATTGGCCGACAAGCTCGGCGCGGGCGTAGGCGCCAGCCGCGCCGCCGTCGACGCGGGCTATGCGCCCAACGACTATCAGGTGGGGCAAACGGGCAAGATCGTTGCTCCCGAACTTTATATCGCGGTCGGCATATCGGGCGCGATACAGCATCTGGCTGGCATGAAGGACAGCAAGACCATCATCGCCATCAATCAGGATGTGGACGCGCCGATTTTTCAGGTCGCCGATATCGGGTTCGTCGCCGATCTTTTCACCGCCGTCCCTGAACTGACCGCAAAGCTGTGAAGCCCACGCCGCGCAACTGGGCATAGAATTTTGGAGAAGAATGTGACGACCGATATCCTCACCGTATCCTGTCCGTCAAAGCGCGGGATCGTGGCCGCCATTTCCAGCTACCTGGCAAGCCAGGGGTGCAGCATCTCGGATTCCTCGCAATTCGATGATGTGGAAACCGGCACCTTCTTCATGCGGGTCAGCTTCATCTCCGAAGAAGGGAAGGCGCTTTCGGAGATCGCGGAGGGCTTCACGCCGATCGGCGCAGAATGGAATATGAATTTCGAGTTTCACGATTCCACAGTCAGGATGAAGGTCATCCTGATGGTGTCCCGCTTTGGACATTGCCTGAACGACATTCTGTATCGATGGAAGATCGGCATGCTGCCGATCGACATCGTGGGCGTCATCTCCAACCATTTCGATTATCAGCATCTTGTGCTGAGTCACGACCTGCCGTTTCACCATATCAAGGTGACCAAGGATAATAAGGCTGAAGCCGAAGCCGAACTGATGGCAATCGTCGAGCGCACGCAAGCCGATCTCATCGTCCTTGCCCGCTATATGCAGGTGCTTTCGGACGAACTGTGCCGCAGGATGCCGGGCCGGGTCATCAACATCCATCACAGTTTCCTGCCGGGATTCAAGGGGGCGAAGCCCTATCACCAGGCCCACAAGCGCGGCGTGAAACTCATCGGCGCCACCGCCCATTACGTTACCGCGGAACTGGATGAAGGCCCGATCATCGAGCAGGAAACGATAGCCGTTACACATGCCCAGAGCGCCGACGATTATGTATCCATTGGACGGGATGTGGAGAGCCGCACATTGGCCCGCGCGATCCACGCCCACATACATCATCGCGTATTTGTGAATGGCGACCGGACGATCGTTTTTCCCGCCAGCCCGGACAGCTACGCCGCCGATCGCGTGGGCTGAAATCACCGACGGCACCCGGCCGTCCACAACACCCGAATGACAAGGCTGACCATGGCGAAGATCATTGACGGCAAAATGATGGCCGAGGGCATTCTGGAGACCGTTCGCCGCGACGTGGACGCCTTTCAGACGCGCTGCGGCATCGCGCCCACCTTGGCGGTCATTCTGGTCGGTGATGATCCGGCGAGCCATGTCTATGTCTCGCGCAAGTTGAAGGCCTCCAAGCGGGTCGGCATAGCGTCGATCGAGCGGCGCCTGCCGAGCGAAACGGCCCAGGACGCCCTTCTGGCGGAGATCGATGCGCTGAACATCGATCCCTCCGTGCATGGTATATTGGTCCAGCTACCGCTGCCGCAGCACATTGACGCAAGCGTGGTGCTGGACCGCATTTGCCCGTCGAAGGATGTAGACGGTTTCCACCCCGTGAACGTCGGTCGGCTCTCTACGGGCACTCAGGGACTGATCCCCTGCACGCCGCTCGGTTGTCTTCTTCTGCTTGAAAGCGTGGTGCAAGACTTTTGCGGCCTCAAGGCAGTCGTCATCGGAAAGTCCAACATCGTCGGCAAGCCTGTCGCCCTGCTTTTGCTGGAAAGAGAATGCACCGTCACCGTCACGCACATCAACACGCGGAATCTGCCGTCCATCGTTTCAACCGCCGACATCGTGATTGTGGCCGCTGGCAGTCCCGGCCTGGTGCGCGGCGGCTGGGTCAAGCCCGGAGCGATTGTGATAGACATCGGCATCAACAAGATTGTCGACAAGGATGGCCGGAGCAGGATCGTGGGTGATGCGGTGACTTCCGAGCTGGATCACGCCGCGGCCGTCACCCCTGTGCCCGGCGGCGTCGGACCCATGACCATCGCATGTCTCCTGTCGAATACCGTCCGCGCAGCCAATATGATGACGGCTGGCTCCTCACCGGACGTTCAACGGACCATATCCGTCCCTCGCGTGGCTTAGTGGCCGCACGAGCAGTCAGGGCAAATCAGTTGCTGCGGGGCACCTGCCCATATTGAAGCAACGGATCGGCATCCAGGCCGACATTCACTTCCCCAACCACGTCGATGAACAGCGAAAACAGCTCCAGCGCGCTTCCCCTTGTGCTTTATCCAGCGCGCATCTTCCTTGTTGTTGCCCCCTAGTCACCTGGAACTGAAGTAAGCATCATTATATGGTGCCTATGTCGATCAGGCGGCGGAGGCATGAGAGATGGTGGGTAGGCAAGCGGATTTGGTGGTTTTGAGCGCGGCGGACGGGTCCTTTCTCGAAGGTCAGGTCCGGCGTCGCAAAACACCGCTTTCCCTATCCGACCGGTGCCGAATGGTTCTGCTCTGTGCGGAGGGGCTGCAGAGCAAGGAGGTGGCCGCACGTCTCAATGTCCACGAGCATACGGTGGGCAAATGGCGGCGTCGGCTCGTGCAGGATGGCATTGAGGGGCTGGCCGATGAGTACCGGGCGGGTCGACCCCGTTCAGTATCGGATGGACCGGTGGCTGGGGTGATCGAGCGCACGCTGAACACCAACGCCGAAGGATGCCACCCACTGGTCGATCCGCTCCATGGCAGCCGATTCTGGGTTGTCGCACACCACCATCCGCCGAATCTGGAGTGCATTTGGCCTGCAGCCGCACCGGTCAGAGACATTCAAGCTGTCGAGCGATCCGCTGTTCGTCGACAAGGTGCAGGACATAGTTGGCCTGTACATGTCGCCACCGAACCGGGCGGCCGTGCTGTGCGTGGATGAAAAGTCGCAGATCCAGGCGCTGGATCGCGAGCAGCCGGTCTTGCCCATGGCGCCCGGCGTGCCTGAGCAGCGCACTCATACTTACATCCGCAACGGTACGACATCATTGTTCGCAGCGCTCGATATCGCCACCGGCGCGGTGATCGGCAAGTGCTACAAACGACACCGCGCAACCGAGTTCCTCGACTTCCTCAAGCGGATCGATGCCGAGATGCCCAAGGGACCAGACGTGCACCTTGTGATGGACAACTATGCCACTCACAAGACACCGAAGATCAAGGCCTGGCTAGCGCGTCGTCCCCATTGGCATGTCCATTTTACACCAACATCGGCCTCTTGGATCAATCAGGTTGAGCGTTGGTTCGCCGAATTGACGCGCAAGCAGTTGCAGCGCGTGCCCACCGATCGACGGCGGAACTCGAAGCTGACATCATGGCATTCATTGCGGCTCACAATGAAAACCCCAAGCCATACAAATGGGTGAAGTCAGCCGACGAGATCCTCGCCTCGGTCAAACGCTTCTGCCAAAAAATAATGAACCGAACTTCGGATTCAGGTGACTAGGGGGCCCGACTCATTATGTCGCAACCATATGCGGATGGAAGCGAGTTGGACTGAGGCGAGGAAGTTGTTGTCGCGCTTGTCGTATCGGGTGGCGCCGCTGGGCTTGATGTTGGCCCATACGCCGCGCGCGACCATCTCGGTCCTGAGCGCGGCCCTGTCATAGGCGGGGTCAGCAAGCAGGACGTCGCCGTCGCTCAGGGTGCCGAGCATATCCGCGAACAATACAGGCTGAGCCTTGGCAGCTACGGCCGTCCTCGCATGACGATGGAGTTAAAGAGAAGGGGCTCTATGTTGGCGAGCGCCGGGTCGGACGACTGATGAAGATCAACGGGATCAAGCCAGTTCGCACGCGCAGCCACAAGGTTACAACTGACAGCCACCATCGTCTCGGTGTCGCGGCAAACTGGCTGGATGGTGATTTCGCCGCCAATGCTGCTAATCGTAAGTGGGCCTAAGGCCTGCGCCCATCAATGAGCGGCAAGGGTAATTGTTACGACAATGCCTCCGTCGAGACGTTCTTCAAATCCCTAAAGGCGGAACTCATCTGGCGGCAGCGCTGGCCAACGCGACGGTAGGCAGAAGCTGCCATCTTCCAATACATCAACGGCTTCTAAAATGCCCGTCGTCACCATCATATCTGGGTGGCATCAGCCCGATCGCCTTTGAAGCCAAGGTGGCATAATGAGATAAGTGACCGGCGCAAAACCGTTACAAGTCCAGAAAGGATTCCATCTGCTCAAAAACGCCCTAGGTGCGCCGTCAGATCAAGCGACCTCAAACTCTTCCGCCAGCCCTGCCGCCTCAGCGGACTGCGCGATCCATAATTTGAAACGGCCAGCCTCGATCAAGGGCTTCAGATCGACGCCGATGAAGGCAAGGTCTGCGGCCCGCAAATCCAGCGTCACCTGTTGCGATTGGCCCGGCGCCAGTTCGACATGCCGGTAGGCCTTCAGCTCACGGATCGGCTGGGTGACGGATGCGACGACATCCTGTACGTAGAGCTGCACCAATTCCCGGGCAGCATATTGCCCATGGTTGCTGACCGTCACCGTGACGCGCAGCTGGCCATCCATCCCGATTTTCTTGGAGGAAAGGACGAGATCGGAATAGCTGATCTTTCCATAGGTCAGGCCATGGCCGAATGGAAAGCGCGCCTCATATTTCGACGTGATATAGCGCGTGTTGTTTGGGCGGCCCGGCCGCCGGTGCGCGTAATAATAGGGCACCTGCCCCGCCGAGATGGGGAAGCTGACCGGCAGGCGGCCGGACGGGCCAGTCGCGCCGAACAGGATATCGGCAGTGGCATTGCCCGTTTCGGAGCCCAGAAACCAGGCGACCAGAATCGCCGGAGCATCAAGGATCGCCCCTTCCAATGCCAGTGCCCTTCCATTCCGCAAGGCGACTATCATCGGCTTGCCGACTGCGGCGACCGCCTCTGCAAGGGCCTGTTGCGCGGGGGGCACGACAATCAGATCGCGCGATGCAGCCTCGCCCGACATCGCTTCGCGTTCTCCCACTGCAAGGATGACGATGTCAGCGGCACGGGCAGCTGCGACGGCGGCGTCGATACCGCCTTCAATGGGGCTGGTAATATCGCTGCCCTTTACGATGCTGACCATCGAGGCGTCGGCAACGGCCGTCCGCACCGCGCTAGCCAGATCGACTGCTTCCTTGTTGTCCGCAAACAGCGTCCAGGGACCGTGCAAGTTGCTCGGCCCCTCGGCAAACGGCCCGATGATGGCGATGCGCTTGCCCTTGCGTGGCAGGGGCAGCAAATCTCCCTCATTCTTCAACATGACGATCGATCGTCTGGCTGCCTCGCGCGCGAGCGACAGCGCAGGCTTCGTGCGCATGCGCGTCTGCTGGCGTTTCAGGTCCATGCGCCGGAACGGATCCTCGAACAGGCCAAGCTGTTCCTTCAGCGCGAGGACGCGGCCGACCGCCTCATCGACCCGTTCCATCGGCACTTCGCCCGCTTGCACCAGCGAGGGCAGATGGTCGCGATAGATGCCACTCGCCATGCTCATGTCGAGTCCGGCCATGATTGCGATCCGCGCGGCGTCGCGGGCGTCGGCGGCCAAACCACGGGCCGCGATCTCCACATCGCCGTTATAGTCGCCAACGACCAGTCCATCGAACCCCATCTCGCCGCGCAATATGTCGGTCAGATATTCGCGGCCACCATGAATGGGACGCCCCGCGATATCCTCAAACGCGGCCATGACGGTGGCGCAGCCCGCGTCGATGGCTGCCTGAAACGGCGGAAGATAGACTTCCCGTAGCGTCCGCTCTGAAATGTCGGCTGTATTATAATCCAGCCCACTTTCCGCAGCGCCATAAGCGACGAAATGCTTCATGCACGCAGCAACCGATGCATCGTTCGAGAGCGAACGGCCCTGAAATCCCCGCGTCCGGGCGCGGGCCATATCCATGGACAGAAGCACATCTTCGCCAGCGCCTTCGACTGTCCGGCCCCAACGGGCATCGCGGCCCACATCGACCATCGGTGCGAAGACCCAGTCGAACCCGGTTGCCGCCATCTCCTCCGCTGCTGCACGGGCAGTGCGCTCGGCAAGGTCGGGGTCGAAACTCGCCGCCTCAGCCAGTGGAACCGGGAAAACCGTGCGATAGCCGTGAATGACATCGCCCGCGAAGATCATGGGGATGCCGAGCCGTCCCTTCATCGCGGCAGCCTGCAACTTGCGATGCGCATCCACGCCAAAGCCGTTGAAAACGCCGCCCAACCGTCCCGCCTGCGCGTCGCCAACAAGATTTTCGACATTCTTGACTGCGGCAGCGGGGTTGATCTTGGCTGCGGCGGCGGAGGTCCAGGGGGTTGGCATCAGCGTCAGCTGCCCCGCCTTCTCTTCGATCGTCATCTGCGCAATCAGCGATTTCACGCGGCTCGACAGCGGGCGACGTACAGCCCCCATCGCCGCAGGGATGCCCGATGCCTGCCATGCGAAAAGGCATGCGGAGCTGATCAGGACAGATCGGCGGCTGATGGTGGTATCGCGGAACATCTCGGGCAAACTCCAATAAAAAAGGCAGGTGTGGCGAGCGCTCTTTACGAGCTGATTTCCTTGCCGTTGGCGCAGCGCGGTCCTTCCAGCCAGCCGCCCAGGCGATCGCGCCAGCGATCATATCGGGATGCTTCGGCTCCTACCCTTAGCCATCATCGCCTCGGCCGTCTCTCTCCCACGAGATTAGTGTCATTCAGCAGCGAGCAAGGCATACTCATACATCTACATGCAAGTAAACAGTCTCGTTGCATTTTTTCGAGTTTCTGTTAGATGTTCTGCCATTCGTTGATGGAGAGTTGGATGATGAAGCAATTGATTCTAGCCGCGACAGTCCTGGCTATGGCCCCCCTCCCCGCTTTCGCTCAAACGGCTTATTCAAGCTCGACGACGGAAATCGGCACGCTGCTGGACGATCCTGCGGCAAAGGCTATTCTGGAAAGGCATGTTCCTGGCATGACCACCAACGACCAGGTCGATATGGCCCGGTCGATGACGCTGAAGGATATCCAACAATATTCGCCCGATCAGATCACCGACAAGGTGCTTACGGAAATCGACGCAGACCTTGCCAAGCTGAAGGCTAAGTAAGGCTGGAGCGTTTTCGAAGCAGATGAAGTCGTCTGCTGGCTCGGAGGACGCCGAAAGAAAAAGATAAATAGAGCATAATCCGATTCAATGTGATCGGATTATGCTCTATTCGGCGGGCCGGGGATGAATATCCGGCCAGTCCTGCTCATGCCGTTTATGGCATCACCAACTTTCCCTGCCGCGCAGCAGAACGTCTACGGCTTGTGAAGCAAATTCCGCTGCTTCGGCTGGACTGATGGTCCGTACCGTTTCCTCGGTCCTGCGCCACCCCTGTATCATGCTCAACAATTGTATAGCCGTTCGCCTGGGGTCCTTTGGAGGTACAGGATCGTTCCGCGTACCTCTTATTATTTCCTCGGTCAGAAATTCGACTTCGTAGTTATAGCCTACCTGATAGAATGTTTCAGCAATTTCAGGAAATCGGTGCGCTGTTGTTGCAATTAACTGGCTAAATTTCTGAACTTCAGGACTGGCGAGCATATGGATAAAGGTTTGCGCGTGTCGCCGCAGACTTTCCGGAAACTCTTCTGGTATGTCACTATTACGTCTGCTGGCTTCGTCAGACCATGTACGGACACGATCTTCGACGACTGCCCTCATCAGTGCATCCTTGGTCGAATGCCGAATATATAGGGTTCTTTTTGAAACCCCCGCAGCTTGTGCCACGGCTTCCATCGAGGTGGTTTCGTAACCGACCGAAAGGAATAATTCCTTCGCTGCCGATAAAATAGCCTCTTCGATCTCGCCCGCCTTTTTATTCGGTGGGCGTCCCATGCGTCTAACGGGCGCGCTTCCGGAATTAGATTCTGCGCCTCTCCCTGAACCGCATTTCTTCGCTTCCTTCACCCGCATGTCCCGTTTTCGTTAGGCGTATCCACTTATGAACATATCGCTTGAGCAGCAAGCCGTCCAAGGTCGATGGACGGCCTGCATTCAACAAAGCAGATCAGGCCGTCAATTCGATCAGGGCCAAACCTTCAGGCGGCAGATCCAGCGTCAGGACGCCCTGCCCGTCCAGGCGCCGCGTTTCCGGCGGAGCGAGTTCGGCCGATCGGCGAATCTGCTCGATCTGGTCCTTTTTGGGATATTGCGGCGAACCCAGCTCGCGCCATTTGGGAAGAGGCGAACCCCGCTCCTGATCGACATAGCTGACTTGCACGCTCTTGCCCGGAGCGGCTCCCTTGAGTTTGACCTCGATTTTTTTACGCTCTCCCGTGACGATCCGCTGGTTGCTCATGCCTGGGATGCCCGCAGGCTGCTTCACCTCGGCCAGGTTCCACACCAAAGCCGCTGCCCCGTTTCGCGTCTTGCTCGCCAGAGTCGGCCCCGTCGCTGATAGTCGGCGCTGGCCGAGCCGGTGCAACAATTTGTAGCTATTGAAAGCCGGCCGCGCGATGCCGCGTTGGGCCAGCATGCCCCATCCACCATCACCTTCCTTAAGGATGAAGTTGGGGAAGTTGATTTCCTCAAACACATTGCTGATGCACCATTGCGCCATGGCATGGCAGTAAGGCAGGCAATTGCTGATGATATGCGCAATCATCGCCGGGCTGTCTGACGACCATTCTGACAGCCATAGTTCGGCGCCCTTGTATCGCGTCGCGTCGATCTGGCTTCTGACCTTGGCCATGGCCGCCGGAATCACGTCCTTGTGAGGATAGCGATTGGCCTCGCCGAACAGCTCCTTCTGATCGTCCCCGGCATAGATGTGCGTTGACACGAAATCGACAGGCAGATTTTCCTGCGCACAGAAGCCCAGGAACTCGGGAATCCACTGCGCCGCCGCAGAAGATGGCCCGCCGACGCGCAGCTTGGGATCAACTTCCTTGATTGCCCGTGCTGCGGCTTTGTACATGGCGAAATAGTCAGCCTGCGTGCCGCTGAAGAACCAGTTGAGATTGGGCTCGTTCCAGACCTCGAAATACCATTGGCGCACCGCAGAGGCCCCGTAACGATCCAGCAAGTGACGCACGAAAACCTGAATGAAGGCGCCCCACGCCTCTGGAGAGGCCGGTGGACTGATGTTGGCATCATAGGTGAAATTGAGCTTCTTATTCGCGCTGGCGAGCTTCTTGGGCATGAAGCTCAATTCGACAAAGGGCTGGACACCTCTTGCCAACACGCCGTCATAGACATCATCGACATTCTGGAAGTTCGGGTCCTTGCCGTTCATGCCGCCAGGCCAGACACCCAGATCATCGTTGAAGATGCCGTGGAAACGTACGCGCTCAAGCCCCGTTTCATTATGGAAGCGCTCGAGATCGTGGCGCCAGCTCTCGCGCAGCGTTGCGGAGGCACGATCCGATCCGGCGCAACGGGACCAGATATGATCAAGCGCACCCGCATCACGGCGTAGATCGATCTCGACATGCTCGGCAGCGATTTGCCCAAATGCTGGCCTGGCCACAGCAGAAGCTGCCAAAGCTGCCGCACCGGCCCCAATGATTTCTCGGCGGTCCCACATCACTTTTACTCCTCAGGCAGCCGCGTTACGGCGCCCTCTCCAATTTCGCCGATCAAACGACCGTGAGCTTTACCGATTTCAGGCTGGCTGAACTGGACCCCGCGTGGATGGTGAAAGTCCCCGGTTCGACGACATAAGCCATATCGATGTTCCAGAAGGCCAGGCTATCGGGATCAAGACTGAACTTTACCGTGCGTTTCTCGCCGGGCTTCAATGTCACACGTTCAAACCCCCGCAGTTCCAAAACCGGGCGCGGCACGGAACTTACATCGTCACGAACATAGAGCTGGACTACCTCGTCGCCTGTTCTGGGACCGCTGTTGGTGACATCCACTTCCACTATGGCCGTTTCCCCGATTGCGATCGTGGATTTCGCGAGGCGAGGCGCGGAAATGTCGAATGTCGTGTAGCTGAGGCCATAGCCGAAAGGGAAGAGCGGCGTTATTTTGGTCTCAACATAGCGCTTGCCGGTCTTGGCCGATGGGTGCTGATTGTAGAACATCGGCAGGTCACCGACCGAGCGCGGGAAAGTGACCGGCAGCTTCCCACCCGGGTTGATCTTCCCAAACAGCACATCGGCGAACGCATTCCCGCCTTCCTGTCCAAGGTACCAGCCCTCGATCAAAGCATTGGCCTTCTCAGCCAAGCGATTGACCGAAAGAGGGCGTCCATTGATCAACAAGGCGATTATGGGTTTCCCCGTCGCGATCATGGCTTCGACCAGCGCATCCTGATCGCCGAAGAGGTTGAGGGTGTTGCGATCGCCCGGCGCACCTCCATGGATCGCTTCTCGCGTGATTTCCGGAACGTCGCCAACGACGAGCAGTATCACATCCGCCCGCTTTGCAACCTCCACTGCCTGAATGATGCGCGCGGCGTTCTCAGCAGGATCGGGATACCGGGCAGCCCGAGCCGGCAAATGCTGGCCCGTTGGGTCAGGCTTGATGATCTGAACACCTTCAGCATGTTCGACGGATACCGCCGGACCAGCAGCCGCTTTCACACCTTCCAAAATCCCCACGGCTTGAGCGTTCACCGAGGAATATCCACCAAACAACGGCTCGACCGCATTGGGTCCGATCACCGCAATCCTTTGCGGCCTGGCGGTATTGATCGGCAATATGCCGTCATTCTTGAGGAGCACTATCGATTTCTGCGCGACTTTGCGGGCAAGCGCCTTACTCGTCGGCGCATTGACCTGGCGCAGCGCGCGCGGTTTGCTGACATAGGGATTTTCAAACAGACCAGCTTCAAATTTCAGCGCCAGAATGCGGGAAACAGCTACATCCAGACTCGCTTCGGGGATGCGCCCGGAACGCACTAGTTCGGGTAAACGGGCGTAGGCTTGGCCCTCAGGCAATTCAGCATCGACGCCCGCATGTACCGCCATCACCGCAGCCTCATCATCATTCGCTGCCATATAATGTTGGGTGACGAGATTGGTGATGCCGCCATAGTCGCTGAAATAGGCGCCGCGAAAACCCAGTCGCTCTCGGCCCGTGCGCTGGAGCAGTTCATAACTGGCATGTGAGGGAACGCCCTCAAGCTCGTTATAGGACGGCATGATGACGGCCGGGTCGGTTTTCTTGATCACCTGGGCAAAGGGCACGAGGAAATTTTCGCGCAGCGTCCGCTCGCTCATGTCGGCGGGCGCGGTATTAAGCCCACCCTCGGGCGCCCCGTGTATGAAATGCTTGAGCGTCACGAATACCTTGTCCGCCGCCAAGGGGCGTGTGCCCTGCTGGCCACGCACGGACGCGATACCCATTTGACTCACCAGATAGGGATCTTCGCTGAAAAACTCCTCCACCCGGCCAAATCGTGGATCACGGGCCAGGTCGAGGACGGGACTAAGCGCAACCGTTGCGCCCCGCATCCGAGCCTCGCGCCCCGCAAGTTCGTAAGCCTGCTCAACCAAAGCTGGGTCCCACGTACTGCCCAGGCCCAGCGGAATTGGGAAGATCGTCGCGTCCCTCGCCTTAAGACCATGAGCCGTCTCCTCATGGAACAGTGCGGGAATGCCCAGACGCGTATTTTCGACCAGATGTCGTTGAATGGCGTTGACGAGGTCGATCGTCTCTCCAGGTGAACGGTAATTGTCCTTGGCTACACGCGCCGTTCCGTTGGTATCACTCGGGTTACCGATCTGACCGATGCCGTTCACGAAAACCTGCTTGGCCTTCTCCGGCGAAAATAGGTCACCCTCTAGAAACAGCGATTTTGTGTAGGCGATCGACCGCATCTGCGCGGCTTTTTCTTCCAAAGTCATCCGGCTCAACAAATCGCGTACGCGCTCTTCGATGGGAGCTTTCGCGTCGCGATATCGGGGCTTGCCCGCAACGTCGGCCATGGCCGTAACTGGCATCGCCAGAGCGGTTGAAGCGATGAACATGCGCCGCGTAAGGGCGAGCCGGTCAGCCAAGGAATCCTCCGTTCAAAAAGTCATAGGCGTCCCGCAACGTAGTGGGCGGATCGTCATATGAAAATCTTACAACAGGAAGAGGGGAAAAGTAAACAGGGCCGTACCATTATATCCTTGCGCCAACGATTTTTCCAGCGTCGGAGCACGAAAAGGCCCGCCAGCGCATAACGCTGGCGGGAGTGGAGAGTTTAGAAACGGAACGACCCGGAGATACCGAACTCCCGTGGATTGGTGAGGTTCACAGAGCGATATCCTGAATCGAAGATCACACCAGGACCGCCCAGAACGTTGTTCCCGGTGATAGTCGCATTGTTGATGCTGATGTTAGTGACCTTGTTCTGATTCAGCAGGTTGCGGACAAAAGCCGATACTTCCCACTTGTTCGTATCTCCACCTCGCAAACCGACGAACAGGTTGATGAGTTCGCGATGAGGATAACGGTATTGCTGATTCTGAGAATAAACGCTCGGGCGATAGGTGATCAGGCCACGAATGAACGGCTGGATCGGCCCAGTTCCGAAGCGGTATTCGCTGTTCGCAGTGAGGCTGAAATCAGGCACGTCCGCAAGACGCGAGTTGCGCTGACAATAGCTAACGTTGTTGACTCCGCCGAATGCCGAATTGGGAACAACGATGGACTGATTGGTCACCGGATCCACCGTGTTGCACGGCAGGAGCGCATTTTTATAACGCGCCTTCACGTACGACATGCTGACTGACACGTCCCAATTGTCTGTCGGCCGACCTGCGAGGGTCGCCTCAATGCCCTTAACTGTGGCTTTGCCATTATAATTATAATCGGCGTTCGTATCCACGGTGCCGTCCGGCGGGCCGAAATATACGCCATCCGGAACCCCATCACCCGTAACGTCGATATTGGTGCCCTGATCGGTCGCAATCCCAGTGAAGCGGGAGATGAAGTTATCGAACTTCTGGTAGAAGGCTGCAACGTCGAGCGACAAGCGACGATCAAAAAAGGCTGACTTGAAGCCCACTTCAAAAGTATCGGCATGCTCCGCTTTGCTGATTGCCAGATCCTGACTGACATTCTGCGGTACGCCGACGCCTGCCGTCGGGGCACGGAATGAACGCCCATATGCTCCGTAAACGGTGAGATCCGGGGTAGCTTTGTAAGTCAGCGTGGCGGATCCAGTGAATGGATGCGATTTCTTCTCGAAATCTACGATCGGGAATGTTCCAGCGCCCGGAATGGAGATGGTTGCGAACTGTTTTCCGCTGATAACGGAATAACGGCCCGCCGCTTCAAAGGTCAGCTTGTCAGTAGGCTGGAGCCGAACGCTGCCGGCCACAGAGTAGCTTTCACCACTAACAGGTATGTTGATCACGCCGGGGACAGGAAAAATGGGAGCCACAGGAACGGGGACACCGGGTACGCTGGGAATGTAATCCAACGGTTTATCGACTGTCACATTGCCGGTATTCTTGCTGTAAGTACCGCCGATCGTCCAGTTGAAGAAGCCATCATTGTTGGACATCAACCGCAGTTCACCAGAGTCGACATTATAGGGCGTACGCGTGATCTGGGTTGGCGCATAGTTGTGGATCGCATTCCCCGCGTCAAACTCCCCATATTGGGTGAGTTTGGTCTCCTGATGTCCGCCGACGAATGACAGGGTGACGGGACCCAGATCATATTTCGCATCCAGGGTGAGCAGATGGCTATTATTAATGAAGCGGCTGCGCCCTTCTGCCAAGGTATAGCGATCATCCAATCCGACCGGCGGATTGCCAATTACAGGATTGCCCGGACCAAAGACCTGCGGGTACAGAATATTATCAGCATTCAGATACTGATACATCACGTTGATGTCGAAGCCGTCCGTCGGCTGAAACGCAACCGACAGCCGGGCGCTTTCGGTTCGACTTTGCGAACGGTCGCCACGAACGATATTGCGCACCTGGTTCAAACGGTTGCCATCGACCAGCATCGAGGCGCGTATGGCAAGCTTGTCCTCGATTACCGGCAGCGATACGCCGCCCTGCACGTTGTAGCCGGCATCTTCGGTCGCGCTGCCCTGCACATAGCCCTCGATCTTATTGAGGTTTGCACGGCGGGTCCGAATGGTAATGGCGCCCGATGGAGCCGTACGGCCGCGCAGGCCGCCCTGCGGTCCGCGCAAGACTTCGATCTGATCGATGTCGTAAATAGCAGTGAAAGCCGTTTGCGCATCGATTGGAACTTCATTGAAGTAAAGATCAACTGCCGGTCCGGTCCCCTGGTCAGGGTCGAAGTTTACGCCACGCAGCGTTGCGGAGTTCGCACGACCATTGTCGTTGCGCAGCTCAAGGCCCGGAGCAAGCTGCTGCACATCCTTGACATCGAAAATTTTAAGGCGTTCGATCTGCTCGCCTGTCGCGACGTTGATGCTCATCGGAACATTCTGCAACGACTCGGCCCGGCGTGTCGCGGTCACGACGATTTCGGCGCTGGATTGATTAGCCCCTGTCGAGACGTTGCCATTCGCTTCCTGAGCCCAGACGGGCGCCGACAGGCCGCAAGCTGCGCTGGTTGCGAGCAATAGCGACAATGTGTGTGTACGCAAATTCCTTTGCATCATCCTCTCCCCATAGATTGTTCAAACTTAACTTTTCACGTCTGGCTGGACTTTGCCGAAAGCACCGCTTTTCAGCTTCACCCAAAAAGCGCAAACTTAACCAATACTGCTGTGTCGCCGCACATGACCTGAGAAACCGCTGTCGCTTGACGTGCCTAAGCGCGCTTTGCACTTGACACCTACGCCTCTTAGGACAGGCTTTGGTAGCGCTATCTTTATAATCGAAGCGTAACGTTAGCCTCTCGTTGATTCCCCTTTTTTTGTGTGACGGAAGAATCCTGACGCAACCAAGTGCAAAAGTAAACTGGGCCGGACATTTTTTTCTGGGTGTTGCTATTTGCCAACAAAAGCAGTGGCTCGACGAGCCCTTAACCATTTCCGCTCACCCATGCAGTTTGCCTAGCGCCGAAACCTAAGAATAGGGCTTGCTTCCGTTCCTAGTGGCGCGAAACGACGTCACTGCCGCAAAGCTTTCCCCCGGCTTTAGCCATTTGACGTCATCAGGTGAAGAGTTGAGAGCGTTAGTCGCGTGGCTAACTGGCTCGACGCAGATAAAATTCTGTCCCTCCGGCGTGTAGACTACCGTATGAGGCAGCGCATCTCCTGGTTGGATTACGAGCGACAAATTACGGGAAGGCCATGAAATTGATAAGGCCCCCTGCCGGTTCGTGTAAACAGTATCCACTCGGCGCTCTTCCACGCTGCGGCCGCCCCACCAATCAATTCCCCGGTCTTTAAGGTCCAAGTCTTGCGGGAGACAGTCTCCATCATTTCGCCACTCGCCATGATGCAGCCCATAATAAACCGTGTTGCAATCCCGAGGGAAATAAGGATGAAGTCCCAGTCCTGCGGGCATCAGGCTTTGACCATGATTTATTATTTGCAGCCCGATCGTTAGCCCTTCCTCCGTTAGTTCAAACTGCTGCTCGGCATAATATGGCCAGGGCCATTCCCCTTCCAAATAATGATGGCCAAGCGTCACGCTGTTCACATCAGAGTGTTCAACAGTCCAAGACGCCAGCCATCCAAATCCATGCAGTGTATGCGGATGGTCTGAACCGGGGAAGTTCGGTCTCAGCTGCACTTCGCGCCCATTGGCCTGGAAGCGGCCAAAGGCGATCCGGTTTGAAAAGGGCACTAATGGAAAACAGGCAACGTCCAATATTGCAGGACCGCAGGCGGGGCGAAGCAACGCTTCACCCCGCCACTCGAACGCCAAGATCGAGCCGCCACGTTCCGGCTCCAACAAAAGGCGGTAATCGCCTGCTCGGATTTCCATCAGAAGCGGTTCACCATATTTTCCAGCCACTCCTGGCGGCCCGATCGCAACTGCGGCGCCAGATCGCGGGAAACCGCAATATCGGCGATCGAAGCGAGCGTCGCATTATTGGAATGAACGGCCTGCCCCAAATCTTCCTTCCAGCCAGAATAGCGTTCCGCACGGAACGCATCGACGCGCCCGTCCTCGATGATCGCCGCCGCCTTGATGAGCGCATGCGCGACCGTGTCGATCCCGCCAATGTGGCCGTGGAAAAGATCGACCGCGTCTACGCTCTGCCTCCGCACCTTTGCGTCGAAATTGAAGCCCCCGTCATTGAAGCCTCCCGCGCGGATAATCTCCAGCATGGCCAGGGTCAGCTCCTCGACCGAATTGGGAAATTGGTCCGTGTCCCATCCATTTTGGTGATCGCCGCGGTTTGCATCGATCGACCCAAAGAGGCCAAGCGCCCGTGCCATGGCGATTTCATGCTCAAATGTGTGGCCTGATAAAGTGGCGTGGTTCGCCTCAATGTTCACGCGAACTTCGCCTTCCAGGCCGAAGCGCTTCAAGAAGCCGTAAACGGTCTGTGTATCGAAATCATATTGATGCTTGGTCGGCTCGTGCGGCTTGGGCTCAATCAGGATCGTTCCTTTGAAGCCAATGCGATGTTTATGATCGACGACCAGGCTCAAGAAACGGCCGAAATTTTCCTGCTCAATGCCGATTTCCGTATTGAGGATCGTATCATAACCTTCGCGACCGCCCCACAATACATAGTTGGCTCCGCCCAAACGATGGGTGGCTTCCAACGCGTCTCGAACCTGGCTCGCGGCCCAGGCGTATACTTCGGGATCCGGATTGGTTGCCGCGCCCGCCATATAGCGGGGATGGCTGAACAGGTTAGCCGTGCCCCACAACAGCTTGCGGCCATGCTGGGCCTGCAGTTGCTCCAGATGATCAACCGCCTCGGCAAAACTTTTGCGAAAATCGCCGATCGTGTCGGCATCGGCCATCACATCGACATCGTGGAAGCAGTAGAAAGGCACGTCGAGCTTTTCGATGAAAGAGAGCGCTGCCTCTCGCTTCGATCGCGCCGCCGACGCGTCGTTGGCACCTGCATGCCAGGGGCGCCGGAAGGTGCCGCCGCCGAAAACATCGCTCCCCGGCCAGCAGAAGCTGTGCCAGAAGCACACGGCGAAGCGCAGATGGTCTTCCATGCGCTTGCCCAATATGACGCGATCCTTGTCGTACCAGCGGTAGGCAAGGTCATTGGCGCTTTCCGGCCCTTCATAGCCGATGGTCGGGAATTCAGCGAAATAACTGGCGGACACGAATTTCTCCTTACAAAGACTTGAGGGCCGAATAGGCCGCTCTGAAACGGGCAAGCCGCGGCGCGAGACGGTCGGCGAGCGCCGCATCGGGTTCTATGACGTCCGAAATTGATGGGCGGGTACAAGCTTCAGCGGCGCTTGCTCCGGTCACGGCCATGAGGGCAAGCTTAGCCGCCCCCAGCGCAGGCCCCACTTCTCCACCTTCCAAATAGGCAAGGCGCACGTTCAATGCGGCTGAGATGATCGAACCCCAATAGCGCGATCGCGCGCCGCCGCCGATGACCGCAAGCTCCTCGATCGTCGTACCCGCCTGGCGCAGTACGGCAATACCGTCTGCGTGCGCAAAGGCCACGCCTTCCAGAACGGCCGCTGCGATGCGCTTTCGATCCGTTTCATTGTCGATACCCAGCACAGCGCCGCGAATATGCGAGTCATTGTGTGGCGTACGCTCGCCCGAAAGATACGGTAAAAACAGTTCAGGCCCCACTCCGCTGCCAGCCTCTTGCGCCAACGCAAAGAAATCCGCGGGGCCGTCCGCCCCTACCGCCTTCACGCCCCAGTCGATGCAGGACGCGGCGGACAAATGTACGCTCATCTGGTGCCACATCGCTGGCAGGCAGTGGCAGAAGGCATGTACCGCTCCATCGGGGTTCGGCCGAAACGCGCTTGTAGCGACGAAAATCACGCCTGAAGTGCCAAGCGACAACAGTGCGTCCCCTTCGTTGACCACTCCAATGCCAGCGGCGCCCGCTGCGTTGTCACCACCCCCAGCCGCCACGGGCACGGCAGCCATGCCCCACCGCGCGGCCACTTCGGAACGCAACACGCCCGTGATCCCATTGCCCTCGAAAAGGACAGGCATATGCTGCCGCGAAAGCCCGGTGGCGGCCAGCATAACGTCGCTCCAGTCGCGTGCCCCCACATCAAGCCACAATGTCCCGGCGCTATCCGACAGATCGGACGCCATCTCGCCGCTCATGCAAAGGCGGACATAATCCTTGGGCAGCAGCACCTTGTGGACCCGATCGAAAACTTCAGGCTCATGCTCCCTCACCCACATCAACTTTGGCGCGGTGAAGCCTGGCATGGCAAGATTCCCCGTAATCGCGCGCGATTCCGGAATCTCCTCCTCCAGCTTTCGGCATAATTGGAAGCTGCGTCCATCATTCCACAGGATGGCGGGGCGAAGCGGCTTATGGTCCACCCCCAGCAGCGTCGCGCCATGCATTTGCCCGGCGAGTCCGATGCCCTGCACCCCTGCGCGTAAGTCATCAGGCAGCGCAAGAATGGCGGCTTCGGTTGCCTGCCACCAGTCCTGGGGATCTTGCTCAGACCATAAAGGGAAAGGCCGTGATACATTTAACGGCGCGTTCCCAGTCGCCAGCACTTTGCCATCCTGCGCGGCTATCACGGCTTTAACGCCCGATGTGCCAATATCTATGCCGAGAAACATCTCGCTACACCCTCTCCTAACCTGCGTAGGTAGCGCTAACATTCATCATCATGCAAGAGGCTTGCTCAACCTCTCCCTTCGGAATAGGCGATGCAAAAGGGGAAATGCAGAAGATGGTCGCCAAAAGAGGTTCGCGCCGCAGAACCGAGGGACCCACAGTTGCCGATGTCGCGCACGCGGCGGGCGTGTCCCCAATGACCGTGTCCCGCGTTATCAACCATGATCAGCGGGTGAAAGACGCGACTCGCAAAAAGGTCGAAGTGGCCGTTGCCGCCTTGGGTTATGTCCCGAACGCTGCAGCACGCGCTTTGGCGGGGGCACGGCAATGCCGCATCGTCTTGCTATACGGCAATCCCAGCGCCGCCTACCTAAGCGAATTTCTTCTCGGAAGCCTCGGCTCTGCCCGAGAGAATGACGTCGAACTGATCGTCGATAAAATTGACCCGCTGGAAAAGCCCGTCATGCTCGCTGCCAGACTTGTCGCACACAGGGTCGATGCGGTGTTATTGCCGCCGCCGCTCTGCGACGACGCGGAACTGCTCAGCGCTCTGCAAAAATGCGGTCTCGCGGCCGCTCAGGTTGCATCCGGACAGCCATCGCCTTCCTCTCACGCCGTACTCATAGATGATGAGGAAGCGGCGTTCACAATGACTCAGCATATCCTGGCGCGCGGACATCGCCGTATCGGGTTCGTCACAGGCGACCCCAACCAAACCGCCAGTCATCTTCGGCGACAAGGCTATGAACGCGCTTTGCATTTGGCGGGGATCAAGCCGGACAAGAAGTTGGTCGCGCAGGGAAATTTCACCTACCGAGGCGGGCTTTCCGGAGCAGCCACGCTACTCGACATCACATCGCCGCCCAGCGCCATCTTCGCAGCCAATGACGACATGGCGGCGGGCGTGGTGAGCGCCGCGCACCAGCGAGGACTGGATGTGCCGAGCGATCTCACCGTTTGCGGGTTCGACGATACCGCCATCGCCACGACAATATGGCCCGAACTCACCACGATACGCCAACCGATTTCGGCTATGGCCAGCGTTGCGATCGAAATTCTTGCCCAGGCCGTGCGATCCAAGCGCCCCTTGGCGCGCGCTCAGCCTCAACATGTAAAACTTGATTACGAACTGGTCGTCCGCGGATCTGATGCAGCGCCTCAGCTAAAGACTTGACCACGTCCACAACTTCGCCATGGTAGCGCTCACAATAGGAGAGGTTCAGCTATGCATCGGGTTGCACAGGAGCGGGTCAATCTGGCTTTGATCGGCCGTATAGTCGCGGTTGCCACGATCGGCGGCTTCATGTTCGGATATGACTCCGGGGCAATCAACGGCACGCAGGAGGGGCTTCGCCACACCTTCGGACTTGACGAGGCTCAGCTTGGCCTGACGGTCAGCGCTTTGTTGCCAGGCTGTGCATTGGGCGCCTTCCTCGCGGGCCGCTTCGCGGATATCTGGGGCCGTCGTACCGTCATGATCGTCGCGGCGATCCTCTTCATCATCAGCGCCGTCGCCTCCGGCGGAGCATTCAGCGCAACAGTCCTCGCCATCGCCCGCTTCTTCGCTGGAATGGCGGTGGGCGCGGCAAGCGTCCTTTCCCCCGCCTACATCAGCGAAGTTACGCCCGCGCATATACGCGGAAGGCTGTCCAGCATGCAGCAGGTGATGATCATCTCGGGTCTGACCGGAGCCTTTTTCGCAAACTATTATCTCGCAGGCATCGCGGGATCCTCGCTTGGAACGGCTTGGGCCGGGCAGCCTGCCTGGAGATGGATGTTCTGGGTTCAAGCCGCACCGGCCCTATTATTCCTGGTGGCGCTATTCGGCATCCCGGAAAGCCCCCGCTTCCTAATCGCCAAGGGGCGACTGCAACAGGCCAGGCTGGTTCTGGATCGCCTGCTCGGCCCACAAGCCGCAGCCGAGAAAATGAACGAAATTAGCGCATCGCTTTCTCACGATCACCAGCCCAGCCTGGCCGATATTCGCAAGCCGGGCGGCGGTTGGCGCAAGATCGTCTGGGTCGGCATTGGCCTGGCCGTGTTCCAGCAACTCGTCGGGATCAATGTCGTCTTCTATTACGGCGCGGTACTCTGGCAGGCCGTGGGTTTCACAGAAAGCGACGCACTGAAGATCAATATCGCGTCTGGGGCCGTGTCGATCCTCGCATGCCTCGTATCGATCCTGCTCATCGACCGGATCGGGCGGCGGCCGCTTTTGCTGATCGGCTCGGCAGGCATGACAGCCACGCTCGCAACGCTGGCCTGGTGCTTTGGCAATGCGGCCATGGTCGACGGCGCCCTTCGCTTGCCGGCAGGGCTCGGCCTCGTCGCGCTGCTCGCTGCCAACATCTACGTGATATTCTTCAACCTCAGTTGGGGTCCGGTCATGTGGGTCATGCTTGGCGAAATGTTTCCCAACCAGATGCGCGGGTCGGCCCTCGCCGTGGCAGGCGCTGCGCAGTGGCTCGCGAACTTTCTTGTCAGTTCAAGCTTCCCTTGGCTGGCGAAGAATATCGGGCTGCCCGTCACCTATGGCGCATATACCACCTTTGCCCTGCTATCCCTGCTGTTCGTCTTTATGACGGTTCAGGAAACCAAGGGGATAGAGTTGGAGGCGATGCAGGGATAGCGGGTTGCCCAAGGCCTGGCGACCTCTGGATCGCCAGGCCGCTACCGCCAACCGTCATGGCGACGCCTTTTATCGGTCATCGGAGCAAGTGCGTATAGATGGCCGCGCTGTATAAATGTGCTTAACTGCATATTTTACAACACAGCCAACTTGCTGATGCGGGCAAATGCGATCGCAAGGCAATGCGCTCTGGGCCGCCGTGCAGTTCGGCCCAGAGCGCAGCACCGATGCGGCGAGAGTCCCTCAATCCGCACGGCAAACATGATCCAAATAGTGGTCATCTCGATTCGACCGATGCTCAACATAAGCAATCCGGCAATTAAGTAAACGCTCTGGTAGCATTAGCGCCTTGCTCCGGCGTGCTATCAAACCCAACGGCTTTAGTCCGACCTCGCCAGCGACCGCGCGGCACGGCGTCCGGAGAAGACGCAATCCGCAACCGACAAGCCGCTGACATAAATATTGGAGCAGATGCCGACAGCATTCCGGCCGGCCGCATAAAGTCCGCGGATCGGCTCACCCTCTTCGTTCAAGACTGCGCCACTATGCTCCTGCACCTTGAGGCCTCCCAGCGTCAGAACGGGGAGGAAACCCAATTTGGCGTCGATGGACATGTTGATGGCGTAAAAAGGCGCTTTGACGATCGGCACGATATCCTCGGAGGCTTTCCCCAGTGGGTCGACCACCCCTGTTTCGGCGAGCCGATTATAGTCGGCGACCGCTGCTTCAAGACCTTCCGGCGTGATCCCGCACTTTCCGGCCAGGCTCTTGATCGAGCCTGCCTTTTTCGACCCCAGGAGCATGGCGGCTAGTGCGGGGTAACGCTGAAAGCCCAGGATGGCCTTGCTCTTCGACTGGAGCTTGGCCGTTCGATAGCCATCATCGTCCAGGATGATCCAGCACACACCCTCATGATCTTCCACCATCGGCATACCGATAGACGCGCCATAGAGCATCTCGTTGACATATCGCTGGCCCTGCCGGTTTACGACCATGCCCTGCGCCCAGGCGATGGGCGGGTTGATGAAACGCCAAGCGCTGACATGCTGAAGGCGCGATACGTCACCGCCCGCGCTCTGCCCGAGCCGAATACCGCTTCCATCATCGCCGGGAGTGCCAAGCGGCATGCCCTTGAGATACTTGGGCGCATAATGCTCGACCATCTTTCGATTGAAAATGAAGCCCCCCGCCGCAAGACATACGCCGCGACGCGCGCGAATCACGCGCTTAACACCCGCCTTACGCTCCAAAGCCCCCGCTTTTTTAAACAGCCGTGACGCCAGGTGCGCGATGATGGGCGCGCCCGGCATCGAGGGCGGCAGGCGAAGTACCATAGCCGTCGCGCGACGCATCAAGGCGTCATAGCGCTTCCCCTCGGCGGTGCCGGGCTGCATCTGGATGGCAACCACGCCGACCACGCGACCATCGTGATCCATCACGAGCTGCCTCACCTTGGTGGAGGGCAAGGACTTGATCCCCAAACGCTCCGCTGACTTCCGCAGCGGATCATAAAGACCTTTCCCGTATCCCATCGGTGCATCCAGCTTGTCGACCAGGGCGCGATGCCCTCTCGGAGCAGGTTTCGCCACGGCCTTGTAGTTGGGCGCAAGGCTGTTGTCGGAATGATAGAGGGAATAGTCGGTGTGCGGATAGCTTGTCTTTTTCTCATAGACGCGCCCCGCGAAACGGACGCCATGTCCGGCCAGCCAACGCGCCGTATCTGCGCTCTCTTCGCAGAAGATCCGGAGCGTTTGGTCGCTGACAACGCCTTGGGTCTCCAAACGAAGATAGCTGAACATGTCTTCAACGCTGTCCTCGACACCTGCATCCAACTGAGCCGGCGTGCCGCCGCCTCCGTAGAATATGCCTCCGTTGATGCGCGTCGCGCCTCCTCCATCCGCACGATCGATGGCCAGGACCGACATGCCCTCTTCATGCGCCTGGATCGCTGCCGCGACGCCCGCGCCGCCATAGCCCACGATGATCACATCTTCTGCGCCGTCCCATTCGAAGGCGTCAGCATCCTCGATGACAAGCGGCGCTTCGACGTCGCTGTTCCAATGGGGGTCGCCAGGGCGAGGTTCACCGTGCGGACGAGTCATAATTGATCTCCTGAATCTCCCTCCCCTATAAATGGACATTAATGTATATTTCAATTGGCATTCACAAATCCCGGGGCTAAGTCGCATATCGTAGAACGGCGAAAGGAACTAAAATGGCAGCAACTGGAAAGCTGGTCCTGGTGACGGGCGCGACAGGCAATATGGGCAGAGCCGTTGTCCATGCACTTTCGCAGATGCCCGCATTGACCGTCCGCATACTCGTGCGTCCAGAAGAGAAATCTCATCCCGTTATTCGCCGCCTGCAAAAGCAGCATAGCGTGGATTTTGCATGGGGCGACCTCACCGACGCCGCCTCCGTGGACCGGGCAGTCGCTGGCGTGGACATGGTCCTGCACATGGGCGCTCTCGTGTCCCCTCTCGCAGACGAACTCCCGCCCGCTGTCGTTGAGAAGGTGAATGTCGGCGGTACGCAAAATGTCGTGAACGCTATCCGAAGCCAGCCCAATGCTGATCAGATCCGCCTTGTCTACATCGGCACCGTGGCGCAGACCGGCAGCCGCAATCCTCCGATCCACTGGGGACGTACCGGCGATCCGATCTGCATCGGCTATAACGGGCATTATGCTGGCACCAAGGCCCGTGCAGAGGCCATCGTAGCCGAGTCCGGCCTTAAATATTGGGTATCGATCCGCCAGACCGGTATGGCCCATTACGACATGTGGAAGACCCAGGGGCCGATCATGTTCCATAACCCTCCTAACGGAGTCATGGAGTGGTCAACCGTGGAGGACTCGGCGCGCTTGATGGCAGCGTTGTGCGGCGATGACGTTCCAGAGACTTTCTGGCGTCACTTCTATAATATTGGCGGCGGAGAAGCCGCGCGGCTCGTCAACCATCAGTTGATGGTCAAGATGATGGCCGCGATGGGCGTCAAGGATTTCCGGCGCATTCTCAATCCAAAATGGCTGGCAACGCGAAACTTCCATGGACAGTGGTATCTAGATTCCGATCGCTTGGAAGAGCTCGTGCCCTATCGGCGTTTTTCGATCGACGACTTTTTCACCGAACTACCCCGTCGCATTCCCTGGATGGTCCGCACCATAATGCGCTTGTTCCCAGGCCTTGCCCGCAAGCAGATTCGTGCGGTTGCGGAGGGCTCTGGGGGGCCTGCCAGCTGGATCCGCACCAATGACAGGGAACATATCAACGCCTATTTCGGATCGCGTGAGGCATGGGAACAAATTCCCGATGACTGGGATGACTTCCCATTGGCGCAACCTTCGCGAGACCCGATCGCGCTCGATCATGGCTATGACGATTCCAAGCCGAAGAACGAATGGGCAGCCGAGGATCTTCGCGGCGCCGCTGACTTCCGCGGGGCCAAATGCCATGCAAGCAAGGTTGATGACCCATTCTCTCCCGTAGATTGGGAATGCAGTCTTGGCCACCGCTTCACCATGTCGCCCAACCTCTATCTGGCGGGCGGCCATTGGTGTCCCACCTGCCAGACCGATATCGGCAGTTATCCGCTAGTTGCCGCGTCGAATCCATTTTTCGCTCAAATCTGGCCGGGACCATCCGCTCAGACAACGGCTGCAAACACGCCCGCCCATCTCGACTGAAAGACCCCATGAAGAAAAATCTTCTTCTTTTCGCGGCCCTCACCGCTCTCTCTGCAACCTCTTTGGCGGCAATCCCAGCGCGCAAGAACGCGCCAGCTGCCGCACCGCGCTACAGTAGCTCGAGTACGCCCATCGGCACGCTGCTGGATGATCCTCGCACACGCGCAATCGTGGACAGGCATATCCCCAACACATCGACCGACAGCAGGATCTTCCTCGCACGCGGCCTGACGCTGAAAGGAATCCAGCGCTTCTCCCAGGGCAAGATCAGCGACAGGCAGCTGGCTGCAATTGATAAGGATCTCGCCAAATTTAGATAACGGGTCGATTTCAGCATCTCATTGCCATGGCGGTGCTCCTATATCAGAAGGCACTGATGATCCGTCGAACCGCCACTCCTGCAAAGCTTGCCCTCAAGAGAGGGCGTCCCTCGTCAACGGAGGTGGCGCTGATCGAGCAAGCCATACTTGGCACCGCCCGAGGCATGTTTCTGGTCGATGGGTTCGATGGCGTTTCTATGGAGAAGATTGCCGCGGCGACCGGCATAACCCGCACCACGCTTTACGCCCGCTACGCGACCAAGGCGGATCTTTTCCGTGCGGTCGTAAGGGAAACGCTGGCCCGCTGGTATGCGGTTTCCCGAGTCAAATCCACCCATGGCGTTACCGATCTGAGAGAGGTTCTGCACCTACGCGTTGCCGACATGGCGTCTCTGTTGGTCGATCCCCTCTTCCGCGGACTTCATTCATTAATTCTTCTCAATCGCCATCGCTTTCCAGATCTCGCGCCACTGATGCACGAACTGGGTTATCTCAACGCAGTTCGGCTGCTGGCGGAGGATATTCGCGCCGCTGCGCACAGGGACGCGATCCCCGTGGAGCGACCAGAAGCAGTCGCCGAGCACATTCTCACATCGGTATATGGCTGGTTTTTACAGTATGACCTCGTTCGTAAGCTCTCCGCAAAAGATATCGAGACACATGGGAAGAAGATAGTGGATCTCATATTGTTCGCCCGCGAACAATGGTGATCCTGTCCCTCCGACTGGTTCGAACTGCTTCCATGATGCAGGCGCTTTGATCCTATTCGCGTTAAAGGCTTTATGGCAACGCGAGCCCTCCATCCTCACATTAAGCCGCGGCATATCCGCAGCAGCGGCGCTCACGTAAAGCCGCACGAAAGCACGATCAGAGCGCAGCATATGCTCTCCCCTGGAGGGGCGCTTGTCATTCGTTCGTAAGGCAAATTTGAAAAGGCACGCGGCGGCCAAGGTCCTCCCCATGGCTCAAAAAGTAAACAATAACGTTGCATTTAATAGAGCGAAGATCCATGGTCGGCTCATCAATTTCGGGGAAATTGCCCGTCAAGATGGGCTTGGCTTGCGAGTGGTGAAAATCTATGGATGACAAGATGTGGACGCGCCGTGAATTCTCCGCGATGGGGGGCGCGATGGGCGTGGCGGCTCTGACTTCTCCGGCCTGGGGCCGCACGCCCGACAATTTCATCGATATCGATATCCGAAAAGACGCCGGTCCTCTCGATCATATTTGGTCGCGCTGCATGGGCTCAGATCGTGCTGCCATCACTCTTCGGGAGCCATGGCGCAAGGACCTGGCGCGGTTCAAGAATGAGGCCGGTCTGCAACGCATCCGTTTTCACGGCATCTTCAATGACGAGATGGGAGTCGGAGCAAATGGTAATTTCCAGAACGTCGATGCCGT
Organism: Sphingobium sp. TomTYG73; assembly: GCF_055394245.1. Classification (NCBI taxonomy): domain Bacteria; kingdom Pseudomonadati; phylum Pseudomonadota; class Alphaproteobacteria; order Sphingomonadales; family Sphingobiaceae; genus Sphingobium; species Sphingobium sp. TomTYG73. Next base: position 739,978 of record NZ_AP027340.1, read on the forward strand.
ATATGATGGCCTGCTAGAACGTGGCGTCCAGCCGTTCGTCGAACTCAGTTTCATGCCCCGCTCGTTGGCAAGCGGAGCGAAGGAATTTGGCTTTTACCGCGCCAATGTAACTCCACCATCATCGTTGGACAAATGGGCGGAACTCGTCGGGAAGTTCGTCCGCCATCTCGTTCAGCGCTATGGCGCAGAGGAAGTGCGACAATGGTATTTTGAGGTCTGGAACGAACCAAATCTGAAATCCTGGTTTTGGACTGGAACGCAGGAGGAATATTTCGCGCTTTATAAGGCAGCTGCTCAGGCAGTGAAGGCGGTCGATCCTTCTTTGAAGGTGGGGGGGCCTGCAACATCAGCAATACAGTGGATTCCGCAGTTCCTCCAATTCTGTGCACAGAATAATCTGCCGGTCGATTTCGTTTCGACCCATGTCTATCCCGGAGACGATCAGGCCTTGATTTTCGGGAAAGCAGGTCTGCATAAGGAGTATGATGTCGTGCCTGCCGCAGCCGCGCTGGCCCGGAAACAGATCGATGCCACCCGCTATAAGGGGACGGCATTGTGGATCAATGAATGGTCATCCGATAGCCCGGCCATGATCGCCCACGCCATCAAGGAGAGCCTCCCCCACTGCCAGGCTATGTGCCAGTGGCAGATCAGCGGCGAGTATGAAGAGAATATGGTTGCCAACTGGATCTTCAAGGAAGGTCAGAACGGTTGGGGCATGCTCGCCCGGGGGAGCGTGGCCAAGCCGGAATTCAACACTTACAAGCTGCTACATCGGCTTGGCGACCGCAGATTGGCCGCGAAGGGTCCTGCGCTGGCCTCGCGCACGCGGGACGGCGGGTGCGCGGCTTTGGTCTGGAACCTCGCAGACGTCCAGCAGGCCCCGGGCATCCCAGGCGCCAGCAGGGAGCGCCGGATCATCGGCGACCGCAAGACGCTAACCGTTCGGCTGCAGGGCGCCGCAGCCGCCCAAGCCGTCCAAGTCAGCTATGTGGATCAGGAGCGCGGATCTCCTTATCCAGCTTGGCGCGCCATGGGATCGCCGCAATATCCCACCCGCGAACAGTTAGATACCATTCGCAGGGCAGCGGAACTGGCGGCCCCTGAGAGGATGACGCTAGATGAGCATGCTCAGCTTACGCTCGACTTGCCGCCGGAAGGTGTAGCACTTATCGAGCTTGTCTGAGAGCCTAGGGCGTCTGACGCTCCAGCCGTACTGGGCCTATCAACCCCGATGGCGGCACTGGCGTAGAGGCGGTGTAGGGTGTGGCGCCGAAGGGCGTTCCGCCCGGCCCTACTGTGTCGAACACGCTACGCGGCTGCTTGATGCCTAGGCTTGCCGCGTCCTCATGCGTGAAGGCGATCCGTTTCGTCACGCCGGGTTGACGGTCACCAACGACGCGATTGACCCACAAGTTGCTGACCCGAACCTCAATCTTGTTGCGCCCGGTCTTCAGCAGGTTGGTAACATCAACGCGGTATGGCGCCGTCCACACTATGCCCGCCGAACGGCCGTTGACCAGCACTTCGGCGACCACCTCAACCGTGCCGAGATCGAGTTGCAAGCGCCCGCCATCCTGCATCCAGGACCGCGGCACCCGGAGCGTCCGGCTATAGTTGGCAGTGCCGGAAAAATACTTCACCCCAGGGTCGACGTCCTTGCTCAGGTCGCGCAACCGGCCGAGTTCGAGCTTTGCCGGTGCGCCTCGGTCGGGCGGGAACGCGATCGACCATTTATCAGACACATCAGCCAGTGGCTGAACGGTTGGGACTGGAAGCTGCTGGCTTTCCGGACCACCGTTGCGGAACATCACAAAGGTTGAGCCGAAGGGGGCAAGCGGGATATCGACCAGAGTGCGGCCATTTTCGTACCGATAGCTTGCAGGTCGTGCCTGGCCGCTTACAGGATCCCAAATCTCTGCGGTCTTGCCCGTCACCCGGAAGGCGGCCACCACCGACTGCGCTTTGTTCTGGCTATTCGAGACGAAATAGATGTCGCGGTCAGGTGTCTGGCGATGCCTGAAACGGATCGCGCCGTCCGCTTGTCCGCCCACGATTTCGAAATCGGCCGTTACCCCTTCCGCTGCCAACGGAGCGGCAAGGCTATTCGTTGCGTAAACCTTACCCGCCCCTACCTTGTGAGCGCCAGATGCCATCGGCCAAAGCTCAGTTATGATGGCGCGGACCTGCTCCGGGTCGTCGCTGAGGCTTGGTGAGCCCTGGGGCCTGTCACCCACGAGGATCGCGCCGTCACGGACAAGAGCGCGCAGGCGTTCAAGCGTTGGCAAGGTGAGCCACCGCGTTTGGCCACTCATGTACAAAAGCCGCCAGGACATGTCGTCCGGCGTAAAGAGACGTCCGTCCTTCACCGAGATGCGAGTCTTGAGCGCATCGGCGTTCACATAATCATATTGCAACCCGTCCGGCACGGCAGGTGGAGTTTCGCCGAAAAGCCCGGTGATCGAGGCGCCCTCGCCGTAGAAGATCGCCACGTCGTTCACCGCATGCCCCTGTTGCAACAGGTACGAGGCGCGACCGAGATAGCTGATCCAGGGGCCTGCCTGTTCCGCCCAGGTATCGTTGCGGTTGAACCAGTGGCCGAAGGGACCGAGCACCAGCCCAGGCGCCTTGCCGATCAGTGGCTGATGCACCGAACTGTGCAGGATGAACCGGTTGATGCCCGCAACCATCATCAGGTCGGCGTCCGGCTTCAACATGCGCGGCGCGATCGACCAGGGCGAGCCGCTGGCGGTCAGCGCTTCGGCGGCGACGATGTTCTGGCCCCAGATATTGGCGACGGAGGCGGATTCGCGGATGTCGGCGAAAGGGCCAGGCTGGAAGACGCCGGGCGTCCGCTTGTGCCAGAATGCCGCCATCGGCACGTCCGCCGACGCCTTCATCTCCATCCCGTCACCCATGGCGGCGGGGCGGCCTTCATGCGATTCGCCGTAGCGGATCATGCCGACCTTGTGCAGTTCGGCAGTCAGGGTGTCGTAATGCTCGGTCTTCAGCAGGTCCTGCAGCGTGCGGCGGAAATCCCACAGGAAACGGTCGCTCGCCTCGGCGCTGTCCACCACATAGCCTGCCAGCACCGGCAGAAACGGCGTGGCGTCGTAGCCGCGCAGGCGCTGGAATTTTTCCAGAATGGCGGGCGTCCAGTTCGCTTCCCCTGCTTCCCAGCTGTCGAAGATCATGTTGGTGACGCCGCCAGCGCCCAACCGCCCGCCGCTCGCCTGACGATAGCGGTCAAGATATTGGGTAATGTAGCTGGTCACGTCCGCGCCGCTGAGCTTGTCCACCTCCAGCCCGGAACCGGAAGGCTGAGCCGGAGCGTTGCGTTGGCCGGTCAGGGAGTAGCCGATGCGCAGGACGGTCCATTCGCCCTTTGGCGGAGTCCAGTCCAAGGTGCCGTCGGGGCGCATGCGTGATGTGAGGTCGACGACCTCCCGCCCGCGGATCGCGCCCTGCCCGCCCGGGGTGGCCAGGGAGTAATAGTCGGACGACAGCGCGAAACCGGCCTTGGTTTCCCATGCGTTGACCATCGGGGCACCGCGCAGAACCAGCTCCGATACCAGCAGCTTGCCGCCGGGAGGCCCCGCCATGCTCGCGCCGCCAATCTTGGCTTTGGGACCCGCTCCTGCCGGAACCAGTACCCGAAACCAGCGCGCGGTCGTCGTCGGCACGGTCGCGGTCCGTTGCGGGCCTGCCGTTTCGATCATCCCGACCTGATTCCAGCTGCGGCCGTCATCGCTTGCTTCCAGCCGTGCGCCCGACCCAAGGCCCGCACCGCCGCGACCTCCGAAATGGGCGTAGCCGCCGGTTGCGGTCGTGACCGCACGGACGGTGACGGCGCGACCATAGTCAAATCGCAGCCAGGCATCGCCATCGGGGCCGGGGGTCAACTCCGTGCTTTTCACGACATCGCCGTCGCCCAACATCTGCGCGGTGAAGTTGCCGCCGCTGGCGCTGACCGTGGGGGTCGGCAGCTTCGCGCCATTGGACGTGCGGAACGCCACCAGTTTCGCATCGCGGTAGAACGTCTTTACGCCAAGCCCGCTGGCATTGTTCTGAAACAGTCCTGCGGAACCCGGCGGTTGGACGAGCTGGCCGGTGAAGCGTCGTCCCCCGGTGACCTGGGTCTCGCTCCACACATATTTCTTCATGCCCTGTTCGGGTTTGACCCAAGGGCCGCCGCTCTCGCTCCAACCGGGCGAACCGGCGATCCCGATGTCGAAGCCTTTGCGAATGCTTTGCTCCACGGCTTCGCCGAACATCGCCTTCCAGCCATCGCTCATGTAGGGAAGCGGCGTTTCCACCACGCGCGGGGCGCCCAAGTCCACGTCGAAAGCCTGATACCCGCCCAGGCCGATGCGCTCCATCCAGTCGAGGTCGGCGGCGATGCCCGCGGAACTGATCTGCCCGCTGTTCCAGTGCCACCACACTCTGGGCTTGGCCGCTAGCGGCGGAGCGCGGAAACCATCAAGCAAGGTGTCCGACGCCAAGGCCGCGTGAGATGTGGTGAAATACAGTGCCGCAGCGCAGGCAAGCTTCAACGCCTCTGAATTTGCCATCTTATTCTCCCTGCATCCTTAGCCGCGCACGCTCGCATTACTGCGCTGCCTCGCCAGATATTTCCAGAAGCAGGCCATACTCCACCGCCGGATTAATGCAACGTATCTGTATACTTATTTGCCAGCCTGGCCTATGTCACGGCGTATCTGACGCATCAGTGGGGTAGTCTTGTGGGAAGTTCAGTACGAAACGGGGCGGTATGTAAGGCTCTGCACTGGGTAACGGCGAGCCTGTCCGTTATGGCGTTGGTGCCGTTCGTCCCGGCAGAGGCAGCAGGCAGGTCGCGCATGGCGACCTATGCAAATCCTGTTGATCTACCCTATCGTTACCAGACGCCCGTCAAGATCCCGCAAATCCAGCTCAAGCTCGGCGAAGCCTATCGGGAAGCAGCCGATCCCACGATCATCACATATAAAGGCCTGTACTACCTCTTCGCATCGCATTCGAAGGGCTATTGGCATTCGCCAGACCTCCAGCACTGGACTTTCGTGGAAGCGAGCGGCTACGCCGTGGACAAGTTCGCTCCGACCGTCGTCGTGATCCGGGACCGGATGTATTTGGCCACAAGCGAAAGTACGCGCCGCATCTGGACGACCGACGATCCAAAGTCCGGGCGCTGGTATGAAGCCGCCGTCATCGAACAGCGTTATGAGGACCCGGACATGTTCCTCGACGATGATGGCCGCCTGTACATGTACAGCGGTCTGGCATCAAAAGGTCCGCTCCGCGTGGATGAACTCGACACCACCACCTTCCGCGTGATCAGAACCGCGCAGATATCGCAGTCCCGTGACAAGGATGGTCGCGGGTGGGAGGTGCCGGGCGACAATAATGAAAAACCCGGCGCACCCTCCTTTGTCGAAGGCTCCTGGATGACCAAGCACGACGGTCGCTATTATCTGGAATATTCCGCGCCAGGCACCGAGTTCAAGACCTATGCTAACGGCGTCCTCGTTGCGGACGATCCGATGGGGCCATTCGTCTATCAGGATTACAGCCCCTTCGCTGTAAAGCCCACCGGCTTCATTACCGGCGCGGGGCATGGCAACACCTTCAAGGATGCGACGGGACGGTGGTGGCACGCAGGCACCATGACTATCTCGCAGCGCCATATTTTCGAACGGCGGCTGGGACTGTTCCCGGCCCGTTTTACACGGACGGGCGAAGTTCTGTCGGATACCTATCTGGGGGATTATCCGCGTTACTTCAGCGGTAATCGTGACCTGACGGGATGGATGCTTCTTTCGCGCGGCAAGGCTGCCACCGCGTCCTCCACACTGGACGGTTTTCCGGTTGAAAACGCCGTCGATGAGGATTCGAGGACATTGTGGTCGGCGCGAACGGGCGGTGAAGAATGGTTCCAGATCGATCTGGGATCGAAAAAGCGCATCGAAGCGATTCAAATCAACTTTGCCGATCAGGGCAGCCAGGGCCGCGGGATCAGCCGGGATAGCTACCGCTATGTGCTAGAGCTGTCGGATGATGGCCAACGCTGGCGCACAGCTATCGACCACGCCCACGATGGGCGTGACGCGCCGCATGACTATCAGGTGCTGTCCCAAGCGCAGAACGCTCGCTTCGTGCGGCTGCGCAATGTACAGGCGCCGGACGGCGGCAACTTCTCTCTCTACGACCTGCGCGTGTTCGGTAAAGGCACAGGCCGACGCCCTGGGCGCGTATCCGCAGTGAAGGCGAGCCGGAGCACAGCGGACCCCCGGCGCGTGACGGTTACTTGGCAGGCGGCCCCCGGCGCCGAATTTCATATCGTTCGCGTCGGGCGTCGCCCCGATCTGATGAACCAAAATTTTCAGGTCTACGACGGGTTGACGTCGCTGGAGATTGGCAGCCTGAACCTTGGGAAGGGTTATTGCGTCGCCGTCGACGCGGTAAACGAAGTCGGCATTGCGCGCTCGCCCTCTACTCGTTGTTTCGACTGACGTTACTGCGCGATGCAGGCGCTGCAGCAACCTGTGGCCAGCGGGGATCGGAAACGCATAATCTGGTCGCCGATTGGATCGCGTGGACGAACGGAATTCTACGTTCGCCGGACCTCTGCCGATCCAACTTTGCCGGTTTAGCAGCACGGCTTGGACGATCGCTTGTGGCCGTCAAGACCTTCAAATCGAGCAAGCGATTTATCCGATCGGATGCGTCTGGACTTGATGGGGTGGTCATCTTCTGGCTCAATCAGTGAGTCCTGATCTTAATAAGGCAGTCTGGCAGTAGACACCCTATTTCTCACGTTCCACCTTCTGCCGGGTGACCCGCGCGCCTTCAAGGAACAGGTCCACGGCATCAACGGCCCAGTCGCGCCGCTCCTGGCTATCAAGACCGCCCTCCCCCAGGGTCGCAGCACGAAGGGGGGTGCCGAGGACCATATCCTGGAGCATCAGCATGGCCCGTCGCGGGTCACTGCAGGCAAGTTCCCCAGCGTTCACGGCGTCGGCAATCAGCACGAACATCATTTCGCGTCCGGGAAAGCTGGCATCGTTGTCGGCCAGACGGGCGAGTTCGGGAAAACGCTTTGCCTCCCCCATGATGATCGCGGTCATCATCACCATCTTCGGGTCGAGCATCGCATCCAGCGCCTGTATGGCTACCGCGATCAGACTGTCGCGCAGCGACAATCCTTTTGGAGCGGGCGTCGAGAAACGTTCACGTAGCAATGCGTCGCTGACCGCGATGAACAATCGTTCCTTACTGCCAAATCGGGCATGGATCGTTTGCTTGCTCGTTCCTGCCGCCGCCGCGATCGCCGCGATACTGGTCTTGCTAAAGCCCTGCTTGAGGAACGCAGCCTCAGCAGCGGCGAGGATCGCTCTGGTCAAGCGCGCCGCCTCTGCGATGCCGGGTCGGCCTCCCCTGCGGGCTGTGGGCTTTATGCCCGGCAAAGCTGAATTTGGCCGGCTCATTTGATGACCAATGGCACAAATGGTGCGGGCCGGTAAAGCGACGGCCATTTAATTGACTATCGGACAAGTTTATCATTATGGCCATGTTTGACTGTCATCACCAATCAGGTGCGGCAGCGCCCAGAGGATGGAGGCGACAGATGGCAAGCCCGATGAACCCCGAAACGGCCGCATTTTTACCGCCGGATCCTTGGAGCCTCCGCGCGCCCGCGCCAGTGCCGACGTCAGGCGGCGCGATCACCGATTGGGGACTTGCCATTGATGCCCCGCTCACCATCGATGAACCCGACACGCATGCGTGGCAGGGCGAAGCCGATATGATTGTTGTCGGGCTAGGCGGAGCTGGAGTTGCGGCCGCGTTGGAAGGCCTTGAGCAGGGTCTCTCCGTAATCGCGCTCGACCTGTATGAGGGCGGCGGTTCCACCGCGGCCAATGGCGGTGTCTATTACGCTGGCGGTGGCACTTCCATACAGCAGGAGGCGGGCGTCGAGGACGACGCCAAGCTTATGGAGGATTATCTCCGCTTCGAGGTCGGCAATGTCGTCGCGCCCGACACGCTGCGCGATTTTTGCGAGACAAGCGCCGACACATTCGAGTGGCTGCGCCGACATGGCGCGCCGTTCAGCGCCACCTTATTTTCTAAAAAGACATCTTATCCGCCGCTCGACAAGTTTCTCTACCACCCCGATAGCAGCCTTGCCGGACCGTTCCGCGATTTTACCCGACCGGCGGCGCGGGGGCATCGTACGGTGCATCGCAATGGCAAGAACCCCTTCGGCCTTGGCGTAGGCGTTTATGGGCCACTCAAGGCGGCGGCACTTGCGCGCGGGCTGGAATTCCATACTCATGCCGATGTGCGCCAACTTGCGCTGGACAGGGCGGGCCGCGTCATTGGCGTTCGCGTCGAGCGGCTGGCCGATCCTGCCATCCGCGAACGACATTCGAAACTCGTAGCCAAGGCCAACAAATGGCTCTCCATGCTCCCATCGACGCTGCCGGGCGCACAGGTAACAGTATCGATCGGCTACAGGCTCCTCCGCAGGGCGGATGAACTGGCGTCTGCTGCGCGAAGCAGCGTATGGCTGCGTGCCCGCAAGGGCGTGGTGCTGAGTGCAGGCGGCTTTATCTGCAACAAGGCGATGGTGCAGCATTTCGCCCCTCATATCGCAGCGGCACTGCCGAACGGCACGCTCGGTGACAATGGCAGTGGCATCATGCTGGGCGTATCGGCAGGCGGGAAAACCGGGCTGATGGAGCGTGTGTCTGCCTGGCGCTTCCTCTCACCGCCGCAGGCGTGGGGGCGGGCCATGGTCGTCGATGGTGAAGGACGCCGCTATGTGAACGAGACATGGTATGGCGCGCGCATCGGCGACGAGATGGTCGAGCGACATGGCGGGCGCGCCTACATCATCATGGATCGCAAGCTATGGCGGCAGTCGCTCAAGGACGCATTCGGTGAAGGTGTGCTGACGTTCCAGCGAGATATCACCCTCATCAACGGCCTGTTCGGCGCGAAAAAGGGCGCGACGCCGGAGGCCTTGGCCAAAAAAATGGGCTTTTCACCGGCGCGCTTCGCGGAATCGTTGGCGGCCTATAACAGCGCCGCGCGCGGCGAGACGCCGGATGCGTTTCACAAGGCGCCCGAGGAAATGGCCGAACTGGCCACAGGCCCCTTCTATGCGGTAGATGCCTCGACCGACGCGCGGCTGTTTCCCTTGTCCTGCATGACGGTGGGCGGTCTGCGGGTGGATGAGGCCAGCGGCGCGGTGAAGGCATTGGCGGGCGGGGTCGTACCGGGGCTGTATGCCGCCGGGCGCACGGCCATAGGTATCTGCTCCAATCTTTATGTGAGCGGACTCAGCTTCGCCGATTGCATATATTCCGGTCGTCGGGCAGCGCGCGCCATCGCCGTTGGAAGATCACAGAAGCTAGAGTGATGAGGTGGCTGCGCCTATGCCAGCGCTCGCTCCAGTAATCACCGCATTTTTGCCACTCAGGCGCGCCATCATCGGGACCTTTTCAGAAGCCATAGAAACGTGCCGGATTGTCCACCAGGATGCGGTTGCGCACCGTTTCGTCGGGCACCCACTCGGCGAGCAGGTCGAGCAGTCCTGAAACCGTGGGCATTGGCCGCCATTGCGCGACGTGGGGCCAGTCCGATCCCCAGACGCAGCGGTCGGGCGCGGCGGCGACCAACGCTTGGGCGAAGGGAATGGAATCGCGATAGTCTGGCTGTTCCGACATGCGGAATGCGTCGGAAATCTTGACCCATCCGCCATCGGCGACCAGTTGGACCAGCATCTGGAATCCCGGATGACCAATGCCCGCTGTGTAAGGGATGTGTCCCATATGATCGATGATCCAGGGACAGCGAAGACGGGCGATGCGCGGGGCGAGATCCATGAGGTTCCGGCCGTCGAGCAGGAGTTGGAGATGCCAGCCCATCTCGCAGGCTAGCGCATCGAACCGCTCCAGATCCTTGAATCCTATTCCTCCGCCGTAGAGTCCCCCGCCATCGCGGATGAAGTCGTTGAGACGAAGTCCGCGCACACCCGCCTCATGCGCCTCGGCATAGGCTCGGCCGGGTAGATCGGCGGGCATTACAGCAACCCCGCGCAGCCGCTCGCGATGCGCGGCCAGCGTGTCGAAGAGCAGGCGGTTGTCCGTGCCATGCACACTGACCTGAATGAGGACGCCCTTGGCGAAACCCACAGCATCCAGCATCGCAAGATACGTCTCTGCGCTGGCAGGCGGCGGGGTATAGGACCGTTCCGCCGCAAATGGATAGTCGGGCGGCGCGCCAATGACATGGCAATGGGTGTCGATCGCGCCTGCGGGCATCAGGAAGCGGGTCGGCGGACCCTGCTCGGCAGGTGGACCGGGGCAAGGGCGGGGCTGGTCGGTCTCTGTCATGTGGCTGCTCCGTCCGTACGGTGGAGATAGTCCGGCCCAAGCTCATCGAGTGAGTTGGTGCCTAGGAGTGCCATGTTCCGGTCGATCTCCGCGCGCAGCAGTCCAATCGCGTGACGCACCCCCGCTTCCCCATGAACCGCCGCCGCATAGAGGAAGGGGCGGCCGATCAGCACCATGCGCGCGCCGAGCGCGATCGCCTTCAATATGTCGCTGCCGCGCCGGAAGCCGCTGTCGATCAGGACGGGCATGTCGCCTGCGGCGGCGACGGCAGCGGGCAAGGCGTCGAGCGTGCCGATCGCGCCATCGAGCTGCCGTCCGCCATGGTTCGACAGGATGATGGCGTCGGCGCCAACGTCCCGCGCCAGCCTGGCATCTTCGGCGTGAAGCAGGCCTTTGATGATCAGATTGCCGCGCCAGCGGTCCCGAATATATTTGATACCGTTCCAGGTCAGCCTGTCGCGCTGCCCGAAGCTGCGCTCGGCATTGCGGGCGATCACGGGCGCGCCGCGTGTCGCGCTGGAATTTTCGAACGCTGGCATGCCGTGGCGGATCAAGGTCGGTGCAAAGGTCCCGAGCAGCCAACGTGGGTGCAACAGGCCATCCAGCGCCAGCCGAAGCGAGGGTTTGATCGGGGTGGAGAACCGTTCGCGGATCAAATTCTCGCGGTTACCCAGAACGGGTACGTCGACGGAAATGACGAGCGTTCCGAAACCCGCAGCGGCTACGCGGTCGACCACGCCATCGATCCAGTCCCGATCGGCAGGCAGATAGGCCTGGAACCAGCAAGAGGGCGAGACGGCGCGCACCTCCTCCAGCCGGATAAGCGACGTCGCGCTGAGCAGCATCGGCACATTTTCGGCATGCGCAGCCCGTGCGAGCGCGATGTCGCCGCGCATGGCGACCAGCGCGGACAGCCCCATCGGCGCTATGCCGAACGGGGAAGACCAGTTCTCACCGAACAAGGAGGAGTGCTGACTGCGGCCTGCCATGTCCCGCAAAGCGCGCGGGACGAAAGTGACGCGGCGCATCGCTTCCCGATTGGCCGATACGGTCAGATTATCCTCACATGCCCCCGCGACATAGCCGAACAACGGGCGTGGCAGATGCGCGTACGCAAGGGCTTCATAGTCGCCAAGCGAAAGGACGCCTGCTGCCTTTCGCTTCATCCGGGCCGATGGCTCGGCTTGCCGCCTATTCAACCCTGATCCTCCCCATATTCTCATGTTCCTGCGTCGCGGCAAAATAGCTCCACAGTGGCGTTCATAGTCATAGAACAGCTATCGCCACCTATGCCGGATCGATATGTCCGAACCGCGCTGGCACCAGAAAATCAATATTGCAGCTGCGCCTTCCAGACGCCGCTATCCACCAGATGCTTGATCTCTTCGCGCACCAGCCGAACGATGATCCGCGTTGAACGGGTCAACTGCTCTTCTCGGGGCATGCCGAGCACCAGCTGGCGAACAACGGGCGGATTACCGACCGGTGCGTAGCGCAGGATGCCAGCGTCGACTTCCCGGTTCAAGGATGAGAGCGGCAACACAGTGTAGCCGAGACCAAACTCAACAAGCTCTTTGAGCACCAGGAACGAGTCTGCTTCAAATCGAACATTGAGTGGCACGCCGACCTTGCGCGCCGCGGCCTCCACGATCAGGCGAAGGCCGTGCGACTGGCTAGGCAGCACGATGGGGAGCTTGACGAGTTCCTGTACAGGGATTCGCGTCGCGGGATCGAGGTCGGAGGAAGACGGGCCTACGAGCACCAACTCCTCATACAGCATTTCCGCGACGTTCATTTGGAAATCCGAAGCCGGGCCGTACAGAAGCGCGACGTCGATCTCCCCCCTTTGCAGCCAGTCGATGAGGTGCCCTGCATAGCCCTCGACGATCCGCAGCGAGATGTTGGGCGCCTGCTCCGCGACACGGCGGGCAAGCCGCCCGGCCAGAATATAGCTGACCGTAGGCGGAACCCCGAGGGCAATCTGGCCGCCCCCCTCCGCAGAGCGGTTTCGTATGTCGTCAAAGGCCTGCCGGACTTGTCGTACTGGCCCTGCGATATGCTGGCGCAATTCCTCACCAGCCGGGGTGAGCTGCATGCCCCGGCGATGGCGGTAGAATAGCGGCGTGCCTGCCTCTTCCTCCAGGATGCGCATCTGGCGGCTGAGGGCGGGCTGGGCAATCCGCATCCTGTCGGCCGCCCGGCTGAGCGAGCCGAGTTCGGCGATTTTCAGGAAATGTTCAAGCCGCCGGAAGTCCACCTGCTCACACCCTTTTTATCATGCCTAACCGACATAGCTGGACGCGTAGATTGTTCCTATTGGTTTAGCAAATCCGGCAATAGGCTTTGCGAAAATCCACTTCGAGGACCGCATGTCAGCCATTAGCGAGACGGAAACAGGGGCGCACGCCGACTCCCCCTGGGCACCCATAATCTTCGACGCCTTGCAGCAGGCGAATGTTCGGCAGGTCAGTTATGTCCCGGACGCAGGCCATGCGCGCCTGATCCGCATGTGCAGCGCTGCCGAGAACATGAAGAGCGTTGTTCTTACTACCGAGGAAGAGGGCATCGCTCTTTGCACCGGGGCCTGGCTGGGCGGGGAGCGCAGCGCTCTCCTCATGCAGTCGAGCGGCGTTGGCAACTGCATCAACATGCTCTCGCTGCTGGCGAGCTGCCGTGTGCCGTTCCTGACCATCGTCACGATGCGCGGCGAGTTTCAGGAGTTCAATCCGTGGCAAGTCTCGATGGGCCGGGCGACGCCCGCCGCGCTTGAGATCATGGGCGTCACCACCATCCGCATCGACCGGCTGGAAGACCTCGCCCCCATGATGGCTTCCGCCGCCACCATGGCGTTTGAAAGCGATCAGCCGATCGCCATCCTGTTGTCGCAAAGCATGCTGGGAGCCAAGAAATGGCTGAAGTGAACCGTCTCCACCGCCGCCCGGCGGTCGCGGCCTTGCTCTCCGATCGCGAGGATATGCTGATCGTCACTGGCCTTGGCTCGCCCACCTATGATGTCTTTGCAGCGGGCGACCATCCCGGCAACTTCTACCTCTGGGGCGCGATGGGCGGCGCGGCGCTGACCGGGCTGGGCCTGGCTCTCGCGCAACCCGACCGCCCGGTGACAGTGGTCACAGGCGATGGAGAGCAGTTGATGGGCATTGGCGGCCTTGCCACCATCGCTGTGCAGCGTCCAAAGAACCTATCGATCGTCGTGCTGGACAACGGCCATTATGGCGAGACGGGCGGCCAGATGAGCCATGCGGGCGCAGGCATCAACCTGGCCGAACTGGCGCGCGTCTGCGGCTTCACCGAATGTTTCGAGATCACGGACGAGGCTGGCATTGCCCGGGCGCGTGAAGCGATCGGCACCATCGGCGAAGGGCCGCGCCTGATCGTCATCCGCATTGTCCATGAAGAAACGCCGCGTGCCCTGCCCGCGCGCGACGGTGTATGGCTGAAGGCGCGCATGCGGGAGCATCTAGGCTTTGGGCCAAACTGAAGCAGCAGCCCACGTCGGCTTGGGGAGAATATGTGATGGCTGATGATCTGGTCCGGTTCCGCAATCTGCTGGCGGGTAGCGTGCGCGACGCAACGGGCGGCGAATGGTTTGAGAGCCTTGATCCTGCGACGGGTGAGGCATGGGCGCTTATCCCCCGTTGCACCTCTGCCGACGTCGATTCAGCGGTGGAGGCCGCGCGCACCGCCTTCCGCTCGCCCGAGTGGCGCGGCCTGACAGCAACCGCGCGTGGTGCCCTGCTCTACCGCTTTGCCGACATACTGGCTGAAGAAGCCGAGCGGCTGGCGCAGATCGAGACCCATGACAATGGCAAGCTGATCGTGGAGATGCGCGCGCAGCTTGGCTATCTCCCCGCCTACTACCGCTATTTTGCTGGTCTGGCCGACAAGATTGAGGGCCATGTCCTGCCCATCGACAAGCCGTCGATGCATGCCTTCACCCGCCGCGAGCCGCTAGGCGTGATCGCCTGCATCACGCCGTGGAACTCACCGCTGTTGCTGCTTGCGTGGAAGCTGGCGCCGTTGCTGGCGGCGGGTAACACCACGGTCATCAAGCCGTCCGAACATGCTTCCTGCTCGACCCTCGCCTTTGTCGAGCTGTTCGAACGCGCGGGGTTCCCGGCGGGCGTGGTCAATACCGTGACCGGCCTGCCCCAGGAGTGCGGCGAGCCCTTGGTCAAGCATCCCGACATTGCCAAGATCGCCTTCACCGGAGGCGAGCCCGGCGGCATTGCGGTCTATCGCTCCGCTGCCGAAAACCTGAAGAAGGTTACGCTGGAACTGGGCGGCAAGTCGCCCAACATCATCTTCGGCGATGCGGACCTTGAACGCGCAGTCTATGGCGCGGTGTCCGGCATATTCGCGGCGTCGGGCCAAACCTGCATCGCGGGATCGCGCCTGCTCGTGCAGCGCGACGTCCATGACGAGGTGGTGGAGCGCCTGATCGCCTTGGCAGGCACGGCCCGTATCGGCGATCCGAAGCTTGCCGATACGCAGGTCGGGCCGGTGACAACCCTCGCCCAGCGGGGCAAGGTGCTCGATCATATCGCAAGCGCGCGCCAGTCAGGCGCCGAATGCGTGCTGGGCGGCGGCCAACCCACCGTTGCAGGCTTGGAGGGTGGCTGGTTCGTGCAGCCCACTATCTTTACCGGCGTCGACAACCAGATGCCAATCGCGCGCGAGGAAGTGTTCGGGCCGGTGCTCGCCATCATCCCGTTCGATGATGAGGAGGAGGCGCTGTCGATCGCGAATGACAGCCCTTATGGTCTCGCCGCTGGGGTATGGACGCAAGATATCGGCCGCGCCATTCGCATGTCGGAACGGGTCGAAGCGGGCACTGTCTGGGTCAACACCTATCGCGCTGTCAGCTTCATGGCGCCCTTTGGCGGCATGAAGCGCAGCGGTATCGGGCGCGAAAACGGGCAGGAGGCAATGGACGAATATCTCCAGACCAAGAGCGTGTGGATCGACCTTGGCTCGCCCGTGTCAAACCCCTTCGTCATCCGCTGAGATGATGAAAATCACGGAAGCCTTGGCGAACTTTTGTGCCACCGTTTCGATTTCTTCCCTCCCGCCAGAAGTTGTCGAGCGCACCCCCCTCCTCCTGCTCGACCTCATCGGTAGCATCGCGCGCGCGATGAGGCGGCAGTGACTCCACCCTTGCTCGCAACCGTGGCTGCGATGGGCATGAGCAATGGCACCGCGCGAGTGTTTGGTGATGCGGCGGGCTATGCTCCGGCGGGCGCAGCGCTGCTCAATGGCGCACTCGGGAACGACAAGGCGGACGCGCTCGCCACGGCTGCACTTGATCTCGCCTCTCTGCCGGACGTTGGAAAGCTGACGAATCTGGCGGCATAGGATAGGGCTATCGGGCTTCCACCCGCGCCTGCATGGCCAGCCCGCCCGCATGATCAATCGCCATCAAGTCGCCGCCCGACAGCCCCAGCGTGAATGGCTCGCCCGCGAAGATCGGCCGCTGCGCACGGAAGGAGAAGCTTGCAACCTGCGCGGCTGGAGCGTGGCGGAGGAAATGGTCCATCAGCAAGGTCGCAATGAAGGGGCCATGGACGACCAGCCCCGGATAGCCTTCGGCATCCCGAGTGTAGGGCAGGTCATAATGAATGCGGTGCGCATTGAAGGTGAGAGCGGAGAAGCGGAAAAGCTGCACCGGATCGATCGTTACCACACGCGCTACGGGCGCGACCGAGGTCGGCGCTTCGGGCGGAAGAGGAGCCCCATTCCGCCCGGCTTCGCGATAAACGATGTCCTGCTCTTCCTCGACGCAGACTTGGCCGTCCACCTTCAGCAGGTGACGCAATGTGACGAAGCGCATCCGCCCCGATCGCCCCTGTTTGTCATTGACCGCGATCGCGCTCGTCTCACGCGCCACTTCGCTGCCAAGCATGATCGGCGCAAGGAAGCGGACACGGCTGCCCGCCCACATCCGGCGCGGCAGGCCATCATCCTCCCGCAGCGGATGTCCATCCCGCCCGATAGCTGACTGCCGCGCGTCCGGCGGAAACAACAGCCAATGGGCAAGCGGCGGCAATTCGCCCGGCCGCCACGGCGGCGTGTCATGATCGAGCAGCGCGGCGAGCAAATGCGCCTGACGGGCGGCGGCTATGTCGATACTATGTTCGGCCGCTTCGCTCACAGGAACTCCGCGCAGATCGCTTCATCATCGCCGCCCAAAGCCGGAACTGGCAGCGCGACCGCTTCCTCGCCATCCCATCTTATGGGCGAGGCTGGCAAGGCGACTGGCCCCGTCGGCGTTTCGGCGGTAACGCGGCGAAGCTGGCTGTGCCGCGACAGGCCGTCGATGCCGTTCAACCGCGCCCATGCGGTGCCAGCCGCTTCCAGCCGGGCGATCAGCGCGTCGGGCATTTCGGCTGCAAAAACACGGCCGACCAGCGCATCCAGCTCAGGGCGATTGGCGCAGCGCAGCGTGTTGGACGCATAGCGCGGGTCAGTCGCAAGGCTCGCGTCGCCGAGTACCGTGGCGCAGAATTTCGCCCATTCCCGCTCGTTCTGGATCGACACCACGATCTGCGATCCGTCCGCCGTCGCAAAGGCGCCATAGGGCGCAATCGAGGGATGCTTCAGACCAGCGCGCGACGGAGCCTTGCCGCCATAATCATAATGCAGCAGCGGCACCGTCATCCAGTCGGCCAGCCCGTCGAACAGAGACACGGCGATGCCACGCCCCTTGCCCGTCTGCCCCCGTTCGATCAGCGCCTGAAGGATCGCGGCATGCGCGTTCATCCCGCAGGCAATATCGGCGACGGAAACCCCCACGCGCGCGGGATCGTCGGCCGTGCCGGTGATGCTCGCCAGCCCGGCTTCGCACTGGATCAGGAAGTCATAGGCCTTCATCCCCGCCGCTTCGCCGCTCTCGCCATAGCCGGTGATGTCGCAAGTGATGAGGCGCGGATAGCGGGCGCGCAGATCAGCCGATCCGAAACCCGACCGCGCTGCCGCGCCGGGGGCGAGATTCTGGACGAACACGTCCGCCTTCGACAGCATCCGTTCCACCAGCGCCGCGTCGGCCGGGTCTTTCAGGTCGATGCGAAGCGATTGTTTGCCACGGTTGAGCCAGACGAAATAGGCACTCTCGCCATGCACGACAGAGTCATAGCCGCGTGCGAAATCACCCTCCGCGCGCTCCAGCTTGATGACTCGCGCGCCAGCCTCGGCAAGGCGGCTGGTGCACAATGGGGCTGCCACCGCTTGTTCCAGCGAGACGACCAGCAAGCCTTCCAGCACTTTGCTCATCAGAAGCTCTTCGGCAGGCCCAGCACATGCGTCGCCACATGGCTGAGGATCAGGTTCGTCGAGATCGGCGCAACCTGATACAGGCGGGTTTCGCGGAACTTGCGTTCGATGTCATATTCTTCCGCGAAGCCAAAGCCGCCATGGGTCTGAACGCACATGTCGGCGGCAAACCAGGATGCTTCAGACGCCAGCATCTTAGCCATGTTCGCCTCCGTGCCCGGCTGCACGCCCGCATCAAACAGCGCTGCCGCTTTATCCACCATGGTAGCGGCGGCGGTCGTCTGCACATAGGCGCGCGCGATCGGGAACTGGATACCTTGGTTCTGGCCGATGGGACGACCAAACACCGACCTGTCCTTCGCATAAGCGCTGGCGCGATCGATAAAAAAGCGCGCGTCGCCGATACATTCGGACGCGATCAGGATGCGTTCGGCGTTCATGCCCGACAGGATGTAGCGGAAGCCCTTGCCTTCCTCGCCGATCAAATTCTCCGCTGGCACCCGCAGATCGTCGAAGAACAGCTCCGTAGTCGCATGGTTCAGCATCGTCCGGATCGGCCGGATGGTAAGGCCATTGTCGACGGCTTCGCGCATGTCGACCAGCAGAACGCTGATCCCATCGGTCGGCTTGGCACATTCCTCGCGCGGCGTGGTGCGCACCAGCAGCACCATTAGATCGGAATGTTCAGCGCGGCTGATCCAGATCTTCTGCCCGTTGACGACATAGTCATCGCCGTCTCGCTTGGCGAATGTCCGAATGCGGGTGGTATCAGTGCCGCTCGTCGGCTCGGTGACGCCGAAAGCCTGAAGGCGCAGCTCCCCCGACGCTATCTTCGGCAAGTACCGCGCCTTCTGCTCCTCCGACCCATGCCGCAGGACGGTGCCCATGGTGTACATTTGCGCATGCGCCGCGCCACCATTGCAGCCGGAGCGGTGCACCTCCTCCAGCACTGCCGTCGCGGCAGCCAGCCCAAGTCCCGAGCCGCCATATTCTTCCGGGATAAGGACAGATAGCCAACCCTCGCTGGCCAGCGCGGTCACGAACTCCGTGGGATAGCGCCGCTCAGCATCCAGCTCCTGCCAATAGGCTCCGGGGAACCGCGCACAAAGACGGCGGATGCCATCACGAATGTCTGAAAACGTCTCTTCCTGTGCGGCAGTGCCCATTTCAATCCCGATAAATGCGATTTTGTAAGACACTATCTGCCATCGGCCTACGCCGAAAAGTACAGAAATCGCACTGAGCTATGCAAAGCCTGTATGCAAAAGCGGATAAACGACGACCAGCTTACGGAAGCCACCTTGGCTAAAGCCGTCCCCGGCCAAGGCCTCGCCAAACTGGGAAGGTCGATTACCAAAGCGGGAGTGGCAACGCCATTCCACATCCTGCTATTGAGCGGTCAAATTTCTGATCGCAACGATTTCAAGCCACACCAAGGAGCGCCGACTTTGGCAAAACCATTATTAACGG
The DNA here is from genome assembly GCF_055394245.1 of Sphingobium sp. TomTYG73. NCBI lineage: Bacteria > Pseudomonadati > Pseudomonadota > Alphaproteobacteria > Sphingomonadales > Sphingobiaceae > Sphingobium > Sphingobium sp. TomTYG73. Next base: position 759,132 of record NZ_AP027340.1, read on the forward strand.
GCCGGAATGGTAGGGCGAGAGGCAAAAGTCGATGAAACTTCATCAATTGCGCGCGCTAGCGGAGGTTGCCAGGGCCGGAAGCATCCAGCGTGCAGCGCGCGCCATGCATGTTTCGCAGCCCGCGCTGAGTAAATCGATCCGCGAATTGGAGCGCCAGCTCGGCGTATCGCTAGTTGTCCGCAATGTGCAGGGTGCCACCTTGACACCTTTTGGTGCAATCCTGGCAAAACGCCATGACAGCATTCAGAAGGAGCTGGATAAAGCCCATGAGGAAGTCGACTGGCTGAAGGGTACGCTGGGAGGGCGGTTGCTGATCGGCATTTCACCGCCGATTGCAGGCACGAATATCGCGGATGTATTTGCTAGCTTTCGCGTGCGCCAACCGTCTGTGGAACTGGCTTTGCTCGAATTGAGACCTGCACATATTTTTGATGCGGTGCGCAGCGGAACACTCGATCTCGGCATCGTCCACCATTATGGCAGTTTGGATCTCGCGGGTCTGCAATACGCTGCGTTGAGAAGCTATCCGACGATGCTGGCGGTGGGAGGACAAGGCCCTATACTGCCCCAGACGATCGACCAGCTGATGGCGCTTGAATGGATCACCGGCGACTTGGCCGACTATCATCATGGATATATTCCCGTCCTCGCCGACCGGCTGGGCTGTAATGTTCCAAAGCGGATTTCCCGTTGCACGTCTATTGCAGTTTATTTCAAGCTTGCAGAGCAACAGGCGCTCGTCAGTCATTGGGCCGATATCAAGAATGCGCATCTTGATCACAGGTTCGAGAGTGGCGCGCTGACTAAGGTTGATCTCGGCATTGACCTGCCTGAAATGCATATTGCGCTTATTCAAAGGGACGAAGAGCTGCTGACACCTAGCGGCGCGCTGTTGGCTAAGGCCATCCGCGCGTCCCTGCAATAGCGCTATCACTCCAGGTTATAGAGATGAACAGACGATAAGGGCGCGGTTCGGCGGGCGCGGCTATGTTGCTCTGCATCCATAATCAGAACCGGAGGAAACTATGAAGCGCATCGCCGCTCTCACCACCTTGACACTGCTGCTCTCGTCGGCGGGAGCCCTTGCGGCGACGACCGCCGTCCCCAAGGTGTCAGACCCCAACGGCGGTGGAGACAACAAAGCAGTGATTGACCGGATGCTGGAAGGCGCAATGCCCCGGTTGGAAGCGCTTTATCGCGATATCCACCAGCATCCTGAACTTGGCTTCCAAGAGCGCAGAACGGCGAAGTTGCTGGCCAAGAACATGCGCGCGCTCGGCTTCGACGTGACAGAGAATGTAGGCAAGACAGGCGTAGTCGCCATTTACCGGAATGGACCCGGGCCGGTGACACTGGTGCGAACTGAAATGGACGCATTGCCAATGGAGGAAAAGACGGGACTTACTTTCTCCAGCCGCGCAAAGGCTGAACTTGATGGCAAGCAGAGCTTCGTGGCGCACAGCTGCGGCCACGATGTACACATGGCGTGGTGGGTCGGCACGGCGCAGGCGCTGGTTTCGATGAAGCATCGATGGCGCGGCACATTGCTCTTCATCGCCCAGCCCGCCGAAGAACCATTGGGTGGCGCCAAGGCGATGTTGGATGACGGCCTCTTCTCCCGCTTCCCCAAGCCGGATTATGCGCTAGCGGCGCATGTTGGCGGCGGCTTGCCGCTTGGCGCAGTCGTGATGAAGGATGGAGTCATCCTATCTGCGTCCGACGCGTTGGAAATCACCTTCAACGGTCGTGGCGCGCACGGATCGGCGCCCAGTTCGTCCATCGACCCGATCGTCATGGGCGCGCATTTCGTCAGCGACGTACAGACAATTATCAGCCGACAGAAGGAAGCGGCGACGTTTGGCGTCCTTACGGTCGGCGCTTTTCACGCAGGCAGCGTCGGCAACATCATCCCGGACACAGCGACGCTCCGACTTAGCCTGCGCTCCTTCACGCCGGAGGTGCGCGCCCTCCTGCTTAGCGGCGTGGATAGGACCGCGCGTGCGGTGTCGCTCATGGCAGGCGCACCGGCACCAACGATCACCCAGCTGAACGGAACGGCATCAACGCTCAATGATGTCAGCCTTATGGGCAAGATCGCCCCCATTTTGAAGGCTGCATTCGGCTCTGGCGTGATCTCGATCCCGGCAAGTGCCCCTGGCTTTTCCGGTAGCGAGGATTTTTCCGAATTCGCTGCAAGGGGCATCCCCTCCGCCTATCTCATGATCGGAGGCGACCGGCCCGAAACACTTGCCGATTACAAGGCGCGCGGGATGGCGCCGCCCACCAACCATTCGCCACTCTATGCACCGGCAGCAGCGGCAGCGATCCGCAATGGCGCAACGGCGCTAATCCTATCGGTGCTGGCCCTGAACGGCGCTACAAATCCCCGAACCGCTCCGCTGGCGGTTTCTGCTCTCGTGGCTCCCGACTAGAATCGGAGGGCCAAAATGGAGAAACGAATGTCGGCTCGAAGCGCCACCGGCCCCATTGGGCGATGGCGCTTCGCCTTACTCAACTACCGAAATGATATCGGATCGATACGCCGTACATTCGGGGCTCCCCATATATGTAGGAGTTGAAGCCATTCTGATAGGATGCGCCCTGGCTACTGATGATATACTTTACGTTGGTAAGGTTGGTTGCGAACGCGCCGAGGTCAAAGTTCGATCCTGCGACATTCTGCCACTGCAAGTTCATGCTGAGCAAGCCATAACCATCTCCTGGGCCGCACTGGACTGACCCGGCATAGGCACCGGAATTCAGGCGGGGGCAGTTTCCGCCGATATAGGCGAACGGTTCGTCGACCGGCGCCTTGGAAGGCGACGTGTATTGGGCGTCGATATAGGAATAAGTAGCGGAAATGCTGACCTTCCCGATGGACTCATCCAGCGGCAGATCCACCCTACCGGTAATGCTGAACTGGTTCTTCGGCGTGAACTGGAAAGGTATACCAGTCAGGACGCACTGCCCCGTCGCGCCATTGAACGGAACGCCCACGCCGCAGTCGAAGCCTGGCGGCAGGCCGAAGGCGGGAATGCCGTCAGGAAACAGCGATGGCGTTGCATATTTGTCATATTTCGCAGCGATGTGCGAATAGGTCCCGGATAGCGTGAGCCAGCTTGCGGGCCGCAACTCGCCTTCGAACTCCACACCCTGGATATGCGCTTTCCCAGCATTGCTGGTCTGCGCGCCAAAGACCTGTTGCCCATTATAGAAATAGGCGGTTCCGCCTGTCCTCTGCAGATCCTTATAATCCGTGTAGTAATAATTGATATTCGTGCGGATCGGAATGCTGCCGATGTGCCAATCGGCTTTTATGCCTGCTTCATAAGCCGTTACGAATTCGGGCTGGAACGAACGTAGTTCAGGCGCGGGCGTTGCAGTGCCGACGCCGCCTGTCTTGTATCCACGACTGACCTTTGCGTACAACAACACATTCTTGTCGACATTGTAGTCGAGGCCCGCCGTCCAGTTTGGCGCCTTGAATTTGGCGCTCGATGACGTAACCGGAGCGTCAGGGAGGCCGAAGTTTGAGAAGGCCGTCAGCTTGTCCCATGTATAGCGATAGCCGACTGTCAACCGTAGTCCATCAAGACTGTCAGAGAAACTGCCGAACGATAACGTTCCCTGCGCATAAAGCGCTTTGCTGTCTGAACTTTGACCTCTTCTTGTCGGATTAGACGCGCTGACAAGCTGCGGACCTGTCGGCTTAACATTCTGGTAGTAAGCGCCTACCGTGAAGTTGAGCGCGTCTTCACCCAAATTGCCTTGAATCTGAGGTTCGATCGAATATTGGCGTGCGTCAGTGTAATAGTTATATTTCGAAAATCCACCGGGACTAATCTCATCCCCCCCGATCAAAGTTCCGCCTTGTGCGGATGGCGGCCTGTGATCGTCGGGATAGCCGTCACCATCAAAAGGCGCGCTGTTCTTCAGATGCTGATAATTGGCGATGTTGCGGAAGGTCAAAGCATCCGTGAGTTCTGCCGAAAAGATATCTGTCACGGAGAAATAGCGCGTGCGTTCGCTAAAGAGCAGTGGGCTAAGGGCTACCGAACGGATTCCGCGATCAATCTGTTGCTGCAGATATGTGCTGAACGGCAGCCCCGTTTGAGGATCGACACCGGCGGGAACGGCGTTGAGCACCGTCCCGGTGCCATGTTCCTGAACGCGAGCGAAGGTCGCAAGAAGATAATTCTCAATCCCGTCCGCCGGGCGCCAAGTTAAGCCTGCGCGGAATGAATAACGGTTGCGATTGTCCAAGTCTGTGTCAGTGGTTATCTCGTGCGTAAAGCCGTCCCGCTTTTGATAAATGCCGGCGACACGCAGCAAGAGTTTGTCTTCAACAATTGGCACGTTGAGAGCACCGCGCAATTCGATCGAATCGTAATTGCCATATTGGATCTGGCCATAGCCTTCGAGCCTATCGGTTGGACGCTGCGGCTCGAACAAGACGGCGCCGCCTGTCGTGTTGCGGCCGAACAGCGTGCCTTGCGGCCCGCGCAATACCTGCAGGCTAGCGAGGTCATAATAATTGAGGCCGCCACCATTTTGCGCATTATTGCGCTGATCGGCGATGATCGGAACCTCGGCCGAATAGAGCACCACGCCTGGGGCTGCATTGAAAGTCGCGCCTTGGCCACGGATGGTCACGTTCTCGCTATTGCGCTGCTGGCCAGAGCCGCCGACAACGAGCGACGGCACTTGTCCGAGCAAGTCCTGCGTGTTTGAAATATTTCGCTGCGTGAGCGAGCCAGCATCAAAGGCAGTGGCTGAGATCGGGACATTTTGAAGCCGTTCGGCCCGCCTGCGTGCCGTCACGATGATTTCCGACAGACCGGAGGCCGCAGGACCGCTTGCCGCTGCCGTGGGCTCACCCGGTCCCGTCGACGTCTGAGCAAAGGCCGTTCCAGCGCAGCCTGCGAGAGCTACACTCCCCATCAAGGTTCGAATGAGAAATAAGTGTCGCGCAATCATGGAATCTCCCCTTTTTGTTTAGTGATATTTTTCAAAAATTTCGCAATTGTCGAATGGACAGCATAGTTACGAAGTTAATCGTCAATTCATGGATGCATAAACTCATGCCATGAACCAAAATGGTTATGACTTGAATCACGTCAGTATTATCAACCTATAATCGCGTTTCGAAACTCATCTCGCCGATATAGAACTCAGTAAGATCATTCCGAATCGGAGATAGAATCACCCGAGGAGACACTTTTCTTTCAAACTCTCCGGGATATCGGCTCCTTTCCTCTGCCTCCCCGCTGAGCAACATGCGCCCGCGTCAAATACTTGGTGGATGACAAGGTTTTGTCAATGGGGAAAATCAGGTGCCCCGGACAATCGTAAGAGAGCAGCGCGATTCGGTCGTCTCACCGCGAGACGCCCGGGTCGCTTAATCTATTACCCCATTTCCGTTTCGTCGGTTGATCGCCGCCCAGCCAGAGATATAAGCGGCCCATGAACGATGACCGTATTGGAACCAAGCGCCGGAAACCTGGCGTCTATTCGCGCGGAGCCGAAACGGTGAACGCCATCCTTAAGGCGGCGCTGCATGTATTGGTCGAGGAAGGCGCCAGCGCCTTTACGCTCCAACGCATCGCTACCGAATGCGGTTTGAAGGTCGGTCACGTCAATCATCACTTTCCGCGCAAGGAGCTGTTGGTCGAGGTCCTGCTCGACGAGATTCTTGTTGCGGGCGAAACCCAGGTCAACGGAGCGATGGAACAGCCCAGCCTTTCCGCGGAGGACGGGTTAGCGCGGTTGATCGCCCATATTCTTGATGACGTCAGCACGAAGCAGACCGCGCATCTGTTTACCGAGCTTTGGGCCATGGCCAACCATAACAAATTGGTGGCGGATAGGTTGGGAGCACTGCATCGCCATGTCCATCAGATGATCACCTCTTTCGTGGAACGGTTGAACCCCGCGTTGAGCCATGAGGATGCGGCAGTGGTAGCCATATTCATATATGGCGCAACGGATGGAATGACGATGTTTTCGGGCTTTGGGCGGCCATGGGCATCCGACATGCCCGGCGTCAAGAATATCGCGGTCAAGGGCTTGGTAGAGCTAGCAAAAACGATCACTCCGCGAGACATATCGAATCTCCCCAGGGCAGACGCTAAATCCTCGGCCAAGCGGGGCTGACGCGCAGGGCGCCAAACGGAAATGGGATGACCAGAAACACGGCCTTTTCAGGCCTGCCTTTGCGTGCGTGTGAGAAATGCGCACTGCTCAAAAAACGGTCATTGACAAAACTTGGTGATTGCCAAATATTCGGGCCATGCTTCTGACGACGGAATTGCCCGGCGGCAGGAGTCGTAGTTTCACGACGCAAGGCGGCACCGCAGCCAAACTGTGCACCGGCTGCAATTTCGATCGTCCTCATCGTTAGATGGATGAACTGAAGAAAGATGTTCCGGGCAATAGAATGATATTGTTCTGAATAAGATAATTTCGAGAGGTGATATGGGTATTCAGGACAAGCTGGATCGCTCGCAATACACGGTGTCTATGGACGATTATGCCGAAGGCATTGCAACACGGCTGAAGTTATTGATCGAAACCGATCCGCAAGTCGCGGCAGCGATACCGGACCCTGCAATCAACACTGCAAAGCGTCTCAGTGGTCTCGGTTTCGCCCAGATCGTGGCGATTTGCATGGAGGGCTATGCTGACCGACCTGCGTTGGCCGAGCGCGCGGTGGAACTGAAGGTCGATCCCGCGACCGGGCGCACCACGCGGGAGATCCAGAAGCATTTCGAAACGACAAGCTACGCCACGTTATGGGACCGGGCGCGTCGACTTGCCGCCTTCTGGCACAATAATCCTGATCAGTCGCTGGGAGCCGATGAGTTTCTCTGCCTTCTTGCCTTTGGCAGCGTGGACTTTGCGACGGTCGATCTTGCCGCGATCCACAATGGGGCAGTGGCGGTTCCCCTTCAGGCCAATGGCGCGTTCCAGCAATCGCTGTCCATCTTCAACGAGGTGGCGCCCAGTTGGCTGGCGGTCAGCCTGGAATATATCGAAACGGCCGCCGAACTGGTCATCCAGGGCCATCGTCCGCGCGGTGTGCTGCTGTTCGATTATCATCCGGAGGTTGATGACGAGCGCGAGCGGTTCGAGGCCGCCCGGGCAAAGCTCGCCGATGCGGGTCTGTCGCATTTGCTGGTCACGCTGGAAACGGCTCTGGCGGAGGGCAGCGCGATGCCGGCCGCGCCACTGTTCGATAAGGCGGACGGAGAGCGGCTCTCGACCATCTACTACACATCAGGAAGCACCGGCCTGCCCAAGGGCGCGATGCTGCCTGAGCGGATGATCAAGCAGCTGTGGCTCGTCGATTCGCCCATGCCGATGATCAACCTCATCTACATGCCGATGAACCACACGTCAGGGCGGAGCATCGTCTTCTCGCTCCTGGGGCTGGGGGGCATAGGCTATTTCACGGGCAAGAAGGACCTGTCCGAACTGTTCGACGACATGCGCATTTGTCGGCCTAGCTACATGATGCTGGTCCCGCGCGTGTGCGAAATGATTTACCAGCAATATCAGGTCGCGCTCGACCGGCGATCCGTACCCGGCGCGGACCTGGACACGGTCAAGGCCGAGTTGCTGCGCGAAACGCGCGATATTCTCCTGGGCGGGCGTCTGCTCGTCGCTTCATTCGCCTCGGCCCCGCTCGCCCCTGAACTATCGCAGTTCATGGAAGAATGTCTGGGCTACAAGCTCGGCAATAATTATGGCGCCACCGAAGTCGCCGCGGTGCTGACCGACAACCGGGTCGTTCGTCCGCCAGTGATCGACTATAAGCTGGATGACGTGCCTGAGCTTGGCTATTTCAAGACCGACAAGCCTTATCCGCGCGGTGAGTTGCGGATCAAGACGTCGAGCATCATGCTTGGTTATTACAAGCGACCTGATGTGACCGCCGAAGTTTTCGACGAAGACGGATATTACAAGACCGGCGACATCATGCAGGAAATTGCCCCTGACCATCTGGTCTACATCGATCGCCGCAACAATGTTCTGAAGCTCGCGCAGGGCGAGTTCGTCGCCATTGCCCGGTTAGAGGCGATCTTCACCAACGGCGATCCGCTCATTCGGCAAGTCTATCTATACGGCAGCAGCGAGCGCGCATTTCTGGTGGGCGTCTTTGTGCCCAATGAAGCGACGCTCCAGCAGATGGGGATTGCCGATGACCCGGCTGCGATCAAGGACGCGTTGCGCGAAGCGATCCAGAACATCGCACGCGCCGAACAGTTGCAACCTTATGAAGTGCCGCGCGACTTCATCGTCGAGCATGAGCCCTTCAGCGCAGAGAATGGCCTGCTGGCGGGCATCGGCAAATATCAGCGGCCCAAGTTCAAGGAACGCTATACCGGCGCGCTTGAAGCCGTTTACGACAGGATCGCGGCAAGCCAGCAGGATGAGCTTGAGGCGCTGCGCCGTGAAGGCAAGGAGCTTCCCGTGCTTGAAGCCGTCGCCCGCGCCGTCAAGGCGACGCTCGGATTGGAGGATGTCGATCTTTCCAAGCGGATGAGCTTCTCCGATCTGGGGGGAGACTCGCTCTCGGCCGTGTCCTGCTCGCTGCTGCTTGAAGATATTTACGGCATCGATGTGCCGGTATCGGTCATCAACAGCCCTGCCGGAAGCATGCAGGACCTCGCCCAGTTCATCGAACGGGGTCGGAGTGGCGAGGCGAAGGGACCGACCTTTGCTTCGGTGCACGGCGCCGGTGCGAAGGAGATCCGCGCGAGCGACCTGACGCTGGATCGCTTCATCGATGGCAGTGTCCTCGACGCGGCGCGCAACGCCTCGCCTCCTTCGACGGAAGTGCGGACGGTTTTCCTCACCGGAGCGAACGGCTTTTTGGGGCGGTTCCTCGGCCTGGAATGGCTGGAGCGCATGGCCGACGTAGGCGGCAAGCTGATCTGCGTCGCGCGTGGTCGCGACGCAGCAGCGGCACGGCAGCGCATCGCGCAGGTCTTCAGCAGCGACCCGCAACTTAAGAGCCGCTTCGAGGCACTCGCCGACGCGCATCTGGAGGTTCTGGCAGGCGATCTTGGCGAACCGCAGCTTGGCCTTGCCGATGCCGATTGGAAGCGGTTGGCCCAGGATGTGGATCTGATCGTCCATCCAGGCGCACTGGTGAACCACGTCCTGCCCTATCATCAGCTGTTCGGCCCCAATGTCGCAGGCACGGCGGAGGTCATCCGCTTGGGCATCACGCATAGGCTAAAGCCCATCAACAATGTCTCGACCGTGGCGGCGGCCCATACGCCGGACGGCGTGATGATCGACGAAGACGCCGACGTACGCACGACTTCCTCCGTCCGGCCGCTGTCGAGCGAGGGCTATGCCGATGGCTATGCCAACAGCAAATGGGCGGCTGAGGTTCTGTTGCGGGATGCGCATGATCGCTTCTGCCTGCCGGTTGCGACCTTCCGCTCGGACATGATCCTGGCGCACAGCCGCTATGAGGGGCAGCTCAACGTCCCCGACATGTTCACCCGCTTGCTGCTCAGCATCGTGGTTACGGGGCTGGCGCCGCGGTCATTCTACAGCGGCACGGCCAAGCCCCATTATCCCGGGCTGCCGGTGGACTTCACGGCAGAGGCCATCGCCGTCCTGGGGGCAAAGGCGACGAGCGGCTATCGCACCTACCATGTCATCAATTCCCATGATGACGGCATTTCGCTGGACAGCTTCGTCGATTGGATCGACGCCGCCGGATATCCGGTCCAACGGATCGAGGATTACGCCGACTGGCTCGAACGTTTCGGCACCGCCATGCGTGCGCTGCCCGAGGATCGGCGGCAACATTCGTCGCTGCCGCTGCTGCACCAGCTACAATATCAGATGCCGGGAGAATTCGGGACCAGTGTTCCTTCCGCCCGCTTCCGCGCGGATGTGATCCGGCATGAAGTGGGCGCTGCCAAGGATGTCCCGCATCTGTCGCGCGAACTGATCGGCAAATATCTGGCTGACCTCTCCGGTCTCGGCCTCATCTAAGGACAATAGACACAGTCATGACAAAATTGACCAAAGGCTATGCCGCGCTGGCCTCCGATACCGATCTGGAGCCCTTCTCCTTCGCCCGCCGGGATCTTCGTGCCGACGACGTGGCGATCGATATCCTCTATTGTGGCGTGTGCCATTCTGACCTGCATCACGTCCGCAATCACGGAGGGTATGTCACCTATCCTACTGTTCCTGGCCACGAGATCGTTGGCCGGGTGGCGGCTGTCGGGAGCAGCGTCAGCAAATTCCAGCCCGGCGACATGGTTGGGGTGGGCTGCTATGTGGACTCCTGCCAGAAGTGCAAGCCATGCAACGCGGGCGAAGAACCCTATTGCGTGGAATATGCCACGCCGACCTATGGGTTCGCGGATCGGCATGACGGCATGCCATCGCAAGGCGGCTATTCCGAAAATATCGTCGTGTCGGAAAAATTCACGGTACGCATCCCCGACGGCCTGGACCCGAAGGCGGCAGCGCCGCTGCTGTGCGCAGGCATCACCACTTATTCGCCGTTGCGTCACTGGAAGGTCGGCGCGGAACACAAGGTGGCGGTGATCGGCCTTGGCGGCTTGGGTCATATGGGGCTGAAGTTCGCCAAGGCGATGGGCGCCGAAGTGACGCTCTTCACCCGCAGCCCGGGCAAGGAGGAAGAGGCGCGACGTCTGGGCGCCGACCATGTCGTGCTGTCAACTGACGAGGCGCAGATGGCGGCGGCGGCCAACAGCTTTGACTTCATCCTCGACACTGTTCCCAACGCGCATGACGTGAATCCCTATGTCGCGACACTTGCGTGGAACGGGACACTCATCCTGCTGGGACTGCTCGGCCCGATCGATCCGCCGTTGCACAATGTGTCGCTGATGATGGGCCGCAAGTCGGTCGCCAGCTCCAATGTCGGCGGGATCGCCGAAACGCAGGAGATGCTCGATTTCTGCGCAGAGCATGGCATCGCGAGCGACATCGAACTGATCGACATTCAGGACATCAATGCCGCCTATGAGCGCATGGAAAAGGGCGACGTGCGTTACCGATTCGTCATCGATAACGCATCGTTACGGGAAAAATGAGGCAGCTATTGTGAGCAAAGGTAGCCGCTCGTCACAGTTGACGTGACGGCTACGCTCGCCTTCTCCACTTTCTTGGGATCGCCATAATATGAGCAGCCTTGCGCAACGGCGCGCCGCCGCTGACCCGAACAGGCGGACAGCGCGCATGATGCTCGTCCGGGCATTTCTCGCGCAGAATACAGCCACAGGGTGCGCGTTTGGCGGCTTTGCGGTCAGCATACTGGCGATTCAGGCCCGTTTCGACACGACGCGGAGCATGGCCGCGATGGTCCTTGCCCTCACGGTGCTGGCGATGAGCGGGCTGGGTCTGATCGTCGCGGGAATGATTTCCCGGATCGGCCTGCGCAACACCATGATGACCGGTGCTGTGCTTTCGATAACAGGCTATTTTCTGCTTGCCTTGGTGCAATCAATTGAGGCTACACTTATCGTATGCACGCTCGCGATCGGCCCTGGCGCTTCTCTGCTCGGAGGCTTGCCGCCTAGTATATTGGCCGGGAATTGGCATCCACAGGCGCGAGGAAGGGCGGTCGGGATTGCGTATATTCCGCTATTCGTCACTGTCATTCCCCTGCTCGGCCTTGCAGTCATACAAAGATTTGGTCTGCCGGCATTCTTCGTGACCCTAGCGGTACTGCACATTTTGCTCCTGCCCGTACTGCTGGGCATTTCGGAGCCACCGCAGAGCGATTGCCCCGAAAGCGCCACAGTGGCTGCGGGCTCACGACCTTCCATCCTCTCGCATCCGCTGTTCTGGGGGGTGTTGATCGGCGAGGGTGTCCTTCAGGCGAGTACCATCACCGGGTCTGCCCATATCGTTGCCATCGCAACCGAATATGGGGTCGCGGCCCGCTGGGGAGCGCTGCTCCTGTCCATCAAGGGCTTTGCGAGCATATTCGGGTCCATCCTGGCAGGACTGGCTTGTGATAAATTTGGCCCCGCGCGCACATTGAGTGCTGCCGGTGCAGGATTGACCGTCAGTTGGATCCTAATTTCAGCAAGTGGCTGGTTTCCAACATTGGCGCTGGCGATGATAATCATGGGCATATCGGGAGCGGCCATTTTCCCGTTGGTTGCGGTTCTTGTCGCCCAGATATTCGGGGTAGCGGCATTTCCGCGCACTATAGGATTTCTGGGCGCTTTCACCCTGCCTTTCACATTCGGCGCTCCGGCCGCAGGTTGGCTGCGAGATACAACGAACAACTATCATGTGGCGATGCTGCTGCTCATGGCGCTATCTTTCGGGGCGGCTATCAACTTTGCTTGGATGAGCCGGACACAGGGCGGTAGAGCCTTGGCATCGTGAAGATTCTCATCCTTGCTCTTACCTTCGAAAATTAAGCAGAAGCGCTGGGCTATACGCCACATCCAAGTGCTGGCGGTTGGGGACGCAGGATAAAGGCAAGGCGGAAGCGGCCTGATCAAAGGGGAATGGTGGAATGAAGACCCGGATTACCGAGCTTACTGGCACGCGCTATCCCATCATCCAGGGTGGCATGCAGTGGGTGGGCCGCGCCGAGTTGGCTTCGGCGGTGTCCAATGCTGGCGGTCTGGGCATACTGACGGCGCTGACCCAGCCGACGCCCGAGGCGCTGGCCGCCGAGATCGAGCGGTGCCGGACGATGACGGACAAGCCGTTCGGCGTGAACCTGACCATTTTGCCGACCGCGCAGCCGGTTCCCTACGAAGCCTATGCCGAAGTCATTGCTGGATCGGGCGTTGGCGTGGTCGAGACAGCCGGGCGCAGTCCCGCCGAGTTCATCGCTCGTTTCAAGCAGGCGGGCGTCAAGATCGTGCACAAATGCACCGCCGTTCGCCATGCGCTGTCGGCGCAGCGCGCGGGCGTCGATGCCGTGTCGATCGACGGGTTCGAAGCGGCCGGTCATCCGGGCGAGGATGATATTCCGGGCATGGTGCTGATCCCCGCTGCGGCGCGGGCGCTGGACATTCCGATCCTGGCGGCGGGCGGCATGGCGACCGGGCGCAGCATGGCGGCGGCTCTGGCCCTGGGCGCGGAAGGCGTGACCATGGGCACCCGTTTCATGCTGACCAAGGAAGCGCCGATCCATGAGGCGATCAAGCAGGCGGTGGTGCAGGGGACGGAGCGCGATACGACGCTGATCTTCCGCCAGCTGCGCAACACGGCGCGCGTGTTCCGCAATGCCGTTGCCGACGAGGTGAACGTCAAGGAACGGGAGCCTGGCGCGACGTTCGAGGATATTCGGCCGCTCGTTGCAGGCGCACGCGGACGTGCGGCGCTGGAGAGTGGCGAAGTGGATGGCGGACTGGTCTGGGCCGGGCTTGGCATCGGTTTGATGGACGATATTCCGACCTGCGCCGAATTGATCGAGCGCATCGTGGGCGAATGCCGCGAGGCGCTGGGCCGCGCCGTGGCGCTGACCGGGGAGGCAGATCCGCCTATGGGATAAGGCGCTGCGACTGCTCAGACCGGCACATGGCTCGCGAAAAGCGCCATCGCTCCTCGCGAGCCTGTTTCCTGCAAAATCAACCGCCGTTCTGGCTCAGCTGAAGCATGTGACCCTCCGGATCGGCAACAAAGGCGACCTGCATGCCGCCCATGCCGGGAACTTCCCGCGCTGGTTCCAGAACACGTCCACCGGCTTTTTCCACTCGGGCGATCAGGTCGGCAATATCCTTCGTTGCCAGGCCTAGGATCAACTCGTTTGCGGCAGGCGTCTGGGTGTCGTGGAACTGAGCAAGAATGAACAGCGGCCCACCCTCGTAGGTCGGCATAAACACGACTTCGCTGACTTTCCGCTCATTAATTTCCGTTTCAACGCGGTTCATCTCGACCAGACCGATGGCCGAGGAATAGAAGGACACCGCCTTGTCGAGGTCCTTGACCTGGAGTTTGGTGAACATGAAATCGGTGTTGCCGTTCTTGCCAAAGGGTATAGCCACGTTTTATCTCCTATTCTGACATTCTCGCACAGCGATTGACTGGTCGCCGAACTGCGTGAAGCGGTGGATGAAGCCGCCCTTAGGCAGCTTGATCCATTGCATCGGGCGGGATGTTCGTAGGACCGCCAATATCATAGACCGTGGCCAGCAGTCCGACGAACGCATTGTCGTTCATGGGGTCGGTCGGCACTTCGAACTGGACACCACGCTTCTTCATGTCCTCGATCAGCATGTTGATCGCCTGCTCATGGGTGATGTCGTCTCGGTGATCGTAGGTCAGCTTGAAATCGTCCATGTCCTTGAACAGGCGGGCGCCCCAATGGACCAGGAAGCGCATTTCCTCTTCCGGCACCTTCTGGATGACCTTGCCAAAAGTTTCGATCTGCCAGCCGGTCGGATCCTGCGCATCAGGGCCAAAGGTCGAACTGATGTCGAGCCCTTGCGGCCTGCGCATGGCGACCGGACCCGCAGCCTGTCCATGGTGGAACGTCATCTCATTTTCGACGACCACTGCACGGCCCCACATGGGGGCGTTGATCTGCATGGCCTCACCGCTCGGCCCATCAGGCCAGCAGTTGAAGCCGCCGCCGATCTTACCTTTATAATACCAGGCGATCACCTGGCCCTTCTTCGAGCGCCAGCGATTGAACAGGCAGGACTTCGCCATGGTCAGCAGCAGCCAGAGCGGCGTGTTTTCCATCGTCAAACCACGGAAGACCGTGCCATCCAGATGGGGTGGCCCGCCAAGGGGGGTTGGTCCCTGGATATTGAAGAGGAAGGTCTCCGGCTCGGCATATTGGCAGTCGTAATAATTACGCACCAGCTCGAGAAAGCGGGAGTTGTAATAGCAATCCTCGATCTCCGGGTAGAAGCAGGTTCCCCCCCGCGCCAAATATCCTCGAAATCCGGGATAGATGCCAATCATGTCCCAGGTCAGCTTGACCCCTTCCGGCAATTTCTTGCCTGCGCCTGAAGTCGTGGCGATAACCTCCTCTGGCGTCTTGAAGTTTTCTGCCAGCATCAACGGCCAAGGACCATTGTTACGAGCAACACTCAACAAACGCGCATGCTGATCGTCCGTATACGCCTTATCGATCAACTGCGGAGGTGCGACAGGGCGGAACTGCTCTGCGAGATCACGAAGCATCATCTAGTCTCCCAATATCATTCGGTTGTTTACGGAAGCGGATCAAATGGTCAGCATTTCCATTTCGCGCGGTGCGGGCTTGACGGCATCATCGGCGCGGGTGACGTTGAAGTCTTCTTCGCGGGGCGAACGCAGGACATGCCAGATGCGCGAGTTGTGGCGCGGGATGGCGAGGATGACCTTCTTCTGCCCGTCGGCGCCCTTGTCGCGATAATAGCCATGGGCGCTGCCGCACTGGACCCAGGCGGTCTTGGCCAGGTTCGCATCGACATCGTCGATGAACGCCTGCGTCGCCTCTGGCGAGACATCGAAGGACGACAGATGATCGTCCACCATCCATTGCAGCAGTTCGATGATATAATGGACCTGCTGCTCGCTCACCACCGCATGGTTGGCGACCAGATAGCTGTAGGGCGCGCCCATGAAGACGAAGTTGGGGAAGCCGGTGATCAGCATGCCTTCATAGGAGAAGGGATGCGGGTCGAACGCGTCCGTCAAAGTTTGGCCGCCGGCGCCGCGAATGTCGAACTGCCGCCCGAAATGCAGATTATAGCCGGTCGACAGCAGTAGCACGTCGCATTCGATGCGCGTGCCATCGGCCAGGATCACCGCGTCCTGCTCGGCCTCGGCCAATTCGCCGCGCACGATCGACACATTGGGCTTTTTGAGCGTGTCGTAAAAACCGCAATCCAGGATTGGCCGTTTCGCGAACACCGGGAAGTTGGGTGTCAGCAATTCCACCATCTCCGGATCGTCCGGGAAATGACTCTTCAGATAGCCTTCGCACATCATGCGCATGCCGTCGTTAATCGGGCCAAAGCCGCCCGTCTTCGCGGCATAGTCCTCATCCTTCATGATCATGCCGTGCATGTCGCGCATCTGGCTGTGCAGGCTTTGCAGACGCTTCCACTGCGCGACGAAGGGCACATATTCCATCGCCCAGCGCTCGATTTCGGCCACCGGCGCATGCGCCTGCGGATTGGGGATGATATGTTCCGGCTGGCGCTGCACGATCACCAGCTCGCCGACCTTGTCGGCAATGGCCGTCGCCACCTGCACGCCCGAACAGCCCGTGCCGACCAGGACGACCTTCTTCCCCGTCAGATCGACCGAATGGTCCCAGGCGGCCGAATGAATGACCGGCCCCTTGAAGCTGTCGAGATGCTTCACCTTGGGATAATTGGGATTGTTGTTGGGTCCCACCGCCATGATGAGCACGTTGCACTCATGGCTTTCCGGCTTGCCGTTCCGGATCGCCTTCACCGTCCAGATCTTGCGCTTCTCATCCCATTCCGCACCCTCGACCCAGGTCCCGAACCGGATACGGTCGCGAAGGCCATATTTGTCGGTCACCCGATCCAGATAGGACAGGAATTCCTGGCCGCGCGGGTAGAATTGCGTCCAGGAAGCGTTGGGCTCGAAGGAGAAGGAATAGATGCGGCTCGGCGTGTCGACCGCCGCGCCCGGATAGGTGTTGGTCAGCCAGTTGCCGCCAACCGTGTCCATCGCCTCCAGCACGGTGAAGTCAAATCCCGCCTGCTGCAATTTGATGGCCGCGTTGATGCCCATCATGCCCGCGCCCACGACCAGCACCTTGAAATCGGCGGGCGGGACATCGGCCGCCTTGCGAATGCGCGTGTCGGTGGTGAACCCGGCATGCTGGAACGCGACATCCACCGACATTTCGGGAAGGTCCTGACCCAGCAGCAAACGGCTCATCCGCTTGAACATCGGCCGGTCCAGCTGTGGCATGACCGGAGGCTTCCCGGCCTTTACCGCCACGCGCAGGCGATCGCGGATCTCGGCGACCACGGCCGGATCGATGGCAGGCCGTTCTTCATGCGCATGGATATCGACGAACGTCTCGACCAGATCTTCCTGGCGGCCGTCGATCGCATCCCAATAGTGGTTCAGCAGCGTCCGATTGCCGGTCATCTGGATCAACGCCATCAGCGCCATGGTGGGGTCCAGCGCATCGATCGCGGCATCGACCCTGGCATTCATGTCCAGCACCCGTTCGTGCATCCCGTTTCTCCTCATATGTGTCCGCTTTCGGACTCGATGAGAATGAATTACACATTGGTGTGTAATTGGTCAATGACATTCCCCGAAGTCATTTGGCGATCCGCCCAGGATCATCCACCGCTGAACCTCACCGAGGGCTTCGTCTCACCATTCATGGGGACGTTGCGCCAAAATAGCGATGCCGCACCCAGGCTGGTGCCAGCAAAAGCTCCATCCCCATTTTCCGTGTCGGATCAATTGGTGAGCCCATATGGTAACTTCACGTTAGACATGCGGGCGCCGTCGATGAAATGCCAATTCAATCTGTGAAAAATTTTCGACATTGGCAGTGTTTCCGATGGAGCTTGTCGGCAACGTTAGTTGCGAACAACTATCCATCTCTCATTATGGACTCACCGGCATATGGAACCATCCGCTGTCGGACGGCCCGCTGCGAATTAGCAACGTCCGTCTCGCCAGCTTTTTAGACAAATAGGGTTCGTCGCTCGGTTAAAGGAATTCTCTTGCATGTCACTCGCCCCCGCCATTGCCTCCCCTTCCTCTCCCGTCATCATCACCGGTGGCGCATCAGGCATAGGCCTTGCGTCCGCTCATGCGCTGGCCGTCATTGGCCGCCCTGTTGCTCTGTGGGACATCGACGGCGACAAGGCGTCGGCAGCGGCCCGCGCCATCGCGGAGGAACATGGCACAGCGTCCACGGGCATTGCGATTGATCTGCGTGAACTTGGTGGCATCGAAGCTGCCTTGGCGGCGACGCGGAAAGCGATCGGCAGGCCGGGCGGACTGGTCCATGCTGCTGGCGTTGTTGATACAGCATCGCTGGACGGGCTTACGGCGGAAAGCTGGGACAGCGGGATCGCGATTCATCTCCGTTCCCTCGCTTTCATCGTTCAGGCGCTCCATCAGGATTTGGCGGCGCAGCCGGGCTCCGCAATCGTGGCGATAGCTTCCATCAACGCAACTCTCGGCAATGCCATGAACCCGATCTATAGCGCGGCGAAAGGCGGAATATTGTCGCTCGTAAGATCACTGGCCGATCGGCTGGCCCAAGATGGCGTCCGCATCAATTCGGTATCACCGGGCCAGATCATGACGCCCATGATGCGTCCCGCAGTCGAAGCCCTGCCCCATGGGCATTTCGAAAAGCGCATCCTGCTCAATCGTCTTGGCGATCCAGAGGAAGTGGCGCGGGTTGTACGCTTCCTTTTGTCCGATGAGGCAAGCTATATCACCGCGTCGGAAATTGTCGTCGATGGCGGCAACATCTCCTCCCAAAGGGGATGAGCATATGGACCGCGGTTTCCTTCCCGATCGCGGCGCATTCTTCCCGAATGCCACGTCCATTCCCCACCACCCATTGCCCAGACCCTGCGGCAATATGCTCCGCGCATCATAGCCCTCTGCAACGGCGGTCAGGCCGGTAGAGGGATGATCATTCTATCGGGTAGCCAGAACGAGGACATTTGACCCGCGTTCATAAATGAAACGTAGTTGTTTACATTATCAACCTCGCACACTAAAACCGCCCCCTAATGATGTAGCTTACAGGGCTGCGCTCGCCATGCCGACGACCGGACAAGGCCTGTCACGCCTGGCCCCGTGGTAAGTAGCAAGGCCTACGAATGGTCTTGCCTGAAACGGGCCTAATGAAAGTCGACGAGGAGATCACGTGCGCCACCCCTTCCGTTATCTGACGCTCATGCTTTGCGGCGTTACGCTCGCTGGACAGGCTACCGCTGGTGAAATGCCGCGCCTTCGCACGGAAAATGGCCGCCATGCGCTGATGGTTGACGGCAAGCCCTATCTGATGCTGGGCGCGCAGGTTCATAATTCCAGCAATTATCCTTCGGTACTGCCGCAGGTGTGGCCGGTGATGCAGGCGTTGAGCGCCAACACGATCGAGATTCCGGTCGCCTGGGAACAGTTCGAACCGACCGAAGGCAAGTTCGACTACAGCTGGGTCGATACGCTGCTGACCCAGGCCCGCCAGAACGACATGCGCGTCGTGCTGCTATGGTTTGGCAGCTGGAAGAATGGAGAATCAACCTACACGCCGGAATGGGTGAAGAACGATACCAAGCGCTTCCCCCGCCTGATGCGCCGCGATGGCCGCCCGACAATGACCTTGTCGCCGTTGGGCGAAGAGACGCTCAAGGCGGATCGCAAGGCCTTCACGGCACTGATGCGGCACTTGCGTGAGGCGGACGCCAAGCACACTGTGATCATGGTCCAGGTCGAAAATGAGATCGGCAGCCATGGGGTCGCGCGTGACTATTCGGCCGCAGCAGAGCAACTGTTCGCGCAGCCAGTGCCTGAAGATGTCCGCGTCGCGTCCGGCAAGCCTGCGGGTACTTGGGCGGAAGCCTTCGGCAAGGAGGCGGATCAGGCATTTGCGGCATGGACCTATGCGCGCTTCGTCCAGCAGGTTGCCGTCGCGGGCAAGGCCGAGAAGAACCTTCCCCTCTACACGAACGCAGCAGTGTTCGACGCCACGGGGACGGCCATGGCGGCTCAGGTTGCGAGCGGAGGCCCCAATTGGAATGTGTTGCCCATATGGAAAACCGTTGCGCCCGCGCTAGACCTCATAGGTCCTGATCTCTATCTGCCCTTGGAGAAGACCTATCTAGGCCTGCTGGATCGTTATACCCGCCCTGACAATGCACTATTCGTTCCGGAAACGAGCAACGCGGCTTGGGCAGCGCGCTACTTCTGGTCGGCACTAGGTCGTGGAGCTATTGGCTACGCGCCGTTCGGCATGGATGCGACCAGCTATTCAAACTATCCGCTGGGTGCACGGAAGCTGGACGCAGCCACGATCGAAGCCTTTGCCGCGCCCTATCGCCTGTTCCGTCCAATCGCGAGCGATTGGGCGGCGATCGCCAGCAAAAGGTCCACTTGGGGCACTGCGAAGAATAGCGCGGGCGAAGACTCCACCACTATGGGCAGCTGGAAGATTTCGGTGACCTACGGTCACAACAACTTCGACGTGCCCGCCTGGCCAGGCATGGAACCGCCGCCCTGGGCCAAGGAACCGGTCGGTGGAGGGGTCGTTGCTCAGTTGGCTCCCAACGAATTTTTGGTCGCGGGACAATATAGCCGGTTCCAGTTCACGCCGACGGATTCGGCTGTCAACGGGCAGGTCCTCAGCGCGGAAGAAGGGACGTTCGTGAACGGCCAGTGGGAAGCACGGCGCCGCTGGAACGGCGACCAGATTTCCTACGGCTTCAATTTCAACGAAGAGCCCGCGCTCCTTCGCATAAAATTATCCACCTATTGAGGCTCAAGGTTGGGGGCGGCACGTCCGCCCCCTCACAGCTGGTCACCAGACCAAATTCGGGTTGGGCCTTTTGCAGACGGCATATCCAATCATCGAGAACCCGGTGATATTCATTGCCACTGCATCGATGCTTCCGCAGTATCAGCGATTTGTACGCCGTTAATACCCAACTTCCTGCGGGCTTGGTCGGGCGTCAACGCCAATACATCTTCATAGCGCATCATATAAATCGGGTCGGATTCGCGACCGACTCTGGCACCCCGTTCCACAGCATTCTGCACCACCAACCAGGTCTCAGGATAATGGAGAACCGCGCGCGTAATAATGCGCGTCGAACCGAGAATGGAGAATATCGAAAGCTCGCCCGCCAACTCCGGACTCATGTGCACGAACAAATTGGTGAGTCTCATATAATAAGGCACCAGCTCTCCGATGAAATCGAAGCCACCGCCGCCCAATATATGTTCGAAATCATGCGTCTGCCCGGCGCGTAGCTGGAAATATTCAAAATCATTGCGTGGGGTAAATGGCGGCACGATATCGACCTGAAGGTCATTGCCCGTCAGTTGCGCGTAGAAGATGCCGCCTACCGTGTCCGGCTCATAATGTTTGAGGTCGTCCCGCCCAAAGGTTGAGACGAAGCCTTCACGGAACCATGCGTCGAGGGCCGGATTCTTCTGCCGCTCCGCCGCGAACAGGGCGTTGATATGGTCGATGTCCTGCACCTCGC
Organism: Sphingobium sp. TomTYG73; assembly: GCF_055394245.1. Lineage (NCBI taxonomy): Bacteria > Pseudomonadati > Pseudomonadota > Alphaproteobacteria > Sphingomonadales > Sphingobiaceae > Sphingobium > Sphingobium sp. TomTYG73. The sequence continues at coordinate 780,326 of NZ_AP027340.1, forward strand.
GTAGGATCTGGACGAGCTGGATGGAATCCGAAGGGGTCGGCACATCAGGCCCGTTCCGCCGTAACAAATGTGTCGCCACCCAATCCCGGACGCGCGCATCATTCAGGTAGCGAGAGGAGCTGATGAGCACGCTGCTGTCGGTTTCCACCGATCTGATGCCTTTCATCAAATAGGAATAGTCGGCCATTTCAACGAACTCCACTGAACGGATCAGACCCGGCAAACGTGGCGGCCAGATCGGGAGGAACGGGAATGGGAAAGCGCATAAGCATTTGCGCCATTCCCTTGGCGGCCGGATCGAGCCGGGTGCTGGCGTTGATGCCCCCTGCCAGAGCATCATGAACCACGAAATTGAGTGCATGCAGCCCCGGCGCGTCATAGCGATCGACGTGTGGAAGCTCATTTCCCGGCGCAAGATGACGATACCAATCCGCGACCGCCTCTGGCGTCAGCGCCAGGCGTAACCATGGCAAATATTCCGGCTCGCGCGCGATGACAGCTACGTTGAACAGATGCCCCTTGTCGCCACTGCGCGCCCAGGCGAGGCGGATCAGGTCCACCGCAACCACGCCCGGCGGCGCTTCAGGAATGGGCTGCGACGCTTGAGGCAGGATTGAGGCAAGCTCGCCCTCAGGTACGGACACAGGCCATGTCTCACCACGAACGGTCACCTGCGGCACGATCCCCTTCTTGTCGACGAGGAACAGGAATATCTCAGTCTTGGGCAGTACGGTGGTAGCAAGATTGATGGTGGTGCCGACCGCCATGCCGGTGATGCCTGCCCATTGTTCGCGGGCAAATATATCTGTCCCACGGCGATCGGGGTGATCCACGACCATCTTGCAAATGACTTCCCGCGCCTCACGGCCGCCACCATGAGGTCCGAAGCTGGCTCCTTCACCGATGATGACCGTGTCGGTATCCGTGAAATCGGCCAGATTATGAGCACGCAGCAGCGCCCTGCCGCGCGCATATAATGCCTCCGCCTGCCGCATGGCCTTTTCTGCGGCGTCCTCGCCAAGGATTGGCTGGTACGCGACGGCCCGCCATCCGCCGTCCGACGTGATGCACACCTTGTAGCTGTCGGTCGGCGGGCGCCCCTTCGCGCCCGTAACCTTGACCCGATCCTTGCCCTGCTGCTCCAGCTTCACACCGCTGAAGTCGCAGCGGACATCGGCCACGATATAGTCGGCTGGATCGCTTACCTCATAAAGCAGCTGTTCGGCGACGGTGCCGATGGACACCAGACCGCCCGTGCCCTCCGGCTTGGTAATGATTATCGTCCCGTCCGCATGACATTCGCCAACCGGGAAACCGATATTCGCCCAATCCGGAACCTCGCGCCAATCGGTGAAGGTGCCTCCGGTGACCTGCGCTCCACACTCCAGCAAATGACCCGCCAGCGTCCCGGCCGCCAACAGGTCGAAATCCCCTGCCCCCCAACCGAATTCGTGGATCAGTGGTCCCAGCACTATGGCACTGTCCACCACACGCCCGGTGATGACGATGTCCGCGCCTTTGTCCAGCGCCGCCGCGATGGGAAAGGCACCGAGATAAGCATTGGCGCTGATGATGTTTTCCGGGAAAGCAGCACCCGTAAACATGTCGCGATGCCCGGCGGCCCCCAACTGCTCGACCCTTGCGCGCAGATCGTCGCCCTCGACATAGGCAACGGTAAGGGAAAGACCCTCCTCATCGATCATGCGCTCCAGCGCGGCGGCCAGCCCCGCCGGATTGACGCCACCTGCATTGGCGACCACCTTCACGCCCTGAGCCGCGATCTGGCGCAGATGAGGTCCGACATGGACCGTCAGGAAATCAGTGCCGAATCCCGCAGTCGGATCGGCGGCCTGCATCCGGCCGAAAATGCCCATCGAACCTTCGGCCAGATAATCGAAGACCAGATAGTCCAGCCCTCCGCCATCCAGCAACTGCGGTACTGACAATGCGGTATCGGAAAAGGATGCGGTCGCCCCGCCTATCCTGACGATCTTATCTGACGCGGCGGTCATGGCATCCTCTCCATCATTTTCTGTCTGGAAGGATATAGGAACGGGTGGCGAATGAATGTCACAAAGGTTACATTTGAACTATGAAAAAGAGCGAACATGCATCGGCACTCCGCCTGTTGCGCAGCACGGACTGGCTGCGGGAGTATCCTGCGGCGTTGGCGGAGGAGCTTCTGGCGCACGGTCGGATCATTCATCTTGACACCGGCCAATGGGCGCAGGCGCAAGGCGATGATCGAAGCGGCCTTTTCGTTGTGATTGACGGACTGTTTCATTCCTTCTGCACAGCGCCGGGGGACAGGCAAGTGATGATCGGCCCATCCGGCCCCGGATCGGTACTGGGCCATGCGACAAGGTTCAGCGGCGGCCCGCGGTTAGTGACCGCCATATCGGTCGAACCAAGCATGTTGCTGGAAATCAGGGAGAGCGCGCTGGAACGGATTGCCGAGAAGCGCCCCGAAATCTGGCGGGCTATCGCTGACTTTGCCTACACCAATATGCGCCGGACCCTGCATATGCTTGCGGAGCTGATGGCGCTCCCGCCCAGACAACGCATAGCCTCTCGCCTGCTGGCATCGGCAACCCCTTCGGACGACGGACTCGTCGTCCGGCTGAGCCAGCAGGCTCTGGGGGAGATGATCGGCGTCACGCGCAAGACGATTAACCTGCATCTCGCTGCGTTTGAGCGGGCGGGGCTGATCCGGCTGGGTTATGGCCGTATCGAACTGACCGACGCTGATGGGTTACGCCGCGTGGCGGCAGCGGACTGACGCTACAGAACACCCCAGCGTTGTCCCATCCGGGCGGCTGGCAGCAGAAGATGCCGGATCAGCACCTCATATTTCCGGTTTAACGAGACAGGCTCCGGCTTTTCCAATGGGAAAGGCATGGCGTGCATGACATCGCGTGCCAGCGCGTCCGCCATGATCTTGCCCATCAATGGTGCCATGACATTGCCCCAGGCATTGAAATACATGAGGCCAAAAACATTGTTCGCCAATTCGAACACGCCCGGAAATTGCGCCTTTCGCATCGCGACGCGGCCGGTCCAATAATCCTCCATCTCAATTCCCATGCCGCGAGCTTCTGGCCAGACCCGGTGCAACCATCGCAATTGGGATCGGAAATGCCATGCCGCATCATGGGCACCCCCAACACGAGGAATGGAGGAGAGGACCAATCGGTTGTGGCAATCGCGGACCATCGGATTAAGATCGACCGGCGCCTGCGCGAACGTGCCCCCGCCGGGCAGGATAATGCCTAGCGCTTCCTGTGGCAGCGGTTTCGTCGTCAATGCATAGGCGGTCAGGGGATAGAAGGCTTTACGAAACGCCGGTTCAATGACCCCCGGATAGGCTGCCGTGCAGAAAATTACACGATCGGCCATCACGCTGCCGCTCCGGGTCCGCACCCGCCACCGGCCCTGCGCCGGTTCAAGTGACAGAGCTTCGCTGTCTCCATGAATTTGCGCGCCGAGCCGGGCCGCCGTTGCGATCATGCCGTTGGTGAACAGATAGGGGTTCACCCGCCCGCCATCTTCAAAGATCACGCCAAAGGGATAGGCGCTTGAGCCGGTTCGCGCCTTCATCTCCGAGCCGGACGCAACCGTCAGCCGCTGAAGTCCGCTCGTCTCCAGATAGGAAAAGGTCCGGACGAAGGCGTCAAAGGCCCTCCGTGTCTTCATGCCATTGATATAGCCTGAGCGAACCGCGTCGCAGTCGATCCCAAATCGGGCGGAAAGATCGAAGGGGATGGTGTGATGCTCGCGAAACAGTTCCAGGAAGTGCTTTCCACCGTCCGGAAAGCGCTCGAACAGCTTTATGTCGCGCAGGATAGGCAGCACATGGCCCGCATTACGGCCGGAGGCGCCCCAGCCGGGCTGTCGAGCCTCCAGCACGGTCACGCCGATCCCCGCCTCCGCCAGATGAAGCGCCAGAGACGCACCCGCCAGCCCGGCGCCGATCACCACGACATCAGTCGAAACATCATCCAACAGGCTCGGCCATGCTCTCGCCAGCCCCTGTGGTCTTGTCCAGCCGCTGCTCGCTACAGGCACTTCCCCCCGTTCATAGGCTTCGTTGTTCGACATGATCATATTTCCAGACAGAGGAGGGATTCATCGCGCGCAGGTCTTGCACGGCAGAAGGTCGAGGCGCAGGCAGCGAGCAGACAGAGCGCCGCGATGACGAGTATCGGCCGGGAATATCCGCCGGTCGCTTCATAGGCCCAGCCCACGACCGCCGGTGCCAGCGCGGCGAGAAAGCCATTCGCCGTGAAAACGATGCCCAGCATCGCGGCATAGGCCCGCTGCCCGATGATCTCGCTCAGCAACATCGAACCGGCCTGCGCAGGTAATCCTGCAACGCCGCCCCAGCACAGGATGAACAGCAGAATAGCACCATAGCCGTGCCCGACGCCGAGCAGCGCCAATGTGCCCACGCTTTGAATTAGCAGGATCAGCGGCAGGAGAATGCGCCCGCTCACCCGATCGGACAGGTAACCGCCTATCATCAGGCCGGGCAGGCTCATGAAATTGGCAATGCCGAAAAGGGTGACGGCATCGCTGCCCGAAAATCCGGCCTTGCGCAGATAGGCGATGAGATTGAACAATATGGCGTTCATTCCGAACTGGCTAATTGTCAGGACCAGGGTCAATATCCAGAAGGCGGGCAGTCTCAGGCCCTGTTCTACCGTGAGGCCCGACGCCTGATGCTTATGAAGCTGATCGCCGTTGACGTTGCGAGGCAAGCGGCACGAGAAAGGCAGCCCGATCAGGCCGACGATTGATCCGAAAATCCAGAAAGCCTGCCGCCATCCCGCAGCGTCGATCAGCCAACGGCTGGCGATTGGCATGGTGGAACTGGCAAGAGCACTGGCCCCAATGAACAGCGCCACGGCCAGCCCCCTCCGCCGGTGAAAGCATTGCGAAATCACGGCGATGCCCGGCACGATCGTCGCGACGCCCGTGCCAATACCCGACAGTGCCATAGCCGTCATGAATTCGGCCAGAGATCGGACGAACCCGGCTGCGCCCCAGGCGCACAGGGCGACGCTCACGCCGACGAAAAACAGCCCCCTCACCCCCAAACGCCGCATGAGCGCGCCGACGCTCAGATTGCCGATGCTCATGCCAAGCAGCAGCATGACCGGCCCGCCACCCATTGACGCTTCGCTCCAGCCAAAATGTGCCTGCATCACAGACACATAGACGCTGAGCGACGTCAGCATGCCCCCGATCAGCAGAAAACCGATCGTCGAGAGGATGAGCAGCAGTCCCCACGGCTCATCTGGGGACATCGCCTCTCCTTCCGACACCGCATTCTGCCCGGTCGCCTGCATATATAATCTCTCATGTTCCATGAAATGGCACTTGAACCGGGCACTGGCGGCCCGATATGGGTCGCGCATGACGCGCGGCAACATCCGCCCCGGAGGGCGCACCGAAAGGGTCAGGCAGAGCGTTGCCGCGACCGTTCTTCACCTCATCAAGAGCGGGGCGACCGAGTTTTCGATGCTGGATGTGGCGGAACAGTCCGGCATTGCGCGATCGACCATCTATGCACGTTGGCCCAGCAAAGAGGCGCTGATCGCAGAGGCGTTGACGACACATAATTCGACGTTCCAGGTCGAACCCGGGTCCGACTGGCGCGATCATCTGCGCGCGATTGCCACGGCATTTCGCGACTTTTCCTCGGAACCGGATGAAATCGCCATCAATGGCCTGATCGCCAGCCTTGGACCCGGCTTCCTCAACGAGGAAACGAGGCGTCAGTGGCTGTCCATCTCGCATGACATGGGGGAACCGCTTCGTGAGGCGCAGCGCGCGGGATTGATCCGCCCCGATGTGGACATCACGATGGTAATCGCGACATTGTTCACATCGATAGCGGGCCTGATCGTGATCGCGAAGGACCGGCCGGATGACGATCATCTGGAGCAACTGACGAACCTGCTGATCAGGGGATGCGAGATCCCCGGGGTGAAAGGCTGACTTGCCGACGGCCGAGGAAAAGGCTCGCCCTTCCTCCGGCTGCCGATCGCTCAATAAGTGAACTTCGCATCCACCCCGAATGTGCGCTTTTTCTTGAACGAGGCGCTGCCATAGCCAAGGCTGCCGAAGTCGATGCCGAAATCGATATTGCGCTGATTGGAGAGGTTGTCGCCCCACACGCCGACGTCCAGCTTGCCTCCACCCGCGGCAATATCCGCCAGCGAAATGCGGGCACGCAGATTATGATCCGGGCGAGACCGGATATCGCGATTGAACAGGTTCAATCGATCGATCGTGAACCAGTAAACCGTACTGCGATAGGCATAGTCGGCGCGCAGCGACAACTTTCCAATGGGCAGACTGTAATCATATTGAACGCCGATATGCGTGTTGAGCTTCGCCGCTTGCGACAGGCGTGCTTCGGACGCGACATTGACCAGTTCGTTGGTCGCAGGATCACGATAGAGATAGCTTTTATATTTGGGCGATGTGTAGCCCAACGACGCATCTATCGTCAGTCCCCGCACCGGAATGGCGGTGATTTCGGCCTCAACGCCCCGATACGCAACGCGCCCCGCATTAACGATCGCCGAAGTCGCGCCGCCCGTGCCAGCCAGGAATTGCGAGATCTGAAGGTCGCGGTAATCGACGTAGAAAGCGGACAAATTGGTCCGCAGCATATGGTCAAACCACTCGCCCTTCAGCCCCGCCTCATATGCGACCACCTTCTCTGGCGCGAAGACATTGATCTCCGAAGCGGAAGGATTGATGCCGCCCGACCGGAAACCACTGGACACACGGACATAGCCCATCAAATCCTGCCGCAGTTCGTAATTCGCCGACGCCAGCCATGAAAGATTGCGATAGGAAACCTGCCCATCCAGATTGGGCTGTACATCGCCCGCCAGCGTCAGCCATTTCTTGTCTCGCGTGTAGCGAACCCCGCCCGTTAGTTCGAGGCCGCTGCCTTCCGGCGTGTAGCTGATCTGGCCGAACAGCGCATAGGAACGCGCTTTGCCCGAAAATGCCTGCAAGGGGGAGAGGTTGACGCCCGCATCACCGCCCGGCAGCACAAAGGTCAGCTGCTGATAATTGGCTTCGGAAGACTTCTCGCTGAAATAAAACGCGCCGCCGACATATTTGAATTCACCGGCTTCACCCAACAATTGTACTTCCTGCGAAAACTGGTGCTGGCGTTGCGTCGTGTAGCCATCATAGGGCGTGACCGACTGCACCCCGGTCGGCACGATAGTGCCGTCAACGAACAGGATCGGGCTAAGCGTAAAGCCGCGCAGCGTGCCATTGCCCGACAGGCCGTTCGCGCCATCCTGGCAGTAGGAGCGATAGGCTGTGATCGACTTGATCGCGAGTTCCGGGATCAGCTGATAGTTCAGTGTCAACGCATGGCCATAGACTCTCGCCTTCACCCCGAAGGTCGGATTGCCATTCAGGTCGAGCGCGGGCTGCTGTTCGCCCTTGCGCAGTCCGTCCGCCCCAATCTGGAAAGATGAGCCTCCGAACAGCGGTGAGGCGCCAAAATAGTTGCGCACATCGTCGGTGGCATTCACGACCTGGAAGAAGGCCGGAATGCCGGTGCGCGTGTTGTAGTCGAAACCATAGTTGGCGGTCAGGTCACCAAAGTCTCCCTGCACCGCAGCCGTGACGGCTTCACTGTTGAGCGCGCCAGGGTCCTGGTTGGACGGCGCCAGGACATTGTCGAAATAGCCGTCGCGCTGCCGGTGCATATAGGAAACGGACGCCTTGATCGGCGTTCCAGCAATATATCCCGTATCGAAGCGCGCCCTAGCATACCAGTCGTCGAAGCTGCCATAGCCTGCCTTGCCTTCGAAGCCTGCATGATCGGCAGGCTTGCGGCTGATCAGTTGGACGGCCCCGCCAACACTGTTACGCCCAAACAATGTCCCCTGCGGTCCGCGCAGCACTTCGATCCGCTCCAGATCGACCAGATCGAAAACCGCACCGGCCGATCGGGCGATGTAGACGCCGTCCAGGTAGATGCCGACCCCCTGCTCGGACACCGCGCTGGGCGACGCGTTGCCGATGCCGCGAATGAACACCGATGCGGCGGTGATCGACGCGGGCTGCTGGCTGATGCCCAGATTAGGGGTGAATTGAGCCGTAGCAACGACGTCGCGGATGTTCAGCCTGTCCAGCAATTCGCCAGACATCGCGGTCACGGCGACTGGCGTGTTCTGGAGGTTTTCGCGTGTCCGCCGCGCCGTCACTACAATGGTTTCCAGACGGGAGCCCTCGCCCTGCGCGACCGGTGTCGCGGCCTGCTCCTGTCGTGCGGCCGCCCATGCCGGGGTCACGCTCCATGCCACCCCCGCCAGCAACGCGTAGCGCGAACAGAGTCCAACTCTCATGCCAATACTCCCCTATTTTATGGACTCGTCTGAGCCCGTTCCTGTTCTTGGCGACGGCAATTGGCACAGCGTTTTTTATTTAACAAGACATTTTGTATTGTTTATGACAAAGCGCATTGGTCGCAGCGGATCGCCGCGCGGAGGAGGAGAAGACATGTCTGATATTGAAGGCGCTGAAAGCTATGGATTGTGTGAAGCGAAAGTGGCGGGCGGACTTCTGTTCTGCTCCGGCCAGATCGGTGTGGAGGCTGACGGGACCGTGCCTGCCGATCCTTCGAGGCAGTTTGCGCTCGCCTTCGACGCGCTAGCCGAAGTCCTTGCGCGTCACGGAAGCAAGGCGAGCGACATCGTTGACCTCACCACCTTCCATGTCGGCTTCCCCGACCATATGGACGCCTTCATGGCCGCCAAGGCCAGCTTCCTGAATGGCGCCATTTGCTGCTGGACGGCGGTGGGCGTCGCGGCGCTCGGCTATCCGGGCTCGCTCGTCGAGATCAAGGCCATCGCAAGCCTGCCCAATCCTGCACGCTGAAATGACGAGGGAGGAAATTCGTGAAGTCAGCTGAAGAGTTTGATTATATCGTGGTCGGCGCTGGTTCGGCCGGATGTGTCCTTGCCAACCGGCTTTCCGCCGACCCGGCGATCAAGGTCCTTTTGCTTGAGGCAGGTGGACGGGACATCAATCCGTTGATCCACATGCCTGCGGGTTTCTTCCCGATGCTTCAGGCCGGAATGGTAAGTTGGAAGTATAAGACCGCGCCTCAAAAGCATCTGGACAACCGCGTCCTCAATGATGCGCGCGGCAAGGTTCTGGGCGGCAGCAGTTCGATCAACGGCATGTGCTACAGCCGGGGCAGCCCCGAAATCTTCGACCTGTGGGCTGATCTTGGCAACAGCGGCTGGTCCTATTCGGATGTCCTGCCCTATTTCAAACGGGCGGAATGCAGCTGGCGTGGGGAGAATGAATTTCACGGCGGTAGCGGCCCTCTGCCGGTGACGCACGCCAACGTGACCAACCCGGGCCACAAGGCATGGCTTGAAGCCGCCCAGCAGGCAGGCTTTCCCTATAGCGACGACCATAATGGCGCCGCGCCGGAGGGTTTTGGTCCATGCGAATATACGATCCGCAAAGGTCGCCGAATGAGCACGGCGGTCACCTATCTTCGGCCCGCAAACAAGCGGCCGAACCTGACGGTCCGTACGAAAGCCCACGTCACCCGCATCATTATGGACGGCCATCGCGCTGTAGGGGTCGAATATCGCCAGAAAGGCCGCATCGCACAGGCTCGCGCCGTTCGCGAGGTCATCAGTAGCGGCGGTACTTTCCAGTCAGCTCAATTGCTCATGCTGTCGGGCATTGGCGATGGCGACCATCTCCGGTCGGTCGGGATCAGAGCGGTTGCAGACCTCAAGGGTGTCGGTCAGAATCTGCACGACCATATTGGCTCCCAAGTTCAGATAATCAGTCCCGAACCGGTGTCGGATTATAAGTTCATCTCGAACCCCTTGCGGATCGCGGCGGCAGCTTTGCGCTACATGACGACGCACACCGGGCCGCTTGCGGGCTTCAGCACGGACGTCATCGCCTATCTGCGATCAGGTGCGCCAGGGCATGACGAACTTGACCTCAAATATTATTTCCTGCCGATCCTGTCGGGTGAGGGCGCGCAGATCGTTCGCCAACATGGCTTTACCAATCTCGTCATCCTGACCCGCCCGGAAAGCCGCGGGGAGTTGAAGTTGCGATCGTCCGATCCGTTCGCGCAGCCGATCATCGACGCCAACTATCTGGCCGAGGAACGCGACCGCGATGCGCTACGGCGCGGCGTTCGGATCGCGCGGGAAATCTTCAAACAACCCGCCTACGCCAAATATCGCGGCGAGGAATATCATCCGGGCGCTGATTGTTCCACCGATGCAGAGCTTGATGCCTTTTTCCGCCGTGACTGCCACGTCAACTACGAAGCGGTCGGCACCTGCCGCATGGGTCATGACGAGCTTGCCGTTGTCGATGATCAACTGCGTGTGCATGGCATTGACGGGCTACGCGTGGTCGATGGTTCCGTCATGCCGCGGATCACGACTGGTGATCCCAATGCCTCGATCATCATGATCGCGGAAAAGGCGGCGGATATGATGCTGAATGGATGAAGAGTTGCAGCTCGCATGAAGACATCAAATTGAGGGCGCAATCGCGCTCACCTCTTTTCGGGATCAAATCATGGAAAACGCATTTGCCACATTCGAACGACGTCTCGCGGCCGCAGAAGACCGGTTAGAGATCATCGATCTTGAAGCAGAATATTCCCGCGCATGGGATAGCGGAGATGCAAAGGGTTGGGCGGATGTCTTCACCCCGGACGGAGTGTTCGAGATTACCAAATCTGGCGACCAGCCAAGCCGCCTGATCACTGGAACAAAAGAACTTGCGGGGTTTTGCGCGGAAGTCAGTGAATATTATCAGGGGCTCCATTTTAACACCGCACCTCGCCTCCGCATTGACGGAGGCATGGCTTGGGGCCAGGTCCACTTCCAGTGGATCGGCATCTTCCGGCCCGGGGCAAGGCATAGCGGCCAACGCCACGCGGCTGGCTACTATCAGGTGACCTACCGTCGGCTCGAAATCGGCTGGCGTATTGAACGGCGCGTCGAAACACAAATCAGCGGAAACATCGTCGAAGCCTTCGACCCGGTGAACGCCGTTATGAGTCGCGACGCTTTCAGGAAATGTTGAATATGACCCGTTGATCCAGACGGCAGGTCAAACGCCGATGAACGCCACACGACTGTCCTGCGACCTTGCAGCCTCACGCTCGCGCGCCTGTTCCAGCGCTTCATGATTGTCCCCGATCCAGTCACAAATCTGGCTGACGGTCCCCAGGAACCCCCTGCCCAGATCCGTCAGCCGATATTCCACGCTCGGCGGCATGGTCGGTCGGACCTCCCTTGACACCATCCCGAAACGCTCAAGTTCGCGCAGCGTCTGCGTCAGCATTTTGGAGCTGATAGGCGCTGCGCAGCGCTTGAGGTCGGAAAAGCGCATCTCGCCATCACCCAGTCTGTAGGTGACGAGCATTGTCCACTTGTTCCCGACCAGTTCGAGAATCTGCAGGGCGGTTTGCGGGTCCACTTTGGTATCCATAAGATACCTAATACCTAATCGGTGCCTTGTTGCAAATCGAAACTAGAATCGGTAGCCCTCTTTCATCAGGAGGCGCGAGGCGCCCGTGGAGAGGAAGCTATCATGAAAATTCTTGTTATCGGCGGCACCGGCATGATCGGCGGCCATGCGGCCCTTCATCTTGCTTCGCAGGGGCATGATGTTACCGTCTCGGGCCGCAAGCCCCCGCAACAAAGCACTGAATTGTCGCGCCTGCCTTTTTTGCAGGGCGATTATGTTGAGGGTAGCTTCACGACGCAGGACTTGACCGGCTTTGATGCCATCGTCTTCGCGGCGGGCAACGACATCCGCCATGTTCCGCAAGGGGCCGATTATGACGCTCATGTCCTGCGCGCGAACGCCGAAGCGGTGCCGCAGTTCGCCGCGCTTGCCAAGCAGGCGGGCGTGCGCCACTTCATCCATATCGGCAGCTTCTACCCGCATATTGCACCGGAACTGCTGGAAACAAATGTCTATATCCGCGCCCGCAAGCTAGCCACCGACGGTATTGCCGCTCTGGCGGACGACAGCTTCCACGTCGTCAGCCTGGATGCGCCGTTCGTTGTTGGCACCGTTCCGGGCATGAGCTTGCCGATGTTCGAAGCCTACACCCGCTATGCCGAAGGACAACTGGGCATCCCGCCTTTCGGCCCTGCTGGCGGCACCAACTTCATTTCCACCCAATCCTTGTCCGAAGCGATCCAGGCCGCTCTGGAACGGGGCGAAAATGGCAAAGCCTATCTGGTCGGCGACGAAAATCTGAGTTTCGCGGACTATTTCAAGCTGTTCTTCCAGGCTGCCGGGAATGGCGTGGATGTGCCTTCGCTGGATCAGGAACATCCCATGTTGCCGGACGCCGCCATCTTCACCGGGCGCGGGAACATGGTGCGGTACGAGCCTGACGCCCAGACGATGTCTGACCTTCGCTACCGCCGCAACGACGTCGCGCGTGCGGTGAAGGAAGTCGTCGATCAGTTCCGGTCGGCAAAATGAGTATGGCTCCTCTGGCGGGCCAAACGGCGGTCGTTACAGGGGGCAGCGGCGGTATCGGCACGGCTTGCGCACGGGCGCTGGTTGCCGATGGCGCGCGCGTGCTCATCACGGGGCGCAGGCAGGAAGCGCTGAACGCAGCGCGCAACTGCATAATCGGCGATTTTCCGGACGCCCAGGTCGCGATCTCCGTTGGTGATGCCACATCCGAAAAGGACGTTGGCGACGCGCTTGCGCACGCATACGCAATGGCAGATCGCCTCGATATTCTGGTGCCTGCGGTCGGAGGGGGCGGCTTCGGCCCCTTCCTCTCGACCAGTGTAGAGGATTTGCGCCGGGATCTTGACCTCAACATCACCAGCGCTTTCATCGCGATGCAGGCCGGGGCCAGGTTGATGCGCGAAGGCGGGTCGATCGTGTGCATATCGTCCACGGCCGCGATCCTCCCCTTCCCCGCGCTCGCCTCCTATTGCGCCAGCAAAGCTGGGCTGGAAGCATTGATCCGGACGGTGGCGGACGAACTGGGCGCGCTCGGCATTCGTGTCAACGCGGTTCGCCCCGGCCTCACCCGCAGCGACGCGACGGCGGACATGTTCGCCAGCCCGGCGGTCATCGATCGCTTTCTGGAGCAAACGCCGCTCAAACGGACAGGAGAGCCGGAAGATATCGCGGCGGCGGTGGCCTATCTCGCCAGCCCCGCTGCGTCCTGGGTCACCGGACAATCCTTCGCGGTCGACGGTGGACAGGAACTGAGGCGCAATCCGGACCTGCTGGGCGGCGCCTGATCAACAGACAGAATAATCAAGGACAGGATGATGCTGGATTTCACGGGCAAGACGGTTTTGGTGACTGGCGGCGGCGCGGGGATCGGACGCGCCTGCGCCGACGCTTTTGCACGGCAAGGCGCGCAGGTCTTCATTGCAGAGATCGATCCGGAACGCTGCGCCAATTTCACCGTCGGTAGGGCAATCCAATGCGACGTCAACGATCCGCGACAGGTTGATGCGCTGGCCGACCGACTGAAACAGGAAACGGGCGGGAAGCTCGATATTCTTGTGAACAATGTCGGCCATTTCCTTCATGCCAAAGCATTTTCCGATCTTTCACGTAATGAGATGCAGGAAATTGTCGGTCTCAACCTGATCAGCCTCATGCACGTGACGAACCGCCTGCTCCCGCTACTGAAGGCATCGGCCCCCGGCAGTTCGATCATCAACATAACCTCCATCGAAGCCTATCGCGGAATTCCCAACTGCTCCGTCTATGCCGCCGCCAAATGGGGGATAACGGGCTTCACCAAGAGCCTCGCGCTCGAACTCGCGCCGCTCGGCATCAGGGTGAATGACATCGCGCCGGAAACCACGGACACACCCCAAACCCCGATCAATTATATGGTGCCGCCGGAAAACCGCGAACATGTGCAAAGATGGGTGCCGCTCGGCCGCTTCGGCCATCCGGACGACTGCGCAGGTGCAGCGCTTTACCTCGCCAGCCCGCTCGCGTCCTGGGTCACGGGAACAGCCATCAATGTCGATGGCGGTTCGCTGGCAGCGGCCGGATGGATTCGTGATATCAACGGGACCTGGACCAACATGCCAATCGTGACTGGCAACGGAATGAACCTGTGAGCGGCGCGATGAACAAGCTGATCGACGAAGCAGCGCTCCGGCGTGCGGCGGAAATCTACGCTCAGGGCGCGGATCGGAAGGACAAGCAACTGTGGCGATCCGTGCTGGCGAATGACTGCCGGATCGAAGGGCCGGGCTTCGTCACAGAAGGACTGGAGGCGACATTGATGTCGATCGACGGACTCGCGCAGATGTTCCGCTCGACCTTCCATCGCATCCATAACCAAACAGTTATGATCGACGGTGACAGAGCCAGTGGTGAGACCTATTGCACCGCCGATCATTTGCTCAACGACGCAGACCAGATTTTGCGCTGGACGATCCGTTATCTCGATGAATGGCGTCGTGAAGGTGACGCTTGGCGCTTTACCCGGCGTAAGCTCGAACTGTTGTGGGAGGAAATGGTGCCCGTGACGGTTCGTCACGGCTAACGCAAATCCTAATTCATTGGGAAGCAATCAAAATCGCGCTACACATGTAGGACCCTGTCCAGCCCGGATCATATACCGCATCGTCGGCGTTGTAGATCCGGGCAACAAAGTGGAATGCGATGAACGAAAGACGTGCCTGCATAAACGCGATAGGTTGCGCCGTTCCTGACCAGGATGTGCATTCCCCCTTCATTCGATGGGCCAGCCAGCAATTAGTGGATGAACGGGCGCGCAGCCTGTTCGTCCGCATGGCAGAGCGCAGCGGCATCAATCATCGCTGGTCGGTCCTTCCCCAAGTGGACGCGGAAGCCTCACCTGTCGATCCCGGCGGCTTTTATGCGGACGCCACGCCTTCGACATCGCAACGCATGCAACTCTATCATCGCTACGCCCCTGAATTGGCCCTGCGAGCCATCGACGCCTTGCGCGCAAAGATAGTTCTCGATGGCATTACCCATCTGGTCGTTGCCAGTTGCACCGGCTTCGTCGCTCCCGGCGTCGATCAGATCATCGCCGACGCGCTGGGTCTGGTCGGTGTGGAGCGGACACTTGTAGGTTTCATGGGCTGTTACGCAGCGGTCGCGGCGCTTCGGACTGCGCGGCATATCGTGCGGTCGGAGCCCGACGCGCACGTACTGGTGGTCACGGTCGAACTGTCGTCGCTTCACCTTCAGCGGGAACAGCAAGTCGAAAGATTGCTGATGATGCTGCAATTTGGCGATGGCGCGGCGGCGGCACTGGTCAGCGCGCAGGATCGCGGTTTCGCGATGGATGCGCCCTTCGCGATCAATCTGGAAGCTTCTGCCGATCTCATCCGTTGGGAGATCGGCGACGCCGGTTTCGTCATGCACCTGTCGGGCGAAGTCCCGAGCCGCATTCAGACCGCTCTGCGAGACAATTGCGTCAGGGACCGGATTTGCGGTTCGACTGATCCCGCATCGGTCGCGAATTGGGCGGTTCATGCGGGGGGCCGTTCCATATTGGACGCAGTCGAAAACGGCATGGACCTGCAACCCGATGCGCTGGCGGTGTCTCGCGGCATCCTCGCGCGCCATGGCAACATGTCGTCCGCAACGCTTATGTTTATCCTCAACGACCTGCTCGATGAAGGGAGTCCCGGCCCCGGCGTCGCGCTCGCCTTCGGACCGGGTGTCGCTGCGGAAGGGTTCCGCTTTTCGCGGGCCGGATGATGACAGGAGCGGCCAAGCTGGAGGCGCTCATCATAGGCGGCGGCCCGTCAGGATCGGCCACCGCCATCACCCTCGCCCGCGCCGGAATGAGGCCGCATCTGATTGAACGCCATGCCGCTGCCCGCGCTGGCGTATGCGGCGGCTTCCTTGGCTGGGACGCGATCGCTGGCCTTATGGAATTGGGAGTGGACCCCTGGAAGCTTGGGGCGCGGCCCATAAGCCGCTTCAGGCTGGCCACGGGGACACGCTGCGTCGAAGCCGCCCTGCCCGCCACAGCCGGCGGCATTTCCCGCCACGTCCTGGACAATGCCCTTATGCAGGCAGCGGCCGACGCCGGTGCTATCGTCAGCCGAGGCCGAACAGCCCGCATGGCCGATCCAGATAGCCGCGCCGTGCGCTTCGACAATGGCGAGACACTTGCCACAGACGCCCTGTTCATAGGCGTCGGCAAGCATGAGCTGCGCGGCGTCGCCCGGGATTTCTCAAGCTCATCGATCGGGCTACGCACCTCTCTCCCTACGTCCTCCGCATTGCATGGCACGCTGTCGGGCTTCGTTGAACTGCACCTGTTCGATAAAGGCTATGCAGGACTGCTGTTGCAGGAGGATGGATCGGTCAATCTCTGCCTGTCGGTAAGCAGAGATCGGCTCACTACAGCGGGGAGCGTTCCCGCGCTGCTGGACGAGTTGCAACAGGAGGCGCCACTGCTCAGCGAACGGCTTCAAGGCGTCCCCGCCCATTTCGATGCTGTCGCGGGTGTTCCCTATGGCTGGCGCGCGCCGCAAAGCCACAAAGGCGTCTTTCGGATCGGCGATCAGAGCGCCGTCATAGCCTCCCTCGCAGGCGACGGTATCGCCATCGCCCTGGCCAGCGGCGCGAGCGCCGCCGAGGCGATGCTGGCCGCAGGACCAGAAGCCTCACCGGCATGGCAGGACAAATGGCGGCGGCAATGCGAGCGGCCTGTCGGCATTGCCGAAGCCCTGCGCCATGGCGCCGCAGCGCCCCTGACCCGCAATATCCTCATGTCGCTGTTACGGTTCGCGCCTCGATTGGGAACGGGCGCCGCATCCCTCACCCGGATCAGGAAAGGGTAAGCGGCGTCTCCCGCACGCGCTCCACGCACAGGCGAAAGGCGAAACGGCGCACTATCCGCACCTGATCCTCGGATATGCCAGCCTGCGCCAGCAGATCGACCCATTCCCGACGCCGGAACGATCGGGCGATCGATAATTGACCGTCTTCCCGCACGATCCTGTGGACGCGCAGCAGTCGCGCCAGAATGGGGAAGCCCCAATGCGCAAAACCATGGCGGTGCAGGTCGCAGATCAACCAGCCCATCCTCGCATTCGCTTCCATATGACGCAGGAAGGTCATCAGCTGCGCGTCGGTCATATGATGCGTGACCTGGCTTGAAATGATGAAGTCGAACGGCTCCGGCTGATCGAGATAATCGCCAGCCCGATAATCGATCGACAGGTCGGACGGGGTCGCATGCCGCGCCGCCTGCAAACTCTTTTCATTCAGGTCCACGCCTATCAGCTCGGCATCGATACCCCGGCGCCGCGCCCATCGGGCAATCGCGCGCAGAACGTCGCCGTCGCCAAATCCGACATCGAGCAGCCGGAAATGTCTTGCCGGTCCCACTGCACGTTGGAGGAAGGCGATGGTGGGCCAGGCTGTAAACGTCCATCGGTTGACCCGGGCCAGATCGTGAAGCACCCGCTCATATACGGCCGGATCGAGATCGGGCGCGTCCATCTGCTCTTCCTGACGCGATCTTGTGATGAGCTTTGCCATGTCTCGTCTTCTCCCGCGATCATTCTACCACGGAGAAAGCAGTTGATGCGCCACAGTTTTTGTCTCACCGTGCAAAGGACGGGGCGGATAGGAGTATGACAATGCTGGCGGCGTCCCTCCTCTTGCTCGCCTCTTCGACTGCGCTTCCTGTAACCGACGTAGCCGGTCTATGGGTGACGGACGATGGCAAGGGCCTTGTCAGGATCGAGCCGTGCGGCGCGAAACTGTGCGGTCGTATCGTGCGAGTGCTCGATACGGGTGCCGATGTCCCCAAGACAGACGTGCACAACCCGAACCCTCGCCTCCGCGCGCGGCCTCTGGCGGGCCTTCTTACCCTCTGGGATTTCAATCGATCCGATTCCGCATGGACAGGCGGGCGGGCCTATGATCCGAAAAGCGGGAAAAGCTATCGCTCGTCACTGGCGCGCAACCCTGACGGATCGCTGAAGCTCACCGGCTGCGTGCTCTTCATCTGTGAATCGCGACGCTGGACTCGAGGCGGCTAAGGGCCGATCGACATTCAGGAGATGGCGTGTCGAAAATGGTGGTTTTCCGTGACCCGGAGCGCAGCGTACTCACAGTACGTGAGCACCGGAAGCGCGGAGAACCGCCATTTGCAGGCCGCCAGAACTGAATGTCGATCGGCCCTAGGCCGGTTCCCACTGGAATATCCCATACCGCATCGCCCCTGTGCGTAGCGCAAGGATGAGGCGCGGAAGGCTCAATATGAAATCGCGGCTCATCGTGGCGCGGCCAATCGCAAGCCGACGGATGTCCCGGTCGCTCAACACGCTCTTCGCCAAACGACCAAGGCATATCGACCAAGTCCGGCGCACCTCCCGGCTGATGTCCCGATAATCCATCAGGCGAAATCCAGCGTCAGAGGCCAATGTCAGATAATCTTCCCGGCTTCCCATGCTGGGCAACCTGCCCTCCTTGCATATCGGCAGGAGCAAATGCCGCACCTCCCACGCAGAAGCCCCCTCCCCCTCCAGCCAGGCGCACACGACCAAGCGGCCGCCCGGCCGCAATATGCGTCTTGCCTCGGTGAAGAAGCGCGGCTTATCCGTCATATGCTCGGAACTTTCGATCGCATAAGCGCGGTCGAACGACGCCGATTCCAGGCCGTTGTCCAACCAGTCCCGCACCACACAGCTGAAGCGCGGCGAACGCTCTTGCGCAATTGCGTGCTGGGCCGCCGATAGCGTCAGGCCGACGATCGACACGTCATGGCGTGTCAGGATATCGGCCGCCGTCGCCCCATATCCGCAACCAATGTCGCAAATACGGTGCCCAGCCTCTATGCAAAGCCTTTGCTCCACCGCGGCCACCAGTTCGGCAGCGGCCTGCTCAGGCGTTTCGGCCCCGGTGCGCCAATATCCGTGGTGAACATGATCGCCCCAGATGCGACGATAGGCGAGGTCAAGCTCATCATAGTGAAGCGCAACGCTTCGGGAATCCGGCGCTTGATCGGGAACAATCATGCGGCTCAGGGCACCGGCCGATCCGCGTGCGTCGCGGTCAGGAAAGACGGATAGATCATCGTGACGGAAGCCGCAGCGATGATGACGAGGGCCGCGATCAATGCGGCTCCGCTACTCAACCGCCCCCGATTGCGCGCATAAAGCACCAGGCCGAGCAGGGCCGCAGCGATCAGGATGATGATGGCAGTAAGTCCGGTTAGCGACATCGATCAAACTCCTGAAAATGAGGAAGATCGGTCCCTCGTGCAGGGATCGCAAAGATTGCAATTACCAATGCGGCGATTCGTTCCGAGTGTCGTCCCCCACTGGTGCTGCGGTTGCAGAGGCTGGTACCGCCACATCTGACGTTCGCGATGCCGGATCGGGCGCACGCAGGCTGGTATAAGCTATGAGCGCCGCCAGAGCCAGACCCGCAGCAACGATCGCCCACAGCCATCGCTTGGCATTTCGCCGCTGCCGCCGCTCTTCATCCTTGGGCATCAGCTCACCTTTCTTCGCGCTTTAATTAATCGAACGGCGGTTGAACCAGTTCCGGCAGATAAGGACGACTATTATGAATGAGCGCAATGCACATCGCGCAATTGCATGTGCGCTTAGCCGGGCGGTGGCGCGATCCCGTCGAAGCCCCCTTGCGTTCCCCCCGCGATAGGCAGAACATCGCTCCGTCAGAAGGACCGTCTTCGCCACGAAAGACGGGATGAGGAGAGCAAGGATGAGCGGCACGCAATCGCGCTCCATTGCGCTGATCGGCCCCGCCGGAGCGGGTAAAACCAGCCTCGCGGAAGCTATCATGCACATCAGCGGGGCTGTTTCGCGACAGGGATCGGTCGAAGCTGGCACCAGCGTCGGCGATGCAAGTCCGGAAGCGCGAGAGCGGGGAAGCTCCACCGAACTCAACCTCATGCAGTTCGAATGGATGGGGGATCATTTCTCCCTCGTCGATATTCCGGGCTCGCCCAGCTTTGCCGATGATGCAGCCATCGCTCTCAATGCGGTCGACCTCGCCATCGTCGTGATCGATCCCGACCCGGCCCGCGCCCCTCTGGCAGAACCCACGCTGCGCAAGCTCGAACGCGCAGGCGTTCCGCACGCCCTGTTCGTCAACAAGATCGAGCAGGCGCGTGGCAGCATCCAGGATCTGCTTACGGCCCTCGCCCCGATGAGCGCCGCCGCGCTCGTCGCCCGGCAGATTCCGATCCGGTCGGGCGATCGGGTCGACGGCTTCGTCGATCTCGCGCTGGAACGGGCCTATCATTATGAGACAGGCAAGCAATCGCAGCAGATCGCGCTCGCCGAAGAGTTGAAGGCTGATGAAAGCCAGGCGCGCTTCCATATGCTGGAACAACTGGCCGATCATGACGACATCCTGCTTGAACAGCTCTTGTCGGACGAACAGCCAAGCCTTCAAACCATCTTCGCCGATCTCGCACAGGAAACCGCCAGCGGTCTCATCGTGCCGGTGCTGTTCGGTTCCGCCGCCAATGGCTTCGGTATCCGGCGTCTGCTCAAGATGCTGCGGCATGACACACCTGCCCCGGCAAAGACGGCGGCGCGGCTAGGCATCACCGGAGCAGCGGCACAGGTGCTGAAGATTTCCCATGCGGCGACAGTAGGCCGCCTGGCGATCGCGCGGCTGTTCGGCGGCAATTTGCAGGACGGCGCGGACTTGCAGGACAATGGCGGACAATCCCTGCGCGCGGGCGGGATATTTGCGCTTCAGGGTCTTGCCACCACCAAGATTCCCTCCGCCGAACCGGGCGCGATCGTCGGCATTGCCAAGATCGACACTGTAAAGGCAGGTGACCTGATCGGCATCGCGGCCAAACCCGGCGGCGACGGGCTGCTCGCTCACCGACCGGCAACCAATTGCGCGGTGGCGATCGCCGCGAAGGATCATAAGGATGAGGTGCGCCTGTCCACCGCTCTCAATCGACTGGCGGAGGAAGATCACGCGCTTCACTGGAGCCAGGACGAAGCATCACGAGAGACCTTGCTTCACGGCGTGAGTGACGAGCATCTGAACGTCGCGCTGGGCCGTCTGAAGCGCCGCTATGGCGTGGCCGTGTCGGTGCAGCCGCCGACGATCGCCTATAGGGAGTCGATCCGAAAGGCGGTCACGCAACGCGGGCGGCACAAGAAGCAATCTGGCGGCCATGGCCAGTTCGGCGATGTCGTGCTGGAAGTGCGCCCACTGGAACGGGGAGAGGGCCTTCGCTTCGAGGAACGGATCACGGGTGGCGCGATACCTAAGCAGTGGATTCCGGCGGTTGAAAAGGGCGTGCATGACGCCCAGGCAAAAGGTCCGCTCGGCTTTCCCGTGGTCGACGTCGCGGCGACTTTGGTCGATGGCTCCTTTCATAGCGTCGATAGCTCCGAACTCGCTTTCCGTACCGCCGGACGGATAGCGATGAGCGACGCACTGGCGGCTGCTTCCCCCTATCTGCTGGAGCCGGTCGCGCATGTGACGATCATGACGCCAGGCACCGCATCATCCCGCATCACCTCCGCCGTGGCGAGCCGTCGCGGTCAAATGCTGCGGATGACGAGCCGCGAAGGTTGGTCGGCCTGGGATGTGATTGAAGTCCTGCTACCGGAAGCGGGACTGCAAGGGCTGGAGGCGGAAATCCGTTCGATGAGCCAGGGCATGGCTCATTTCGAAGCGCATTTCGATCATCTTGCGGAAGTCGCGCCGAAACTCGCCAGCAGCATCGTCCAGCGGGTCAAGGAGCCCGCCTGATCACGCAGGCAGATGATGCCGCGCCCAACTGACGATCGCGGCCATCGGCATAGCGCCCGGATTGCGCGCGATTTCCCGTCCCTTGTAGACGATGACCAGCGAAGGAATGCTGCGTATCGCATAGCGGGCGGCAAGATCGGCGTCCGCTTCCGTATCAATCTTCCCCAGCCGGGCATGTGGTTCCAGCTGCGCGGCAGCGGCTTCGAAAGCTGGCGCCATCTGGCGACAGGGACCGCACCAGTTCGCCCAGAAATCGATGATGAGCGGGACGTCGCTGCTCACCGCATGCTGCGAAAAATTGGCGCTGTTCAGCGTCACCGGCCGACCCTGGAACAATGCCTGCTTGCACCGCCCGCAACGCCCCTCGCCCAACCGTTCCTTCGGCACACGGTTCAGCGTAGCGCAGGCCGGGCAACTGATCACAAGGGGTCCGTCCATGCTCACCGGCCTTCTGTTTAGGCCGCCAGCCCGCGTGATCGAAGCAAGGCATCGACTTCTGGCGCGCGTCCGGCGAAAGCCCGAAAATTCTCGGCTGCGGAACGGCTGGCGCCCGCCGCCAATATCTCGCGGCGGAAGGCGGTGGCGCCTCCCCCCGGCAGATCGGCATGAGAGAATATCTCGAAAGCGTCGGCCGACAGAAGTTCAGCCCACAGATAAGAATAATAGCCCGCCGCATATCCGCCCGCGAAAATATGGCTGAACGCATGGGCGAAGCGGTTCCATTCGGGCGGATGGACAACAGCCACCGCCGCTCGCACTTGTTCCAGCGTCTGCATCACGCGCGCGCCCTGGGTGGGATCATAATCGCGATGAAGCAGCAGGTCGAAGGTCGCAAACTCGATCTGACGCAACAATGCCAGCCCCGCCTGAAACTGCCGCGCAGCAAGCAGCCGGTCAAATAGAGGCTCAGGCAACGGCTCGCCCGTATCCACATGCCCGGACAGGCCGATCAGCGTGTCCTTTTCCCAGGCGAAATTCTCCATGAACTGGCTGGGCAACTCGACCGCATCCCATTCGACGCCGGAAATGCCGCCGACCGACGGCAGATCGACCTCCGTCAGCAGATGGTGCAGCACATGGCCAAATTCATGGAACAGCGTCACCACATCATTATGCGTCACCAACGAGGGACGATCGCCCGCAGGCGGTGCGAAGTTGGTGGTCAGATAGGCAATCGGCCGGTGAAAGGCATCGGCATCCCGGAACCGCGCCCGGCACACATCCATCCACGCCCCGCCGCGCTTACCAGCCCGCGCGAACAGGTCGAGATAGACCCCCGCCACAATCTCGCCGCTCGCATCCAGCACGTCATAGAACAGGACATCGGGATGCCAGGTGGAAACAGCTTCCCGCTCTATCAGGCGCACATCGAAAAGCCGCTCGATCAGCTTCTGCGTACCCGCCAGCACACGCGGCAAGGGGAAATAGGCTTTCAGCGCTTCCTGATCGACCCCATGCAACGTCCGCCGCATCGCTTCGGCGACGTAGGACAGGTCCCACGGATAAAGTTCGTTCAAACCAAAATGCTCAGCGGCAAAGGCTCGCGCCTCCCCCAGTTCCTTCTCGCCGACGGGGCGGGCACGCTGGGCAAGGTCAGCCAGGAAGGCCAGCGCCTCGTCTGCATCCGCCGCCATCTTGGTTTCAAGCGAGTGCGCGGCGGAATCGTTGAAACCCAATATCTGCGCCGCTTCATGCCGCAGTGCCATGATCTGGTCGATCCGCTCGCTATTATCATGACTGCGGTCATCCGACTGATCGGACGCGCGCGTATTGTGGGCGCGATAAACCCGCTCCCGTAGTGCCCGATCGTCGGCGTGAAGCAGGATCGCCAGCACGCTGGGCTGGCGCAGAGTGATCAACCAACCCGGCAGGCCCTTTTCCTGCGCATAGGCGGCAAGAATGGCCTTGTCGCTTTCCGGCACCCCGGCCAGCGCCGCCTCGTCGGTCACATGCTCGCTCCACGCTTCCGTCGCGTCCAGCACGGCGTTGCCGAAGCGAGTGCTAAGGTCGCTCAGCGCCACGCCAATGTCGAGGAAGCGCTGGCGGGCCTCCCCCTCCAAAGCCACGCCTGCCAGACGGAAGGCACGCAGCGCCAGTTCGACGGCGCGCTTCTGCGCAGGACGCAAATCGGCAAAATCGGGCCGGCCGGCCACGCGCGCGACCGCATCATGATGCGCCCGGTTCTGCCCCGCCTCCATCAGATAAGCCGTCATCAAGGCCTGTGCCGAAGCGTGTGCTTCCCGCAATTCCGGGGTGTCGGCTACCCCTGCAAGATGACCGATGGGCGACCATGTGCGCGACAGGAGAAAGTCCGCCCGCTCCGCCGCCAATATGACGCTGCCGAAGTCATCGGCTTGCCCAGCCGTAATCTGCTCGATCGCTGCGCGGTGCTGGTCAATCGCTTCCTCTATGGCGGGAACCACATGTGCTGCCTCGATGGCGGCGAAATCGGGCAGGTCGGTATCGGCAAGGAGGGGGTTGAGCGAAGTCATGGCTACTCTTGGCTGGGGCAGCCCAAACGGGCTAGGGAAGCCCCTTAATTGGGCCATGACACGCCGCTCTTCAAGCTCCCTGTCGCCACCTCGCCCGCACAATCTTAACGAGCGTCCACCCCGTTGATCGCCAGGACCGACATGACAAGAGCCGTCGTCCCGCTGGGGATAGCCGGACGCACTGGCAGACATGGAAGCCACGCCCTGCTCAAAGGCTGCCTTTAAAACGGGGGCGATCCGCGCGACCAGCGTTGGATCATTAAGGGTGCCCTTCGGCGGTTCCTGATCTGCTCCATGCAGCGTCCGGCACCCCGCCTCCGCGACGTAGGGACCCCATGGAACGGGCGGATAGCTTATGGGCTGACGGCGCGGCCATGTCCCGCGCCGCCTTTTCTTTTACTTGGCCAGCAATTCCACAACCTCGATCAGATGCCCCTCGGTATCGGTCACGAAGGCAACCTTCACACCATGAGCTTCCCTGACTTCAATCGGCTGCACAACGTTGCCGCCAGCCTTTTGAACCCGCCCGACAAATGCCTCAAGGTCGCTCGTCTGGAATCCCAGGATCACCTCATCCTGTGCAGGGGCATCCCGATCCAGAAACTTGAACAAAACGAAGGTAGCGCCGCCTTCGCCCGTAGCATTGAACAGGATTTCATCGATCTGCCGATCGCCGACCGTATCCTGAATCCGCGCCATTTCAACGAGGCCCGCGACATCCTTGTAGAAGGTGGCGGTGCCCTCCAGGTCTTGCACCACAAGCTTTGTAAAACCAAAATGTGAGGTCATTCATCCTACTCCACGAAAGATACAAGAAAAGGGCCAGTGGATGGTCTCCACTGGCCCTCTGTGATCCTAAACGAACGACAGGATCAAGATTAGAACCGGAACATTCCGGTCAGGCCGAATTCGCGCGGATTGGTGACATTCACCGTGCGATAGCCGGAATCATAAGGAATTCCCGCGGCCGTATTGATCTGGGCGGTGCCCAGGTTGGTGTTGGTGATCCGCTTCTGGTTAAGCAGGTTCTTTACGAAGGCCGTAAGCTCGAACCGATCGTCTTCTGTGCGGAAGCCCGCAAAAACGTTCAGCAGGGTGCGCGAACGGTAGTCATAATCGACCTGGTCAGCATAGAAGCCCGGACGATAGTTCACGAGCGCCCGTACAAACGGCGTAAACTCACCCATCGGGAAACGGATTTCCGTATTCGCGGTGAGGGTGAAGTCCGGAGTCTGGGACAGGCGACCATTGGTCACGCAGTAGCTCACATTGCCCGGGCCAGTTATGACAGGGGAGCCGTCCTGATTGGGAACGCCCGTACCTGCGTAGTCATTGCAAGGTACGCGAGCATCTTTGAAACGCGCACGAACATAGGATGCGCTAATGCCCAAGTTCCAATTATCGTTGATGCGACCATCGATGGAAGCTTCCACGCCCTTGATCTTGGCATCGCCATTATAATTGAAGTCGAAGCCGCCGTTGGTCGGTTCTCCAGGGGCGATCGCCGTTCCATTGACACTGCAGGCCCCGTTCAATTCAGGGCAGTTATACTGGATGCCCGTGAACCGGCTCAGATAATTTTCAAGCGTCTGGTAAAACGCCGATACTGTGAAATTCACCCGATTGTCGAACAGCTTGCCCTTCAGACCGGCTTCGAAAGAATCGGTCTTTTCGGGTTGTGTACGGATCAGGTCCCGGCTCACCCCCGCGGGAACAGCGACCCCCGTGCTACCGGCCCGATAGGAGTGGCCATAGGCCAGATACACGTTGAGGCGCGGATTGAACTCATAGGAAACCGTCAGGCCGCCTGTCAGAGGCTTGTTCGTAAACCGCTGCAGATCAGCAGGAACGCCTTCCTCAAATCGTTCAAAAGCAGGTATGCCGAAACCGGCATAACCCGGAGAATTCAGGAAGATGTCCGTCGTTTGCACATTCTTGATAATGGAATAGCGCAAACCGCCTTCGATCGAGAAGCCGTTGGAACGGTAACGCAAATTGCCGTTGAACGACCATGTCTGCGCATTCACCGGAGTGAACACCTCTGTATCGATCGGCAGATACACGCCAAACGCGACAGGAAGCGGAGTAAAGAACTGGTCTGCTCGCTGATTGGTCACAACGGTGCCAGTCTGCTTCGTGTAGAACGCACCTACACCCCAGCCGAAACCTTCCTTGTTGTTGGACGCCAGGCGCAGTTCCGCCGAGTCCACCTTATAGGGCGTGTCAATGGTAGACGTTTGCACATAATCGGGGATCGCGTTGCCCGTGTCGAGATCGCGTTCCGCCTTCAGCCTGCTGTATTGGTGAGCGCCTGCGAAGGACAAGGTGGCCGGACCAAGATCATAATCGAAGGCCAGATTGACGATGTGGCTCTCATTCTGGTTACGGAACCGGCCGTCCGACACCGCGGCGTAATCCGACTCAGAAAGGGCCGGCCCCGACGGGTTAAAGCCGTCCGGCACATTGCCAGCACCGACAACCTGCTGAAACTGGCTGTTGTCCGCAAACAGATACTGGTAGCTCAGATAGGCAGTGAAGTCGCTGCTCGGCCGCCAGCCCAGCGTTACGCGCGCGCTTTCGGTGCGGCTGCGTGAGCGCTCGCCCGTCGTGATGTTGCGGACGTTGTTCAGGCGGTTGCCATCGACCAGGCCAGCGACGCGGATCGCAAGCGTGTCGTTGAAAGGCAGGGAAACGCCAGCCTGCACGTTGTAGCCATCGCGCGAGGTAGCGGTCGCCTGCGCATAGCCCTCGATTTCGTCGAAGTTCGGGCGGCGGGTCGCGATGGTGATAGAGCCAGCCGGCGAAGACAGACCGCGCAGCAAGCCCTGCGGACCACGCAGCACTTCGATCTGCTGAATGTCATAAAGAGCGGTATAGACGGTCTGCGCGTCGGTCGGGATTTCGTTGTAATAGACCTGAACCGCCGGGCTGGTGCCCTGATCGGGATCGAAGGTCACGCCACGCAGGGTGGTTGTGTTGTTGCGGCCCGAGGTGTTGGTCAGTTCAAGACCAGGTGCAAGCTGCTGCACGTCCTTCGCGTCGAAAATGTTGAACTTCTGGAGCTGTTCGCCGGTCGCGACGTTGACGGCCATCGGCACCGACTGGAGCGATCTTGATTCGCGCGTCGCAGTGACGACGATTTCAGCCGTTCCATCCGCTTCGCCGCTGGCGACATCCTGCGCCCAGGCAGCGACGGGGACGATCAGCGCTGCGCCGCACAACAACGCAGAGATTCCATTCACCTTCTTCATGACGTCCTTTCCTTGATTAGCAGGGACTTGGTCCCAACGATGTTGAGGGCCGCTAACGGTCGTGCGGCCACCCCGCAATCCGGTGAGTCATGTTTTGTAAATTTTCGCACGAACCCGTGCTTTATGGGCAACAGTGAGGTTAGGCCATTTCCCTAATTTACGTCTAAAATCTGACCTATGCATACGCATACAGATGAACCGATTTTCATCTTATAGCTTTCTTCGTTGACACGATGGCTGTTCACCTGTCCCCGTCAGGAAGAGCATATCAACTACATCCTTGTTATTGGTACGGCAAAGTGCGATTACAACGGTCTTGTTCGAGGGAGCCGTATGACTGACAGCCGCAAGACAATTTTCCTGACCGGGGCCACCGGCAATATGGGCCGCGAAACGGTGAAGCGCATTGCGGAAAAGGCGGACACGCTGCGCCTGCGAATATTGGTAAGGCCAGAGGAAAAGTCCCACCCCGTCGTCAAGGACGTTCAGCGCCGTGGCTTGGCTGAGGTGATATGGGGCGACCTCACCGACCCTATGTCGATCCGTAAGGGGGTCGAGGGCGCCGATGTCGTGCTTCATGTCGGCGCGCTGGTGTCACCGCTTGCGGATCGCCTTCCGGCCGAGCTTGTGACCCGCGTCAACGTCGGCGGCGCGCAGAATATCGTCGATGCGATCCACGCGGTGGGCGATCCCAAGCAGACACGGCTCATCTATATCGGCACCGTCGCCGAAACCGGCAGCCGCAATGCACCTGTGCATTGGGGACGGACAGGCGATCCGATCAAGATCAGCGCCTATGATCATTATGCCGTTACAAAGACACAGGCGGAAGCGATCGTCGCACAGAGCGGCATCACCCATTGGGCATCGGTGCGCCAAAGCGGGATGGCGCATTTCGAAATGTGGAAGATTTTCGATCCGATCATGTTCCACAATCCGCTCAATGGCGTGTTCGAATGGTCTACCGCCAATGACAGCGGCCGCTTGATGGCGGCACTGTGCGGCGACGATGTGCCCGCCGCATTCTGGCGCAATTTCTATAATCTGGGCGGCGGCGCGTCATCGCGCGTGGTGAATCATGAGTTCATGGAGAAATCCATGCCCAACTACCGCAAGGTGCTGAAACCGCACTGGTTTGCCACCCGCAATTTCCACGGCCAATGGTATGCTGACTCCGACCGGCTCGAAGCCTTGGTGCCCTTCCGCGAACAATCGCTCGATGAGTATTTCCACGAAGCCCCGCGGCATATGCCGTGGATCGCCCGCATGGTGCCCAAGCTGATGCCGGGTGTCGTTTCAAAACAGATCGAAAAGCTGGCCAACGGGCCAGACGGCAGCCTCAACTGGTTCGTCACCAATAATGAAGCCAAGATCCGCGCTTATTTCGGATCGCGCGCGGCATGGGAAGCCATTCCCCGCAATTGGGACGACTTCCACTTCGCCCAGCCTTCGCGGGAACCGGCCTTGCTCGATCATGGCTATGATGAAAGCCGTTCGCCGGAAGATTGGCGGATCGATGATTTGAAGGCAGCGGCGGAATATCGCGGCGGCAAATATCTCGGCAACTCTTTCGATGGCCCGGACGTACCCGTGGAATGGCAGTCCGCTGTAGGCCATCGCTTCACGATGACGCCACGTCTATACCTCCAGGGCGGTCATTGGTGCCCCGTCATCATGCTCGATACCACCGCCTATGAAGCGGAAGCGGCGCGCAATCCCTTCTTCGCGCAGGTATGGGGCGACGCCGCCGGTTGAGCGGGACCAGATAGAAGGAGAGGTGGGATGAAAAATCAGCTGAAGTGCTTGGCTATCGCATGGATCTTGGGCGCCACGGCGGCCAATGCGCAGTTGTCGGCCCCGTCGGAATTGCAGCAGGCGATACCGCTTGGCACCGGCCTCGTGCCCGGTGGCAACGGCCCTGAAATCTGGTTCGGCAAGTCCGGCAACATGAGCGTCCGCAATACCAGCGAAGCCGCCTTGCTGCCTGTCCTCCCCGACCCGGCAAAAGCGACCGGCACCGCCATGGTCATTGCGCCGGGCGGCGGCTTCATGACGCTTTCCTGGGATCATGAGGGGATGGAGGTCGCTCGCCTGCTGGCCGATCAGGGCATCGCCGCCTTCGTGCTCAAATACCGGCTGGACCCGACCCCGCGCGACTGGCCAGCTTTCGGCAAGATGATGCAGGGCAGAATGACCGAATGGGTCGGCAAGCCCGGTGAAGGTCTGCGCATCGTCACGCCCCCTTATGCGATCGCCGATGGGATCGCGGCGCTGAAGCTCGTCCGCGCGCGCGCAGCCAAATGGCATGTCGATCCGACCAAGGTCGGCATGATCGGCTTTTCTGCCGGAGCGCGAACGACGATCCGCGTGACCATCGACGCGTCGCCCGCCGACCGTCCCGCCTTTTCCGTCATGCTCTATCCACCGATGGAAAAGGTGGACGTACCGGCCGACGCGCCCCCCGCCTTCGTGGCTATGGCGACCGATGATCCGCTGTCAGGACGCGCGGGCTATGCACTCATCGAAAGCTGGATTGCTGCTCGCCGCCCAATCGAGTTCCACGCCTATCAACGTGGCGGTCATGGTTTCGGCCTGGGTGATAAGGGCACGGCCACGCAAGGTTGGACCGAAGCGTTGTTCCGCTGGATCGACCTCAACGGCTTCGGGGCAAAGGAAGCACCGAAGCGCTGAGTTCGCTGTCCCGCTCAGCGCACCGGCACCTTCAGCTTGGTGGTGGCGCGGGTCAGCGGATAACGCTTGCCATTCCACCGGAAATCGCCCGGCAACCCCGTCGGCCGGGTGATCTCGGCATTCAAGGTGCTTCCCGAAATCCGGTAGCGGACGCTGACCGGCCCCTGAGGCGTGGCAGCGGTTGCGGACAGGCTCTTGAGCGATCCCAACGCGGGCTCAACCTTCAGCCGCGCATAGCCCGGCGCATCAGGCCCAATCCCGGCCACGATACCCAGCAGATCTGCACTCGGGTGCGCACTCCAGGCATGGCTGTCCGATCGCGTCGATTGGCCCTTGCCCCCCTGCCCCGCGTCATCGCGCTCTTCCGGCCAGGTCGTGTAATGCATCGTCAGCAGATCACGCCACGTCTTGAGCATGTCGAGATAACGGTCGCTCCTGTCCGCGTGGACCAGCGCCTGCGCCAGATACCAGGAGAAATAATAGCTGACGCTCGTGATCCCTTCGGGCGCGTCTATCCCTTTGCCCGGCACCATTATCCGGTCAATGATGGCCCCGGCCTCGTCGCGGCTCGCAACATCATAAAGGACAGCCAGCGCGTTCATATGCTGGCTGAATCGGTCACCGTCAGGATTGTCGGCATAAAGACCCCGCGCCGGAAGCCAGCACCGGTTGCGGATCGCCGCCTTCACCGTCTCGGCTCGCGCGGCATAGCGCTGCGCCTGGCTGGCGTCGCCAAAGGCTGCCTCGATCGCTGCCCCCTGCTGGAGAGCGCCGAGCCAGCTGACGCTCATCAAACAGCTTTCATCCGTCTTGCCATAGGAGGGAAAGATGGTCCGGTCAGTCGCGGGCTGGCCGACCCAATCGATGAAATTCCATTGCGGGTTCTTACCCAATAGGCCACTCGGACGGCGGTAGGTTTCGAACCAGTCCAGAACACGGCGCATGCGCGGGATGTTACGGACGATGGGCGCGGGATCGGGCTGGCGCAATCGCCAGTCATCCAGCATGCCGACCCACATCAGCGCGAAGGGCGCGATCACATTATTGCCGCGCGTCGGCCAGGCCCCTTCCATAAGCCCGCCGTCGACATCGGACGCAGCAAAGGCATCGATCGCCTGCTCGGCCAGACGAGGGTCACCCGACACGGCATAGGAAATCAGCATCTGAAGGCGCGTGTCGCCCGCATATTGCAGTTGTTCCCAATAGGCCGTGTCCATATAGGTTTCATGCGCATCGATCCGCGCCGTGCGCCATCCTATATCGAAAATCCGTGCAAGTTCAGGATCATCGCTTTGGAACTTACCGACTTGTTGGAACGGATAGCCCGTCTCGTACGCGCGCAGCCCCTCCAGCACCAACGGCTGATCCTTGGTCTCGACCGTGATTTCGGCATAACGCCATGTCCGCCACCATAGCGGGGCAAAACTGCGCTTTTCTCCGTCGGCGATGAAGCTGTCCCAAATGCCGCTCGGCTTGCGATCCTCGATCAGGTTGCGGTCGCCCTTGCGGCCCTGCGCATCGTACAGCGCCTCGGTCCACAGCAGCTTGATCGCCGCACCCTTGCCGCCGGACACGTCCAACTGAGGATAGGCCGACACCATCGCATCGCGCTGAATAAGCAAGGTCGCCTTGCTGTTGGCCGGGATCGTCACTGCCCGTGCGGGAAAGGCCATGGCGGCAGGCAGATCAGTCCGCACCACCTTGCCCGCCGCCACAGGCGTATAGGATTGCTGCGGCAGCCGTTCGGCCACCAGCGTCCGCTTCGCCGCATCGGGAGCGGGCACCGCGTCCTGCCAGCCCTCGCCCTTTTCCTGCGGCCCAGCGGCATCGAAATCAGCCTTCGCCGCATCGATCTTCTCGGGGTTGCCCGCGACATAATACCATCGCTTCACCTGCCCCCAGCCATTGGCGAAGCCACGGCCTTGGTCGCGCTTCACTCGCCAACCCTGCCGGTCAGTCGAAAGCTCTGCCGCCTCGCCTTCGCCGATCAGGCGAAACCCGGTCGCGACGCTCTGTTGGAACAGCGGCGCGGTATTGGTGAATAGCGAACTGCCCTGAGCCGCCGAAACCTGCGCGGGCGTGGCATTGGCGGGCAGCTTCAGTGGCTGGACACCGTTCCACACCGTCGCCGCGATGACGTTGACGCCTCGCTTCATATAGGGCGCAAGGTCGATGCTCTCCTCGCGCCAATGGGCGATGTCGCCCGTCGAAGGCCCTGCCGCAACACGCGCACTATTGACAAATAATATGAAGCGGTTATCAGCCGTAACTCGCACCTTATAAGAGCGTGGCTTGCCCGGCAGGTCGAGCGTGCGGCGGAAATGCAGGACGATCGGGCGCACCGTCGGCCCCGCCTCCGCATGGCTGATCCAGCCCTCAGCGCCACCCGTCTGAGCGATAGCGGCGGGCGCAGCGCCCAACATCAGCGAAGCAGCCAGCAATGCGCCCATCCTCATCATTTCTTCTCCGGCGAAAGGGCGCGGACCAGCGCCGCATCGAGCGCGGCATTGAATTGCTGGGATATGGCCGCGCGCGGGACGATCAGCTGGAACCCATGGAAAGCGCCTGGTATCACCAGCAATTCGGTAGGGACATCTGCATCGATCAGGCGGCGGGCAAACTCTACATCCTCGTCCACGAACAGGTCGATTGACCCTACCCCGATGAACGTCGGCGGAAGCCCTTTGAGGTTCTTCACCCGCGCAGGCACCGCGCCTTCAGGCTGAGTGGCAGCGCCAGGCCGCCGCCCAAGCAGCGCCTGCCAGCCCTCCCGGTTCCACTCCGCCGTCCAGATCAGCTGGCCGATATGCGGCGGCACCGGACGCGAAGAACCCGTCCGATCGTCCAGCATGGGGTAGATAAGCGCCTGAAACGCGACCGGCACCTCGCCCCTGTCACGCGCCGCAATCGTCAGCATGGCAGCCAGACCGCCACCCGCGCTTTCACCCATGACGACAATCCGACCCGGATCGACGCCCAGCGCGGCGGCATTGCCGTGCAGCCATTTCAAACCCGCATAGGCATCTTCCAGAGGTCCGGGGAAATGCGTCTCCGGCGCCAACCGATATTGCACCGACACGATCACACAGTTCAGCCGCTCGGCCAGGCTCTTGAGCGCGGGCAGATTGTCCCGCGCATCGCCGCCGATGAAACCGCCACCATGAACGAAGAAGATGGCGCCGCGCGGCGCCCCCTGCTCGGCACCAGCGTTCACGACATAGACCGGCACCGGCGGATGTCCGCGCGATCCGGGTGCCTGCCGCTCCTCAACCCCTGCGGGCAGTGGGCCGGGCTTGGCAGGCTTGTACATCGCCCCGCTCCGCTGCGCCTGCATGATGCCGCGCGCGACCGGCCGCAACTCCGGATTGACCGACTTCAATCCTGCTTCCGGAGAAGGTACGACCGGCGCCGCTGCAATCAGCAGGCAGGATGCGATCGCGGCTGCGAAACGCCGCCCTCTCACCGTTGCGCCTCCAGCTTCGCTGGCCCCACCCATCCGGCCGGAACCGGCTTCAGCTTCTTGTAGATCGTGTCCTTGGGATCGATCATCGCATTCTGGGGTACGTTGGCGACAGCAACGCTGATGTCATTCTTGCCCGCGCGAACCAGCTTCGTCACATCGACGCGGAACGGTGCGCTGAACAGCGTGGGCAGGCTTTGTCCGTTGACCGTCACCGTAGCGACGTCATGCACTTCCCCCAGATCCAGCATCACGCTTGTTCCCTTGGTCAGCCAGCCCGCATCGACATTGATCGTGCGCCTGTAGGTTCCCGTCCCTGCAAAGCGCGCCAGTTCAGGCATCTGCTGCCAGTCTTTCAGACTGATAGAGGCGAAATCCTGGCTATAGGGCTTGCGCTGGACATGACCGGCCGCCTGAAGCCGCCATCCATCCATGGGCAGCGTCATGCTGGCCACGGTAGCGGATACCGGAACGGTGACAGCCTGCGTCTTGGGATCAAGCATCAACAGCGCGCTTTCCCCCGCCGCCAGGCTGATCGGCACGTCCGTCCCCCGCCCCGCGACGCGCGCCGACAAAGGCGAAACCGTGCCGTCCATCGCATTCCACCGCGTCACGCCCCCCACTTCGGGCAGCGTCAGCGTCACCTGCCGTGCAACCTCTCCTCTGTTGTACACAAAGGTCGCCGTGCGGCCCTCGATCTTCCGCTGAACGAAGTAAAGATCGGCAGCGTCACCGGAAAAGCGCAGATTGGCCGGAATCGCCGCTGCCCGCAGAGCATCGGTCACACCAGCGGCGGGAACGATCTTCGCTCCGGATTTCAGCGCGGCGGCGACTGCCTTCTTCACCCTCGCATCACGCTGGCGAGCCTGGGCGAGCCCTTCATCCCGGCTCGGCGCCCGATCGGTGAAGAAAACCGGCAGTCCCGCCTTGGCAAAACGCGCGATCGCCTCGGCTGTCTCTGCCTGAATGCCGTCGATCGGCGGCAACACCAGCACCGGATAGCGTTGGCCGCCCTGCGAAACGAGCTGCTTCCCTTCGATCCGCGCATGAGCGATCGAATCCGGGTTGATCCGGTCGAAATCATAGCCTCCCGCCAGGAACGCCTTTTCCGCTGCCTGCTTGCCCGCGCCGTCATCCTCGATGCCGACATAATAGCCGTAGCGGCCATAGAAATAGGCGACCGGAACCACCGCCTCACCTGCTTGCATGACGGCCTGCAAGCGGCCGATATAGCCCGCCAAAGGCTTCATTGCGGGCCAGATCGGATTGGTCTCGTTCAACATGTTGGAAAAGCCGCCAGCGAACGGGCTTGGCTGGAAAGCGTGCCAGCCGGGCCAATCGTCGGCATGGAAGCGATAATTATAACCGTGCAGGATCATGGAGTTGACGCCGCCCGCCATGAAGGCATCGACCCGCCGCCGCATTTCGTCGGGCGTCACATCATAGGGGCGATTCCCCCATGCCAGACTTTCCGCCGATACGATTGGACGCCCATAGAGATGCGCACCCGACCGGGCCATCCGCATGAAAAAAGGATCGCCTGAACCGGGCAAATCCTCGGTCTCCGGTATGTCGGCCAGACCATATCCCCGGATCGTATCGAAAGCGCCGCCATGCGCCTGGAACTTGGCCTTCAGCCCATGCGCATGATTCCATGCCACGAAAGGCTGGATGAACCCCTCGATCATCATGTCTGAAACCGTGCGGCGATAGTCGGCGCGAACCCGTTCCGCCACATCGCTGTTCGCCGTGTCGAAATAGGGCGGCGACCAATGCTCGCTCCACGCCTGCATCCAACCGGGCTGGACAACGAAGGGCAGATAGGGCGTCAGGTCATAGCCGCGCCTCCTCCTGAACTGTTGCAGCAATTCAGGTCCCCACTGAATATCCTGCATCAATTCCAGGCTGTCCACGAATGTCGATCGGATTCCGACCGGGTCATTCCCCAACGGATCACCGACGCGCGCCGCATGCGCCGCAAAGGCTTGCGGGTTCATATGATCCAGTATCAGCTGCGGCCCCTGCCCGGCCGCGCCTAGCACACCGACGTCGGAGGCATATTGGCGGAACACGAAGATTTGCCAGTCGCCGGGCGGCGGCGTCCAGTCGAGCGTGCCATCATCACGCAACTTGCTGGTCAGGAGCACGCTGCTTGCCGGGTCCAGCGTGCCTGCCGTCACCACATCCCGCCACGGCGTCAATGTCATGCCCATCGCGCCCGGCACGGCAGGGTGAAGCACGGGCGCATTGCCCTTGACCGCAACGACCGCGACGGTGCGCGCGCGGCCCTCCATCCTCTTGCCCCAGTCTGCTACCTTCGGGTCCTTGACGCGCGCATCGAACATACTGAGCGCGCCCAGCCGCTTTGTGCGCTTGGGTATATTGAGCTTGATCGGACCGGCCTCGCCGCCCTTGACCTGGGTGCTGGCCATGGCGAGTTCGGTGAACGCCAGTTCCGGCGGGATGGCAAAGCCGCCGCCGGATGGCCAGGACGAACCCAGCGTATAGTCCAGCGTCAGACCCAACGCCTTCGCCGCCTCCCCCGCAGCACGGACATGGGCGAAGAAGGACGGCTCGGCATATTGGTCAACACGCGCTTTCTCGTCCGGCGTAAGCGTCACGAAATTGGGCGTGAACGACTGAATCTCCGCACCGGCAAATCCGGTGTCCGCCATCAGCTTCAGCTCACGCTGCAATTCCTGATCCGTCACCGCATCGCCCGGCCACCACCAACGCAGCCGGGGCCGAGCATCGACGGGCGGGCTCTGGAAATGATCGTCCAGCGGACCTGCAAAAGCCGGAGCCTGGACAAGTGCAAGCATAGCTGTTGCCGCCAGCAGGCAGGTCTTCATCAACCGCTTCGCTGTCATGGCTCAGGGCCTCCGGATCATACGGTTCAGCCGCGCCGTGCCGGTCAGCACCGGATCCGCGGCGGATGTGCCCACCTCTACCTTGACGTCACCCGCGGGCACCACCCAACGCTGCGCCTTTGCATCGAAGTCCGCGATCACGCGCATGTCTGCCGTAACCGTGACTTCCCTGCTTTCGCCGGGCTTGAGATTGGGCTTCGCCCACCCGATCAACCGCTTGGCCTTGCCCGGCCGGGTGACGTAGACCTGCGGCACGTCCGCACCGTCCCGCTGACCCTCATTCACCACGGTGAAGCGGACAGACAGCGCCTTTCCGCCCGTGACCTTCAGCCCTTCATAGCGGAACTGGGTGTAACTGAGACCGTATCCGAAAGGATAAAGCGGCTTCAGCCCCTTCTTGTCGAACCAGCGATAACCGGCGTCCGATCCTTCCGGATAGACGATGTCGAACGGCTTCAAACCCGCCTGAAGACCATAGACGGCCCGCGTTTCCTTATCCGCTGGCGCCGCGTCGGAGCCAGGAAGCACTGGATTGGGCAACTGATCGACGGAGGCGGGGAAGGTCACGGGCAGATGACCGGACGGGTTCACCTTTCCGGTCAGAACCCGCGCAATGGCAGCGCCGCCACGCTGGCCACCATACCATGCCGACAGGATGGCCGGGACCTTGGCCTGCCAGGGCATCAGGACAGGGTTGCCGGTTTCCAGTACGACGACGGTCTTTCCGTTCGCGCTTGCCACCGCGTCGATCAGGTCGTCCTGACCCTCGCCCAGCGACAGGTCCTTATGGTCGATGGCCTCGGTCGCGTACTTCTCCGCGAAAACGACAACGATGTCGGCCGACTTCGCTGCCTGGACAGCGGCTGGCACATCCTTGCCGTCCAGATAGCTGACGGCCGCATTCGGAAACTCGGCGCGCAGCGCATCGAGCGGAGCCGTGCCCCCATAGCCGCGACGGGCAAAGCCAGCGGCAGGGCCGCTTTCCGCGCCCTTGGA
Source organism: Sphingobium sp. TomTYG73 (assembly GCF_055394245.1). NCBI lineage: Bacteria > Pseudomonadati > Pseudomonadota > Alphaproteobacteria > Sphingomonadales > Sphingobiaceae > Sphingobium > Sphingobium sp. TomTYG73. Next base: position 817,890 of record NZ_AP027340.1, read on the forward strand.
AACGCGCTTCAGTCCACCCACGGGATTAACCTGGCTCGAACCGCCGCCGCTCGGCACGCCAACATCGGCATTGCCTCCGACCACCAGGATCGTCTTCGCCGAGGCGGCCAGCGGCAAGATGCCACCCTCATTGCGCAGCAGGACGATCCCCTGTTCCGCCGCACGCTGCGCTACCTCGGCGTTGGCGTCATAATCGATCGACTGGCCCGGCTGTAGCGGCTTGTCGGCCACGCCATGGGCATAGATGGCGTAGAGCACGCGTCCGGCCGCCTTGTCGACCGCCGACTGCGGCACCTTCCCCGCCTTGACCGCTTCCACCATCAGGTCGGAAAAATAGCGCTTGCCGTCGATCTGTTCGCCTGATTGCTGGTCGAGGCCGGCGATGATGGCCTCGGTGGAATGCACCGCGCCCCAGTCCGACATCACATAACCCTTGAAGCCCCAATCACGCCGCAGCACGTCGTTTAGCAGGAAAGGGTGCTCACAAGCGAAAGTACCGCCAATGCGATTATAGCCGCACATCACCGAACCGGGATTGCCGCGTTCCATGCCGATCTGGAAAGCCAGCAGATCGCTCTCGCGCATCGCCTGCTCATCCATGTTCACCGATGCGATGTTGCGACCGGTTTCCTGATTGTTGAGCGCGAAATGCTTGATCGTGCCGATGATGTCATTGGACTGCACGCCACTGATCTGACTTCCGACCAGTTCGCCAGCCAGCAGCGGGTCTTCACCCAGATATTCGAAATTGCGGCCAGCGCGCGGGTCGCGCACCAGATTGACGCCGCCCACCAGCATCACATTAAAGCCCTTGGCCCGCGCCTCCGCGCCGATCATCGCACCGCCCGCGTGGGCGATTTCCGGGTCCCATGTGGACGCAAGCGAAAGCCCTGAGGGCAATGCCGTCGCCACATCGCCCTTGCGCATTTCCATCAGGTTGGACACGCCAAGGCTTGCGTCGCTTTCCACCAGCATAGGAACGCCAAGGCGCTCCACTCCTTCAATATATCCCGCACCTACCGGTATTCCCTGCGGCCGCTTTGACGGACTCACCATGCCTGTAATGGGGCCGTGGATGAGCCGGACCTTCTCCTCGCCCGTCATTTTCGACAGGGTCTCAGCCGCTCTGCGCTCAGGTGAATTCCGGGTATCGCGGGCATGTCCCCCGACCGGCGTCAGCATCGTCCCCGCGGCAGCAAGCAACAGGATGGATGAGGAATTCTTCATGATGTGCAGCCTCTCCGCTGGGGGGACATTTTCCGATTGTCGGCAGTTTACATTCTTACGTTCCAGGAGCGCACACGTCAATATTCGATCGGTGTCGTTCGATTTATTTCAGAAGGCCATTGCTTCCGCCCATGGCTTGAGTCAGAGATGCGGTCATGCCAGCCACAAAGACCGAGAAAGCATTCACCCCAAAACGCGGCCGACCCGACGCGAAACAGGTCGCCGCGATCGATCGCGCCATCTTGGCCACCGCCACCCGGATGTTCCTGGACCAGGGTTATGACGGCGTGGCGATGGAAAATATCGCTGCGGCCACCGGCGTTTCCAAGGGCACGCTTTACGCCCGCTATCCCTCGAAGGAAGCGTTGTTCACGACCGTCATCCATGATCGCGTCAAGCAATGGTCGCTTATATCGGCAAGCCAGGATCATCTGCTGACCGATGACATTGCCGAACGCCTCCACCATCACGCGCAAGTCATCGCGCGGTCGCTGCTTCAGCGGGAAGTGCACGCGTTCCAGCTCTTGACGCTCGCCAATCGTGAACGCTTCCCCGAACTCGCCCGCGCCATGTATGAAGCAGGCTATCTCTACATCGTGCGCCTCATCAGCGACGACATCAGCCAAGCCGCCGTGCGCGACGGCATTCCTGCCCGCGACCCGTCCGCGATCGCTCGACAGCTTGTAGCCGCCATCACCGGGTGGGAATTGCAGGAAAGCAGCGCCGGTCCGATCGTCGAAGCCGAACTGTTAGGCGCCGCCCGGAAAACCGTCGATCTTTTGATGGCGGCCCGCAAAAGCTGGTGACTTGAATTTAGCACGACATCGTGCGATATAGGAAATATCACAAACGGAGGATCCTGTTCCATGCGATTTTTGATTCTTGCTGCCGCTGCTCTGTCGCTCGCCACTCCGGCGCTGGCGGAAACTGCTGCTACCGCCAAGTACACCTCTGCCGACACCGAACTGGGTGTCCTGCTCGACAACCCCGCTGCCAAGGCGATTGTCGAGAAGTATATTCCCGGCATGACCAGCAATGATCAGGTCGACATGGCCCGCGCCATGACGCTGAAGGCGATTCAGCAATATGCGCCTGACGATGTCACCGACGCCCGTCTGGCGGCGATCGACGCCGATCTGGCCAAGCTGCCCTAACGGCAAAAGCTCAGGCATTATTGAGGGAAAGGGCGCGCAAGCGCCCTTTTTCTGTTGGGCACCCCTACCGCCACATAAAAGAAAGGGCCGGTTTGTGGCCGGCCCAGGTAGGTGTAGGAGAGTGCCTAAAAGGCGCATCTAATTGAACATGCATGTTCGATAAGTCAAGCGACCGGCGAGCGCCTGTCAACATTTCCATCATATGGGAAAAGGATCGTCATCCCCCGGCTGACGCGGCGTCACCAGACGCGCGGCCCTTGGCGCGATCCACCTTTCGATGCTTTCGACGATCTCATAGATCACCGGCACGAAGATCAGCGACAACGCCGTTGAGGTGATGAGGCCGCCGATCACCGCCAGCGCCATCGGCTGCCGAAATTCCGCGCCTTCGCCAATGCCCAACGCGGTCGGCAGCATGCCCGCCGCCATCGCCACCGTCGTCATGACGATCGGCCGCGCACGTTCGCGGCATGCATTGCGCAGCGCCTCGGTCATCGGCGTCCCCGCCCGCTCCTCCTCGATCGCAAATTCCACCAGCAGGATCGAATTTTTCGCGCACAGGCCAAGCAGCATCAGCAGGCCGATCATGGCGGGCAGATCCAGCGTCTTGCCGAACAGCGTCAACGCGGCAAAGGCGCCCAGCAGCGACAGCGGAAGCGCGGCCAGAATGACCACCGGTTTGAAGAAGCCCTTGAACAGCAGCACCAGCACCGAAAAGGTCAGCCCGATACCCCCCACGATCGCCAGCATGAAGCCGCCAAACAGCTCGGACATCGCTTCCGAATCGCCCGTCTTCGCTTCCTGGACCCCGTTGGGCAGGTTACGCATGACCGGCAACGCGTTCACTTCCTGCAAAGCCTGACCCAATGTCCGCCCGGCGACCAGATCCGCCTCCACCGATACGCGCCGCTCCCGGTCATAGCGCACAATCTTGCCCGGCCCCGCCTTGAACCGGATATCCGCAACCGCCGACAAGGGCGTCGTCTGCCCATCGATAGTCGGCACGCGAAGATTTGCGATCGTCTCCAGATCCTGACGCGATCCTTCCGGCAGGCGGACGCGGATCGGCACGCGCTCGTCGCCATCCGAATATTTCGCTACGCTGGCATCGATGTCGCCGATGGTCGCGATGCGCAGCACCTGGGCCAGCGTCCGGCTATCGACGTTAAGGCGCGACGCCTCCTCCGGCCGGGGCGTCACGATCAACTCCGGGCCTGCGGGCGGCGGCGCAGGGCGTGGGTCGGAAATCGACCGCACGTTGCGCATCTGCCGCAACAGTTCGATTTGCGTGCGCTCCAACGCCTGCCCGTCTTCCCCGGCCAGCACGATGTTGACGCCAGCCGAACCGAACGTGCCCTGATTGGACAGGCGCACGTCCGGAATATCGCGCAATTTCGGCCTTATGATCTGCCGGAACTCGTCCGTCGTGACGTCCCGATCATGTTTCAGCACCACCGTCAGCGTGCCCGTGCGCATGTCGTCGCCCGCGCTGAAGCCGCCGGACGTTGACCCCACCTGGGCAAAAACCCGTTCCACAGCGGGCTCCGCCGACAGCATGCGGGTCGCGTCGTTGACCGCCCGCGCCATGTCGTCACGCGTCGCGCCGGGCGGACCCTGCACCGCGATATAGAGATAGCCCGGATTGCCGACCGGCTGGAATCCCACCGGCGTAAGGCTCGCCAGCAGGAGCGACAGAAAGAAAATCCCGCCACCGATCGCCATGGTCATCCATCGGTGTGCCAAGGCCCAATCCAATATACGGCCGTAAATCGGGTTTACGGGCCGCTTTTCCCGATGCACCCGATCCTTGAGCGGCACGAGGAAATAGGCCGCCATCAGCGGCGTCAGCAAACGCGCCACGACCAGCGAGAAGAGCACCGCGACAGCCACGGTCAAACCGAACTCGCGGAAAAACTGCCCCGCCTGCCCCGGAATCAGCGATACCGGCGCGAACACAGCGATGATCGTCGCAGTCGTCGCGATCACGGCCAGACCGATGGCATCCGCGCCGATCAACGCGGCGCGATAGGGCGTCTCGCCGGTCTCGATCCGCTTCTCGATATTCTCGACCTCGACGATCGCGTCATCGACCAGGATGCCGATCACCAATGTCAGCGCCAGCAGCGTGATGCTGTTGAGGCTGAACCCCATAGCCGACATCAGGACGAAAGTGGGGATCAGGGATAACGGCATGGCCACCGCCGCGATGATCGTCGCGCGCCAGTTGCGCAGGAAGAGGTAGACGACGATCACCGCCAGAAAAATGCCCTCGATCAGCACATGCTGGGTCGATGCAAAGGTCCGCCGCGTGGAATCCACCGTGGACACCAGCTTGGTGAAGGTGACGCCCGGATGCTCGGCCTGAATCTGGGCTATCGCCTTGACCGCCCGGTCCTCGACACTGATGTCGCTCGCTTCGCGCGTCTTGCTGATCTGGATCGCGGTCACGGGCCTGCCGTCCAACCGCGCAAATCCTCGCTGTTCGGCCGCGCCATCGCCAATCTCGGCAATGTCGCCCAGGCGGACATAACGCCCCTGAACCGGGATCGCCAGGTCGCGCAACCTATCGATGGTTATGGATGAGCCGATAACACGGATCGTCTGTTCAACCGCGCCCACATCGGCACGACCGCCCGGATCGTCGCTATGAAACGCGGCGAGCGCGTTGTTCACCTGCGGCGCCGTCACGCCCCGTGCCGCCATGCGCTGCGCGTCCAGCACGATGTTGATTTCCCGATCCGCGCCGCCGATGCGGTGAACCTGCGCTACGCCTTGTTGGGCCTGCAATGCGCGCGTGACCACCTTGTCGACGAAGCGCGACAATTCCGTGTTGCCCATCGCGGGCGCGCTGACCGCGTAGGTCAGAATCGGCGCGGCATCGATGTCCAGTCGCTGCACCAGCGGCGGGTCGATCCCCGGCGGCAGATCGATGCGCGCGCGCTCAACGGCCGTGCGGACATCGTCCGTCGCCTTCTGCATGTCGCTGTGCAGTTCGAACTCGACTGTCGTCGTGGACGATCCCAGCACGGCCGTCGAACTGATATGCTTGACCCCGGCGACGCTGCTGAGCGCATTTTCGATCGGCCGCGTGATCTGGTTTTCAACTTCGCTGGGCGCCGCACCATTTTGCGTCACCGTCACGCTGACGACAGGGAAGTTGACGTTGGGGAACTGCTTTATGGGCAGGCCGATATACGCCACGATTCCCGCGATCGTCAGCAGGATGAAAAGCGAAACGACCGGAATCGGATTGCGGATGGCCCAGGCGGAAATGCGCATGGTTACTTGCCCCTGCCAGCGGCGATCCGCACCCGGTCACCCTCCAGCAGGAAAGCGCCGCCGCCCAGCACGGCTCGCACGCCGGGCTTCGCGCCGCTCAATATCTCAACCATGCCGCCCGCGCGCCGCCCTGTCCGCACCGAAGCGCGATGGACCCGGTCGGCCTTGTCGAGCAACAGCATATAGGCGCCGTCGGCATCATAATGCACCGCGGCTTCGGGCGCGGCCAACACGGTGCCGCTGGCTTTGACGAACTCCGCCTTGGCAAATCCGCCGGGCCGCAATTGCGGGTTAACCGGCAAAGCGATGCGCGCGCTCGAAAGCCCTGTCTGATTATCGACACGCGCGCCCAGCAGTCTGATCTTGCCCGACAGCCTGGTTCCCGACGCCAATGTGACCGTCGCGGGATCACCGATGGACAGCGTTCCCATGGCGGCTTCCGCAACTTCGGCGTCCAGTTCGACCAGATCGTCGCGCGCGATGGTGAACAGCACCGTGCCCGATGCGGATGGCTCGCCCGGACGCGCGGATCGCTGGAGAACACGGCCCGCCACGGGCGATCGGATGATCAACCGGCTCTGGCGGGTCAGCAGGTCGTCAAGCTGCGCCTTCGCAACGCCCACGGCGGCCTGCGCCGATCGCGCCGCGATGCGCCGCTGGTCGATCGCCTCCTGCGACAGCACGCCCTGATTGTCGAGGCCCGCCACGCGGCCCGCATCCATTCGAGCTCGCTCATAGGCGACCTGCTGCTGGCTCAACTGCGCGCGCGCCTGATCGATTTGCGAACGCAGCAGCGTATCGTCCAGCACCGCCAGTACCTGTCCAGCGCCCACCCTGGCGTCTTCTTCCACCAGCACGCGCGCGATGCGGTAGCCCGAAAGCTCCGGCGCGATCGCAACTTCCTCACGCGGGATCAGGCGGCCCGAGGCGCTGAGGCCGCCTTCCAATGGCCGCTGATCGACCATGGCCACCGTCACTGTCGGCGGCGGCGGCTCCTTGGCCGCTTCCTTCCCCCCACCGCAGGCGGCAAGCAGCAGGACGAGGGGAAGCGCCATGGCAAAGGGACGCGGCTTGAAGGTCACGGCATTTCCTTGGATTGAATAGGCAGGGCGACCGGCTGCTGTTCAGGCGCCGTCGCGGGATCATCCGGGCTCCACCCGCCGCCCAGCGCACGGAACGCGCCAACGGCATTGCCCAGCGCCTGTGTCCGCGCATTGGTAAGGGCACGGCGCGCGGCCCGCCACGTCTGTTCCGCCTGGATCAAGGTAGTAAGGTCAGTCAGCCCGGCTCTATAGCCCTTGCGCCCGGCATCAAACGCAAAGCGCGCCCGTTCCTCGGCAAGGCCAAGGTCGGCGAGCCGCACCCGATCGGCGGCGACCAGCGCCAGCGCGATGTCGGCATCCCGGAAGGCCGCCTGCACCGCCGCCTCATAGCTCACCACGGCGCGTTCGCCCTGCGCCTCCGTCGCGCGCAATTGCGCCATCAGGCGCGTACGGTCCAGAATCGGCAGGCTCAATCCGGCGGCGATGGACCAGAGGCTCGAAACGCCGCCCGCCACCCCGGACGTCCGGCTGATGCTGCCATTGCCCTGAAGCGTGAAGCGGGGGAACAGCGCCAACCTGTCGACCTTGACGGCGCTCGTCGCTGCCGCAACCCGCGCCTCGGCGGCCAATATATCGGGCCGCCGCGTCAGCAGCGTCGCGGGCAGCAGCGGCGGGACCGGCGGCGCCGTATCGAGCCGCGCCTCTATCGGCAGGCTATCGGTCGGGGCGTCCGGCGTTCCGATCAGAACCAGTAATGACCGCTTGGCGTTTCGCAGCGCCGTCTCGATCCGCGTCAGCTCTGCCTGCGCCGTTGCCGCGTCGCCTTCCAGCCGAGCCGTTTCCGAAGCCGCCACCAGCCCGCGATCCCGGCCGAGCTGCGAGGCTCGCTCCAATTCTCTTGCGATGCGCAGCCCCTCCTGCGCGTCGTCGCGTTGCACAGCCAGCCCTCGCGCCTCGAACAGCGCGCTCGCGACATCGGCGGCCAGGCTCAAGCGAGCCGCATGATAATCATAGGCCGCCGCCACATAGGTCGCCCGCGCCCCTTGCCCGATCGCGCCCAGCCTGCCGAACAGGTCGAGTTCCCAGCTGGGGCTGAAGGCCAGCGACTGGCTGTCACTGCGCGCGGTGGACCCGAACAGATCGGTTCGCGACAGCTGGCTGCCATCCTGTATCTTGGCCGATCCGCTGATGGCGCCTGTCGGCAGGCGCTGCGACAGCGATTGATCGCGAATCGCGCGCGCCTCACGCAGCCGGAAATAGGCTGACCGGGCGTCGGTATTCTGCGCCAGCGCCTGTTCCACAAATGCGGAAAGTTGCGCGTCGTTGAAACGGCTCCACCAACGGTCCAGCCTTTCCTCGGCGGCCGGGGCAGGTGCCGTTTCGAACCGCTCGGGCAACGCGATCCTGGGTCGCGCGAGTTCGATCGACGGCGCGCAGGCCGACAGCAGCGCACAGAGCATAAACGAGGAACGGCGCGGGCCAGAAAGCGGCAAGCGGAATGACTCCAACCTTGATCGACAGCGACACGGATAGCGCGGCGACAAAAAGAAACAAGATTGTTTATTTTCAACCGGAGCTTTTTTTGCCAATGCTTTCCTTCATGGTTTCCACTCCCCCCATCCGCCGCCCCGGCCGCCCCCGCCGCGAAGAAAGCGGCGACGTCGAGCAGCGCCTGGTCGATACCGCGATGCAGCTGCTCGTCGAACATGGGCCGAACCTCACGATGAACTCGATCATCGCCGCATCCGGCCTGTCGCGGAAAACCGTCTACGCCCATTATCCCAACAAATCCGCGCTATTTGCCGCAGTCGTCCGGCAAATGCTGAATTATGGTCTGGAGCCCATGATCGTCCCTCCCTGCTCAGACTGGCAGGAAAGCCTGCTCGCATTCGTGCAGGGATGCCTTGTCGAAGTGTGCGAACCCTATGCCACCGGCATGCGCCGTCTATTGATGCTAAACCCCTCCTTCATGGAAGAAGCCCGCCCTCATATCGAACAGGTCGTCGTGCGCCGCTATCTCGATCCGATGATCGCATTTCTACAGTCGCTGGTCGACCGGGGAACCATCCCCGATCAGGATGTGGCCTTCGCGGCTGAGTCTCTCACCAGCCTCATCCTCTCTGAATCCCATCGCCGCTTTTTCCAAGGCGAGGCCGAAAACCGCATCGACCCGGTCCATCTCAATGCTCATGCACGCCGTTTGACCGGCCTGTTTTGCGGCGGCATCTTGGCGCCAACGCAAAGCTGCTGACAGAAGGTTAGGGTTACACTTCCCGTTCGGCCCATCCAACCGGCCAAGCAATTTTGCTCATCCGGTTCATTTCGCACGTCGCCGTTCAGAAAAGCGTTGCCAGCGTTGTCCACTCGAATATAGTGCACGAAACGGCCCAAATTAACGAGAGCCGTTTAACAGCAACACCCTCAGGGGAGGATTATCGATGCGAATTAAGCGTGTCTCACGCGCAGCGCTTCTGTGCGCTGGCGTTTCTGCTTTTGCTGTACCCGCGCTGGCTTATGCCCAGGCCGGAGCTGAAAATAGCTCAAGCGACATCATCGTAACCGCCACGCGCCGGGCGGAAAAACTTCAGGACGTGCCGATGTCGGTGAACGTCGCAACTGGCGAACAGCTTGAAAAATTCAAGATCTTCGACATCAAGGACGTCTCCCAACTCGCACCGGGCTTGGAACTGACCAACACGACCGGCCGTAACAACACCACGACCCTGCGCGGCGTCACTTTCGACCCTGATCAGGGTACCGGACCCGCAGTCCAAGTCTATTATAACGAAATTCCGACGGACGCGCAGACAGTCTTCACTGCAATCTACGACATCCAGCAGATCGAAGTGCTGCGCGGTCCGCAGGGGCTGCTCCGCGGCCTGTCAGCGCCAGCCGGTGCGATAACGATCGCTACTCGCAAGCCCGTATTCGACCGCATCGAAGGGAATTTACAGGTCACCGGCACCGACCGACATGCTTACAACGTTCAGGGCGGCGTTTCTCTGCCTTTCTCCGATACACTAGCTATCCGCGTAGCGGGTGTGGTCGATGGCAACCGCCTCAATCAGGTGCGAAACGTCAATAGTGGTGAATATTCGCGCAGCCGTACGGAAAGCGCGCGCGTTACCCTTGGTTGGCAACCCAGCACCGACTTCACCGCTTACCTGACCTATCAATATCTGCAGGCGGACAATCGAATATTTCAGCAGGTGGTCGGTAACGGCAATACCCCGCTGGGCATTTACGGCACAGTATTTGGTATACCGTCAATCTTCGTGCCTCCAGCATTTGGGGGCGGTCCCTTCGCTACAGACACAAGCGTAACGTCCGGGCCACCGCTGAGCGTTTCCGATCGCGGTTCGGTGCAGGAAGGCATCTTCCGCAGTCAGAACGAAACGCACCTAGTCAATCTCCAGTTCGACTATGACCTCGGGCCTGCGACACTCTCCTTCGTCGGAGCACATCAGTATAGCAAGTTGAAGATTTCGCGTGACCTGGATGTTGCCAACGCCATTCCCGGCTACGTTCAGCCTTCGAATGTAGTGACGCCTTACAAGGTCGATACCGCCGAACTGCGTTTAAGCTCGAACAATGATGAAGGTCTTGGCTGGGGTGTTGGCGCGTTCTATTCGAAGCAAACTGGCACCACAACAGTTGCCCAAGACAGCAGCCTGCTTCTCTACACCGTAGCACCTACCGCGCAAGTCAACCCGCCTTGTGCATTGGTCGGCGGGGCAGCCGCCGGTTGTCCGGGAGACTTCGCGCCCTATACAATTCCCAATCAGTTGCCGCTCACGGCTTTGGTAACTGTGCCTGTGTACGCGCAGACATGGTCATTCAGCGGAAATCTAAGATACAAGGCTGGTCCGCTAACTATCCAAGGCGGTCTACGCTATTCGATCATTAAGAATGTGCAGACGACGCAGCAAGGGCTCTCCGGCTTCATCAATTCACCGCCGGTAGAAATCATCCCGACATCACTTCAACGCACCCGGAACACTCCGATCACTGGAGGTGCGACTATCAACTATGAAGTGACGCCAGAACTGAATGTCTATGCCGCATATGGCCATTCCTTCCGTCAAGGTAGTACAAAGGTCGCGGGTCCTGCTGTTGTATCCGCCGATCTCATTCAGACGCGGCCGGAAAAGACAGACTCGGTCGAAGTGGGCTTGAAGGGAGCGCTATTTGATCGGAAGCTGAATTACACCGTTGCGGCATTCTATCAGAAACTCGATGGTTTTCTCAGCCGTTTCAACAGCATTTTCTGGTCCTCGCCCACCAATCCAGGTCAAACTACCGGCGGTTTTGACTTCAACTATAATGGCGATGCTACGATTAAGGGTATTGAGGCATCAATCGATGCGCGCCCAACACCGAACTGGGACCTGAACGTTGCCGCAGCCTATACGAAGGCGAGATGGGATAACGCCAGATTGCCCTGCAATGACTATGCGGGTACTGGAACACCCAACACTACGGGTCTGCCAGCCGTCACTGGAACCGGCAATGTTAGTTACTGCAATATAAGCGATAGGTTAGCGAATACGCCTGACTTCAGCTTGAACGCCAACACGGAAATGCGTTTCCCTATGGATAGCGTCACGCCATTCGTGCGGGGCCTGCTCACCTATACGCCCAGCTACAACTGGTGGCAGTCGCAATACCGCTTCAAGCATCGTGAACTCGTCAACTTGTTTGTCGGCGTACGTTCAAACGACGACAAGTGGGAACTCGACATTTTCGCGAAGAATGTGCTCAACCAGAACCGGATTACCAATATCGGACTGGGTGAAGTACAGACCAATGCTGTCGTCGCAGGCGCATTTCAGTCGGGCTACAGCGTAGTCAATGTCATGAACCCACGTGAATTTGGTGCCACCCTCAACTTCAAGTGGTAAATACAGGCTGGCCTCCATGCTCCTCGCGGAGCGTGGAGGCCTCCATCTTAAAAAATGTGTGGGGTCCTCGATCCGGAACCAGTCAGCATTTTCTAACACATGCCCTTCACGCCGTCTCATGGCGCTTCAAGGTAGCGCTAGCTTCAACGACCCCAACCCTAGCCGCTATTTTGATGGCAAGCCTTATCTTGCCATAGCTTCTGGCCGAAACATGGCGGTCCCGCCTTCATGTCGATAAGCAGTCGGTGAATGGCCCGTCCATGCGCGGAACGCCTGACGGAAAGCATCTGAATCGCAATAGTCGAGCCTGGCCGCTATATCCTCGATCGATATCTCTGTGCGGCGCAGTAAATGCAGTGCCAGTTCGCGGCGGCAACTTTCGCGTACCTGGCGATAGCTTGTCCCTTCACGCGCCAACTGGCGGCGAAGCGTAGCTTCGCTTCCTCCAAGCCTTCTCACGATCTCACCAAAGGAAGGCAGCCGCCTGTCATTTTTGAGCGCTGCCATCGCAATGCCGCGAACGCGTATCTCGGTTGGCGTTCGGTCCGCTTCCTGAGGGTTGGAAACGAACAGAAGATTGCTGAGCGGCCGACGATGATGGTCTTCCCAGCTACGCATTACGGGATAATCCAGCAGAGACGCACTGAAATCAAAACCGCTCCAGCCTTCGTTCAGGCGCACCGGGAAAGGCAATGCTGGCAGGCTCAACGCCTCGACTGTTTCCGGAGCATGGTTCAACCAGGCATTGCGTGCTGGGATCGCATGATCGATCAGCCAACCAAACAGGCCATGTATTTCCATCACACCGAAAAGGTCGATCAAGCAGCCCGCTGACGTCGATCCGCCGGTTCGCATCGCTTCCAATTGAAGTTCAGCCCTGTCCCCATAGGTCCGCAGCGCCATCTTGCCACATCGCCAGTCGATGGCTTCAAAACAATCGCAGCAACGCATTATCGCTTCACGCAAGGTTCGTGCGCTCGTCAGGCTGTACATTATGACGCGCCAATCACATGGGCCTAGCCCCCGGCGTCCTATCATCACCGCGTCCCGGCGCGCCAGTTCGTTAATCGCCTGGCTGGTCATCCGCGCAAGATCGGCAACCGGCAAGGTTCTCAACGAACTTCCCCCATCGACCGACCGGCCTACATGGGCAAAAAGTGGTTCAGTGGACCCGAACGCTTCGGCATAAATGGCGAGCACGCGCTCAGCCACGCTCTCGGCAAGATGCCATTCGCCGGATTCCGTCTGTAATGGCCGCATTGATACTTCCCTTGATTTTCGATCAACCTAGTCGATCCGGCACCCAGGATAAATCTTTCTGTTTCCGGTGTTGGCGCAGAATGGATGCGCGAAATTGCCGCGCCACATGATCGATTTTGGGGTGGTGGCAAAATGCAGGAAGAGTCATGAAATCTGAAGCACCCGCCTAGAGCGGCATCAGAGAGGAATATATGAAGGGCAGATTGGGATCGACCGGCGGTCGGCCGACCAGAACATATGTGGCCCTGCCCCTGATCGCAGCGTCCCTCATCGGCGCCGACGCGCCCACCGGCGGTGAAACCGGCGTCCACGCCTTCGTACTCAGCAATGTCTATCTTGCCCAGGGTGGAGAAAAAGACAGCTGTCCCGTGCCCGATAGCGGGGACCTCGATCGATTCTATGCCATGCTGCCGCCTGCCGAGCAGACCAAATATGCCGGTAAGGAGAAACGGCAGGAACTTGAGCAGCGGATGAACGAATATTTCAAATTCCGCAGAATATTTCTTCGCGGCGATCGCTCATCTTCCGTGCATTTCCCGCCGGGCTACAATCCAAAGGCAGAGCCGACGCAGGAGCTGGCGGCGGCGATCGGCGCCCTGAACGGCTTACCCAAAGGCGCCGGACGGCTCGCCTTCCAGAAGCGCGAAGTGGTTTACAGCGCCTGCTCCAACCCCGCCGATTTCCCGGCCTTGGCGAAGAACTTCAAAACCTATGAGGGCAAGGTTGCCGCCGGTATCAACCTGGATGGCAAGGCAGGAAAGTTGGATTTCGAAGGGCCAGATGGCACGAACGGCGTCGATAACCGGCTTTGGCGCGCCGTCGGCTGCGTTTCCACCTTTCGCGAAAACGGCAAGGAAGAAGTTGCGGGTAAGACCATGATCTCCGCCCGCGCGCCCACTGTAATCGAGCTTCGCGGGGTCGACAGCCTTCAGGATGACCCTGAAGTGAGCGTCACCATTCTTGCTGTCAGTGAACCGCTGACCCGCGACGGCCGTGGCGGCCCGCTCGCACGCGCCACCTTTACGCCCGACCCTGATCCTCGGCTTCGCGCCACGGTATCAGGCCGCATTACGGGCGGCATCCTGACGACGGACCCCGTCGATCTGACCATGAACTACAAAGAACAGATAGTGGATGCTCCCCGCCACATCCGGGGCGCCCGGCTGCGTGCCAAGTTCAGCGCTGATGGCTCGATAGAAGGCAGCATCTTTGGCTATTACACATTGGAGAGCTTCTATGACTCGATCGAACAGATGACGCAAAATGGCGCCAATCTGACGCGAGTATCCTGCCCCGGCATTCGCAAGGCGATCGATCGTTTCGCCGACGGCTATCGTGATCCGCGCACGGGTCGCTTCACTGCCATATCGTCGGCCTATGATTTCGTCGGCGTCAAAGCCTTCCTTGCTCCGCCCAGCCAAGTCGCACAAAGCGAGGTGCGTCCATGAAGGTCCGCGCCCTTCCCTCGCTCGCCCTAGCTGGCGCCTGCCTCACCCTTGGGCTCAGCATCGCCCTCAATGGAGCGCGCGCCGATGAAACGCACGCGGACACACCTCCCAGCCAGATCCGGCGATTGACGGAAAGCCAGTATCGCAGCGTCATCGGCGATATTTTCGGCCCCGACATCAAGATTGTCGGCCGGTTTGAGCCAGATCTGCGCATCGACGGACTTCAGGCGGTCGGCACGAGCGCAGTCTCCGTCACGGCAGCGGGCCTTGAACAATATGAGACGTTAGCCCGCAGCATCGCGACGCAGGTGACGGACGAGCAGCACCGCGAAAAACTGATCGGTTGCGCGCCTACTCCAGCGGACAAGGATGGCTCCGCGTGTGCCCGCCAGTTTATTCAACGTGTCGGCTCGCAGCTCTATCGACGGCCCTTGAGCGAAGGCGAAGTTGCGGCTCTTACAAGGTCAGCGACAGAGGCGACCGCTACGCTCGGGAATTTCCATGCAGGTCTGGCGGCAACGCTTGGCGGAATGCTGACCAGCCCCGAATTTCTGTTCCGCATAGATCGCCCCGCTCCCTCCCGCCGGAGCGTCGATGCATGGTCGAAGGCAAGCCGCCTTTCCTTCCTGTTGTGGAACAGCGCGCCCGATCAGACATTGCTCGACGAAGCGCGCAGCGGCGCGCTCGACACCCAGGCAGGACTTGCCAAGGCCGTCGATCGCCTGATCGCCTCGCCACGGTTCCAGGAGGGTGTTCGCGCCTTCTTCACCGACTATCTGCGCCTGGACGGGATGGACGATCTGGCGAAGGACACCCTTATCTATCCCGCCTATTCGCAGGCCGTCGGCACTTCGCTACGAGACCAGACGCTGCGCACCATCAACTGGTTGCTGGTGGATCGGAAGGGCGACTATCGCGATCTCTTCACGACGCGGTCCATCGCGATGAACCGCACGCTCGGCCCGATCTACGACGTGCCGGTGACCAAGCCCGACTGGTATATTTATGAATTTCCGCAAGGTGATCCGCGAACCGGATTGCTCACGCATGCCAGCCTGTTGTCACAGCATTCGCATCCGGGTCGCACCTCACCGACACTTCGCGGGGTAGCGCTGCGCGAGATATTCCTTTGCGAGAAAATCCCCGCCCCGCCCGCCAACGTGAATTTCGCGGTGGTGCAGAATGTCGACAACCCGACGCTCAAGACGACCCGCGCCCGGCTTCAGGCGCACCTTGATGACGAGGAATGCGCCAGCTGCCACCGCCGCACCGATCCTATAGGCTTGGGGCTGGAACAGTTCGACGGCGTCGGCCAGTTCCGAAAGGTCGAACATGACGAGGTGATCGACGTCACCGGCGATTTCGAAAAGCAGGCCTACAACGGCGCCGCTGCTCTTGGGCAACTGTTCCACGACAGCCCGCGCGTCAGCAGTTGCCTCGTCCAGTCGGCATGGCGTTACGCCAATGGACGCAATCCGGCGGAAGCAGACGGAGCCGGGATAGCGCGGCTCAGTCACGGCTTCTCGGCGAGCGGCTATCGCTTCCCATCCCTGATGCGCGCCATCGCGCTGGACCCCGCATTTTACGCCATGCCGCGCCTGGCTCCTGAAAGTCGCGTGGCAACGGTTCGCAGATCGAAGGAGACTGGCTGATGTTGATGAATGGAACGACACGGCGCGGTTTCCTGCTGCGCGGGATATTGGGCGGCGGTGCAGTTACGTTGGGGCTGCCCCTGCTGGACGCGTTTCTGGACAATAACGGCACCGCCTTTGCCGCGACCCTGGGGGGTGGGCGCCTGCCTGTCCGTTTCGGTACATGGTTCTGGGGATGCGGGATGATCCCTGATCGCTGGCAGCCAAAGTCCATGGGGGCCGATTACGACCTGCCCCCGCAACTCGCGCCCATTGCCGCCGTGAAGCAGCATGTAAGTGTCCTGACCGGGTTCGACGTGATGCTGGATGGCAAAGGCAATCTGCCTCATCTGTCGGGCAACACTGCCGTCCGCACGGGCGCGCCCGCAGACGATTGGCTCGCCATTCGGGCACCTACGCTTGACGTGCTAGTCGGCGATGCGATTGGCGGCGGCTCCTTCTTCCGTTCGCTCGACCTGTCGGCGGACGGCAATGCCCGCACCAGCTATTCATTCCGCGACGGACGCAGCATGAATGCCGCCACGCCCAGCCCGGTCGAATTCTACCGCAAGATTTTCGGGCCGGATTTCAACGATCCCAACAAGGCCGATTTCAAACCCGATCCACGCATCATGGTGCGCCGGAGCGTATTGTCCGGGGTTACCGAACAACGCCGCGCGCTGGAAGCCAATCTGGGCGCGACCGACAAGGCCCGTCTGGACCAATATTTCACCTCTGTCCGCGAGATGGAAGGAAAGCTGGCGCTACAGCTGCAAAAGCCACCCCCGGCCGAAGCCTGCGTCGTACCCGCCGAAGCACCGGCCATGTCAGGCGACATCACCGATGTCCAGCAGCGGAAGATCAATCACAAGCTGATGGCGCAGATGCTGGCCATGGCACTGGCCTGCAACCAGACCCGCGTTTTCAACATGAATTTCTCGACGGCAGCATCCGATCTGCGTCAGGCGGGTCAGACGACGGGGTATCACCAGAACACGCACGAAGAAATGATCGACCGGGCCATCGGGTATCAACCGACCGTGGATTTCTTCGCCACCCGCAGCATGGAAGCCTGGGCGGATTTCGTGTCGGCGCTCGCAGCGATCAAGGAAGGCGACGGCACCCTGCTCGACAACACATTGGTATTTGCGCATTCGGACGTATCCTATGCCAAGAACCATGATGTTCTGGGCATTCCGGTGATGCTGGCCGGACGCGCAGGCGGAAAGGTCAAATCCGGCATCCACGTCCATGGCAATGGAGAGTCGATCAGCCGTGTCGGCTTGACACTTCAGCAGGTTATGGGAATTTCGGTCGACTCATGGGGCATGGATGCCATGAATACCAAGCGGCCCATCGGCGAAATATTGGCGTGATGATCACAGAAAGAATGAGGCAGAAGATGAAGCTTCCCTACTCCCTGGCTTTGGCAACCCTCGGCTTGGCCGCGAGCTACGCCGCCTATGCCGCCACACCGGCGGTCACCAACGCGATCAAGGCGCGCCAGGCCAGCTACAAGGAAATTGGCGGAGCTTTTAAAAGCATCAATGATGAGCTGAAGTCCGGATCGCCCGATATGAACAGCGTCCGCCCGCTGGCGCGTGATATCGCCACTCGCGCCGCCTTGTTACCCAAATATTTCCCGAAGGGCAGCGGTTCGGAATCGGGCATCAAGACGCGCGCGAAGCCTGAAATCTGGAAGGATAACGCAGCGTTTGTGAAGCTTCAGGGCGACATGATCACCGCTTCGAAAGCCCTCGATGCAGCAGCAGCCAGCGGCAATGTGGCCGGGCTTGGCGCGGCGCGCACCAGCCTTGGCGGCACCTGCAAAAGCTGCCACGATCGTTTCCGCGCGGAACTTTGATGGTGGATGCAGAAGTGAGCGGCGCGCCGGTGCGCCTGCGTATCTGGGATCTGCCGATCCGTCTATTTCACTGGACGCTGGTGCCGCTGCTGGGTTTCGCCTGGTGGACGGCTGAAGAACGCATGCTCGATTGGCATCGGCTAGCCGGTTACAGCATTTTCGCACTGCTGCTCTTCCGCCTGATCTGGGGTTTCGCGGGGAGCAGCACGGCCCGTTTCTCCAACTTCGTTGGCGGCCCATCGACCCTGCTTCGCTATGTCCGCGGCCATATGTTCAACCGGGCCGCCACCCCAGCAGCTGGCCATAATCCGGTTGGCGGCTGGAGTGTGATCGCCATGATCACCATCCTCGCGGTGCAGGTGGGGCTCGGCTTCTTTTCCGTGGATATCGACGGAATGGAGTCCGGTCCCTTTTCCTATCTGGTCGATTTCGAAACCGGCCGGGTCGCGGCGGAATGGCACGCCTTCATCTTCAACGCCATTCTTGCCCTCACGGCTCTTCATGTCGTCGCCGTTCTTTTCTACCTTGTCCATCGGCGCGACAATCTTGTCGGACCAATGATCAGCGGAACGCGGAAATGGTCAGGAGATCGGCCAACGCTGCGGTTCGCATCGGCCTGGTCCGCGCTTATTCTCTTCTTGCTGATTGCGGGCGGAACGTGGTTGCTGATCGCCCAGTTCGGCCGGGCGTGACACGCAACCTACGCTAATGCGCTATAAGAAAGGCCCTCTTCGCAGTCAGCGCAGAGGGCCTTCCACGCATTTCACACAGTTCGTCTGAATATCCATCTCAAGCCTTGAGATGCTTCGCCAAATGCTTGTTCATTTCGAACATGCTGGCCTTCTTGCCTCCGAATATCTTTTCAAGCTTGCCATCGGCCAATATCTCTCGCTTGTCCTTCGGATTTTGAAGGTCATTGGCCTTGATGTAGGCCCAGATTTTCTTGACCACTTCGCTTCGCGGAATCTTGCTATCGCCAATAATGTCGGCCAGCTCAGGAGAGGGCGTAACCGGCGCGGTGATCCCTCCTCGCGCGCCATCGGTGACCTTGCCTGTCTTTTTCACTTTGGCGACAGCCGCTTTGGTTTCCTTTTCGCCACGCTGCTCACGAGTCTGCGCCATGAACTTCTCCCTTGCTGGTCGCTAGCGGGTTGATGATCATGCCAAGTCATGAGGCACGAAAAAGTTGCCTGTCATGTGGCAATCAAGGCCCCTTTCTCCTGGCATCGGCCACATAAGCATCCCGCTCGCCAAGCGGTTTTGGTCGGCCGACCATGTTGCCCTCTGCCTTTGCTTCAGTCCAAAAGCAGGTGCATGCGACCCGTCGCGATGGGCTTGTCCTGATCCGCCTGCCAGCAAATCGCATCGGCGTTCACGACCCTTCGCCCCACGCGGATGAGCCGGGCCTGCGCATAGCTGTCCACCATCAGCCCACCACGCAGGAAGTCGAACGACATGTTGATCGGCTTGGGCCAAGGCTCCCTCCGATCCTGCGCGACGGCCTCAAGACATGCGAGTTCCAGCAGACTGGCGATGACGCCGCCATATAGAAACCCCGACCGCCCTTCGAGCGACGGAGCAGCGGGCATCATGAGGACGGCCGTTTCGCCATCCAGCGCAACGCTCCGGATGCCCAGCATCTGCGCATAGGGGGTGCGAACGATCATGACTCGTCCGTGAAGAAGAAGCTGGCGGTTGCCGTGGCGATCGGCGCCTTTGGGTCACCATCATGAACGTCACAACGGGTGAAAGCGACCTTGCGCGTTAAATGATGGCAATGGGCGCGCGCATGAAGGCTGTGCCCTGCCCTTGCTGGCCGCAGATAATCGATATGCAGGTCGAGCGTAGCCATCCCCCGCCACTGGCGCGTGCGCGCGATGATGGCGGAACCTGCTGCCGCATCGACTAGCGATATGATCGGCCCGGACGATACCAGGCCAGCGTCCGCATCCATCAGAAACCCGGGAGCGAAGGGACACGCCAGTTCCGCCCAGTCCGGTCCATGATCGACATTATAGATGCCCAGCAACGCATGATGCCCCCGCGGCGGCAGGTTCTTCAATCGCTCGAAGGCATCTTCCTCCTCCACCGTTCAGGCGTTCCCGCGCGGTTCACGCGGCAGGCCCAGCCCCCGCTCCGCGATCAGGTTGCGCTGAATCTGGTTGGTGCCACCGTAAATGGTGTCGGCCCGAGAGAAGAGGAACAGGTTAGGCAGCGTATCCCATTCATATTCGGCATGATCGCTGATTTCGCCGACTTGGCCCAGCACGTCCATGGCGAGTTCCCCAAGGTCGCGGCGCCAGCTGGCCCACTGAATCTTGTAGGTCAGCGCAGCGCCATCGATCTTGGAATGATCAGTTTGCGACAACATGCGCAACGCGCCATACCGCATCAGGCGCAGGCCCACTTCCGCTTTGGCGAGGCGCTGACGGATCAAGGGATCATTCGCCGCTCCATTGGCCTTGGCCGCCGCGATGATCTCGTCAAGTTCATTGCGGAACCCCATTTGCTGACCCAGCGTCGACACGCCCCGCTCAAAGGCCAGCAGGCCCATCGCGATCCGCCACCCGTCGCCCACCGCGCCGATCAGGCTGTCGGCCGGACACCGCGCGTCAGTGAAGAAGGTTTCGTTGAACTCCGCATCACCATTGATCTGGCGGATACCGCGTATCTCTATACCCGGCTGGTCGATCGGCATCATCAGGAAGGTGAGGCCCTTCGGCCCCTGCGATCCCTCTTCCGTACGCGTCACAACGAAGATCCAGTCGGAAATATGAGCAAGACTCGTCCAGATTTTCTGGCCGTTCACCACCCATTGGCCGTCTTCAAGCCGTGCCTTCGTCCGCACGCTGGCAAGGTCCGAACCGGCATTGGGCTCGGAAAAGCCCTGGCAGAAAATGGTCTTGCCGCCCGCAATGCCGGGCAGAAAGCGCTGCTTCTGCTCCTCGGTGCCGAATGTCAGGATTGTGGGACCAGCAAGCTCGATGCCGATATGGTTGACGCGCCCCGGAACACCCGCCCGGGCATATTCCTCGGCAAAGATCACCTGCTGCGCCAATGTCGCGTTGCGCCCGCCCCATTGCGAGGGCCAACCGATGCAGGACCAGCGATGCGCGGCAAGCTGTTGCTCCCACTCCTTCCGCCGTTCCGGGCTGCCGGTCAGCTTGGTGATGCCCTTGATGTCACGAAATTCGCCCGCCATCTGGCCATTCAGCCAGTCGGCGCATTCCTGCCGGAACAGTTCTTCTTCTGGGGAAAATCCGAGTTTCATGCCGCTTCTCCCAGGATCATCATGGCGATCTTCTCACGATGCCACACATTGTTGCCGAGCATCGTCTGAAGCGCACGGGCGCGCTTGAAATAGAGATGCGCGTCATGCTCCCAGGTGAAGCCGATCCCCCCGTGCAGCTGGATCATATCACCGGCGCAGCGGAAATATGTGTCGGTGGCAAAGGATTTGGCGGCATGAATGGCCATCTCCGCCTCCTCGGCGCCTTCATCCACAGCGCAGGCGGCCCAATATACCGCCGACCGCGCCTGCTCGATCTCCACCATCATGTCCGCCAGCCTGTGCTTGTATGCCTGGAAAGACCCGATCGGCCGACCGAACTGGATACGCTCCTTGGAATAGTCAACAGTCCGGTCGAGACACGCCTGCGCGCCGCCCAGCGCTTCCGAAGCCGCCGCGATGAATCCAGCGCGATGGACAGCGGCCAGCGCAGCTTCCGGATCGGCAAGCCGCTCGCCCGCCACATTGTCCAGCTGCACATGAGCCAAGGGACGGGTCTGGTCCATGCTCGTTTGACTCGTCACGCTGACGCCCGGGGCGTCCGCGCGGACAATCCAGACCTGCCGCATGTCCGTCACCACGATCATGTCGGCAGCGGCGCCATGGGCAACGAAACGCGATCCGCCCGTCAGCCGGTCGCCATCCGACCGGATGTCCGCACCATAGAAATAACCGCCGATCACCTCGCCAGAGATCAGGCGCGGTAGCCACTGGTCCTGCTGCTCCGAGTCACCGCCAGCTGCGATGGCCTGCGCAGCCTGCGCCAAGCTGCTCAGCATAGGCAATGCCGCCACCTGAGCGCCTGCCGCCTCAGCGATGATCGCCAGCTCCACCATGCCTAGGCCCGCGCCGCCCGCGCTTTCCGGAAGTCCGATGCCGGAGAGCCCCAGTTCCTGACAGAAAGCCTGCCAAAGCGCCCGATCGATGCCGTCGCCCGCCATCGCCTTGCGCGTGCGCTCGCTGGTGGCATTTTCGGCGAAGAAGCTGCGCGCCGTCTCCGCGATCATTTGTTGTTCGTCGGTAAATGCGAATTCCATCTCGGCCGCCTTTAATATGGGCGGAGATCCTGCCCCGGCACCCGGCGGTGCGAGACATCAGCCATCCAATGACGCGGCGGCTCTCTCCTGCCATTGACGATCGGCAGCCATATACTGCCAAACGCCGCTCACATCCTGCTATATGAGGTTATTTTCCTTTTCAAGCGCTCATATGCGGAATTTAAAAATATTTAAATTCCGAATTTAACTGTTCACTTGAACCTTACAAGCTGCTGACCGTCTGTGCGTCCGTGATCCGAACTACGCGGTTGCTGAACTTCACAGTCCTGACCGCCAGGGAGGTTTCGACGTGATTTACCCCCTCCATCGACAGAATCTGCCCCGACGCCATCTTGTGAAGGTTGTCGAGGTCATCATACAGGCATGTCGCCATGATGTTGCACGGCCCCAATGTGATCATCACGGCCTTCACCAGCGGGATATGCGCAATATCGCGCGCGATCTGGCGGACATGGCTGACATCCGCCTGCACCGCGACGAAAGCCACATTTGTCGCCTTCTCCAGCTTCAAGCCCGTCAGCGCGGTGAAAGCGATCAGCTTTTCCTGCTGCAATCGCTTGATGCGGCCCCTAACGGTGCCCTCGTTCACGCCAAGATCGGCCGCGATCTTGCGGTTGGACACGCGCGCGTCCTGCGCCAATATGTCGATCAGCTGGTGATCCAGCTCGTCGAGGTCCGGCCTCCTCATGCAAGCCTCCTGCGATCGATGGGAGCCGTATCCAGGCCATAGCGGACAATGTCGAGCCCAATCGCGGGTGTCATCGATCTTATTCCCCGCACCTTCGACAAACGATCCGTGATCAGTGAGGGAAGCTCATCAATGTCACGGAGCGTCAGGAGCAGGCTGATCTCATAATTACCCGTCACCAGATGCGCAGCGAAGACTTCAGGAAATACAGCCAGTTCTTCCGCTACATCCAATGCCGACCGCCCACTTACCTGCACCGCCAGGTGGATCAGGACATGATAGCCATGAACCGCAAAGTCGGACACGGCCACAACACGCAGCATCCCCGCATCCTCCATCCGCCGGATGCGCGTCGAAACGGTGGAAGCGATCAGGTTGAGGGATTCCGCGATCTGCTGATTGGTGGCCCGGCCATTTTGCCGCAGCTGTTCGACAATCTTCCGGTCCGTCTCGTCGAACGCAAACGTCTCGCTCATATACCCACTCAACCTCTTTCAACCGCTGCTCTTGCCAGCAAAGGGCCAGAAGGTCGAATCGAAAGCGCATCCTCCGGCCGCAACATCGCCAGCACCACCCAAGAGTTGGAAGCAGGGCGCATGTCTTCAGTCTCGCAAAAGCGATCCACCATTCACATGCCAGAGTTGCCCGTTAACCCATTCCCCATCGTCGGACGCGAGAAACGCGACCGCACCCGCGATGTCGTCGGGCTTGCCAAGGCGACGGTGGGACAAATTCTCCAGCATATTGTCCACATAATCCTGCGTCAGATGCTGGGCCACCGCTTCGGTCAGGACGACCCCAGGGCAAATGCCATTGGCGCGGATGCCCTGCTTCCCGAACTTACGGGCGACGTGCCGGACGAGCGCATGTAAAGCATTCTTCGTCATCGGATAGGCGACCTGCATCGGGTTTCCCGAAATCGCTGCGCCGGAGGAGGTGTAGATCATCGCGCCACCCCCACGCTCCAACAGCACTGGAAGCGCCGCCTGCGTCGCCAGAAAATGGCTCTTGGCATTGATCGCGAAGGACCGATCCAGCACCTCTTCCGAACAGTTCAGCACATCGATGTCGCCTTCGGTGCCGCCCGCCAGATTGCTGTGGTAGAAGTCGAGCCGCCCGAACTCGGACAAGGCGGCCTCAACGATCGCCGCCTGAGACGCCGCCTTCGTGCCGTCAAGCACCACGCCTATCGCCCGTCCGCCCTGCTCGCGAATGGCGCGCGCGGTCTCTTGCGCCCACTCGCCGACAATGTCGCCGATCACAACTGATGCGCCTTCGGCCACCAGCCGCCGCGCCGTAGCCGCGCCGATACCGCGCCCGCCGCCCGCGACGATCCCCGCCTTGCCTTCCAATCCGCGCATCATATTCTCCAATATATTAAATCGCCGGACGCCTGTTCTTCCAAGGCGCAGCACTTTCCAGCTGTCCCGCAAGCCTGAACAGCAGCGCCTCGTCACCATAGCGTCCCATGAACATCACCCCGATCGGCAGACCCGCCGATGACATGGCCAGCGGCACCGACATGGCAGGCTGGCCGGTCATGTTCGCAACCTGGGTAAAGGGCGAGAAGACCGCCGCGCGCTGTCCCCATCCGGCAAAATCCACATCAGGCGTCAGGTTGATCTGCCCGAGCTTCAGCGGGGGAGCGGCCAATGTCGGCGAAAGGATCACATCATAATTCGCCATGAACTGCGCCATGGCAATCGCCGCTGCCTGCAGCGTGTTGTTGGCTCGGGCAAAGTCCATGCCGGTCGCCTTCTGCCCATAGCCCACAAAGCCCAGCGTAATCGGCTCCAGCACATCCGGCCCGATCGCGATGCCCGTCGCCTTCGCGCGATCCATCATGTCCGCAGCCACGGATGAGCCGATCAGCACGAAACTCGCCGCGCCCATCGCCGCAATGTCCAGCTTCGGCGCGGCTTCCTCGACATGATGGCCCAGGCTTTCGCACAACCGCGCCGCCTTGCGGGCCGCTTCCACGCATTCCGGGTCGACGGGCGATCCAGCAGGCGCATTCAGCATCAACGCTATCCGCAATCGGCCCGGAGCCTTCCCGACTTGCGACAGGAAAGTCTCGCACGGCGTCGGCGCGGCATAGCGGCCGCCCGGCTCAGGCCCCTGCGTCGCATCCAAAATAGCGGCGGAATCCCGAACGCTGCGGGTGACGGCATGATGCACCGACAGTCCGCCCCAGCCTTCGGTGCGCGGCGGCCCCATCGGCACGCGGCCCCGGCTGGGCTTCAGGCCAAAGAGCCCGCAACAGGACGCGGGGATGCGGATCGATCCGCCGCCGTCAGTCGCATGCGCGGCGGGCAGGACCCCCGCAGCCACCACTGCGGCTGCACCGCCCGACGATCCGCCCGTAATCCGACTCACGTCCCACGGGTTGCGCGTGTCCCCGGTCAGCTTGTTCTCGGTCGTGCCGGTCAGGCCCAGTTCCGGCACCGTCGTCTTGCCGAAGATGACGAACCCGGCCTTCTCGATGCGCCGCACCAGCTCAGAGGTTAGCTCAGGCTTGTATCCCTTGTAGAAGCGGCTGCCATTCTCAGTCGGCAGGCCCGCAATATAGGTGTTCAGGTCCTTTAGCAGCCAGGGAACGCCGCTAAACGGCCCTTGCGGCAAACCCTTGGCGATCGCAGCGCGGCCATAGTCATAATGTTTCTGCGCCATGAAATTGAACCGCGGATTCAGCGCCTCCGCCTTGCCGATCGCCGCCTCCAGCAACTCGCCGGGCGAAACCTGCTTCTTGGCGACAAGTTCAGCCAGACCCATGGCGTCGTGCGTGTCGAGCGGAGTGGAACGCGGCGTCGCAGCCTTGCCAATGCCCGCCAACCCCACAAGCGCCGCACCGCCTGCCACTGTTTCCCGGCGTGTCATGTCCATTTCTATCTCTCCAAGAGGTTCTTTTGGCGTGACAGCCTAGGGGATCATCTACCCCCGCGCCGTTCGCCCTGAGCCTGTCGAAGGGCCTCACTCTCTTTTTTTGAAGAAGGAAGAGGGCTTCGACAGGCTCAGCCCGAACGGGGCTGGTGGGTGTAGCCGGTCGTATCCGCGCTATGCCTCTACTGTCGCGCTCTGATCCGCATAATAGCGCGCATAATATTTGCGGAACTGCGGGATCGGGCCATCACCATCGCAGATGATCGGGTTCGGCTCGAACTTCTGCCGGTCCCACACCACCTTGTCCTGATCGAACTGCTTGCAGATGTCGCGGATGATCGCCTTGGCAACGCCCGCCCGCTCGCCTTCCGCCTGCGCCTTGGGCTGAGTGAAGCAGAAGCGGACATGCACATGGTCCAGTTCGACCGGGGCCAAGCAGGCAACCAGCAGCGTCTCCGAAATACCCGTAAAGCGCGTCCAGCTTTGCCCCGGCCCCATCGTGTCATAGCTGATGCAGCCATCGACCTCGCCCCACGGCGTGCCCATCTTGGCCTTCACATCCGCACCCCGGCCCCAATCGCCCCAGCGCAATTCGCCCAACGGCACGTTGGCAGTCCCGTGAATGAACCGGAAATGCGCAACGTCCACGCCATTTTCCGCCATATTCTGAAGGGAACCCCAGACATTCCACTCATGAACCTCATAATCGGTCCATTCAGGGTCGCTCGCCTCGGGCAGTACCGCCACGTCAAACAGCGGCGCTTCATCCTGCGGATGATACCAGGCCCAGATAAAACGGTTCGCTTCGGTGATGTGCCAGTTGCGCGTGCACTTGCGCTTCACCTGCGGCGGGATATTGCGAGCATAGGGCACGTCCTTCACCACCGCCTCGTCGCCGTCATAGCGCCAGGCGTGAAAGGGGCACTCCAGCAGATTGCCATGCACCTTGCCGCCATGGCCCATATGCGCGCCCAGATGCTTGCAATAGGCGTCCAGCATGCGGACCTTGCCATCCTCGCCGCGCCAGATCGCCAGATCCTTGGAGAAGTAACGCAGCGGCTTCACTTCGCCGACCTGCAATTCCGAAGAGAGCAGGATCGGATACCAGCCAAAAGGAATGCCGATATTCAAGTTACGCTCTTCGATCGACGCGCGGTCCTTTACTTCGGCCAGCCGCCAATCGAGCAGATCCTGCCCTTTCAGCTTCTCAAGTATCTGCCATACGGCAACCGGCGGCGTGCGCGCATCGGATGCGCCTGCGGTTTCGGGGTTCGACATGGAAAGGCTCCGTCAGATTATTTGAGGTCAAAGACCTTGAGGGCGTTTTCGCGCAGGAATTTCGGCCACACTTCGTCCTTGAAGGGGACGTTCTGCATGTCGCTGAATATCCTCTCCAGGCTTAGACCCATGGGGAAATATCCGGCATAGATGATCTTGTCGGCGCCACGCGTGTTGGCGTAGTCGATGATCGCCTTTGGATAGTGCTTGGGCGCGAAGGCGCTCGTCGAATAATAGAGGTTCGGCCATTTGAGCATCAGCTTGACCGCCAAAGCTTCCCACGGCTCCGCGCCATGGCGCATGACGACTTTCAGGTCAGGGAAGAACCAGCACACTTCATCCAGATGCTCAACCTTCTGCGTTTCCATCGGAATACGCGGCCCCGGAATACCGGCATTGAGCAGCACGGGCAGACCCAGCTCGGCGGCAACCGTATAGAGCGGGAACATATATTTGTGATTGATCGCCACCTGCGGCAGCGTGCCCGCCGGGAACACGCTGATCGCCGACAGGCCGACTTCGGCATGGATGCGCTTGATCCGGCGAACTTCCTCCATACCCTTGTTGGGGTCACAGGGCAGGTCGAAGAAGAAACGATCCCCGAACATTTCCTTGGCGCGATAGGATGTGGGATTGTCGTTCCACCCGACAAGCGCCTTGTCGATGCCATATTGGTCCATCTGCTCGACAGTCCAGGACACGAAATCATCGACCTTGCCTGTCTGCGGAATGTCCTTGAACATATATTGCGCCGGCATCGCGAATTGCTGGAGCGTCTGCTGATCCTTGATCAGCGGCCGGAAGGGATCGAACCAGGCGGAGCGGTCTTCCGCGTCCGGAATACCCAGCATGCAATCGATTATCTTTATGTCCTTGGGCATGCCCATGGGAACTCTCCTGTTCAGTTGTTTTCGGCCAGCTCGGGCCAGAGCGCACGAAGCGCGATCTTGTTGATTTTCTGCGACTGGTTGCGCGGCAGGGGCTTGGCCGAAAAGGCGACGCGCACCGGTGCCTTATAGGGCGCAAGCCTGCCCGCCACCCAATCGATGATGCTGCGTTCATCCAGACCATCGGCCTGAACCACCGCGACCAGCGCCTCGCCCAGTCGATCGTCCGCGATCCCAAAGGTCGCGCATTCGGTGATCTGCGGCATTTCGCTGAGGACGCGCTCGACTTCGGCGCAATAGATATTCTCGCCGCCTGAAATCACCATGTCCTTGGCGCGGTCGACGATGAAGATATAGCCTTCCTCATCCTGATAGCCGATGTCACCAGTGCGCAGCCAGCCATCGGGCGTAAGGCTCTTTGCCGTATCCTCCGGCCTGTTCCAGTAGCCATTCATGATCATGGCACTGCGCACGATGATCTCGCCGGTTTCATTCGGACCACAGACCGCGCCGTCCTCGCGCTCGATCCGCAAATCTACCAGCGGCAACACCCGTCCCGCCGAAGCACGAGCAGCCAGAAAGTCCGCTCCCACGGCCTGCGCGATCGCGCCCGATGTTTCCGTCATGCCATAGCCAACGCCAATCATCGCATGCGGGCAGAGCGCCCGCACCTCTTCCAGCAGGTTGAGCGGCAGCGCCTGCCCACCCGATCCAATGTTCCGCACGGAACTAAGGTCGGCATCTTTGCTGCGCGCGCGATGCACCATGTCCCACAACATGGTGGGGACGGTGGAAAGCTGCGTCACCCGCTCCCGCTCGATCAGGCGCAAGGCCTCATCCGCATCCCAGCGGCGCATGACGACGATCTTGCCGCCCGACAGGAACGGCGCAAGGAAGCCAGCGCCCAACCCCGAAATGTGGAAGAGTGGATAAACCAGCAAAATCGCCTGAGGCGGCACCTGCGCTGCGATGGCCTCCACCGGAACCCCATATTCGCGCGCCATATTGTGCAGCACCATCATTCCGGTCAGCTGCGTGCCCAGCAATCCGGTAATCAGGCTGCGGTGGGAAAGCACCGCGCCCTTTACCCGCCCGGTCGTTCCCGACGTGAACAATATGGCGCACGGATCGCCCGGTCCCGCGGCCGCATCGTTCGCGATCGGCGACGTCTCATCCGCCAACGGCTGCGTCACGTCGATCAGACGCCCCGCATAGCCTCCGTCGCGCAGCAACGCCGCTCTTTCAGTGTCCGCCAGAACGAGGTCCGGCGTAACCTCCTCGACCATCGCATGAAGTTCGGCGGGCGACCCGCGGCTGTTGAGCAACGCAGCAACGCCGCCCTGCTTCACAACCGCCAGAAACGCGACCACCCACTCCGCGCGATTGCGCATGCAGA
Organism: Sphingobium sp. TomTYG73; assembly: GCF_055394245.1. Classification (NCBI taxonomy): domain Bacteria; kingdom Pseudomonadati; phylum Pseudomonadota; class Alphaproteobacteria; order Sphingomonadales; family Sphingobiaceae; genus Sphingobium; species Sphingobium sp. TomTYG73. The sequence goes on from NZ_AP027340.1 coordinate 847,173, forward strand.
TCGCAACCCGCTGCCCCCGCTCTATGCCCAATCGGGCGGCCAGTTGATCACGCCAAGCGAACATGTCCGCAAAGCTCAACCGCCGCTCACCTGCTGGCCCGTCGAAATCAACGATACAGATCTGCTCTCCAAAGCGGCGCGCGCCTTCTACCAATTGATTGAGGTCCGACGGCGCGTTCACGAAAAAACGCAGCCCATCCTGCTCGCCAATTTCAAAAGGCGTGCCTGGCGCGGTGACTGTCGCGAAAATTGGGTCGATCTTGCTCATGCTATCCTTGGGGATCACTCTACCGCCGTGGAATTTCTCGACGGGAGTTTGCGCCGGAGCCGCAGCCCCCACACCTTCCCGACATCCTCTATCCTCGACTCGTCGCCTGCTTTTGTTGAGACCGACTTTATTCCGTCATTCGCGTAATTCAACAATATTATTTTTCCGCACGTTTCAGGCTGCCATTCATGCTGCTTCCGCCACGCAAGGAAGTGACTGAAATGCCCTGAAACCAAAATGATTCTCGCGTAACCTCGGCTTGAGCACTAGCGGATCGCGATATCATTCCGATGCTCTCATATATCCGTTGCGAGCGCCTGAAACATCCATATTCGTAATTTATAGATTTACAAATTACGAATTCTGCATGATCCTGAGTCGCATCGCACCGGTCTCGGCAAGAGTGTGATTCTGTTTAGGTGAGGTTCTGGACGTCGAATGAGAGAGGATTTTCAAGGCCGCGTCGCCATCATCACGGGCGGCAGCGATGGCATCGGCCTCGCGACCGCCACACTGTTGGCACAGCGCGGCGCTCAGGTCGTCATTTGCGGCCGCAGGCAGGCGCTTCTCGACAGCGCGCGCGACAGCATCTCTGCACAAGGCGGCCGGATCGAAGCAATCCAGCTCGACGTCACTGACGCCGATGCCCTTGCGGCGATGGTCGAAGGCACCGCGCAAAAATACGGGCGCCTCGACATGCTGGTGAACAATGCCATGTCGACCCATTATGCGCCGATCAGCAAACTGACGCTGGAACATTGGCGCAAGGATTTCGCCGTCAACAGCGACGCCGCCTTCGTCAGCACCAAGGCGGCGCTGAAAGTAATGGCTGCGGCAGGCAAGGGATCGATCGTCAACATCGCCTCGACCTGCGGCATCCGCGCGACCGTGAACATGGCAAGCTATTCCGCCTCAAAGGCTGCGCTCGTCCACTTCACCGCCGCCGCCGCGATGGAGGCTGCGCCACTCGGAATCAGGATAAACGCGATCATTCCCGGCCAGGTGCAAACCGCGCCGACTGAACTGTTCTCGGCACGCGCAGCAGACACAGCCGCCCGTACAACGGCCGCCATACCCATGCAGCGTGGGGGCCAGCCCGAAGAATTGGCTCATGCCATCGTCTTCATGCTGTCCGACGCTGCAAGTTACATCACGGGAACAGCTCTACCCGTCGATGGCGGGAAGGCGGCTCAACTTTACATGCCCAGCTAAGGCCCAAACCAGCGGCATCCAGAACTGAATAGTCCGGCACACGCAAATAGACTTCAGCGCGGTCGCATTCGTCACAACTAAAAACCTTATTATATCTATGGGAGAGATATTGATGGCCAAGACATATACATGTGCAGCGCTACAACTGATCATCGGGGTCAGCGGCCTGGCTCTTGCCAGCCAATCAATGGCGCAGACCACCGCGACACCTTCGGAGCCGGGCCTCGACGAAATAGTCGTCACTGCCCAGAAGCGCGCCCAGAATCTTCAGGATGTCCCCATCGCCATCAGCGCGATCAGTTCCGAAAAGGTGGAACAGCTCGGCATTCGTGACAGCCGGGATCTGAGCGGCCTTGCGCCCAACGTCGTCGTGACGCAGGGCACCACCAGCAACAGCGCGGCCGTCTTTTCCATGCGCGGCATCTCGAACGGCGGCAGCGAGAGCTTCGGCATCGATGCAGCCAACGGCCTTTACGTGGATGGCGTGTATATCGCGCGCGGCGGCGCCATGGGCCTCAGCGTCATGGACATTGAGCGGGTGGAGGTGCTGCGCGGGCCGCAGGGCACCCTGTTCGGCCGCAACACGACGGGCGGTGCGATCCACTTCATTTCCCGCGCGCCCTCATCCACCTTCCGGCTGAAGGCGGAAGCTGGCTACGGCAATTTCAACGCCTGGAACGGCAAGATCTCCGTCGATCCGGGTGAGATTGCAGGCATCTCGACCACCTTCTCCTACAGCCATAGCGAACGTGACGGGGTTATCGACAACATCCTGCAACCCCGCAACTCCCGCGATCCGGGTGCGCGCAAGTCAGATGCGTTTCGCGCTGGCGCCAAAATCGACCTGGGCGGGACCGGCAGCATCCAATATGTTTTCGACTGGAACCGTATCAAGGGCACGCCGCTCCCCTTCATCCTGACCCATGTCGCCGATGGTACGCCCAACGCCCCGATCACTGTCGATGGTCGGCTGGCGGTGGTGACGCAGCAGGCGCCGGTAGCCCAATATCTGGCGGGGGCAACCTTCGCGGACCCGGAATGCGCGGCACTGGCGGTCCCCTCGCGCACCTATCGTCATAAGGTCTGCAACAACATCCTCAGCAGCGCTACCGACAAGACCTGGGGTCATAATCTGCAAGTCCAGAATGATTTTGGCGGCTTCAAGGTCAAGACAACGACCGGCTATCGCTTCTGGAACAGCGACGGCGTCACCGATCTGGACGGGATCGGCGCGTTCAGCGGCCCGGCTTTCTCCAACGCGACACTGTTCAACGGCATGCCCGCATCGCTGTTGCAGTTCATCCCTACCATACCGGCAGCAGCCATTCCGTTCATCTCCGCAGCGCCGGTGCCGACGATCAGCCAGGATCTGTTCTCCGTCGACAATAAGCGGCGCCACAAGCAGTTCAGCCAGGAAGTCGAAATTTCCGGCGACAGCAGTTCGCTGGACTGGGTCGTCGGCGGCTTCTACTTCTGGGAGAAGGGCTCCGAGAATGGTCGTCAAAATAGCGGCTTCATCCTGGACACCAATTCGGTCTTCCTCGCCAATTTCGGTCCTCTTGGACCGGGCTTCGCCGCTGCCAACCCAGCCCGTTACCGGCTCGTCCAGACGCTTGCCCGGCTTAACTACACCACATCGAGCGAGAGCACCGCACTCTACGGCCAGTTCACCTTCTATCCGGGTGGTCGTGACAGCGGCATCCGCCTGACGGCTGGCGGCCGATACACCTGGGACGAAAAGAAGATGATCCGTCTCCAGAACGGTGCGGCGCCGCCTCCCGTCCCCGAATATGGTGCTGCGAAGTTCAGCAAGTTCACCTGGAACCTGATGGCCGGCTACGATGTCGCCGATGGCATCAACCTCTATGCCCGCGCCGCCACAGGCTATCGCTCGGGTGGCTTCAATTCTCAGGACCCCGCGCTCACCGGCACCAACCAGCTGGGTAGCTTCGAGCCGGAGAAGGTGACCTCCTACGAAATCGGGGCAAAGACGGAATTGTTCAACCGCCGCCTGCGCCTGAACGTCGCGGCCTATCACAACATCTACGACAATCTGGCTGTCATCGGCCCCGTCACCGACGCTCCAGCGGGCACGTTCGCCACCCGCATCATCAACGCGGGCAAGGTCGTTTATAACGGCGTGGAAGCGGAAGCGCAGGCAGTCCTTTCCGACAACTTCTCGATCGATGGCAGCATCGGCTATATCGACATTAAATATAAGGAGTTTCTCGCCGGACAGTCGCCTGTGACCGGGGAGCCGCCGGTCAACATCGCGTCGATCGCAACGCCCGGCTATACGTCACCGCTGACCGCCAATGTGGCACTGAATGCGCAATTCCCGCTGAACTGGGGCAATGCCACCCTGCGCGGCCGGATCGGCTATACGCATGAAGACGGCAAATATAATTTCAGCAGCAGCCTCGGTTCGCCGTTCAACGAACAGATCAAGGGCGATAATATCGACCTGATCGATGCACAGATCAGCGTCGACGGCATTCCGCTGGGGACGGGCGAAGGCGAAGTCCGCCTGTGGGTGAAGAACCTCACCAACGCGAAGGATTTTGCTCGCGGCATCGACTTCGGCCAGCTCGGCTATGCGGGGGGATATTATGCCGAACCGCGGACCTACGGCATCACCGTCGGCGCGAAATTCTAACGCTTTCCGGCGCCATCCCGCCCTCCCATGCCCCGCCTCCTCCCGGAGGCGGGGCCTTTTTTCTGCCTGACCTCGGCGATCATTTCACTTCGCATTCAGCCTCATTGCGCTAAAACAAGAAGCTGACCTATTGCGAAGGGATACGCCGAACTTGCTGAAATCATTGGCCGCCGCATCCTTTCTTGCCCTGTCTTCAGGCTTCGTTGCGACAGCCAATGCCGAAACCTATTATGTCAGTTCCACGCAGGGCGACGACAGCTTCAACGGCACCTCACCAACGCAACCTTGGCGCTCTCTCTCCCGCCTATCGACTTTCCCGCTGCAACCCGGCGATCAGGTCAAGCTGTTGGCGGGATCGGTATGGCGGGAACCTCTTACCCTCAGCCGGTCGGGCAGTGAAAAGGCGCCCATCACTGTCACCTCTGACGGAACAGGCCCTCGCGCGCGCATTGATGCAGGCGGCGTTTCTCCCCATGCCGTCGGCATCATCAATGCGGATTATGTGACGGTCAGCGGCCTCGAAGTCACGAACGACAGCCCGCTTCCCGCCCACCGCACCGGCCTTCTCATATCGGCGGAGGATCGCGGCATCACGCGCGGCATCCGTATTCGCGACATGTACATTCACGATGTACGCGGGACCAACGACCGAAAGGATAATGGCGGCATAGTCTTCCGCGCCACCGGGCAAAAGCTGCCGACCCGTTTCGACGACCTCATCATCGAACGCAACATCGTCTGGCGCGTCGATCGATCCGGCATAGCCGGGATCAGCGATCAGGTGACATCCTCCAACTGGTTTCCCAGCCAAAAGGTCGTCATTCGCGACAATTATGTGGAGGATGTGGGCGGCGACGGCATCGTGCCACGGGGCACCAATGGCGCGCTCATCGAACATAATATCGTGCGCCGTGCGGGCAGCCGCGCGCCCGGCTATAATGCAGGCATTTGGCAGTGGAGCACAGACAACAGCCTGATACAGCTCAATGAGGCCGCCTATACCCGAACCCGCTACGATGGTCAGGGCTTTGATTCCGATTTCAACTCCCGCCGCACGACGTTCCTTTACAACTACAGCCATGACAATGCAGGCGGCTTCCTGCTCATCTGCTCGCCCGGCCAGGACGACAGCGCCAATATCGGCAATCACGGGACAGTCGCCCGCTTCAACGTCAGCCGCAATGACGGCACGCGCATATTCCAGATCGCGGGCAATGTGTCAGACGCGCTGATCGAGAAAAATGTCGTCCACGTCGGAAAGGCGATGGACGTCCAGATGGTCGTCGCGACGCAATGGGACGGATGGGCGCGCGGCGTCCGCTTCCGCAGCAATGTGTTCAAGGTCGCGGGGACTGCCCGCTATGGCAGCGAGATTGGGCGCAACGGCCCTGACTATCTGATCAAGGCGGGCTTTGACCCAGCGGAGTCTTTCCGGTTCAAAGGCAACAGCTATCTGGGCAGTCACGTCGATGCCCCCGATGACGGTGCCGCCCAGAACGAAACCACCTATGAAGAACAGCCTGCGGACTGGCAGGTGCCCGTTTTCGACCCCGCAAAACCGGACGGCTTTCCCGAATATATCGCAAGCCATCGGCTCTGGATGCTGGGAATGCTGCGCCGCGAACTCGGGACTTTCGTGAAACTGAAGCAGCCCCGCCGCCTTCATGTTTCAGAAGCGCGGAGGTAGAGGATCTTGGCCACGCCACCTCTTTATGACATGCTGATCGTCGGCGGGGGAATAAACGGCGTCGGCATCGCGCGCGACGCGGCTGGGCGGGGCTACCGGCTCCTTCTGGTGGAACAGGACGATCTTGCCAGCCAAACCTCGTCCGCGTCGACCAAGTTGATCCACGGCGGCTTGCGCTACCTCGAATATGGCGAGTTTCGGCTGGTCCGTGAATCCCTGATCGAACGGGAACGGCTTTGGCGCATGGCGCCTCACATCATCTGGCCGCTCGCCTTCCTGATGCCGCAGAACCTCTCGACGCGCCCGGCATGGTTGGTGCGCCTCGGTCTCTTTATCTACGATCATCTCGGCGGACGGAAAAAGCTGCCCGGAACACGCACTATCGCGCTCGATCGATCGCCTTTGGGAAACAGCCTTGCAAACCGCAAGGGACGCGGCTTCCTCTATTCGGACTGCTGGGTCGAGGACAGCCGCCTGGTGGTGCTGAACGCGATGGACGCCGCCAAACGCGGCGCGCAAATTGAGACCCGCACACGCCTGCTCCACGCCCGCCGGGATGGGTCAGTCTGGTCAGCCACCATCGAGGATGCGCATGGCGTGAAGGAAGTGCGCGCACGCATATTGGTCAATGCCGCAGGTCCATGGGTCGCCGACATCATCACCCGCTCCGGTCTCGCCAGCCGCCGGAAAGTCCGCCTCGTAAAAGGCAGTCATATAGTCGTCCCGCGCCTCCATGAAGGCGACCATGCCCTCACGCTCCAACATATTGACGGCCGCATCATCTTCGCCATTCCCTATGAACATCACTTCACGCTGATCGGCACGACCGAGCAAGAGTGGCACGATCCACCGGGCAAGCCACAAATCAGCGAGACCGAGACCGACTATCTGCTGGGCGTCGCAAACAGCTATTTCGCCCGGAAAATCGCGCGCGAAGACATAATCTGGTCCTATTCAGGCATCCGCCCGCTTTATGACGATCAGGCGGGCAATGCGTCCGCCGTCACCCGCGACTATGTCCTCGACCTCGACAGCGAAGGCGCTCCCCTTCTCAGCATTTTCGGCGGCAAGATCACCACCTACCGGAAACTGGCCGAGCAGGCGCTCGACCTCCTCGCGTCCCAAGGGGTCGAGATGCGAGGCGCCTGGACCGCGAACGCACCGCTCCCAGGCGGGGACATGCCCGACGGGGACTTCAGCGCCTTCGTGCAAGAATTGGAGCGCCAATATCCCGCCCTGCCCCATTCGCTCCTCCACCGCCTTGCCCGCGCCTACGGCACATGCGCCCTGAAATTGCTGGGCGCAGCTGAAACGCTGGACGATCTGGGGGAGATGTTCGGCGGCGACCTCAGCCGTGCCGAAGTCGACTATCTTGTCAGGGAAGAATGGGCACAGACCCCAGAGGACATTTTCTACCGCCGCAGCAAGCTCGGCCTACACTTGACGCCGGAAGCCAGCGAGGCGCTTGCCCGCTATCTCGACGGTCCTATTTCGTGCCGATCCGACGTCCGGAATGAGTGAAGCACAGCGCCCCGGGTGGGGAGATGGGTCTTTGGGACGCTGTGCTTCTCTCCCACAGTGCGACCCGAGGGAGTTGAGGCAGTGCGACATGGCGGGACTATCCCGCGCATAATCGCGGTATGTCTGTAACCGGGACCGGCAGGCTCGATCGATATCCTGCGCCAGCCCGAACGGATGACTAATTTAGTCCCGACGGCAAATCGCGTGGCCAGGCGGCCCAAATTTCAGGAATGGAGAAAAAAGGAATAAGCGGTTTCATCGCGTCATGTCCTGTTTCGGTAACCCCGCTGTCTCAATCAAGAGACCGGAAGCTTTGCGTCCTGCCGTCACCAGCAGTTTGCCTTTTCGTCAGATCACTCGCCGCAGCGCGCTTCTCTGCCTTGGGGATTATTTAACCGAATTATCGCGTCAGGTCAAACATTTGTGGCCAAAAAAAGATGTGGCCTGATAACTTCGCCGACGATCCATCTGTAGTTGTTCATCTCTTCCCACCACCTCCCGAGGCCCTTCCCCGGAACGATCTGAACCGATAACAGCATCATGCGGCGCAGCGAAATAGGTGGGATAAGGAATGACGGATCAGTTGATCATCTTCGTGCAAAATGGCGTCGGCCGCATCCGCCTGAACCGGCCAAGGGCGATCCATGCGCTGACGACCGAAATGTGCGCCGCCATGATCGACGCCCTGCTCGCCTGGCATCACGATGATGATGTGTCCGCCGTCATGCTCGATCACGCCCCATCCCCCGATGGCGACCCCAAATTGTCGCGCGGCTTCTGCGCGGGCGGCGACATCGCCATGATCGCCCACAGCGCGAAAGGCGACTGTTCGGACGCGGAGCGCTTCTTCCACACCGAATATCGGCTGAACCATCTGCTGTTCACATATGAAAAGCCCGTGATCGCCTTCATCGACGGCATAGTCATGGGCGGAGGCGTCGGCATATCCGATCCGGCGCGCTTCCGCATCGCGACCGAGCGAACCGTCTACGCCATGCCCGAAACAGGCATCGGCCTTTTCCCTGACGTCGGCGGTGGCTGGTTCCTGCCGCGCATGCCTGGCCGCACCGGCACATGGCTCGCCACCACCGGAGCCCGCATCAATGGAGCGGACTGCGCAGCGATCGGCATCGCCACCCATTATATGGCCTCGGAAAAGCTCGACGCAGTCAAGGCCCGGATCATCGCCGACCCCGACGGCATCGGCGAAATCCTAGACGAGATGAGCGACCCACCGCCCCTCTCCCCTTGGGAAGCACAGCGGGCCAACATTGACCGGCTGTTCGCCTCCAACCACTACGAAGACATCCTCGACGCCCTGCGCACTGACGGATCGGAATGGGCGCGCGCGCAGCTGGCGGTTCTCGCCACCAAATCGCCCCAGACGATCAAGGTCGCCCTGCGGCAAATGGCAGAGGGAGCGGCCTTTACCGACTTCGCGGCCAACATGCGCAATGAATATCGCATCGCCTGCCACGTCATCCGCCACCCCGACTTCATCGAAGGCGTACGCGCCGTCATCTTCGACAAGGACAATGCGCCGAAATGGAACCCGGCCACTCCCGAAGAGGTGACGAATGCGCTTATCGACAGCATCTTCGCACCACTCGCCCCGGACAGGGAATGGACGCCGCTTCCCGAACTCGGAGAGTGAACGGGCCTTAATCGGGGGTCCCGCTCTAAGCCCCGCCAATCAATCACACATCCCAAACGCCGCTAGCCGCCGCATCCTGCGCATATTCGGAAAAGCGTCTCGGTTTCCGGCCTAATACCCGCTCAACATCATCCGTGACATAGGCCAACTTGCCGTCGGCGATACCAGAATAGGTATAGGCATATTCTTCAGGCAAACCGTTCGACAGGATCGACTCCCGAAATGTGTCGAAGGGAATGGGGGTGAAGCTGATCTTCCGTCCCGTCGCCTTCGTCAACGCATCGGCGGCTGCTTCAAAGCCTACCGATTCCGGGCCGGTCAGCTCATAGACCTGTCCACTATGTCGACCGTCCAATAACGCCGCTGCCGCGACAGCAGCGACATCTTCGATATCGATAAACGGCTCGGTCGCGTCACCGACCGGCAGCACGATCTCACCCGCCAGCACCGCGTCGAGGAAGAACATTTCCGAGAAATTCTGCATGAACCATGCCGGACGCAGGACTGTCCAGTCCGCCGCACTCGCCCTGAATCCGCCTTCAACCGCATCCAGAAATGCCTCATCGGCTCGGCCGGAAAGCAGCACCTGCCGCTTTACCCCGCAATCCAGCGCAAGCTGTGCAAGCCGCCCAATCTGCGCACCAGCATCGGGATGCGTATTGTCATGATGCGCGATATAAAGGCCATCCGCGCCCTCCAGCAGGGGTTTCCAGCTGGCCTCCTCTTCCCACAGAAACGGCTGCTCCGCGCTCCGTGAACCAATGCGGACAGTGTGACCAAGAGCCGTCAAACGATCGGCCAGACGACGACCCGTCTTACCGGTGCCCCCGACGATGAGAATGGTCGATTTCTGGCTCATTTCTATCCCCTCGGCTGCAATCAGCATCTCAATTACAACGATGAATGTAACCTGGCGCGCGCTTTGTCCACGAAGAGTTACTATAATGGCCCCTCTCCCGGCGACTGGCGCGTTGGCCGAGGACAGGCTATCAGCCCGTCATGAGCGAGGATATCCGCCACATTCTCGATCGCCTGCGCACGCCGCCCGACAATGTCGTGGCCCGCGCCCGTCGCATGGTTGAGGCTTATGTGCCGGAGGACCGTCGTGGCCCCGGTTGGGACCGCCACTGGCGCGAACTGGAAGCCTATATCGAATTGCCCGGCCGCTGGATCGGCGGAGAGAAAGCCGAAGATGACGTCTGACAAAATCACCGATCTTCTCGTCGCCCGCCTTGTTCGCGACCACGGCCGCAGCAAGCATCACTGGCGCAAGGTACTCGGCGCCGTTCGCCTCTACAGCCGCGCTACCCATCCGCATTGCAACTGGACGATCACGCCAACGGGCACCTTCCATGAGGTTTCGGTGATCGAAGGGCTGATGGATGACCTTAGAATGCGTTATCCGGTGATCAGCGGCTGAAGTGACGGCCCGCCATTCAGGCCAATCTCATCAACTGCCTGCTTGCGTATTAACTGGCGGTGCCAGCGGGTTGGGATCCTTCACTTCGCCTTTTTCGATCCTTTTCTCCGCTTCGCCGCTTTCCTGATCGCCGTCGGCCAGCGGTGATCCCCGTTCCGGCGGCGGTGTATCGTCCCTTCCTTCTGCCGGTTGGTCAGATGATTGGCCGCTCTTCCTGTTCTGCTGCATCGACTCTTCCTTTTGCTGCTATCCTTGATCAACGCCGCGACGGCAGCAGATATCCATGAGCGAAGCTGGCGCTAACATGGGCATGTCGGTTAGCCCGGCACCCCAATGCCATCGAAGGCGTTCAGCCACCATGGCACGCGCGCTCAAGGTCTATCGCACCCCTATCGGCTTCCACGACGCCTATGTCGCTACGCCCAGTCAAAAGGCGGCGCTGGAAGCGTGGGGCGCCGACGCCAATCTTTTCGCGCGCGGTTCTGCCGAGCAAGTCACCGAAGCAGAATTAATGCAGGAACCCCTCGCCAATCCCGGCAAGATCATCAAACGACCACGCGGCAGTGAGGCGGAACATTTGGCCTCCCTTGCCAAATCACCGCAGCAACCCGGCGGGGCGAAATCCCGTCCGGGAAAAGCGACTCCTCCCAACTCCCCGCCGAAGCGCGCATACCCTGCAACACCACGACCCAGTCGTGAACCACTCGACAGGGCGGAAGAAGCCCTCGCCCTGCAGGAGGAAGAAGACAGGGCGGCGTTGAAAAAACTCGAAGAGAAACAGGCACAGCTTCGCGCCCAGATCGAACAGTTGCGCCAGCAGCAGCAGGTCGCCTATCGGCTGTTGGCCCGCCGCGTGGAAAACGAACGCCGCAAATATGACACCGCGCTCGAACGTTGGCGCGCGTCATGATCGATCAACCCGCCAAAAAGATAAGGATTTTTACCGCTTTCCGCCAACAGCTTGGCACCAGATCGACTTTCCATCGTTATCGTCATTCAGGAGGGGTCTTGAATGGACGCCCGTGAAGAGATTGTTGCGATAGGGCTGCTGACGCAGAACGATATTCATCGGCTTGGCGAAAGTTTTTCCCGGCTGTTCCCGCTCCCGCGCGACGGCGCCTTCGACGACCTGATAAGGGCGATCGATGAAGCAGACCGCGAAAAGGACCGCCGTCCCAAACCATGATTGGCCGCCCATTGTCCCGGCCCACACAGGGCTAAAGGAAAGTCGGGTCCGGCTGTAAAGCTTCGACCTTATAATGGTCGGGGCAACCGGACCCGGTTCCACGAGATTTGGGGATCTCGCGGAAGCCGCAGGCTCCCCGAGCACCGGCGACTGAGCAGCATTCTACAATGGTGCGCCTCCGCGAACACTGACGCTTAATGCTGCAAGTCCGGCGATTTGGGACGACGCCAAATCTCCTTTAGGAGAGTTGACGGAAAGCCACGCTATCCCCATGGAATCGCGCCTGACTATCCCGATATCAGCAGGGCTTGAGCAGGCCGCCGCTGTGCCGTTATGACGCAACCATGCGATCCTCCCTTTTGCCGCTCCTGCCTGCCCTGTTCATCGCTGGGTGCGCTTCGTATCAGCCCGTATCGGACACGCCGGTTCGTGTCGGGCCGCCCTATACGGTGCGCGGCGTCACCTATGTTCCCGCCCAACAACCGGGCTATGATGAAGTCGGCTATGCCAGCTGGTATGGAACTGAATCAGGCAACCGTACAGCGCGCGGAGAGAAGTTCCGGCCGGGCGGGATCAGCGCGGCCCATCCTACCTTGCCGCTGCCTTCCTATGTAGAGGTGACGGAGCTTGGCAGCGGCCGCACCGTGTTGGTTCGCGTCAACGATCGCGGTCCCTTTACGCGCGGGCGGATCATCGACCTTTCCCGAGGAGCGGCGGAAGCACTCGGAATACGCAATCAAGGGCAAAGCGCAGTGCGTGTCAGGCTCGCCGAGCCCGCGGAGAAGGATCGCCAGCGCCTGCGCAAAGGCAAGGAAGCGCGCAAACGACCGCCGCTCTCCGGTGAAGCCCTTGCGGCGCAGCGCCGCCGCCTTCTTTCACCGCGTTGAATTTGGCCTCGCCTTGACGGCCAACCGCTGTATAGCGACATATATACCTTAAGCGTCAGGCGTCGCATGCATCGGTTCCTTGTTCTGCTCCTTCTGCTCGTTACCGGCTTTGCGGTTGAGCCCGCTGAAGCGCGCGAACGCGGGCCTTTGATATTGGCCGCCGCCAGCCTCCAGGAATCGCTGACCGCCGCAGCCGATGCCTGGACGGCGCAGGGGCATGACCGACCAATCCTGTCCTTCGCCGCCTCTTCCGCCCTCGCCCGGCAAATAGAGGCCGGGGTGCCTGCGGACCTGTTTTTATCGGCGGATGAACCTTGGATGGACGCCATCGCCGCGAAAGGGCTGGTCCGCCGTGGCACCCGTGTTCCGCTGCTTACCAACCGCCTCGTCCTGATCGCTCCAGCGGGCAGCGGAACGAAAATGGCGATCCGCCGTGGATTCCCCCTCGCCCGTGCGATCGGCACTGGCCGCCTCGCAATGGCTGACCCGGACAGCGTTCCTGCCGGAAAATATGGCAAGGCCGCGCTTGTGGCACTCGGCGTCTGGCCAGCGCTATACGGTAAAGTGGCGGCGGCGGAAAACGTCCGGGCGGCTCTTGCGATGGTGGAGCGAAAGCAGGCGCCCTTTGGCATCGTCTATGAAACCGATGCACGGGCCACGAACGCCGTCCGTATAGTGGGCATCTTTCCTGCGGCCAGCCACCCGAAAATTACCTATCCACTGGCACTGTTAAGCCGCTCCACCCATCCCGAAGCGGCAGGATTTCACCGCTTTCTCCTGTCGCCACGCGGCAAGGCGATCTTCCACAGCTACGGCTTTGGAACGCATTGACGGTGACCGTCCTCAGCCCGGAAGAATGGGAGATCGTCCAGCTGTCCCTGAAGGTCAGCTTCGCGGCCATGCTCTTCGCTCTCCCCTTGGCCTTCGCCCTCGCCTGGGTCCTCGCGCGCTGGCGCTTTCCCGGCAAGCTGCTGCTCGACGCGGCGGTTCACCTCCCGCTTGTCCTGCCGCCGGTAGTGATCGGTTGGCTGCTTCTCCTGACCCTAGGACCGACCGGACCTGTAGGAAGCGTCATGGAACGCTGGTTCGGTGTGACCGTCATGTTCCGCTGGACCGGCGCCGCCATCGCTGCCGGCATCATGGCCCTCCCCCTGATGGTGCGCGCGATCCGCCTGTCGATCGAAGCTGTAGATCATCGTCTGGAAGAAGCCGCCCAAACCCTCGGCGCCAGCCCCGCCTGGTGCTTCCTGACGATCCTCCTCCCCCTGTCTCTACCCGGATTAGCTGCGGCATTCATTCTTGGTTTTGCGCGATCGCTCGGCGAATTCGGCGCGACCATCAGCTTTGTTTCAAACATTCCCGGAGAAACACGCACCCTGTCGCTCGCCATCTACAGCGCCCTCCAGATCCCCGGCGCCGATGCCGTCGTATGGCGGCTTGCCGTGATTTCGATCTGCCTGTCGCTAGGCGCACTGTTGCTTTCAGAAGCGCTCAACCGCCGGGTATCGGCGGATAGGTCCAGCCATGTCCTTTGACATCGACGTCCGCAAGGTTCTCGGCCCCACCCTCGTTACAGCGCGCTTTGCAGCATCAGATGGCATCACCCTGCTCTGGGGACCCTCCGGCGTAGGGAAGACATCGATCCTCAACATGATCGCTGGTCTGCTGCGCCCGGATCAGGGTCATATCAGCGTCGATGGAGAAATATTGTTCGATGCCGATGCCGCCATCGATCTGCCCTCCTATCGTCGTCGCATCGGATATGTTTTCCAGGATGGCCGCCTTTTCCCCCATCTTCGGGTGCGGGCGAACCTGCTCTATGGCTATCGGCTTGCGACGCCGCAGGACAGATGGATGCCTCTACAAGCGGTCGTCGATTTTCTCGGGATTGAACATCTGCTCAGCCGCTGGCCACGCACATTGTCGGGCGGCGAAGCACAACGCGTTGCCATTGGCCGCGCTCTGCTGTCTGGCGCCCGAGCCTTGCTCATGGATGAGCCTCTCGCCTCCATAGACCCCGCCCGTCGGGAAGACATCATGGATGTCGTCCTGCGCATACGGGACGAGCTTCGGCTCCCGATAATCTATGTCACCCATAATCCAGACGAAGCCGACCGTCTGGCAACGCGAAAGATCGAACTTACGCCTTCATTTCGATAAGGGCGACCAGCCCGCCATCGTCCGCATTCATCAGCCGGACGGACGCGTCGAAGGTGAGCGCCAGTGACCGCGCTATAGTCAGACCGATGCCCGTGCCGGGCCGCCCGCCCGGCTGCCCTGAAGCACCGCGAGTGAAGGGCTCAAACATCTGATCTAGCTGTTCCGCCGGTATGCCCGGCCCTTTGTCCCGGATGTGTATGACAAGTCGGCATCCCTGGCGGAAACATCCGATTTCGGCCTCGCCACCATATTTGAGGGCGTTACTGACCAGATTAGTGATGCATCGGCTCAGTGCATTGGGCTTGGCTCGGATCGTCCCGCCACACCCTCCCGCGAACCGCAATGGAGCACCCAGATCCTGCGCATCCTCGACCATGCTTTCCAGCATGGAATCGATGTCGATTACTGACCATTCTTCCTGCGTCTCGGTACTGGCGGCGAGATCCAGTCCCTCTTTTACCAGGGTTTGCATCGCCTGATGGTCCTGCAACAGCCGCGCACGCAACTCCTCATTTTCGACGAGTTCAAGCCGTAACCTCAGCCGGGTAAGCGGCGTCTGCAAATCGTGGCTGATGGCCGCCAGCAATTGCGTACGCTCGGCAAAACCAGCACGCGCGCGCCGTTGCATGAGGTTGAAGGTCGATAGCGCCGCACGCACTTCTTCAGGCCCATTTTCCGGGATTTCCTCCGGGTCGAGCGACAGGGAGAAGGACTCCGCCGCATGCTCAAGGCGCCGCAGTGGTTGGGTTACGATCCGGGACACGATGATAGCAAGACCAGCAGATGCGACGATGATCAGGAGCATATAGAGCGGGTTGGCCATCATACTGGGCGGACGCTCCATGCGCGGCAGGTTGAGCGCCATGGACCGCCGAGCACCAGTGCTATCGGTAAATCGTACGATCCAGCATGACGGGCGCGGCGCGTTGACCACCCCAGCGGCGCCAGCCGATGGATCATAACGCAGGCGCGGAAAGCAAAATCCTGCAGGAACCTGACTAGCCTCCGGGTTCGACCCGGGGCCGAACCGCGCCCTGAGCGCTTTTGCAAGCTCAGCATCCGGTTCAGCCACCGCGATGCCCTCCGGTGCCAACGCCGCGCCCATGATCTGCTGGGCCGCCAGCATGGCCTCGACCCGCTTGGGATCACGCTGAAGGCGATGGCCGATGTCCTCGGCGCTCGCCACCACCCGCTGCATGCGCCATTGCTGAAAGTCATGGCTCCTACTCTGTTCAGCAATCAGCAAAGCCAGCATCGCTGCCAACGACATGCCAATCGTCAGTAGCAGGAATATCTGTCCTGTCAGCGAGCGCAAAAAGCCTCGAACACGGCTCCAAAGACGCTCAATCATTCGTAGGATACCGGACTGGCGAGTACGTAACCTTCGCCCCGCACCGTCAGGACGAGTTCCTCACCCCCCGGCATGGTCGCCAGTTTCTGCCTCAATCGGCTCACCTGTAGATCGGTCGAGCGGTCGAATGCAGCAGTCGCTCGACGTTCAGGCACAAGGCTTTCCCGTGAGAGGACCACATTGGGTTCCTCGATAAACCGGGACAGCAAACGGAACTCCGCAGACGAAAGCATCACCAGTCGGCCGTCTTCAGCGATCAGCCTGCGCTGGAAGAGATCGAGGCGCCAGGGACCGAAGCTGGCGATGCGCACGCCTTTGTCGCGCTGCCGGTCGGGTTCGTCAGCATGGGACCGGCGTAACAGGTTGCGTATGCGAACGAGCAATTCGCGTGGCTCGAACGGCTTTGTGAGATAGTCATCCGCTCCCAGTTCCAGCCCGAGCACCCGGTCGATCGCACTGCCTCTGGCGGATACCATGATGATGGGGACGTCATTTCCTTCGGCCCGCAACTCCCGGCACAGCGTGAGCCCGTCGCCGTCCGGGAGGTTGAGATCAAGCACGATGAGGTCGGCCGCATGCACCGAAAGGGCCTGATAAAGCTCTCCCAAGCTGCCTGCGGCTACCACCTCATAATGTTCCTGCCGCAACTGCTGAACAATCAAATCCCGAATATCGGGGTCATCATCGACTACGATCAGGCGTGCTGGGCGGCTGTTCATCTGGTCAGGCATCGCCGCCTTTTACGGTGTTCAGCATGAAAAGTCTGCCTTCCTCAGAGCCCCTGATACGCGCTGATACATTCCGACATATTGCGATGCACAATGGCACATGTTCGGCCTTTTCAAACACCTGCCAAGAAGCGAATAGGGGGCGTCGGAGCCGGTCAGATAGCTGGCCCGTCCTTCACCCGGCGCTCCCCTCCCCCTGCGCCGGGTGAAGTTTCCCCACTGCTGGACTCCCCACTGGATAACCTGCCGCCATGCCGCTGCGCTCTGCACTCTCTTCATCCCGCTACGCTCAATTAGGCGCGGCCATTTGTTTGCTCGCCACCGCATGCAGCCAAAGCAAACCGCCTGAGAAAAAGCAGGTCGAAGTGGGCGTAGTCACGCTTCAGGCGCAGGACGTTACCGTATCGACAGAGCTACCCGGACGCACCGCGTCGACGCTGATGTCTGAGGTGCGGCCTCAAGTTGCTGGCGTCGTTCAAAAGCGCCTCTTTACCGAAGGCTCCTATGTGCATGCGGGCCAGCCATTATATCAGATTGATCCATCCCTCTACCGCGCCTCTCGCGATGAAGCGCAAGCTTCGCTAGCCAATGCGCAGGCGACAGCGGTCGCGGCTCAAGCCAAGGCGCGCCGCTATCAGGCGCTCGGGCAGACAGAGGCCGTGAGCGCGCAGGAGCGGGACGACGTGGTCGCGGCTTCGCGACAAGCAAGCGCCGCCATCCAACAAGCGCGCGCGTCACTTCAGACTGCCAGCATAAGCCTGCGCTTTACCGAAGTGCGGGCACCGATCAGCGGGCGCATTGGCCGTTCATCGGTTACGCCGGGCGCATTGGTTACAGCCAGTCAAGCTGCCCCCCTCGCCACGATCCAGCAGCTTGACCCCATCTTTGTCGACATTGCCCAGTCCAGCGCGCAGCTTCTGGCGCTACGCCGCAATCTGGCTGCGGGTAAGGCATTACCCGCTAGTGCCACTATCCGGCTGAAACTGGACGACGGCAGCGACTATCCGCTTGAAGGCCGTATAGAATTTGCCGAGCCCATCGTGGACCCCAATAGCGGAACCATCACCCTGCGCGCACGCTTCCCCAATCCTGACAGTCTTCTCCTTCCCGGCATGTTCGTACGCGTCGTGGCCCCGCAGGCCGTCATACCCAAAGGCATACTTGCGCCCCAACAGGGGATCAGCCGCGATCCCAAGGGCAATGCCACCGCGCTTGTCGTCAATCGCGCGAACAAGGTGGAGCAACGTACCGTCACCACGGCACAGGCGATAGGCGACAAATGGCTCGTGACCGCAGGCCTCAAGTCCGGTGATCGGCTGATCGTCGAAGGAACGGACAAGGTGAAACCGGGCGATACCGTCCGCTCCGCAACCGTCGGCCAAGGGAGCTAGGTCCTCCGATGCTCAGCCGCTTTTTCATCGATCGGCCGATCTTCGCCTGGGTGATCGCGATTGGCATCATGCTGGCTGGACTTGGCGCCATGCTGTCGCTGCCTATTGCTCAGTATCCAGATATCGCGCCGCCTGCGGTCAACATCAGAGCAAATTATCCAGGCGCTTCGGCCGATACTGTAGAGACAAGCGTCACGCAGGTCATCGAGCAGCAACTGACTGGCATCGATGGCCTGATGTATTTCTCCTCGACATCCACCGCCAATGGCCAGTCGCGTATCACTGTCACCTTTGACAAAGGCACCGACCCCGATACTGCGCAGGTCCAGGTTCAAAATAAGGTGCAGCAGGCGTTAAGCCGGTTGCCCAACGCAGTTCAGCAGCAGGGCCTGACCGTCACTAAATCGCAGACCGATTTCCTGATGCTGGTTGCGCTGTACGATCGTACCGATCGAGCCACCCAGACTGATATCTCCGATTACCTGGTCAATAATTTTCAGGACCCCATCTCCCGCCTGGAAGGTATCGGCGACGTTCAGATTTTTGGATCCCAATATGCCATGCGCATATGGCTGGATCCCTACAAACTCGCCACCGTCAAGCTCATGCCGTCGGACGTCGAAAGCGCGATCCGGTCCCAAAATGTCGAGGTTTCCGCCGGTCAGATCGGCGCTGATCCGGCGCCCGCCGGACAGCAACTGAATGCCACCGTTCGCGCGCGTGCACGCCTCCAGACTCCCGAACAGTTTCGCAACATCATAGTGAAAACTCAAAGCGACGGGTCCGTCGTTCACCTGTCCGATGTTGCTCGGGTCGAACTTGGGAATGAAAGTTACACCTTTTCAGCCGCGCTGAACGGACATCCTGGATCGGGCATCGCGCTCCAACTCGCTCCGGGCGCCGACGCTCTGAAGACCGCCGAACTCGTCAAGGCAAAGGTCGCCGAGCTGTCCACGAACCTGCCACATGGGTACAGCATCGCATTCCCGCGCGATACGACACCCTTCATCCGGCTTTCCGTGGATGAGGTCATCAAGACACTTATCGAAGCCGTCGGGCTGGTCGTCGTGGTCATGTTCGTCTTTCTGCAAAGCTGGCGCGCGACGCTGATCCCTGCGGTGGCGGTTCCGGTCGTCCTGCTCGGGACCTTCGGCGTGCTGGCCCTTTTCGGCTATTCCATCAACACGCTCACACTGTTCGGCATGGTGTTGTCCATCGGCCTTCTGGTCGATGACGCGATCGTAGTTGTCGAGAATGTCGAGCGGCTGATGCACGATGAGGGGCTTGACGCCCGCGCCGCCACAATCAAATCGATGGAAGAGATAGGCAGCGCACTGGTCGGCATAGCGCTTGTCCTTTCAGCCGTTCTGCTGCCCATGGCCTTTTTCGGTGGTTCCACGGGGGTAATTTACCGGCAGTTCTCCATCACCATTGTGTCCTCCATGCTTCTGTCCGTGGTGGTTGCACTCATCCTTTCACCCGCCCTGTGCGCCACGCTGTTGAAATCGGCCAGTGAGGAGCGCCGTCAGCAGGGATGGGCGGGCCGGTTCAACCGCTGGTTTGGGCGCGTGACCGGCGGCTATATGCGGCGGCTTGAGGCAATCATGCATCGGCGCGCCCTCTTCTGGACAATCTATCTGCTTATACTGGGCGTCCTTGCGCTGATCTTCGTTCGCCTGCCGACCAGCTTCCTCCCCGTAGAGGATCAGGGACAGGTCATGGTGCAGATGACCCTTCCCGCTGGCGCCAAGTCCACGCGAACCGCGCAAGTGGTCGAGAGTGTTCGCAGCTATTTCCAAAGCGAAGAAGGAAATAACGTCGGCAACATATTCATCGCTCAAGGTTTCAGTTTTGCAGGACAGGGCGAAAATACCGCGCAGGGTTTCATCAATCTCAATCCTTGGGAAGACCGGAAGGGTAAGACGAACAGCGCGACCGAGATCGCGAACCGCGCTACAAAGCAGCTCGCAGCCGTACGTGATGCGAAAATTCTGGCCATGACGCCGCCCGCCATCCGTGGCTTGGGCCAGTCGAACGGGTTTACCTTCGAGCTGCTCAACACAGGCGGCCTCAGCCGAGACAAGTTCCTGGCCGTGCGCAACCAGCTGCTCGCTGCAGCTTCGCAAAGCCCTCTGCTCGCGGGTGTGCGTGCCGCTACGCTTGAGGACACGCCCCAGTTGAAGGTCGATATCGATAATGAAAAGCTGGCTGTGCTGGGACTTACACAAAATGATGTGGACGATGTATTAAGTTCCGCCTGGGGAAGTAGCTATATCAACGACTTCATTGATCGAGGACGCGTAAAGCGCGTCTTTATGCAGGCAGACGCGCCTTATCGAGCTTTGCCGACCGACATTGAAAACTGGCAAGTCCGCTCTGCCTCTACGGGCGAAATGGTTCCATTCTCCGCTTTCGCTACCACCCATTGGGAAATGGGTCCGACAACTGTGTCTCGCTTTAATGGCCAATCCTCCTATGAAATACAGGGACAGGCCGCACCCGGTGCGAGTTCGGGGGAAGCCATGGACGAAATGGTGCGTTTGCAGCAGCAATTGCCGACCGGAACCAGTTATGCTTGGAGCGGCCTTTCCTATCAGGAACAATTGTCCGGCGGACAGGCGCCCTTGCTTTATTCTCTCTCCGTACTGGTTGTCTTTCTCTGCCTCGCTGCGCTTTATGAAAGCTGGTCGGTGCCGCTCGCAGTATTGTTCGTAATCCCGCTGGGCCTGATCGGGGCAGTCGTCGCCGTTTGGGCGCGCGGGCTGGAGAATAATGTCTTCTTCCAGGTGGGCCTCCTCACCACGATGGGGCTGGCGGCCAAGAACGCAATTCTCATCGTTGAATTCGCCGAATTTGCCTATCGCGATGGCAAGGATGCGATGAGCGCGGCGATCGAAGCAGCCAGGCTCCGTTTCCGACCGATCATAATGACCTCGCTCGCCTTCATTGCGGGCGTTATGCCGCTGGCGCTCGCTCATGGCGCTGGCGCACAAAGCCGCATCGCCATCGGCACGGCGGTTGCTGGCGGCATGCTGACCGGAACCTTGCTTGCCGTCTTTTATGTGCCGCTGTTCTTCTTCACGATCATGCGGCTTTTCAAACCCAAGGGCCATTCATCTGTCACCGGATCGGAGGTGCCCGCATGAGGCGCTTGCTCCCCCTCGGCCTGTCCGTGACGCTGACCGCCTGCAATCTGGCACCCGCATATGAGCGGCCCACCGCGCCCGTTCCGCCCGCTTGGCCAAATGGATCCGCATATTCAACCGCCCTTCCTACAGAAGTGGCAGGTTTGCCCTGGACGGCTTTGGTCGGCGACGAACGGCTGCGTACGATCATTGATCGGGCGCTGATCAACAATCGGGATCTTCGCGTAACTCTGGCCAACCTTCTCGCGGCGCGCGCCCAATATCGCATTCAGCGGGCCGCGCAGATACCTACGGTTACGGCGGATGCCAACGCGACGCTCACGCACCGGAATGACCAGCGTCAGGACAATTACAGCGCGGACATCGGTTTTAGCGCTTTCGAAATCGATCTGTTCGGCCGCCTGCGCAACTTGAGTGAATCCGCCCTTCAATCCTATCTCGCAAGCCAGGAGGGCGCGCGCGCCGCGCGCATCGCGCTCGTGGCGGAAACCGCCAGCGCCTATGCAACGCTTGCTGCGGACCAGCAATTGCTTGCCGTAGCTCGCAATACGCTCAGCAGCGCCGAACGGACGCTCGCGCTTACACGATCGCTCAACGGCGTCGGTCTTTCCGGCAAGCTCGACGTCCATCAGGCGGAAACGATCGTCGAACAGGCGAGGTCCGATGTCGCGGCCGCAGTTACGCAGGTAGCGCAGGATCGCAACGCGCTGGATCTGCTCGCCGGGGCGCCGGTAGAAGAAGTTCTACTCCCGCTGTCACTCTCCACTCTGATCGGCTCGACTGCGCAAGTTCCTGCCGGGATTTCATCAGATGTCTTGCTCTCGCGGCCAGATGTGCTGCAGGCCGAACATCAATTACAGGCTGCGAATGCGAATATCGGCGCTGCACGGGCCGCGATGTTCCCGAAGATCAGCCTGACGTCAGCGATCGGCGTCGCCAGTTCAGCACTGTCGTCGCTTTTCACTGGCGGCGCATTCAGTTGGACAGCTGCTCCATCGGCGAGCCTTCCCATCTTCGGTGGCGGTGTGAAAGCCAATATCGAATATAGTAAGGCGCAACAGCAGGCCGCAATTGCCAGCTACGAGAATGCCATCCAGAGCGCCTTTCGTGAAGTCGCCGACGCCTTGGCACGCGGAGGCACCATAGGCGAACAGCAGCGGGCTCAGCGAGCTCTGGTCGCGTCGAATGAGAATGCCTATGCCTTGTCCGAACAGCGTTATCGGGCGGGTATCGATCCGTTCCTGACAACACTCGTGAACCAACGCTCGCTATATTCCGCCCGGCGGAGCGCGATTGCGACAGACCTTGAACTGTTGCTAAACCGTATATCCCTCTATCGCGCAATCGGTGCCGATTTTTAGGAGTTTACTCGGTTCAGCCCTAACGGTGACGGACCGTATGGCGGGAAGCGCCGCCACCGCCCTCTCCACCAAGTTCGGTCAAACCGGGACGAACTGACTTTAGGTGCGACAGTTTCCTTGCAGTTCGCTTTGACGAAATGAGCTTCGAACCATGCCGCATGCTGCGCGGCATGGCTCGAACCTCACTCGACAGGCATTGGCAGTCCTCAGCTTTGATTATCAGGCGCTGACCTGCACTTCGCTGATAAGGGCCAGTAACTGCTGAGCATGTTCCTTTCGGCAAATGAGCAGGTCAGGTAGATACACATTTGCCTGATTGTAGATCAGGGGACTGCCATCAATTCGCGAGCAGTGCAGGCCATGCGCCTTCGCCACGGCGACAGGTGCCATACTGTCCCATTCATACTGGCCGCCGGAATGCAGGTAAATGTCTGCTTGCCCCAATATCACCGCCATCGCCTTGGCGCCGGCCGAGCCCATTGGAACAAGCTCGGCACCCAGCTTTTCCGCGACCGCGACAGCTTCGGCGGCCGGGCGAGTTCGGCTGACCACCATGCGCAGCTTTTCGGGTGCAGGCGGGATCGGCTGCGGCTGATCCGACCGAACTATTGTACCCTGCCCTGTTCCGGTCAGGTCAAGGCCCGGGAGAGCTACAGCGCCGATCTCCGGCTGTCCATCGATCGCCAGACCGACATGGACCGCCCAATCGGATCGCTCCTCGCCATATTCGCGGGTGCCATCGACAGGATCAACGATCCAGACGCGGCTTTGGCTCAGACGCTCGGCATTGTCCTTCTCTTCCTCAGACAGCAACCCGTCCTCGCCCCGTTGTTCACGCAGGGCGTGAACAAGGAATTGGTTGGCCGTTTGATCGCCCGCCTTGCCCAGCGCCTTAGCGCTGAACATGCCGCTGCCGCGCACCTCAAGCAGGATGCGCCCAGCGGTTTCGGCAAGATGCGCCGCAAGGTCGGCGTCACTCATGCCGCCGCTCATGGGATCAGCCTGGCGACGATGGCGTCGGCCGCTTCCTCGGCGGTCATGGCCGTAGTGTCGATGCGGATTTCCGGGTCCTCTGGAGGCTCATAGGGGCTGTCTATGCCGGTGAAGTTCTTGAGATCCCCGGCACGCGCCTTCTTGTAGAGGCCCTTGACGTCCCGTGCCTCTGCTTCAGCAAGCGGCGTATCGATGTGCACCTCGATGAACTCGCCCGGCTGCATCATCTGCCGCACCATTTCGCGCTCCGACCGGAAGGGCGAGATGAAGGCGGTAATGACGATCAGGCCCGCGTCGGTCATCAGCTTGGCAACCTCGCCCACGCGGCGGATATTCTCTACGCGGTCGGCATCGGTGAAGCCGAGGTCCTTGTTCAGGCCATGACGCACATTGTCGCCATCCAGCAGGAAAGTGTGCCGGTTCATCCGCGCCAGTCTCTTTTCCACCAGATTGGCGATGGTCGACTTGCCCGCACCAGAAAGCCCGGTGAACCACAATACCGCAGGCTTCTGGTTCTTGAGGCCCGAATGGAATTCACGGGTGACATCGGTCGCCTGCCAGTGGACATTCTGCGCCCGCCGCAGCGAGAAGTGCAGCATGCCCGCCGCCACGGTGGCGTTCGTGATCTTGTCGATCAGGATGAAGCCGCCCAGCGTCCGGTTCTGCTCATAGGACTCGAACACGATCTGCTTATCGGTGGACAGATTAGCGACACCGATGGCGTTGAGGTCCAGCGTCTTGGCCGCCAGATGCTCCATCGTGTTGACGTTCACCTGATATTTCGGGTGCTGCACCGTCGCGGTGACGGTCTGCGTCCCGATCTTCAGCCAATAAGGACGGCCCGGCAGCATTTCCTCGTCAGCCATCCACACGATGGTGGCTTCGAACTGGTCGGCAGCCTGCGGAGGATTGTCGGCCAGCGCGATGACGTCGCCGCGCGAGCAGTCGATCTCGTCGGCAAAGCAGATCGTCACCGACTGCCCCGCGACAGCCTGATCCAGATCGCCGTCCAGCGTCACGATGCGGGTGACGGTGCTGGTCTTGCCCGAAGGCAGCACGCGGATCGCATCGCCCGGCTTCACGGTGCCGGTGGCGATCAGGCCGGAAAAGCCACGGAAGTCGAGGTTCGGGCGGTTGACCCACTGCACCGGCATGCGGAACGGCTTTTCCGCGTCGGTCGCGCTGTTGACTTCGACGGTTTCCAGATGCTCGATCAGGGCCGGGCCCTTGTACCAGGGCGTATTCTCCGAAGGGCCAGTGATATTGTCGCCCTTGAAGCCGGAAATCGGCATCGGCACGAAATGCTGAATGCCGATCGAGCGCGCGAATTCGGTGTAATCCTTGACGATACCGTCATAGACCGCCTGGTCATAATCGACCAGGTCCATCTTGTTCACCGCCAGCACGATATTCTTGATGCCGATCAGGTGCGCCAGATAGCTGTGGCGCTTCGTCTGCGTCAGCACGCCCTTGCGCGCATCGATCAGGATGACGGCGAGATCGGCGGTCGATGCGCCGGTCACCATGTTGCGCGTATATTGTTCGTGGCCGGGGGTATCGGCGACAATGAACTTGCGCTTTTCGGTCCCGAAGAAGCGATAGGCCACGTCGATCGTGATGCCCTGCTCGCGCTCGGCGGCGAGGCCATCGACCAGCAGCGCGAAGTCGATTTCCTGGCCCTGCGTGCCGACCTTCTTGGAGTCCGCCTCCAGTGCCGCCAGCTGATCTTCGAAGATCATCTTGCTGTCATAAAGCAGGCGGCCGATCAGCGTGGATTTGCCGTCATCCACCGACCCGCAGGTGATGAAGCGCAGCATCGTCTTGTGCTCATGCACCTTCAGATATTCGTCGATGTCCTCTGAGATGAGGGCGTCGGTCTTGTAAATGGGTTCGTCGAGAGTGTCGGTCATGTCATCTGTCCCGTCATGCCAGCGCAGGGTGGCATCTCGTTGATCTGAAGGAAGGTTCTGCCTTGGGGCCTCAAATCCCGGCTGACGCCGGGATGAGGGCAGAGGTCAGAAATAGCCTTCCTGCTTCTTCTTCTCCATGCCGGCGCCGCCCGCATCCTTGTCGATGGCGCGGCCCTGACGCTCGGAGGTGGTGGTCAGCAGCGTTTCCTGGATGACTTCCGGCAGCGTCTTCGCTTCGCTTTCGACAGCGCCAGTCAGCGGATAACAGCCCAGCGTGCGGAAGCGGATCGAGCGCATTACCGGCGCTTCGCCTTCCTTCAACGGGAAGCGTTCGTCGTCCACCATCAGCAGCATGCCGTCGCGCTCAACGGTCGGGCGCTGCTCGGCGAAATAGAGCGGCACGATCGGCACATTGTTGAGGTGGATATACTGCCAGATGTCCAGCTCGGTCCAGTTGCTGATCGGGAAGACGCGGATGCTCTCACCCTTGTTCTTCTTGGCGTTGTAGAGGTTCCACAGTTCCGGCCGCTGGTTCTTCGGGTCCCAGCCATGCGAGGCGGTACGGAAGGAGAAGATGCGCTCCTTGGCGCGGCTCTTTTCCTCGTCACGGCGTGCGCCGCCAAAGGCTGCGTCGAAGCCATAAAGGTCGAGCGCCTGCTTCAGACCTTCGGTCTTCCACATGTCGGTGTGCAGCGCGCCGTGGTCGAACGGGTTGATCCCGCGCTCCTGCGCTTCCGGATTGTGATAGACCAGCAGCTCCATGCCGCTTTCCTTGGCCATGCGATCGCGCAGCTTGTACATTTCCTGGAACTTCCACGTCGTATCGACGTGCAGCAGGGGAAATGGCGGCGGCGAGGGATAGAATGCCTTGCGAGCCAGGTGCAGCATCACCGCGCTGTCCTTGCCCACGCTGTATAACATGACTGGCTTTTCAGCCTCGGCCACAACCTCTCTCAGAATATGTATGCTCTCCGCTTCCAGGCGCGCCAGGTGGGTGAGCGTTTTTGTATCTGTCATCGTCTTGTCCAGCCTTTCGCAGACCCAGATGACAGAAGGCGCGAATCATCAAACCTCCCAGATGGGAGAGAGATATTTCTTCCATTGCCGCACGACGAAAATTTAATCAGCGGCAAGAGCGCGAGCCGACTTTTCAGGCATTTTGAGGCGACGCTTCGTCTTCACCCAACCTCAGTTCCACCTCATAGCCAGAGATGATCCGCTCCAGTGTTGTGCAATAATCGCCAAGGATTTCCGGTAGCGGTCCCCAATTTTCAGTCTCGTACTCAGGGAGTTGGATCAGCACCTCCCTCCGCATCATGCTGATCGCAGCACCGATCACAACCTGATTTATCTCGATATAAACGTTCAGGGCCACAGCAGGAGGAAGCCCCCTCGCCTCCAGCATCGTGAGTACCCTCTGCGAATAGTCGAACGAATGCTGTTCGGGTTCTTTTCCAATCAGATTGGTGATGAGGTGAGGCAGGGACCGGAAGAGACGATAGGTAACTGTCGCATGTTCGCGCAATATATCCTGCCAACTCTGTCCTTCATCCTTGATCAGCGCTTGCCCTACTAGACGCTGTGCCACGAGTTGCAGCAGATGTTCCCGCCCCCGCACATAGCCATATAGCGTGGCAACACCGGTATTCAGCCTTTCGGCAACCAGACTCATCTCCAGCTTGGCGATGCCGACCTCGCAGGCGGCATCGACAATCATTTCCAGCGTCAGCCTTCGGGGACGCCCTACCGTCCGTTTCGCCTGCCTCGGCATTCCGCTCTCCAAATTCGATTTCAACGCGATTCTAGCGCGCCTGTTTATATTGACAACGATTGCTTGCGCTCCTGCACGAACCGATTGTTCTAAGGGTAGATTATATCGATCGCCTCGTCTCGGCGGTCAGGCGTGTCCGCGCGCCACCGCACCGATCCGGTCGGCCGTTCGAGGCGCCGCCGTACCCGCCCCTCGCCGCTCCCCATGTGGAAGACATTAGCGGCGTCCTCGATCTGGCGGTCGCTCATCGTCATGCGATCGCGCTGGTGCAGATAATCTCCCCAGGTCGGACAATGATAATGTTCGGTCCAGAGTTCGGGATCTGCGATGTCACGTGCCACGGACCAGCCAAAGGCGCCACTTCGCAGGCGGGCGCTGCGCACCTTCTGCATCGCGGCATAGAAGTCGCGCGCCTTGTCAGTATTTACC
The DNA here is from genome assembly GCF_055394245.1 of Sphingobium sp. TomTYG73. NCBI lineage: Bacteria > Pseudomonadati > Pseudomonadota > Alphaproteobacteria > Sphingomonadales > Sphingobiaceae > Sphingobium > Sphingobium sp. TomTYG73. The sequence continues at coordinate 874,904 of NZ_AP027340.1, forward strand.
CGATAATCGATTTCCACGACTATGGGACCACTGCGCGAGGTCAACGCAAGGCCAACCTGCGGCTGATGACTGAGAATGCTTTGTTCCAATCCGTCGGGGAGCGATCGCGCCAACGGAAAGACGAGACCGAGAATGGTGCTGAACACCATCGCTGCCCGCGACATCATCATCGCTTCACCTGTTCCTAGAGCGGTGGCGATCGAGCCCCACAGCCACGCACCCAGAGCGAGCCCACCCGTCAACGCCGAGCCATAGCAGGCAAGCGCGCGCGCCGTGACCCAACGCGGTGCTGACATTTGCACAGCGACGTTGAACTGTGCGACCAGGATCATCCAGGCAAAGCCCGCGACCAGCAGTGCCCCGCAAGTCAGAAGGGTGTAGCTGCTGATCCCGGCGAGGATGATCATTGCGCCCAGCAGTATCGACAGCAGCCGCGCAGCCTGCTCAGGCCGCAGACGCCGACGCACTAGATCAAGCCCGGCCGCGCCCAGCACCGCGCCCACGCCATAGGCGCCCAATAACAAGCCATAGGTGCTTGCCGACCCGTGCAGCAGCTCCTTTGCGATCAAAGGTGTGAGTGCGGACACTGATGCCCCCGCCAGACCCACGACATGTGTGCGGATAAGCACGACCCGGATTGGGGGCGAATGCACCGCATAGCGCACGCCCGAGACGATCGCCCGATCGATCCTTTCCGGGGGCAAGCGCGAAGGCTTATGTTCCCGCTGCCACATCAGGAAGGCAAGGATCAGCGGCAGATAGAAGAAAGCGTTGGCTGCAAAGGCCGCCATTGCGCCCAGCGAGGCAACGATGATGCCGCCGATCGCGGGGCCGAAGCTGCGCGCCACATTGTAGCTGATCGTGCCGAGGGCGATCGCGGCAGGCAGATGCTCGCCGCTTACCTGCTCACCGATCGAGGCTTGCCAGGCAGGCCCATATAAGGCGACCCCCGTGCCGATCAGGAAGCAGAAGATCAGCAATGTCCAGGGAGAGAGCAGTTCCGCACCGGCAAGCAGCGTGAGACAGATCGCCATCAAAGATGCGAAGACAAGGCCAGCCAGCGCCACCTTGCGCCGGTCGAACATGTCCGCGATCGCCCCGGCGGGCAACGCGACGAGCATCAACGGCAGCATGAGGGCCGTTTGCACCAGCGCCACCATCTGCGGCGACGAACTCAGCCGCGTCATAAGCCAGGCCGCACCGACACCTTGTATCAGTTGCCCGAAGTTCGAAAACAAGCTGGCGATCCAGATGGTGCGGTAAGTCCGCTGGCGCAATGGCTCCAAAAGGGCGAAGCGGCCCGCCCCTGAAGGCGCGGTTTTAGCTGTGGTTACGGCCTTGTCGCTCATCTGCCTTGGTCTCGTTTCACGCTGAACACCTGTCTTGTGCGGCACAGGGACAGAATATTGCTGAACGTCCTGGAGTTTTCCAGCAAGGGTTTCGATTTAAATAGACTTATGGCTATCAGGCAGCCGGGGGCTCACGCCAAGTTCAATCGCGACGGAATATAGGGGCGCGCTTTTCGAAGAAGGCAGCGAAGGCTTCCTGAGCCTCTTCGGATTCCAGCATCTGTTCAAAAAGCCGCGCCTCCTCTTCGATCCTGTCGAGCAGCGCGGCGGGATCGCCCTTTAGCAGCCGCCGGGTGGCCGCCAGTGCCTTGGGCGGCTTCTTCATGAGGGTGGCCGCCTTCGCCCGAGCGTGACCAAGTAGTTCTTCGGTGGGTATGACAGTTGTCACCAGACCTGACCGGTCAGCGGTTTCGGCGTCCATGGGTTCACCCAGCAACAGCATCGCTGCCGCCTTTGCATGGCCCAGCGTTGCGGGCGCGAGCAGGCTTGAGCCAGCTTCCGGCACGATGCCCAGATTGACGAAGGGCATGATGAAGCGCGCGTCGGGCGCCGCATAGACAAGGTCGCAATGGAACAGCATCGTCGTGCCCACACCCACGGCCAGGCCCTGGACGGCAGCGATCAGCGGCTTGTCGAAGCTCGCAATGGCGCGGATGAATGCGAATGCAGCAGCGCCACCCTGCGGTCCTTGAGTAAAGTCCTTAAGGTCATTGCCTGCGCAGAAGGCGTCACCCTTTCCTGCGATCAGGACAGCGCCGATGTCGCTCCGCGCCGACGCGTCGGCAAGGGCTGCGGTCATGCTGTCGTACATGGCCGCGGTGAGCGCATTCTTCTTGTCGGGGCGATCGATGTGGATTTCCAGGACGCCGCCCTGTTCGATGATTTCGATCCCGTTGGTCATGACCGCCTCCGTTTCCTAAGCCCCCACTAATGTGTCGATCGGCCGGGCGTCTATCCTTTTTCCGTTAGACTGCCTACAGCCGCGGCATGAGCCGTCTCCGGGAAATCGCCGACCCCTTCCTGCTGCTGCTGATAACCATGGTAGCGCTCGCCTCCTTCCTTCCCGCGCGGGGCGAGGGTGCACATGTCGTTGGCATCCTTGCGGACGCTGGCATTGTGCTGTTGTTCTTCCTGCATGGGGCGAAGCTATCGCGCGAGGCGATCTGGGGCGGGGCGATGGCGTGGAAGCTGCATCTGGCGACGTTGGGAACGACATTCGCGCTGTTCCCGCTGATCGGGCTGGCGACGCAGCAGGTGGAAGCGATACCTGGACAGATGCGAGCGGGGCTGCTGTTCTTGACGCTGCTGCCATCGACGGTGCAGTCGTCGATTGCCTTCACGGCGATAGCGCGGGGCAACGTAGCGGCGGCGGTTGTGAGTGCATCCTTTTCCAACCTGTTGGGGATCGTTCTGACGCCGGTGCTGGTGGCGCTGCTGATGCAGAAGAGCGTCGGGGGGACCGGCGGTCTGATTTCCCTGTCGGCGGTAGAGGGGATTGTATTGCAGTTGCTGCTGCCTTTCCTGCTGGGCCATATGGCGCGGCCGTGGATTGGCGGCTTTGTGTCGCGGCACAGGGCGATGCTGGGGCGAGTGGATCGGGGTTCGATCCTGCTGATCGTCTATTCGGCGTTCAGTGCCGCAGTGGTCGAGGGACTGTGGCATAAGGTGTCGCGGGGAGAATTGTTGTTGCTGGCGCTGTTGTCGATTGCGATTTTGGTGGTGGTGCTGCTGTTTACCTGGGGTCTTGGGCGCTTGCTGGGATTGTCGCGGGAAGATGCGGTCGTTCTGCAATTTTGTGGGTCGAAGAAGAGTTTGGCGACGGGGGTGCCGATTGCCGGGGTTTTGTTTCCAGCAAGTGCGGCGGGACCGATATTGTTGCCGTTGATGTTGTTTCACCAGATTCAGTTGATGGTTTGTGCCGGACTGGCGCGGCGTTATGGAAGTCGTGAAGGAAATGGCGAATAGAACGGGATTTTCCGAAGGTCCGTGAGTTGTTGTACATATGTATAAGTATGACGCGGTCATTATCGGGGGCGGGCATAATGGGCTGGTGTGCGCATTCTATCTGGCACGCGCGGGTTACCGGGTCCGCATATTGGAGCGGCGGCACGTCGTAGGCGGCGCTGCGGTGACGGAGGAGTTTCATCCCGGTTTCCGCAATTCGGTCGCCAGCTATACCGTCAGCCTGCTGCATCCCAAGATCATCGCGGACATGGCACTAGCCGACCATGGCTATCGCGTGATCGAACGGCCGGTCGCCAATTTCCTGCCGCAGCCGGACGAACGCTATCTGAAAGTGGGCGGCGGCATCGAAAAGACGCAGGCGGAGTTCGCCAGGTTCAGCGCGAAGGATGCGGCCGCCCTGCCCCATTATCAGGATGCGCTGGAGGCGATAGCGGACCTGCTGCGCGACATGATGTTGAAGGCCCCGCCCAATGCGGGCGATGGGCTGTCGATGCTGACGGCGGCATTGTCGCAGTGGCGGCGCGTCGGCGCATTGTCGCTGGACGGGCAGCGCGACATGCTGGACCTGTTCCTGAAATCGGCGCGCGCCTTTCTGGACGGCTGGTTCGAGAGCGAAGCGGTGAAGGCGGCCTTCGCCTTTGACGCGGTGGTCGGCAATTATGCGTCGCCCGATACGCCGGGGAGCGCCTATGTCCTGCTGCACCATGTCATGGGACAGGTGAACGGCAAGAAGGGCGCATGGGGCCATTGCGTCGGCGGCATGGGCGCGATCACGCAGATCATGGCGAAGGTCGTCCGCGCGATGGGCGTGGAGATCAGCGTGGAAGCGCCGGTCGAGCGAGTGCTGGTGGACGGCGGACGGGCCGTCGGCGTCAGGCTGGAAAGCGGGGAGGAGGTCATGGCGGCAGCGGTGATAGCCAATGTCGGTCCCAAGCTGCTGTACGAACGGATGATGGACCCGGCTGACCTGCCACCCGATTTCCGCAAGCGCATCCGGGGGTTCAGGACGGCGTCGGGCAGTTTCCGCATGAATGTCGCGCTGTCGGCGCTGCCCGACTTTGCCTGCCTGCCGGGACCGGGCGAGCATTTGCAGGCCGGGATCATCATCGCGCCGGACATGGACTATATGGACCGCGCCTTTACCGATGCGAAGGCCAGGGGCTGGTCATCCGCCCCGATCGTGGAAATGCTGATCCCGTCGATCATCGACGACAGCCTGGCGCCGCCGGGATGCCATGTGGCGAGCCTGTTCTGCCAACAGTTCGCGCCGCAGCTACCCGATGGCCGAAGCTGGGACGAGGCGCGGGGGCAAGCGGCGGACGACGTGATCGCGACGGTGGACGCTTATGCGCCGGGCTTTGCTGCGTCCGTGATCGCGCGGGACATATTGTCGCCGCTGGACCTTGAACGGAAGTTCGGGATGGTGGGTGGCGACATCATGCATGGCGCGATGACGCTGGACCAATTGTGGGCGGCAAGGCCGGTGCTGGGCCATGCCGGTTATCGCGGACCTGCCGAGGGGCTCTATATGTGCGGCGCGGGCGCCCATCCGGGCGGCGGAGTGACGGGCGCGCCGGGGCATAATGCCGCGCGTGTCGTAATGAAGGACATGGCGCTGGGCGGACGGCTCCGGCGGCGGAAACGTGCCGATTGAGACTGCCGATAGGGGACTCAAGTCTGCGCCCAATGGTCAGGCATGAAGGCGCGCGGAGAGAGATTCGCGCGGCACGAGCAGGCGCATGGACCCCGCCAACCCCCAAAATATCTCGAATCCGGCACGAAAATATCGGTTAATGGGCAAAAACACCCCTAGTTGCGGGCGATGAGACAGGTTAAGACCCGTCGTCCACGAAAGGGAGACGATCGATGAACAATACCGAACTCGCCGAAGCAGTTGCAGCCGAGCATGGCCTGACCAAGGCCGACGCCCGCAAATATGTGGACGGCGTGTTTGCCGCTATCGCTGGCGCCGCTGCCAAGGGTGACGAAGTTTCGCTGAGCGGCTTTGGGAAGTTCAAGGTCAAGGATCAGCCGGCACGTGAAGGCCGCAATCCGTCGACCGGCGCAACCATCCAGATCGCAGCATCGAAGAAGCTGACCTTCACGCCCGCAAAGGCGGTCAAGGATCAGCTGAACGGCTAACAGGCCGGGCGCCCCTTCCGGCAAGGAACGGGGCGCCGCGAATGTTACGATTGCATGACGTGCAATCGACATGCCGATCTAAACAATTGTCAGGAGAGGGTCGCGGCGGCAAATGCCGCCCTGCCTTTCAGGCATCCTCTCCTAAAACTCATTAGGCCGGTCCTTTTTGGACCGGCCCTTTTTTTGGCCCGCAGCGCGACGGCCGGTTACTTTCGGCGATGGCGGCGTATTTTGGATGCGTATTCCGCGGTCCTCCCCTGGCGACAATATATAAGATGGTTACGGCCCAAATTGTGGGTAGAGCCGCGTTCAATCAACATCTTCACCCATCATGTCGATAATGAGATGGGACAAGATCAGCCCTCCACTACGGGCACCACAGCAGCGGAACATCAGAAGCGTCCATCATAGGGACAGATATCGCCACACTAAAGAAGTGAAGGTGATTTACATTTGAGTTGAAAGCGCGCAGAAGGTCGCCACAGTTATTCAGTGCGGAGAAGCGTGCCAATGTCTGAAAATTCGCAGCCCGACATCACGACGCTCACAGTTCAGCTTTTGAGTGCGTTTGTCTCCAACAATTCGGTTACGAGCGAGGGGCTCGCCGAGCTTATCCGGACAACCCGGATCGCCTTGACTGAAGATCCGGCGGCGGAGTCTGCCGATGCGCAGGCAGCGACTTACACACCGGCCGTTTCCGTTCGCAAAAGCCTGTCGTCACCCGACCACATCCTGAGCATGATCGACGGCAAGCCGTACAAGACGCTGAAGCGCCATTTGGCGACGAATGGCCTTTCGCCGGACGAATATCGCCAGCGCTACAATCTGCCCAAATCCTATCCGCTGGTTGCTCCCAGCTATTCCGAAGCGCGCCGCGCCGTTGCCACGCGCCTTGGCCTGGGACGCAAACCCGCGACAGCGAACGGCGTGAAGGCAGCCGCACCCCAGCAGGCGAATGCAGGCGACAAGGCCGCGCCGAAAGCACCCGGTGCCGCAGCAAGCGCCAAGGCGCCCGCGGGCAAGGCGGCGAAGGCTGCAAAGCCCGCCAAGGCAGCGGCGAAGCCCGCCGCAAAGCCTGCCGCCGCTTCGGCAAAGGCGGCTGACGGCGCGCAGCCGAAGGCGGCCAAGGCAGCACGCAAGCCTCGCGCAAAGGCGGCAACGGCCGGGGCCGAAGCCAAGAGCTGACGCTCCTTTCTTTTCCGAGATAATGGACGGGCCGTTGCGGTTGGCGCAATGGCCCGTTCTCGTCAGTCGATGGTCAGTCGTCCGCAGCGGTTACGCGTACCGGTACATGGCCCACCCGCTTGGCGAGTTCAGCTGCATCGGTCAGTTGCAGACGTGCCGAACGCAGGATGACATCGCCACGCCGCCGCATCTGTTGCAGGGTGCGGTTGACGTGAACGGACGTCAGGCCGAGGGCATCGGCAAGGGCGTTCTGCGTCAGCGGCCATGCAAAGCTGCCCTCGCTCACCAGACCGCACAGCGCCAGACGGTCGCGCAATTCCAGCATGAGATCCGCGATCCGTTCCTCCGCGCTGAGGCGGCCGAGGCGGGTGATCTGGGCAAGCAGATAGGCTTCGTCCAGGGCGTGGCTTATTCGATAGGCCTGCTGAAGCGCCGGGGAGCCGATGGACGGCGCGGCGCAGACCGTCAGCTGGCTAAGGGCGACGACGGTCGATACCGACAAGGGGCGGTCATGATGGCAATTGCCGATGAGGTCGCCGGGCAGGATTATGCTCATGATCTGCCGCCGTCCATCGGGAAGGAAGCGCGTTCGAGCGGCCCAGCCATTGAGGATCAGCAACGGGTTCGAAATAGGCGCGCCCTCCGCGATCAGTTCGCGCGCGGGCTTCAATATGCGGCTGCGCAGGGCGGCATCGGCCAGCGCTGCCTCCGCGTCCTGATCGAGAGCGGCAAGCGCGGAAAGCCTGCGGATGGCGGGGCGCGCCGGAGCGGACAGGCGGGTGATGACGGTCATGGCTGGACGACCGGGTTGATGACAGCGCGTTTGCCGATCAACCGCGCCATCGCGAACGGCTTTCTGAACCGGGGCGCATCAATGGACCGCAAGCCGCTCTTAATTGTCATGGATAGCGGCAAGTACTTCATTGGGAATGCCTGTCCCATTTCACCGACCTCCAGAAGCATCGATTTTGCCTGCAAAGGTTAATATGAACGGATGGGAAACGATGTTGGAGGCGAAAGGGTCCACATGTGGTGGTCAACCTGGACCGGTTCGTCTTAAGCCAGGCGAGCAAGTTTTGTCTTTCGCCCGGTGGCGATGGAGCATTGCCCGCGTCAGCATATGCGCGTCATTGGGAGCCTGACAAAGAAGCGTCGAACGCGGGGAATTAGGCAGAGTATCGACGGACCCCGTGGGCCTGTTCCAACGGTGGCGCGGTTGGGGCGGTCAGAGACCAAGCTCCCCTTGCCGCGGGCGCACTGGCGCGGATATTGGCGGGGAGAGCGGCGGCTGCATGGGCGGCATGGCGGCGGATGCTATCAGAATGCGAGCGAGGCCGGTCAGCGTATAGACGGCTTGCCGCTGTGCCCCGCGATTATGATGATCGACCCGGTAGCCCTGATAATGACGGCGCAGCAATCCCGCCGCGACCATTTCCGATACGGCGCGGCTAAGGTTGGTCTTGCCCGAAGCGCGGACCCGCAACTTCACCTCCTCTTCGACCGCGAGGCTGGCGGCGTCGGGATCGGCGGGAAGGCGCCCCTGTACGGCAAGTTCGGCTCGCACGCGCGCGGTCAGCGCCATGCGGCGGGGATCGCGGCCACCCATGGGGGTCAGCGCGTCGCACAGCCAGTCGCGCAGGGGCTGCAAGCCGCCCTCTTTCGCCACTAACGGCCCTGCGCTGCCGTCCGGGCGCGCCGCTTCGGCAATCAGGGTCAGCAGCATGAAGGCGTAACGTGGCCGCGTGCTGACATGGGCAAGCCGGTCCAGCAGCGCGGAAAGATCGCCACTGGAGGAAGAAGGAGGCTTGATCGAACCGTGAAACATAACGGGGATGAATCAAGCACAGGTGGAGGCCAATGTGAATCCCTTGTGTTGGGAATTGGTCGCTTTTGTCGCGAATGACACTTTGCCCGAGGGTAAAGTGTCATTGTTGGCACTTTGGTCGGTGGGGTAGTTAAGGCAAAGTGGATGGCCTATCAGTGGAGGCCTGAACCACCCCCCGCCAGTTCCTTGGCGATGGATCCGACCATGTCCTTGGCGTCGCCGAACAGCATCTGGGTGTTGCCGTTGTAGTAGATCGGGTTGTCGATCCCGGCGAAGCCCGCATTCATCGAGCGTTTGATCACGAACACAGACTTGGCCCTGTCCGCCTCGATGATCGGCATCCCCGCGATCGCGCTCTGCGGATCGTCGCGCGCCGACGGGTTCACCGTGTCGTTGGCGCCGATGATCACCGCAACGTCCGCCTGCGGCAGTTCGGGGTTGATGTCATCCAGATCGACCAGCTGCTCATAGGGCACATTGGCTTCGGCCAGCAGCACGTTCATGTGACCGGGCATGCGGCCCGCCACCGGGTGGATCGCGAACTTGACGTCCACGCCCTTCTTGGTGAGCGCCTGGTACAGCTCGCTGACCTTGTGCTGCGCCTGCGCGACCGCCATGCCATAGCCGGGAATGATGACAACGCTGCTCGCGTTTTCCAGCTGCATTGCCGCTTCTTCGGCCGAGGCGGAGCGCACGACACGGTCGTCCTTGCCGCCCGCAACGCCCGCGACCACCTTGCCAAAGCCGCCGAACATGACATTGGCAAAGCTGCGGTTCATCGCCTTGCACATCACCAGCGCCAGGATGAAGCCCGAAGCCCCGTCCAGCGCGCCCGCGACGATCAGCAGCTTGTTGCCCAGCGCAAAGCCCATCGCGCTAGCTGCAAGACCCGCATAGCTGTTCAGAAGCGCGATGACCGTCGGCATGTCCGCGCCGCCGATCGGGATCACCAGCAATATGCCGAACAGCAGCGCCAGGCCCGCGAACAGCGGGAACAGCCAGGTCTGCGTCGGGTCAAGCGCCAGCGTCACCCCGATCGCCACCGTCGCCAGCGCCACCGCGCCATTGACGATGCGCTGGCCCGGGAAGGACACCGGACGGCTGCCCATCAGTTCCTGCAACTTGGCAAAGGCGATGATCGACGCGGTGCAGGTCAGGAAACCCAGCAGCATCTCGAACATCAGCGCCCACAGGATGAAGCCGCCCGCATATTCCGCATGGGCATGCTTGTAATATTCCGCGGCGCCGATCAGGCCGACGGCCAGCGCGCCAAAGGCGTGGGAGATGGCGGTCCGCTGCGGGATCGCCGTCATCGGCATCAGCAGCGCCATCGGAATGCCCGCCGCCGCGCCCGCGATCATCGCGATGATGATCAGGTTGTAATCAACGACCTCATGCTGAACCAGCGCGCCGATGATGGCGATGACCATGCCGATCTCGCCCGCGCGCACGCCGCGACGGGCGGTCGAGGGATGGCTCATCCACATCAGCGACAGGATGAACAAAGCGGACGCGACAATCGCCGCGAAGGGTACGAAGGCGTCCATCTGTTACTTCCCCCGCGGCTTGAACATCTTGAGCATGCGATCGGTGATCATGAACCCGGAGACCAGGTTCACCGTCGCGCAAAACACCGCGATGAAGCCCAGCGTCTTCGCCAGCGGCGTTGCGCCCGCCTCACCCGTGATCGTGATCGCCCCCACAATCACCACCGCCGCGATCGCATTGGTCAGCGACATCAAAGGCGAGTGCAAAAGCGGCGACACCTTCTTGATTAGCTGAAAACCCAAAAAGGCCGCCAATATGAAGACGAACAGATAATCTGCATTGAAAGCGTTCACTGACTTATCCCCTGTGTTCAGGCCGCCGCTGCCTGCACGAAGCGCGGGTGGACGATCTCGCCATGGCGGGTCAGCGTTACCGCTTCGATCAGCGCGTCGTCGGCGGGCATCGTCAACCTCTTTTCCGCCTTGTCCCAATAGGCTTCGATGAAATTATAGCAGTTGCGCGCGAACAGGTTCGACGCGTCCACGGCGACCCTCGCCGCTCCATCGACAAGCCCGATGAGCTTGACGCCATGACGCAGCACCATTTCCCCGGCGATGACACCTTCGACATTGCCGCCGTTTTCGGCGGCCAGATCGACGATCACGCTGCCCGGTTTCATGCTTGCGATCTGCGCGTCGCTGATCAGGCGCGGAGCGGGCCGTCCGGGGATGAGGGCGGTCGTGACGACCATGTCCTGCCCGGCGATATGCCCGCTGACCAAGGCCGCCTGACGCTGCCGATAGGCTTCGCTCATTTCCCCGGCATAGCCGCCCACCGCTGCGGTCAGCTGGTCGCCGTCCTGAATCTCTTCGAATATGGGCTTGGCGCCCAGAGACATGATCTGCTCGCGCGTTTCGGGCCGCACATCGGTGGCGGATACGACCGCGCCCAGCCGCCGCGCAGTCGCGATCGCCTGAAGGCCCGCGACGCCCACACCCATGATGAAGGCCTTGGCGGCAGCGATCGAACCTGCGGCCGTGGTCATCATCGGCAGGCAGCGATTGAGTTCCGTGGTGGCCCGCGCAACGGCATGATAACCCGCGAGATTGGCCTGGCTGGACAATATATCCATCGCCTGCGCGCGGGTCGTGCGCGGGAGCAGTTCAAGCGCCATCGCTTCCACCCCCAGATCGGCATAGGCGGCGATCCTGCCCGGATCTGCAAAGGGTGCCAAGCCACCGACCAGCTTCGTTCCCCGACGAACCCCGAGCAGTTCAGCGGCAGCCGGAGGACGCACCGTGACCACGACATCCGCCTGCGCCAGCGCTTCCTTGCGATCCACAATCAGGGCACCCTGCGCGGCATAGGCGTCATCAGAGAAGCCCGCCGCAAGACCTGCACCACTTTCGACCAGCGTCGACAGGCCGAGCTTTGCATATCGTGCGACAATCGAAGGCGTCATGGCTATGCGACATTCACCAGCCACCTGTCCGGCCAGGACGGAAATATTTACCATCGATCCTCTCTCTGCCTCAGTCAGCCGGACAACGATCACCGCAGCTGATATGCCTCGCTATGCGGGAGTAGCCCGATTCAGCCTTCGCGGGCCGCGCCAGTGATACATGTTATCTGACATATGTCAATTATCGATGCAGCCCACGCAGGTGTGTGTGCAGCGGGCCGTCATGGAGCAGGCGCCTTCATGAAGACTGGCGCCTGCCCAAAGGTTCAAAGCGAAATGCCGCCGTCGACGCAGGTGATCTGGCCGGTGACATAGGACGCCTGTTCAGACGAAAGGTAGAGCACCATGCTGGCAAGCTCCTCGCCCCGACCCGGCCGATTGCCCAGGCGAATGCGGCTGGTCATCCATTCCAGCGCTTCGGCCCCAGCGTCGCCGCCGGTCATGGCACGACCCGGATCATCGAGCGAAGCCTCCGTCTTGTCGATCGCGCCCATACCGAAGTTGAACCAGCCCAGGCGGACGACATTCGCGCGCACTCCGTAGACAGCCTCTTCCGCCGCCAGATAAAGCGCCATGCTTTCCAGACCCGCCTTTGGCACCGCCGACTGACCGTCGCGATCGAAGCGACGGGCGTTGCCGAAGCTGGTGCAAACAGTGATGACGCCCTTATTGGCGCGCATCTGTTCCTTGGTCGCGCTGATCACATTGAAGAAACCGAACAGTTCGGTCTTCACGAGAAACTCCATGAAGCTGGGCTTCACGTCGGCCAGTTGCAGAGTGTTGTCCCACATCGGCCCGGACGCATAGATGACCGTGTGGATATGACCGAAACGCTTCACCACGCCGCTGATACATTGTTCGACAGCCTGCAAGTCGGTTATGTCCAGCTTGCTGGCAGATGCCGTTACCCCTTCGCTTTCCAGTTCATTCACCAACGCATTCGCCTTGGTTTCATTGCTGTTGTAGGTGAAGGCGATATTGGCGCCAGTCTTTGCAAAGGCGCGCACGATCGCCGACCCCGCGCCGCCGGTTCCGCCGATGATGAACACGGCACCTTCGCGCCGCACCGTCAAATTATAGGTCATTTTTCCTCTCCATAAGTCCGCGTTGCAAGCACCCAATCCGCCAGCGAACGCCCGTCAGCGCCAAAGGTGTTGGCATATTACCTGACGGTTGTCGTTCATTTAGTCAATGACCAATGCGCTGTCCCGCCACCCAAAGGGCCGCCTCCCCAACCCCATCCAGTCGATGCCGCCATTTATCAATTTGACGAATGGAGGCATATTCGTTAGCAGACATTTGTCGTTTGTCGAGAAATCAGCGACGGAGGAGCAGGGCATGAGCCGCTCCGGGTAGAGGATGAATGATCATCAAAAGGTCACCAAAAGCGCTGCATAGCGGAGGGCCAGCTCGCTCAAGGGCCAGGAAATACGCTGGTTTTCGGACCTGCGGCATGTCCTTGGCCACCGGCGGCCGACATGGTCCAATGCCGTCGGCGAAGATCGGATCCCTCGCGCGATTACCCTCATCATCGAATCAATCATCTGACAATTGTCTTTGAAGGAAGCAACGCCATGAGTGATTTTATCTTCACACCCGCCCTCGCGATCACGCAGATCGCTTTTGTGGTGCCAGACGCCATCGAAGCCGCCCGTGCCCATTCCCGCCGTTATGGATCGGGGCCGTTCTGGGCAGTCGAACATTATCCGCTTCACGTGCATCGCTATCGCGGCAAGGACAGCGTCATCGACGTCACCTCCGTCTATGGTCAGTGGGGCAATATCACCGCCGAATTCGTGCAGCAGCATGATGATGAACCGTCCGCCTATCGTGATCTTGTGAAGAAGGGCGAGTCGCGGATTCACCATTTCGCCATGTTCGTCGACGATCTGGACAAGCGGATGGCTCAATATGAAGCTGAAGGCTGCGAGGCTGCTCTTTATGGCGAAACCTTCCCTAATGGTATGGGCCGCTACGCCATCATGGATACGTCGAAACAACTTGGCGTGATGACTGAACTTTATGAAGAAGAAGGCACCCGTCCCTTCTACGACCATATGAAGAAGTCCGCGGAAGGATTTGATGGCACCGATCCGATCCGCCGGATGCAGTTCACCGACCTTTAAGACGAGGTGGAGCCGCTCCGACAGCTAACAGGTCGGGGCGGCTGCTGCTTATAGAAAATGGGTTGTTCAGGCGGTGCCCACTCAGCACTGCCCCCGCCGAATTCAGAAGCAAAGTAGGGAGGGTAGCCAGCGCTACCCTCCCTTTCTGCATTCCCTGCGCGTTTGCGGACGGAAGCGATGCTCCCGCCCGCACCGCTGTGTCGTTGTCAGCTGCTCAGATGCGCCGTGGCACGCGCGGCCACCTCGCCCAGTTCGGACAGGATCGGGTTGCGGCGGAGCGTGAGCCCGCCATTTACCTGAAGATTCTGGCCGGTCATGAAACATTCGTCGGATGCCAGCCACACGACCGCAGCCGCAATGTCTTCGCGCGTGCCAAGGCGGCCGAGCGGATATTCCTTTGCAAAGGCGTCGATCAGTTCCTTCACGCTGAAGCTGTCGCCAGCCATCGGCGTTTCGGTGAGGCCCGGCGAAATGGAGTTCGCCCGGATGCCCCGCGCGCCATATTCGTTCGCCACGGTACGGATCACATGGTCGATTCCGGCCTTGGTGCCCATATAGGCGGCGTGATTTTCCAGCATGATGGTCGCCGTGGCGGATGAAATCTGGATGATCGATCCGCCCTGCCCCATTACCCGCAACATCGCCTGGATGAAGAAGAAGGGGCCTTTGAACTGGATGTCCATGATCTTGTCGAGATCAGCCTCCGTCGTTTCATGGGTCGGCTTCATCAGCCCCCAGCCAGTCGCGTTCACCGCGACGTCCAGTTTGCCATAGGTTTTGACGGCAAAGTCAGCGGCGGCATCGACATCGGCCTTGCTGGTGATGTCCATCAATATGTAGCTGCCGCCGATCTCTGCCGCGAGCTTGCGCAACGGCTCTTCGTGACGACCGGTCACGACGACCTTCGCGCCTTCCTGGGCGAGGCGCTCGGCGATCTTCTGGGCCATGTTCTGTTCGCCCGCGGCGCCGGTGACCAGTGCTACTTTTCCTTCAAGCCTCATATTCAACTCCTGGGATTTTCGGTGCCCCGCCGCAGCCTGATGAAAAGCGAAAAGGCCGGGCCGCCTCGCCAGGCTGACGAGGCGGCCCGCCATGTCGTGTCAGAAGCGCGCGGTCAGCGACGCGCCCCAGGTCCGGCCCGGCGACGGGTTGGCCCAGTCGATGAAGGTGAATACCGCCTCGCCCGACGTGTAACCGTCGTACGTGGTGTTGTCGGTCACGTTCTTGACGAAGCCCGAGACCTCGAGCGTGGTGTTGCCGCTCACCGGGAACTCGTAGCGTACACCGAGGTCGACCTTCGTCACCGGCGGGATCGACGCACGCGGGTCGTTGATCACGTCCGTTTGGTACCGCGACGTATGGAACAGAGCCGCGTTCAGGCCGATGGTCCCCGGACCGGCGTCGAAGCTGTAGTCCGAAATCAGACCACCGGTCCATTTCGGGGTGCGCCGCAGCTTCAATCCGGAAAGGTCCGTCTCTCCCTGCCCCAGATTACCGATGAAGTTCAGATACTTCGCTTCGAGATAGCCGAGCGATCCGGAGATCGTCCACCCCCGCATCGGCGCAACGGCCAATTCGGCTTCGATGCCCTGATAACGAGCCTTGGCGGCGTTCAGGGTGTTGGTGACGTTCGTGGTTCCGACGACCTGCAGGATATTTTCCTGCTTGTCGCTCAGCGTGTTGTGGAACGCGGAAAGGTTCAGGCGAACCCGGTTATTGAGGAATTCGGTCTTGAGGCCGACCTCGAACGCATCCATCGTTTCGGGCAAATAGGCCTGTGTTGCGGTAACCAGGTTGCCAGGACGACCGTTGAAGCCGCCGGTGTTGTAACCACGGCTGTATTGGGCATAGGCCATGACGTCGGGCGTAAACTTGTATTGCAGGTTCACCTTCGGCGTAAACTTTTTGAACTTGGCGCGCCCTGCAACGCTTCCGACCAGCGGCCCGATAACATCATTGTCCCGCACGGTAGAAAATACGGGGTCCCACAAACTATAGGCAGTCGTCTTCCTGTCCCAGGTCTGACGGGCACCAACCGACAACTGAAGTTTTTCAGTGATGTCATAGTCCGCCTGGAAGAACAAGGCGAAGGTCTTGTTGGTCTGATGCGTATCGTACCGGTTGAGTGAATTGAGGAACGCTACGCCCGGCGGAGTCGAGAAAGTCGGCAAGCCGTTCGTGAGGATCGGACTGCCCGTGGTGAGAAACCCGTCGGGCAGCATCGACACGTCAAGCGACGGATCTTGCACCTCCGTATAGGAGTAGTTCATGTAAAATGCGCCGGCAACGACGTTGAACGGCCCCTCGAACGACGTTGCGAAGCGGGCCTCCTGCGAGAACTGCTTGGCATCGACCCGGGCCTTGTCGCGGAACAGCGCAAAGCGGGTTGCGTCGAAATCGCTGGTCTGCCGTTCGTGGAACTCGCGATAGCCGGTCAGCGAAACGAATTTGACCTGATCGGTCAAATCGTACGACACTTCACCGGTCACCGCAGTCATGCGCAGAGATGCGGGAAGCTGGGTCGTTTCGACGACATTCTTGCCCTTGTCGAGATTGGCAAGCGGGCCGCAGACGATGCTCGTCGCCGGATTGTAACAGGTCGCGTTTGCGCCACCGACATAGCCCGGCAACGGATAAGGGATGAAATCGGGGACGTTAAGGGGCGTATAGGGCGGAATCTGGCTGTCGTTTTCCAGCCGGTCGAATGCCAAATAGATGTTCAGGCGATCGGTGGGGGTTGCAACAGCGGCGAGCGAGTATTGCCGGACATCACGATCGCCCTCCCGTCCGCCGGTCACGATGTTGCGGAACTGGCCATTATCCTTGCGCACCGAAACGGTCGCCTTGACCGCGAGCACGTCCTTGATCACCGGGGCCATAATGTAGCCTTCGTAGTCGTTCTGGCCGAAGCTGCCCACCGTTAAGCGCACCTTGCCCGTCGTGTCCGCCGACGGGTCGGGCCGGAGGCGGATCACGTTGATCACCCCGCCGGTCGTGTTCTTGCCGTTCAGAACGCCCTGCGGGCCGCGCAGAACCTCCACGCGCTGGACATCGAACGCATCGATGAGCGCGCCGCGCTGGAACGCGATCGGAATGCCATCGAGCGTGATGCCGATACCGGCCTCGACGCTGGGCAGCACGTCCTGAATGGAAATGCCGCGCAAGCTGATCTGGGGCACGTCGACGGCTGCGCCGGAACGCGTGACGGTCATGCCCGGCACGAGGCCGCGAAGGCCGGTCAGGCCGTCGACGCGGGCCTTTTGAAGCGTGTCATTGCTGAACGCGGAAACGGAGACAGGCACACTTTGAAGTGGCTCGGCGCGCTTCTGCGCGGTTACGATGATGTCCGAAAGTCCTTCGGATTGCTGGGGCTGATTGGCTGCGGCCGCGTCCGGCGCTTGCTGCGGCTCTGCGGCCAATGCCGCCTGAAAGCCGCCCAACGCAGTTGCGATCGCTATCGCCGACGAAAATGCCAGGCCTCGCATATATCCTCCCCATTCAACGCTGATTTTTGATCCGATGTGGCCGCGACTCTTTCTGAATCGACTTGTCGCTACACAAGTGTGCTAGCTAACTGCTTTTCGCCGAAGGGTCAACAGTGAAGCGCCCGTGACAAGCGCATACGAGTACTTTTATCTGACATATGACGGTTATTTTTCTTTTCGCGCTCGGTTTAACGGCCATCCCGGTCACGCGATCGGCCGGTCTTTGAAGCATCATGTCGTCGCTTGAATATCAGACGTTCGTCATTTATCGTGAGATTGTGCGGTGAGAGCCTAGCTCCGACCGCGATCGCAAGGAGTGGATATCAGATGAGCGTTTATCTTCAGGCAACGTTGGAACTCGATTATGAGACGCTTCCCGTCTTTTTGAACATAGTTCCTGAGATGAAGCGCATCGCCGAAGGCGCGGGCTGGGAGATGATCGCCGGGCTCGTCACCAAGATCGGGCGGGCCAATACCGTCATCCATCTTTGGAAATTGCCGGACATGAATGCTTTCGATGCCGGTATCCAGGCAATGGCAAGCGCGCCTGAAGGTGGCAAAATCTATCAGGAAATCTGCCGGAGCGGTGCGAAGGAAACGCTGATCTTCGCTGATGCAGCGCCCTATTCACCGGCGCATTGACACACCGCTGAAATTGAAACGGCGGGAGGCTTAGAGCTTCCCGCCGTTTCTTGTAGTGATGCTTCCCGGTCGCAGTGACCGGGGACGGTCGCTAATTACAGCTGATCGAGCTCCGTCATTATGTCTTGCGGCAAGACTGTCATGCAGGCCTGCGCATTGGCGTAAACCTGTTCGGGCTTTGTCGCCCCGGCGATCACGGATGAGACGAAGGGCTTTGCGGCGAGCCAGCCGAGAGCCAGTTTCACCATCGGGATGCTCGATTTGCGGGAAATCTCCCCGAGACGGCTGACTTTCTCAAACCTTTCCGGCGTCAGGAACTTGTCGAAGAAAGGTATCTGCCTGAGGGTTTCCAGACGGCCCGAACTGTCGTCGCCACCCAGATATTTGCCGGTCAGCAACCCGTTGGCGAGGGGAAAGTAAGGCAGAAACCCAACGCCATTGGCGACCATCAAGGGCGCAAGTTCGCTTTCGACATCACGCGCAAGCAGGCTGTATTCGGATTGGCATGATATGAAAGCCGCACGATTGCTGGCTCCGGCTGCGTCCAGTGCTTCGGCCAGCTGGGCGGCACTGTGGTTCGCACAGCCGACATAGCGCACCTTGCCCTCCTGAATCAGCTGGTCGAATGCGGCCAGCGTTTCGCTAATGGGCACCTTCGGATCGGGATAATGCAGCTGGTAGAGATCGACATAATCAGTGCCCAAATTGGCAAGGCTCTCTTCCAGAGCCCGTCGCACATAGGCAGGGGCGGCACCCTGATTATCGTCGTTGTCGCCAACCTTGTCGCCGACTTTCGTGGCGATGATCACGGAATCCCGGCGACCGCGAAAGGCTTCGCCGAGGATGCGTTCCGATTCTCCGGGAGGAAAACCATAGTTGTTGGCGGTGTCGAAGAAGTTGATCCCGGCGTCCAGCGCAGCCGAGATCACCTCAAGGGATTTTTCCTTGTCCAGAAACCAGCCGAAATTATTGCAGCCAAGACCGGCAATAGAGACTTTAAGGTCGGATTTCCCGAGATTACGCTTTTCCATGTCGAGAATATCCCCTTCAGGGTTGGCCATATATGTAACGGATGGGATCGGACCCGTCCCAGCCTTCGGCGGCATCCCGCACCATCTTGTAAAAGTCGCTGACGACGGCCTCTTCATAGAATTCGGTCAGCATGCCGAACTCCTTGCGCGTGTCCATCATCGCATAGGGGCTGGGTTTGGAGTCGCCGAGCGGTGACACGACGGAATAAAGGATATTATCAAAGCCCTTGCTTTCATAATCCTTGATCGCCGCGTGAATGTCGTCAACGAACACCGTCATATGGTGCAGGCCGGGACCACCCGTCGGATAAAGTTCGCTGTAGGCCGATGGCGTGTCACAATGCTGTTCCACCAGTTCGACCATCACATCGCCCCATTGGCCGACGACACCTGTCGTATCGAGGTCGATTTCCTTGCCGCGATAGGTTTGCAGGTCATGGGGAAGGTGCGCGAGCACAAAGAAGGGGCCAGAGCCGAAGCGGGCCATGTGTCGGCGCGCCCATTCGATCGCGTCCGGTACGACGAATGCGATCTGCCGCACCTTCTTGAGTTGGCCTGAAACAGGGTCCAGGAACATCGAGCCTCTCCTTTTAATCGGCAATCGTCGGTTCGCCGCCCGAGGGTGCGGGCGCACGTTTTTGCATTTCGGTAACCGCTGGCCGAAGCTACCACGCCTATCGGCGCTGCGGACGCGTACGCCCGCAGCGTGTTCGTCATTCAGCGGCGATGGACATCCCATTTTCGGCGATCAGTTGATCGATGCGGTCGTGATAGTGGGAAATCCGCTTTTCCTGCCCGGCCAGTTCCGCGCCATTCCACCCGCGCGAATGCATGCCGCGCTGCTGCGCCTCCATGATACCGGCATCGCCATCGAGCGTGATGCCAAGGCTTCCTTCGCCGAAGTTGCGCCATTCGCGTTCTACAGGCGCACGCACGGTGTCAGCCACGCCGCCCGCCGAGGTCAGCATCTTGGTGAAGAAATCCTCTGAACCCGTCGCATAGAACCAGGTGTCGAAGGTGCATTTTTCGGGGTCGGTCGGGTGCGGCCAGGCGCGCAGGAACAGCATGCCATCCGAAAAACAGGTCAGCGTCAGGTTAGGGAAGATCGAATAGAGGAAGGTGTCGGTCAGTTGCGCATCTTCCATCCGGTCATAATGGCTATGGCCGCGCTCGACGCCCAGCTTCCGCTTTTGCGCGATGATCGCTTCCCGGATCGCCAGCGGCTTGTCCTTGAAATCTTCCGGCTGCAATTCCCAGGTCTTGAGATCCTGAATCAGATACTCGTCGATCGCCAGCTTGCCGTCAGGCAGATAGCGCGAAGGCTGGCTGCCCGGCGTCACAAGGCGCGCATGGCCGTTCTTCAGCGTTTCGATGACCGCCGTCACATAATAGGGCTCGTTCACATACAGCCCCTCCGGATGCGCGGTGGGGATGTGATATGTTTCGCGGAAATTGTCCGAAATGATCTTCCAGTTGCAGGGCATCCGCACCGATATCGCCTGAGTGCAATGCATCTGCTCGAAGGGATAGCGCGCCAAAGGCTCGTACAGTTCGCCCAGATACTCTTTGAGAGGCATCGGGTTGGCGTCCATGTTCACCCAGACGAAGCTGGCGAAGGTCTCGCTGTTGATCTCGGCGAGCCGCTTGCGTCCACATGGGGAGCCTGCGGAGAAGTCCTCCGGGTCCTGCGCGCCGATGCACTCGCCTTCCAGCGACCATTTCCAGCTGTGATAGGCACAGGTGAAGGATGGCATGGACCCTTCCGCCACGGACACCAGCTTGTTCCCGCGATGCTGGCAGACATTGTAGAAGGCCTTGATGCCGCCATCCTCCTGACGCACGACCAGAATGGATTCCGTGCCAACCTCTTCCACCAGGAAGTCGCCCGGCTCAGGGATCTGGTCTTCACGGCACACCACGAGCCAGCTTTTGGTCCAGACTGCGTCCCATTCCCGCCCCGCGAAGTCGCGGTCGAAATAGCGCCAACCCTGAAGTTTCGAAGAACGTCCGGCTCCTGCCTCGGCGACCAGATTTTCCGTCATTTCCATCTCCTGTCGATTCAATCCAGGCGCATCCCGGCGCGCTGATCCTGTTTCCAATCGTCCAGCTACATCCAACGGCCCGCTTTACGCGCACTAGGCAAAAGGCGGCCAGGTTCCGGACGATCATGCATAACGGACATTTGTCCGTCAATAGCGGAGTATCCTTCCTTCGCGGAGTCCGCGCCTTTATGGCAGACCCCGCGCAAGATTTATGCTTGTGACGGCTTGTCCACCGCCTGGGCGATCTTCATCGCCAGATCTTCAGCAACCGGCTTCAGCATCGGTCCCAGCAGCAGGTTGAGGACCGGCCCGGTGGCTCCACCCGCCTGAACGTTGAGCCGGAAAGTGATCTGCGTGTTCGGATCCCCCGCATCTGCCACGGGCGCTGCCGCTTGCACATCGACGCTGTTGGTGACGCGCCGCAGCAACCAGCGGGACAGGCGTTCCCACAATCTGCTCAGCCAGCCGCCTGAGGGTGAATGTGCGGGAGCGGGGGCGGGTGGCGCGGCATTCGCGATGCCGCCGCCCAGATCGATCGCCAGAAACTCGCCCGAGCCGGTGACAGGCTCCTGCAAACCCTGCATCACGAAGGTGACGCGGCTAGGCTCGTTCCATTCCGTGACCTGGACCTTGAACTCCGCGCTGCGAGTCAGGCCGCCCAGCTCGCCCTTCACAACCCAGATGGATTCATCGCGGTTGATCTTCTCGTGGCGCTGATACCCTGTGAGGAACGGCGCCCAATTGTCCATGTCCTCGACGAAATTCCAGACCTGAGGCAGGGAGGCGGTGACCGTTGTGGTATGTTCGACTTCGGGCAATGTCGCCTCCTTTTCAGAACCTGTTGACGCTGGACGCCGCCTCGCGTCCGGCGATGTGGCCGAAGACCAGGCCCGGCCCGATCGTGGCCCCGGCGCCCGGATAGGCCATGCCGGTGAAGCCGCCGGAGACGTTCCCCGCCGCGTAAAGGCCGGGGATGCGGCCGCCCCTGACGTTCACCACTTCCGACTTGGCGTTGATCTTCGGTCCGCCCTTTGTGCCAAGCACACCGGAATAGACCCGGCAGGCATAGAAGGGGCCTTGCTGGATCGGCCCCAGCGATTGGAGTGCTCCTTCGCGTGACGGGTCGCCATAATGACGATCATATTTGCTCCGGCCACGGTGGAAGTCGGGGTCCTCACCCCGTTCGACATTCGCGTTGAAGCGTGTGACCGTGTCTTCAAGGCCATCTGGGTTTACGCCGATTTTCTCCGCCAGTTCGCGGAGCGTCGGCGCGGATTCGAGCCATGCCGGAATCGGATCGCCAGGATAGCGCGTGCCGAACGGATATTTGTCGAGGAAAGTCGAATCGAGGATGATCCAGGCGGGCAGGTTCGGATAGTCGAACGCCACTGGGTCGAAGTTGCGGAAGGAGCGGCCAACGTCATTATAATTGTGGGCTTCGTTGACGAAGCGCTTGCCCGCGCGGTTTACCATGATCGAACCGGGCGAGGCTCTTTCGCCGACCACCATGCGGTTGAGCTGCTGCCCTTCATATTCGTCACCCGGAATGCGGATCATCGGCATCCACCAGGCTTCATGGGCATTGGCCATGCTCGCCTGCGCCTCGGCCGCCATGATGAGGCCGTCGCCCTCATTGAAAGGCGGGCTGAGGGGACCTTCGATGGGAGCGCCCATCAGGTCGGTCGCCATGTCCTTGTTCCATTCAAAGCCGCCGCTTGCCAGAATGACGGCGCGACGGGCGCCGATCCTGACCATGCGGCCATCCTGTTCGACCTCAATGCCGACAATGGCGCCATCGTCGATCACCAGACGGCGGCCACGGGCGTTGCGGCGAAACTCCACGCCCTTGTCCACCGCGCCCTTGATGAGGCCAGCCATCAGCGCCATGCCGGTGCCCACCATGCCCTTGGCGAGGCGGTCGCCGATGATTTCGGGGTCCAGCATATTGGTCCCGTCATCAATGTCGGTCATCGCGACAGGCAGCGGGAAGCAGGGGGCCGAACGCAGGTGCGCGCGCAGTTCCCCCAACTCGCCCGCAGGAAACAGGCCGGGGCTTACGGAGCGGCCGAAGGTGCCGCCGGGATGTTCCGGGTGATAATCGGGCGTCTTGAGCGCCCGGAACGCCAGCTGGGTCTCTTGCTCGAGATAACGCAACACGCCCGGCGCTTCATCGACATAGGTTTCGGCCAGTTCGATATCCATTTTGCCGAGCGAAAGGCTGCGAAGATAGGTGAGCGCCTGTTCGCGCGAGTCGGTCGTTCCAACCTCATGCATGTGGTGATTGTTGGGGATCCACGGCACGCCGCCCGACACGGCGCTCGTCCCGCCCAGCTTGTCGCTGCGCTCCAGCACCAGCGTCTTGCAACCGCGATGCTGCGCCGCGATCGCGGCGGAAACACCCGCCGCGCCGGAGCCCATGACCACCACGTCGAAAACCTCATCCCATACCGGCATTATAGCTCTCCAGTCGCTCGCGGTTCGCGCCGCTTCCTATGTCGTTTGCACTTGTCACGCATGGCTGCGTCCCTTGATCAGGTCCGCCGCCTTTTCGCCAATCATGATGGCGGGCATGTTCGTATTTCCGCCGACGAGCGTCGGCATCACCGACGTGTCGGCGACCCGTAGCCCGCCAATGCCCCGGACCCGCAGGCGGGCATCGACGACGCTATCATCGTCCGATCCCATCTTGCACGTACCGGCCGTGTGATAATCCGCACTTGCGTTGGCACGGATGAAGGCGTCGATCTGGCTGTCAGTCTGTACAGACGCGCCCGGCGACAATTCATCGCCGCGATAGGGATCGAAGGCGGCCTGTCCGAAAATCTGGCGGCACACGCGGATGCCATTGCGGAAATCGACCATGTCACGGGTGTCGCTAAGATAGCGGTGATCCACGACCGGCGCGGCCTGCGGGTCGGGCGAGGCCAGCGTCACATGGCCACGGCTGTGGGGCCGGACGACGCAGACATGCGCCATGAAGCCATGACGCGGCATCAGGCCTGTCAGCGTGTCATTCATCAGCGCTAGCACGAGCGACAGCTTTATGTCCGGCTCAGCGAGGTCCGGTTGCGATCGCACATAGGCGACCGCTTCCATGCCGGTGCTGGCGAGCGGCCCCGTGCGGAAAGCCAGATATTGCGCAAAGGCCAGCGCCCCCTTCAGCGGGCTGACATATTGATAGTGGGATACCGGCTGCGTCACCGCCTGCTTCACATAGGTGGACAGATGGTCCTGAAGATTCTGACCGACGCCGGGCAGATTATGGACCGGGTCGACGCCGACCTGCGACAGGGCCGAAGCGTCACCGATGCCGGACAGCATCAGAAGCTGGGGCGAATTGATGCCGCCGCCGCAGAGGATCACCTCGCCGCCCGCACGGAGGTCAAGCTCCTGCCCTTTTTCCCGGATGCGAACGCCGACGGCGCGGCCATTTTCGACCAATATCTTGAGCACTTGCGCGCCCAGACGCACCTCCAGGTTCGAGCGCGAGCGGAACGGCTTTATGTAGGCGGTCGCCGCGCTCCACCGGCGGCCCCGGCTGACGAACATATCGACGGGACCGGCGCCATCGCGAACCGCGCCGTTGGTGTCGTCATTATAAGGGTAGCCAGCTTCTTCGCAGGCTTGCAGGAACGCCTTGGCGAGTGGATTGTGGACGCCGGGGCGGCTGATCCTGACCGGCCCGGAGTGACCGTGCCACCGCGCATCGCCGCCCGGCTCGTAACTTTCGGCCCGCTTGAAATAGGGTAGCACGTCCTCATAGGACCAGCCGGAATTGCCCAGCGCCGCCCACCGATCGTAATCGCTCGGCGTGCCTCGATCATAGATCATGCCGTTGATCGAGCTGCCGCCGCCCAGAACCTTGCCACGGGGCAGGAAAAGGACGCGGTCGTTCAGCTCTTCCTGCGGCGCGCTCCTGTAGTTCCAGCTATGCTTGCCCGACGTCAAAAGCGGCATCAGCCCGCCGGGCGCATGGATGAGGGGATCACGGTCAGTGCCCCCCGCCTCAAGCAGGATTACCTTGTGGCGGCTGTCTTCCGACAAACGGTTGGCGACGGCACAGCCCGCCGCTCCCGCGCCCACAACGATATAGTCCGCGTTCAATGCGCGTACTCCGGCAACGAGGTCCGTCCATCGTTAAGGGGAGCCGCGCCGCAACAGCCGACCAGCGCACAGTGGCGGAAATGCAAATGACCTTGCAACGATCCTACTCCTCCAGGACGCATTTCGCCCCAATTTTTCCCCGGACGCCGTGATGCGCCCCGATCCACTTTATGCGACCCTTGTCACATTACGCAATGGCGGCCGACCGCAGCTGTCTCAACTTACCTCCGCAGGCACCGCGACCTCTACCTGGCCATCCACGACACGTGTTTCGAACGTGCGGAGCGGCTTGTCCGTCAGCTGACCCTTGGGATTTCCGGTTCGCAGGTCGAAGGGCATGCCATGTTCGGGGCACAGCACCATGCAGCGCCTGATGCGTCCGGCTGCCAGGGAAAAAGCGCGATGCGTGCATTCATTCTGCACACAGAAAAACTCTCCGTCCGCATGACACAGCAGAAGGTCCAAGCCGTTCACTGTTATCGGCTTGCTGCTGTTGTTCGGCAGATCGGCGGCCGCAGCGACGGGAAGGAAGTCGGCGCTCATGCTATGGTCAAGCCTCCATCAACGACAAATTCGGCACCCGTCACATAGGACGCCTCTTGCGATGCCAGGAACAGGGACATGTTCGCGACATCTTCCGGTCGGCCCAAGCGACCGAGCGGGATCGGCGCAGTGGCGGCGTCGATAGCGGCCGGATCGCCCTGAAGCAATTGGTCGACCATCGGCGTTTCGATCGTACCGGGGTGCACCGAATTGCACCGGATGCCATAGGGCGCTTCATCGAGCGCGACACTTTTGGTCAGCGCACGAACGGCCCCCTTGGTAGCGGCATAAGCAGCGCTTCTGTGAACGCCCGTCAATGCGGCAATGGACGAGATATTGACGATGGAACCGCCGCCATTGGCGCGCATGTGCGGGATCACCGCCTGGCAACCCAGGAAAGAGCCCCGCAAATTGATTTCGAAAAGGCGGTCAAGCATGGCGACGGGTGTGTCAGAAACATATGCCGCATGATAGATGCCCGCATTGTTCACGAGAATGTCGATGTGCCCGAACCGTTTGAGGGCATCGGCGGCGAGTTCCTGCCATCCCTCTTCCTGACGGACATCCTGCGATCGGGACAACGCAATGCCGCTTTCCTGCGTGATGGATGCCGCGACCGCCGCAGCACCCGCTTCGTCAAGGTCCGTCAGGATCACCGACGCACCTTCCCGAGCGAACAGGCGGGCAGTTGCCGCGCCCATGCCGTGCATCGAGCCAGCGCCTGTGATAATTGCCGTCTTGCCAGACAGTCGACTGCCCAACGCACCTCTCCCTACAGCCCGCTCCATATCCGGCGTGATCGACCACCACAGCCTTTCAGAGACAGACAAATGTCATATAAGGACCATCTATCGCGCCAGCGGAAAGCTGTAAAGCGATATCGTGCGCTAGGATACTATTTTTGCAACATCGGAGTTGACAGCTGTTTTCGAACCGACCTCACTTGAAACCTCACCCCGCTATGATATGGTTCAATGATGAAAAAACAGGGACTGGCGCCGCTCAAAGGTAAAGCGGAGAAAATATCGGCGAAGATCAAACCTCACAGTTTGAAGACAGATTCCGAGCCCAATACCCTTCAGTTTCTTCAAAGCGAGTTGCTTTCCGAACGGGAGAAGCTGGGGCAGCGCGCGCCGGGCAGAGCCCGCGTCGACCGGATCATCGAAGC
Organism: Sphingobium sp. TomTYG73; assembly: GCF_055394245.1. Classification (NCBI taxonomy): domain Bacteria; kingdom Pseudomonadati; phylum Pseudomonadota; class Alphaproteobacteria; order Sphingomonadales; family Sphingobiaceae; genus Sphingobium; species Sphingobium sp. TomTYG73. Next base: position 901,461 of record NZ_AP027340.1, read on the forward strand.
GACCATTGAACTGCTCAAGGCGCATAAGCCAGCTGACATCTCCATCGCCATGATCGCCGATCATGGCGGCATTACCCGGACATCCATCTATTCCCACTTCGCCAGCGTCGACGAGATATTGGGCCAGATCGCCATCCGCTTCGTCCAGCAGACTGGCGTCGAAGTGGAACGCTATGTTCGGCGGCGCAAGCCGGAAAGCCTGGAGCAATTGGTCACGTTGATGATCAAGGGAATCCAGGATTATTTCAACCAACCCAGTCCAGCAAAGCCAGGCGCGCTGGCCCGTCACATTCCGTTCGAATCCCGCCATTTGGTGCGGGATTTCGACAAGGTTGCCGCCCTGCCCTACCATACTTTGTGGCATACGGGCTGGGCGATCGAACCACTGTCGGAAGAAGACCCGTTTCGTACCCTTGTCATCATCCAGTCAGCCATTTTCGAAGCCAGCATCCAGCAGCAGGGCAAGATAACGGATCTGGCGGTAAAGCAGGCGACAGAAGTCGCGCTGGATTTTCTCGCTCGGGCCGAAGCGCGTTACGGTGCGGCGCCGGAAGAAACCACGACCGCAGAGCCCACGCCGGAAGACAGAATAATGGCGGCCGCCCGAACCCTGGCCGCGCACGACGACCCGGCACTCATTGAGATGGCCACGGCGCAGATCGAATTGCTCGCGTCCACGGTCACCAAATTGGCGGCCAAGCCCGCGGCGAGGCGTCGCAAGAAAGCGTGAATTGAGCAATGCCGACGCTGTGTCGGCACTTTCGCTGAGGGTCCCCGGCGCTGAAGTTCCCCGGCCCAGCGTACACGACTGCTGGGCGGGTGGCGGTGAAGGACGAGTCGTTCGCCTTCGCATCACCGCCGCATCTCCGTAACCCGGCATCCGTCCGATTACGGCATTGTTCCGCGCCCATGATGCCGACGCGGTGAGCGGCGGCGCCGCTCCCTTGCCCCCTTTTGCCCTTGCTTTTCAACGCCCGACAAGCGTCAGATATTGGTCGGCGATCACCGGCTTGGTCCTACGGCCTATTATCCAACTTTCCATTATGTCCGGAATGGGTTTTCATATGATCCGTGGCTGTCCCAGGACGAGCCATCGGTAATCAGATTTATAGTCGCGCGAAAAATGACGCGACAAACGGAAAACCGACAACAGACATAAATGGAGGGGATAACATGCGGACCTTTACAGGAACTTCGCTACTGGCGCTCAGTTTGGGCGTGATGGCACCCGGCAATGCCTTGGCGCAAGCTTCAGGCGGATCGACACAGTCATCGTCGGCGGAACTGGCGGACATCATCGTCACCGCCCAGAAACGGGCCGTGCCGTTGCAGGATGTCCCCGTCGCCGTGACGGCTTTCACCGGCGAGGCTATGCGCGCGTCCAACCTGGATGCGTTGACCGGGCTGCGCGGCATGGTGCCGGGCATGACGATCTCGCGCTCCGGCGCTGCGCTCAACACGCCGCAGATCAGCTTGCGCGGCATCTCGCTTCAAGATCCCAACCGCGCCGTTGAATCCGGCATCGGTTTCACCATCGACGGCATTCCGCTGGCATTTCAACGCGGTACGCTGCTCGACGCGTTCGACATCGAACGACTGGAGATTTTGCGTGGTCCGCAGGGCCTGCTGTTTGGTCGCAACACGACGGGCGGAACGGTGAACGTCATCCGCTCCCGTCCCGATCCCGACGCTCCCACAAGCGGCAGGCTGCGCGCGACGGTGGGCAGTTTCGGACGAACGGACTTTGAAGGTGTCGTGATGGCGCCGATCATCCCCGGCCTTTTGGCGGTCAAGGGCGCGATCGCGATCAAGAAGCATAATGGCGAGTTCCGCAACAGCATCACCGGCGATCGCGAAGGCAAACGCGATATGCGGGATTATATGCTGTCGCTGGTCGCTACCCCTTCAGATCGGACCAGCATCTACCTTTCGCTGGAGCGGATGGAGGATGATAGCGAAGTGCCGCCCTATGTGCCGGTCCTGACCCCCGACCTTATTCCGCTGACCGGCCCCAAGCTGCTGACGGCCAATGGTCTGGGCACGCTGGGATATCCGACTTATGTCACCGGGCAGAATATACAATGCCTCAATCCTGCAACCTCGATCGTTTGCAGGCCGCTCAGCAAAAAGCGTAATGATGTCGAGACGACGCAGTTTCCGGCCTATTACAATCTTAATGCAGTGACGCTGGAGGTCGCGCACGAACTTGATGGCGTCAAGTTGGTCAGCCTGTCGGGTTATCGCGAGGACGAAGAAGACCAGCTCGGCGACTTCGACGCGACCCGTTTTGCGATACAGCGTAACGACAAGCGGGAAAGCTCCTGGCAGTTTTCGCAGGAGTTGCGTGCGGAAACGCAGTTCGACGGTCCGATCAACTTCGTGGCTGGCGCTTTCTTCATCGAATATGCGTTCACCGCGCGGCAGTTCCCGTCGGTCGATTTTGCCGGGCTGTCGGCAACTACCGCGCCGGGCACGGCCTACTTCAACTCGCTCAACGCCTATCGCATCCGGCAGAAAAGCCGTTCCTTCGCGGTCTTCTTTCAGGGTGACTGGGACATTACGGACAAGCTGCGTCTGACGGCGGGTGCGCGGCAGACATGGGATCGCAAGCAGACGAACTTCACGCTGTGGGGGAGGCTACAGCAGCCGATCCGCGATCAGTTCGTACTTGGCCCGCAGCAAGGGCCGGTGAGCGCCTCGGTCAAGTTCGACGAGCTGACGCCGCGCATCGGGTTGCAATATAAGATCCAGCCCGACCTGCTGGTCTACGCCAACTGGAGCCGGGGCTATAATGCGGGCGGGTTCAACGGCCGCGCGGGAAGCATCGTCAACGCCGTCATCCCTTATCGTCCTGAAATCATGGATGCCTATGAAGTCGGCTTCAAGAGCGAATGGTTCAACCATCGGGTTCGCCTGAACGTCGCGGCGTTCCACAACACGCTGAAGGACAAGCAGGAAGATGTCCTGACGGTCGCACCGGGCGGGGGCATTGTTACGGCGACGGTGAATGCTGCCAAAGCGCGGTACAAGGGCGTGGAGGCCGAACTGGCAGTGGTCCCTGTCGCCGGATGGACGATCACCGGATCGGCGGGCTATCTGGACGCGAAATATCTGAGTTTCGTCGGGAACCTTGCGGGTCAGGGCCTTGCGGACCTCTCGGACCTGAAGCTGCGCCGTACGCCTAAATGGACCGCGGGCCTGATCTCCGACTATGCTTTCGATCTGGGGGCAGGCCGAGCGGGACTTAATGCCGCGCTCTATTACACGTCGCGTTACGAAACGAGCGTTCTCAATGATCCACGCGGGTCGATTCCTCCGGTGACCAAGGTCGACCTGGCCATGCGTTACCAGTTCCCGGTGCATGACAAGCTGAACATGACGCTGACTGGCTTCGTCAAGAATGTGACGAACAACACCACTTATGACGGATTCACGTCCAGCAACACGATCGGGTCGTTCATCGACTTTGCGATCCCGTCGGTCGGCAGGACCTGGGGCGTGTCCTTGGCGGCAGACTTCTGATGGGATTGGAAGAACTCATCCCGCGCAATGAGAGGATGGCGCTGTTGCAGAATTGCTGGGTCGTGGCGGACCTGGACGATGCGATGGAGCGGTGGCTGTCCATGGGGGTCGGGCCGTTTTTCCGGCGCGACTCCGACTATCCTGACGCATTGTATCGCGGGCGGCCCGAGCCGCTCGCTTTCAAGGCGGCGCTGGCGCAGGCGGGGCCGGTTCAGATCGAACTGATCCAGCAGACGAGCAAGGGGCCGTCCGCCTATCGCGACATGGTTCCCGAAGGCCAGATCGGCTTTCATCACATGTGCCGGATAGTTCACAATGTCGGCGAAGAAATCGGGCGCCTGAGAGCGCGAGGCATAGAGATGGCGAGCGAGTTCCGGTCGGTCGGCGGGGCGCAGGTCGCCTATGCCGACACCCGCAATGAACTGGGCTGCATGCTGGAACTGGTGCCCGCAGAGCCGGTGTTGATCAACCTGTTCCACGACGTGGCCGAAGCCGCGCAAGATTGGGACGGGACCGATCCCGTCCGTATGTTGGAACTTAAAGACGGCCCGGCCGCACAAGTGGGAGGATCACAGTGAAGACAGAGGCAGCCAAGACGCTGGACGAAGTTACGTTCGCGACGACGGCGGATGTTGTAATCGCGGGGCTGGGAGGGGCTGGCGCTTCCGCTGCGATTGCAGCGGCCGAAGCGGGCGCAGAGGTTCTGGTCATTGAAAGGACCTCTGGCGGGGGAGGCTCCACCGCCATGTCCGGTGGGTTCATCTATCTGGGCGGCGGCACGCCTCCGCAAAAGGCCAATGGTTTTGCCGATACGCCGGAGAATATGGCCCGGTTTTTAAAGGCCACGCAGCCGAAGGCGGCCGTGGACAAGATCGAGGCCTATTGCGAGGGTAGCGTCGGCCATTATGACTGGCTGATGTCGCTGGGCGTCACGTTCAACGAACGCTATTTCGACGGCAAGCATTTCCACCCCCATAGCGATGAAACGCTGGTGTGGACGGGAAGCGAAGCATGCTGGCCCCTGTCTGAAGCGGCAGAGCCTTTCCCGCGTGGTCATAAGCCGGGCGGCGGATTTGTCGGGCATCTGTTGTTCGACCGGTTGCTCCAGCGCCTGCATGAACTCAAGGTGCGCGTCGTCTACGATGCAGCGGTCAACGCGCTGGTCCGGGACGACGCAGGCGCGGTCGTTGGCGTCCAGTATCGGCAGGAAGGCCGCAACATGGCGGTGGCGGCGCGCAAGGGCGTGGTGCTGGCGACCGGCGGTTGCGAGTGGGACCGGGAACTCGGCCTTGCCCATGGGTCGAAAGCTGGACGGGAGGGCATCGCTCCGCTGGGCGTGCCGACTGCTGACGGATCAGGCATAGCGCTCGGCCAGAGCATGGACGCGGCGACCGTCGGGCTGGATCAGAGCATGATCACATCGCCCTTCTATCCGCCCGCCAGCCTGGTCAAAGGCATATTGGTGAACAGCGCGGGCCGCCGCTTCGTGGCGGAGGACGTCTATCACGCCTGGTCCACCGATGCGATTTTGAACCAGCCCGAGGGCAAGGCTTACCTGATCTGCGACAATGTCAATTTCGGACGGCCGGAGCTTGGCGACATCCGATCCGAGCGCAAGCATGAGGTCGTCGATGCTTGGGACAATATACCGGAAATGGAAGCCGACCTTGGCATGCCTGAAGGGTCGCTGGTGGAGACGATCGGCAATTATAATCGCTATGCCGCGACGGGCTATGACGAGGAATTCCGCAAGAATCCCAAATGGCTCGCCCCGATTTCGGAGATACCCTTTGCCGCAATCGATTGTTCGGTAGGTTCGGCCTATTTCTGCTGTATCAGCCTGGGCGGCATTGACACTGACATTGATGGCCGCGCGCTGAAAGCCGATGGCACGCCTGTTCCCGGCCTTTACGCGGTTGGTCAGGTGGCCCCCAATCTCTCAGTGGAAGGCTGGGGCTATGCGAGCGGTCTGTTGATCGGCGGCGCGACCTTCTTCGGGCGCAGGGCAGGTAAGGCCGCCGCCGCCGAACCTGTCCGCCACGCTCTCGATCCCGGATCGAAGCGCCCGGAATTACCGGCAGATGTCGTCTGATCACGCGCGAACGATCGGCCGCCCCTCATATACCTATCATTTCAGGAGCATTTCATGACATCCACCCCGACGGCCAATCTCTACGAAAGACTGGAAGAAGATCCCTGGCGCTTTCTGGAACTGAGCCAGGAGGAACTGTTCGACCTGGATTATGCCGAGGTCGAAAAGATCCAGCTCGCCCTGTTCCAGCGGCGGTTCCGCGATTTGAAGCCCAAATTGCGCGCGCTCCAGCGTCTGGCCGAGGAAGTCGGGCTAGAGGAAATCAACGGGTTCGATGACCTCACGCGCCTGGCGATGCCGCACACCATGTTCAAATCCTATTCCGCGCTGGACGTGCAGAAGGCGCGATTCGACAAGCTGACCCGCTGGCTTCAGGCGCTTACCACGCACGACCTGTCTGGGGTGCATGCCGAACATTGCGAGTCGATCGAGCAATGGTTGCTGGAAGTAGAGCGTTCGACGCCGCTGCGGCCGGTCACCTCATCGGGAACGAGCGGCAAGATTTCGCTCTTCCCCCTCAGTACCGTCGAAGAAACCCTGTTCGTTGACAAGAACACCTATATCGTCGAGCCATATCGCGACGAACCGGGTATTTACGCAAAGAGCGGCGAATATGTTTTCGTCTGTCCCTGGCCTTCGCGTTACGGCCGTCACAACATCCCGCTCATCATGCGTGTCCTGAAGGAAAATTGCTACGACGGCCGGGAGGACATGTTCATCACGCTGGACGACGGCACGCTGACCGCTGACGAGATGTGGTTGAACGGACGGCTGCAACGGGCGCAGGCGCTGGGCGAGGAATTGGAGCTGAGTCCGGCCGAGCAGGCAATCGCCAGTGCGCTCGCAACTCGTGCGTCCAATGCGGACGAACGGTGGACCCGCTTCATCGAGAATGCCGTGGTTGGCCTTAAAGGTCAGAAGGTCATGTTCTACGGGGCTCTCATGAACCTCTATCTCATGGCCGAAGCGTGCCGAAAGATGGACATCTTCGTCGAATGGCATCCCGATTCCATGATCATGACCGGCGGCGGGAGCAAAGGGTTCAACTTCCCAGAAGGGTGGCGCGATGTCGTTGCCGAACGGTTCCCGCATCATGTGCCGGGCCGCGTCAAGGAAGTCTATGGCATGACCGAATCCAGCTCGACAGCGGTCTGCTGCCCCCATGACAAGCTGCATCCCCTGCCCTGGGGCATCACGCACCTGATGGACCCGGCGACCGGCCAGTCGCTGCCGCGCACCGGCACGCAGACAGGACGCATGGTCGTGTTCGATCCCATGCCCACCACCTTCTGGGCCGGGGTCATCACGGGCGATCAGGTGACGGTCCATTTCGACGGCGGATGCGCATGCGGGCGCAAGGGTCCGTTCATGGACAATGACATCAACCGCATTTCGGAACTGAATGGCGGGGACGACAAGATCGTGTGCGCCCGGACGCCGCAGGCCTTCCAGAGCCTGGAAGATTTCCTGGCCAAGGCGTCCTGATCCAATCTGTCTCGGAGTATCGAAGATGAAAGAATATACTATCCCGCTCATCATCCGGGGCCGCATCATAGAAGATGACCTGGTCCGCTTTGAAGGACGCCGGGGCGAAATCGCGTTCCTAACCCCCGACGTGAACAAATATCTGGACCAGATCGTTCTGCGCAATGGCGCTGACCTTCAGGATTATTATTCCGTCAGCCTGGACAATATTCTCGACTTCCTGGAGGAATTGGGCCGCAGGCTGCACCCGGACACGAATCCCGACATTCGGTTGGCGCTGGAAATGAACATGCAGTCGTCGGGCCAGTCGCCCGACATATTGCGCACCGCCTATGTCTCCTTTGCCGCCAATCTGCGCCGGACCATCGTCGAGGAAGCCGTCGATCAGAATATCGGCCGCGACTATCTGGAAGGCTGGAAGCCGAGGCCACTGCATGACCGCGACGCGATGGTGCGCGCCTTTGGATCGCGCATCGTTCACCTGAACGCAGGCAACGCACCCAATGTGGCCCTGCACGCGGTGATCAACGGGGCGGTCCTGCGCTGCGACAATATCGTCAAGAGCCCGTCGAACGATCCCTTCACCGCCGTCGCCATAGCCAAGACGATGATCGCGATGGACCCGGATCATCCGATCACCCGCCACATGACGGTCGCCTATTGGAAGGGCGGAGACCTGGGCTTTGAAAAGAAGCTGTACGACACGCGCAACATCGACAAGATCGTTGCCTGGGGCGGTCCCGCGTCGATGAACCACATCCGCCAGCATTTGACATCGGGCCTCGACCTTATCGCGCTCGATCCCAAGGTCAGCGCATCGATCATCGGCGCGGAAGCGCTGGAATCAGAGGAGCAGATGGGCTGGGTCGCGCAGCAGCTGGCCAAGGATTTCGGCTATTTCAATCAGGAAGGCTGCGGCAACAGCCGCCTCGCCTATGTCGTGTGCGGCAGTGATGATGCGTCGCTCGACCGGCTGAACCGCTTTGGCCGGTTGGTGCATGAGGCGTTGCAGGCGCTGCCCGCCGCCTACAGCTCCCCCCACCCCGCGTTCGACCCGGTGTTGCGCGACGAGATAGAGGGTATCCGCTATTCCGACGATTATCGCGTGTTCGGCGTCAAGGCGAACGAAGGCGGCGTCATCGTATCGCAGCAGGCGGAGGCGGTTGAATTCAGCGACCGGATCGGTGGGCGCGTCATCAATATCATTCCCGTGCCAGACCTGGATGCAGCTGTGGCCGCCGTCACCATCCACACCCAGACGATCGGCATCTATCCCAATGCGGCGCAGGCGGAAATTGCCGACCGATGCATGTTGCGAGGGGCGCAACGCCTCTCACCACTGGGCTGCATCGCTTATGAAGGGCTGGGTTATCCGCATGACGCCATGGAAATCATGCGCAGGCTGGCCCGCTGGGGTGTTCGCGAACAATTTGACGAAGCCGTTGCGGAGGCAGGCGCCGGGATGATGTGCGCCGCCTGACGAGGCGGGGCACATTTTGAAGGGGAGCGGGATCATGGATTCTCCGATTGCCGCTCAATATTACGATCTTCCCCGATCGGGCGGCTCCGGTCAAAGCTCCCCTTCCTTTTTTTTGGCACCCGGCGAGACGGCGCCCCGCATCAGACTTGGCGGTATCGCTCGTCGATAAGCTTGACGGCCTCTTCTTCCCAATTGTCCAATATGTGGCTGATCTGGTGGCCGATCTCCGACATGATCTGGCCCACCAGCATCGGGGAAAGGACAATGGAGGTGATGGAGAAGGCCGCAACTTGCGGGTCGGTATCCGCCCGATAATATCCCTGACTTACCAATGTCCGGACCAATTCCTGCATCCGGATGAAGCTGCCCTGCGATTTCTTCTGCCGGTAGGAATTCCATACGGTCGAGTAGGGGCGGAAACTTTCGATCAGGACCACGCTGGCCGTGCCCCGGTGCGTTTCCAGCACCTTCATCCAGGCACTGACAATCTTGCGCGTGGCGTCCTGGCAGTCGGTCAGGAACAAGCTGTTGAGATCATTGAGTATCTGTGCGATGTCGCTGCTTAAATTGTCCAGCGCCGCGTCGATCAGGCCGTTCTTGCCGTGATAATAATAGTGGATCATGCCGGCGTTGGTGCCGGCGGCTGATGCGATTTCCCGCGTCGTCAGATCCAGATGACTCTTGTTCCGCAAGCCATGCTCCATTGCATGGAGCAGTTCGTTCGACACTTCGCGGTTGTCGGAGACCGTAGGCCGACCACGCGCGGAAGCTGCGTCAGGGCGGGCGTCGCCTGCGTTTGTCATGGGTACCTCTCCATCACTTTATCGATGCAGTCACTCCCGCCGACATTGTCCCATGAAAGGAAGAGAGGCGCAACCGCTACCGAAGGTGGCAGCGCTGCGCCTCGCTCATGGGTCGGTTGATCTTACTGCGGAAGCTGGTGCAGCGCGCAGAGCTTGTTACCGTCCGGATCGCGCAGATAGGCAAGATATAGAGCCCCCATCGGCCCTTCACGGACACCCGGGGCATCCTCGATAGACACGCCGCCATTGGCTACCCCAGCCGCATGCCACGCGTCCGCCTGCTCAGGCCCCTGAACGGCGAAACCGATCGTGCCGCCATTGGCATGCGTCGCGGGCTGGCCGTCAATGGGCTTGGTGATCAGCAGCGACAGGCCGTTGTGCATGTAGATCAGCCGTCCGTTATCATCGACGAAGGCCTGTGCGCCGCCCAGCGCCCCAAGCGTCGCGTCATAGAAGCGCTTTGATTTTTCTATGTCATTGCTGCCAAGCACGATGTGCGAAAACATGAAACTCTCTCCATAAAATGCCGTCCTTGCGGGCGGGAATGTGCAGATGGGAGCTGGTTATATTTCGAAGTAACTGACATCTGTCAATAACAGCATGGACTGTAGATTGACAGATGTTAGTCAATCAGCCGTTCAGGCGGGAGCGAGCGCGTCCTGCTTCGCCTCTCGCAGGCAGGACTGAGCAGCCCTGCGGCCTGTGAACACGCAATCCGCGAGGGAAAGGCCGCTAATGTAGGTGCGCGATGGTATGCTTCCGGTGGCCCGCCCCGCAGCATAAAGGCCCGCTATGATGCTGCCATCGGCGCGCCGCACAGCGCCTGTCGCCTCTTCGAGCGCCAACCCTCCCAAAGTATGGAAGGTGATGAAGCTGTAACGGTTGGCGAGGGACACATTCATTGCGACATAGGGACCATTGCCGAGCGACTTAAGATGATCCTTCAGCTTTGAAAAGTCGTCGTCATGCCGGTTGCGGACCATGTCTTCATAGCGCCGTACAGTCTGGCGCAGACGATTGGGATTGATGCCGCATTTTTCCGCAAGCACGTCCAGATCCCTTGCCCGCTTGGTGCCGCCAAGCATAAGATTCAGCATGGCGGGCGCGCCAAAACGCATGAATGCGTCCAGGCCATCCGTTGCCACCTGGCGCATCGCCTTGCGAATGTCTTTGGTGGACATGATCAGCCACGCCTTGCCCTCCGGCTGATCGGCAATGGCTCGGCCCAGAGTGCCGACATAGACGGCTTCGTTGGCAAACCGCTCCCCTGCCTGATTGACGAGAATGCCATCCAGCAACGCCGCCGGAGGAGATTGGACCCGGCCGACGAACATCGCGTCCATGCCCACGGTATCCGCGCCCAGCGCCGTGCCCAGCTGCACGGCCGTGCCATCGTCACCCAGAGTGCCGAGGCGCATCATGGTCTTGTAATGCTTGCTCAGCATGGGCGCATATTGGCCGAGCATGTCGAGGTTGAAGACGAAACCGCCGGTTGAAAGGATGACGCCGGTCTTCGCTCTGATATAGCGCAACTGGCCATGTTCCCGCTCCATGACGCGCGCCGCCTTGCTCGCGATTTCGGCCTTACTCTCCTTGAACGGAGCGGTAGGCGGAAACTTGTCGTAATATTTCTGATGCTCGGCATGCTTGGCGGCGGGAAGCTCCAGCGCGGCGACGCCGACGACGCGCCCATCACCATCGATCACAAGGCTCTGGACGATCGTATGCAGCTTCTTGCGAATGGCTGACCGGTCGGCGGTATCCCGCAAGGCGCGATACAGCTTGTTACCCGTAAAGCCGCGCCCCAGCGTTCGGTGCCCTCGCGGCGCGGGCCGGGCGTCGCGGCAATAGGCCTCTACCTTCTCATTGCCCGAATATTGCAGGAAATAGCCCTCCGGCGGATAGGTCGTCTTTCCGGTGTAAAGTTTGGTCCCGAACACGACGCCATGCGACTGCAACCATTGCAGATTGCCAGCGCTTTGATCGCAAAAGAGTTTCAGCGTCTCCGGCTGAACGACATCACCGACCTCCAGCCGAAGATATTTCAGCATATTGTCGGGATCGTCCTCAACCCCGTTTTGCCGCTGAATGTCGGTCCCTGCCGCATAGACGACGCCGCCGCTGAAGGCCGTTGCGCCGCCGCCATTGAAGCGGTCTATGGCAATCACGCTGGCGCCGTTTTCCACCAGCTCGAGCGCTGCACAAATTCCCGCACCGCCATAGCCGACCACGACGACGTCAGCCGTGTCGTCCCACTGGAACATGTCGGCATTGTCGATGGAAATCACCGGCTGACCATCTTGGGAAATCATTTCATCTCTCACGCCGTCATTTCCTTCGAAGACATTTTCTCTGCCGTAGCTCATCACCGATCCGAACAACCATCCGCTTTTCCGCCAGCGTCTGATTACAACCTCATGCCGCCGCTTGCCTGAATAATCTGTCCGGTGAGCCAGCCCGAAGCCGGGGATGCGAGGAACAGAACGATCTGCGCTATGTCGTCGGCGGTGCCGATACGGCCCAGCGCGGCCATGCTTTTGAACATGCGCATTGCCTCCTCACTGTCCCGATAACCGTTGATGAGGTCGGTATCGACCGGTCCAGGGGCGACAGCATTGACACGAATATTGCGCGGCGCAAGCTCTACCGCCATCGAAACCGTGAACGAATTCACCGCCGCCTTGCTCATGGCATAGGCAAAGCCAGGCGGCTGCGCCATCAGCCCGCTCATCGAGGAGATATTGACGATCGCGCCACCATCATTGAACCGTTTCAACGCCTGTTGGGTGACCAGTATCGGCGACTTGAAGTTGACCCGATACATGCTGTCGATTTCTTCTTCATCGATCGTGGTGATGGGAGAGGTTCGTCCCGCACCGGCATTATTGACCAGAATATCAAGTTGCCCTCCGACCTGTTCGTCAAACTGCTCGAACAGCTGCCTGACTCCTTCGGAATGGCTGAGGTCCGCCTGCACAATCACCGCATCGCCGCCTGCTTCGCGCACTTCTGCTGCCGTCCGTTCGGCGCCTTCACGGCGAGAAGAATAGTGAACGACGATCCGCGCGCCGCTTTGCGCCAGGGCAACGGCGATCTGCCGCCCGATGCCTCCCGAAGCGCCGGTCACCAGCGCAACCTTCCCGTCCAATACAGCCATCTCACACCTCTCCTAATCAATTGCCCGACGCTTGAGGCCGGGCCAGCCGTCTTCACAAGACGGCGTCTTACGGTGTCATTACGTGACTAATGTCTGACAAACTGTCAATACTGCCCGCATATGTCCTTGATATGCGGTCGGGCAGACAGAGAAGGGAAAGCCCATTGTGTCTGCCAATCCGCCGTGTCATAGAAGCGTATATAAGACGAATGTCATTTAATTTCTGGAGAGGTCATGACTGAGGAGTTCGACTTCATCATTGTGGGCGCGGGCAGCGCCGGTTGCGTGCTTGCCAACAAGCTGTCGGAAAATCCATCGAATCGGGTGCTGCTTCTGGAGGCCGGTGGCGAGAACAAGCACATGTTCGTTCGCATGCCAAAGGGTGTGGCGAAGCTGGTCGGCGACCCGACATTCGCACAATATTTCCCTGTCCAGCAGCCGCGTGAAGAAGGACTGGATGCGAGCGAGATCTGGCTGCGGGGCAGAGGCCTCGGCGGATCTTCCGCCATCAATGGCATGATCTATATCCGGGGCCAGCCTGAAGATTACGAGCAGTGGGAAGAGCGCGGCGCGAAGGGATGGGGTTGGAACACCATGCTGCGGTCCTTCAACGCCATTGAAGATCATGAGCTTGGCGCATCCAACGAGCATGGCGTCGGTGGTCCTGTGCATGTCTCGACCTCCAAGTTCCATTATCCGCTTGCAGATCGGATGATCGAGGCGGGCAAGCAAATGGGCTTGCCACGCAACGACGATTTCAACGCCGGGAGCCGGGAAGGCGTCGGCTATTATCATTATAATATCAAGAACGGGCGCAGGCAGAGCGCGGCGGTCGCTTTTCTGGACCCAATACGCCATCGGCCCAATCTGGTGATCCGGACGGGCGTACAGGTTGACCGCATCATCATCGAACAGCGCAGGGCGAAGGGCGTCATGTGCAGGATCGGCGGGCGCAAGACGGAGTTCCGGTGCCGGGGCGAAGTCATCGTGTCGGCAGGCGCGATCGCATCCCCCAAGCTGCTCCAGCTTTCGGGGATCGGACCAGCCGAGGATTTGAAAGCCGCAGGCGTCGATGTCATCGTGGACAGCCCGGACCTAGGCCGACGGATGCAGGAGCATCCCATCTACGGCATCAACTACGACTTGCAGGGCGAGAAGGGCCTGAACCATCGCTATCGCGGCTTGGGTCTGGCCCGTAGCCTGGCCGAATATTTCCTGTTCAAGGGCGGCCCGATGGCGACGGTCCCGCAGGAAGTCGGCATCTTTGCCCGCAGCCGTCCGAGCGTAGCCCGTCCGGACATTCAGTGCTTCGTTGGTGGCGTCACCCTGGCGCAGGGCGAGGCGGATGTTGCGGTTCCGACCAACGGGGTCAACAAGACACCCGGCATGATGATCGCCACCGCGATGCTGCGGGCCACCAGCGAGGGTTGTCTTACCATTACGTCGCCCAATGCCGACGATCCTTTGCGCATCCATCCCAACTGGCTGACGACGCAGGAGGATTGCGAGACGGCGGTTGCGATGGTGCGGTTCGTGCGCAAGTTGATGACCCAGCCCGCCATCGCGCCCTTCGTGACGCGCGAAATCGCGCCGGGACTGAACGGCAATGACAGCGACGACCAGATATTGACCGCCGTACGCCGTCATCTGAGCTGCGGCACCCATGCCGTGGCAACGTGCCGGATGGGCAGTGATGACGAATCCGTGGTCGATCCACGCACGCGCGTTCGCGGAGTGGACGGCCTGCGGGTGATCGACTGTTCGATCATGCCCAACCTGACCTCTGGCAATACCAACGCACCGGTAATGGCAATGGCCTGGCATGCGTCATCGCTGATCCTCGAAGACGCGCGCTGAAGGCGACGCAAGGCAGCCGCGCGCAAGACCCGCAAAGGGCGTGCGCGGCCAGCCATGGAATAGAATGCAGGAGAGATAATCGTGACGACCCAATGGGATGAGGAAACAGACGTTCTGGTGGTAGGCTCCGGCGCGGCCGGTTGCTCTGCGGCGCTGGCGGCCCGGACGGCTGGTGCCGAAGTGCTGCTGGTCGAACGCACGGACAAGCTGGGCGGCACGAGCGCGGTTTCAGGCGGCGTGCCGTGGATCCCCAACAACCATCATATGCAGGAGATCGGGCGCAGCGATTCCCGCGAACAGGCCCTCACCTATCTTCGCCGCATTTCGCTCGGCAAGATGGACGACGTCATGATCGAAACCTTTGTGGACACGGCGCCGCAGGTGCTGCTGTTCCTCGAAAAGGAGACCGATCTTCGCTTCCGCGCGCTCCAGATGCCGGACTATCATCCTGAATTTCCCGGCGGCAATATCGGCCGTTCGGTGACTGCGGGGATTTTCCCCGCTGGGCAGCTTGGCGAATTGCGTCCCGCGCTGCGGGCCAGCGCGCATTTCCCTATCCCCATTTCCATCGCCGATGTGGAGGACGGCATCAACGTGCTGGATTCCGAGATTATCGGCGGGCGCCTCAACGAAGATATGGTCGGCATGGGCGGCGCGTTGATGGCGGGCCTGCTTAAGGGGGCCATGGACCATGGCGTCCGGATCAGGCGCAATGTCCGCGTCCTGCGGCTTGTGCAGGAAGGCGACGTCGTGGTCGGCATAGAGGCGGACAATGACGGCGAGCCCCTGCGTATCGGCGCGAGGAAAGGGGTGATCCTGGCCTGCGGCGGGTATGAGTGGAACGAGGACATGACCCGGCAGTTCCTGCGCGGCCCGATGCACGGCCCGCACAGCCCGCCCTGGAACGAAGGCGACGGGCTGAAGATGGCGATCCAGGCAGGCGCGTCGCTCGGCAACATGTCGGAGGCATGGTGGCAGCCTTCAGTGACGATACCGGGCGAAGAATATGACGGGCGGCCGCTCGTTCGGCTGACCGGCATCGAACGCTGCGGTCCCGGATCGATCATCGTCAACCGGACAGGTCGCCGCTTCGTCAACGAAGCCTGCAACTACAATGACATCGGGCGCGTGTTCCAGGCCTTCGACCCTGTGAACTTCGACTATCCCAACCTGCCCGCCTGGCACATCGTCAGCCAGGATTATATGGATCGCTTCCCGTTCCTGACGCGCTATCCGGGCGATCCGGTCCCATCCTGGATGGTGAGCGCCGACACACTGGCCGAACTGGCGGGCAAGATCGAGGTCGATCCTGCCGGACTGGAGGCGGAGGTCGCGCGTTTCAACGCTAATGCCGGCAAAGGCGTCGATCCCGACTTCCATCGCGGTGAAAGCGTCTATGAACTGTATTGGGGCGATGCTCAGGCAGAGGGCGCCGCGAAGACGCTGGGGCCACTCGAACGCGGTCCCTATTATGCGGTCGAAACCAAGATCGGAACGATCGGGACGAAAGGCGGCCCACGCACCAACGAGCGGGCCGAGGTGATGAGCCTTTCGGGCGGCATCGTCCCCGGCCTTTATGCAGCGGGCAACGCCATGGCGAGCATCATGGGCATGGCATATCCGGGCGGCGGTGCCACGCTCGGCCCCGCGCTGACCTTTGGCCACATTGCTGGCCGTGAAGCCGCGCGCGGATCAAACCGCTTCTGAACACCCTATTGAGCGGAAGCGGCCCTCCCCCTTCCCGCGATGTTGACGAAGGAATTTCATCATGAATGATCCGAAAATTGTCGCGACCTATTACACGATCGCGGGCGATGCTTATCCCGGCGCGCCGGTCGCCAGCCCTTTTCCGTTGGAACGGCGCGCTGCGGCGGCCGTTGCCGCGGGCTATTACGGCATGGGCCTGTCAGGCGATGATCTGGCCGCGAATGTTGCCTTGCATGGCACGGCGGGCATTCGCCGCATCCTGGACGATGCCGGTGTCCAGTTTCTGGAAATTGAGTGCCTGACGGACTGGTTCGCGCAGGGCGAAGCGCGGGCCGCTTCTGACATGATGCGTCGCCTATGGCTGGATACCGCTGTCGAGATCGGGACCAAGCATATCAAGATCGTCGGGGACATCAGCGACAGTGGCGTGTCGATGGAGACCATGGCCACCGACTTCCGGCTGCTCTGCGATCAGGCTGCGGAGGTGGGCGCCCATGTATCGATCGAGGTCTTTCCCCTGGCGAATATCCGCGACCTCAAGTCGGGGCGGCAACTTATCGAAATGGCCGGGACCGATAATGGCGGCCTGTTGATCGACATCTGGCACATGACGCGTCCGGGCATACCCTATGAAGAGGTAGCTGCCCTTCCCGCCAGCTATATCAAGCATGTCGAGTTGGACGATGCGGCGGCTGAAGTCGTTGGCGGTCTTTTCGATGATTCGACCGACAATCGCCTGCTGCCGGGCGAAGGCAGCTTCGATGTGCCCGCATTTCTGCGAGCCATCGCGGCGACCGGCTATGACGGCTGCTACGGGATCGAGATATTGTCGCACGAATTCCGCGCGCTTGAGCCGGAGGAAGCGGCGAAGCGATCCTTCGACGCCGTCGCGCGGCAGTTCGCGCTGGCACGGGAAAATGCCTGATCGGCCGTGGCGGCGCCTTCAATCGGGCGCCGCTGCAAGGACCATATGACAGTTTCAGGAGGACAGGGTGTCCGAGCAGGATGGGATTGAAGAGACCGACGTCATCGTGATCGGCTCGGGCGCTGCGGGGCTAGCAGCTGCCCTAAGCGCGCGTCACGCGGGAGCAGATGTCGTCATTCTGGAACGCTCGGAAAAACTCGGCGGGACCACGGCGACGTCGGGGGGCGTGCCCTGGATTCCATGCAACCACCACATGCATGAAGTCGGGACCAGCGACAGCCGCGAGGCGGCGCTCACCTACATGCGCCGTCAGTCCTTGGGCCGCATGGATGACGAGATGATCGAAACCTATGTCGATCAGGGCGCAGACGTCATCAAATTCATCGAAGCACTGACGGACATTCGATTTAGGGCGCTCAAATGGCCCGATTATCATCCCGAGCTGCCCGGCGGGACATTCGGACGGTCCCTGTCGGCGGGGTTGTTTCCCGGTAACAGGTTGGGGGAATTGCGGCCGAGATTACGGAGCAGCCTGACCTTTCCCATTCCGGTGTCGAGCAACGACCTTGAGGACGGCGTCGATATCTTCGACCCTGCCATAATCGGGGACCGGCTGGAAAAGGGGCTGGTGGGCGTCGGCAACGCGCTTGTTGCGGGGCTAACCGCCAGCGTGGTTGAGAAAGGCGTGCGCATCCTGTTCGGCATGCGGGCGCAAAGCCTTATTATGCGTGAAGGCGCGGTCACGGGCGTTGCGGGCAGCAAGGACGGCGAACCTTTCGAGATGCGTGCGCGGCGTGGCGTCGTTATCGCCAGCGGTGGCTTTGAGTGGAATGCCGGTCTGGTGAAGGACCTGCTGCGCGGCCCGCATGAGGGGGCGGCCAGTCCGCCGGACAATGAGGGCGATGGCCTGTTGATGGCGGCGGAGGCCGGGGCTGCCCTGGCGAACACGGATGAGGCGTGGTGGATGCCGATCATGAAGATTCCGGGCGAGGAATATGACGGCAATCCCGCAATCCGTTTTGCCGTGACAGAGCTGACGAAGCCAGGGTCGATCATGGTGAACCGCCAGGGGCAGCGGTTCGTGAATGAAGCATGCAATTATAATGATCTTGGCCGCTCCTTTTTCCAGTTCGACGCTCAGACGTTCGACTATCCCAATCGGGAGGCGTGGATCATTTTCCATCAGGCCTATCTGGACAAATATCCTGTACTCACGCGTTATCCTGGCGATCCCTTGCCGAATTGGATGATACAGGCGGCGTCGCTGCGCGTCCTTGCCGAGCAGATCGGTGTGGACGCCGATGGCCTTGAACATACGGTCGAGCAGTTCAACAAATCAGCTCGTGAGGGCAGCGACCCCGCCTTTCACCGGGGCGAGAGCCAATATGATCGCTACCATGGGGATTGGTCGCTGGAAGGCGCGCTTCAAACGGTCGGGCCGCTGGATCAGGCGCCCCTTTACGCCTGCCGGGTCTATCCCGGCGTTCTGGGAACGAAGGGCGGCCCGAAAATCAGCGCAAGAGCGGAAGTGCAGAATTTGCGTGGAGGTAATATCCCCGGCCTTTATGCGGCTGGCAATGCCGCCGCGAGCATTACCGGCATGGCTTATCCCGGAGCGGGCGGAACGATCGGCCCGGCACTGGTCTTCGGCCATATCGCTGGCCGAGAGGCTGCGGTCAGGACGAACCGCAGATAGGCATCTCCAAAAATAGATACATATATTTATCGTTCGCATGTTTACTTACTTGACAGCCGTCGTTGATGGTGCTGGAATGCGCTACCTGATAGAGGTGCAGCAATTAGCACCCAATGCGAAGCGGCCGAAAATGGTACTACTTCATAACAAGGTCAGACAAAGAAAACACAATATTCGCCTTGTCACACTTTCGGTCGAATAACTTATAATTATAATATTTAGTCGAGGGGAAGATCAATGAAGAAGAAGGCATTTTCGATCGTTGGTTTATTATTGGCGAGCGTGGCCCCTGCGCCCCTGCTTGCCCAGACGGATGCAGCCCCGCAAAGTGACGCCGCGTCGACTTCCTCGCCAGTCGGTCTCCAGGAGATCATCGTTACGGCTCAGCGCCGTAGCCAGAATTTGCAGGATGTCCCCGTCGCGGTAACGGCGTTTACGGGAGAAGCTCTGGAGACAAAAGGCATTTTCCGCGTGTCGGACCTTCAACAGGCCGACTCTTCACTGTTCGTCTCACAGATGTCCGGCGTTGTTGTGCCATTCCTGCGCGGCGTCGGAAATCCCGGTGCATCGACACCGGGTAATGAGGCAAGTGTTCCTGTCTATATCGACGATGTCTATTATTCACGTCTTGCGAGCGCCTATCTTGAACTGGCGAACATCGAGCGCGTTGAAGTTCTAAAAGGCCCGCAAGGCACGTTGTTCGGCCGCAATTCAACTGGCGGCCTGATGCAGGTATTCACGCGCGATCCCGGCGACACCACCGATCTTTCGGCAACGCTGGGCTATGCCAATTACGATACGATCAGCGGCAAGCTGTATGCGGCGACGCCGCTGGGTGAAGGCGTCGCCGCGGGAATCTCCTTCAGCGGTTTGAACCAGGGCGATGGATGGGGCAAAAACCTGTTCACCGGCAAGGATACGTACCGCCGCAAATTCTATAATATCCGATCGAAGGTCGTGTTTGAACCGAGCGACACGACAAAGATCCGCCTGAGCGGCTTTTATACCTATCAGCGGCAGAATCAGGGCAATTCGGTCCGTATCTATCCGGGAACGACCCGTGGCTATCCGCTGGGCTCACCACTTGAGGGCACCCAATATTTCGATCCGCCGGGCTTTTACGATATCAACGAGAATACCGAGATTTTCCATCGTCTGCGCGGTTGGGGTGGTGCGCTCAAAATCGACCAGGAACTGGGCTTTGCGGATTTCACCAGCATCACTTCCTACCGGAAAGCCAAGGAATTACTGAATTATGAGGGCGATCATACCGAATTGAACTGGCTGGCATTTCCGATCAAGATCGGAGACCGGCAGATTACCCAGGAACTTCAGTTGAAGTCTTTGCCTTCATCGAAGATCAGCTGGATATTGGGCCTTTTCTACATGAATTCGCGCACCGACGTGAATATCGCTCTCAATGGTGACGCCCTCACTCTGAACGGTCTTGCCAGCCAGAATATTGGTAGCCAGCAAAGGATCGAGTCTCTGGCTCCCTTCGCACAAGCGACCTTCCCCGTCGTGGATGACAAGACGAATGTCACGCTTGGCCTGCGCTACACGAAAGATCGCGTGGAAGGGAACGGCCGTGTTTCGCTGACACCGCTAGTTGGGGCCGACATTCCAGCTGGAAGCTATCATCAGGTCGCCAACTTCGACAAATGGACCTACAAAGTTTCAGTCGATCACAAATTTACCGACGATATCATGGCGTATGCGACATGGAGTCGCGGCTACAAGTCGGGTACGTTCAATACTATTCCGCTGGCCGCCCCGCCGACCAATCCGGAAACGGTGACGTCCTACGAGGCGGGTTTGAAGATGACCCTGTTCGATCGCAGGGTGCGCGCTAACTTTGCCGCGTTCCGCAACGACATCAAGGACCCGCAGGTCCAGCTCGTCCAGCTTGTGGACACGCCAGCTGGGCCGACACCCTTCGTCGCCTTTGCCAATGCGGACAAGGCGCGGACAAAAGGTTTCGAATTCGACACGACATTCCTGGTGACCGAGCGGTTGAGGCTCGACCTGGCGGGGCAGTATCTCTGGGCGAAATTCCTCAGCTTTGACAGTGCGCCGATCAACGTTCCCATCTTCGCCCCGCCTTGGGGCGTCGCCCTGGCGGTGGGCGATGTGGGTGGGAACAGGCTTTCCCAGACCCCGAAATGGAAAATCAACGCTGGCTTCAACTATGATCTGCCAACCTCTGTCGGTCAGTTCAGCTTTGCCGGTCAGATGTCATACCGTTCCAACCTGAAGTGGGACCCCGACAACATTTTAACCGAACCGAAGCTGACCCTGTTCAACGGCAGCATCTCGTTCAAGCCGGAATTCAATGACAAGCTGACCTTCCGCTTGTGGGGCGCGAACCTCACCAACGAGAAATATTTCGACAACGAAATTCCGCAGACCGATACGCCCGCCGGTGATCTGGGCGGCGTTGGTGATCCGCGGACGTACGGGGTCGAAGTCCGCTTCGATCTCTGATCACGGGCGCCTGCATGGTTGCTGAAAAATAAAAGGATGACCCGCGCCAGGTTAAACTGGCGCGGGTCATGAACATAGCCGGTATCGCCATATTTATGGTCGACAGGGCGCCTTTGCGCCCTTTTCCCGCTTTTTGGAGGCGATTATGCTCCTGCACGAAGATTACCCACACACAGTTCCAGCCCGAGCCTGGTTGCGTTGGAAGGAAAATTACTTCTGGGTCTTCATGGACCCCGATCGCGACCTATGCTGCCTTGCGCATAGTACGGCAGAGCCGACCTTTGACCGGGCTTTTGCCTCCTTTACCGTGCTGCATAAGGATGTGAAGGTTAGCCATAGCGGCGAGGTTCCCCTGCCCCAGCCGTTCGAACATCAGAAGCTGCTGCGCTACGGCAATCAGACGGTGCATTTCCTGAAGCCGCAGGAAGAGTTTCTTGTTGAATATGAGGACGAGAATGTTGCGGCATCACTGCGGTTTACCCGGCGCATGCATTTGTTCGACTTCCTCGCCTGCGCGGACGTCAATCCTGACCAGTTCTCCATTTCGGAGAATACCGCGCTCGATAAATCCGGCTTTCGCCATCAGGGTCAGTGCATGAATGCCACCGGCAAGGTGACGTTCAAGACAGGTGAGCTTGCGGGCGTGTCTGTTGACGTGGATGGGTCGGGCTATCGCGACCACAGCTGGGGCATGCGCAATGACCAGATAGTGATGGATCACAACTGGTCATTCTTCAATTTCCCTTCCATGGGCTTCCACCTTTTCACGGTGCGTAACATCGTTCGTCCTGAGAATATGACGGCGGAAGGCTATATCGCGCGGCCGGAGGGGAATGAGGTCATCAAGACGCTGAGGATCGAGAATGTCGGCGAAGGGCCGGAAGGGATGCCCGACAAGGTCATATTCCACACCATGACGCTTGGCGGCGAGACATTCACCCTGACCGCTGATGTCGGCAACGCCTTCGCCCGCCTGCCGCTGCATTCGCAGAAGCCCGGTGCCAAGGTCTATTATAATGTCGAAAATATGTGCCGGGTGAGGTGTGAAGAGACCGGCGAGGAAGGTCTGGCCAATGTCGAGATCGGCACATTGAAGGACGTATGAAGCGCTGACACGCCCTCCGGCTGGAAATATATGCCGGATGGCGCGTCCCTCTAAGCCTCCCGAATATGAGCGCCGGGGATCGTCCGTTCGTAGCAGCCGTAACCTTTCACCTTCCCGTTGAGGAGGAGGCTGACGGACTGCTCGTCAACCACGCGCGTTGGACCCGGATCGGTAGGATAGACGCCGACATATGTGTCGTTGGGCGAGGCGAGCGACAGGTAGGAGCTGCCGTGGAATGCGGCCGTGTCGATGACCAGCGTGCCGTTCTCATAACTCAGCACCGTCCGGATCAGCTTTTGGTCGTCATCCACATGGTTGCATCGTTCGATCTGTTCGATCTTCGCTTCGAAGCTCCTGCCGTCCTCGTAGATGACTGCCTCTGAAAACACGACCTGCTCACCCTGATCGATCTCTGCATCGAACAGCAGGAAGGACAAGCCGTTTTCAAAATAGCCCTGAAACCACTGATGGCTGTGCAGATTGCGGTTGTCGCGCCCGCCAAGGCTGTGATCCCGGTTGGCCATCGCGTTGAAGGTGAACTGCTCGCTGCCAACGCGGATCGATCCGGAAAGAAGACCGGGCTGTTCGATATGGCCAGCGGGGAGAAATTCCTGCAACGCGCCCACCTTGTGGAGATCCCAGATGTCGGCCGTCGATGTGAAGGTCAGGTCGAACGAAGCAGGCGTGCGTCGTCCGTCTCCCACCAGCCCGTCGAGCATCTGGGCGGCGGGAACGCGCATCACGCCACCGTTGAAGCGGTAAGTCAGCTTGCGCCCAGGCTCCACGATCCGCACCGCCAGATGAGGGCCGCCCGGCCCGTCCTCAGCGGCATGGGCATTGCCGATGGCTCGATGGGCAATCACCGTGTTGTCGGGCAAGCGGATGATGACGACCTCACGAAACAGGGTGAGGTCATGATGCCAACGGCCGATGTGGAACCAGAGGCCCACGCCCGATTGCGGATCGAACCCGGCGAGGCAGAAATTCTCGCTCCAATTGTCGATAACGGGAAAGGCGCCCTCCCAGGGCGTTTCCTTCAGCGGGATGTGCATGATCTTCTCCAACGCAGGGGGAGCGCCCACGCCTTTAGCGGACGGAGGGAAACACCGGCGCGCGCTTTTCGAGAAAGGCTGTCACGCCCTCTTCGAAATCAGCGTCGCCGACGCAGGCGACGATGCCGTCTGTTTCTGCATCAAGGACCTGCGCAAGGCTGCGCGCGGCCGCTTCATTGACCAGCTTTTTCGCGGCCACGACGGCGCGCTGCGGCGCCTGCGCGAGGCGGCGGGCGATCTTCATCGCTTCCCCTTCCAGCGCTTCTGCTTCAACGATCTTGTGGAGCATGCCCAAGCGGTGCGCTTCAGCGGCATCGACCTTTGCCCCCGTCAGCAGCAGCATGCGGGCCATGCGCGTTCCCACCACCTGCGGAAGCACCGCTGTCACGCCGCCATCGGGACTGAGTCCCACACGCTGGTGGGCGAAGACGAAAGTCGCGCTTTCGTCGCCAATCGCATAGTCGGCGATCAGGGGGTAGAACAGTCCCGCGCCCGCGACCGCTCCCCGTACCGATGCAAGGATTGGCCGATCGAACGCGACGACGGCCTCCACCAAGTGTCGGGCCAAGGGCAGGCGGCGAGCGAAATCCGCTTGCCGCACCGCCACCTCCTGCTTGATCGAGTCCGCAAAGCTCGCGACGTCGCCGCCTGCCGAAAAAACCTTGCCCTCGCCCCGGACCAGGATGCACCGCACGGTTCGATCCGCCTGTGCCGCGCGGAAAAGTTCGGTCAGCAGCGGCACCATCGCCTTGGGGATGGCGTTGCCTTGTTGCGGCCGGTTGAATGACAGACGCAGGACGCCATCTTCCAAATCGACCAGATAGCTTTCGTCCGGCGCCGACTGAAGCATGCCCGATATTCCTTCCCTGCTGATCAGGCCAGCGCTTTGCGAACGGCAGCCTGGATCGTATCGGCGCTGGGCGCGAACGCCTGCTCCAGCGGTTTGGAAAATGGCACGGCGCAATAGGCTGCCCCCACCCGCTGGACTGGCCCTTTGAGCGTGCCCCACAGTTCCTCAGAGATGACCGATGCGATTTCGGCGCCGATGCCAAACTGCTTCACCGCCTCATGCACGACAACCGCGCGGCCGGTCTTGCGCACGGAGGCAAGCACGGTTTCGCGATCCCAGGGCGAGATGGTGCGCAGGTCGATGACCTCGACCGAAACGCCCTCCGCTGCCAGTGCGTCGGCCACGGCCAGGCTGAGCGTCACCATAAGAGAATGCGCGATGATCGTCACATTGGCGCCTTCGCGAGCGATGCGCGCCTTGCCGATCGGCACCACTTGCTTGGTCACCGGTGCGGGGGTCCAATAGCTTGGCATATTTTCGATGAAGAGTACCGGATCGGGGTCGTCGATCGCCGCCCGCATCAGGCCATAGGCATCGTCAGGGGTCGAGGGGGCGACCACCTTTATGCCTGCCGTATGGGCGAACCATGCCTCAAGATAGTCACTATGCTGACCGCCGGTGGAGAAGCCCGAGCCCGTCATGGTGCGGATGACCATCGGCACGCCGGTCTGGCCGCCCGACATGAAGCGCAGCTTGGCGGCATGGTTGAAGATCATGTCCATCGGGACGGCGATGAAGTTCATCAGCATGATCTCGGCCACCGGCTTGTACCCGCCCACGGCCGCGCCGATCGCGGCGCCGATAATCGCCTGTTCGGATATGGGGGTGGATTTGACGCGCTCTTCGCCGAAGCGGGTGGACAGACCCTTGGTCACGCCCATGACGCCGCCATCCTGCGGATCGGCGACATCCTCGCCAAGGACGATCACCTTGGAATCGGCCTCCATGGCATCGTGAAGGGCCAGATTGATGGCCTCGACCATCGTCATCTTCTTGGGTTCGGTGTCCTGCGACGCGGGTGAAGCCTGCGCGGCGGATGCAGTGATTGTGTCGGTCATTGCCATTACCTCAAGCGATTTCTTCAGCGAACACGTCACGCTTCAGTTCGGCGACGTCGGGGAAGTCTGCCGCCATGGCGGCTTCGATCGCGGCCACGATCCGGCTGTCCGCGTCCTTTTCGATCTCAGCCAGGTCCGCTTCCGTGGCGATGCCTTCCGACAGCAGCCGGGCGCGCAGGACTGGCATCGGGTCCTTGGTCTGCGCCTCGGCATAGATGGCCTTGTCCATATAATGGCCCGCCTCCCCGAGGATATGACCATTGAAGCGGAAGGTCATGGCCTCGATCAGCGTCGGCCCCTCCCCTGCCCGGGCGCGTTCGATCGCCACCTTGGCGGCGCCGAACATTTCATCCGGGTCGTTCCCGTCCACGGTCACACCGGGCATGCCGTAGGCCGCAGCCCGATCCGAAATACGATCAATCGCGCGCGAATATTCGGGAGCCGTATGCTCGGCATAATGGTTGTTCTGGCACAGGAAAATGACAGGCAGCTTCCACACGGCGGCCATGTTCATCGATTCATGGAAAGCGCCGATGTTGGTCGCCCCATCGCCAAAGTTCGCAACGGATACCCGGTTCCGGCCGTCGAGCTTCGCTGCCCAGCCAAGGCCGGTGGCGATCGGCATGGACGATCCCACGATGCCGGTCGTCACCATCATGCCCTTTCCAGGGCAGGTCAGGTGCATCGGCCCACCCTTGCCCTTGCACGTGCCGGTTACCTTGCCTGCAAGTTCCGCCCATAGCTCATCCAGAGGAAAACCCTTGGCCAGCATGTCGTGGATGCCGCGATAGATGGTGCAGATATAATCATCATCATCCAGGCTGACGGAGATTGCCGAGGGGATGATTTCCTGCCCGCGCGGGCTGTAATAGGGCATCACCAGCTTGCCCGCCATCATCTGCTTGATGACATGTTCGTCATTCTGCTTGATGAGTGTTGCCTTGCGATAGATTTCCAGGAGCGTTGCCGCGTCTGGTTTTGGCCAATTGGACATGTCATCCACTCCAGCTGATTTTCTTAATAGGACTTCGGCAGATCCAGGACTTTTTCCGCGATGAAGCTCAGGATCAGTTGCTCGGTGATCGGCGCGATCCGCATCAGGATTGACTCGCGGAACAGCCTTTCCACCTGATATTCGGTCGAATAGCCCATGCCGCCATGCGTCATGACGGCGCGAGTGCAAGCGTCAAAGGCAGCGCGGCCGCCCAGGAACTTGCCCGCATTGGCCTCCGCGCCGCAGGATTTACCCGTGTCATACAGGTGCGCCGCCCGCATGATCATCCAGTAGGCGGATTCCAGATAGGTCCAGTTTTCCGCCAGCGGATGCTGGATGCCCTGATTCTGGCCGATATAGCGGCCGAACACCTTGCGCTCGCCGGCATATTTGGCCGCTCGCGCCAATGCTCCCCGGCCCAGCCCGACCGCTTCGATGCCAACGAGTATGCGTTCGGGATTGAGGCTGTGCAGGATGTAATGGAACCCCTTGCCCTCTTCACCGATCCTGTCCTCATCCGGCACGAAATAATCATCGATGAAGGTGGCGTTGGAATCCACCGCGTTCCGGCCCATCTTGGGGATACGGCGCACCTCAATCTGACTCTTGTCGAGGTCGGTGTAGAACAGCGTCATGCCGTCGGTCGGCTTCTTGCATTGTTCCTTGGGCGTCGTGCGGGTCAGCAGCAGGATTTTGTTCGCGACCTGCCCGGACGATGTCCAGATTTTGCGGCCAGTGACGCGATATCCGCCAGGCGCCTTCGTCGCGAAGGTCTTGATACTTGTCGTGTCGAGCCCGGCGTCCGGCTCCGTCACGCCGAAGCAGGCGCGATCCGTGCCCGCGATCAGCGGTTCGAGCATCCGCTTCTTCTGCTCGGCCGTGCCGTGAACCACCACGGCATGGGGGCCGAAGATGTTGAGGTGGATCGTGCTCGCCGCCGAATAGCCGCCTGCGCTGGCCGACACTTCGTGCATCATGATGGCGGCTTCGGTTACGCCCAGATTGGCGCCGCCAAATTCCTCCGGCATGGTGATGCCCAACCATCCGGTATCAGCCATCGCCTTGTGGAATTCGGATGGGAAGGTCTTTTCATCTTCGCAGCGGGACCAATAATCGTCGCCGAACTGGTCGCACACCTTCCGCACACTGTCACGGATGGCTTCCTGTTCTTCTGATAAGCTTATATCCACTGCACTGCTCTCTTTGCGCGGGGCTTGCCGATTCAAGCGCGCCCAAACATTGGTACGCGATATTACTATATGCTCCACTCCCTATGTCAAGCGCGCTGAGGGGTAGCGCGGAAAAGGATGGATTTTGACCTCCTGCAATGCGTCTGTTGATTAATATGTCATCGTACCATATGCATGCGGTCTAAAGAGGAAGCCGATGACAAACGCACGTCATATTTGGGCCGTGGCCGAAGCCTTGCAGCGAGAGGTGCGCCCCTTCGTCACCGACAGCGATGCACGCGCCACGCTGGACAATGGCATACGAGTCCTGACCGCTACGGCCAATGGATTGGAAATGGGGCCATCTGCCTTCATGGACTCGCCCAGTCCGGTGCAGCTCGTTGACACAGACCGATTAGGAGGCCCCGCTGAAAACGCCGCCGCCTATCGAACGACAGGCGCGGTCATCACAGACGTGGCCGAATGTCTGGACCGGGGCGATCAACTTACCGCTTTCAGGGACGCGATAGCCGGTGAGCGCGGACTTCTGGAGTCAGCCGTCGCGCGCATGGACGATGTCGAGCGTGCGCCACCCCGGCAGATGGGAGCGGATAAGGACTCCATCGATCCCAAAAGATTGGAAGCCTATCTCCGAAAGCTAACCGGGCGCGAAGGATTGCGCGTCGATTCGTTCAAACTGGTCGTCGGCGGCAGGTCGCGCCAGACGGCGCTCCTTGGCCTAACAGATATGGGTGATCTGCCTGCCCGGCTGGTCATCCAGCGCGGCATCCCCAATCTTGCCACCAATGACAGCTTCCTGGACGAGCTGACACAGTTCAATTTGCTGGACCTGCTGCATAAGGCGGGCATGCGCGTGCCAGCCCCGGTTATGGTCGAAACGGACCCCGCGTGGCTCGATGCCCCCTTCATGCTGGTCGAGCATGCCCCGGGCACGACAGCGCAACCGGAATATTGGCTGCCAGTCGCTGACCGCAATGTCGTGCTGGATCTGGCCAGGCAGATGGCGATCCTGCACAAGCAGCCGGTCGAAGAGGTGGGACAGGGCCTGCGCCCTTCGCGCAGTTCATTCGACACTGAAAGCTGGCAGGCGGAACTGGCAGAGATGGCGAGCGAATGGCACGCCCTTGCCCGCTGGCCTTCCATTACCATGTCGGCCGCCATTTCCTGGCTGCGCGCCAATGTCGACTGTCTGGATGACCGGCGATCGATCGTCCACAATGACATGATTTTTCATAATGTTCTGGCCGAGAACGGCAACATCACCGCGGTTCTTGACTGGGAGCAGGCGGCGATCGGTCATCCGGGTGAGGACCTCGGCTATTGTTACCCGGTCGTGATCGCAGCGACTGACTGGGAAAGTTTCATGGATGCCTATCGCGCTGCGGGCGGCCTGGACATTCCGCAGAGGCAGATTGATTATTTCGCTCTACGTGCCGGATTACGGCTCATGAATCTGGTGCTCAAGGGCGGACGCGATACCTTTGAGAAAGGTCTGAGCGACGACATATTGGTTGCAAGCGCAGGGGCACATTTCACGCAACGGTTGATGCACCGCATCGCCCTGGTGCTGCGTTCCGTGCTGAAGCGTTCGTGATGCGCCTCGTAGAACCGTTCGCGCTTCACGTTCCGCAGGAGCAGCTTGACGATCTGGGCCAGCGGCTGGAGCGGATGCGCTGGCCGGACGAGGAGCCTGTATCAGGCTGGGAACAGGGCGTGCCATCAGCCCGGCTGCGGGCCTTGGCCGACCATTGGCGGACAAATTACGATTGGCGGAAATGCGAGGCGCTGCTTAACGGCCTTGGCCAGTTCCGCACGCGCATCGACGGGCTGGACATCCATTTCCTCCACATCCGTTCGGCCGAGCCGGACGCGATGCCGCTCCTGCTGACACATGGCTGGCCTGGTTCAGTGCTGGAGTTCCGCAACGTCATCGGCCCGCTGACCGATCCGCTTTCCCATGGCGGGAAGGCTTCAGACGCATTCCACCTCATCATACCCTCTCTCCCCGGTTATGGGTTTTCCGAAAAGCCTCCCGTCAGTGGTTGGGGAGTGGAACGGATCGCCAAAGCGTGGGCCGAGTTGATGCGGCGGTTAGGGTATGAGCGTTATGTGGCGCAGGGCGGCGACTGGGGTTCGTTGGTGACGATGTGCCTCGCGGTCGATGAACCTGCGGAGCTGGCGGCTGTGCACTTCAACATGCTCTCAATCGTTCCACCCGATCTGGGGGACTCTCTCGATCCTGAAGCGCAGACGGCGCTGGAGTCGATGCGGCAGTTTAATGACGTGGAATCCGCCTATGCCCGGCTTCAGGCGACCAAGCCGCAAACGATCGGCTTTGCGCTGGCGGACTCCCCGATCGGCCAGGCAGCGTGGATTTATGAAAAGCTGCAACGCTGGTCCGATTGCGACGGCGTACCCGAAAGCGTCTTTTCTCTGGACGAGATGCTGGACAACATCACCCTTTATTGGCTGACCAACAGCGGCGCGTCGTCCGCGCGGCTTTATTGGGAAAGCATGAGCGGCTTCCGGCCCAGAAATGTCCGGGTGCCGCTGGGTTACAGCCACTTTCCGCGGGAGATCATCTGGCCTGCCCGCGCATGGGCGGACCGTTACTTTGAAAACATCATTCACTGGAACAATGTCGATAAGGGCGGCCACTTCGCCGCCTGGGAACAACCCGACATCTTCGTGCGCGAACTCCGCGACTGCTTCCGGGCGCTCCGCGGCTGACAGCATGTGCGGCGAAGTGCGATCCAATCACTGATATTGAGGGCATATAATGGCGTCTGAGAACATACTCCCCCTGACGGGCATCAGGGGAATCATCGCGCAGAAGATGAGTGAAAGTCTGCAAAAGACCGCCCAGCTCAGCTTCTTCTGCGACATTGACGCATCCGCGCTTGTCGCTGCCCGCAATAGCTGGAAAGCGGCCGACACGAAATTGGGCTATGAAGATCTGATCATCGCCGCCCTAACATCCATCCTGCGCGATTTTCCCCTGTTCAATGCGGTGGAGACGGATCGTGGCGTGGAGCCGCAGGAGCAGATTCACGTCGGCTGCGCGATCGCGCTGCCCGGCGCGCTGGTCGCACCCGCCATTTTCGATGCAGGCAACCTTTCCCTGCCCGACATTGCGGAGCGACGCGCGGACCTGGTGGCGCGGGCAAGGGTGAACAAGCTCACCATCGCCGAGCTAACAGGAGCCACGGTGACGGTCACCAATCTGGGCCTCACCCGCGTCGAGCATTTCACGCCGATCCTCAGCTATCCTCAGCAAGCGATCATCGGCCTGGGCCGCATGACGGCCAAGCCGTGGGTAGCGGAAGATGGCCAGACCATAGTGGTGAGGCCGGTTATGGGCTTGTCACTGACCGTCGATCACCGGATCATTGATGGCGCCCCCGCAGGCGATTTCCTCACCCGTTTGGCCCAAGAACTGGAAAGCGGCGCTGCCTTCTCTCCTCCCACGATCTGACCCGCAGCTGACAAGAAAGGGGCCGCGTATCATCCGATGCACGGCCCCTTTGGCCTTACCATGCCATTTCTGGCGAAATAGCGTGGCTCAGCCCCCCTTTTTGCCTTCAAGATAGAGGTCGAGTTCAGCATAGAAATGCTGAATGCGGCGCTCCTGCTCGGAAAAGACGATGGTCCCGTTCAGTCCCTTTGATCGCATGCCGCGCTGCATCGTCACCATGTTGGCGATGTCCTGCTCGACCACTTCACCTGCCATGGGGTTTTCGTGGGTGGAACGACGGATCGGGGGGCGAACCTTGCCCGAAACATCGACGTCGTCCTCCACGCCCATATAGGCTGGCGGCCGCCGACCTTCCGCCAGCTTGGCAGACAAGACGAAGACGTCCTGATATCCGCGTTCCGGGTCGGTCGGATGAGGCCGGAACCGCTGGAGCAATATGCCTTCGGGATGCATGTTCATCGTCACGTTCGGGAACAGCGACGGGTTCCAGTCATCGGTCAGCTGATTGTCGGTATAGCCGGAATAATCGACGCCAAAGGGATTATTCTCGCTGCGCTTGGCCTGCTGCAATGCCCGGCGAACATGCCGCGCGTCGCCTTTAAGCGCGGACATCTTCACGCCCGCTTCCTGAAGAAAATAGGCGAGACCGACATTGACGAAGCGATTATCCGGCCAACGAGGACTGACAGAGCCTACCGAGAACAGATTGCGATTATGCCCGTTACGGTAGAAGTCGTACTGGACATAATGGTCATCAACATAAGGTTTGATCTGGGGATGCGTCGCGTGCGCGTGATAGGTCTCATTGAACGCCGAGTACATCGTCTTCCAGTTTGCGGGGATATCGACCGCCAAATGCTTGACGACGAACATCTCCTCAATCTTGTAGGAAGCCAGCATCGGCAGAAGATCGGCGTAATATTCCTCAAACGGCATCGGATTGGGATTCATGCTGACGAACACCAATCCGCCCCATTCCCTGACATGGACCGGGGTCAGGTCCAGGTTCTGGCACAGCGCCTCCTCGCGGAATGTCTCCCGGTCGGTCACGCGTACATTCTTACCGTTCAGGTTGAACCGCCAACTGTGCACGATGCAGGTAAAGGACGTGGCGCCGTGGCCGAAATCATCCTGTACCAGCTCATTCCCACGATGTTTGCATACATTGTAGAAGGCCGCCACGCCTTCCTTGTTGCGGACAATGATCATGGACTGCTTGCCGACGTCAAACCGGAACCAGTCGCCGACATTAGGGATATCGCTGGAAACCCCCGCCAGCAGCCAGACCTTGCTCCACAACCGCTCCTCCTCGGCCGCCATGACCGCCGGGTCGATGGACCTGCTGGTTTTGACGGTGCGATAATCAGCGATATTAGGGTGGAGGTCTTCCAGACGCCAAGGCGACTTCTTTTCAAAGTCGGCGGTGACTTCCCCCGGCTCCAGGATAAAGCTTTCCGGATCAGACAGCTGTTCTTTAATCGGACGGTCGTTGAACCGGATTTCCGCGTAGCGAGCATTTGCCGCCATTTACCTTACTCCTGAGTACCCCCGGATCAGAACTGGACACGCTTCGTAAAGCCGCCGTCGATGACCAGATTGGCCCCCGTAACGTAATCGGCCGCCGGGCTGGCGAGGAATACGATCGACTTCGCAACCTCCTGGGGTGATCCCAGACGTCCCATCGGAATCTGGGCAACGATGCCGTTATAGAGGTCCGGCATGAGCGCCTTGGCACCTTCCCAGTTCCCGCCCGGATAGCTGATCGGGCCAGGTGTCACCATGTTGACGCGCACGCCCTTCGCCGCCCAGACCTGCGACAGCTGTTTGCCGTAGGTGATCAGCGCCGCCTTGATGGCATTGAACGCCTGAGGCATCAGGAATGTCTCGATTGCGGCCGTGCTCGACATGAAGATGACCGAGCCAGCTTGCGACTTTTCAAGATATGGCTCGAGTGCTTCGCATGCATCGACCGCGCCCAGCATGTCGATACGATAGCTTTCATCCCAGTCCATGGCGCCTTGCGCGCCCGATGAGCTGATCGAATGGATGAATATGTCGCACCCGCCAAGTTCTTCGGCGAGGCCCGTCAGCATCGCCTTATACCCTTCGCGGTCCTCCAGCGTGAATTCCCGTGTGACGGCCTTGCCGCCCAACTCGCTGTTGAATTCCTCCAGCGCGTCTCCGTTGCGCGAGAAGAGGCCCAACTGCGCGCCTTCCGCAGCGAACAGTTCGGCGGCGGCGCGGCTGATCCCGCGGGTCGCGCCGCCCATGATGACCTTCAATCCTGACAAGCCCAGATCCATGAACCCTCTCCCATTTTTGGATAATGACTGGCAGGGCCGGACGACCGGCCTCCGCGCCCCATCATCATTACTATGCTAGCATACTATTTTCAATAGCCGACATTAGTCATTTTTCCAGTAAAGCTGCTCCATGTCTTCGCCAGCGTCGAAGCGTGCCTGAATCGCCTTCATGCTGGCCACGCTGTCCGGGTGCGCGAACAAGCCTTGGCTGATCAGCTGATCGTTCTCGATGCCCTGGCTCTGGTTGAGGTCTTCCGCTTCGCCCAGCATCTTCTTCATCCCGGCGACCGACTGCGGCGGGAGCGACGAGATATGCCGGGCGAGCGCAAGCGCCTCCTCGACTGCTTTGCCTTTCGGAACCACGCGATTGAGGCCGCCAAGCTCATATAGCCGTTGCGCGGTCAGGGGGCGCCCTGTCAGGACGACTTCGGCAGTGGCCGTCCGTCCTATCAGACGCATCAGGCGGGACGTTCCGCCGATCCCGGTGCCTGCGCCAATGGCTACTTCCGGCTGGCTGAAGCGCGCTTGCTCCTCGGCAACCCGCAGATCGCATCCCCAGCCCAACTCACAACCGCCGCCCGATGTGTCACCGTTGATCGCGGCAATCGTGACCGCAGGCCCACGGTTGAGAAGCTGGAGCGAGCGGAACCACCCGGCGGGATCGCCGGTGGCGGCCTTACCTTCGACCAGGTTCACGATGTCGCTCAGATAGGCATGTTCGAGCCAGTGCCCCTCCATGGATGACGCGAGCACGATGACGCGGGCCTTTTGCTCGATCGCCGCCTCCAATGCATCCGCAAGCAGGCTCACCGTGGCGCAGGTGGTAAGGCTTCCCGATACGCCGCCATCGCCCACCGTGATCAATGCGATGCCCTCAGCGGGCCATTGCGTGTCCACATTTCCCTTCACGTGCTTCTCTCCTGATTCTGGCAGATCGCGTTGGAGTATCGCTCAACGCTCCTTGACAACCGTCACTACAATATGGCGCATAAACATACAAATGTCATTTATTGATGCAGGCAGGGCCATGATGCAAGATGATGAGACAAGGCCACCGCCAAACGTCGGCATGATTCGCAACGGCATCCGGCACGGAACAAGGGGGGATGAGGGTGGCGAGAAGCAGTGACAAGATGAAGCGGGCTGAAAAGCCGGATAACGATGCGCAACAATGCTCATTCCCGATGTTCAAGAAGACATTGGCATATCAGGCGCAATTGCTGGCCCGTATCACGCAAGCGGATTATCTTGAGAGAATCAGGATGACGGGAATAGCGCCCGCGCAAGCCTATGTTCTTGGAGAATTATGGCTGGAAGAACCTCTCTCTCAGGTGGAATTGTCACGAAGACTCGAGATTGGCAAAGCCACAATCGGACAGACGCTTCAGAGGCTTGAGAAAGCCGGCATAATAGAGCGGCGGCGTGTCGCGGCCGATCGGCGACTGGTAATGGTCCACTTGACCGCAAAAGGGCAGACATTGCACCAGCCGTTGAAAATTGGGGCGGTTGAGCAGGACGAGCTGCTCGCGCGAAAGCTCGGGTCCGAACGAATCGCCATGCTGACGGACCTTCTGGAGGAATCAAACCGACTCCTGTCGGGCAGCTTGCCGGTCGACGCGGGCGGAACGAAAATATTGGAGTGAGGCAAATTCCGCGCCGTTCGCATATTTTTGCGGTCGATAGTATGCTAGCGTTCTAAGTTCTGCTATCTGTTGTTACAAGGTCGAGCGAACCCAAGCATCACTGGGAGAGGACATGAAGTTCGAGCATTATGAAACCCTCGCTTTCGAGCGTGAAGGACGGGTTCTGACCATAAGGATGAACCGCCCAGACGTGCTGAACGCCGTCAGTTCCGCTCTCCATGAGGAAATGGCCCGCGTCTTCTTCGACGCTGCGGACGACGCCGAGAGCGACATCATCGTCCTGACCGGATCAGGCAACGCCTTTTCCGCAGGCGGCGACCTGGAGTGGCTGGAAGACCAGGCCGCAGGCCGCCGTGAGCCTTTCGTCAATGATGCAAAGAGCATGCGGCGCATCGTCATGGGCCTGCTCGACTGCCCCAAGCCGGTGATCGCAAAGGTAAATGGCGACGCGATCGGATTCGGCGCGTCTATTGCCCTATTGTGCGACATCGTCATCGCCGCCGATCATGCCCGCTTCGCCGATCCCCACGTCAAGCTGGGGCTGGTCGCCGGTGACGGGGGCGCCCTGATCTGGCCGCAACTGATCGGTTTCGGCAAGGCGAAGCATTATCTGCTGACCGGCGAGGCAATCGGCGCGGTGGAAGCGGAAAGATGCAATCTGATCAGCTTCGTGGTTCCGGCGGCCGAACTGGACGGCTATGTCGCCAAATATGCGGAACGCCTCGCCCGCGGCGCGCAATCGGCGATACGCTACACCAAATCGGTCACCAACATCGCCCTGCGGCAATTGTTCAGTTCCGTGTTCGAAGCTGGCGTCGCTTATGAAGGACTGGCGACCTACACCGCCGATTTCGGCGAAGCGTTGCGCGCGGTTCGCGAGAAGCGGCATCCGTCCTTCACTGGCCGTTGATGGCGGCTCGAAGGATTGGGGCGCTTTCCATCTTGCGTTCCCCTGCATTACGTATGTATGCATATGGTATTGACACACACTATTTAGGGCTAGGTTGAGCCGATGGATCCCGCCTACAGTGAAGATGATAAGGCGTTCAGAGCTGAAATCCGTGCGTTTGTGGAAGCCAACCTTCCAGCGGAGCTCGCCCGGCGCGGCCGCCACGACTTTCATCCCCACCGCGAGGATCAGGCGGCATGGACGCGCATTCTCGCCGAGCGGGGATGGTCGATGCCGCACTGGCCCGCCGCCCATGGCGGTCCCGGCTGGAGCGCGGTTCAGCGGTTCATCTTCGAGGATGAGACGCGCCGCGCCTATGCGCCAACCGCAGACCGGATCGGTGCCGAACTGGTCGCGCCTGTCATCTACACCTTTGGTTCCGAAGAGCAGCGGCAGGCCTATCTTCCCGGCATAAGGCTGGGCGAGACATTCTGGGCGCAGGGATTTTCGGAACCGGGCGCGGGCTCCGATCTGTCATCGCTGCGCACGCGCGCGGTGAGGGATGGCGACCATTATATCGTCAACGGGCAAAAGACCTGGACCACCGAAGGGCATCATGCCGACATGATGTTCATGCTGGTGCGGTCCAACCCTGACGTCAAGCCGCAGGCTGGCATATCGTCGCTGGTCGTGGACCTGAAGACGCCCGGCATCACCCGCCGCCCGATCTGGACATTGGACGAGGGACTGACGGTCAACGAATTCTTCTTCGACGATGTGCGCGTGCCAGTGGAAAACCTCATCGGGGAGGAAGGGCAAGGCTGGACCCACGCCAAGTTCCTGCTGGGGAATGAGCGCACCAACAGCGCCGAAGTCCCGCACACCCGGCGTGACATCGCGCAGCTTCGCGAAATCGCTCGGATCGAGAGGAAGAACGGGCGTCCGTTGATCGAAGACCCGCTCTTTCGCGCGAAGCTGGCCCGGATAGAGATCGACACGAAGTCGCTGGAAATCGCGGTGCTGCGCGCACTGACCTCCGACAATCATGGCAGTGCGTCCGTCGCATCTTTGGTCAAGGTTCGCGGATCGGAACTGCGCCAGCGCGTGGCCGACCTCGCCGCCGAAGCATTGGGCGACCATGGCATAGCCGTCAGCACCGATGGCGACGCCGAATATCGCCTGTACGATCAGGATCATGGCGTCAGCCCCACGCCGGAACATGGCATCGGCGTTGCGGCCAAGGCGATGTTCCGCCGCGCAACCACCATCTATGGCGGGGCGAACGAAATTCAGCGCACCCTGATCGCCAAGACCGTCCTGGAGCTGTGACATCATGGATTTCAACTATACAGCCGAGCAGGACGCTCTGCGGGACAGCGTCCGGCGCTTCGTCGAACGGGAATATGACTGGGAAAAGCGGTTCGCCGTCATCCGATCGGCGGACGGAGCCGCGCCGGATCATTGGGGAGCCTTCGCTGGACTGGGCTGGCTTGGCGCGGGACTGACGGAAGAGGCGGGCGGTTTTGGCGGCGGCGTAACAGAAAATGCGCTGATAGCCGAGGAACTGGGGCGCGGTCTGGTGACCGAACCCTTTGTCGGCCATGTCCTCGCCACCCAATTGCTGGCGACCATTGGATCGGACAGGGCGAGCGCCATGCTCGCGGACCTGATCATGGGCGAGAAGCGCGCCGCTGTCGCCTTGCAGGAGCCTCAAGGGCGTGGCGACTGGCGGATTGTCGAAACGCGCGCGGAAGGTTCGGGGTCGTCGCGGCTCCTCACCGGGGTCAAATCTCTGGTCGAGGGCGCGAACCACGCAGACTGGCTCCTCGTGACCGCTCGGCATGACGATCGGGTCGGCATTTATCTGGTTAAACAGGGTCAGGCTGGTGTCGATCTGCGCCCTTATCGTACCCTGGACAATCGGCGGGTCTGCGACATCCATCTGGAGGGTGCGTCGGCCGAATTGCTCATGGAGGGCGCTGAGGCCGAACGTGCCGTCGCGCTGGCCGTTGATCATGCCATCCTTGCCGTTTGCGGCGAAGCGCTGGGCATCATGGACGCTGCACTCTGGGCGACGCGTGACTATCTCAAGGTCCGCAAGCAGTTCGGCACGACCATCGGCAATTTCCAGGCTCTTCAGCATCGCATGGCAGACATGCTGATAGAGGTGGAGATGACGCGCTCCGCGCTGTTCAATGCGCTGGGAGCGATGGAAGAAGAAGAGGCGATCAGGACCGCCGCCGTGTCAGCGGCCAAGGTTCAGGCGTCAACCGGAGGGCTGTTCGTGGGCCAGCAGGCGATCCAGCTTCACGGCGGGATCGGCGTGACCGAGGAGCTGAATATCAGCCACCATTATCGCCGCATCTTCGTCATCGCGCGGCAGTTTGGCGACGCCGATATGCATCTTGCTCGCTTCGCTCAAGCGACGGACGAGGTAGAAGGTCGTTAGGATTGGGCGACATCGCGAAACAGGGCAACGTCCTGATTCCCCGCTTCACGCAGCGTAACAAGGCCCATTTCTTCGATCAGCCATTCCCCGTCTGCTAGCCTGAAGCAATAGGAGAGCAGGCCCCAAAGCTCATGAAGCGGCGGCGTCAACTCTTCGCAGCTGGCCCAGCCGTAGCGTTTTGCCCGCAGGGTCGCATGTTCGGCCGTCACGGAAACGATCGGGTTGAGCAACATGTGGCAGGACGTCTTGGCGGGAGGATTGAGTGAAGCGATCCCTGCCACCAATTCGTCCACAGGCACGACCGCAGCCTCATCGCCTACCAGAACCCCTATCCTCACAATGACCATGGGCGTGAAACTGCGTCTTACGCGCCGCCAATCTTTGGCATCAACGGCTTCATCGAGCGCATATGCGGCTTTCAATACCGCTTCGATAGGGCTGGGATAGGTCATGGCGCGCTAACCGACATGCGCGCGCCCCAGCGGATCGCCCGCCGGATGACTTCCATGTAGACAGGATTGTCCCACGGTCCCACCTGCGGCTCGATCTCGGCGATAAAGGGTTGCATGTCATATCGTCCGCAGCTGTGGCCCGGCGCCAGGAACAGCGCTTCGCCCGCGCCGTGACGATGCAGCACCGCTTGCGGACGCGGCACATCCTCCAACCATGGCCCCTTCACATAACCGGGCGCGTCGCCGGTATAGCGAGACTCGAGCAATATCTCGCTCTCGCCACGCAACTCCAGAATATAGGGTTCGTCCACCACTTCGAACGGTGGCAGGCCCGCTACGATCGGGTGGTCGGATACGGGGCGCACGGTAAAGGGCTGGGGCGCGAGGTGGGAGAGAAAGCGGCAGCCCAGCAGATCCATATAGGCCGGATGCCGGTCTGGCGTGTCCGTAAGACCGGGCAGTTTGATGCCGCCAATCTCCACCTCTGGGCCGGAAAACTCGATATAGGCCGCGCTGCCATGGACGGCGAGCCATCTTCCGCCGCGCGCCAGGAATTGTTCCAGTTCTGACAGGGCTTCGCCTTCTGGGAAGATGTTCGTGGTGTAGGTCACCAGAAAATCAGCGGTCCTCAGCGCGTCCAGATCATGAAAATCGTTGGTGCATGTCGTCCTGATGCGCTCATGCTCCCCCAACCGCTCCAGCAAGCGGCGGCGCACCATGTCGAAATCATGAAAGTTTCCACCAATTACGAGCAACGCTCGCACGATGCCGCTTGCCGGTTCATCCTTCATTGCTTTTCCCTTGCCATCGCTTCAGTTCCAGTTCGCCTGACCGCCATCCACCGGGATCGTCGCGCCGGTGATGTAGGCGGCATCTTCGCTCGCGAGGAAAAGGACAGCGCGTCCGATATCGGCTTGGGGGTCACCGATCCGCCGCATGGGGATGGTGGACAGATAGGCGTCCGGTCCCTCCGGCTTGGCGTCAAGCCAGGCGAGCATGGCGGGCGACCCGGCAAGAGGCGCGATGTTGTTGACGCGGATGCCGTCTGGTCCCCATTCGGATGCCGCCGCCCGCGTGATCGCGCCGATCGCCTGTTTTGCGGCCGAATAAGCGGCGGTCCCGCTCGTGTCCCAGTTGACGGCGGTGGAAGAGACGATGTTGATGATCGCCCCGCCGCCCTGCCGCTTCATATGGGGGTGAACCGCCTTCATCATGCGGAACGCCGCGAACGGTCCGCTCTCGAAGGTCAGCAAAAGCCCCTCATCATCGATGTCGAGCAGCGGCGCCAGCACCGCCTGCTGTGCATTGTTGACCAGAATATCGATGCCGCCATGACGATCGGCGGCATAGGCGACGAGAACCTCTATGTCCGCCGCGTTCCTCACATCGGCGGGTGGAGCCACGTCCGCCTCGCCT
Source organism: Sphingobium sp. TomTYG73 (assembly GCF_055394245.1). Taxonomy (NCBI): domain Bacteria; kingdom Pseudomonadati; phylum Pseudomonadota; class Alphaproteobacteria; order Sphingomonadales; family Sphingobiaceae; genus Sphingobium; species Sphingobium sp. TomTYG73. The sequence continues at coordinate 941,545 of NZ_AP027340.1, forward strand.
CCCGCAGCCGCTATTTCGGCTTGCACGGCGTCCAGCTTGGCCTTTGTGCGGCCAGCCAATATCACAAGTGCTCCGCCAGCCGCCAAAGCCAGCGCGATACCGCGCCCCACGCCCTGCCCCGCTCCAGTGACGAGCGCAATCTTGCCCATGATGTTCATATGACTGACCTTTCTCTGCCCCCGTCAATATTGCGCAGACTGCCCGCCATCGATCGGGATGACGGCGCCGTTCACGAAGGATGAGTCGGCGGACAGCAGGAAGGCGACGACCGACGCGACCTCCTCTGCGGTGCCCATGCGGCGCATCGGATTATGCGCGACGAACTGCGCGGCGGCTTCCTGCCAGTCATCGGGATTTATCTGGCGCAGCGATGCTTCGACCAATGGCGTCAGAATAGCGCCCGGAGCAACCGCGTTGATGCCGAGGCCCATCGCGCCATATTCCAGCGCTGCGTTGCGGGTCAGGCCCACGATCGCATGCTTGCTGGCGGTGTAACCGGCCTGCCGCCCCGAGCCGCGAATACCCAGCGCGGAGGCGGTATTGACGATCCGGCCATGCCCCTGCCCCGCCATCACTTTCAGCACATGTTTCAGGCCCAGCAGGACACCTTTGGTATTGACCGCCATGATGCGATCGAAAAATTCGGCATCGACATCCTCGGTCGCCACCTGCCGGTCTTCGATGCCCGCATTGTTAAAGAAACCGTCGATCGTGCCGAAGCGGGCCACGGTCTTTTCCACATAGGTGCGCACCTGATCTTCCTGCGACACATCAGCTTGCACCAGGAGAATTTCTGCCTCCGGACAAAGCTCCTGGACGGCGCCGTTCGTTTCTTCCAGACCCTTGGCGTTCACATCGACCAACGCCAACCGCGCACCATCCTGCGCACAGCGGATTGCTGCCGCCCGGCCAAGGCCAGAACCCGCGCCCGTGATGATGATGACCTTCCGTTCCAACCTTACCATTGCCGCCTCTCCCACCGGGCCTTCCCCTGTCTGCTGAACATTGCCGCAGCCGCCGATACACGACATATGTCATTTTTATTCCTGTGACACCGCCCTTGATGCTGACAGATGTTGCATAAACGATCTAAAGCATATAGTACGCATACGGATTAGATGCGTAAAGAGGCAAGGACGGGCTAGGCGTACGCGACGCTCTTTCGGCCACCGCGCACAAACATATTTCCTAGGTAAGCAAGGAAGAGGGCATGAGTTTTCTAGAAGGCAGAGTGGCGATCGTTACGGGCGGCGGGCGTGGTGTCGGCCGCACCTATGCGCTCAAGCTTGCACAGCATGGGGCGAAGGTCGTGGTCAACGATCTGGGCGGCGACGCAGCGGGCAGCGGCGGCGAGGATCTGACCCCCGCGCAAGAGGTCGTCAACGAGATCAAGGCTCTGGGCGGCGAGGCCATCGTCAATGGCGGTGACGTTTCCAACTGGGACAATGCCCGGGAGATGGTCAGCCAGGCCGTCGAAACCTTCGGCCGCCTCGACATCCTCATCAACAATGCGGGCATCCTGCGCGACCGCATGCTGGTCAACATGACCGAAGAGGAATGGGACATCGTGGTCAAGGTGCACCTGAAGGGCACCTTCGCACCGACGCACCACGCCGCCAATTACTGGCGCACGGAAAGCAAGGCGGGGCGCCAGCCGGACGCTCGTGTCATCAACACGACGTCGCACTCGGCCCTGTTCGCCAACATCGGGCAGGCAAACTATGCCGCAGCCAAGGGCGGCATTGCGAGCTTCAGCCAGGTCGCCGCACGCGAATTGCAGCGGATCGGCGTCACCGTAAATGCTATCGCGCCGCGTGCCGAAACGCGCATGACGGCGGGGTTGCGCGAATGGACGCCCGAGCAGCTGGAACGCCGCGACCCCGAATGGATTGCGGGATTCGTCGCCTGGCTCGCCAGCGCCGAGGCAAGCAAGGTCAGTGGCCGCGTCTTCGAAGTCTGGGGTTACGGCATCACCGTCGCCGAAAGCTGGCAGCATGGTCCGAGCTGCGAAGCGTCGAAGGACCCGACCGTGCTCGGCGAACGCGTCTCCAAGATTTTGAAATTCGCGCGTTCGAACGCCGGGATCAACCCGGGCGAATGGCTCGACCCCTGATAGCAGGGTGACGGCGGCGGGCCGTCGAATGTCCGCCGCCTCTTTGGATGGGTAAGCTCGCAGGAATATCGCAATGTCTCTGGACGCTTTGTTTGAACCGCTGACGATCGGGTCGCTGGACATTCCCAACCGGGTGGTCATGGCGCCCCTGACCCGTGCCCGTGCGGACGACCGGCACGTGCCCACCCCGCTTCAAGGCGAATATTATGCGCAGCGGGCGGATGCAGGCCTCATCATTTCGGAGGCGACTGCGGTCGATCCGCTTGGCATGGGCTGGTATCGCGCTCCGGGCATTTGGTCCGACGAGATGACGACAGGCTGGCAAGCGGTCACGGAGCGTGTCCATGCGGCGGGCGGGCGCATCTATTGCCAGCTTTGGCACATGGGCCGACTGGTGCTGCCGGATTATATCGGGGGGCAGCAGCCGATTGCTCCATCGCCCATTGCCGGCGAAGGTGAAACGATGGCTCCGCCTCCTGAAGACTATCAGGGCGGTTTCCTGCCGATGAAGGCCTATGTAGTACCGCGCGAAATGACGCAGGCGGATATCGGTCAGCTTGTCGCCGCCTATGGTCGGGGAGCAAGAAACGCAAAGCGCGCGGGCTTCGATGGCGTCGAAATCCACGGCGCCAACGGCTATGTCATCGACCAGTTCCTGCAATCGAAAAGCAACCATCGGCAGGATGGCTATGGCGGCAGTGTGGAAAACCGCGTCAGGCTGTTGCGTGAGGTGATCGATGCGGTGACGGCAGAGGTCGACCCCGCCCGAGTGGGCCTTCGCGTCAGCCCTACCAGCGAGCGCAAGGGCATGGGCGATGCGGACCCGGGCGCTTTGACTGAGGCGATCGGCCGCATCGCGCAGCAGAGCGGGCTTGCCTATATTCACCTGATCGAGCCCATCGCCTCGGGCTTCATGGAAAAGCCCGATTACCCGGTCATCGAACGGTTGCGCGCCGTCTTTTCAGGAACAATCATTCAGAATGGCAGCTTCGACGGCCCCGCTGCGGGCGACGCCATTGCCAAGGGCAAGGCGGACGCCATTTCCTTTGGCCGTCCCTACATTGCCAATCCCGACCTCGTCGCCCGGATAAGGCGCAGCCTTCCGCTTGCGGAGGCGAATTTCGACTATGCCTATGTCGGAGAGGAACGAGGTTACACGGATTATCCTGCTTTCAGTGCTTCGGGATGCTCCGTCTGAGAGACAAATATCATGGCGATGGACGCGGACGTCGTTCATTCGCCACCATGCTAAATTGATCATCTTCGGCGTCACGGTAGCGCCGCCCAAGGAGAAAATATCATGTCGACTGAAATCCTGCTGCCCAAGCTCGGCTTTTCGATGAATGAAGGGCTGCTGTCCGAATGGCTCGTGGCCGATGGTGGGGCAGTAACGGCCGGAGAGCCGCTATTCGCTCTGGAAAGCGACAAGTCCACGCAGGAAGTGGAAGCACCTGCATCGGGCACGCTGAAGATTTTCAAGGAAATCGGGGAAACCTATCCCGTGGGCACCGTGCTGGGCGAGATTATCTGACGAATTATTGATAAGAACTGTCATCTCTGGAGAGGCGGCGCAAAGCCGAAAATCATATGAAACGCACCGATAAGGTCATCATCACCTGCGCCGTCACGGGGTCGATCCATACGCCGAGCATGAGCCCCCATCTGCCGATCACTGCTGACCAGATCGCCGCTGAGGCGATCGCGGCGGCAGAGGCAGGAGCCGCGATGGTTCATCTGCACGCCCGCAATCCCGAAACCGGGCAGCCATCACAAGATCCCGAACTCTTCCGGCAGTTCCTCCCGCGGATCAAGCAGTCCACAGACGCCATCGTCAACATCACCACCGGCGGAGGTCTGGGCATGAGTCTGGCTGACCGGCTGGCGCCCGCGAAGATGTTCAAGCCCGAAGTTTGTTCGATGAACATGGGATCGGTGAATTTCAACATTTCCGGGGCCGGAGCCAAGATTTCGGATTGGCAATATGATTGGGAACTGCCCTATCTGGAAATGACCAAAGACTTTATCCTGTCGAACACCTTTGCCCAGATCGAGCAGGCGATGACGCAATTGTCGGACCAGGGCACGCGGTTCGAGTTCGAATGCTATGACGTCGCGCATCTTTACAATCTTGCCCATTTCGTCGACCGCAAGATGGTGGAGCCGCCCTTCTTCATTCAGGGCGTGTTCGGCATATTGGGCGGCATTGGCCCCGATCCTGAAAATGTCATGCACATGAAGACGACGGCGGACAGGCTGTTCGGCGAGGACTTCATCTTTTCCGCGCTTGCCGCAGGAAAGCACCAGATGCGGCTCGTCACCTTGTCCGCGCTGTTGGGTGGATCAGTGCGCGTCGGTCTGGAAGACAGCCTCTATGCGGGCAGGGGCAAGCTGGCGACGTCCAACGCCGAACAGGTGGCGAAAATCCGCCGCGTGCTGGAAGAACTCAGCCTGACCGTGGCCACGGCGGACGAAGCCCGCGCCCTGATGCAGACAAAGGGTGGAGACGATGTCGCATTCTGACGGCGAAGCGATTGGCGGGCTGCTGAAGCAGGGCCTGGCGCTCGCGGAAGGGCCGCCGCTCGACGATAGCGGCCTCATCCTGCCGTCCGATTATCCCAATGTCGCTGCCGCCGTTTCGCCGGACAAATTGGCCATCCTATTCGGCGATCATAGCTGGACTTATGCCCAGCTGGATCGGGGCTGCGATGCGGTGGTCACATTGCTCGGCGAGCATGGCGTCGGACAGGGTGGCCGCGTCGCTTATCTCGGCAAGAATAACGACCTTTTCTTCCTCATCTTGATCGGGGCCATTCGTGCTGGCGCCGTTCTCGTGCCAATCAACTGGCGCAATACGGCTCCGGAAACGGCCTATGTGCTGGAGGATAGCGAGGTCAGCCTCGTCATTGCAGATAGCGAGTTCCTTCCGCTGCTCAAGGAAGCGGACACGCGAGGCCTTCCGACGCTGGTCGTGGATGAAGAGGGGCCGCAAGGTCTGCGCAGCCGGATCGCAGCGGCACAGCCAACGCCTCGCAAGCCACTGGACCCGCACGCGCCCTGCCTTCAGCTTTATACCAGCGGCACTACGGGGCGTCCCAAGGGCGTCGTCACATCCCAATATGCGTTCGGCATCCACCGCCATGTCGAAAATGTGTCGGGCTATTTCGCCGACTGGGGCGATGACGAGGTTTTGCTGTCCCCCCTCCCCACCTTTCACATCGGCGGGATGTCATGGGTATGCACAGCCTTGGTGCGCGGTGCGACCGTCCACATCATCGCGGACACCGCGCCCGCAACTATATTGGATGCTTGCCTGGAATTTGGCGTTACCCGCACCTTCATCGTGCCGACGCTGGTGCGTGGGCTGATAGCGGAGATGGACGCGCGCAATGTGCGCGTGCCGACGCTGCGCGGCATCCACTATGGCGCCGCGTCGATGGACCCCGGTCTGCTCGAACGATCGGTCGATCGCTTCTCCTGCCACTTCCTGCAATATTACGGCATGACCGAAAACACCGGGACGATGTCAATCCTTGGGCCGCAAGAGCATGACATCCGTCGCCCGCATCTGCTCCGGTCGGTGGGGCGGCCTTTGCCCGGTTTCAGCGTTGCGATCCGCGATCCGCAGGGCCAACTCCTGCCCGTGGACCAGCCAGGGGAAATCTGGGTGAAATCGCCCAGCCTGCTGATCGAATATTGGAACAATCCGAAGGCAACGTCGGAAGCGTTGATCGACGGCTGGTATCGATCGGGCGACGGGGGAAGGCTGGACAAGGACGGTTATCTGTTCCTGACCGACCGGATCAAGGACATGATCGTGTCGGGCGGGGAGAATGTCTATCCGGCCGAGGTTGAGGCCGTGTTGCGCGATCATCCGGCCGTGATGGACTGCGCCGTGTTCGGATTGCCCCATCCCAAATGGGGCGAAGGCGTGACGGCGGCGGTAGAAGTTCGTCCGGGTCATGAACTCGATACGGAAGAGCTCATCGCCTTCGCGCGGCAGTCGCTGGCCGCCTACAAGATTCCGCGCCGGATCGAACTAGGCGTTGCACTACCCCGCACAGCGTCGGGGAAGGTCCAGCGCGGGCTGATCCGCAAGCAATTCCTGAGCGGGGAATAAGCCGGGCGTCGGCGCGCACGGAGATATATCCGTGCGCGCCGCTCCTGCCCTTTATGCTTCGCTCACCTGCGCCGAGCAGCGGTCAAGTACCACCACATCTCTTTCAGCAGCCACCGCGCGGAAACGCAGCTGGCCGCCGCCCTGCTCATAAAATTCGAAGCGGATCGTCTCGCCCGGCATGACCGGCTTGCTGAAGCGGACGAACATGCCCTTGAAGCGCGCCACGTCATTGTCGCAATAATGCGCCAGCACCGCGCGATTGGCCAAGCCCTTGGTGCACAGGCCATGCAGGATCGGCCGGTCGAACCCCGCCTTTCGTGCAATCGCTGGCTCCGCATGCAACGGATTCCAGTCCCCGCTCAAACGATAGATCAGGGCCTGTCCCGGACGGGTAGCAATTTCCACCACCGCGTCGGGCTTTCCTTCGGGCACCGGGTCCGCCGCCGGGATGGCATTGCCGAAACCGCCCTCCCCGCCATTGCCGCGCATGAACAGTGTCGATCGCACGGTCGCCAGATGATCCCCCGTGGCCGTATCATACAGCGCCTTTTCCTGATGGAGCAGCGCGCCGCGCCCTTCACCTTTGTCCTCGACCCCCGCCACGCGATATTCGCCCCTTATGGTGCCCGTCGGGGGCAGTGGCTTGTGCATCGTCAGATGCTGCTCAGCGTGCAGAATTTTCACCCAGTCGATGCCGAATTCCGGCCGTTGCGCCCAGAAGCCGGGATGGCAGAGGATGTTCGCAAAGCAGGGCAAGGAACGCAGGTCTTTTTCATAGACGAAGGGCAACTCTGCCTCATCAACCGGGTCCAGACCATAGCCCAGCCCCAGCGCATGGAGGATCGTGTCGCGTTTGTCATAGGATTGGACGATGGGCTCAATCGTCAGGTTCCTGATCTTCTCAATGTCCAAGCGTCATTCCTCCAATGGCGTTTCAAGACCACTCAACAGCCCAGTGGCGTTATATGGTGCGTTATAGTACCATACGCATTATATCTGATTTGACAACCTTTGGCACGGGGATATAGATTGCAGGGATACGAGTTATTGACGCCTGACATGGAGCTTGCGTGCCGGACTTCATTCCTCCGTTCAGCACCCGCCTGACGAACCGGCAGGTCATCCTTGCGCGCCGACCGGCGGCCAGCCCCGTCGCTGTCGATTTCGCCCGGAAAGACGTCAGCATTGCATCGCCCGAAGAGGGCCAGTTTCTGGTGCGCAACCTCTATCTTGCGGCAGACCCCGTGCAACGCGGTTGGGCGGCCAACGAAACCCTCACGCCACTGGGTCAGCCAATGCGCGCCCTTGCGGTCGGCGTGGTCGTGGAAAGCCGCGATGATGGCATCCGATCAGGCGATGCGGTCTACGGCTTTTTCGGTTGGCAGGATTACAAGGTCGCGACACGCGGCGACCTGTTGTCACACATCCCCCATCCGCGCGCACCGCTTTCCGCCTATGCCGGGGTGCTTGGCATGCCCGGCGTGACGGCATGGCTCGCCTTGCAAGACATCGCTCCACCCTATGAGGGCGCGGCCATGCTTGTCTCGACGGCGGCGGGCACAGTGGGCAGTGTCGTGGGCCAGATCGGTCAGCGCGCGGGCGCGTTCGTCGTCGGGCTCACCGGCAGCGATGAGAAGGTGGAAAGTTGCGTTCGCGACTATGGCTATGACGTCGCCTATAATTACAAGTCCGTCGATCTGGCGGCCACCCTTGCCGAGGCTCGCCCCGGCGGCTTCAACATCTATTTCGACAATACCGGAGGCCCGATCCTGGACACGGCGATCCGCGCCATGGCCAGGCACGGACGGATCGTGCATTGCGGCACCGCCGCCACGCCCAGTTGGAATCCTCCGCCGACCGGCCTTCGAAACGAGCGCGAGATATTGATGCGCGCGCTTCGTTGCGGCGGGTTCGTTATCTTCGATCATGTCGCCCGCTTTCCCGAAGCCGTGGAAAAGCTGAGCGACATGGTGCTGAACGGCGACCTGAAGTTTCACGACCATGTTGAACCCGGTATCGACCGGGTCAGTGGAGCCCTGGAGGCGCTTTTTGCGGATAGCAACGCGCCCAAGACGCTGGTCTATATTGGCGAGGACTAGCGAGCTTCTGGAACTGCGCTTGCGTTCAGTCGCGCCGCCACTCACCTATCGCAGGCCGCACCGGCTGAACGACGAAATCGCCCGTGAACACGCCTTCCTTCGTGAAGGGGTCGCCCGTGAGCAGCGCGCGGACTGCGGCCTCATTTTCGGCCTCCAAAAGGAAGGAACTGCCTTGGGGACTTGAGTCCGGCTTGTCTCCATCCAGCATCGCGCCAGCGACTTTCACCGCAGCCCCCTGTTCCAGCCAATAATCCAGATGGCGCTGCCGATGCTCCAGCCGAAGGGGTAGAGCGCCCGGCTTGTCGGCGGCCAGAACGATGAAAAACATGAGCTCCCAGCCTTCCCGTCGCTGATTTTTAGTCTTCGCCCTCGATCAGGCTCGAACCACCCTGCTCTCGCAGGACATCCTTCAAATTCTGCTTCACCTGCAACAGCACTTCCTCGCACACTCCCCTGTCGGCGTCCGACACGCCTTCCAGGATACGGCGGTTCATCGTCGCGGCCAGTTCGATCATGAGGCCGATCACATCGAACCCCTTTTCCGTAATGAACACGCGCTTGGCCCGGCGATCATTGGCATCTGCCCGGCGTTCGACATGGCCCGACGCTTCAAGCCGATCTATCAAACCGCCGACAGTCACCTTGCCCACTTCCATCAGCCGGGCGAGATCGACCTGCATCATCCCGTCATTGCCTGCTCGCGACAAGGTGCTCAGCACCGACCATTGCGACCGGGTGATCCCGTAAGGCCGCATCAGCAAGTCCATCACGGTGCGCCGGATACGCGATACGTCATGAACCAGATAGCCGAACGTGAACTGTTTCGCTGAAGGCCGTTTCGGCGTCTTCTTTTTCGGTGCGGCAGCTTTCAGCGTGTTCGTCATTCTCACCATCCAGTTAAAGGCAATTCAGTGCATCAGCTTCACCTGATGCTCTATAATTCGCCCCACTATTGCAATAGCGTATGATAGCGAACCCGATGATCAGCAGGCGTATGATGTCTCATGACCTCTCTATGCTGACCAACCATGATCTGGCAACCGCCTTCATTTGCCGAACAGGTCGCGGCCGATGATCTGCTTCATGACCTCCGCCGCGCCGCCCGCGATGCGGACGATGCGGGCGTCGATATAGGCTCGCGCGATCGGATATTCGGTCATATAGCCATAGCCGCCGAAAAATTGCAGACATTGGTCCACGACCTTCACATGCAGGTTGGTGACCACCAGCTTCACCTTCGCCGCTTCGACGCCCGTCAACTCTCCCGCAAGGAAGCGCTTGATGCACCAATCGGTAAAGGTCCGCGCCGACAGGATTTCGGCCGACAGTTCGGCGAGCACGAATTGGGTGTTCTGGAAATCAGCCAGGGTCTGACCGAACATCTTGCGTTCGGCGGTATAGGCGACCGTCCATTCCAGCGCAGCTTCCGCCACGCAGATGCTACGCACCGCCTGCGTCAGCCTTTCCTGCGCCAGCTTGCCCATCATGATCCCGAAGCCGCCGCCCTCGCGGCCCAGAAGCCTCCAGGATTCCGCGCGCGCGTCCTCCAGGAAAATTTCCGACGTATCCTGTGCTTTGAGGCCGATTTTCTCAAGATTGCGGCCACGCTTGAAGCCCTGCTGATGCGTGTCGATCGCGATCAGGCTGACGCCCTTGGCGCCCGCCGCCGGATCGGTCTTGCACGCGCAGACCATGATGTCGGCCAGCTGCCCGTTGGAAATATAGACCTTTTGCCCATTCAGCACATAATCATCGCCCTCACGCACGGCGCGGGTGCGGACTTCCTTGACGTCTGAACCAGCGCCCGGCTCGGTCAATCCAAGCGCGCCGATATACTCGCCCGCGACCATGCGGGGCAGGACCTCGCGCTTCAGCTCCTCGGTGCCTGCCGTCAGGATATAGGGCGCGACCATTTCCGAATGCACCATGAAACCGGGGCCGGTGATCCCCTTCTTCGCCAGTTCCTCGATAACGACGACATTGTAGAGCCAATCCGCGCCGAAGCCGCCATATTCCTCGGGAATGTTGGGGCAAAGGATGCCTACCTCGCCTGCCCGCTTCCAAACCTCGCGGGGGACGACCTCATCCTTTTCCCACTGATGATGATTGGGAACCAGTTCCTCATCCACGAACCGTGCGACCGTTTCGCGAAACTGTTCATGCTCGGCGGAAAAGATGCCGCGCCCGCCTTCGCTGCTGTGCTGCACGTCAACCACGGCGCGCCTCATGCATTGCCAATGTTCTTTCCGCCTGTTTCAGGTGAGGGATGTCCAACATCTTGCCGTCGAGTCCCAAGGTTCCGGCGTCAGGGTTGGCGGCGAACAGGTCGACCACCCGCCGGGCGAAATCCACCTCGTCGGCGGAGGGCGAGAAGCTTTCGTTGATGATGTCCACCTGCGCGGGATGTATCGCCACGCGGCCGGAAAAACCCTCCGCCCGCGCGGCCTTGCATGAGGCGCGCAGACCTTCGGAATCGCGAAAATCGACGTAGAGCGTGTCCACCGCTTCGCCGCCCGCAGCGTGCGCGCCGAGCAGACAGAGCGAACGCACCATCTTGTACGTGTGCGTCCATTCACCGTTCGCGTCGGTGTTGCCGCTCGCGCCGATCGCTGAACTCAGATCCTCCGCGCCCCATGTCAGCCCATATAGCCGGTCCAGACCCGCCGCCGCATAATCGCCCAGCCGGAAGGGGGAGGCTGCGGTTTCGGTCGCCACCGGCAGGATGCGGATCGAACCCTGTTCGACCCCGGATGTGGCTTCCAGCGCGCTCAGATAATGGCTGACCTGCGCCACATCCTCCGGCCCGTTGACCTTGGGCAGCATGATCCCATCGGGCGCGACAGGCACGATCGCGGCGAGGTCTTCCAGAGTCCAGGGCGTGTCCAGCGGATTGACGCGCACCCACAATTGAGACTTCCGTCCAGCGCGCGGACGTTCCTTGATAAAGGCCGGAACCATCTCCCGCGCTACTGGCTTGCGCGCGACGGCGACGGCATCTTCCAGGTCCAGGATGAAGGCATCGGCAGCGACGCCATCGACCTTGCCCAGCTTCTTCTCGCTGTCGCCGGGGATGAAGAGGAAGGAACGGATCGGCAACGTCATGACGCGGGCCTCTTCATCTGGAGGCCGGACCGCTTGCACGACGCCACCAGTTCATCTTTCTGATTATAGGCTTTGTGAAAGAATGTGACGATCCCAGCTTCGGGTCGCGACCTTGACTCGCGCAGGTCGATGACCTCGCTCGTGACGTGGATGGTGTCGCCATGGAACAGCGGGTTCGGGAAGCGCACCTCGTCCCAGCCAAGGTTCGCGACCGCAGTACCCAGCGTCGTGTCCCCGACCGAAATGCCCACCATCAGGCCCAGCGTAAAGGCCGAATTGACCAGACGCTGCCCGAAGGGCGTGCCCTTCATATATTCCTCATCCAGGTGAAGCAGCGCCGGATTATGGGTCATGCAGGAAAACAGAACATTGTCTGTTTCGGTGATGGTGCGCCGAATGGGATGGTTAAAGACCATGCCGACTTCAAGCTCGTCAAACCAGACTCCAGGCATCACGCAAGTCCCAGGATAGAGATGGCGGCGATGCCCTGATAGGGAACACCGCCCAGATTGTGCGTCAGTCCGATGGACGGGTTCGACAATTGCCGCTCCCCTGCCCGGCCCAGCAACTGGCTGTAGACCTCATAGGCCATGCGCAGACCCGAAGCGCCGATCGGGTGCCCGAAACATTTGAGACCGCCGTCGATCTGGCAGGGCATCGCCCCATCACGGTCGTAGCGCCCGTCCAATATGTCGAAAACCGCCCGGCCATCGTCGGAAAAGCCAAGGTCTTCCATCGTCACCAGTTCGGTGATGGAGAAACAGTCATGCACTTCGCTGAGGTTCACCTGGCGCTTGGGATCGGTGATCCCTGCTTCCTTATACGCCCGCGCCGCCGCGTTGCGGGTGGTGGCGACATAGCTGCCGTCCCACTCATTGGTCTGGGTCTCGCGGCCGGAACTGGTCGACAATTGCAATGCCTTGATCGTCACCAGGTCCGTCTTGCCCAGAGCCCGCGCGATTTCCGGCGTGGTCACAATCGCGCAGGCCGACCCGTCCGACACGCCCGAACAGTCAAACAGGCCCAGCGGATCGGAGATCATCGGCGCGTTCATGATGGTTTCCATCGGCACCGCCTTCTGGAAATGCGCCTTTGGACTGTGAACGCCGTTCTGGTGGCTCTTCCAAGACACATGGCTGATGGCGCGCTTCAAGTCCTCCTTGGTCGTGCCGTATTTCGCCCGGTAATAGGGCGCGAGCTGAGCAAAGCCGGCTGGTGCGGAGCCCATCGGCATCCACAGGTCGTTGAAGGTCCCTTTGAAGGCAGGAGGCAGGCCGCCAAAGCCCGTGTCCTTCAGCTTTTCCGACCCGATCGCCAGCGCGATATCCACCGCGCCCGACGCCACAGCATAAGCGGCTCCGCGCAGCGCTTCGGTTCCGGTCGCGCACATATTTTCGACGCGGCTCACGGGAATGCCTTCAAGCCGCAGCGCCATCGCGGCGGGAATGGAGCTGTTACCGACATTGACGCTATCGCCCCAGCATCCGAACCATGCCGCCTCGATCTGGTTGCGCTCGATCCCCGCGTCGGCTAGCGCTTCCTCAAACGCCTCCTTCATCAGGTCGGGCGACCCCATGTCCCATCGTTCGCCGAATTTCGAGCAGCCCATCCCCAGAAGGGCCACCTTATCCTTGATACCCGTCGCCATGTCGCGAACTCCTCAGGCCGCGCTCAGCGGCGTCGATTTCCAGAAGTAGCGGTTATATCCCCGCTGGCGGTCCTTCTCCTTGATGCGGAAGACCATGCGAACCTGATCGCCCGTGTCGATCCCGTCATGGCCGATATCCACCATCTCCATCAGGACGCGCGCGCCATTGTCGAACTTCACGAAGCCGACCCACAACGGTGGTGAAGGATGATAGGACAACCAATCAGCGGTCGATGTCAGGACTTCCGCAGTCTTGTTCCGCAAGGGAACATCAGTGAACTGCTCCCCCGGCGCATGACATTGCACGCAATATTGCATCTGGGGGAACTGAACCGCGCCGCAATTGCCGCACTTACCGGCATTGAAACCTTCGAGTTGGGCGGCGGAGCGATACTGCTCGGTCAGAGCCGTCTTGGCGCTCTTCTCCGAACGCATGCCCCATTCATTGTCGATCCCGCCGTAGAATGACAGCATCCGCAGATAGCTGTCCGTCCGCAAGGCATCCGCGATGGAACCCGCAACGCCCCGCGCCGGGCGGACTGACGCGATGGCCTCTGTCGCCTGGAATATAAGGACATCGGCGCCCTGACCGAAACCGACCAGCAAAATCCGGTCGCCCGGCTGCGCCTTTTCCAGCGTCGCCGAGAACATCAGCAGCGCATGGGCCGCGCCAGCATAACCTACGCCGTCGTCCAACGCCCCGGCTACAGCGCCTCCAAACTTCAGCGCCTTGGCCACCATGTCCGCCGCACCCTTCAGATAGGAGGGCATAACGAAATGCTGAATGTCGCCGATGGAGAGTTGCGCCTGATCCAGCGCCGCCCTGACAGCTTGGGGCACGATCTTCGCATAGCCTTCGTCGCGGACCCACCGTTCTTCCCAGCCATAGTCGCTCTGGGCGTTCGCCGACCGGAAATGATCGACGAAAACTTCGGTGAGAGACGCTGATCCGATTAACCGCGCCACCACGTCATGATCGGAAATCACAAAGGCGGCCGCGCCTGCGCCAAAGCTCATTTCCTGCGCGCTGGCGGGTTTCGCGAAGGGATTGTCGGATGCGACCACAAGCGTCGCTTCCGCGCCCTTGAGCGCCTGTAGCAAGGCGGATGTTCCTGCCCGCTGTGAGCCAGCCGCATCCGACGTAGCGACACTCGCCGGGGCACCGATCGCCCGCGCCATGATCGCCGCATTCTGAAGGTCGGCATAAGGCAGGCTGGTCGATGCCAGCCGTACGGCCTTTACGTTATCAAGACTGCTGTCAGCCAAGGCATCGCGGGCAGCTTCTACGCCCATAGTTATGGCGTCCTCATCCCAGCTGGTGAACGCCCTGCTGCCTTTCGCCTGCCCACGCAGGCCAGGCGCCATCCAACCATGCGCTTCCGCTATCATGGAACGATCCAGCCGAAGCCGGGGAACATAAGCGCCGTAGCGCGAAATGCCGAGTTGAGTCATTCACCTCACCTGCTCAAGGACGCGGCACCCTGCCGCCTGCCGTCGCTCACCGTGACGGCCATATTCAGCCGAAGACTCATTTAGTTCGCTAGATTACGTTACGCAAGGGTCTTATTCGATACAGTCGGCTTTACGACCGGATATTCGTGTTATATATGACCGTATGCTTGCATACTTATGGAGGGATGCATGAAGATCCTTGTGCCCGTGAAGCGGGTCATTGACTATAATGTGAAGCCGCGTGTGAAGGCGGATGGGACGGGCGTTGATCTGGCGAACGTCAAGATGAGCATGAATCCGTTCGACGAGATCGCGGTTGAGGAAGCCATCCGCCTGAAGGAAAAGGGCGTGGCGACCGAGGTCGTGGCGGTGTCGATCGGCGTTGCGAAGGCGCAAGAGACGCTGCGTACAGCGCTTGCCATGGGCGCGGATCGCGCGATCCTGATCCAGACGGATGACGAAGTCGAACCGCTGGGCGTCGCCAAGCTGCTCGCCAAGGTGCAGGAAGAGGAAGGCGCTGGCCTGATCATCCTGGGCAAGCAGGCGATCGATGATGACAGCAACCAGACCGGCCAGATGCTCGCCGCGCTCTTGAACCTGCCGCAGGGCACCTTCGCATCGAAGGTCGAGGTTGAGGGCGACAAGGTCAGCGTGACCCGCGAAGTCGATGGCGGCCTGGAGACGGTGAAGCTCAACGTCCCTGCGATCGTCACCACCGACCTGCGTCTCAATGAGCCGCGCTATGCTTCGCTGCCCAACATCATGAAGGCGAAGAGCAAGCCCCTCGCGGCCAAGACGCCTGCTGACTATGGCGTGGACATCAGCGCCCGTCTGGAGACGCTGAAGGTCACCGAGCCTGCCAAGCGTTCGGCTGGCGTCAAGGTGGCCGATGTCGATGAACTGGTCGCGAAGCTGAAAGCTTTGGGCGTCGCCGCCTGACCATCATTCCAAGCCCGTTCGGGCTGAGCCAGTCGAAGCCTGCTTCCTTCTTTGAAGAGAAGAAAGACCCTTCGACAGGCTCAGGGCGAACGGGGATAGAGGATCGAGATTATGAAGACTCTGGTATGGGTTGAACATGAGGGCGGCGCCGTGAAGGACGCGACCCTTTCCGCCGTCACCGCTGCTGCGAAGCTGGGTGAAGTGCATCTGCTGGTCGCTGGCGCTGGCGTCGGTGGCGTGGGTGAAGCTGCTGCGAAGATCGCTGGCGTGGGCAAGGTCCATGTCGCCGATGACGCGGCTTTCGGTCACGCGCTGGCAGAGAATGTCGCGCCGCTGGTCGTTGAACTGATGGGCAGCCATGACGCCTTCGTCGCGCCTGCCACCAGCAACGGCAAGAATATCGCGCCGCGCGTCGCGGCTCTGCTGGACGTGATGCAGATCAGCGACATCCTGTCGGTCGAGAGCGAGGATACGTTCACGCGCCCGATCTATGCGGGCAATGCCATCGCGACGGTCAAGTCGAAGGATGCGAAGAAGGTCATCACTGTTCGTGGTACCGCTTTTGAGAAGGCGGATCGTGAGGGCGGTTCCGGCGCGGTGGAAGCCGTTGCTTCGACCGGCGACAAGGGTCTGTCGAGCTTTGTCGGTGCTGAGATCGCCAAGCAGGAGCGTCCGGAGCTGACTTCCGCCAAGATCATCGTGTCGGGTGGCCGGGCGCTGAAGGACGGGCCGACGTTCGAGGAAGTCATCTATCCGCTGGCCGACAAGCTGGGCGCGGCGGTGGGTGCTTCGCGTGCGGCCGTCGATGCGGGCTATGTGCCGAATGACTATCAGGTTGGGCAGACCGGCAAGATCGTCGCACCGGAAGTCTATATCGCGGTTGGTATTTCTGGCGCGATCCAGCATCTGGCAGGCATGAAGGACAGCAAGACCATCATCGCCATCAACAAGGACGAGGATGCGCCGATCTTCCAGGTCGCCGACATCGGTCTGGTGGGCGACCTGTTCAAGGTTGTGCCGGAGTTGAACCAGAAGCTTTGAAGCTTCCTTTTTTCAACACGCCAATGAGCCCTCGATCCTGTGACGAGGGCTCATTGCAACGCTGCCGCCGATTTCAGCGCAGGACAAGGATCAAAGCGGCTTCGCGCCTTTAGCTTTGCCCCTCAAATTCCTCCACCATCGCCTGACGGATCAGATACTTCTGCACCTTTCCTGTCACCGTTGTCGGAAACGCGTCAACGATCCGTATGAACCGGGGTATTTTATAGTGGGATATCTGGTTCACACAAAATGCCCTGACCTCATCTTCGGCCAGTTTTTCGTCGGCGCGCAATGTTATCCACGCACAGACTTCCTCCCCCATATGATCGTCCGGCACGCCCACGACGGAGACATCCTCGACGGCGGGGTGCATCCGCAGAAAATCCTCGATCTCACGGGGATATATATTCTCCCCCCCACGAATGATCATGTCCTTTATCCGGCCGACGATGCTCCCATAGCCAGCGTCGTCCAGGACGGCCAGATCGCCGCTGTGCATCCATCCGTCTGAATCAACGGCTGCCGCCGTTTGTACGGGATCGTTCCAATATCCCATCATGACGGAATAGCCTCTCGTACATAATTCTCCCGGCGTCCCGCGCGGGACGATCGCGCCGTCGGCATCGACGATCTTGCATTCGAGGTGCGGTTGGACCTGGCCGATGGTGGTGGTTCGACGCTCAATCGAATCTCCGGGCACGGTCTGGAAACTGACAGGACTGGTCTCCGTCATCCCATAGGCGATCGTCACATTTCGCATATTGAGGCGATCCACAACGTCCCGCATCAATGGCTCCGGACAGAGCGCCCCGGCCATGCACCCGGTGCGCAAAGAGGACGTATCGGTCGCATCCGTCTCGAGCCGCGCCAGGACCGCAATGAACATCGTCGGAACGCCATATAGGGCGGTACAGCGTTCCTCCGCGACCGTACGCAGCACCGCCGCAGGATCGAACGCGCTCGACGGATAGATCATGGCCGATCCATGCGTGATGGCGGCAAGGTTGCCCATGACCATCCCGAAACAATGGTACAGCGGCACAGGTATGCAAATGCGGTCGCCGGGGGTCAGGCCCATGGCGCTGCCGACAAAATAGCCATTGTTAAGGATGCCACGATGGCTGAGCGTAGCGCCCTTCGGCAAACCTGTAGTGCCGCTGGTGAACTGAATGTTCACCGCGTCCTCCGCCCGAATTTGCGGCTCGATTGAACGCAGATGATCCAGAGACGGAGCCGACGATAGCAGGTCGTCAAACCGCAGCCAGCCCGGACGCGGCTGTTTACTGATAAGGATGGCCGCTTTGAGCGTCGGCAGCCGCTTTGCTTCCAATTGCCCCGGTACGCAGCCGGGCAGCTCCGGAGCCAGCGTCTCGATCATATCGGCATAGGCACTGGTCTTGAACCGTTCGGCTGCCACCAATGCCCGCAGACCGACATTGTTGATCGTATATTCGACTTCCGACAATCGATAGGCGGGGTTTATCGTTACCAGGATCAAACCGGCTCGGGCGGCTGCGAACTGCGTCAAGGTCCACTCCGCGCAGTTAGGCGACCAGATGCCGATACGATCCCCAGGCTGCAAGCCGAGTTTCAAGAGACCGGCAGCCAGCTTATCGGCAAGAGCAAGTAGATCGTCATAGGTCCAGCGGATATTCTGTTCCGCCGAAACCAACGCATCGCGATCACCCCACCGCGCGGCAGCGTCCGCCAGAGCCTGTCCTATCGTCAAATCCAGCAGCGGGGGATCCATTCTACCCCGGACGTAGCTGAGAGCGTTCACTTTCCACATCCCCTCAGGGCCACTGGCATACTCCTCTCGAATATTGGCTGCGGTTCCGCAGCGACAAATTGCATAAGCACCTGATTGTCGCGGACAGCGTCGCCTCTGCAAGTATGCTACTGTTAGGCACTTGCCTGTGAACCGCCTCACCTTTCCGTTGCTTTGCGACTAAAGTCAGGCAATGTTCCTGAGCCGGGCAAGGATCGATAACCCGACAAATGACGGAGAGGCAACG